>NZ_MPZW01000009.1:0-103986 GCF_002020275.1 Thioclava sp. L04-15 | reverse complement strand
AAACTTGTTCGTCGTCTTGCTCATGATGCTCCATCCTACTCAGGAGTTGGAGCCTCCGGCAAACATGGGGCGGTTCATTCCCCGGCCGAGGACTTCACATGGTTGCCGGCGACGTTGCGCACGGTGAAATAAGCGATGCCGTTCTCCGACCCGAAGTCGTCCGGTCCGAGTTGCAGGATTTCCTCGGCGCGACAGCCGGCAAGGCGCGCGATGAGGGGCGCCCAGAAAAGCGGATAGTCCACCTCGTCGCACTGCCCCTGGTAGACCGGAGAGGCGAAGAGCTTCTGGATCTTGTCATCCCAGAGCATGCGGGAACGGTCTTCTTCGCTCGCCTTCAGCGCCTTCTCCTCGTCGTTGGTCCAGGAACAGATCTCGAACGGATTCTCGTCGATCAGCTTCATGGCTTCCAACATCTTGCCGACCCGGTTCGCCATGCGGCCATGGCGGAGGAAGGTGGCGACACGAAGCCGAGGGATCTTCGCGTCAAGGTCCGCGCGTTCGAGAGCCGCCGGTTTGGATATGCCCTTCGCGGCGAGCTCTTCCCTCAAGGCAGTTGCCGCTGCGAGCTCTTGCTCGTCGGCACGCTCGACGAGGTCGCGGAAACCTTTCGTATTGAGAAGGTTCTTCTTCTTTCCGTGGTATTTGGGGATACGGCGAATGACATTCAGGACACCGTCTACCTCGGTCCAGTCGATCTGGTGGAACGGTTGGTTTCCCAGGACATCGACCCAGATATCGCGAGCCTTCCTGGCATTGCCCCCGGATGTCCGTTTCCAATTTTTGCCCTTGTCCGGAAATCGTTTCTGCCGGGCCTCGAAGAGATCTCCGTATCCGAGTTCCTTGATCTCGAAATACAGGTCGAACGCCTCAAGGAACTCGATATTGGGGCCTTTTGCCAAGGCCGCGCGCGCCTTGTCGGAGAGAAGCGACTGATCGATCAGGATCCGGGGTTCTTCACGCGGCATGACGGGAGCCTTCAGCGCTGGCTCGGGCGACGTAACGATAGGTTCGGGTTCGCAATCGTGGCTGGGCGGTCGGCTGGACACAGTGTCCGCTACACCCGTTTTCGCCCTCTTCGGCGTGGCGTGAGCCTCTTGGGTCGGAGGCTGATCCGGAGAGGCCACCTGTGGCTCAGCCGGGGCGATCGCCGACGGGATGGTTGACACCGGCACGGAAACTGCAACAGGCGCGGCTGCTGCCGGGATGGTTAGGGCGGGCGCGTGCGATTGTGCTACAACTTGGGGCAGGACAGAGCCCGAGGCGGCCGAGCGGCTTGCCAGGACAGACCGGAAGATCGGCGTCGGCTCCTCATAGGTTCCGACCTCACGCCGCTCCCGTTCGCGCGACACGTCCAGCATGACCCGCAGCGCCTCGAAGGCGAGCGCGCGCCGGTCAGTCGAGCTCTCGTCGAGGGTGACCCCGAAGTGCCGCGCCATCTCGCGCAGCGGCTCTTCGACGGGCGACCGGTCGCCGAGCGCCAGGGCTCGGCGCAGCATATCTTGGGTCGCACGCTCGGTCTTCGCCGCGAACAACGCGGCCGCTTCTGAGCGCGGCTCGGCCGACGCGCGCAGGGCCTCATGGGCGGCGATCTGGCAGCGCGCAAGTTCGGTCAACAATGTCACGTGCTCGGGGCTCAAATGATTCACGGGTCTCTCCGACGTCAGCGCGAAGGCCAGGTCGGTGAGCACTGTCAGTGCACGGACGCGGATCTTCGCTTCGGAGAGGAGTTCGGTTCGCAGCGACAGACACAGTGACGATTTGTGATTAGGGTTTGATATCTCACAAAATGGGCGTGTCAGACGGCGGCGAAAGAAGAAGCCCGAGGGGCGTTTTTCGAGATAGGGTGTGTGCGACTCCGGCCATGCGGGCAGCCTCCGAAAACTGATTTCAGGGCATCCGGGAGTCGCGAGTGTGCATCAGCTTGCGCATGCATCTGTGCACCAATTTGTGAACGCGAACTGGCGGCTCCGACTCTTGTCGGGGCTCAACCAATAAAATCAACCACTTAGGGTGATTTGGCTCCGGCGGTAGGGATCGAACCTACGACCAATTGATTAACAGTCAACTGCTCTACCGCTGAGCTACGCCGGAACACGAGGGGGTGTATAGAAAGCTCGAATTGGGTTGTCCAGAGGGTTCTTGCGAAAAAATTCATCCTTTCGTCACGTCAGCGAAAACAGCGCCTTGGGATGCAGGTGTGGGGCAGGGGCCACCAGGGTTTGTTGCGTCATTTCAACGAGATGGGCGAAGACGTTTCGCTCGGCTGCGGGCAGGAGGGCAGGCGGGATATCGGTGTAGATGGCTTGCGTGAGGGCGTGGGGCGTCGCAGGTCTCCGGCGCAAGTTTTCCAGGATCTGGGCGCTTCGGGACTCGCGATGGGCGCGCTGCTCGGAAATGAGCCCGCGCGGGTCCGAAACGGGCGCGCCGTGGCCGGGGTAGAGGATGCGGGGGGAGAGTGCGTCGATACGCTCCAGAGAGAGGTAGTAATCGCTCAGATCTCCATCCGGGGGGGAGATCAGCGTCGAGGACCACCCCATCACCACATCGCCGGTGAGCACCGCATCGCCCAGCACGAAACTCAGATGATTGCAGAAATGGCCCGGCGTATGCAGCGCGGTGACCTGCCAGTCGCCATGCGACAGCGTTTCGCCATCGCCGAGTGGCTCGTCGGGGTGAAACCCGTGATCGACGCCTTCGCCGCCGCCCGCCATACCGGACGCGGCCAGTTCGGCCATGATCGGCGAGCGACCGGCCTCGGGCGGCCCGAAGGCCAGAACCGGGGCGCCCGTTGCGTCGGCAAGAAGCCGGGCGCCGGGAGAATGGTCGAGATGGGCATGGGTCACGAGGATATGGCTGATGCGCTCGCCCCGCGCGAGACCGTCGAGAATCGTCTGAAGATGCGCGGGGTCGGCCGGGCCGGGATCGACCACACCGACCGCACCGGTCCCGATCACGTAGCTGCAGGTGCCCGTATAGGTCATCGGCGAGGGGTTGGGCGCCACGATCCGCCGCAGACCCGGCTCGAGTTCTTCCATCTTTCCCTCCGCTTTGGCCGACGCTAGGGTTCTGCCATGAATTTTCGCTGGCTCAAACAGGTGATGCCGCGCGGGCTTTACGGGCGGGCCGCGCTGATCCTCATTTTGCCGGTCGTCACGATCCAGCTCGTCGTCTCGGTCGTCTTCATCCAGCGTCATTTCGAACGCGTCACGCGGCAGATGACCGAGGGCATGGTGCGCGAGATCGTCCTGCTCGATCAGGTGGTGACGAAGGCCGCGACGATCGAGGCCGCACGCGAGCGCCTTGCAGAACTCGACGAAGCGCTTGGATTCATCACCGCGCTGCCCGCTCCCGCTTCGGTGGCGAAAAACCGCGGTGACCGGCGCAAGTTTCTCGACCTGACCGGGATCGTCGTGCTCTCGACTCTGCACGAGAACCTGCCCGCGATCCGCTCGATCGATCTTGTGAGCGATGACAACAAGGTCGCGGTGGCGCTCGAGACCCCGAAGGGGCTTTTGTCGGTGATCTTTCCGCGGGGGCGGGTCTCGGCTTCGAACCCGCATCAGTTGCTGGTGCTGATGGTCTTCGTGTCGATCCTGATGACGCTGATCGCCTATCTGTTCCTGCGCAACCAGCTGCGCCCGATCCGGCGGCTCGCGCGGGCCGCCGAGGCATTCGGCAAGGGGCGCAACGTGGATTATCGGGTGTCGGGGGCCACCGAGGTGCGTTCGGCTGGTTCGGCCTTCCTCGACATGCGTGCGCGCATCGAGCGACAGATCGAACAGCGCACGCTGATGCTCTCGGGGGTGAGCCATGACCTGCGCACGCCGCTGACGCGGCTGCGGCTGGCGCTCTCGATGATGCCCGAGAGCCCGGATGTCGAGGCGATGGAGCGCGATGTCGACGAGATGGGCCGCCTCGTCGACGCCTTTCTCGATTTCGCCCGCGAAGGGGCGACGCAGGGCAATCCCGAGACGCTGGAGATTTGCGGTTTCGTGCGCGGTGTCGTCGAGGATGCGCAGCGCGCGGGCCAAAAGGTCACGCTTGTCGGCTGCGAGGGGGGCGAGACCGCGACTTTCCGGCCCGATGCGCTGCGCCGCGCTTTTGAAAACCTTATCGGCAATGCCAATCGGTATGGCGAGCGTGCAGAGGTGACGGTCTCGATCGGCAAGACGGGATGGCGAATCGCGGTTCATGACGACGGGCCCGGCATCGCGCCCGAGCGGCGCGACGAGGCGATGCGGCCCTTCACCCGGCTCGATCCTGCGCGCAATCAGGATCGCGGGCAGGGCGTGGGTCTGGGGCTTTCGATCGCCGCCGACATCCTGCGCAGCCATGGCGGGTCGCTGAAACTCGGGCATTCCGAACGGCTTGGCGGATTGATGGCCGAAATGATCCTGCCGCGCTGAGTGCTGGCCGCGCACCCAACCCTTTCGCTGGCCTGCGGAGCGCCTTTCCGCTATCTCCCGATCCGCTCTTGCGACCCGTGCGTGGGACGCGCATTGTGACGAGTGAGTGACATGGCCTAGTTGAATGGGCGCCATACGCCTCCTAGATATTGGGTTGAACAGGGAAGGGACGTGGCTGCCGAAAATCGGGGCCGGACCCTTCTGCCAGAAAAGGAACGCCGATGACCGAATTCACCTCAGTCACCCATCCGGTCCTGCCGCTGCGCGACATCGTGGTCTTCCCCCACATGATCGTGCCGCTCTTCGTCGGGCGCGAGAAATCCGTGCGCGCGCTCGAAGAGGTGATGGCCGAGGACCGCCAGATCTTGCTCGCGAGCCAGATCGACCCCTCGCAGGACGACCCTGACACTGACGGGATCTTCCGCGTGGGCGTGCTCGCCAATGTGTTGCAACTGCTCAAACTGCCCGATGGCACCGTGAAAGTGCTCGTCGAGGGCAAGAGCCGCGTGCGCATCACCGATTTCGTGCCCAACGACAACTATTTCGAAGCCGAGGCCGAGGCTCTGATCGAGACCGAGGGCGACACCGAGACGATCCGTGCGCTGCTGCGCTCGGTCGCCGAGGAGTTCGAGCGCTACGCCAAGATCAAGAAGAACATCCCCGAAGAGGCGCTCTCGGCGGTGGCCGACGCCACCGAAGCCGACAAACTCGCCGATCTCGTCTCGGGCCATCTGGGCCTCGAGGTGGAGCAGAAGCAGGAGCTTCTGGAAACGCTCAACGTCTCCGAGCGCCTCGAGAAGGTCTACGGGTTGATGCAGGGCGAGGTCTCGGTTCTGCAGGTCGAGAAGAAGATCAAGTCGCGCGTGAAGACGCAGATGGAGAAGACCCAGCGCGAGTACTACCTGAATGAGCAGATGAAGGCCATTCAGAAGGAACTCGGCGATGGCGAGGATGGCCAGAACGAGATCGCCGAGCTGGAAGCGCGCATCGAGGCCACGAAGCTGTCGAAAGAGGCGCGCGAGAAGGCCGAGGGCGAGCTGAAGAAGCTCAAGTCGATGTCGCCGATGTCGGCCGAGGCCACCGTCGTGCGCAACTATCTCGACTGGATGCTGTCGATCCCGTGGGGCACCAAATCCCGCGTGAAAAAGGATCTGCTCAAGGCGGAGGAGATCCTCAACGCGGATCACTACGGCCTCGAGAAAGTCAAGGAGCGCATCGTCGAGTATCTCGCGGTGCAGGCGCGCTCGGCCAAGCTGAAGGGCCCGATCCTCTGCCTCGTCGGCCCGCCCGGCGTGGGTAAGACCTCGCTCGGCCGTTCGGTCGCGAAAGCCACTGGGCGCGAGTTCATCCGCATCTCGCTCGGCGGCGTGCGTGACGAATCCGAGATCCGCGGTCACCGCCGGACCTATATCGGCTCGATGCCCGGCAAGATCATCCAGGCGCTGAAGAAGGCGAAGACCACGAACCCGCTCATCCTGCTCGACGAGATCGACAAGATGGGGCAGGACTTCCGTGGCGACCCGGCCTCGGCCATGCTCGAAGTGCTCGACCCCGAGCAGAACGCGACCTTCGTCGATCACTATCTTGAGGTGGAATACGACCTCTCGAACGTGATGTTCCTGACCACGGCGAACTCCTACAACATGCCGGGCCCGCTTCTGGACCGGATGGAGATCATCTCGCTCGCGGGCTACACCGAGGATGAGAAGCGCGAGATCGCGAAACAGCACCTGATCCCCAAGCAGATCAAATCGCACGGGCTGAAGAAGGGCGAGACCGCGATCACCGATGGCGCCCTGACCGACGTAATCCGTTACTACACCCGCGAGGCGGGCGTGCGGAACCTCGAGCGCGAGATCGCCAAGCTCGCCCGCAAGGCGGTGACCGAGATCATCAAGTCGAAAGGCGAGGTCAAGTCGATCACCATCGACGAGGATAAGGTCGGCGACTACCTGGGCGTGAAGCGCTACCGCTATGGTCTGGCCGAGAAGGAAGACCAGGTCGGCGTGGTGACGGGACTTGCCTGGACCTCGGTGGGCGGTGACCTGCTGCAGATCGAGGCGCTGCGCCTGCCGGGCAAGGGCCGGATGAAGACCACCGGCAAGCTGGGCGACGTGATGAAGGAATCCATCGACGCCGCATCGAGCTATGTCCGCTCGGTCGCGCCCGAATTCGGCATCAAGCCGCCGCGCTTCGAGAAGTGGGACATCCACGTTCACGTGCCGGACGGGGCGACCCCGAAGGACGGTCCCTCGGCGGGTCTGGCGATGGTGACCTCGATCGTCTCGGTGCTGACCGGCATTCCGGTGCGCAAGGATATCGCCATGACCGGCGAGGTCAGCTTGCGCGGCAATGCGATGCCGATCGGCGGGTTGAAGGAGAAGCTGCTCGCGGCTCTGCGCGGTGGCATCAAGACCGTCTTCATCCCCGAGGAGAACGAGAAGGACCTCGCCGAGATCCCCGACAACGTGAAGGAAGGGCTCGAAATCGTACCCGTCACCCATGTGAAAGAGGTTCTGGCCCGCGCGCTGGTGCGCCAGCCCGAGCCGGTCCATTGGGATGAGGAAGCCGAGGAGGCCGCGGCTGCGGCCGCCGCGGCGGCCAAGACGGACGGGCAGGGCGCAACCGCGCACTGATCCCTCACGCTGATGACAAACGAAACGCCCGTTGCCCGCGCAACGGGCGTTTTGCTTTTTCGTGCGGCACTGGCTAAGTTATTACGAAAGCGCCGAAAACAGGAACCGAAATGGCCAAGAGCAGCACGCCCAGCACCTCCAGACCGCACAGCCGAACGAAAGGGCCGAGCCCGAAGCGCAAAACGGCCCCGAAATCTGCCGCCTCGCTCACGCCTGCGTCGCAACCCGCGCCTGCGCCCGATCCGGTCATCATCTTGCGGAAAAAGAGCTTCGTGGAGCGCGTCATGGTCGAGGGCGGCGTCAGGAAGGGCGAGGCGCGCCAGATGACCGAGGCCGTGCTGAAGGTGCTGGGAGAGGCGCTCTCGGAGGGGGAAGAGCTCAACATTCCGCCGCTTGGCAAGCTCAAGATCAACCGCCAGTTCGAGAAGAATGGCGACGAGATCCTGGTGGTCAAGCTGCGCCGCAAGGGGGCGGATACGACTGACGCGGGGGCGTCTGAAAAAAGCGATCGAAACCCTCTTGCGGACCCCGGGGAGGGACGCTAAAACGCGCGCCACGGAGGGCGATTAGCTCAGCGGTAGAGCGCATCGTTCACATCGATGATGTCGGGGGTTCAAATCCCTCATCGCCCACCATCCCCCCTCCTTCACAGTATGAAACGACGGGTGTGCCCCGGCGCTGCACGCGGGCGCGTACTTCCGGGAGTGAACCTGTTTGGGGCAGGGCGCGTTCGCCCGAATTCGCCTTACTGGCTTCGCTTGCGACCGATGCGCGACACGGTCCGGTCAAAGGCATAGCCCACCGGCGTCGGCTCGAGCTTGTCATTGACCAGATTGATCTGCGGCTGGCGCCCGTTCCACTGATAGGGATTGGCGGCATACCAGGCGTGACGCTCGATGAATGCCAGCCCCTCCATCATCTCGATCGCTGCTGCGGCAAAGGCCGCATTTTGCGCATAGCTGACCTTGGCGGGCCGGTTCCAGTCGACATAGGCGAATTCGGTCACCCAGATCGGGCGCTTGTATTCGGCATGGACCTTTTGGAGCCACCGCTTGAACTCGGCCACGTTGCCATTGGTCGAATAGTAATGCACCGCCATGAAGTCGACCCGCATTCCGCGCGCCTCGACCTCATCCATGAAACGGCGCTGCCAGGAATTGGGTCCGAGCGTGCCGTCTTGCGTGGTGGCGGGGCTACCAAGGCGCAGCCCGCGCGCTTCGAGTTTCGGCCAGAGCTTGATCGCCTTCGCGACCGAGATCGCGCTGCCCGCTTTCAGATCTGCGTTGTCGGGTTCGTTGAAGCCGAGAAGCGTGCGCACCGGCGTATCCGACACGATCCGGGCATTCACATCTGCCACATCGCGGATCATCGGCACGAATTCGACCGAGCGGTTGGCGTTCGACTTGCTCCACATCTGATCGGGACGCCAGTTGTAATACCAGCTCACCGCGGGCGCGTTCTCGATCCAGTTGATCATCGTGTAGCTGGCATTTTCCCAGGCACCGACACCGATCCGCGCCGCATTCGATTGCATGGGCATGAGCATGAGTCCTGCCAAAAGGAATTGCCTGATCATCCGCCGACGTCGCCTCTCACGTTTTTTGCAACCCTAGCGGGCAATTCTGCCGATTTTGAGGCGAAATTGCGGAGCGCCGAGCGGACGTGCAAGATCCCGCCGACTCGGGGGTGCGGAATGCCCGGAAATCAGGCAGGACACAAGTTCTGGTGGGGCGTCAGGGCGTCGTCCACGAGTGGCTGTGGGTGATGGGAGCTGCCGCGGTCTCCCGAGGTAGTCGCGATTCCCCTGCAATTCACGATACAACTTGGTTGAATCGGCCCAATTTTCCCAATGAGGCAGGCAGCCAACAATGCCTCCGCAGCGCTTCGTTAAAGCGATGCAGGCGCCAAGCGCGACGCGCCAATGCGAATGCCCAGGACGAGTGAGGGGAAGTGGCGGAGAGACAGCCCGCCCCAAGGGTTTTGCAACCTGTTAGAACCTGTCGCGCTAAGCCAATAAAATAACAAGATTTAATCAAGACGCCTTCGCGGCCCATTGCAATCAATCGCAGGGGTGTGCATCTTCAATGGTGGGTAGGATGTTGGGCAAAAGAGTTAGGTTCCCATGCCGAAAATCGCCAAAGAGCTTTCCGCGCTGGAGGTGAAGAACCTCGCGCATCCCGGCACGGGGCGAAACGTGATCCATCCGGTGGGCGGCGTCACGGGGCTTTACCTGCAACTCACGCCCAAGGGCGGGCGGTCCTGGCTCTTGCGCACCACGATTGGCGAGAAGCGCCGGGAAATCGGCTTGGGCGGCTACCCTGATGTAACCCTAAGCCAAGCGCGTGAGCGGGCCAGAGAGGCCAAGGAACAGGTGCGGGCGGGGATTGACCCTGTGGAACAGCGCAAGGCCAACAGAGCGGCCCTTGTCGCGGCCCAGCGCCGGGGGCTGACCTTCTCCGATGCGGTGGAGAAATACCTGTCGGCCAAGCTCGACGCCTTCAAGAATGACAAACACCGCGCGCAATGGCGTAGCACGCTCGAAACCTACGCCGTGCCGGATCTGGGCAAGATGCTGGTGCAGGACATTGCCGTGCAGGACGTGCTGCGCGTCTTGGAACCGATCTGGCATAGCAAGACCGAAACGGCATCGCGCCTGCGTGGGCGGATCGAGGCGGTTCTGTCTTGGGCAACGGTCGCGGGCTATCGCCGGGGCGACAATCCGGCCCGCTGGGGAGGCAACCTTAAGGAGCTGTTGCCCGCGCCTGCGAAGCTCAAGGGCAACGCCAATCAACCCGCCTTGCAGATCGACGACGCGCCGCAATGGCTGGCCGATCTGCGCGCCCGTGAGGGGATGAGCAATCGCGCGCTCGAATTTGCGGCGCTGACCGCTTCGCGCTCGCAAGAGGTGCGGGGCGCGCGCTGGGAGGAAATCGACCTTGAGGCGGCTCTGTGGATCATCCCGGCGGCGCGGATGAAGATGGACCGCGAACACCGCGTGCCGCTCTCTGCCGACGCGCTGGCGCTGTTGAAAGCTCTGCCGCGCTTTCAGGGAAGCGCCCATGTGTTCCCCGCGCCCAAGGGGGGCGAAATGTCCGACATGGCCCTGAGCGCCGCGATGAAGCGCCTGCACGCTGCCAAGCTGGCCGAGCATGGGGTCGGCTATGTGGACCGCGTGAGCAAGCGCCCAGCGGTGCCGCACGGGCTGCGCTCGACCTTCCGCGATTGGGTGGCAGAGCGCACGCATTTCCCCGGCGATATGGCCGAGGTGGCGCTGGCCCATAAGGTCGGCAACGCCGTGGAAGCCGCCTATCGGCGCGGCGATATGGTCGAGAAGCGGCGCGGCATGATGGACGCTTGGGCGGATTACTTGGCTGGCCGTGCGCGGGCTGGCGCAGATGTGGTAAGGATTGGGTGATGTTTTTTGTCGATGGCTGGGTTCCTCTACGAGACTTTTTTGCCGAAGTGGAAAGTCTTATGCTTAAGCGCTTGGATCTCCGAATGAGAGAATTCGCTGAAGATATGAATGATGAAGATGCTGGCCGGTTCTTTGACCGCGAGTTCGATATGGCAATGGCAGTCACGGCTCGGGCGGTGTGGCTTCATCTCATAAACGCAGCGCACTCGAAAAAGTTGGCAGTTATCGGAGATAAGACTGGTTTCTTGCTGGCAAGCTCGTCGCTCGTGACCATTTTCGACGATGACGAGCATGGTATCCCGGGACTCGAGCGGGACGATGGCCCATTTATCGATATTAGAAAGGGCGTTTTCGGCATCTTAGATATGGACTCAGATACAATGAGCCGAACACCCATACTGCCAGCAGGTCTCGGCGTTGTTCTTGTCGCGGCTGACGTGTCGAGCAAGGCGGTGCAAGGCATCCAAGATGGCATGAAGAAGGAATTTCCAACATCGTCGATGGACGAAGACAACCTCGCCGAGCGTCGAGCAGGAGGGAGGCCCCCAGACGCATCCGCAGCAGTCGCAAGTGTTCTTGAGAGCCTTGCGCCTGCCGACATAATTAATTCGTCTACCAAGAGCGTTGCTCGCTTGGTGCGGGACGAAACTGGGCGTTCTGTTTCCGACCGAACTATCCAACGGATGCGCGCAAAATACAGGAATTGAGTGAAATCGCTCGTTTTGGCTGATTTGGCAGTTTTGTCAGACTTTTTTGTCCGATTTGAATTCCCGAATTTGCATCCAGTCGCAACCGATTGGAGCACGCCGCATGGCACAAACCTACCTCTCCGACCTTCAGCTTGCCGCCCGCTATGGCGTCCACCGCTCGACGCCGTGGCGCTGGGCCAAGACCGATCCGCGCTTCCCCAAGCCCGTGACGCTTTCGCCGGGATGCACCCGCTGGAACCTCGCAGAGCTTGAACGCTGGGAAGCCGCGCAGCGCTAAAACCGCGCCCCACAATCGGGGGCGGCGGTTCAAGTTTCGTGTGTGGTGAGACACCGCGACCCTAGCCCAGCGCCCCTAATCTCACAACCGAATTAGGAGCCGAAGGAATGGCTAAACATGGCTTTGACCATGCCCGATACCTTATTGCCGAAAGCAATGGTAGACGGGCTGAAATCCACCTCAACGGGCGGCTGCGCTGGGCGCTCGACAATCTGATCCGCGCTGGGGCGAAGGGATGCACCCCGATTGACCATCCCGGCCCGCGTTGGAGCGCTTACGTTCACAAGCTCAAGGAACATGGCGTGCGGATCGAGACGGTCCACGAGCGCCACGAAGGAGCCTTCCCCGGCACACATGCGCGCTACGTCCTGCGCTCGACAGTCGCGCGGATCGACCGAGGGGGTGCGCGATGATGCGCGCCCAGATCCGCCGATTGATGCGCCGGGGGCTGAGCGAAGCCCAAGCCCGCAACCTGGCCCCTTTGGTCTATGGGGGGTGGTGGCGATGACAGCCCAGCGCGCTTCCCTGCTGGCCGAGGAAATCCGGCAAGAGATTGTGCGGCTCAAACTGGCGGGCTTTCACCTCTTGCCGCTTGGGCGGGGCGATGACGGGAAAACACCCGGCATCGGCAATTGGACCGCGCCCAAGGTTAAGCTGGGCCAAGTGCTGGCCCCGCTCCATCGCCACGGGGTGGGCGTCTATGGTGTAAGGCTCGACGGGCTGGCCGTGATCGACTGCGACCACGACGACTCCGCCCTTGTCGCGGAAATGGAAGCCCGGTTCGGCTCAAGCCCGGTGCATGTGCTCACCTCAAGGGGGCGGCATCTCTACTATCGCGCGGGCGGCGCAACGCCGAACCTGCGCGCCGAAGGGCTTCCGGTCGATCTGAAATCGGGCGGGCGGTCCTATGTGGTCGGCCCGCTCTCTCTGCGGCCAGATGGAGGGCGCTATGTTCCGGTAAAGGGGGTGCTGGGGGTGGATAGATTGCCCGTAATTTACGGCGCGAAAACGGCGATGGGTGCGCCAGCGCCGATCCAAGAGGGTGAGCGTCACCAAACCTTGGTCAGCGAAGCGATTGCGATGGTCGAAACCGTCAGCGGCCCTGATGAGCTGACCGCGCGTCTTGTCGTGCTGCGTGATGAGCGATGTGCAGCCCCTTCCAGTATGCCCGATGCGGAGCTGCGCGGAATTGCCGATTGGACGTGGCAGCGCTTGCTAAGGGGTGAGCTATATCACGGGCGGGACAGTGCCTTCCCGGTCCATAGGTTGGCCCATGACGCCCTGCGCGGAAAACCGGGCGGGAGCGATGCAATCGCGCTCTACGTTCTGTTGGTCGATCTGCATGGGCATGACCCCGGCAAACGCTTCGCGCTCGATCACGGAGCGATGAAAGCGGCGGGGTTGACCGATCTGTCAGCGCGTGGATTTCGGGCCGCGCGTCGGATGCTGGAGGATGAGGGGCTTCTGGCGGTGGCGACCAAATACCGTCCCGGCTCGCATCGCCAGCAATACCGACTTGAGCGCCTGCGCCCCGGTATGGACACTGCGCCGAATGTCGAACGAATTTCCGAAATCGCGCCGCGCGGGAAGGACGGGGAAGAAGGGGGGAAGGACTAAGGTTATATTTGTGGAGCAGATTTGCGCCACAAGGGCGCAGAACATGGAAGCCGTGCCAATCATACATTGAGCCATCGGCAGAGGGCATTATGCGAGGCGAGCGCCAACTACATACACAGGAAGAAGGCGCTATAGCGGAAGTCTGCAATCTGCTGGACAGACTGTGCCTTCGCGGACTTGCCAACGGATGCGCAGACAGTTTCGGCTTTCTCTTTCGCACCATCGGGCAGCTTGCTGAGGTTGATCTTGCTGGTGGATGGAATCGAAATGGTCACAGAGTAGCCGTTGAAGCTAGTAGCAGGAAAATCCGATGCGACTGCTTGGGTTGCGGCAATCGAGAAAATCAAGATGACGAGCGTTCTCAAATCGGTCTCCAGATGTGAAAGCGTGTTCAAGAAACATGGCCGTTTTCGTTCAACGCGTCTAGCGCGGACAAATACGCGCGCGCATGGGGTGGGGTGTTAGCTTGACCGCTTCGGAAACAGAATGGCTCAAGACACAACTGGCCGCAGCCCTAGCTCGCGAGCGTGCGAGAGAAGCCAAACGCCGTGTGCGCTGCGGAGCCAAGACCCGCAAGGGGCATCCTTGCAAAGTGCTCAGCCTTCCCGGCAAGCGGCGGTGCAAGTTTCACGGCGGGCTATCGACCGGGCCGAAAACGCCAGAAGGGATCGAGCGCATCCGAGAGGCGCAGAGGCGGCGCTGGGCGTGCTCGCGCGATGTTGGAAAATGTTGAGCTTGGGGAGGGGGCGGCGAAAAGTTGGGAAGCCTAAGACCGGAAACCCGCGCCCCTAGTGCGTTTGCAATGTGCTCGGCGCTAAACGGGGGTAGGGGGCGGTTTCTTCAATTGCGGATGTGCGAGTCGAGCGAGCGCCCCGGTTTGCGGTTTCCCACGCCATGAGATTGGGCCACCCCCTACGGATTGAGGCTCGCGCGATGGGTAGGGCACCGAATCCCAAGCGTTTTTTCTTTGGTGGGTTTTTCGGTGGGTAGCGCCCGAGTAATTGAAAAATATTCAATTAAATCAAGGGTAAGTGGCGGAGAGACAGGGATTCGAACCCTGGGTGGGCTCACACCCACAACGGTTTTCGAGACCGCCCCGTTCGACCGCTCCGGCACCTCTCCGCATCGGTGGTCGTTTTGGTAGAGCGGGATTTATCGCCCCGCGCGGTGGCTTGCAACCCGTTTTTCGGAAATTTTTTGCAAGCGTTCGCGCGGGGCGTTTTTCTCGGGGATCAGCGCATCCGCAGCGCGCCGTCGAGGCGGATCACCTCTCCGTTGAGATAACCCGAGCGGATGATGAAACCGGCCAGTTCGGCGTATTCGGTCGGCTCTCCGAGGCGTTTGGGGAAGGTGACCTCGGCGGCGAGGCTATCCTGCACATCCTGCGGCAAGCCTTTCATCATCGGTGTCCCGAAAATCCCCGGCGCGATGGCGCAGACACGGATACCTTGCGTGGCCAGATCGCGCGCGAGCGGCAGGGTCATCCCTGCGATACCGCCCTTGGACGCTGCGTAGGCGGCCTGGCCCTTCTGCCCGTCGAATGCCGCGATCGAAGCGGTGTTGATGATCACGCCGCGCTCGGGGCCTTCGTTTTTCGCCATCTCGGCGGCGACAAGGCGCAGCACGTTGAATGAGCCGACGAGGTTGATGTCGATCGTGCGCCGGAAGCTCTCGAGCCGGTGCGGACCGTCACGCCCCACCACGCGTTCACCCGTGGCGATGCCCGCGCAATTGACCAGCGCGTCGATTCCGCCCATCGCCGCGACCGCCACGGCGATACCGGCCGCGACGCTCTCCTCGGAGGTCACGTCGACCTCGGCGAAGGTCGCGCCGATCTCGCCCGCCATCGTTTCGCCCTGAGCGCGGTCACGGTCGAAAATCGTGACCTTTGCCCCCGACTCGGCGAGATGGCGCGCCGTTGCCGCGCCGAGACCTGAGGCCCCGCCTGTCACCACCGCCCTGAGTGCCGTCAACTCCATGTGATCCTCCCGGAAATGAACATATGTTCAATAATCTCTCTCGCGCAGTCTTTTGTCCAGTCATTGCAGAGGCTTTCACATGCGCAGAAAAGCGCTGGATTGATCACGTTTCGGCAAGTCCCCGCCGAGCCTCGGAACCGGGTGCATTGACTGTGAATTTAGGAAGCATAGGTCCGTGCAACGGATCTGATCCAAACATCTCGAACGAGGGATGAACCCTCAGACAGGAGAGAGAAACATGAAACGGATTATCGTGACTTCGAGCATTCTGGCGCTGACCGGCACGGCGGCGCTGGCGGGCGGGTATACCGCTCCGCAGACCGAGGCGGTCGTGACGCCCGCACCGGTCGTTGTTGCTCCGGCCAACTACAACTGGAGCGGCTTCTATGGCGGTGCCCAGCTGGGCTACGGCAAGGCGCAGGACGCGATCGAGGCCGATGGCGTCGTGGGCGGTATCCACGGCGGCTACCTCAAGGATTTCGGCAATTTCGTCCTCGGTGGCGAGCTGGCCTATAACGCCGCGAACCTGAAAGAGACGATCAACGACGGCGAAACCACGACCACCGCCAAGGTCAAGAGCATGACCGATCTCAAGGCGATCGGCGGCGTTCCCTACCAGAACATGCTGTTCTACGGCACGCTCGGCGCCTCCTACGTGGATGCTGAAGTGGGTGGCACCAGCTACTCGGATACCGTGCCGCTGGTCGGTCTGGGCATGAAATACGCCATCAACGACAAGTGGTCGGTGGGTGGCGAGCTCGATCATCGCATCGGCAACAATTTCGACGGCACCACGAACGATCTGAACACCACGACGCTCGCGCTGACGGCGTCCTACAAGTTCTGATCCTCGGCGATCTGAAAGCAAGATTGGCGGGCGGAGGCGATGGTCTCCGCCCGTTTTCATGCGCGGCTACCAGCGCCCGCTGGCCCCGCCGCCGGAGGAGTGACCTCCACCGAAACTCCCGCCCGAAGATCGGCCGCGCGTGGGGATCGTGAAACTCTCGCGCCCAGTCCAGCCGCAATGCGGACAGCGGCGGATCCAGACACCCTGACCGGTCGTTTTCCGGGTGGCCTGCGTGCTGATCTCGCGCGTGACATCGAGGCCGCGACGGCCGCAATTTGGACACCGCGTGAACCGCCCGCGCAATCGGCGTCCGAGCAAGATCACGGCCGCGGCGAGCCCGAAGACGACAAACACCGCGTAGCGCAGGATCTTGTCGAGAACCCCTTCTGCCCGGTCGGGCGACGGCTGCGGCGGCAGACCCTGCGCCCAGCGATCGGCGATCCGGGTGATGATCTCGTCGCTGCCCGCGAGGATGCCGGTGGGCAGATCGCCGTCGCGAAACGCGGGCAGGATCACGGTGCGGATGATATCCTGCGCGGGGATGTCGTATTCGGGGCTGTAGCCAGAGCCGAGTTCGATGCGCACCTCGCGATCCTGCACCAGCACCATCAACAGGATGCCGTCATTGCGCTCGGCATTTCCGATCCCCCAGCCGTTGAAAAGCCGCGTCGCGAAGCTCTCCAGGGAGGGCGCGGGATCGTAATCGGAGCGCGTCGGCAGGGTGAGCACGGTGAACTCTATCCCGGTCTTTTCACGCAGCTCGGACAGCTTCGCATCGAGCGCATCGCTTTGCGCGGGCGCCAAGACATTCGCGAAATCATTGACCCCGAGGGTTTCATAGGCGGGGTAGGGCGTCGCTGCTGCAAGGCCGGCCCAGAGGATCAGAACAAAGGTCAGAACGAAGCGCATGATACCTCCAGTGCCTGGAGGGCGTCACCCCGGCGGGATGAGCCCCAACCCGCGCAGGTAAACCCCGATCCCGCTTTCGAGCAGATCCTCGGGCGCGAAGGGGGAGCGGTTGCCCTCGCGCGCGTACAGCTCGACCACACCATGGCTCATCGCCCAGATATGGGCGGCCACCATCGCCGCGGGCGGGCGTTTTTCCGGCGGGACATGTTCCATCAGCGCGCGCGTCGCCCGCTCCATCGCGGCGCTGGATTTCGAGGCCACGGCGGAAATCTCGGGCGAGCGGTTGGGCGAGATGCCGCTTTCGAACATCGCCATGTAGTGACCGGGATATTTCTTCGCGAAAGCCAGATAGGCCCGCCCGACCGAGGAAAACGCTGCCAGAGCCGAAGGTTTTCCCTCATGCCAAGCGTGTTCCAGGAGGTCACCGAAGATCAAGTATCCCTGACGCGCGCATTCCGCGATCAGATCCTCGCGGCCGGCGAAATGGCGATAGACTGCGGCCGGGGTGACGCCCGCGCTTTTCGCAGCCTCCGAAAGCGTGAACCCGGTCGGGCCCTTTTCCTCGATCAGCTTCAGCGCGGCGCTCACCAGCGCCTGACGCAGGTTGCCGTGATGATAGCCTTGCTTAGACATTCAGAACGTCGATGCCGCCGCAGATCTTCTTGTCGATCTCGCCGATCGCATCCTTGTCCTTGCGCGCGTAATCGACCGCGTTCAGCACCGTCTGGATCGCCGCGATGCGCGCGCGCTTCTTGTCGTCCGAGCGGATCACGGTCCAAGGTGCGTGTTTGCTGTCCGAACGCTCCAGTGTCTCCTGGATCGCGGCGGAATAGGCGTCCCAGCGCTTGAGGCCCTCGACATCGATCCAGCTCAGCTTCCATTGCTTGAGCGGGTCGCTCTCGCGCGCGAGGAAACGGCGCAGCTGTTCGGCACGGTCCACGTTGAGCCAGAGCTTGACCAGCGTCACCCCGTCCTCGACCAGCATCTTCTCGAAATCGGGGAGCTGGTGGAAGAAATGCTCGCGCTGCTGGGGCGTGCAGAAGCCGAAGACATGCTCGACCACGCCGCGGTTATACCACGAGCGGTCGAACATCGCGATCTGACCCGCCGCAGGCAGCCAATCCACATAGCGCTGGAAGTACCATTGCGTGGCCTCGGTCTCGGTGGGTTTGGGCAGCGCCACGACATAGGCCGAGCGCGGGTTGAGGTTTTCACGCATCCGCCCGATCGTCCCGCCCTTGCCGGCCGCGTCGCGCCCCTCGAAGATCACCGCGAGCCGCTTGCCGGTCTCCTTGACGTCCCAGAACATCTTGACCAGCTCGACCTGAAGCGCCTCCATGTGGCGGTCGTATTTCTTGCCCTTCAACTCTTCGTCGTAAGGGTATGATTTGGAAAGGATATCATCCTTGTCCGACATCGTGATCGCGTCGCGAATTTCCTTCGGCGCCTCGGTTTCGAGGAATTTCGTGATATCGCCGACGAAAGGGATCTCGAAGGGGGTTTCGTTCTTGTCCTTGGCCATCGCCGTCTCCTCGTTTCGCGCAGTATGGGGTGGCGTTGCGGGCGGCGCAAGAAGCCAGCACGCGACGCCTTTGGTTCGGGGGCGATGCCTCCGGCGGAGATATTTGGGTCAAGAAGAAGGGAGGGGCCTGTGTTCCACCCCAAATCTTCCGCTTGCTCAGTCGTTGTGGAGGCGGGCCGCGACGCGGTCCACGGCGGCCACGGTTTCCTCCAGGGCGACATGCGGCAACATATGCCCGACCCCCGGGAGAGAGACCAGTTCGGCCCCCGGGACCTGACGGGTGAAGGGGACGGCATGGATCTGCTCGCCCACGATCATATCGGCGGAGCCATGAAGCGATATCACCGGCAGGTCGAGATCGGGGTAATGCGGTATCAGAGCCGCGATCTCGTCTTTCAGCGACGCGCGCTGGCGGGCATTCACCCGCATCGTCCGGGCGCGCAATGTCATGCCGGGGCCGAACCACTCGGCATAGCCGTCGGGCATGTCTTGCGGCTCGAAGACCGAGGCGACCTCGGAGCGCAAGAGATCGGGGGGGGTCCAGGCAGAGATCAGCGGCACCGCGATCGCCTGGCCCAACGGCGGCGCAGTGATCTGGTAGAGTGCCGGCAGCGGGTCCTCCCAGGTCTGCGAGGGGGCGGCCACCGGAACCAGCGCCGACAGGGTGCCGGGGCGCGTGACCGCCCAGGCGATGGCGACAGCTCCGCCATAGGAATGCCCAAGGACGATCGGATCGCGGGCACCAGCTTCGGCCACGGCGTGTTGCAGAAGCTCTGCCTGCGCGGTGATCGAGTCGCCCTCCAGCGGGTCGGACCAGCCGAAACCCGGCCGGTCGGGCACGAAGACGCGGTACCGCTTGGCCAGCTCCGGCGCGAGATCGAAGGTCAGCGCGCGCGCAGAGCCCGACGCGCCGTGGATCAGCACCAGATCCGGCCCCTGATCGCCCATGACGACCATATGCACGCGCTGGCCGTCGACCTCGACGAAGATCCCGTCGGGCGGATAGGCGGCCTCGGCGCGGCTCGCGCGCCAGGAGGCGACGCTCCAGGTGGCCCCGCCGAGCGCGAGGGCGATGAGGGCGATACTAGCGGCCAATCTCTTCCAGATCATAAGGTGTTCCCTGGTAGATCTCGTTGATCCAGTTGCCGTAGAGCAGGTGGGCATGGCTCTTCCACCGGTTCGTGGGCACCCGGCTCGGATCGTCGTCAGGGTAGTAATTCAGCGGCACGTTGATCGGCTTTCCCGCCGCCACGTCGCGATCGTATTCTTCCTTCAGCGTGCCGCTGTCATATTCGAAATGGTTGAAGATGTAGAGCGCGCGATGGGCGCGGTCTTCGACCAGACAGGGGCCGGTTTCGTCCGAATGCAGCAAGGTCACCATGCCCGCAGCTTCCAGCTCGTCGCGTTTCATCTCGGTCCAGCGGCTCACCGGGATCAGCAGATCGTCGGAGAAACCCCGCAGGTAGGGCGAGGCGGGCGCGCAATTGCGATGCCGGAAGCACCCGAAGGCCTTGTGATCGAGCATGTGCTTTTTCACGCCGTGGAAGTGGTAGGCCATCGCCATGCCCCCCCAGCAGACGCCGAAGGTGGAGAAGACATGGCTTTGCGTCCACTCGAGGATCCGAGTGAGCTCTTGCCAGTAAGTCACTTCTTCGAAAGGCAAATGTTCGATCGGAGCGCCGGTGATGATGAGCCCGTCGAACTTCTCGCCCGTCGCCGCGACCTCCTCGAAGGGCCGGTAGAACTCTTCCATGTGCTCGGCCGCAGTGTTGCGCGTCTGGTGGTCGGTGATCCGGATCAGCTGGAAATCGATCTGGATCGGGGTCGCGCCGATGAGCCGGGCGAACTGGTTCTCGGTCTGGATCTTTTTCGGCATCAGGTTCAGCAACCCGATGCGCAAGGGCCGGATTTCCTGACGCATCGCGCGTTCGGGCGTCATCACCATCACACCTTCCCGCGACAGGATGTCGAAGGCGGGGAGGTTCTCAGGAAGCGTGATCGGCATTGTTTTCAGTCTCTTGCGGGTCGAAGTTCAGGTAAAGTCGTCGCGACGCACCTCAGACGGGAAGCGTATCTGCGATCAGCGATGTAAAATCTTTTCCGTTGCGGACAAGGTAAAGATCTTCGGCACGGATCTTTACCCCCCAGTTTGCTGCCATCGCGGCATAGCGCGGCTGACGATGGGCGAGCGCCTGCGCATAGGTCCAGCGCACGAAGTCATCGGGATCGACCTTGTCCTCGGAGACGCCTTTCAGGTCACGATATTCGGTCCATTTCGCGGCGAGGAACTGCGGCTGATAATACATCGGCTTCGGCGCGCGGTCGAAGCGTTTCACCAGTTCCTCGGTATGTGCGTCCGAGCCCTCGATCCAGACCATCAACAGGTTCTGCGACAGAGCGGTGAGGATCGGGTCCTCCGGGTCTTCGGGATCGACCACCTCGCAGATCGAGCCGCCGGAATCGCACAGGAAATTGCAGATGCCGTAGATGTCCTCGGCGCGCTCGATGAAATGCTTCGTGTCGAGCAACGCGGCCATCTCGGCCTCACGATGCTGGGTCTGGCGGTGCAGATATTCGTCAAAGGGCAGGCCGCCCTTGGCCGGATCGCCGGGCTTGCCAAGATAGGTCGAGAGCGGCGCGAGGTTCTCGAAGGTGATGTTCGAGGCGATATAGACCGAGTCCGACAGCAGAAGTTCGGCGAGGAAGGGGTTCTTCATCGCCTCGCGCTTGAAGTTGTCAGCGATATACTCGCCCATGTAGCGCGTGCCGATGCGGTAATCGACGGAGTAGTGAAACCACCCCTCGTCGCGCAGCAGGTTCGCCGCCCAGGTTTTGCCCAGCCCCGACATGCCAAAGAGCGCGACGCGCTTCTTTTCGGCGCCCAGCCACTGTGCGCGATTGGAATAGATCATCCGGTTCCTCATTGGTCTTTGGCCCCGGTTTAGCCTGCGCGCGCGGGCGCGTCACGGGGTTTTGGCGGGTGCGACGCGTTTGCTCGGGTGGCGATTGAGGATCATCAGCCCCAGCGCGAGCAACGCAAAGCCCGCGCCCTCGGCCCATCCGAGGCGCTCGTCATAGACCGCCCAGCCCGCGACAATGGCAACCGGCGGGATCAGCAGCGTCACGAGTGCCAGATTGGCCGCGCCCGCAAGCGCAAGGATGCGGTAATAGAGCAGGTAGGCCAGAGCGGAGCAGCCAAAGCCGAGCCAGAGCATCGCAAACCAGACCGAGGGCGCGTAGTCTAGGCTCGGCATGCCCTCGGTGATCAGAAGGATCGGCAGGGTCCAGATCGCCCCACCCGTGAGCATCCCGGCCGCAGAAACTTCGGGTCGTAACCCCTTGATCGCAAAGCGCGCATAGGCGCCTGCGAACCCGTAGCTCAGCGAGGCGCCAAGGATCGCAAGCTGACCTGCCGATGTGAGGTCAAAGCCGCGCAACGCATCCGGCCCGATCGCCACCACGACGCCCGCAAAGCCGATCGCGATCCCGGTCATCTTGCGCGGGCTCAGCCGCTCGTCCGCAAAGACAAGGGCCGCGATCAGCGCGCCGAAGATGGCGGTGGAGGCGTTGAGGATCGAGGCGAGGCCGCTATCGATATGTTTCTGCCCCCAGACGATCAGGGAAAAGGGAATGGCGTTGTTGAGAAGCCCCATGATCAGGAACCGCCCGAGATAGCGCGGATCGCGTGGGACCGGCAGGTTTCGCACCGCGACCCAGATCCAGAGCAAGACCGCGCCTCCCAAGACGCGCAGGAAAACCACGGTGGCCACGCCTGCGCCTTCGAGCGCGGCACGGTTGCTCAGGAAGGACGAACCCCAGATCAGGGCGAGCCCACCGAGGAGCGCCCAGGCGAGCGGAGAGATCGAGAGGGGATCGGGCGTCTGTTTCATGCCCCGAGCGATAAGCCCGACCCGCGTCCCGCGCCACCCGGATTTTGCTCATTGGTCAAGAAAAAGCCCCGCGCGAGGCGGGGCTTTTCGAATGTTGTGGATCGGTCGTGGATCAGAAGTTGATCCCGACGCGCACGCCAGCGCCCCAGCCCGAGTTGTCGGTGAAAACGCCGCCATATACCGGATTCGGTCCTGCCGGGGCATAGGGGTTGGTCTTCGCATCGCCGATATCGACATAGCGAATGCCACCGGTAACCTTGATATTGTCGGTTGCCTGATAGCTTGCAGCCAGCGAAACGGACTTGAAGCCATCGGTCGGACCGAGGTTGCCAGTACGCTCGCCGGTATGCTTTTCATAGCCGAACATGACGGCCCCGGACCATTGTTCGTTGAAGCGACGGCCGACCCCGATGTTATAGGTGACCGTGTTGTCGCCATAATCGACAAGCGAGGCGCCGGTCTGGCTGTAATACCCTGCCGGCGTGATGTCGAACTGCGTCCAGTGAACCCAACGCACCGAGCCCATCAGAAGGGTATCCTTCGCGATGCCGGTCTGGAATTCGAGATTCACCGATTCCGGAATGGTCGTCGAGAACGGAAGGCTCGGGTTGCCCATCTCGGTCACGCGGAAGCTGTGCTTGATCTTCGAATTGTAGGTCAGCGCAACGCGCGCCGCGATCTCGGGCTTTTCCCAGGCCGCGCCGATCACATAGCCGAAGGCGGAGTCCGACGAGGTGTTCATCGTGTAACCGTTCGACAGCGTCACCTTGCCCTTGACGCTCTCGCTGCGGATGCCGCCATAGACCGAGAAATTGTTCGGAAGCTTGTAGCGAAGCAAGCCCGTCACAGCCGACGAGTAGATGGCCGCTTTCGAACCCGCGAGCGGGTAGGGCGCGGTCGAAGGATAGTTCACCTTCGCGCCGACCGGCTGGTCGACGACGATCGCCAGATCCCACTTGTCGCTGAGAGCTTGCTTGTAACCGAAGCTGAACGTCCCGTAGCCCGGAGCCATGTCGCCGGATTTCGCGGCCGGATTTGCCTCGAAGCTGCCCGAAACATTCGGATTGAACGCGCCGAAGTTCAGTTCGAGGTAGTTGCCTTTTTCAAACAGAATGCCGGCCGATTGGGTCGAGCGTTCGGCCCCGCCTGCATGGGCGATGCCGGCGCTGAGCGCGAGCACGGCCGCAGAAGTCATAACACGTTTCATATTGTTCCTCTTCCCTAACGTGTTGTCCTGGTTCCCTGAGCCGACGCTATCATCCGAGGGATGTGAATCAATCAGGCTTCTAGTTTGACGTGGCGTATGGGCGGGTTGACGCTACGGAGCCTGTGTCCATCGCGCCACGTTTTTTGACGCTTACGTCAACTTTCGAACCGCGGAGTTCAGAAAAGCCCCGAATAAAGCGTGATTGCGAGCAATCCCAACCACAGTGCGGAACCGACGAGGGCGAGACCCGCAGGCACCCATGGGGTGAGGCGCGGGGCTTTGAGGTTGGGGAACTCGTCTGCGCGTTGCTCCGGAAGGCGAGGGCGTCGGCCGGGTTCGTCTGAGCGCATGGTTCGCCTTTCGGTTGAATGTCGCGCTCCAGTTAAGCCCATCTTAGTGAAGCCCGCGTTAACAAAAGACATGGATCGGTTCGCGTGGCAGGTTTGCGCCAAGAGCGCTCGGGACTGGGAAGCGGCGCTCGAGGCGCTGGAGCCTGTCCGTGCGCCGGCGTTCCAGCAAGGCGCGGTCTACGGTGCGATCGCCGAGGCGGCAGGCCGCCGTGTCGCGCGGCTGGAATTGCGGAGCTCCGGCAGGCAGATCGGGCTTGTGCAGATGATCGGGCAGGCAGGGCTCTGGCCGATCTCGCGGGGGCCGGTCTTTGCGCCCGATCTCACGGCGGTGCAACAGCGGGCGGCCTTGCGCGCGTTGGCGCAACGCGTGGGCGTGGTCCTTGCAACGCCCGAGCTGCCGGTCGCGGGGGCGGGGCTGATCCCGCTCGTCACGTCGCGCCATCAGGCGATCTGGGATCTTTCGCTTGGTCCCGAGGCGCTGCGCGCAGGGCTCGCGGGGAAATGGCGCAACAGGCTTTCGGCGGCGGAGCGGGCGGGCCTCGTGCTGTGCCCCGAAACCGACCTGGCCGGGGTGCTGGAACAAGACAGGGCTCAGCAGCGCGCGCGGGGATATCGCGCTTTGCCACCTGGCTTTACCCGGAACTGGTCGCGGATCGCGCCGCAGGATCTAATGGCGCTGCGTGTCGAGACCCCGGCCGGGCAGCGGATCGCGGCGGGGATCTTCCTGATCCACGGAACGGGGGCGAGCTATCACATCGGCTGGAGCGCGGATGCCGGTCGCGCGGGCAGCGCGCATAACCTGATGCTCTGGCAGGCGGCGTTGCAATTGCGGGCGCGCGGGGTGCGCCAGCTCGATCTCGGCGCCGTCGATGGTGAGGAAGGCGCGGGGCGGATGCGGTTCAAGCTTGGCACCGGGGCGCGGGCCGAGCGGCTCGGGCAAACCTGTTGGGTATTGCCGGGTTAGGTCCTGCCCGAAATGCACGAAGGCGAGGCCGGGGCCTCGCCTTCGCGAAGAGTGTTCAAATCGAACGATGTGGCTTCACTCGGCCTTGCGCTCTTCGGCCACCATCTGCGCCATTGCCGCTTCGGGCGCATAGCCGCGCAGCAGCTGGCCACCGATCACGAAGGCGGGCGTGCCCGAGATCGCCATGCGTTGCGCGAGCTGGTAGTTCTGGCGCAGCACATCGGTCACGGCTTCGTCGTTCATCGCCTTGACGATCGCGTCGGCATCGAGCCCCTGATCCTTCGCAAGCGCGGTGAGGCTTTCGATGGTGAGGCTGCCGCGCATCGTCATCAGCGCATCATGCACTTTCTCGTAAGCGTCGTTCCCGGCGATTTGCTGGACCGCCACGGCAAAGCGCGCGCCAAGCTCGGATTCCTGACCGAGGATCGGGAACTCCTTCACGATGAAGCGGATATTGCCGTCGTTTTTCAGAAGGTCGCTGACCTCTGCATAGGCTTTCTTGCAGTAGGTGCATTTGTAATCCATGAACTCGACGATGGTCACGTCGCCCTCGGGATTGCCGCCGACCCAGCTGTAGCCGTCTTCGAAGATATCCTTCGCATTGGCCTTCACGAGCTGCGCGTCATTCTCGACCTGCTGGGCCTGCTGCTTGGCTTCCAGCTCGTTGATCGCCTCGACCAGAACTTCGGGGTTCTTCATGAGGTAGTCGCGCACGGCCTCGCCGAAAGCGGATTTCTGCGCGTCGCTCATTTTCGAGAAATCGAAATCCTGCGCGGGGGCGGCAGAGGCGAGGGCTGCGAAGGCGGTCGCGGCCAGAAGCGTGCGGAGCATGAGGCGTTTCCTTTGATCGGGGCAATTTCGCTTGCGTGCAAACTGGCGTTTCGGGGGCCAAGGTTCAAGGGCTTGTGAGAGCGGCACCGCGTCGCGTCGCATTGACGGGGCGGGGCGTGTGTCCTAACCCCCGAGGCGAAACGATCACGAATTCGGGAGTTTGGTCATGCGGCAGTCGAAACGCGGACAGGTGGAACCCTTCATCGCGATGGATGTGCTGCGCATGGCGGCCGAGGCCGAGGCCGCGGGGCGCGATATCGTGCATATGGAAGTGGGACAGCCCTCGACCTCCGCGCCGAAAGCCGCAAAGCGTCGCCTGGCCGAGGCGCTCGAACATCAGCCGATGGGCTACACGGTGGCGCTTGGTCTGCCCTACCTGCGCGAGGGCATCGCGCGGCTCTACAAGCGTTGGTACAATGTCGATCTCGATCCGGCGCGCGTGGTGATCACCTCGGGCTCGTCGGGCGCGTTCCAGCTGGCGTTCACGGCGCTGTTCGATGCGGGCGACAAGGTAGGGCTGGGTGAGCCGGGCTATCCGAGCTACCGCCAGATCCTCAAGGCCCTCTCGATCGAGCCCGTCGGCATCCCGACCGAGGCGCAGAACCGCTATCAGCCCACGCCGGAAGAAATCCCCGACGATCTGCAAGGTCTGATCGTCGCCTCGCCCGGCAACCCTTCGGGGACGATGCTGGGCAAGCCCGAACTGGAAGCGCTGATCGAGCATTGCGCCGCGCGCGACATCGCCTTCATTTCGGACGAGATCTACCACGGGCTGCAATATGACGCCCGCGCGGTCTCGGCGCTTGAGATCACCAACGATGTCTTCGTGATCAACTCCTTCTCCAAGTATTTCTCGATGACTGGATGGCGCGTGGGCTGGATGGTCGTGCCCGAAAGCCACCTGCGCACCGTCGAACGCCTTGCCCAGCACATGTTCATTTGCGCGCCCCATGCGAGCCAGGTGGCAGCCCTCGGCGCGCTGGAAAGCATTGAGGAGATGGAAGGCCATGTCGCGCGCTATGCCGAGAGCCGTGCGCTGTTGCTCGAAGAGTTGCCGAAGATGGGCTTCACCCGGATCGCACCGCCCGACGGTGCGTTCTATCTTTACGCCGATGTCTCCGAGCTGACCGAGGACAGCGCGGCATTTGCCGCCGAGATCCTCGAAAGCGTCGGCGTGGCCGTCACCCCGGGGATGGATTTCGACCCCCATCGCGGCAAGCAGACGATCCGGATCTCCTACGCGCAAAGCCCCGAACGGGTCGCGGAAGGCGTCCGCCGGTTGCGGGAGTTCATGGCGAAGCGGAACGGGTGAGCCGGACGAAGGTGGCCTTCCAGTGGAAGGACGCCTCGGCGAACGCGCGAGGCAGGCCCGAGTGCGGCCCGGGCGGGTCGTCCGGGCAACGTGCGCGCCACGTCGCTTTCCAGCCGCACCGCCCGCCGCTATAGTGCCCGAAAAACGAGGCATGAATGGTCGGGCGGTTCCTTCTTCTTCTCGCGACGCTTCTCGCGTTGACGCTGCCGGCGCGCGCGCAGGATTTCTCTGCGCTTGCGCGTTACCAGCCAGAGCGTAGCGCGATTACCCAGCAGGACGGACATACCGAAATCACGCTCGGGATCAGTCAGCCTGTCATCTACCGGGTCTTTCTTCTGGCTGCGCCCTACCGGCTCGTCGTGGATTTCCGCGAGGTGAATTTCGGCACCAGCACGCCGCAGGAGCTTCTGGGCGGCACCGACGCGATCACCAATCTGCGCTGGGGCGCGTTTCGTCCGGGCTGGTCGCGCATGGTGGCCGAGCTCGACGGTCCTGTGCGGCTCGTGAGTTCCGAGGAGCGCACCGAGGGCGAGACCGAGATTCGCATCAAGCTCGAGCCTGTGCCGGTCGAGAAATTCACCCCGCGCAAGGGCGCCGCCGACAGCGCGCTGTGGGATCTGCCACAGCCCGCGCAGGTGTCGAACGCGCATCGCCGTCAGGATGGCGCGCGCCCGCTGGTGGTGGTGCTCGACCCTGGACATGGCGGGATCGACCCGGGCGCCGAGGATGGCGGCACGCGCGAGGCTGATATCGTTCTGGGCTTTGCCCGGCAGCTGCGCGACCAGCTACGCCGGGCCGGGATGACAGTGGTGATGACGCGCGATCAGGATGTCTTCGTGCCGCTCGAGACGCGGGTGACGGTCGCACGGGCGGCCGGGGCGGATCTGTTCGTCTCCCTGCATGCGGATTCGATTGCGGAGGGGCAGGCGAGCGGTTCGAGTATCTATCGGCTCTCCGATCATGCCGAGGATGACGCGACCCGCAAGCTTGTGGCGCGCCATGACCGCGATGACATCCTCGCTGGTGTCGATCTGGACGGGCAAGGCGATCAGGTGGCTCATGTCCTCGTCGATCTTGCGCGGCGCGAGACGCAACCGCGCTCGCTGCGGCTTTCGCAGGTGCTCGCGGGCGCAATCAAGGGCGCGGGGCTGCATATGCACAAGCATCCCGTACAGGGCGCGGATTTCTCGGTGCTCAAATCCCCGGACATTCCCTCGGTCCTGATCGAACTGGGGTTCTTGTCCTCGCCCGCCGATCGCAAGCGTCTCCAGGATCCCGACTGGCGCGCCCGCATGGCCGCGGCGATCACCCGCGGTATCGAGAGCTGGGCGCAATCGGACGCCGCGGAAGCGAAACTCCTGCGCCAGTAATCACCCGCGAAAACGGGGTTTACGGGCGGCCATCCGCTCATGAAGCGGGAAAGTGATCGCTTGAACCCTTCTCGCAAGCGTGAGCGCACATTACTTTGACCGTCACGAATGCGCGATGTATAGGCAGGCGCGACGGGGCGGACCTGCGCGCCTCGAGACAAAAGGTGGCATCAGTGATCCGTTTCATTCTCGGTTCGATCGGCGGCGTTTTCTCCTGGGTCGTCACAGGCCTGTTCTTTGCCGCGCTCACGATCGGGGCGATCTTCTGGATCTATTCGCGCGACCTGCCGAGCTATGACCAGCTCGCGCAGTATCGTCCCAAGACGATCTCGCGGATCTATAATGGCGATGGCCGCCTGATCGACGAGTTCGCCGACCAGCGCCGCCTCTTCGTTCCGATCCGCGACATGCCGGATCTGGTGAAGGGTGCGTTCATCTCGGCCGAGGACAAGAATTTCTACTACCACCCGGGTTTTGACCCGCGCGGCATCATCGCGGCGATGGTGACGGCGGTGAAATCGGGCGGGCGTGACGTGCGCGGCGCCTCGACCATCACCCAGCAGGTGACGAAGAACCTTCTGCTTTCGTCGGACCGCTCGGTCGAACGCAAGATCAAGGAGTTGATCCTGTCCTCGCGCATCGAGCATGTGCTGAGCAAGGATCGCATCCTCGAGCTCTATCTCAACGAGATCTATCTGGGGCAGAACTCCTATGGCGTGGCCGCCGCCGCGCAGACCTATTTCAACAAGACCCTCTCGGAGCTGAGCGTCGGCGAAGCCGCTTACCTCGCGGCGCTGCCGAAGAAGCCCGCCGATCTGCACCCGGTGCGCGATTACGAGACCGCCGTCCTGCGCCGCAACTACGTGCTGCGCCGGATGTTCGAGGATGGGCGCATCGACAAGGCCACGATGGAGGCCGAGCAGCAAAAGCCGCTGAAGAGCGTGCAGAACGGCGATTATGCGCCCTTCCGCGCGCAGATGCCCCCGCGCGATTACTTCACCGACGAGATCCGCCGTCAGCTGTCGAAAAGCTTCGGCGAGGAAGAGTTCTTCGGCGGCGGCCTTACGATCCGCGCGACCGTGAACCCCGACCTTCAGGCGCAGGCCGCCAAGGCGCTTCAGAACGCGCTCGAGAAATACGATCGCGAGCTGGGGATCTGGCGCGGCACCGGGGTGAAGATCCCCGAGGACAAGCTGGGCAAGGAAGCCGACTGGCGCGCCGCCCTTGCGGATGTGCCCACCGACAAGGCGCCGCGCGATATCGTCGGCTGGCATCCGGCGGTGGTGCTGGGCTTCGAGGGCGGCTCGGCCCGGATCGGCATTGAAGGCATCGAGGAAGACAATGACGGCCACTGGATCCCGCCCGAGGATGTGACCTGGGCGCGCAAGCAGCTCAAGGACGGCAAGCTCGCGGGCCGCGCCAAGACCGCGCAGGATCTGCTCGAGATCGGCGATGTGGTCGAGGTGCGCGCGATGACGAAGGACGCCGACGGCTCCTTCATCCGCTGGACCCTGCGCCAGGTGCCCAAGGTCGAGGGCGCCTTCATGGCGATGGACGTCAATACCGGACGTGTTCTCGCGATGCAGGGCGGTTTCTCCTACCAGTCCTCGGTCTTCAACCGCGCGACCCAGGCGATGCGCCAGCCCGGCTCGAATTTCAAACCCTTCGTCTATGCCGCGGCGCTGGATTCGGGCTTCTCGCCTGAGACGATCGTGATCGACGCGCCGATCGAGGTGAACACGCCGCAAGGCCTGTGGCGCCCGAAGAACGCGTCCAACAAGTATTACGGGCCGACGCCGATGCGCACGGGTCTGGAGCATTCGCGCAACCTGATGACGATCCGTATCGCGCAGGAAATCGGCATGGATACGGTCGCGGCCTATGCCGAGAAATTCGGCGTCTATGACCATATGCGCCGCTTCCTCGCCAATGCGCTCGGTGCGCAGGAAACGACAATGTTCCGCCTGATTTCGGCCTATGCGATGTTCGCCAATGGCGGCGAGCGGGTGGAGCCGACACTGGTCGACCGCGTGCAGGACCGCTACGGCCGCACGATCTACCGCCACGACCAGCGGAGCTGTGACAACTGTTCGGACCCGAACCTTCCCGAGGGGCAGGGGCCGCAGATCACCTCGAACCGCGAGCAGATCATCGACCCGATCACCGCCTATCAGATGATCTCGCTGATGGAAGGCGTGGTGAAGCGCGGCTCGGGCTACGGCGTGAAACTCCCCGTCCCGGTCGCGGGCAAGACCGGGACCACGAACGACGCCAAGGACGTGTGGTTCACCGGCTTCACCAGCAATATCGTGGCCTCGTGCTACATGGGCTATGACAATCCGCGCTCGCTGGGTCGGCATGCCTATGGCGGCACGCTTTGCGTCCCGGTTTTCAACGAGTTCATGAAAGAGGCGATCAAGGATTTCGGTGGCTCGAAATTCAAGGTGCCGCCGGGTGGCAACTGGGTGAAATTCAACCGCTTCACCGGCGAGCGTCTTCCCGACAGCGCGACGGGCGATTTCGTGCAGGCCGAATATCTGCGCCCGGGTCAGGACATGACGGGCCTCGGCGCGCTGATCGTCGATGGTGGTTTCGCGATGGGCGCGAACCTGCCGCTCTTTGCCCGGGGTGAGACCGACGATCGCGGCTCGACCACGGTCACGACGTCGACCGGCCAACAGAAAGTGATCCCGAAGAAGGCCGATTTCGGCACGCTTTCGGCTGGCGGGCTTTACTGACCGCCGCCGCGCGGGGGCCGGCAAGGCATTGCGAAGGGGCGCCGGAGGGGCGCCCCTTTTTTGATCGTGCTCGTGCGGGTCAGACAGGTCAGCGGCCCGATGGGTGTTCGGACGGGCAACATGCGCCGCTGCGCCCGCGAGTTCGGCACGCGAGCCAGATCCTGACCGACGTGTTCTCCGCGTTGCGCCTTCAATGCCTGGGCGCGTGATCGCAACCCGCCCGAACCGATGCCCGGTGGTGCAGCCCATAAGGCCAACGGAGGGTGCGCAAGACCCGGCCCCGCGAGGGGCGTTGCCCCTCTGGCCTTCGGCCATTCACCCCAAGATATTTGGATCAAGAAGAAGGGCCCTTCCGGCCCGCTCTTCGCGTTGGCGAAAATATCCCCGCCGGAGGCTCCCCAACCTGACGGGCGCTCAGCGGCCGGGCGTCGGCTCCGTCGGCACAAGATGCGTGATGCCAGTCGCGGCCGCCCGGGCGAGCGCGGGATCGAGCGACATCGGGATATATTCGCCCGAGCGCCAGAGCTCCGACAGGTCGTCGTAATGGCGGCTCAAGGGATGGCCCGATTGCCCGGTCGAGATGATGAAAACCGAGCTGTCCGGGTCGGCGAAATCAAGCACTTCACGATAGCCAGCAGCGTGGACATTGGCGTAGCTGTCAGGGCCCTCGCCGCCGCGCGTGCGCCCGCGCATCAAGGTGAAATCACCGCCAGAGGTCGACTGCCGGATATTCACGAACCATTTCAGCCCCGGAACCTTGCCTAGTACCGGATTGTCCTGTTCGGCCATATGCGCATCGCCCCAGCGCCAGCTCTCGAGATTGGGGCCATATTTCTTCGACAGATCCAGAAGGGCCGCGTCGAGGGACTGGCGCGCGATATCGGTGCAGGTCTCTTTTGGTGCGGATTGGATGACGTCACACCAATGGCTGGCCCCCTGCGTGTCACGGAAGACTCGTTCGATGAAGACCGGCTCGAGATGGTCGAATTTCTTCGCCAGCGGCCCCAGTTCGTCGCGGATCAGCCGGTTTTGCAGCTCGCGCATCCAGGCGGCGTAGATCAGCGGCTCGGGCAGGTGTTCGCTCATCTCCCCGTCCCAGCTCGCGAGCATCTCCAAGGCGCGCTGGCGCATCCGTTCGGGCGTGCCCTCGGGGGCGGGATCACCGGTGAACCACAGGTTCGCGCCCACGAGCGGCAGCAACCCGCGCGCGGCGGGCGAAACCGTATCCAGCTGCGCCGAGATGAAGCTGTCGCGCGAATGCACTTCGCGCTCGCCCATGAGCTTGCTCAGCCGCTGGATGCGCTGCGTATCCCCCCAGTTGAAGGAGACGTTATAGGGGAAGGGCCGGTCCACCGTCTTGTTGTTGGTGTTGACCACGATCCCGCCCTTGGGGTCGATGAATTGCGGATTGTCCTTGAAGGGCAGGTAGCCCTTCCAGTGGTTCTCGGGTTTCCAGCCGGCATTGGGCATTCGGCCTTGCGTGTCATTGGCCGGATCGCGCAGCGGGATCTTTCCGGCGGTGACCAGCGCCACCCCGTTCTGATCGGCGAGCGTGATATTCTGCGCGGGCACGACGACCTGCTCGGCCGCCTTGAGCGCCTCGGGGATCGATTGGGCACGCATCAGCTCCATCGCACCGGTCAGCGTCGTGTCATGGGGCTCGAACGCGGTCCAGCTGAGCGACACCACCGAATTGGGCGGGGTGACCGTGGCGAGGTCGAAATGGCTGCCGGGAAGGACGGGGCCGTTGTCGGTCCAGCGCAGGGTCAGCGTGACGGGGGTGGCATCCTTGACGTTGACGATCACGCGCCTGGTGCGGAAGGATTTCCAGCCATCGGCCGTGCGGTATTTCGTCGGATCGTCGGGGTCGAGCTCTTCGATATGCAGATCCTGGTCGTCCACGTAAGCGGTGGTCAGCCCCCAGCCGAGATCCTTGTTGCGCCCCGAGAGAACCAGCGGCATCCCCGGAATGGTGCCGCCGATCACGCCACCCGATTGCAGCTGAAGCCGCGCGAGATACCAGATCGAAGGGGCAGTCAGGCCCAGATGCGGGTCATTGGCCAGGAGCGAGCCGCCCGCGGCCGAGCGGTCGGGTGCGGCCGCCCAGGCATTCGAGGCACCCGCCATGCCGCGCCCGGGGAAAGGCGACAAAAGTCCCTCGGGAGCGGTGCTCGCAGTCTGGATGCCGCGGGGCATGTCGGGAAAGAGGCTCGCATAGGCGGGAAGGGCGGCCACCGCCTGCTGCGGATCGTCGGGCATCACGTCGCGCACCAGATCGGGCCCGGCCAGCGAGACACGCGCGCGCAGCACCTCGTCCTGAAGTTGGCTCGAGAGCTGCACGGCCATCAGCTTCATGATCGCGATGGAATCGGCGGGCGTCCAATAGGCGATCTTGTTGTCGAAGAGGAAGAACTCCGGCGCGCCGCGCCCCATCGCGCCCTGATTGACGATCTCGATCCACTGGTTGACCCCGCGCGCATAGGCCTCGAGCGCCTTGCGGGTGTAATCGTCCTGAGCCGAGACAGAGGACAGCGCCGCATCATAGAGGCCCAGCCGCCGCATCAGCTCGTCGGTCTTGAGCGTCTCGGCTCCGAAGACCTCCGAGAGCCGCCCCTGCACCGTGCGCCGCAGCAGCGTCATCTGCCAGAGCCGGTCCTGCGCATGAGCAAGCCCCAGCGCGAAATAGACATCCGGATCGTCCTTGCCGAAAATATGCGGCACATCCTCTGTCGAGCGTACGATCTCGACCGGCGCACTCAGCCCCGTCACCTCGTAGGTGGCGCTGTAATTAGGCAGCGAGCGCGAGGCGAAATAGTAAACGAGACCGCCCAGCACGACGACACATGCGATCACGGCGATGAGGAGCCGCACGCCCCAGCGAAAGACCTTGTACATCCGGTTCCTCTGACCTCGTTCGTCCCGGCCTCTGGTTGACGTGCCCGGTTGGGGCGTTACTAGTTGAGCGCGACACCACAATCAACGCGCCTGCGCCATTGGACGCGGGGTTTCGCGATCACGCAAGGGAGAGGTCTATGGCAAAAGTTGCATTTCTGGGGCTCGGAGTCATGGGCTATCCGATGGCGGGGCATCTGAAGGCTGCGGGGCACGAGGTGACGGTCTACAACCGGACCGCCGCGAAGGCCGAGGCATGGGTGGCTGAACATGGCGGGGCAGCGGCCGCAACCCCGCGTGAGGCAGCCCAAGGCGCCGATTTCGTGATGTCTTGCGTCGGCAATGACGATGACCTGCGCGAGGTCTCCCTCGGCAAGGACGGGGCGTTCAAGGGGATGAAGACCGGCTCGGTCTTCGTCGATCACACGACGGTTTCGGCGGCGGTGACGCGCGAGCTTTCGGGCGAGGCTGCGGGGCATGGCGTGGCCTTCATCGACGCGCCGATTTCGGGCGGTCAGGCAGGCGCCGAGAACGGCCAGCTCTCTGTCATGTGCGGGGGCGACGAGGCCGCTTACGCCAAGGCCGAGCCGGTGATCGCGGCCTATGCCAAGATCTGTCGCCGCCTGGGCGAAAGCGGCGCGGGCCAGGTGACCAAGATGTGCAACCAGATCGCGATCGCGGGTCTTGTGCAGGGGCTGGCCGAAAGCCTGAACTTCGCGGAGAAGGCCGGTCTCGACATTCCCGCGGTCGTCGAGGTGATCAGCCAAGGCGCGGCAGGTTCGTGGCAGATGGCGAACCGCTACGAGACCATGGCGAAGAACGAATTCGAATTCGGCTTCGCGGTGGACTGGATGCGCAAGGATCTCGCGATCTGCCTGAAAACGGGCGACGAGATCGGTGCTTCGCTGCCTGTGACCGCACTGGTCGACCAGTTCTACAAGGATGTTCAGGCGATGGGCGGCCAGCGTTGGGACACGTCCTCGCTGATCGCGCGGCTGCGCAAGCTGGGCTGAGGGCAAGGCGCGCGGCCGCCCCGTTGCCGGGGCGACATCTTTATCAAAGGCGGGGGCGCTGCCCCCGTCGCCCAGGGGCGACTCCCCCGAGATATTTCGATCAAGAAGAAGATCAGGGACGGATGCTCTTCGAGTTGGCCAAAATATCCCGGGGGTGAGGCGCGGAACGCGCCGAGGGGGCAGCGCCCCCTTTTTGCGCCCCGCATCGTTTGCCGAGCAGGGTGGACGCAAGCCCTGAGGTCGCCACAAAAGCAAAGGGCCCCACGCGGGGCCCTTCGTCATCAGAACGGGATCTCGTCGTCGAAATCGGGACGACCGCCGCCGCCGCCGCTCGAGCCGCCCGAGGAGGGGCCGCCATAGCCGCCGCCCTCGTCATAGCCGCCCGAGGACGGCCCGCCGTAGCCGCCGCCCGAGCCGCCACCGTAACCACCGCCTGAGCCACCGCCTTCGCGGCTGTCGAGCAGCGTCAGCTCGCCGCGATAGGGGCGTAGCACGACTTCGGTCGAATAGCGGTCCTGACCGGACTGATCCTGCCATTTGCGGGTTTCGAGCTGGCCCTCGATATAGACCTTCGAGCCCTTGCGCAGGTATTGCTCGGCGATCTTGGCGAGCGGCTCGGAGAAGATCGCGACCGAATGCCATTCGGTGCGCTCCTTGCGCTCGCCGGTGTTGCGGTCGCGCCAGTTCTCGGAGGTGGCGATGCGCAGGTTGCACACCTTGCCGCCGTTCGAGAAGGTCCGCACTTCCGGGTCGCGCCCCAGATTGCCGACCAGGATGACCTTATTGACGCTGCCTGCCATGCGTTCCTCCGCCTGCGATTCTCAAATTGACCCTCAAGGGTATAGAGCAGCCTTCCGGCAGCGCCTAGGGGCTGCGCCTCGCTCAACCGTGACGGAAACCGGCAAGAACCCGCGTGCATCTTTGGTTTGAGAGGCCGATTTCGCGGCGCTCTGCAACCTCGCTCCGATGGCGGGGGGCGGATTGGCGGTGCAGATCGTTGCACACCGGTTCGGGATGATCCCGGCCGGCCCATCACCCAAGACATGAGGATTGAGCCCATGAAGAAACTGACCCTGATCGCTGCCGCTGCCCTGATCGCCGGCACCTCCGCGCTGCCCGTTCTGGCCGAGCAGCCCGTCGCGCAGGACAAGGCCGACAAGCTCGGGGCCGAGCTGAAGGCGCAAGGCTACGAGGTGCGCCGGATGGAGATGGAAGACGGCTATATCGAGGTTTACGCGCTCAAGGATGGCAAGCGCATGGAGCTGTATTTCGACTCCAACCTCAAGCAGGTGACTCGCAAAGGTGACAACGGCTGATCGCCGGTCCCTACCTGCCGCGGGCCGGGGCATTCCCGGCCCGCAAGCTGCCCTCGCTGATACCGAACCAGAAGAAGGAGCCTGCGCATGGCCATCGAAGACGCCAGTTTCACCGATTTTTCCGATCAAGAGGAGCGGCACGCACCGCCGCGCGGAACCCATCATGTCTGGGATATATTCGTGCGGATCTTCCACTGGTCGATCGTGGGGCTTTTCACCGCGAATGCCTTCTTCACCTCGCCCAAGCATGATCTGCATCACTATATCGGCTATACCGTGGCGGGGCTTGTCACCCTGCGTATCATCTGGGGGCTGGTGGGTTCGCATCATGCGCGCTTTACCGATTTTCCGCCCTCGCCCTCGGGGGCACTGACGCAGCTTCGTGACATGGCCACGGGCCGCCGGCATGCGCATCTGGGGCATTCGCCGCTCGGGGCGCTGATGATCTACAACCTGCTTTTGACGCTTCTGGTGATCGCGGGGTCGGGCTGGTTGATGACGACCGATGCCTATTGGGGCGTGAAATGGCCTCAGGAAGTGCATGAGATGGCGGTCGACTGGGCTGAATTTTCGATCGCGGCCCATATCGTTGCCGTGATCTACGAGAGCCGCAGGTTGCGCGTCAATCTCGCCCGCGCGATGATCACCGGAAAGAAAGTGTTCGGACGCAGCGGGAGATAACCTTCGATGCAAATCACGCGAGAGCGTGTCTCGGCCTGGACCAAGGAGGGCGCGCTCGTCGCGCTCATCCTGTTTCAGGCCGCCTGTACATCCCTTTTCGTCGCTGACGTGTTCGATGATATCAAGGAAGCCGGACACATCACGCTTCATCTCAATATCGAGCTTTTCGCCAATATCGGCCTTATCGCGGGGATCGCGGTCGAAGCCGTCGTGCTCTGGAAACTGTTGCGCCGGCAGGCGATGGCCGACCGGGCGCTTTCGGCGGCACAGGGCGCGATGGCCGAACTGATGGTCGAGCAGTTCCGCAACTGGGGGCTGACGGCTGCCGAGGCCGATGTGGCGAGCTTCACGATCAAGGGCTTCACCATCGCCGAGACCGCCGATCTGCGCGGCTCCTCGGAGGCGACCGTGAAATCCCATCTCAACGCCGTCTATCGCAAGGCCGGGGTGAGCGGGCGCGCCCAGCTCGTTTCGGTCTTCGTCGAGGAGCTGTTTCACGGCCCGATCCGAGCCGATGCGACACTGCAACAGGCCATCGTAAAGTGAGCTCACGTCCCCGTGTCGGCAGGCGATTGCCGATGCGGGGGGTGTTTTCCTTTAACTTTCGGGGGAATCTGTGTAGGTTTTTGCGCAAGAATGGGTGGATGTGAACGGTAGGGTGCCGATGCGTAAAATTGTCGGGAGGCTCGGGCTGGGCGCGATGGTCGCTCTCGCGCCGATGATCGTGCACGCCGAGGGGCTCAAGCTCAGCGGTGCGTCCTCGAAGTCGCGGGCGATGCTGTTTCGGAACCAGACCAACATCCTCGATACCCGCGCCGCCCAGCAATACGAGCATTCCTCGCGCCTCAAGCCGGGCGCGAAATCCTTGGCCGGACTCGAACCCGAAACGGTGCCGAGCTATTCCGGCAAGTATCGTGGCCAGTATCTGGGCACAGCCAAGGCGGCTGCCGCGCGCCACAACATCCCCGAAGACCTTTTCCTGCGTCTCGTGCAGCAGGAGAGCGGCTGGAACCCGAACGCGCGCTCGCACAAGGGCGCGATGGGTCTGGCGCAGCTAATGCCCGCAACCGCGGCCAAGCTCGGGGTCAACCCGCGCGATCCCGCGCAGAACCTCGAAGGCGGCGCGCGCTACCTGCGGATGATGTATGATCGCTTCGGAAGCTGGCGCCTCGCGCTGGCGGCCTATAATGCGGGGCCCGAAGCCGTGGCAAAGCATAACGGCGTGCCGCCCTATCGTGAAACGCGCAATTACGTGCGGGTCATCTACGGCAGCTGATCGCACGCGGTGTCGCTTTGACAGCGATAACAATGGAAAAACCCCGCAGGGCATGGCCTCCGCGGGGTTTGTTTTTTCGTGAAGATCGGCGCGTAACGCCTTGATATTACGGGATCACACGGGTGTATTTGGTGCCCGCGAGCGAGGCGCCCGCGATCAGGCCGGCCTGGCCGAAGACCAGTGCGATGACCGGTGCAGTGGAGGTAAGCGTCGAGGCCGCGATTGCGCCGCCGCGATCGGGCAGCGCATAGCGCGCATCTGCGCCAAGCTGCCAGCCATCCGAGCTGCGGAAATCTGCAAGCGCCTCGGGGGTCATGAAGAACAGCGCATGGGCGTATTGCTGCGCGCCGATCTGGAGACCGAAGCTCGCCGCGGCAGCCGCGTAGTAATCGACGGTCACGTTGTTGATGCGCAGCGCGCCGCGCCCGAAGGAGCCACCAAAGCCGAACCCCGCCTCGGTCACCAGAGGCATCCAGAGAACGCCGACCGATTTCGCCTCGAGATCGCTCGTGCCGGGGAATTTCGTGAGAAGGTAGTTCCGGGTCGCGTCGACACGCGCATCCAGCTTCGCCGCGCCCGTGCTGCCGATCCCGTTGCCGCAGGCTGCAAGCGTCAGGCCCGCGCCACTCATCGCCAGAAGGTTCCGTCTGGAAATCATCGTCATCTTGTATCTGCTCCGCTCGATTGCGCCCGGAACCTGCCGGGCCCTCAACAGTCTTATCCTGACCGATTGCCACAAATTATAGCGTAGGGAACCCGCGCTGTCACTTATTCTTGAGGGAAGTCACGGCTTTGTGGCGAATCCCTGCTTACCTTCGCGCCTCTTTCCGCGCTCACCCCTGTGCGAGCAGCCGCGCCGCCTGCGGAGCGAAATAGGTCAGCACCCCGTCGCAGCCCGCGCGGCGGAAGCTCATCAGGCTCTCGAGCATCACCTTGTCATGGTCGAGCCAGCCATTCTTCACCGCCGCCATCATCATCGCGTATTCACCCGACACCTGATAGGCATAGGTCGGCACGCCGAACTGTTCCTTCACCCGGCGACAGATGTCGAGATAGGGCATGCCGGGTTTCACCATCACCATATCGGCGCCCTCGGCCAGATCACGCGCCACCAGCCGGATCGCTTCGTCGGAATTGCCCGGGTTCATCTGGTAGGTCTTCTTGTCGCCCTTGAGCGCACCCGAGGCGCCCACCGCATCGCGGAACGGCCCATAGAAGGCCGAGGCGTATTTCGCCGCATAGCTCAGGATCGTCACGTCGGCATGGCCCGCAGCTTCGAGCGCCGACCGCAGCGCGCCGATCCGGCCGTCCATCATGTCGGAGGGCCCCAGGATATCGGCCCCGGCCTCGGCCTGCGCGAGCCCCATGCGCACGAGGCACTCGACCGTCTCGTCATTGAGGATCACCCCGTCACGCACCAGCCCGTCATGGCCGTTGGCATTATAGGGATCGAGCGCGATATCGGTCATGATCGCGATCTCGGGGACTTCTTTTTTGATCGCGCGGATCACACGGTTGGTGATGTTGTCGGGATTCCAGGCCTCTTCGCAGGCCTCGGTCTTCACCGCCGGATCGGTATAGGGAAAGAGGCAGATCGCGGGGATGCCGAGCTTGGCGGCCTCTTCCGCGGCCTTCACCGCGCCCTCCAGAGTGCGGCGGAACACGCCGGGCATCGACGGCACTTCGACATCGGCGCCCGCGACATCGGTGATGAAGATCGGCCAGATCATGTCCTTCACGCTCAGACGGTGTTCCTGAGCGAGATCTCGCAGCGCGGCAGAGCGGCGCATCCGGCGCAGGCGGGTATGGGGGAAAGGCGGAAGGATCGGGTTCATCGCTGGGGACTCCTCTGGCTTGGGCCAAGGGGTGCCATGGATCGCGCGGACTGGCAAGCGCGGCAGGTCGGCGCGGCTGCGGGCTTCCGCTCGGCTTCGCGCTGGTCTATGCAATGGAAAAACCGGTACAAGTCGCAGGAGCCAACCGCGTGGAAATCTTCGATGTGATCACCCGTTTGATCGATCTGCGGAGCTTCTCCAACCTGTGGTACTGGATCGCGCTCGCCGCGATCTGGTCTTCGGCCTCGCATTGGGTGATGGGCGTTCCCTGGGACATGGTCGGCCGCGCGCGGCGCAAGGGGAATGAGGCGGCGGCGGATCTGGTGCAGATCGCCGGTGTGAACGCGCGCAGGCTCAACCGGATCCGGGGCGATGCGGGCGTGTCGATGGCGGTCTCGATCCCGTTCCTCTTGAGCTTTCTCATCATCACCGGTTTCGTCTATGGCTCCGAAACCGCGCAGGCCTTCGCATTGCTGCTTGTGCCGCTGATGCTCGTCTTCGGCCTGAGTTTGCGGTTGGCGATGCGGCTCGAGGATGCGCTGACCAGTGGGGCAGGGGCGGATTTCGTGATCGCGGCGCTTTCGCGTCACCGGATCAGCATTCAGACCGTCGGTGTGATCTCGATCATCGTCACGTCGCTTTGGGGCATGTTCCAGAACCTGCGTCTCTCCCTGTTGGTCTGAGCGGGCTTGACTCCGGGCGCTGGCTCGATACCTCGCTTGGCTATGGATCATTTTCTTCTCTCGGGCGCCCCGGAAGGGTTCGACGCGGCTCTGCTCGCCAAGGAACTCGCCAAGGGTAAATCGGTCATCCATGTCGCGCGCGACGACCGCCGGCTGGCGGCGATGCGCGGGGCGTTGGCGTTCTTCGCGCCTCATGCCGTGGTGCTCGATTTTCCGGCTTGGGATTGTCTGCCCTATGACCGGGTGTCGCCCAATGCCGATATTTCGGCCACGCGGATGGCGACGCTGGCCGCTTTGTCGGCAGGCATGCCCGGGCCTTTCGTTCTGCTGACGACGCTATCGGCGGCGATGCAGCGCGTGCCCGCGCGCGAGGTACTGGCGGGGGCGAGCTTCTCCGCGCAGGTCGGCAAGCGCGTCGACGAGGGCGCCTTGCGCGACTTCCTCGTCCGCATGGGCTTCTCGCAAGCCTCGACCGTGTCCGAGCCCGGCGACTACGCGATCCGGGGCGGCATCATCGATATCTTCCCGCCGGGTGAGGGCGGGCCGGTGCGGCTCGACCTGTTCGGTGATGTGCTGGATGACGCGCGCCGCTTCGATCCGGTGAGCCAGCGCACGACCGAAAAACTGAAGGGCGTCGAACTGGCCCCTGTTTCCGAGATCATTCTCGACGAGGCCTCGATCACGCGCTTCCGGCAGAATTACCGCATCGAGTTCGGTTCGGGCGGCGCGGAAGACCCGCTCTACGAGGCGGTCTCGGCTGGGCGCAAACAGGCGGGCATGGAGCACTGGCTGGGCTTTTTCCACGAACGCCTCGAGACGCTGTTCGACTATCTGCCGGATGCGACCGTGATGCTCGACGACCAGATCGGGCCGCAGCAGGAAAGCCGCTGGGAGGGGATCGAGGACCAATACGATACCCGCCGCGAGGCGATGACCCGGCGTGATCGGCTGGATTCAGTCTACAAGCCCGCACCTCCGCAACTTTTGTATTTGGATCCAGAGGGTTGGAGCGCGGTGTTGAAGTCGCTGCGTGTGCTGCGCCTGCAAGTGATCCCGGCCCCGCCAGGACCGGGCGTGCTGAACGCGGGCGGCAAGATCGGACGCAATTTTGCGCCTGAACGTAAAGTCGAGAATGTTAGCCTTTTCAGCGCGTTGAAAGATCATGTTCAAGCGCGTGTGGCCAATGGCCCGGTGGTGATTGCATCGTGGTCCGAGGGTGCGCGCGAACGTCTCAAGGGGCTGATGGAGGACGAGGGCCTGATCGGTGCGAAGCTGATCTCGGACGCGCGCGAGATCGGCCCGGGGGTCAACCTCACCGTCTGGCCGCTCGATGAGGGGTTCGAGGCGCCGTATCAGGATTTGCGCGACGGCAAGGACCTCACGGTCATCTCCGAACAGGACGTGCTGGGCGAACGCCTCGTCTCGCGCCCCAAACGCAAGCGCAAGGCCGAGAATTTCCTGACCGAACACACGACGCTATCGCCCGGCGATCTGGTTGTGCATGTCGATCACGGGGTGGGCCGCTACAAGGGGCTGGAAACCGTCACCGCGCTCGGCGCGCCACATGACTGCGTTCTGCTGGAATATGCGGGCGGGGATCGGCTTTATCTGCCGGTCGAGAATATCGAACTGCTCAGCCGCTACGGCCATGAAGAAGGTCTGCTCGACAAGCTCGGCGGCGGCGCGTGGCAGGCCAAGAAGGCCAAGCTGAAGGAGCGCATCCGCCAGATCGCCGACAAGCTGATGCGGATCGCGGCAGAACGGCACCTGCGTCAGGCGCCCATTCTGGAAGCCCCGCATCACGAATGGGAGGCTTTCGCCGCGCGCTTCCCCTATACCGAGACCGACGATCAGATGACCGCGATCGAGGATGTCGTGGACGATCTGAAATCGGGCACGCCGATGGATCGTCTCGTGGTGGGCGATGTGGGCTTTGGCAAGACCGAAGTGGCGATGCGGGCCGCCTTCGTGGCCGCGCAATCGGGCATGCAGGTCGCGGTGATCGCGCCGACCACGCTGCTCGCGCGCCAGCACTACAAGACCTTTGCCGAGCGTTTCCGGGGCACCGCACTCAACGTCAAACCGCTGAGCCGCTTCGTCTCTGCCAAGGAGGCGGCGAAGACCCGCGAGGGGCTTCGCGATGGCACGGTCGATATCGTGATCGGCACCCATGCGGTGCTGGCCAAGACGGTCAAATTCGCCAATCTCGGCCTGCTGATCATCGACGAGGAGCAGCATTTCGGCGTGCAGCACAAGGAACGCCTGAAGGAGATGCGCTCGGAAATCCATGTTCTCACGCTGACAGCCACGCCGATCCCGCGCACGCTGCAACTGAGCCTCACGGGTGTGAGAGATCTGTCGATCATCGGCACGCCGCCCGTCGATCGCCTCGCGATCCGCACCTATGTGAGCGAGTTCGATACGGTCACGATCCGCGAGGCGCTCTTGCGCGAACATTACCGTGGCGGGCAGAGCTTCTATGTCGTGCCGCGGATTTCCGATCTTCCCGAAATCGAGGAGTTTCTGCAAAGCCACGTGCCGGAGGTGAAATATCTCGTGGCGCACGGGCAAATGGCCGCCGGTGAACTCGACGAGCGGATGAACGCCTTCTACGACGGCAAATACGATGTGCTGCTCGCGACGACGATCGTCGAGAGCGGCCTCGACATCCCGACCGCCAACACGATGGTCGTGCACCGCGCCGACATGTTCGGCCTGAGCCAGCTTTACCAGATCCGGGGCCGGGTGGGACGCGCAAAGACTCGGGCCTATTGCTACCTGACGACGAAGCCGCGCATGCCGCTGACGCCGCAGGCCCAAAAGCGGCTGCGGCTCTTGGGATCGCTCGACAGCCTTGGGGCCGGGTTCAACCTCGCCTCGCAGGATCTCGATCTGCGCGGGGCGGGGAACCTGCTTGGCGAAGAGCAATCCGGCCATATCAAGGAAGTCGGCTACGAGCTCTACCAGGCGATGCTGGAAGAGACGATTGCCAAGCTGAAATCGGGCGAGCTGACCGAGACGGCGGATGGCGACTGGTCGCCGCAGATCAATCTCGGCGTGCCGGTGATGATCCCGGAAAGCTATGTGCCCGATCTCGATGTGCGACTGGGGCTTTATCGCAGGCTCTCGAGCCTGACCACCAAGGTCGAGCTGGAGGGCTTTGCCGCAGAGCTGATCGACCGTTTCGGTGAGCTGCCCAAAGAGGTCAACACGCTGCTGCTGGTCGTGCGGATCAAGGCGATGTGCAAACGCGCGATGATCGCCAAGCTCGATGCCGGGCCGAAAGGCGCGACGGTCCAGTTCCACAATGACAAGTTCCCGAACCCCGCAGGTCTCGTGGAATTCCTGACCGCACAGCGCGACCTGGCCAAAGTGAAGGACAATCGCCTGATCGTTCGGCGCGACTGGAAGAACGACAAGGACAAGATCAAGGGGGCCTTTGCGATCGCCCGTGATCTCGCCGAGAAGGTCATCGCGGTCCAGAAGAAAAACTGAGGCCGCGCATTGCCAGAGGCGGATGATCGATCCGGGGATGACATACGAAAAAGGGCGGCCTGCGGGCCGCCCTGTTCGCTCTGGCTCTTGCCGGAGATTATTTCTTTTCGTCCACCGGGGCGGGCGCGGGCTCGGCCATCGGAGGGGCGAGCTTGGGCGTGCCCTGACCGTTTTGCAGCGGGTCGTCCTGACGCTGCACCGAACCTTCGAAATGCGCACCGCTCTCGATCGCGATGGTCTTGTGAATGATGTCGCCTTCGACGCGGGCGGTCGAGGTCAGGCGGACCTTGAGGCCACGCACGCGGCCCACGACGCGGCCATTGACCACCACGTCATCGGCGGTGATCTCGCCCTTGATCGTGGCGCTCTCGCCGACGGTCAGCAGGTGGGCACGGATATCGCCTTCGACCACGCCTTCGATCTGGATGTCGCCGGTGGTCTTGATGTTGCCCGTGATCGTCAGGTCCGACGACAGCACCGAGGGCGCGGGCTTCGCGCGCGGCGTGGCGCCGGGCGTGTAGTCGGTCGCGGGGCGCGTGGGCGCAGCCGAGCTTTCCGGGGTTTTGGGTTTGTCACCCTCGGCCTTGGGGCCGGGCTCATGGATTTTGCTCTTAGAAAACATTCTTACCAGCCTTGATGAAGGTCATCGGATTGATTGCCTTGCCACTGATCCGGATCTCGTAGTGGAGATGCGGTCCGGTGGAGTGCCCGGTATTGCCCATATCAGCAATCCAGTCCCCTTGCGACACCTTTTGCCCCACTTTCACGCGGATTTTGTTCAGGTGGCCGTATCGGGTGGTGATCCCGAACTCGTGGCGGATCTTGATCAGGTTGCCGTAGCCGCGTTCCCATTCGGCCGCGATCACGACACCATCGGCAGGGGCGTAGATCTTGGTGCCGATCGGGGCGGCCATATCCACGCCTTCATGCATCCGACCCCAGCGCCAGCCGAAGGGCGAGGAGAAGCGGAAAGAGGATTTCACCGGCATCGCGAAGGGCAGCTGGTCCACCGCGATGCGATACATGTTCATTTCATCGAGCTTGCGCAGGATCGACTCGGCGCGCGCGGTATCGCCGTCGAGATCCGCCGAGCCCTTGGTCGAGAGCGAGACCGGGGTCAGCGGGCCGCCGGTGCCCGAATAGCCGCGCTTGATCTGCGCGAGCACGTTGTCAGGGTCCATGCCCGCCTGCTTGAACACCTTGTCGAGCGGCTCCATCGAGATTTTCACGGCCCCTTCGAGCGTGGTGAAGATCTCATCGTTGCGCTGCTCCATCAGGCGCTTTTCAAGCGCGATCTTGTCCATCTCGTATTGGGCGCTCTGGGCGTCCTGCGCCGCGGTGTCGCGTTCCTTGGCGGTCTCGCCGAGGGCTGCGGTCAGCATGTCGACGGTCTTGGCCATGTCCTCGGCGCGCGCGACGGGGGTGGGGCCGGAGTCGGCCCCCTTGCCCTCGGCCTTCGCTAGCGCGAGGCGTGCGGTGTCACGCTCGTCCATGGTGCGGCGCAAGGTCGACTGGATCACGCTGATCCCGGTCTCGAGCTCGCGGCGGCGCTCTTCCGAGGCGAGAAGGGCGGATTGCATCTTCGAGACCTGCTGAAGCGCGGTCTGGAATCGGTCCTGCGCAGCCAGCGCCTCGGCGGCACGGCTGTCGCGTTCCTTCGAGAGAATGTCGAGGCGACGCTCGAAGGCGACCTTCGCGACCTTGTCGTTCTGCGCGGCCCCGCCCGAGGAAATCCCGTCGATGAAGAGCATCGCCGAGGCGACGGTCGACCACAGGAACAGCCCGGAGCCTACGGCGAGAACACTTGCCTGGGTCAGGGGGCGCAACCGGATGAACCGGGTCGCACTGTCCGATTTCATGAACAGTCGCTGTTCGGGAAGCCAACGCTCGAGGCGAGTGTTCAGGCGGTCGAGTATGCGTCTGGGCAAGCCGGTCGGTCCTGTGTTGTTTCAGATCGAGGAAGGCACGGAGGCCGTCTGCAAACATGGGCAGGGAGGACCTGTCGTCGCTGGGGATAACTTCCTCCGCCCGGTTGAAGAGGGATTAGCAAGGGGGGGCGGCCCGGGCAACCGCTTTTGCCCAAGCATCGGGCAGGAGTTCCCTCACGCGCTTGGGATGGGCGGTTTTCTGCCGAAAAATGTGCCTTTTCAGGCGGGTTTCGCCGTGCCGATCGCGCGACTTTCACCTTCGCGCGATCGGCAGTTTGGGTCGGCAAAAGATGGACTCAGGCCAGCGCGCGCGCCGCGTCGAGCACCTCTTCAGCGTGGCCCTTCACTTTCACTTTCGGCCAGACCTGCGCCACGATGCCATCCTTTCCGATCAGAATGGTCGAGCGAACGATGCCCCAGAAGGTCTTGCCATACATGGATTTTTCAGCCCACGCGCCATAGGCTTCGCAGGTCTCCCCGCCATCGTCTGAGGCAAGGTAAATCCCGAGGTCGTGCTTGGCGCAGAAATTCTCGTGCTTCTTGAGGCTGTCTTTCGACATCCCGATCACGACGACACCTGCGGCGGCGAACTCGCCCGCGAGCCGGCTGAAATCGAGAGCTTCGGTGGTGCAGCCCGGCGTGTTGTCCTTGGGGTAGAAATACAGCACGACGGGATGGGGCAGCGCGTCCGAAAACCGCAGCATCCCGTCTTCCGTGATCAGATTTCCCAATGCTCCGAGCGCATTGCCCCCGGTTGCGGGAAGGGTGAAGTCCGGCGCTTTTTCGCCTGTCTGGATCACTTTGATGTCTCCTTCGCAGATCGGGGCTTACTTTCGTGCCCGCATTGGGCAAGAATTAACCACGAGGCAGGAGACTGGGGCAAGGCCAACCCGCCCCCGCTGGATGGCCCGATCGGGCAATCACGGGAGGAACGGGAGCCACCCGAATGAAGGCGATGGAGCAAGACCGCCCCTCTGACCCCGCGATGGGGTCGCCGCGCAAGGACGCGGCTGCCGCGGCTGAGAGAATGCCGCCGAAGGCGGATGCGTATCTTCTGGAAAATCCCGTTTTGTCAGAGAGTTCTGAGGAGACGTTCGAGTCCTCCGCGCGGCGCGGTCGCACCGGTCTGCTTCTGCTCCTGACGCTGCCGGTACTTGCTCTGGCCTCGATTTTCGCCTGGCTCGTGATCACCCATCAACCTGTCTCGGCGCCGGGCTGGATCGTCGCGCAGTTGCAGGCGCGCGCCAATGCGGCGCTCGAGGGGCGGATGAAAGTGACGCTCGCGGGCGGGATCGATCTCTTCGTCGACGAGGGGCTGCGGCCGCGTGTCCGGTTCAAGATGGTGCAGCTCGACCGGCCCTCGGGCCTGCCGATCGCCGTTCTGCCCGAGCTGCGTGCGACGCTCTGGAGCGAGCCGCTTCTGCGCGGCAAGGTCGTGCCGCGGTCGTTCCGCATCCGCGGCGCGAGCCTCGCGCTGCATCGCCTGCCCGACGGACGGCTGGATCTGGATCTCGGCGGTGGCGACATGTTCGGGGCGCTCAATCTCAACAATGTCTCGGACGCCGTGGAGGCCTTCGAGACGGTGTTCGAGGTTCCGGCGCTGTCCAAGCTCGAGACGGTGACCGCCGAGGATGTCGAGTTGCGCCTGATGGACGAACGGCTCGATCGGTTGTGGAAGGTTTCGCAAGGGCGGTTCAAGTTGAGCCAGACGCCGGAAGAGATTTCCGTCGCCCTCGGCTTCGACGTCGCCGGTGAGTCCTCAAAACCCGCGCAGGTCGCGGTCTCGATGACCACCGAAAAGGCGAACCGCGAGGCGAGTTTCGGCGCCGCCGTGACGGCGCTTCCCGCACGCGATCTGGCTATGCAATCGCCGGCGCTGGCCGCGCTTGGTGTGCTTAACGCGCCGATCTCGGGGGCGCTGCGCTCGGGTCTCGACGACAGGGGCGAGCTGACCGGCATGAACGCCATGCTCGAAATCGGCGCCGGTGCGATCCGCCCCAATGAGGGCGTGCGCCCGATCGCGATCGAAAGCGGCAAGCTTTACCTCAGCTATGATCCCCTACGGCAGCGCGTCGAGGTGTCGAACCTCGAAATCAAGAGCCGCGCGGTTCGCCTGCATGCCGACGGGCTGGCCTATCTGCGGGACCTGCGCAACGGTGTGCCGCAGGAATTGCTGGGCCAGATCGCGATCTCCAATCTCGAACTCGACCCCGCGGGCCTCTTCGATACGCCCGTGCGTTTCGATCAGGGCGCGGTCGATTTCCGGCTCGCGCTCGATCCTTTCCGTGCCGAGGTCGGGCAGCTCGAACTCAACGACGAAGGCGACACGACGATCAGCGCGACGGGGCAGCTCTCGGCGCAGCCCGATGGCTGGAAAGTCTCGCTCGACGCCGGGATCGACCAGATCGACCAGACCAAGCTGCTCGCGCTCTGGCCGCCGGTGGTCGTGCCGAAGACCCGCGACTGGCTGGAGCAGAACGTGACCACGGGTCAGTTGCGCAATGTCCATGCCGGGTTGCGCCTGGTGCCGGGACAGGAGCCCAAGCTCGGTCTTGGCTACGAGTTTCGCGGGGCCGATGTGCGGGTGCTCAAGACCCTCCCGCCGGTGCAGCAGGGCAAGGGGTTCGCGAGCATCATCGACACGCGCCAGGCGCTGAAGGTCGAGGAAGGCCATGTCACCGCGCCCTCGGGCGGGCGCATCGAGGTCGCCGGGACGGAACTGATCGTGCCCGATATCCGCATCAAGCCCGCGCCCGCCGTGGTGACGCTGGTCACCCGCTCGCCGATCCCCGCGGCGATGTCGCTGCTTGACCAGCCTCCTTTCGAGTTCCTGAGCAAAGCCGGGATGAAGACCGATATCGCGAGTGGCTGGGCCGAAGCGCGTTCGGTCATCCGTCTGCCGCTCAAGCCGCGCGTGCCGGCCGAGGAGATCGGCTTTGACGTGACCGCGCGGATGACCGAGGTAAAGAGCGACGTTCTCGTGCCGGGCCGCGAATTGCGCGCCGATGCGCTGACCCTCAAGGCCGATAATGCGGGGATGGTGATCTCCGGCAAGGGCACGCTGTCGGGCGTGGCCTTCGACGGCGCGTGGGACCAGCGTTTCGGCCCAGAGGCCAAGGGGCGCTCGGAGGTGAAAGCCGTAATCGAGGTGACGCCCGATGCGCTCGATGCCTTCGGTGTGGGCCTGCCACGCGGCATGGTGGCGGGCAAGGGCAACGGGCAGATAGACCTCGCGCTGCGCAAGGACGAGGCGACGCGCTTCACCTTCGAGAGCGACCTTGCGGGGCTGCGCCTGTCGCTCCCCGAGATCGGTTACGCAAAGGGGCCGGGCACGAAGGGATCACTGACACTGTCGGGCACGCTCGGTCAGCCTCCGGCGATCGAGAGCCTCGCCTATACCGCGCCGGGGTTGCGCGCGGCGGGCGATGTGAGCCTCGTCAGCGATGGCGGCCTCAACCGTGCACGGTTTTCCGATCTGCGCATCGGCAACTGGTTTGCCGGCAGCGCCGATCTTGTGGGGCAGGGCAAGGGGCGCGCGGTCAATGTGCAGGTCAATTCCGGCAGGCTCGATCTGGCGAAATCCCATTTCGGCTCGGGGGCTGGCGGTTCGGGCGGAGGCTCGGGCGGCGGCGGAGGGACCGCGATCACCGCGTCTCTCGACCGGGTCCAGATCACCGATGCGATCGCGCTCACCGGGTTCCGTGGCGATTTCTCCACCCGCGGCGGGTTCGCGGGCAAGTTCCAGGCGCTGGTCAATGGCGGCGCGCCGATCGCGGGCACGCTGATCCCGGCTGCTGGGGGACGTGTCGCGATCCGCGCGCAGGCATCCGACGCGGGGGCGGTGCTGAAGGCTTCGGGGATCTTCACCAAGGCGCGCGGCGGGCAGGGGACGCTCGTTCTGACCCCGCGCGATCGCAAGAGCTATGACGGCGAGGTTAAGATCGCCAACCTTCGCGTGAAGGACGCACCGGTGCTCGCCTCGCTCCTGTCGGCGGCTTCCGGCGTGGGACTTCTCGAGCAGCTCGATGGCGAGGGGATCGTCTTCTCTACGGTGGATGGCGCCTTCCGCTTGACGCCCAACGGGGTCAGCGTCACAAGGGGCGCCGCCGTAGGGGCCTCGATGGGTGTGACGATGACGGGCAACTATTACCCGGACAGCAAGAAGCTCAACATGAAGGGCGTGATCTCTCCGTTCTATCTGGTGAACGGGATCGGTCAGATCATTTCCAAGGCGGGCGAGGGGCTGTTTGGCTTTAACTACTCGCTGCGCGGGTCGTCTGATGCGCCCAAGGTCTCGATCAACCCGCTCTCGGTCCTCGCGCCGGGCGCGATGCGCGAGATGTTCCGCTCCGGCCCGCCTGAAGTGCTGAGCGAATAAGGTTCTTTCCAATGAAACTCGAGGATTTCGACTTCGACCTGCCCGAGGGTCTGATTGCCACGCGCCCCGCACGGCCCCGCGACGCGGCGCGCCTGCTGCTGGCTCAAGGTGACACGATCACTGATTTGCATGTGCGCGACCTGATCGACATTTTCCGGCCCGGCGATCGTCTGGTGCTCAACAACACCAAGGTGATCCCGGCGCGCCTTTCGGGAACGCGCACCCGGCAGAGCGCTCAGGGCGAGGTGACCGCGAAGGTCGAGGTGACACTCTTGGAACCAGCGCCGGGCGGTGAATGGACCGCGCTCGCCAAACCCCTGCGCAAGGTCAAGGATGGCGAGACGATCGTGTTTTCCGAGAAGCTCTCGGCCGAGGTCGTCGCGATCGAGGACGGGCAGCTGCGCATAGCCTTCAATCTCGAGGGCGACGATTTCGACGAAGCGCTCGCCGAGGCCGGTGCGATGCCGCTGCCGCCCTATATCGCGGCACTGCGTGCGCCTGACGAAGAGGACAAGCGCGACTACCAGACCGTGTTCGCGCGCCATTCCGGTGCGGTGGCCGCCCCGACCGCGAGCCTGCATTTCACCCGCGAACTGCTCGAAGCGCTGGCCGCGAAAGGGGTCGAGTTCACCGAGGTGACCCTCCATGTCGGCGCGGGCACGTTCCTGCCGGTCAAGGTCGAGGACGTGACCACCCACAAGATGCATGCCGAATGGGGCGAGGTGAGCGAGGCCGCCGCCGCCGAGATCAACGCAACGAAAGCGGCGGGCGGCCGGGTGATCCCGGTCGGCACCACCGCGCTGCGCCTGATCGAGAGCGCGGCGCGCGCGCCGGGTGGCGCCAAGGGCCATATCGTGCCGTTTCGCGACGCGACCGACATCTTCATCTATCCCGGCTTCGAGTTTCGCATCACGGACGCGCTGATGACGAATTTCCACCTGCCGAAATCCACGCTGCTGATGCTGGTCTCGGCCTTGATGGGGCGCGAGCGGATACAAAAGATTTACGCGCATGCGCTTGAAAAACGTTACAGATTCTTTTCCTATGGCGATGCGTCGCTTCTGATCCCGTAAGGTCGGATACAGACCTGTTCTTCGCGACGCGCCGCCCTAGATGCCGAGGCTCGGGACGGCGCAGACCCACGCGCCTGACCGCAGGCCAAACCCGAGGGACGTTTCGATGTTGTTAGTGCTGCGCCAGACCTGGCCGCTTTTGCTGGGGATCATGCTCCTGATGGTGGGCAACGGGATGCAGGGCACGTTGCTCGGCATCCGGGGCAATATCGAGGGCATCGACACCTTCTACATGTCGCTCGTGATGTCGGCCTATTTCGCGGGCTTCCTGTTCGGCTCGCGCATGGTGCCCGAGATGATCGCGCGGGTGGGGCATGTGCGGGTCTTCGCAGCACTCGGCTCGCTGATCTCGGCGGTGCTGGTGCTCTATGCCGCCTTCCCGAACTGGCCCGCCTGGGTGGCGATGCGGGTGCTGATCGGGTTTTCCTTCTCGGGGGTCTACATCACCGCCGAGAGCTGGCTGAACGCAAGTGCCACGAACGAGACGCGCGGGCAGGCGCTTTCACTTTACATGATGATGCAGATGATCGGGATCGTCGCAGCCCAGGCGCTGCTGAACGTGGGCGATCCGGCGGGCTATTTCCTTTTCGTTATCCCCTCCGTTCTGGTGTCGCTCTCGTTCACGCCGATCCTTCTGTCGGCCTCGCCTGCGCCGAGTTTCGAGACGATCCAGCGCATGACCTTCAAGCGGCTCTGGGAAGCTTCGCCGCTTGGCATGGTGGGGATCTTCCTGCTCGGCGGGATCTTCTCGGCGATGTTCGGCATGGCGTCTGTCTGGGGCACTGCCGAAGGGCTCAACGTCAAGCAGATCTCGACCTTCGTCGCGGCGATCTATGTGGGCGGGATGATCCTGCAATATCCCATCGGCTATTTCTCGGACCGGATGGACCGGCGCGTGCTGATCGCAGGCACGGCGCTTTGCGGCGCGGTAGTGATGCTCGCCGCCTTCATCTTCAGCCCGCCATTCTGGCTGTTGCTGGTTGCGGGCGCGCTGATCGGGGGCGTGGCCAACCCGCTCTATTCGCTGCTGATCGCCTACACGAACGACTATCTCGACAATTCCGACATGGCCGCTGCCTCGGCGGGGCTGATGTTCACCAACGGGGTGGGCGCGGTCGCGGGGCCGATGGTCACCGGCTGGCTGATGGGGGTCGTGGGGCCGGGCGGGTTCTTCCTCTACATGGGGGTTCTCTGCGCGGGGATCGCGGGCTATGCCGTCTGGCGGATGACACGGCGCGCAGCCCCGTCGGCAGACGACACCAGCACTTATGCGGTTCTCTCGCCCACGGCGACGGCGGTGGCGGTCGAGGCGGTCCTCGAGGTCGCTCAGGAAGAGGCCAGCTCGGACGAGGAGACGCGCCCGGACGCGGCCTGATCCGTTTCGGCTTTGCCCATCGCGCGCCATGCCCTACCATTGATCCGGGTTGCGGCAGGGGAGGGCCGTTTTTCTATGGATCGCATCGAGGAGATTGTGCGCTTCTGGCGCGTGGAAGTCGGCGAGAAGCACTGGTATCAGTCCACCGAGGAGATCGACGCGGCCATCCGGCGCCGCTTCGCGCCGCTCTGGCAGGTCGCTTCACAGGGCGCGCTCAATGAGTGGGAGCGTTGTCCGACGGGGGCGCTGGCATTGATCCTTTTGCTCGACCAGTTCCCGCGAAACATGTTTCGCGACGACCCACGCGCTTTCCAGACCGATGCGGCTGCGCGTGACCATGCGGGCCGTGCAATCGCCGAAGGCTGCGACATGCAGATCGGCCCGCCCTTGCAGCAATTCTTCTACCTGCCTTTCATGCATTCCGAGGCGCTCGCGGATCAGGATCGCGCGGTGCAGCTGTTTTCCGAGCGCTGGTATTCGCCGGACAATCTGAAACATGCCCGCGCACATCGTTCAGTGATCGAACAATTCGGGCGCTTCCCGTGGCGCAATTCTGCGCTCGGACGCGAGACCTTGCCCGAAGAAGAGACATTTCTGCGTGAGGGAGGCTATGGAAAGGCGCTGAACGCACAGGGTGAGTTGAATGCGCCCGTAAAATAGTTTAATGCCAAACCAGTTTCTGACCGGAGGGAAGACATGGCATCGAAAAGCTACGACATGATCGTGATCGGGGCAGGGCCGGGGGGCTATGTCAGTGCCATCCGCGGCGCGCAACTGGGCCTCAAGGTCGCGGTCGTGGAGCGCGAGCATCTGGGCGGCATCTGTCTCAACTGGGGCTGTATCCCGACGAAAGCGCTGCTGCGCTCGGCCGAGGTCTTCCACCTGATGGAACGTGCGAAGGAGTTCGGACTGAGCGCCGAGAAGATCGGCTATGACCTCGACGCGGTGGTGAAGCGCTCGCGCGGGGTCGCCAAGCAACTCTCCTCCGGCGTCGCTCACCTGCTCAAGAAGAACAAGGTCGATGTCGTCATGGGCACGGCGAAACTTGCCGGCAAGGGCAAGGTGACGGTCGCGACCGACAAGGGCACCGAAGAGCTGACCGCGAAGAACATCGTGCTCGCGACCGGGGCGCGCGCGCGCAACCTGCCGGGGCTCGAGGCAGACGGCAAGCGCGTCTGGTCCTACAAGCACGCACTGCAGCCGCCGCATCAACCCAAGAAGCTGCTGGTCATCGGATCGGGCGCGATTGGCATCGAATTCGCGAGCTTCTTCAACACGCTGGGCGCCGAGACCACCGTGGTCGAGGTCATGGACCGCGTGCTTCCGGTCGAGGATGAGGAAATCTCGAAATTCGCCAAGAAGCAGTTCGAGAAGCAGGGGATGAAGATCCGCGAGAAGACCACCGTCACCAAGCTCGACCGCAAGGCCGACAAGGTGATCGCGACCCTTGAGGCGGGCGGCAAGACCGAAACGCTCGAAGTCGATACCGTGATTTCGGCCGTGGGGATCGTCGGCAATGTCGAGGATCTGGGTCTTGAAGAAGCAGGCGTGAAGGTCGACCGCACCCATGTCGTGACCGACGAATTCTGCCGTACCGGGGTCGAGGGGCTCTATGCGATCGGCGACATCGCGGGCGCGCCCTGGCTTGCGCACAAGGCCAGCCATGAAGGCGTGATGGTGGCCGAGCTGATCGCGGGCAAGCACGCCCACCCGGTCAAACCTGGCTCGATCGCGGGCTGCACCTATTGCTCGCCGCAGGTTGCCTCGGTGGGCATGACCGAAGCGAAGGCGAAAGAGGCAGGCTATCAGGTCAAGGTCGGGCGCTTCCCCTTCGTCGGCAATGGCAAGGCAATCGCGCTTGGTGAACCCGAGGGTATGGTCAAAACCGTGTTCGACGCTAAGACCGGTGAATTGCTGGGCGCGCATATGGTGGGCGCCGAGGTGACCGAGCTGATCCAGGGCTACGTCGTGGGCCGCCAGCTCGAGACCACCGAGGAAGACCTGATGAACACGGTCTTCCCGCATCCGACCCTGTCGGAAATGATGCATGAATCCGTGCTCGACGCTTACGGTCGTGCGATCCACTTCTGATCGCACCCGCGCCAGCCGTCAGACCGAGACATGAAAAAGGGGCCCTCGGGGCCCCTTTTGACTGCTCGATGGATATGACGGATCAGCGCTCGATCTCGCCGCCTGCGGCGTGCCAGTCATAGAGGCCGCCGATATTGTAGACATGTTCGTAACCCATTTGCGCGAGCATCTGGGCCGCGCCAGCCGAGCGCGCACCCGAGGCGCAATAGAGCGCTACGGGCTTCGCGGTATCAAGCTTGGGATCCTTCTCGGGGCTCGACGGGTCGGCTTTCATGCGGATGGTCGCGAGCGGGATGTGCAGCGCGCCCTTGGCCTTGCCCGAGCTTTTGACCTCCATACCTTCGCGCACGTCGATCACGGTCAGTTCGCCAGCTTTTGCCTTGGCCACGGCATCCTTGGGGTTGATCCGCTCGACGCGGCCGCCATGGGCCGAGGGGCGAAGGAAGTTCAGCATGTCGATACCTCTTGCAAACTCGGATGGGCACTTTGGCCCGGTTCCAGCCTCATGTGGCAAATCCAGTGAGTCTTTCAAGTGGGTTCACGGGAAACTCGTCAAAAATACATTCAAGACTTGGAATTCGAGACCGATCTGCCACGAATTTGATCTTGCTGCGAGGGAAGCGGGCGGGAAAGAGAGGCGAACGTTGGAGGCGTACCCGAGACCGGATCAGCCGCTTCAGCGGCCCTGCGATGCTGCCGAAAGATTTGGCGCGGCCCAACGAAACCTGAAAAGTTCACATTTCGTTCGCTCTTTTTCATTGGAGACTCGCCCGACATCTCCTATCTAGGGCTGGTATGTCAGGGGGCATTGATGGCTGAGCAGAAGTTCATCGAGGTGCGCGGCGCGCGCGAGCACAATCTCAAGGGCGTGGATCTCGATATCCCGCGCGATCAGTTCGTGGTGATCACGGGCCTGTCGGGGTCGGGGAAATCCTCGCTCGCCTTCGACACGATCTATGCCGAGGGCCAGCGCCGCTATGTCGAGAGCCTGAGCGCTTACGCGCGCCAGTTCCTCGACATGATGGGCAAGCCGGATGTGGATCACATCTCGGGCCTCTCGCCCGCGATCTCGATCGAGCAGAAGACGACCTCGAAGAACCCGCGCTCTACCGTTGGCACGGTGACCGAGATCTACGACTACATGCGTCTGCTTTTCGCCCGCGCGGGCACGCCCTATTCGCCCGCCACCGGCGAGCCGATCGAGGCGCAGCAGGTGCAGGATATGGTCGATGCGGTGATGCGCATGGAGGAGGGCACGCGCGGCTATCTGCTCGCCCCGATCGTGCGCGACCGCAAAGGCGAATATCGCAAGGAATTCATCGAACTGCGCAAGCAGGGTTTCCAGCGCGTGAAGGTGAATGGCGAGTTCTACGAACTGGAAGAGCCGCCCACGCTCGACAAGAAGTTCCGCCATAATATTGACGTGGTGGTGGACCGTGTCGTGGTGCGCGAGGGGATGGAGACGCGGCTGGCGGACAGTTTCCGCACCGCGCTCGATCTGGCCGACGGCATCGCGATTTTCGAGTCCGCGCCGAAAGAGGGCGATCCAGAACGCACGACCTTCTCGGAAAACTTTGCCTGCCCGGTCTCGGGCTTCACCATTCCCGAGATCGAACCGCGCCTGTTCTCGTTCAACGCGCCTTTCGGGGCCTGCCCGGTCTGCGACGGGCTTGGGGTCGAGCTGTTCTTTGACGAACGCCTCGTGGTGCCCGATGTAACGCTTTCGATCAAGGGCGGGGCGCTGGCGCCCTGGGCGCGCTCGAAATCTCCCTATTACACCCAGACCGTCGAGGCACTGTCCAAGCATTACGGGTTCGACCCGAAGAAGCCGTGGAAAGACCTGCCGGAGAAGGTTCAAAACCTCTTCCTGCGCGGCTCGGGCGACGAGGAGATCAAGTTCCGCTTCGACGAGGGCGGCCGTGTCTACGAGGTCAGCCGTACCTTCGAGGGCATCATCCCCAATATGGAACGCCGCTACCGCGAGACCGATAGCGCCTGGTCGCGCGAGGAGATGGAGCGCTACCAGAACAACCGCCCCTGCCACGCCTGCGAGGGCTACCGTCTGCGCCCCGAAGCTCTTGCCGTGAAGATCGGCGGCAAGCATATCGGCCAGATCGTCGAGATGTCGATCCGTGAGGCGTATGACTGGGTGGCGACCGTGCCCGACAGTCTGAGCCAGCAGAAAAACGAGATCGCCCATGCGATCCTCAAGGAGATCCGCGAACGTCTTGGATTCCTTGTGAATGTCGGGCTCGACTATCTCACGATGAGCCGCGCGGCGGGCACGCTTTCGGGCGGCGAAAGCCAGCGGATCCGGTTGGCGTCGCAGATCGGCTCGGGGCTGACGGGGGTGCTTTACGTGTTGGACGAACCCTCCATCGGCCTGCACCAGCGCGACAATGACCGGCTGCTGCTCACGCTCAAGAACCTGCGCGATCAGGGCAATACGGTGATCGTGGTCGAGCATGACGAGGATGCGATCCGCCATGCCGATTACGTCTTCGATATCGGCCCCGGGGCGGGTGTGCATGGCGGGCAGGTTGTCGCGCGCGGCACGCCCGAGGAGATCGCGGCCGACGCGGCGTCGCTGACAGGGCAATATCTCAGCGGCACGCGCGAGATCGCCGTGCCCACGGATCGCCGCAAGGGAAACAAGAAGAAGCTAACCGTTGTCGGGGCTTGCGGTAACAACCTCAAGAATGTGACGGTCGATTTCCCGCTGGGCAAATTCGTCTGCGTGACCGGTGTTTCGGGCGGCGGAAAGTCGACGCTGACCATCGAGACGCTGTTCAAGACCGCCTCGATGCGCCTCAACGGTGCACGCCAGACGCCCGCGCCCTGCGATACGGTGAAGGGGCTCGAGCATCTCGACAAGGTCATCGACATCGACCAGCGCCCCATCGGGCGGACTCCGCGTTCGAATCCAGCCACTTACACCGGGGCCTTCACCCCGATCCGCGACTGGTTCGCGGGCCTGCCCGAGGCCAAGGCCCGCGGCTACAAGCCGGGGCGGTTCAGCTTCAACGTGAAGGGCGGGCGCTGCGAGGCCTGTCAGGGCGATGGCGTCATCAAGATCGAGATGCACTTCCTGCCCGACGTTTATGTCGAATGCGAGACCTGCAAGGGCAAGCGCTATAATCGCGAGACCTTGGAAATCTTGTATAAAGGCAAGAGCATAGCGGACGTTCTTGATATGACCGTCGAGGACGCGCAGGAGTTCTTCAAGGCCGTGCCCGCGATCCGCGAGAAGATGGATGCGCTGATGGAGGTGGGGCTTGGCTATATCAAGGTCGGCCAGCAGGCGACGACGCTTTCGGGAGGTGAGGCGCAGCGGGTGAAACTGTCCAAAGAACTCAGCAAACGCGCGACGGGCCGCACGCTCTACATCCTCGACGAGCCGACCACGGGTCTGCATTTCGAGGATGTGCGAAAGTTGCTGGAGGTGCTGCATTCCCTTGTCGAGCAGGGCAATACGGTTGTGGTGATCGAGCACAATCTCGACGTGATCAAGACCGCCGATCATATCATCGATATCGGACCCGAGGGCGGTGATGGCGGTGGCGAGATCGTGGCCGAGGGCACACCGGAAGAGGTCGCGATCAATCCGCGCTCGCATACCGGGCGGTATCTCGCGCCGATGCTGGGGCTCAAGGAGGCTGCGGAATAGCGATCAGCGCCGGATCGCGCGGCCCATCACTTCAAGAACCTTGTGGCTGTCCGCGCCGACTTTGTAGATCACGCCGCGCACTACGTAATAGCGCCACGCACCCGTCACGGGCGGCAGGTCATAGCGGTTGAGATTCATCACCATCGAATGGTCATAGACCGGGAAAATCTCGCCGACTTTGAAATCCGGTTGCATCTGGCCCTGGAGAACCCAGCGGGAGACGCCGTTGCGCTCAACCTTGCAAAAGGTGTCGCCCGTCGAGAGCGTCTTGCATTCTGGCTTGGTGGTTGCGTTGGACTCTGCCTGTCCGACCACACGCTTGCCGCCTCGCATCACCTCGACGTCTTGTGCCGAGGCGGGCAGGGCGAGGATAACCAGGGCCAGCAAGGCCGACGCTGTCAGGCTGGAAACTCTCATCCCATGAACCCTAGCGGTTGGGCTGATGACCGGCAACGGCAACGGGCGGGGTGAGATTTGTCGCGGCATGGCAGTCGTCGATTCTCCCTCTTCGTGCAGGAGAAAGCAAAACGGGCGGAAAATGTTCCGCCCGTTTTCCAAAAGAATGCCGGTTGTCGAAAGGCGCGGCTCAGTGGCCGATGATCGAGTCCGCCTTGCCGACCTGCGCGAGCACTTCGCCGGTCTGCGCATCAACACGGTAGATATAGTCGTAGGAGCGCCAGTAGGTCGCATTCGGGTTCAGGCCGAAATTGCCAGGCTGACGGATGCGGACATAGTTGCGCGTGATCCGCTGGCCCTGCTCCCAAAGCCGGTCATTGCGCACCGAAGGCGTCGAGATGGCGGTCATGTCGCTGCTGGCCAGAGTGATCTGAGCCGCGCTGTCAGAGGTCAGCCACTTAGCGGGGCCTTCCGCCATAACGGCGATGGGCGACAGGGCCGCGCCGATCACTGCGATCAGCGCATATCGGGGAAGATAGGTCATGCGCGTTTCCTTATTATTCTGCGTTCGGTAGGGAAATGCCGCATTGCGGCAAAAAGGTCCATTGCAGAATCCGCATTTCCGTTATGCGCGCGCCTGTGTACATTAGTGCACTGTAGGTATTTGATATTGCCTAACAAAAATTTGAACACGTACCCCGTGATTCGTTAAAGGCCCGCGCGATTTGCGCGGGCCTTGCCTTGCCGTGACGTCAGTTTCGGGGGCGTTTTCGCAGTTGCGAAATCAATTACCGAGGATCGATTGCGCCAGACCGATAAGTGCGAGCACTTCACCGGTCTTGCGATCGACCCGGTAGACATACCCGTCCGAGCGCCAGTAGGTGTTGCGCGGGTCGAGCCCGAAGCGGCGCGGATCGCGCACGAGGATGTAATCGCCGGTAATCCGTTCGCCTTCACGCCAGCGCTTGCGCTCGTGATGCTCCTGGGTCAGTCCCGGCGGGCGGCAGCCATTGTTCTTCTTGGCCAGCCCGGGCGGGCAGGCACGGTAATCCTGCTGGGCACCACGGATTACATATTCCGAGCGCGGCTTGTCCTTCTTCCACTTCGCAGCGCCGTTGCCGGGATTGTCGGCCAGCGCGACGCCGGGCAGCAGGCTCGCGCCAAGCGTGGCAGCAAGCGTGAGGCGGGTCAGATGTTTCATGCGAACTCTCCTTTCGTTCGTCTCGCTGGAGTAATGAACGGATGAGGCCTTTCGTTCCATCGCAGGAATTTTCCTTCGGCGGCGGATGGCGCAGCGGCAAGCAAAACCCCGCCGAAGCGCGTTGGCTTCGGCGGGGGAAGACGGGTCTGCGATGCGGGCTGTGCGCCCGGATCACTTCTTGCAGGTGTTGATTCCGAGGATCGAGTAGAGCGCGCAGCTGCCGATCAGGCCGGTCGCGAGCGGGATGATCCCGATCCAGTAGAGCCAGCTATAGGGAGCGCCCGGGTTCAGGAAATAGCCCAGGATCAGGCCAAGCCCGATCACGATGCGCAGGATGCGGTCAATGCCGCCGACATTGCGTTGAAACATGGAAAACCCCTTCGGTTATCGCGCTGTATACCCACTGTGATAGCGATACGCGGTTGTTCGCGGCAAGGATTAACTCGCCTCGGTACGAATTGAGGGGCTGTGACATGAGGGCGCGGGCAGGGCAGTGAAGGCCCGCCCGCGCCGATCGCTCAGGTCCGGCCGCGTTTCTCGAAACGCGGGAGCATGGCCGAGAAGTCGCGGCCCTTGCCATCCTCGGCCTCGACGAAGGCGGCATAGAGGGCGGCGGCGAGCTTGCCCATCGGCGTGTCTGCATCGGCGCTCTCGGCTGCCTGCTGGCTCAGGCGCAGGTCCTTGAGCATCAGTTCCGAGGCGAAGCCGGGTTTGTAATCGTTGTCCGCGGGCGTTTGCGGCCCGACACCCGGCGCGGGGCAATAGGTGTTCATCGACCAGCTCTGACCCGAGGAGGTCGAAACCACGTCGAACATCTTCTCGCGGTCGAGGCCGAGCTTGTCGGCCAGCGCGAAGGCTTCGCAGGTGGCGATCATCGTCACGCCGAGGATCATGTTGTTGCAGATCTTGGCTGATTGACCCGCGCCCGCGTCGCCGCAATGCACGGCCTTCTGGCCCATGATGTCGAAGAGCGGCTTGACCTTGTCGAAGGCGGCCTGGCTGCCACCGACCATGAAGGTCAGCGTGCCGTTCGTCGCGCCGCCCACGCCGCCCGAAACCGGCGCATCGAGCGCTCCGAGACCGCGATCGGCGGCCATTTTCGCGACCGCCTTGGCGCTGTCCACATCGACGGTCGAGCAGTCACAGAGCACCGCGCCCTCCTGCATCGCCGGGATGAGCTCCTTGGCGACATCGCGCAGGATCTGGCCGTTGGGCAGCATGGTGATCACCACTTCGCCTTCCTGTGCGGCAGCGGCGGCGCTGGTGGCCTGCGCCACGCCCTCGGGCAGCGGTGCGACCGGGTCGAAGCCCACGACCTGATGACCTGCGGCCACAAGGTTCGAGGCCATCGGCCCACCCATGTTCCCAAGTCCGATGAATGCGATTTTCATTTGCTCTCCTCCCAGATGGCCCAGTCCGGCCCCAGCGGCTCCAGCATCCGTGCCACATCCTCCTCGGGCAGGCTGTCCAGAGCGTGTTTCCATTGCGGATTGCGGTCCTTGTCGATGATCTGGGCCCGCACCCCTTCGAGAAAGTCACCTAGTTCCGCGGCGCGCCACGTAAAGCGGAACTCGTGTTCGAGTGCTGCGCGAATGGTGTTGGCCGCGCGCGTCATGCGCACGAGCCGGATCGTCGCCTCCATCGAGAGCGGCGAATTGCGCCGGATCGTCTTGAGGGTCTTTTCCGAGAACGTGCCGCCTGCGACCTCGAGCGCCTCGACGATCGCGTGGATGTCGGGGGCGGCGAAAGCCGCGTCGATCTCTGCGCGTTGTGGCGCGAGGCTGCCCGGCTCGGGCGGGGTCTGGCTCGCGGGCAGGCTCGTGATGTCACCGGTCTCGATCAGTCGCGCCTTGATCGCCTCCCATTCCGCCTCGGGCACGAAGCAGTCGGCAAAGCCGGTATAGAGCGCATCGGCCGCGTTCATCCGCGCACCCGTCACCCCCAGATATTCGCCGACATGGCCCGGCGCCCGGGCAAGCAGCAGCGTGCCGCCCACATCCGGGATCAAACCGATCCCGCTTTCGGGCATCGACACTTGTGTGCTTTCGCCAACGACACGGTGGCTCGCATGGCCGCCGACACCGACGCCGCCGCCCATCACGAACCCCTGCATGAAAGCGACGATCGGCTTGGGATATTCCGCGATTTTCGCGTTCATCCGGTATTCGTCGCGCCAGAAATCCTGACCGGGACGGGAATCTCCAGCCATCCCCGCGCGATAGACGGCCGCGATGTCGCCGCCCGCGCAGAAGGCGCGATCGCCGATCGCGTCGATCACCACAAGGTCGACCTCCGCGTCGTCGCGCCATTGATCCAGCGCCGCCTCGATCACCATTGCCATGTCATGATCGAGCGCGTTGAGAGCCTTCGGCCGGTTGAAAGTCAGCCGCCCGGCGCGGCCTTCCTTCCTCGCGATCATCGTCTCGTCGGACATCAGCCGCGCTCCGCCAGCATGGTGCGGCTCACGATCAGGCGCATGATCTCGTTCGTGCCCTCGAGGATCTGGTGCACGCGCAGGTCGCGCACGATCTTCTCGATGCCATAATCGGCAAGGTAGCCGTAGCCGCCATGCAGTTGCAGGCACTGGTTGGCCACGTCGAACGCGGCATCGGTCACGTAGAGCTTCGCCATCGCGCAGAACTTCGTCGCATCATGGGTCTTGTTGTCGAGCTTCCACGCCGCCTGACGCAGGAAGGTGCGGGCCGATTGCAGCTTGACCTCCATTTCGGCAAGGCGGAACTGCAGCGCCTGGAACTGGTCGATCGAACGCCCGAAGGCCTTGCGCTCACCCATGTAGGTCAGGGTCTGGGTCAGCGCGGCCTGCGCGCCACCCAAGGCCGAGGCCGCGATGTTCAGACGCCCGCCATCGAGCCCCGCCATCGCATAGGTGAACCCCTTGCCCTCTTCGCCCAGAAGGTTCTCGTCCGGTACGACGCAATCGTCGAATTGGACCTGAGCGGTCGGTTGCGCTTTCCAGCCCATCTTGCGCTCGAGCGCGCCGAAGCTGAGCCCCGGCGTGCCATCCTCGACCACCACGGTCGAGATGCCCTTGGGGCCATCCTCGCCGGTGCGCACCATCGTCACGTAGACGTCCGAATAGCCGCCACCCGAGATGAAGGCCTTGGTCCCGTTGAGTTTCCAGCCCTCGTTCGTGCGCTCTGCGCGGGTGCGCAGCGCCGCCGCATCCGAACCCGAGCCCGGCTCGGTCAAGCAATAGGAGAAGATCTTGTTCATGCTCACGAGATCGGGCAGCCAGCGCGCCTTGTCCTCGTCCGAGCCGAACTTGTCGATCATGCCGCCGCACATGTTGTGGATCGACAGGAACGAGCCCACGGCGGGGCAGGCCATCGCGAGCGCCTCGAAGACCAGCGTCGCATCGAGGCGCGACAGCCCCGAGCCGCCTTGCTCTTCGGAGACATAGATCCCGCCCAGACCGAGCTCCGCCACCTTGGGCCAAAGCTCTTTGGGAATCGTTCCCGCCTCTTCCCAGGCGACCGCATTGGGCGCGATCTCATCCTGCCCGAAGGCATAGGCCATATCGAAAATGGCCTGCTGTTCCTCGCTGAGCGCGTAATCCATGAAACTCCTCCCCCGAGTTCGGCACCTGGCCGGATGAATTGAACACCCGTTTAATTTCGAATCCTTGCAAGAGTTTTGCAAGGGGGGCGATCAGTCTTTGCGCAAAGCGGGCAGGCCGATCCCTGTCGCGCCGAACCCGCCATCGGCGGCAAGCAGCTGGCCGGTGATATAGCTGGCCTTGTCCGAGGCGAGGAAGGCGATCGCTTCGGCGATCTCGCGCTCCGAGCCATAGCGGTTGAGCGGGATCGCGTCGTGATAGGCGTCGATGATCGCCTGGCTATGCACCGCCATCGCGAGTTTCGTGCGCACCGGGCCGGGGGCCACGCAATTGGCGCGGATGCCCAGCTCGCCCAACTCGACCGCCTGTTGCTCGGTCAGTGCGATCACGGCCGCTTTCGAGGTGCCGTAGGCCACGCGCAGCGTCGAGGCGCGCAGGCCCGAGATCGAGGCGATGTTCACGATCGCCCCCTTGGCCTTGGCAAGCAATGGCGTCAGGGCCTGGCTCATCAGGAAGACGCCGTCGAGATTTGTCGCCATCACGCGCCGCCACATCGCGAAATCCGTGTCGCGGATCGGGCCGAACTCGGCCACGCCGGCATTGTTGACCAACGCCTTGAGCCCGTATTGCGCGATATGGCTGACTTCTTCGGCCAGGATTGCGACCTGATCGGGCTGCGCGACATCGCACAGGATCGGGTGGGTGCCGTTGAGATCGCGGCTCGCCTCCTCGAGCTCTGCCTCGTCGCGGTCGACCATCACGACCTGCCAGCCCATTTCAAGAAACAGCTTCACCGTCGCCAGGCCGATCCCGCGGGCCGCACCCGTCACCAATGCCATCTCGATCATGTCGTCCTCCCGTTTTGCGACAGGACGCTAACGCGGAGCGCGGGGCGGGGGAAGTGGGAAAGAAGGACACGAGCGGGCAGGGGTTCCGGCCCCGCAGTCGGGCGCGGCCCTCTGCCGCCGTCCCGTCCAAAAAGAAAAAGGGCGCCCCGGAGGACGCCCTTTCCCTTATCCCTGAAGCGGGAGCGGCTGATTACATCATGCCGCCCATGCCGCCCATGCCGCCCATGTCGGGGGCACCGGCCGCGCCTTTCGGCTCCGGCTTCTCGGCGATCATCGCTTCGGTGGTGATCAGCAGGCCAGCGATCGACGCCGCGTCTTCGAGCGCGGTGCGGGTCACTTTGGCCGGGTCGATCACGCCGAACTTGAACATGTCGCCATATTCTTCGGTCTGAGCGTTGAAGCCGAAGTTCAGGTCGTCGCTCTCGCGGACCTTGCCGGCCACGACAGCACCGTCCACACCGGCGTTCTCGGCGATCTGACGCAGCGGGGCTTCGAGCGCACGCTTGACGATCGCGATGCCGGCTTCCTGGTCGCTGTTGGCGCCGGTGAGCGAGTCGAGCGCCTTGGCACCCTGCACCAGAGCCACGCCGCCGCCGACGACGATGCCTTCCTGCACGGCCGCACGGGTCGCGTTCAGAGCGTCGTCCACGCGGTCCTTGCGCTCTTTCACTTCGACTTCGGTCATGCCGCCGACGCGGATGACGGCAACGCCACCGGCCAGTTTCGCGACACGCTCTTGCAGCTTCTCGCGGTCGTAATCCGAGGTGGTTTCCTCGATCTGGGTGCGGATCTGACCCACGCGGGCTTCGATCTCGGCCTTGTCACCGGCGCCGTCCACGATGGTGGTGGTTTCCTTGGTGATGGTGACCTTCTTCGCGGTACCGAGCATGTCCATGCCGACATTCTCGAGCTTCATGCCGAGATCTTCCGAGATCACCTGGCCGCCGGTCAGGATCGCGATGTCCTGCAGCATGGCCTTGCGGCGATCACCGAAGCCCGGAGCTTTCACGGCCGCGATCTTCAGACCGCCGCGCAGCTTGTTGACCACGAGGGTCGCGAGCGCTTCGCCTTCCACGTCCTCGGCGATGATGAGGAGCGGCTTTTGCGACTGGATGACCTGCTCCAGGAGCGGCACCATCGGCTGGAGCGACGAGAGTTTCTTCTCGTGCAGCAGGATGAGGCAGTCATCGAGCTCGGCGACCATCTTGTCGGGGTTGGTCACGAAGTAGGGCGACAGGTAGCCGCGGTCGAACTGCATGCCTTCGACGACCTCGACTTCGGTCTCCATGCCCTTGTTCTCTTCGACGGTGATGACACCCTCGTTGCCGACTTTCTGCATCGCGTCGGCGATGAAGCGGCCGATGGTCTCTTCGCCATTGGCCGAGATGGTGCCGACCTGAGCGACTTCGTCGCTATCGGCGACCGGGCGCGCCGCGGCCTTGATCGCCTCGACGACCTTCGAGGTCGCCATGTCGATGCCGCGCTTGAGGTCCATCGGGTTCATGCCCGCGGCCACGGCCTTCATGCCTTCTTTCACGATGGCCTGAGCGAGCACGGTCGCGGTGGTGGTGCCGTCGCCGGCCTCGTCATTGGTGCGCGAGGCGACTTCTTTCACCATCTGCGCGCCCATGTTCTCGAACTTGTCCGAAAGCTCGATCTCTTTGGCGACCGACACGCCGTCCTTGGTGATGCGGGGCGCACCGAACGACTTTTCGATCACGACGTTGCGGCCTTTCGGGCCCAGCGTCACTTTCACCGCGTCGGCGAGAATGTTGACGCCCTTGAGCATCCGGTCGCGCGCGTCGGTGGAGAATTTAACGTCCTTGGCTGCCATGTCTGTTGGCTCCTTGACTTGGTATTCGTTGGGAAATCATGGGGTCTCGGTAAGGGCAGGGTGCGCCTTACGAGATGATGCCCATGATGTCGCTTTCCTTCATGATCAGCAGCTCTTCGCCGTCGACCGTGACTTCGGTGCCCGACCACTTGCCGAACAGAACGCGGTCGCCCGCCTTCACTGCCGGAGCGATCAGCTCGCCCGAATCCTTGCGTGCGCCTTCACCGACTGCGACAACCTCGCCCTCGGCCGGCTTCTCTTTCGCGCTGTCGGGGATGATCAGGCCACCCTTGGTCTTTTCTTCGCTCTCCACGCGCTTGACCAGCACACGGTCATGAAGCGGTTTGAATGCCATCTGGCTCACTCCCTAAAGGTTCCAGGTTCCAAAAGTTTTAGCACTCGTCAGTGGTGAGTGCTAACGGCGCAGGAGTTAGTCACTGGGGCCGGGAACTGTCAATGGGCGAGATGCGAAAAATTTTCGTCTCCGGAGACGGAGCGGAGATGGGGTTGTGCTCAGTGTCCGTGTGTCAGAGGCGGGAAGGGAAGGTGGTTGTGGTATCGCCAAATCCGCCGGGGCAAGGCATCTCAAAGCCCTTTTGACATGTCCCGCCTAATCCGGGGACCATTGTCATAGAATCCACTCACACCAAGTGCGAGGTTATGAGAATACTGCAATACGTCGATTGGATATTTTCTACGGCTGCGGGCGTTCCGGATGGCCCAATCACGCTCGATATTGTTGACAGCTGCTCGGCTTGTCTTGACAGAATAGGCGATCACACGGTGGCGGTAATCGTATCCGACGACCACGACGGCTTCATAGGCGACGCCGTCAAGCGTTTCGGTCTTGATCGTGTGGCGCTCGAAACCAAATCCGGATCGGCTGGCCCGGTATCGGTCATGTTCGGCCTTCGAGACCGGAACAAACCGTAGGCGCTCCATCGTCGCCACGCATTGCCCGGGTTCGCAGCCCGGAAAGTCAACGCGCCAAACATCGGGATCCTTGGGAACCTCAGCGATATAGAGGCGCACCTGCGGCAGCCCAGTGTCTTCGAACTGCGACAGAAATTTCCGCAACTCTGTCTCTTGGTCCTCATGGATATCGACTGTGAGAAAGGCAAACCCCGGCGAGCGCACAACCGGGCGGCCAATGATCGCGGAGGTCAGCCGATAGCCCGGCATCGCTTGCTCGACCATCTTCTGGAACCGGGCATCGGTCGGAAGCCGGGGCGCGTAGGAGGCCCGGGGGCCAAACGCGCAGCCCATGAACCCCAGAAAACCAAAGGGCAGGAGCAGGGAAAAGGCGCGGCGACGAAATCTATTGTCCGACATGACGTCCTCCGACGCTCAAGAAACGCACATCAAAGCCCTTTTGAAAGTTCGCCCCCAATATGGGGACCATCGTCATAAAAAGCGCTCACGCCGAGCGCGAGATTGCGAGAATATTGAAACACCTCAATTGGGTATTTCAGACCGCTACGAGCGTTACGGACAGCCCAATCACGCTCTCGCTCGTTAATGGCCGCTCGATTCGTCTCAACAAAATAAGAGATGACCCGGTGGCGGTAATCGTATCCGACGACCACGACCGCTTCATAGGCGACGCCATCGAGCGTTGCGGTCTTGATCGTGTGGCGCTCGAAACCAAATCCGGATCGGTCGGCCCGGTATCGGTCATGTTCGGCCTTCGAGACCGGAACAAAGCGCAGGCGCTCCATCGTCGCCACGCATTGCCCAGGCTCACAGCCCGGAAAGACAACGCGCCAGGTCTGCGAAATCAAAGGGACCCTATCTATGTAAAGGTTCACTTGGGGCAGCCCAGTGCCTTCGAACTGCGAAAGAAAATTTCGCAGCACTGTTTGCGGATCAAGGCGTCTATTCACAATGAGAAAGGCAAACCCCGGAGAGCGCACAACCGGGCGGCCAATGATCGCGGAGGTCAGCCGATAGTCCGGCATCGCTTGCTCGACCATCTCCTGGAACCGGGCATCGGTCGGAAGCCGGGGCGCGTAGGAGGCCCGGGGGCCAAACCCGCAGCCCATGAACCCCAGAAGACCAAAGGGCAGGAGCAGGGAAAAGGCGCGGCGATGAAATCTATTGTCCGACATGACGTCCTCCGACGCTCAAGAAACGCACATCAAAGCCCTTTTGAAAGTTCGCCCCCAATGTGGGGACCATCGTCGTAAAAAGCGCTCACGCCGAGCGCAAGATTGCGAGAATATCGAAACACCTCAATTGGGTATTTTAGATTTCTACGAGCGTTAAGGACCGCCCAATCACGCTCTCGCTCGTTAATGGCCGCTCGGTCGGTCTCAACAAAATAAGAGATGACCCGGTGGCGGTAATCGTATCCGACGACCACGACCGCTTCATAGGCGACGCCATCGAGCGTTGCGGTCTTGATCGTGTGGCGCTCGAAACCAAACCCGGATCGGTCGGCCCGGTATCGGTCATGTTCGGCCTTCGAGATCGGAACAAACCGCAGGCGCTCCATCGTCGCCACGCATTGCCCCGGTTCGCAGCCCGGAAAGTCGACGCGCCAGGTCTGCGAAATCAAAGGGACGCCATCTATGTAAAGTTTCACCTGCGGCAGCCCAGTGCCTTCGAATTGCGACAGGAACTTCCGCAGCACCGTTTGCGGATCATCGTGTATATTTACCAGTAGCAAGGCAAATCCCGGCGAACGCACAACCGGGCGGCCAATGATCGCGGAGGTCAGCCGATAGTCCGGCATCGCGTGCTTGACCATCTCCTGAAACCGGGCATCGGTCGGGAGCCGGGGCGCGTAGGAAGCCCGCGGGCCAAACGCGCAGCCCGTGATCCCCAGAAAACCAAAGGGCAGGAGCAGGGAAACGGCGCGGCGAGTCAGGTTATTTTCCAAAATGACGTCCTTTTGAGATTCCGCTCACGCTACGGTGTGGATTATGGCGCGCAAAGTCATGATTTCCTTTCCTTTTGAGCGGCGCCTTCAGCCGTTGTTCGGGCCCTGTCGATGCGCCTTCGGCACCGATCGCCCGTTACGCGCGCCTTTCCTGCCGATTGCCTCTTTGCGCGCCCTCGTCGGCGTGGCACTGTCGCGATCATGAAACTCAGATCGCTTCTCAAGCCCTTTCTGGCGCCCGCACTGGCCCTTGCTTTTGTCTTGCCCGCCGCGGCCGAGTGTGTCGGCACCGATCTTTTCGACGCGATGCCCAAGGCAGAGCAGGCGCGTCTCGAGGCCGCGGCCCATTCGGTGCCGTTTGCACAAGGGCTGCTGTTTCGGGCCACAAAGGGCGATCAGGAGATCACGCTCGCGGGCACGTATCATCTGCCCGACGCACGCCATGACGCATTGAGCGCGCAGGTGGGGGATGCGCTCGCGCGGGCCACGGCGCTGCTCGTCGAGGCCGGGCCCGAGGAAGAGGCCCGGCTGCAAAGCGCGATGACAACCGACCCGAGCCTGATGTTCTCGACCGGAAAGACCCTGCCGGACCTCCTCTCGGAAGAGGACTGGCAAATGACGAAGGCGGCGCTGGCGCGCCACGGCATGCCGGCGTTTCTGGCGGCCAAGATGCGACCGGCTTTCGTTGCGATGACGCTGTCGCTGCCGCCTTGTGCGGTGGAGGATATCGCGAAAGGCGGCAAGGGGCTCGACAAGCTGCTGATGGACGGGGCCGAAGCGCGCGGCGTGCCGATCGAGGCGCTCGAGCCCTGGGACACGGTCTTCACGTTGTTCAACGCGATCACCGAGCAAGAGGCGCTGGAAATGCTGCGGGCTGCGGTGATTGGCGCGCCCCTCGCCGACGATATGGGCGTGACGATGGGGGACCTCTATTTCCGCGGCGAGCCCCGGATCATCTGGGAACTGGCGCGTGATCAGGCGGTCGCGGGCGGGATGGACCCTGCCGAGGTCGAGCGGCAGATGAAGCTGTCGGAAGATCTGCTGATGGTTGCGCGCAATCAAAAATGGCTACCCAAGATCGAAGCTGCCGCCGCCAAGGGGCCGGTGGTGGTCGCGGTCGGCGCGCTGCACCTGTCGGGCAATGACGGGCTGTTGAAGATGCTGGCGGATGACGGCTGGAAGATCGAACGGCTGGACGGGTAGGGCGGCTCGGTTCTATCGCTCTTTCGTTCACTGATCCGCGTCATTCGCCTGTTCGCCCGGGCGTCTAATCCGTACCGCGCCAGATCCTCTCCCCGGGGAGGGCGCATTGGCGAAGTCAGTGCGGGTTCAATCGACCTTCGGGCTGTTGGGATAAAGCGCCAAACCGCGGTCGGGGCAAAGCGCTCACCCAAAGGTCGGGTGCAGCCCATTTCGGCCTTCCTCACCTCCAGCCCTTTCCCGATGGTGACAAGCCCCTGCGCAGCCCCTATAAACCGCCGCGACAGACGAACATCCGAGGGGATTTCTCCATGACGACCAAGGTTTTCGGCCACAAGGCCCCCGATACCGACTCGACCGGCTCGCCCATCGCCTGGGCGTGGTATCTCAGCGAGATCAAAGGCACGCCCGCGAAGGCCTGCCTGCTTGGCGAGCCCAACACCGAGGCTGCCTTCGTGATCGAGCATTGGGGTCTCGAGAAGCCCGAGATCATCGCGGACGTGGCCGAGGGCGAGAGCGTCGTCATCGTGGACACCAACAACCCCGCCGAGCTCCCCGCGAGCATCAACTCGGCCAACGTGATCCAGATCATCGACCACCACAAGCTGACCGGCGGAATCGAGACCACCTCGCCGATCGACATCACGATGCGCCCGCTCGCCTGCACCGCGACCATCATGTATGACCTGATGGGCGACGACGTGGCCAAGGCGCCGCGCGGGGTGAAGGGCGCGATGCTGAGCTGCATCCTGTCCGACACGCTGGAATTCCGTTCGCCCACCACCACCGATCACGACCGCGCCGTCTGCGAGGCTCTGGCGAAGGATCTGGGCGTCGACATGCATGAGCTGGCGACGAAGATGTTCGAGGCGAAATCGGACGTCTCGGCCTTCTCCGACGCGGAACTGCTGCGCATGGATTCGAAGGAATATGCCGTGGGCGGCACCTCGTTCCGCGTCTCGGTCCTCGAGACCACCGCGCCGAAGATGATCCTCGATCGCAAGGCCTCGCTGATGGGCGCGATGGAGACGGTCGCGAAAGAGGATGGCGTCGATCAGGTGCTTTTGTTCGTGGTCGATATCCTCAACGAGGAAGCGACGCTGCTGGTGCCGAACGATCTGGTGAAGGGCGTGGCCGAGAAGAGCTTCGATGCCACCGTCGCGGGCGACACCGTCGTTCTGCCGGGCGTGATGAGCCGGAAAAAGCAGATCATCCCGTCGCTCAAGGTCTGAGCCTTTCGGGATTTGGAATGGGAAAGGGGCGTCCGGTCGGGCGCCCCTTTTTCTATAGGGTCGCGGAGCAGGGCGTGCGCCGGTCCGTGGGATGGCGCGGCCCGAGTTTTGAACGAAGGTGCTTTATGCCGGCCAAGCCCCTCCACTGTTCGAGCGTTTCGCGCGGGTGACCATGCGCCAGCCCGTCGGGACGGACCGGCGCGCGCCCTGCGCCTTCGGCGCGCTCCGGGCGCAGTCGCAATCCCCCCAAGGGTCGGGCGCGGCCCTTACACCTCCATCGTCCCGGTCTCGACAAACCGCTGGTGCCAGCTCAGTGCCTCGCCCAAGAGATTCGGCGCGTGGTTCGCGAAGCTGCCCTTCTTCGCGCGCTCGAAATAGTCGCGCAGCATCGGGCGGTAGACGGGGTGGGCGCAGGTCTCGATGATCGTCTCGGCGCGTTGCTTGGGCGAGAGCCCGCGCAGATCGGCCAGACCCTGCTCGGTCACGATCACCTGCACATCCTGCGCGATATGATCGACATGGGCGGCCATCGGCACGATCGCGGAGATCTTGCCGCCTTTCGCCACCGAGGGGGTCATGAAGATCGAGACATAGCCGTTGCGCGCGAAATCTCCCGAGCCGCCGATGCCGTTCTGGATCTTCGAGCCCATCACATGGGTCGAATTGACGTTGCCGTAGATATCCGCCTCGATCAGCCCGTTCATCGCGATGCAGCCCAGACGGCGCACCAGCTCGGGGTGGTTTGAGATCTCCTGCGAGCGCAGGATCAGCTTGTCGCGGAAATAGGCGGCGTTGTCGTTGAAATACTGCGCCTTCTCGGGCGAGAGCGAAAACGCGGTGGCGGAGGCCATGCGCAGCTTGCCCGCCTCGATCATGTCGAGCATCCCGTCCTGAATGACTTCGGTGAATGCGGTCATCTGGTCGAAGGGGGCCTCGATCAGCCCGGCCATCACGGCATTGGGCACGTTGCCGACGCCCGATTGCAGCGGCAGCAGCCCGCGCGGCAGACGGCCCTGTTTCACCTCGTTTCCGAGGAAGTCGAGGATATGGCCGGCAATCGCCTCGGCCACCGCGTCGGTGGCTGCGAAAGGCGCGTTGCGGTCGGGCGCATCGGTCTCCACCACGGCCACGACCTTCTCGAGATCGACCTCGAAATAAGGCTGGCCGATCCGGTCATCGGGTTTGACCAGCGGGATCGGGACGCGGTTCGGGGGCAGGGCGGTGCCGTAATAGATATCGTGCATCCCCTCGAGCATCGGCGATTGCCAGCGGTTCACCTCGAGGATGATCTTGTCGGCGCATTCGAGCCAGGTCTTGTTGTTGCCCACCGAGCTGGACGGGATCAGCTTGCCGTCCTCGGTGATGCCCGAAATCTCGATCACCGCGGTGTCGAGCTTGCCCAGAAACCCCATCCACGCCATCGGCGCGACCTGGCTCAGGTGCATGTCGAAATATTTCATCTGACCCTTGTTGATCCGCTCGCGCGCGATCGGGTCGGAGTTATAGGGCAGGCGGAACTCGATCCCGTCCGCTTTCGCCAGTGCGCCGTCGAGCTCGGGCCCTGTCGAGGCGCCCGACCAGATCTTCACCTTGAACGGGCGGCCAGCCGCGTGCTCGGCCTCGATCCGCGCGGCGAGCGCCATCGGCACGGCCTTGGGATAGCCCGAGCCGGTGAAGCCGCTCATGCCGATCGTCGCACCATTGTCGATCAGCTGAGCGGCTTCCTCGGCCGACATGACCTTGTGGGTCAGTCCGGCATGACGTTTGCGGACAATGCTGTTCACGCGCTCCTCCTTCGCTACTGCTCGCAGATCCGGGCGGAGCGTGGGCGAGGCGTGACCCCACCGGCCGATCCCGCCGGACCGGAAATTCCGACGCTGATGAAAGGCCTCGAAGGGGAAGAGTCCACGTTTGTCAGGTATGCGAAATTTGCATACCGTGGTGCACATGGCGCATGGCGGATAGTGGCGGGGCGAATGGCGGCGCCCGCTCAGGCGGTCAGAAAGCCCAAAGATTGCAGCGCTTTCGCAATATCTTCGGCGGTGTAGGGCTTGAGGAGCATCTCGCCGCGGGGAAAGGCTGTGAGCAGCTCGGAATCGGCTTCATATCCGGTCGAATAAATGATCGGGACGGCACTTTCGTTGAGTGCGCAGGCCGCTTCGAGCGAGGTCTCACCACCCAGATCGATATCGAGAAGCGCGAGTGCGGGACGAAGCCCTGTCCGGATGCGCTCCATCGCGTCGCTCAACGTAGCGCAGACGACAACGTCGAGCGCGCCGAATTCGGACAGCATGGCCGCAGCATCATAGGCGACGATCATCGCATCTTCGAGCACGAGTGCGATCCCGTCGATCCGGGGAAGGGCGGGCGTGATCATCCGTGTACTCTTTCGCTTTCGAGGGAAACTTCCGAGCCAGGCCCGCAGAAGTCCTGAACCATTTTGCGATCCACCGTTACACCATGTCCGGGGAGGACCGGACGCAACTCCTTCTGCGCCCCGACCGGGGCAAAGTCATTTAACTATGACATAGGACTCGCGGAAAAGGGGAATTCGCGCAACTGCCTGCGGGGCGTAGATTTTCGCCTGTTTCGGCGAAGCATTCCGCGATTGCGCCGGGCTCCTGGCGGTATGGCGTACCTCACGATCACGGGAACCATCCCGGTGATTCCGCGTTTCGCAAATGACAAATCAACCGGAAAGAGAACGTCCTGAAATGCCCTGCAGTTGCGATCAGTGCCCCTTTGCCGAAAATACGGCCTTCGAGCGTCACGACGCAAACGAGCGCGACGCCGTTCGTCTGGCGCGCTCGGGGGAGATGCAGGTGCGCGCCGGCCATCCGATCGTGACCGAGGGCTCTGCGCCGCAACGCTTTTACACGCTCCTCGAAGGGCAGGCGATCCGGTACCGGATTCTCGAGGACGGCCGGCGTCAGGTGCTCAATTTCCTCTTTCCGGGCGATCTCATCGGGCTCCAGTCGGCGCTGCTGGACGAGACGACGCATACGACCGAGGCCTTGAGTGCTGTGCGGCTGTGTGTGTTCGAGCGCAGTCAACTTTGGAGCCTTTTCGCGAAGGTGCCGCGCCGCGCGATGATGCTTACTTGGCAGGTCGCGCGCGAGGAGCACTTCCTCGGCGATGCCCTGGTCACCGTCGGTCAGCGTAGCGCGCAGGAAGCCCTGGCCTGGGCCTTCGTTACGCTTTTCGATCGCGGGGTGCAGACCGGGCTGGTGCAAAACGGCAAGATGCCCTTCCCTGTGCGCCAGCAGGATCTGGCGGATGCGCTCGGGCTGTCTTTGGTTCACACGAACAAGACCTTGGCGAAGTTGCGCGCGCAGGGCTTGGTGAAATGGTCAAGAGGAACGCTCGCGCTTCCCGATATCGAGGCGCTGGCAGAGATTGGCCTCGTGGAGCGCGAACAGATGCGGCCACGCTTCTTTCTCTGAGTGTTCCAGGTAGTTGCCGTCACGTCCTGACGGTGTAGCGACGAAAAAAATCGTCTTTTTAATCTATGACATAGCGGAATTCGTGGCTTCTTGCGATTGCTGCGGTGCCGCGAATTTCGCGCAGGCGGAAGAGGATGAGACGCGGTTTGGAAGATCTGACGAAACAGCCTGATTTCGGCTACCTTGCCGAACTGGTGACCGCGCGCCGTATCGTGGCGCCGGGAGCGAGCTGCCTGGCCGAGAGCCGGCCCTCGCTCGCGCGGATCGAATCCGGAATCGTGATGCGCTATTCGCTGCTCGAAGACGGGCGGCGCCAGATCGAGGGCCTGCTGTATCCGGGCGACCTTTGCGGTCTGTGCGAAAGCGTCATCGGCGGGCGCGGCAGCTATTACGAAGCGGTGACCGCGCTCGAAATCAGCCTGCTGGATCCTGCCGACGCCCGTCTGCGCAACTGTTCGGGCGAGCATCCGGCCGAACATCTCCTGTGGCTGCTTGCGCGCGAGGTCGTGCTTCTGTCGCAGTGGATCGCCTCGGTGGGGCAGCGCAATGCGCCCGAGGGGATCGCCTGGTTCATCCACCATGTCTGGCAGCGCGCCGAAGAGGCGGGAATGATCCTGCGCAGCACCGCGCCGTTTCCCTTCTCGCAGCAGGTCGTGGCCGATGTCCTTGGCCTGTCGCTGGTCCATACCAACAAGACGATGCGGCGGTTGAGCGAGGAAGGGCTGTTTCGGATCTCGCGCGGGCGGGTACAGGTGCCCTCGCATGCTCAGCTGCGACAGGCCGCGGCTCTCTGAGAGCATTTCGAACCCGTTGATTGCGACTTGGGTCGGAGGCGATAGGGGGCGTAATGTCCTCATTTCGTTCACGCATCGCTCACGGCTGTTTCACAAGCACGAGAGAATGGGGCATTCAGACCTGTATCGAGGGAAAAGATTGCAACCCCGATCCCCTTAATTCCTTGCACTTTTGACAATCTGTCGCAGACGGTTTCGCGACAGGTGGTAGTAAAAACAATTGCTTACGCGCCAAGGTGCGACATTTTGTCAAGTTCGTTTGACCTGCCTTTTCCCGCCCTAGCTCGAAAAACATCGCGCGGGACGGGAGCCCTCGCGGCTCTTCAGCCCCGCGCCAATAAGAGGGAATAGGAAAGGTATTCCGTGTTGTTCCATGACCTATACAAGCGGCCAAGCCGCTATGCTGTTCCGGCCCTGATGGCCGTGACGGCCGTGTGGCTTTCGGGCTGCGCAGAAAACGGGGTGATGACCCCGCTCGGCCCGGTGGCGGCCGGGGAACGTTCGCACCTGATCAGCTTCTTCCTGTGGATGTTGCCGATCTCTCTGCCGCTTCTGATCGGCACGCCCTGGATCGCCCTGCGCTATCGCCGGCGCGGCGGCAAGGGCAAGTACGATCCGAACTGGTCGCACTCGGTCGCGGCCGAGACCGCGATCTGGGGGGGCGCCACGCTCACCTTTCTCATCGTCGGCTGGCTCACCTGGGGCCACGTGATGGGGGAAGATCCCTACAAGCCCACGGGCAAGGATCCGATCCATGTTCAGGTGATCGGTTCCGAATGGAAATGGATGTTCATCTATCCCGACAAGATGGCCACCGTGAACAAGCTGGTCCTGCCGCAGCACACGCCGGTCGTGTTCGACATCACAGCCACCGGCGCGATGCAGAGCTTCTGGATCCCCCGCCTGGCCGGTCAGATCTACGCGATGCCCGGCATGGGCACGAAAATGAACCTCACCACGGGCGACACGTCCGAGATCTTCGGCTTCAACAGCCAGTTCAATGGTGCGGCCTTCCCGCTCGACAAGTTCGAAGTCGATGTCGTGACGAAGGAGCAGTACGACGCCTTCCTGCAAGAGCCCAAGAATCCCTGGGCCCAGCTCGAAGCCGCGTTCAAGAAAACCGCGACCTGGTCGGGGCCCGGGCTCTTCGAGCCGCCGATGAAGGATTACTGGATGAAAGTGATGATGAACCCCTCCATCGCGACCGATGGCGGTGCCGCGATCCTGCCTGACAACTCGCCCGCCCAGAAGGCCATCGACAAGGCGATCAATCAGGATCTGCATCTTTCGCAACTCAACGGGGGCGCGCAATGAGTATCCTTGGCAGCCTTGATCTGAACGATGTCTTCATCGTTCCCTTTCTGAAGGAGCCGACGCTCTCGACCGGCATCGCCGCCGGGGCGGGGGGCATCGTGGTCCTCGGCGCGCTCGCCGTGGCGCTGCTGCTCACCGTCAACGGCTGGTGGAAACCGCTCTGGAGTGAATGGCTCACCTCGCTCGATCACAAGAAGATCGGCGTGATGTATGTCGTACTCGCCGCGATCATGCTGATCCGCGGCGTGCTCGAGGCGGTCGTGATGCGGGCCCAGCAGGTTTCACCCGCACCGGGCTTCCTCTCGGTCGAACACCATGCCGAGCTGTTCTCGACCCATGGCACGATCATGATCTTCTTCGTGGCGATGCCCTTCCTGACCGGCGTGATCAACGTCGTCATGCCGCTCCAGATCGGCGCGCGTGACATGGAGTTCCCCTTCATGAACGCGGTCTCGCTCTGGCTGTCGGTGGGCGGTGCCGCACTGGTCATGGCCTCGCTTGTGGTCGGTCATTTCGAAACCGGCGGCTGGACGGCCTATCCGCCCTATACGGGCATCAAGCTCTCGCCGAATGAGGGGGTGGATTACTGGATCTGGTCGCTCGCGCTGACCTCGGTCGGCACGACGCTCTCGGGGATCAACTTCGCGGTGACGATCTACAAGCAGCGCGCCCCGGGCATGGACCTGATGAAGATGCCGATCTTCGCCTGGACGACGCTGTGCACTGCGATCCTGATGATCTTCGCGATGATGCCGCTGACCGTGGCCTCTTTCATGCTGGCGCTCGACCGTCACGCGGGCTTCCATTTCTTCACGGCCAGCAATGGCGGGAACATGATGAATTTCGCCAACATGTTCTGGCTCTTCGGCCACCCGGAAGTCTACATCCTGATCCTGCCGGCCTTCGGTGTGTTCTCGCACGTGATCCCGACTTTCTCGGGCAAGAAGCTCTATGGCTACACCTCGCTCGTCTGGGCGACGATCGCGATCGCGGTCCTGTCCTTCACGGTCTGGGTGCACCACTTCTTCACCATGGGCCAGACGGCAAATCTCAACGCCATCTTCGGCATCGCCACGATGACGATCGGTGTGCCGACAGGCGTAAAGGTGTTCAACTGGCTGCTGACGATGTGGCGCGGCAAGCTGCGCTTCTCGACGGCGATGCTGTTCTCGGCGGGCTTCATGTTCACCTTCGTCATCGGTGGGATCACGGGCGTCATGCTCGCCAACCCGACGATCGACTTCGCGACGCATAACTCGCTGTTCCTGGTGGCGCACTTCCACAACATGCTCATCCCGGGCCTGCTGTTTGGCATGTTCGCTGCCGTGAACTACTGGTTCCCGCTCGCCTTCGGCTTCCGCCTGGACGAGACCTGGGGACGCCGGAGCTTCTGGTTCTGGATGATCGGCTTCTACCTCGCCTTCATGCCGCTCTATGCGATCGGTCTGATGGGCGCGCCGCGCCGCATGGCTTTCTTCACCGATCCGGCCTATTTCCCCTGGCTCGTGGTCGCGATGATCGGGGCGCTGTGCGTGCTCGCGGGTCTGACCTCGCAAGTCATCCAGATCTGGGTCTCGGTGAAGAACCGCGAAAGCCTGATGGTGCCTGCGGGCGATCCCTGGGATGGACGTGGCCTCGAATGGTCGCTGGGCTGCCCGGTGCCGGAATACGACTTCACCACCGTCCCGCACATCACCTCGCGTGAGCCCTGGGTCGATGCGAAAGCCGCCGGCAAGCGCGTGATGGATCCGACCGAGTTCGTCGACATTCACTTGCCCAAGCCGACCGGCATGCCGATCCTCGTGGCTGGCGTGGCGACGGTGGGCGCGTTCGCCCTGATCTTCGAGATGTGGCTGATCGCGGCGGTGTGCTTCGTGGCGATGTGGGTGCTGGTGCTGATCCGCTCCTACGACACCGATTGGGAAGAAACCATCACCGCCGAGGAACTGCGCGAGGGCTACGAAGCCCATAAGCGCCTCGTCGAGACCACGCCGAAAGTGTCGCTCGACGATGAATTCACCTCGAAAAATCGCGGTCTGATCCTGGAGGAAGCGGTATGAGCGCAACGATGACCAATACGGGGGCGGCGGGTCACTCCGCCCCCCACGATCACGGCCACCACGACAAGACGGGCACGGTGATCTTCGGCTTCTGGATCTTCCTGATGTCGGATCTCATCGCCTTCTCGCTGATGATCGCGAACTATGCCGATGCCGAATGGCACGGCATCGCGAACGGGCCGAGCCCGCATGAGCTGTTCAGCCTCGGCCTGCCCACGATCGAGACCATGGCGCTGCTGATCTCGACCTTCACCTTCGGCCTTTGCACGTTGGGGATGACATACGGCGCCTCGATGAAGCGCACGGTCGGTTGGCTGGTGCTGACGCTGGCGCTTGGCGCGATCTTCCTCGGGATCGAACTCTACGAGTTCCACGAGTTCTGGACCGAGGGCAACACGCCGCAGGTGTCGGGCTTTCTGACGGCGTACTATTCGCTGGTCGGGCTGCACGGTCTGCACGTCACCTCGGGCATCATCTGGGGGATCATCCTGATGGTCCAGATGAAGCATTTCGGGATGAATGACCTGCTGAAATCGCGCCTCGTGCGGCTGGGCCTGTTCTGGCACATGCTCGACATCGTCTGGATCGCTCTGTTCACCAAAGTCTACCTGATGGGGGTGCTGTCATGAGCCATATCAATTCCGACAAGGGCATGGACTCGGGCGAATACAAGCACGCGATGGCGCGCTATGTCTGGGGCTTCGCGCTCTCGGTGGTGCTCACGCTGGCAGGTGTCGTGATCGCCGGTGGCGGGGTGTTCGGGGCGTCGCTCGCCTGGAGCATCGTCGGCATCCTCGCCATCGCGCAGCTCGTCATCCAGTTCTGGGCTTTCATGCACGTGGACCTGTCGCAAGATGCGCGCCCGGATCTCTATCTGGTGATGTTCACCTTCGTGATCATCATCCTGATGGCCGCGGGCACCGTCTGGGTTCTGGCCGATCTGGCGAGCCGCATGGGCATGGGCGCGGGCGGCATGACCGGGATGTAAAACCCAAGAAGGGCAGGGCTCAGAGACCTGCCGAGCAGAAAAGACGAACGCGGGCAGGGGAACTGCCCGCGTTTTTTTGTGGTCTGGGGCTTGCCGCGGGAAGAGCCGATGGCCTGCGTTACTCTAACCGGGATCTCAGACCACTCCGCTGGTGCTTCCTCGACGCCCAGGGAGCATCGACTGGCCAAGATGACACCGTCGTCGGGCCGTGTCGGCAAGGGTGGCGTCGGCTTCCGCCCTCCCAAGGTTTCGTCGTTCCAGCACGGGCTCGGATGATCCATGGCGGAGCATGCCGCGCCGGTGAGGTCGCGATGCCCGCGCACGCCCGGTGCCCGCCTGCGCCGCGCCGCAGGTCAGCAAAGGCTGGGCGAGAACGTAGGATTTCGTAAATCTTGATGCGACAGAAAGTCACGTAAGCTTCACGATATGTCGCATGTCCGTGATACGATCGTTCACGCTAAGGAAAGTGTACTGCCTGAAAGCTTAGCCTATCGGAGTGCTGATGAGACAGACCGCGTTGCGGATCACGGCAATCGTCTCGACCGTGATTTGGGCCCAGTTTCCTGCTTACGCCCAGGAAAGCTCGGCCGGGGAGGAGACGCCCGCACTCGGCGCCCAGTCGAAGCCCGACGCTTCGAAGGCCGCCCATATGAGCGATCCGGTGAAAGATCTCACTGCGGATCACTCGAAATTCGACATTCTCAAGGGGCCTTTCGCCTCTGGTTCGGAAGTGACCGCGGCCTGCCTGTCGTGCCACACCGAAGCGGGCAATCAGGTCATGCATTCGGTGCACTGGAAATGGGAGTACCAGAACGAGGTCACCGGCCAGACGCTCGGCAAGGCGCATGAGATGAACGCGTTTTGCGGCAACGTCGCTTCGAACGAGGTGCGCTGCACGAGCTGTCACACGGGCTATGGCTGGACCGATGTGCGCCAGCCGATGCCGGACGACCCGACCAAAGTCGACTGCCTCGTGTGCCATGACAAATCGGGCCAGTACACCAAACAGGACAATCTCGCCGGCGAACCGCCGCTCGAGCCGGTCGCGGAAGGTGCCAAGACGATCACCGGTGCAACGGCGACAGCCGTCGATCTGGTGAAGGCCGCGCTTTCGGTCGGTCCGCCTCCCGGGCGCGACAATTGCGGCAACTGCCACTTCTATGGCGGCGGCGGCGACAACGTGAAGCATGGCGATCTCAGCTCGGCGCTGTTCAACCCGGCGCGCGATGTCGACGTGCACATGTCCCCTGACGGCGAGAACTTCGCCTGCGAGACCTGCCACGTCTCGGACAAGCACGTCTTCGAGGGCTCGCGCTACGAGACCGATGTCGTGGACCCGCATCCCGATCGCATGGCGGGCTCGGCCCATGATGCGGCGGCCTGCCAGTCGTGCCACACCGACACGCCGCATAAAGGCCCCAATCCGCTGATCGCGGCCAAGCTCAACGACCATACCGATACGCTCGCCTGTCAGACCTGCCACATCCCGAGCTTCGCGCGCGGCGGCGTCGCCACGAAGACGGTCTGGGACTGGTCGACGGCGGGCAAGCTCAAGGACGGCAAGCCCTATCACGAAGAGGGTTTCACCCAGTCCGACGGCAAGCAGTTGCACACCTACATGTCGCAAAAGGGCGATTTCGAATGGGGCGAGAACGTCACGCCCTATTACGCCTGGTCGAATGGCGAGATGACCTACACCCTGCCCGAAGAGAAGATCGACCCCACGAAAGTCGTCGAGATCAACAAGATCGGCGGCAATCCGGGCGGCGAAGACAGCCGGATCTTCCCCTTCAAGCGCATGGTCGGCACGCAAGCCTACGACAAGCAGCGTGACGTGCTTCTCTACAACCACGTCTATGGGCCGGGCGACGGCACCGCGTTGTGGTCCTATTTCGACTGGGAGAAATCGCTCCAGGCCGGGATGGACTATGTCGGTCTCGAATATTCGGGCGATTTCGGCTTCGTGCATACCTACATGTACTGGCCGATCACCCATATGGTCGCGCCCAAGGAAGACGCGCTGGTCTGCGAGAGCTGCCACGCGCAGGACGGCCGCATGGCCAATCTCGCCGGTATCTACGTGCCGGGCTCCGGGATCAATCTCGGCGGCAAGCTCGGGCTCGCGGTGTTCCTGCTGGCGCTGCTGGGCGTGCTCGGGCATGGGGCGCTGCGCGTGATCAGTCGCGGCAAGAATAAGGGAGGCCACCATGGCTGAGCATTGCGTCAAGGTTTACAGCCGATTCAACCGGCTCTGGCACTGGTCGCAGGTCGGCTCGATCACGCTGCTGTTCTTCACCGGCGCGCGGCTTCTGGGCCTGCACACGATCATGCCCTTCGGGCTTGCGGTCATGGTGCATACGGTGGTGGCGCTGGCGCTGTTGCTGCTCTGGGCTTTCGCGACCTTCTGGCTCTTCACCACGGGGGGCTACAAGCAGTTCATCCCGCGTCTGGCGGGCATGTGGGAGGTCGGGCGCTTCTATGCCTATGGAGTATTCAAGGGCGAAGAGCATCCTTACGTGAAAAGCTACGAGCGGCGTCACAACCCGCTCCAGGCCGCGTCCTATTTCGCGCTCAAGATGATGCTCTTTCCGGCGATCTGGATCTCGGGACTGGCCTATCTGAGCTACGGCTTCTGGGACCATCTCGACGGTGGATCGTTCTGGCTGGAGATCATCGCGAATTTCCACGTCCTCGCCGCGTTCGCGATCGCGAGCTTCGTGGTGATCCACGTCTACCTGCTGACGATCGGCCATGGGTTCCGCCAGCACGTGCGCCCGATGGTTTCGGGCTACGAGAAGGTGGAGCTCACGCCGGAGGCCGAGGCCTATTTCCGTCAACAGGGCCGCCTGCTCGACTGAGCGTTTCCGAACGCAGATCACTGAGAAGCCCCCCGGATTTCCGGGGGCCTTTTCGTTTTGCAGACCCCGTGGCGAAGGCGACGAGATCGGTCGCCGGATGTCGGCAGATCGGGACGGGGAGGGGGCGCTTGCCCCCGTCGCCGGAGGGCGACAAATCATGATCGGGGAGGGGGCGCTTGCCCCCGTCGCCGGAGGGCGACAAATCATGATCGGGGAGGGGGCGCTTGCCCCCGTCGCCGGAGGGCGACAAATCATGATCGGGGAGGGGGCGCTTGCCCCCGTCGCCGGAGGGCGACAAATCATGATCGGGGAGGGGGCGCTTGCCCCCGTCGCCGGAGGGCGACAAATCATGACCGAGCAGGGGGCTCTGCCCCCGTCGCGCTTGCGCGCACCTCCCCCGAGATATTTGGGTCAAGAAGAAGGGGGCGTGTCGTGGGTGGACGAGACGTTCTCGCAGAGGGGCTCCTATGGTTTGCGCGATACTCGGCAATGGGTGCGGAGCCCCCCGGGAGGCTGCTTACTTTGCGATCCGGTCGAGGATGCGCGCCCAGGAGCGGATGCCTTTGTGGAAGCTCTTCACGTCGTATTTCTCGTTCGGCGAGTGGATCGCGTCGTCATCATTGGCAAAACCGACGAGCATAGCATCCATGCCCAGGATCGACTTGAAGTAATAGCCGATCGGGATCGAGCCGCCCATGCCGACGATCACCGCCTCGCGGTTCCATTCGTCCGAGAGCGCCTGGCGGGCGGCCTCGAATTCAGGGCGCGAGGTGTCCATTACCGAGGCGGGGGCGCCGTCGAGATCATTGTCCCAGGTGACGGTCGCATCGACTGGCAGGCGGTCTTCGACATGTTTGCGCAGCTTGCGGCGGATCTCGGCGGGATCCATGTCGCCCACGAGGCGGCAGGTGATCTTGCAATGCGCCTCGGCCGGGATCACGGTCTTGGAGCCCGCGCCCTGATAGCCGCCCCAGAGCCCGTTGATCTCGAGGGTCGGGCGCGCCCATTGCTGTTCGAGTGTGGTGTAGCCGGTCTCGCCATGCGCGACCGTCATGCCGGCGTGGTCGAGATACTCTTTTTCATCGAAACCGCAGGTCTTCCAGGCGTCCAGCTGCTCGGGCGGGACTTCGTGCACGCCTTCGTAGAAGCCTTCGACGGCGACGCGGCCCTTTTCATCGTGGAAGCTCGCGATGATCTTGGAAATCTCGCGCAGCGGGTTGAGCGCGGGACCGCCGTAATGGCCCGAATGCAGATCGATGCGCGGCCCGTGCAGCGTGAATTCGTCCTTGAGCATCCCGCGCAAGCTGCCCGCGATCGAGGGCACACCGGGCGAGACCATCGAGGTATCACAGATCAGCGCCAGATCGCAGGTCAGCTCGTCGCGATTGGCCTCCATGAAGGGAACGAGCGAGGGAGAGCCCGATTCCTCTTCGCCCTCGAGGAAGATCGTGAGATTGCCGGGCAGGGCGCCGTTCACGGCCTTGTAGGCGCGGCAGGCCTCGATGAAGGTCATCAGCTGGCCCTTGTCGTCCGAGGCGCCGCGGGCACGAATGACCTTGCCGTTCGGCGTGTCTTGCAATTCCGGCTCGAAGGGCGGGGTCTTCCACAGCTCCAGCGGGTCCACCGGCTGCACGTCATAATGGCCGTAGAACAGCAGACGCGGGCCGTCGCCTTGCGAATGCGCCACCACCATCGGATGGCCGGGCGTCTCCCGCAGACTGGCGTCGAAACCCAACGATTCCAGTTCCTTGACCAGCCACTCGGCGGCGTCCCTGGTCTCGGCCTTGTAAGCCGGATCGGTCGAGATCGAGCGGATCCGCAGCAATGCGAAAAGCCGCTCCATCGCGGCGTCCAATCCGGTGTCGATCTCGGTGAGAACCTCGTTCAATGCCATTGCAGGCCTCCTTTGTTTTGGCCAGAGCCTAGGGCTGTGCGCGGCACTGTCCAGAGGGGCTGACGCGAGGGCGGGACAAATTGTGAAAACTGAATGTTTGCTTTTAATGTCTCTTTGCGACATTTTGGCCCTTCAGGGAGAGGAATTTGACATTTATCAATGTCGCGCATTGCGTCGCCCGGTAGGGCAGACCTAGCGAACAGTCATGCAAGGGAAGTACGAGATGGATTACGACCGCGCACTCGATCAGGCGATTGGCAAGCTGCACGAGGAGGGCCGCTACCGCGTCTTTATCGATATCGAGCGTGAGAAGGGCAATTTTCCGCACGCGGTCTGGACCAAGCCGGACGGGTCGAAGCAGGATATCACCATCTGGTGCGGCAACGACTATCTGGGCATGGGGCAGCACCCGGTCGTGCTGAACGCGATGCATGAGGCGCTCGATGCGACCGGTGCGGGCTCGGGCGGGACGCGCAACATCTCGGGGACCACGGTTTACCACAAGCGGCTGGAGCGCGAGATCGCGGATCTGCACGGGAAAGAGGCGGCGCTGGTCTTCTCCTCGGCCTATATCGCCAATGACGCGACGCTGAGCACGCTGCCGAAGCTGTTCCCCGGCCTGATCATCTATTCCGACGAGCTGAACCACGCCTCGATGATCGAGGGCATCCGCCGCAATGGCGGGGCCAAGCGCGTCTTCCGTCACAACGATGTGGCCCACCTGCGCGAGCTTCTGGCCGCCGATGATCCGGCAGCGCCGAAGCTGATCGCCTTCGAGTCGGTCTATTCGATGGATGGCGATTTCGGTCCGATCTCGGAGATTTGCGATCTCGCCGAGGAATTCAACGCGTTGACCTATCTCGACGAGGTGCACGCGGTGGGCATGTACGGCCCGCGCGGCGCCGGTATCGCCGAGAAGCTGGGCGAGATGCATCGCATCGACATCTTCAACGGCACGCTGGGCAAGGCGTTCGGCGTCTTTGGCGGCTATATCGCGGCGTCTGCCAAGATGGTCGATGCCGTGCGCTCCTACGCGCCGGGCTTCATCTTCACCACCTCGCTGCCGCCGGCGATTGCCGCGGGTGCCGCCGCCTCGATCGCCTTCCTCAAGACCGCGGGCGGGCAGGAGCTGCGCGACAAGCAGCAGCTGCATGCGAAGATCCTCAAGATGCGCCTGAAAGGCATGGGGATGCCGATCATCGACCACGGCTCGCATATCGTGCCGGTCATCATCGGCGACCCCAAGCACACCAAGGCGCTCTCGGATATGCTGCTGGAAGAGTTCGGCGTCTATGTTCAGCCGATCAACTTCCCGACCGTGCCGCGCGGGACGGAGCGTCTGCGCTTCACCCCCTCGCCGGTGCACGATACGGGCATGATCGACGGGCTGGTGAAGGGCATGGACGCGCTCTGGTCGCGCTGTGAGCTAAATCGCGCCGAAGCCTCGGCGTGAACTCAATCGGCGCGTGCGCGCCTCTCTGGCTTGTGATAGGTCTTTCTTAATCGAAACGGGTAACGCCCGCGAATCGAGACTGGCGAAAAAAGGCAGGGACAGGCGGCATGATCGGGCGGAGGGCTAAACCTTCGACGCAGGACGAACTCAAACCCAAAGGGTTTGACGATTTCGAGCTGCGCCTAGGTGATGTGATGCGCGGCGAGCGGGCAACGCTCGCCAAATCTCTCCTCGACGTCCAGCGTGAACTCCGCATCAAGGCCGCCTATATCGCCGCCATCGAGAGCTGTGATGTCGAGGCGTTCGATACGCCTTCCTTCATTGCGGGTTATGTGCGTTCCTATGCGCGCTATCTCGGGCTCGACCCGGAATGGGCGTTCCAGCGGTTCTGCGCCGAGGCTGGCTACTCGCCCGCCCATGGCATGTCCGAAGCCGCCTCCGGTCCCAAGCCGCAGCGCCACCCGAAAGATGTGGCCGAAGCCCTCGCGAATCCGGCTTTCGTGCCGAAGAAGGAATCTCTTCTGGCCAAGATCGAGCCGCGCGCGGTCGGGGCGCTGATGGTGCTTGCGCTGATTGCGGGCGGTATCGGCTATGGCGGCTGGACGGTTCTGCAAGAAGTCCAGCGCGTACAGCTCGCCCCGGTCGATCAGGCCCCGGGCGTGGTGGCCGATCTCGATCCGCTCGACTCGGTCGAGGAGGGCCCGCAGATGGCTCAGGCCGACGACACCTTGCCCGTGATCGCCCAACCCGAGCGGACGAGCCGTATCTACCGTCCGGCGGTGCTCGACGCGCCGGTGCTGATCTCGCGCGACGGGCCGATCGCCTCGATCGATCCGAACGCGACCGGCGCGCTGGCAGGGACAGGCATGGGCGCTGCCGCCCCGGCTCTGACCCCGAGCCTTGCCTCGATGACCCCGACAAACCCGGCTGCGCCGCAGATTGCCTCCGTGGCTGGCCCCGAGAACGCGATCCAGTCCGCCGTCGCCAAGGCGCTCGGCGCGGACAAGCCCGAGGTCGTCGTGATGGCCGTGCGCCCGTCCTGGGTGCGGATCAACTCGGCCGATGGTTCGACCATCTTCGAGAAGGTCATGGATGCGGGCGAGCGCTATGTGCTGCCCAAGCTCGAAGAGCCCGCGTCGATGCGCACGGGCGAATCCGGCGCGATCTATTTTGCGGTCAACGGCGTGACCCATGGCCCGGTCGGCAAGCGCGGCGAGGTGACCAAGAACATCACGCTCTCGCCCGAGCATCTCGATGAAAGCTACCCGGTGGCCGATCTCAACCAAGACAAGGATCTTGCGAAGATGATCGCTGTGGCCGATGCGGGCGACACCGCAGCCCCCGCCGCCGATCCGCAATAAGCGCCGACTCGATCGGTCGCAGTCACGATCCAGCCCGGCCCGTTGCACAGCAGCGGGCCTTCGCCTATCAGAGAGGCGAAACCCGCGAAGGAGCGTTCACGATGTCTCTCAACCCGGTCCGCCCGTGGCGCAACATCTACCGCCGCAAATCCCGTCAGATCATGGTCGGCAACGTGCCGGTCGGGGGCGATGCGCCGATCTCGGTGCAAACGATGACCAATACCGACAGCTCGGATGTCCGCGCGACGCTCGAGCAGGTGATCCGCGCCGCCGATGTGGGCGCCGATATCGTGCGCGTCTCGACGCCCGATGAATCGAGCACCCGCGCGCTCAAGGAGATCTGCCGCGAAAGCCCGGTGCCGATCGTGGCCGACATCCACTTCCATTATAAGCGTGCCATCGAGGCGGCGGAGGCGGGGGCGGCCTGCCTGCGCATCAACCCCGGCAATATCGGTGACGAGAAACGTGTGGCCGAGGTCGTTCGCGCGGCCAAGGATCACGGCTGTTCGATCCGCATCGGCGTGAACGCCGGGAGCCTCGAGAAACACCTGCTGGAGAAATACGGCGAGCCGTGCCCCGAGGCGATGGTCGAGTCCGCGATGGATCATATCCGCATTCTCGAGGATCACGACTTTCACGAATACAAGATCTCGGTGAAGGCTTCGGATGTGTTCCTCGCTGCCGCTGCCTATCAGGGCATCGCAGAGGCCACGGACGCGCCGATCCACCTTGGCATCACCGAAGCAGGCGGGCTGATGGCGGGCACGGTCAAATCCGCGATCGGACTCGGGAACCTGCTCTGGATGGGTATCGGCGACACCCTGCGCGTTTCGCTCTCGGCCGATCCGGTCGAGGAGGTGAAGGTCGGTTTCGAGATCCTCAAATCGCTTGGCCTGCGCACACGCGGTGTCCAGATCATCTCCTGTCCGTCCTGCGCGCGTCAGGGGTTCGACGTGATCAAGACCGTCGAGGCGCTCGAAAAGCGGCTCGAACATATCAAGACTCCGATGAGCCTGTCGATCATCGGCTGCGTGGTGAACGGTCCCGGCGAGGCTCTGATGACCGATATCGGTTTTACCGGCGGCGGGGCCGGATCGGGCATGGTTTACCTCGCGGGCAAGCAGGATCACAAACTCTCCAACGACCAGATGATCGACCATATCGTTGAACTCGTTGAGAAAAAGGCGGCCGAGATAGAGGCCGAGCAAGCCGCCGCGGAATAGGCGGATACACGCCGGGGTCTGTCGGAACCCCTCTCTTCACGGGCTCGTGATCACGTTTCTGAGGAACGGATCCGGGCCCGTCTTCATTTCGATCCCCACAGACTGAAAGCGGCCGCCCTCATTGGCGGTCAGGGTAGAAACGGAGGAAATTCCATGACCCGTAAACTCGGTATCGTTCTCGCGGCTGCGGCCAGCACGACCTTTCTCACCGGCGCGGCATTCGCCCAGTCCAATCCGCCGCTGATGGCGACCGCCCAGGGCGCGTTCGAGCTCCATTCGGGTGCGGCCCCGCAATCCATGGTCATCGAGACCGTCGAGGCAGGCTCGACCGTGATGGTCGAAGGGTGCCTTCCCGATGGCGTGACCTGTAAGGTCAATGTCGATGGCAAGCCCGGCTGGGCGCCGGCGGCCGCTCTCGGGGTGATGGTTGACGGTCAGGTTGCGCTTCTGTCGAGTGCTCCCCAGACGGTGACGATCAAACAGATCGAAGTGCCCGCCGATACGGCCAACAAGGATGGTCAGGGCGCGGCTGCTGTCGCTGGCGCTGCGGCCGGTGGTGCCGCTGGTGCGGCCCTGGGTGGTCCGGTCGGCGCGGTGATCGGTGCTCTGGTCGGCTCGGCCTCCGTCGGGGCTGCCGCCAAACCGGAACCCGCGACCATCACCTGGGTCGAGAAGCACCCGGTCGCCCCCGTCTACCTGACCGGCGATCTGGAACCCGGCGTCGTGGTGCCCGACGTGGTGGCGCTGACCCCGGTGCCCGACAGCACCTATTCCTACGTCAACATCAACGACAAGACCGTCTTCGTGAACCCCGATACCCGCGCGGTCGTCTATGTCGTCCCCGCCCAGTAAAGGGCAGATATGAGAACGGAAAAGCCGGCGCACCCTCGCGCCGGCTTTTTCATGCTCCGGGCTTCATGCTTCGAAAGCGGGATGTTGTGTCGCGTTGGCGGATCGGGTCGGGAAATCGGGGCGCTGCGCCCGTCGCAGAATGGCGACAATCAAGTTCGGTCAGGGGGCGCTGCCCCCGTCTCCTGCGGAGACTCCCCCGAGATATTTGGGTCAAGAAGAAGCGGGTTTCTCTTCTTCTTGATGAAAATATCTCGGGGGTGATGGCCGAAGGCCAGAGGGGGCAGCGCCCCCTTTTTCGGGTTGTCGAATGAACGACGCCGCCCGGAGGCGGCGTTGGGTAATCTTCGGAGGTGGCCTGGATCAGGCGCCCCAGTGGCGGACCGGGCCGCAATCCATATGCACGAAGTTCGAGCGCGAGTACTTGCCGACGCCACCGGCGTGGCAGGCGCTCGCGGCTTTGAACATCTGGCTCACCGAGCGCGACTTCAGACGCAGATCGGTGGCCTGACCCTTCATGTGCAGCGAGTTCTTCGCCACACCCTTCGAGTGCGAGCGCAGCATCGCGTTGGTCTTCGGCGAGCGGTAGCCCGACAGCAGCATATAGGGCTCGTTCACATCCATCAGGTTGTGGGCGGCGGCCGCGATGTCGATGGTGCGAGCGTCGATGGTCTTGATCTGGTTGGTGCGCCAGTCGCGCGCGAAATAGGAGATCTCTTTCAGGGCGTCCGGGATATATTCGCCCTCGATCCAGTAGACGGTGTCGAGGCTTTCGCCGGTTCGGCCGTTATACATCCGGATCCGTCGAATGTCGCCTGCACCCTTCAGAAGACCGAAAGCGTTGCTCATGGTCGGCGCTGCCGTCACCATGGTCGCGGCAAATGCACCCAAAAGGCCGCGCCGGGAGATCGTCGTCATCGCAAAAATCCTGTGTTCGCCTGTCTCTCGATTTTCTTCCGCCCTGTACCGGGCGGCTACATCGACTTGTTAACCCCATAACATGAGATTGTTATGGCATAGCGACTTCTCTGGATAAAGAATCGATTTGCCACAGAGGGGCGCGCGCCCGGAAAATCGGCAAGAATCTGCTCGTTCCATTGGCGTTTGCCTCTCTCGCAGGCTGTTGCGGCGTTGCATCTCTCGGCTGATCTTTTGATCGGGGGCCGGGGCGGAGGCTGGCGGTGCCAAAGCTTGTCTGGACAGCAGCGGTGAAGTCTGGAAATTCTGGAGGAGATTTCAGGTTTTGTGCGGGTAGGGGTTTATGACGGTATTTCTCCGATCGATGGGTCTGGCGGTTTCGCTCACGGGGCTGGCGATGACGGCCGGGGCGCAGGGCACGGCTCAGATCGCCGCGCAGGGGGCGATGTCGCCGCTGACCGGGGTCGAGCTGTCGGGGTTTACACAGGCCGTCGCCGAAGCCGCATCACAAACGCCTGCGCTGGCCGCGTTTTACGCCGCGCGCGATTATCGCCCGATCTGGACGTCTGAAGCGGACGCGGAACGGCGCGCGGCCTTCCTGCGCGCGCTCGACGTGTCGGACCTGCAGGGCCTGCCCAAGGCTCATTACGCTCCCGAAGCGCTGCGCGCCGATTTCGCCTCCGTTCAATCCGAACGCCAGCGAGGCCTGCTCGAGGTGAAACTGAGCAAGGTTTTTCTCGATTACGCCCATGACGTGTCGCATGGCGTGCTCGAGCCACATAAGGTGATCGCGGATATCAAGCGCGAGCCGCATCGCAGCGATCCGCAGGCGCGCATCGCGGGGTTCGCAGCCTCCGGCAATCCCGCGCTCTTCCTGCGCGAGCTGGCACCGCAGATGCCGCAATATGCCCAGTTGATCAAGGCGCGGCTCGATCTCGAAGCAGAGATCGCGGCGGGCGGCTGGGGCCCGGCGGTTCCCGGCAAGAAACTTGAGCCCGGCGATACCGGCGAGGCGGTCATCGCGCTGCGCGACCGGCTTCAGGCGATGGGTTATCTCGGGCGCTCGGCCTCGGCGAGCTATGACGGCGAAATCCAGAAAGCCGTGCAGGCCTTTCAAGCGGATCAGGGGCTGAGCCCTGACGGAATCGCGGGTGCGGGCACGCTGACGGAAATCAATCGCTCGCCGGAAGAGCGGATGAAATCGATCCTCGTCGCTCTCGAACGCCTGCGCTGGATGAATGGCACCGATTTTTCGGGGCGCTATATCTGGGTGAACATCACCGATTTCTCGGTCCGGGTGATCGACGATGGAAAGACGACCTTCCGCTCGGTGACGGTGGTGGGGCAGAACAGTTCCGACCGGCGCACCCCCGAATTCTCCGACGAGATGGAGATGATGGTCATCAACCCGACCTGGAATGTTCCGCGCTCGATCGTGACGAAGGAATACCTGCCCCAGATGAAGCGCAATCCGAACGCGGCGGGCCAGTTGCAGCTGATCGACTCGCGCGGGCGCGTGGTGCCGCGCGGCGCCGTGAATTTCTCGGCCTATAATGCGAAGAACTTTCCCTTCGCGATGAAACAGCCGCCCTCGAGCCGCAATGCGCTGGGGCTGGTGAAATTCCTGTTTCCGAATCCCTGGAATATCTACCTGCACGACACGCCCACGAAGTCGCTCTTCCAGAAAGAGACCCGTGCCTTCAGCCATGGCTGTATCCGGGTGGGGGATCCCTTCGATCTGGCCTATGTGCTGCTTGGCGCGCAAAGCAACGATCCGCAGGCCGAATTCAAGCGCATCCTGGACACGGGTCGCGAGACCACGGTGCCTTTGAAAAAGCATGTTCCGGTGCACCTGGTCTATTACACCGCCTGGCCGACGGCCTCGGGCCATGTCGAATACCGGCGCGATGTCTATGGGCGCGATGCGACCCTGTTCCAGGCACTTGAGCAGGCCGGGGTGGAATTGGCGGCGCAGGACAGCTAAATCTCTGGCGAACGGGGCGCAATGCCCCGCAAGCCACGAGAGGATCGGCCATGTCCCAGACCATCGAGCAAATCGCGAAGGCGCTTGAGGCGACGGCCGAGGGCGATCTGTCGATCGCGGTCACCGGGGCGTCCGAGCCTGCAAGCGCCACCCCGGATCAGCTCGCGCTGGCGATGAGCGAGAAATATGCCGAAGGGCTGCGCAGCGGTCAGGCACGGGCGGCGCTGCTTTGGGAGGGCGCTGACTGGCGCAGCTACGGGCTGGAGGCGGCGATTTTCGTCACACGGCCGCGGCTCGCGATGGCGGGGCTGTCGAAAGCCTTTGACCCCGGTCCCGTAGTCGCCCCCGGCATCCATCCGAGCTGCGTGATCGATCCTTCCGTCGAGATTGGTGAAGGCGCGGCGATCGGGCCGTTCACGGTGATCGGCAGGGGCGTGACCATCGGGCCGAATGCCCGCATCGTGGGGCAGGTCACGATTGCCGAAGAGGCGCGGATCGGAGCGGATGCGCTGATCTATCCCGGCGCGCGGATCGGGGCGCGGGTGGTGATCGGCGATCGCTTCATCTGCCAGCCCGGCGCGGTGATCGGTTCGGACGGGTTTTCCTTCGTGACGCCCGAGCCCTCGGGGGTTGAAGAAATTCGCACAACCCTCGAACAACGCACGGAAATCACCGAGCAGAAATGGACCCGTATCCATTCGCTCGGAACCGTCGAGATCGGGGACGATGTCGAGATCGGCGCCAATGCCTGTATCGACCGTGGCACGGTGCGCGCGACCGCGATCGGCTCGGGCAGCAAGCTCGATAACATGGTCCATATCGGCCATAATGTGCAGGTGGGCGAGGATTGCCTGCTCTGCGGTCAGGTCGGCATCGCGGGCTCGACGAAGATCGGCGACCGGGTGGTGCTGGCGGGGCAATGCGGCGTGTCCGACAATATCATCGTCGGCGATGACGTGATCGCGGCAGGCGGCACCAATATCTACACCAACGTCCCCAAGGGGCGCACGATCTGGGGCAGCCCGGCGGTGAAGATGGAAACGCAGCTAGAGATCAACAAATCGCTGCGGCGTCTGCCAAGATTGTTTGGACAAATCGCCGAGCTTCGGGAAACTGTTACGAAGCTCACGCAGAAAGGCGGCACGGAGTAACGCCACAGATGAGGCCAGACGTGCAGGACCAGGTTTTCTCGATCATCGCTCGCGAAGCCCTTCGCGATCCCAGTGAACTGAGCGCCGAGATGACGCTCGAAGAGCTCGGCCTCGACAGCCTCGGGCTCGTCGAGGTGATCTTCGCCATCGAAGAGACGTTCGACGTCTCGGTGCCCTTCAACGCCAATGAGCCCGCCGCGACCCAATTCGACATGTCCTCGGTCGGTGCGATCGTGACGGCGGTCGAGCGTCTGATCACGGGTGACAGCCCCTCCAGCGCCGTCGCCTGATGCGACGGGTAGTGATCTCGGGGGCAGGCACGATCAATGCGCTTGCCGAAGGGGTCGCGCAGACGCAGGCCGCGATGGAAGCGGGGCGCTGCGCGATTGGGGATCTCGAGTTTCGCGACGTCGAACGGCTGAGCATCCGCATCGGTGCGCAGATCAAGGGCTTTGACGCGAGCGCGCGCTTTACCGCGCAGGAACTCGCGCTTTACGACCCGTTCACTCAATATGCGCTGATCGCGGGTACCGAGGCGATGGCGCAGGCGGGGCTGGAGCGCGCGCCTGACCCAAACCGCTGGGGCTGTATCATCGGCTCGGCAGGTGGCGGGCACACGACCGCGAACAACGCCTATCGCGCGGTCTTTGCCGAAGGGAAGAACCGGGTCCACCCGCTGACCGTGCCGAAGCTGATGGGCAATGCGGCGCCGTCGCATCTCGCGATCCGCTTCGGGCTTCAGGGGCCGAGTTTCACCGTATCCACGGCCTGCGCGAGCTCCAACCACGCGATCGGGCTGGCCTTTCAGATGGTGCGCTCGGGCATGGTCGAGGGGATGCTCGCGGGCGGCTCCGAGGCGATGCTGAATTTCGGTGGGCTCAAGGCCTGGGAAGGGCTGCGCGTGATGTCGCCCGATGGCTGCCGCCCGTTCAGCGCGTCGCGCAACGGGATGGTGCAGGGCGAGGGAGCGGGCGTCTTCGTGATCGAGACGTTCGAAAACGCGCAGGCTCGTGGGGCGGAACCGCTCGCGGAGATTGCAGGTTTCGCGATGACCTCGGATGCGAGCGATGTGGTGATGCCCTCGCTCGATGGCGCTGCGGCGGCGATCTCGGGGGCGTTGGCCGATGCCGGGATGGCGCCCGAGGAAGTCGGTTATATCAATGCGCATGGGACGGGGACGGCGGCGAATGACAGGATCGAGACGGCAGCGATCCGTCAGGTCTTTGGTCCGTCAGCCGAGAATGTGCCGATCAGCGCGACCAAGGCGATGCACGGTCATTGCATCGGTGGGACCGGCGCTGTGGAGCTGTTCGCCTGCCTGATGGCGCTGCGGGAGGGCGTGATTGCGCCCACGATCGGCTATGACGCGCCCGATCCCGCGTGCGATCTCGATTATGTGCCGAATGTCGCGCGGCGCGCGGATGTCGGGGCTGCGCTCTCGAATGCGTTCGCCTTCGGTGGCCTCAACGCGGTGCTCGCGCTGCGCCGGATCTGAAAGCGCCGCGCTGGGTGCAGCGCGGCGTTCAATTTTATCAATGCCTTGTCAGGCAAAGCTCACCCGGATCACTTGACGGCGCCGCTTTCCTCGTTGGCCTTCACGACCGCGTCGAACCCGGCGGTGAAGCCCGAGAGCGAAATCGTCGCGCTGACCTTTTCGGTCGGGGCGGCCAGCGGCACGATGGTGATCGTCGCCTTGTTGCCCTTCTTGAAGGCGTCGAGATCTTCCTGGGTCAGGCCGATACGGGCAAAGCAGCCCATCGGCTGACAGAAGGTGAACGGGTAGACCTGCGGCTTGGCGCCATCGACCGAGAGCAGCAGGTTCTGGGTCAGCAGCGTGTCGAGCGGGACCATGATCGTCGCACCCGCGACCGCCTTGCCGCCCTTGGGCAGACCGAAGAGCGAGATATCCGCGACATTGCCGCCCTGGTTGTTCTTGATCACCTGGTAAATCTGGCAGGGATCCTTGCCGTCCGGCGCTTTGATGCACTGAAGCTCCCAATCGCCATAGGTGCCCTTGGTGTAGCTTTGCGGCTGGGCCGGGGCGGCCGGTTGCGGAGCGGTTGCGCCGTCGACGGTCGCGTCGGGGGCGGGCTGACCGTTCGCAGCCGCATCCGGGGCGGGCGCTTCGGTCGTGGCATCGGGCGCCGGGGCCGTCGCACCATCGACCGCCGTCTCGCCGCTCGCGGCCGGGGCGGCCGTGTCGGGCGTTGCGGTCGTGTCCTGCGCCCAGGCACCCTGAGCGAGGCCGAGGGCAAGCGCGAATGCGAGCGGTTTCGTCAGTTGAGACATGGTAACTCTTCTCCTGAAACTCTTCGGCCAGAGGCTTAACATGGGCGCACGCGACTGTCAGGCGCGAAATCTGCCGCAGCGTTCACGGATCGGCGGTAAGATGCCACAGTTTCGTGAGGCTGCCACTCAGAGCCGCTTCTGCCTGCGGAACATGGTGCGCGCCCGGGGCTGCATCGCACAGGCGAAATCCCCGGAAATATGAAAGGGGCCCCAAGCGGAACCCCTTCCTTGTTTCCCCCTGTCGGACTGGCCGACTTCATCATTGCAGGCACGCTAGATCGGAATTTTTCACAGGTCAACAGGCAAAATTGAACACTCGTGACGGTCCCCCAAGCCCTTGCCGCGGCTCGAAAAAGACCGCGCCGAATTGGCGCGGCCAGTCTGACAGGGAGGAAGTGCCCCACGCCGGAAACGAAGCGCGTCGCGGGACAGGAACAGACTGGCGCAAAAGGGTTAAATGAGTATTGTCGGGACAAATGAATTTCACGGGGGATGGCATGACGGGTGTCTTGACCGAAGAGGGTGTTTTCGTCGGCGGCGGCGGTGAGGGCTATGGCAGTCCGCAGGAGTTGCTGCTGAAATATGGCAACCGTCACGGGTTGATCGCGGGCGCAACCGGCACCGGCAAGACGGTGACGCTGCAAATCCTCGCGGAAGGCTTCTCGAGTGCGGGTGTGCCGGTCTTCATGGCCGATGTGAAGGGCGATCTCTCGGGCGTGGCGGCCAGCGGGTCGGAGACCGCCAAGCTGCACAAACCCTTCATGGAGCGCTCCGCCACGATCGGGTTCGACCTGGACTATCGCTCTTATCCGACCGTGTTCTGGGACATGTTCGGCGAGCAGGGCCACCCCGTGCGCACGACCGTCTCCGAGATGGGGCCGCTGTTGTTGTCGCGCCTGCTTGGGCTGACCGATGCACAAGAAGGCGTGCTGAATATCGCTTTCCACATTGCCGACGAAGAGGGGCTGGCGCTTCTCGATCTTGACGATCTGCGCGCGATGCTGCGCCATGTGGGCGAGCGCGCCGACGAGATCTCGCTGCAATATGGCAATGTCGACATCCGCTCGATCGGGGCGATCCAGCGCGAATTGCTGGTACTCGAGAACCAGGGCGGGGAGAAATTCTTCGGTGAACCGGCGCTGGAACTGTCGGACCTGATCCGCACCGGTTCCAATGGCATGGGCCAGATCAACATCCTCGCGGCCGACAAGCTCATGGCGAGCCCGCGTCTCTACGCGACTTTCCTGCTCTGGCTCCTGTCGGAACTGTTCGAGGAACTGCCCGAGGTCGGCAATCCCGACAAGCCCAAGCTCGTCTTCTTCTTCGACGAGGCGCATCTTCTGTTCGACGACGCGCCCAAGGCGCTGGTGGACAAGGTCGAGCAGGTCGCGCGCCTGATCCGCTCGAAGGGGGTGGGGATCTATTTCATCACCCAGAACCCGACCGACGTGCCCGATGGCATTCTCAGCCAGCTCGGTAACCGGGTGCAGCACGCCTTGCGGGCCTTCACCGCGCGCGACCAGAAATCGCTGCGTCTGGCGGCCGAGAATTACCGCGCCAATCCGCGTTTCGACACAGAGATCGCGATCAAGGAAGTGGGCACCGGCGAGGCGGTGACTTCGTTCCTTCAGGCGAAGGGCGTGCCGGGGATGGTCGAGCGTACGCTCGTGCGCCCGCCGCAATCGAGACTAGGGCCGCTTACGCCGTCCGAACGCGAGCAGGTGATCGCGGCCTCACCGCTGGGTACGAAATACGACACGCCCGTGAACCGGGAGTCGGCGCAGGAGATCCTAGCCAAACGGGCGGAACTTGCCGCCAGGGAGGCCGCCGAGGCGGAGCTGCGCGAGAAGGCGGCGAAGACCGCGTCCGGGCGCTCCGAGCTTGATGCGGGCTTCGATGAGTTCAACAACGCGCGTCGCTACGAGCCCACGACGAAGACCAAAAAGAAGACCACGCGCTCGAGCCGGTCGGATTCGATCGTCGAGACCTTCGGCAAGAGCCTCGCACGCCAGCTCGGCACGAAGACCGGGCAGGCGCTGGTGCGCGGCGTTCTGGGCTCGCTCTTCAAATCGCGCTGAGAACGGGCCGGGGCAGCAGCCGCGCCTCGGCCATCACCGCAATCAGGATCTCGACATGACGCGCGACGCTATAGGTGGCTTCGCCGTCGCGTCGCGCGTGATCGAGAATTTCCTCCTCGGCGAGCAGGAGCGGCAGTGCGGCGCCCGGGCGCGGAAGATCCGCGCAACGCAGCACGCGCTTGAGGTCTCGCTTTCGGCTGTAACCCTCCAACCCGAACCGGGCCGCGCGCACCAGTAGGCGCGGGCGCTTGATATGCGACAGGTCGATGGTCGGGGCGGGCAGGGAATGCAGCATGACGAAAACCTCCGTTGAATTGAAGGCCTCGATCATTATTCAACCAAGGCGGGTGTTGCGCGCGGTCCCGAAGATGCGCGCGCCCGCCAAAGGTTTGTTTAGGAAGTTTAAGGAAATCTTGCTGGCGTCCCGTTTATTAACGAACGGGTAACCAAACCAACTCACGGTTGTATTCGGACAGACTCGCCGTCGCTGTGCGGCGCCATCTGGGGGACAAAATGACTTCGATCGCACCGGTCACGGCGGGGTTGCCCGCCTGGCTGCCTGACCATACCCGACTCTACCTGCACCATGTGGAGCAGGGCATCCCGATCCGGGCATTGGCGAGGGCGGAAGGGTGCGCGGCCTCGACGATCCTGCGCCGCGTGCGCCGGATCGAGGCGCGGCGGGACGATCCGCTGATCGATGAGGCGCTCGAGTATCTCGGCCGCGCGGCCGGGCAGGTCGTCGCCAATGCGCCCCTCGCACCGGATGCGCCCGTGCCCCAAGAGGACACGCCAGCCATGACCGCACCTTTCCGCACCGCCGAAATTCCTGCAGACGATCACCTGCTCGAGGCCGAGGCGCGCCGCATCCTGCGCCGACTGGCCGAGCCGGCGGCATTTCTGATCGTCGCCTCCGAAATGGAAAAAGCGGTGGTGCTGCGCGGCACGGTGCGCACCGCCGTGCTCGAACGCGCCGTCGCGCAGGCTTTCGCGCTCAAGGACTGGATCGAGGTCGCCCATTCCGGCCGCGTCACGAGCTATCGGATCACGCAGGCCGGGCGTGCGGCGCTCAAGCGTATCCTCGAGGAAGATCTCGCAGCCCGTGGCGCGCATGAGCCCCAACCTTTCGCCGCCCAGCATGGCGAATTCGTGGAGCGGGATCTTGAGGACAGCGAGGGGCGCCAGCGTCGTATCCGCGCCAATCTTGCCGAAAGCCCGCTGGCGGTGCTCGCACGGCGGCGCGACAAGGACGGGGCTCCGTTTCTCTGCGCCGATCTCGTCGCGGCGGGAGAGCGGCTGCGCGAGGATTTCGAGTTGGCGCAGATGGGTCCGCGCGTGGCGCAGAACTGGGAGCGCTTCATGACCGGCGGCGGCGGGCGCGGCCAGTATCGCCCTGATCTGACGCAGGGTGGCGGCTCGGAAAGCGCGCGCGAGCGTGTGGCGTTGGCGCTGCGTGATCTCGGTCCCGGACTGGGTGATATGGCGCTGCGCTGCTGCTGTTTTCTCGAAGGGTTGGAGACGGCCGAGAAACGGCTCGGCTGGTCGGCGCGGTCTGGCAAGATCGTTCTGCGCATCGCGCTTCAGAGGCTCAAGCGCCACTATGACGACACCTATGGCGGGGCGAGCCCGATGATCGGCTGAACGGGTAGGGCGGGACGCTCTGGGCGCGCCCGGGGGAAAATGGAAGGCGCGAGGGAATCCCCTCGCGCCTTTTTTCCGTTCGCGCGTTTCCTGGGAGTGAACGGATCTTTCGTCCCGGCGGCGGACGTCGGGGTGTGTCATCCCGTCGCGCTCTGCGCCGCGGTGTTTGAGTGGAAAATGCCGTTTCCGCGCCATAAAAGGAAATTGTAAAACTCTATGATCGGAATAACCTGCCGTTATGAATGTCACCTTGCGCCAACTGTCCTATCTGCGCGCGCTCGGTCATGCGCGCTCCTTCTCGCGTGCGGCGGAGATGGTTCACGTCTCGCAGCCCGCGCTTTCGGTTCAGATCCGCGAGCTCGAGGATCAGATCGGCCAGCCACTGGTCGAGCGCCGTCCGCGCGATGTGCGCCTGACACGGGCGGGGCGGCGGGTGCTCGAGACCGCCGAGCGGGTCGCGGCCGAGCTGCGTTCTTTGCAGGCCGAGGCGCGGCGCGGGCTCGGTCAGGTCAATCTTGGCGTCATTCCGACCATCGCGCCCTATCTTCTGCCCGCGGCCCTTCCGGGTCTGCGCGCGCAAGGCGTTTTACGACTGCGCGAGGCCACGACCGAGGAACTGATAGAGGAGGTCGGTCAGGGCACGCTCGATGCCGCGATCATCGCAACGCCCGCGCCCGAGTTTTTCGAAGCTCCGCTCTTCGAGGATCGTTTCCTGCTTGCAGGCACGCCCGATCAGCTTGCGATGAACCGCGGACTTGCGCCGCAGGCGATCAATCCCGATCAGTTGCTTTTGCTCGACGAAGGGCATTGCCTGGCCGATCAGGCGCTTGCGCTGTGTGGGCTCACGCGGGCGGCGCAGAGGATCGATCTTGGGGCCTCCTCGCTGACAACGCTCTGCGCACTGGCGGGGCAGGCGATGGGGCTGACGCTGGTGCCCGAGATCGCCGCGATGCAGGAGAGCCGCGCGTTTCCGACGCTCGCACTTCTGCGCTTTGCCGATGAGCCGGCGCGTCAGGTACGGCTCGTGCGCGCGCGCGAGGCTTCCGACCCCGAGGCATGGTTCGACCCGCTCGTCCGGGTTCTCAAGACGGCGGGCGAGGGGCTGATCACACAGGCGCGCAAACGGTTCTGAGCGAAAATTTGCATCCCGTGCGCAATCGGCCTATGTGACGGACAACCGCATTCCGAAAGGTCAATCATGCGCGATCTCAAGATCCCCGGTGAACGCCACCCCGAGAAGGCGCATCGCGCCGATAATGCTCAGCCCAAGAAACCGAGCTGGATCCGCGTCAAGGCGCCGGTCTCGGAGGGCTACAAGCAGACCCGTGAGATCCTCAAGACGAACAAGCTGGTGACAGTCTGCGAAGAGGCGGGCTGTCCCAATGTGGGCGAATGCTGGAGCCACGGTCACGCGACCATGATGATCATGGGCGAGATCTGTACCCGCGGCTGTTCCTTCTGCAACGTGGCGACGGGCCGTCCCGATGCGCTCGACGTGTTCGAACCCGGCCGCGTCGCCCATGCGGTCGAGACGCTGGGGCTGAACCATGTGGTGATCACCTCGGTGGACCGCGACGATCTCGAGGATGGCGGGGCGGAGCATTTCGCGCAGACCATCCGCGCCGTGCGCCACCGCTCGCCCGAAACCACGATCGAGATCCTCACCCCGGACTTCCTGAAATGCGCGCCCGAAGCGCTGGAGAAGGTCGTCGAGGCGCGTCCCGATGTGTTCAACCACAATCTCGAAACCGTGCCCGGCCTTTATCCGAGCGTGCGCCCCGGTGCGCGCTACTTCCACTCGCTGCGCCTTTTGCAGCGCGTGAAAGAACTCGATTCTGCGATGTTCACCAAATCCGGCATCATGGTGGGCCTGGGCGAAACCGGCGAGCAGGTGCGCCAGGTAATGGACGACATGCGCTCGGCCGATATCGATTTCCTGACCATCGGCCAATATCTGCAGCCCACGCCGAAGCACCACGCGGTTGAACGTTTCGTGACGCCCGAAGAGTTCAAGGATTACGAGAAGGCCGCCTATGGCAAAGGTTTCCTGATGGTTTCCGCGACGCCGCTGACGCGGTCGAGCTATCACGCAGGCGACGATTTTGCCCGTCTGCGCGAGAACCGCCTGAAGAAACTGGGCCGCATCTGACCCGAACCAACGAGATTTCCGACAGACCCGGCCCCGCGGCCGGGTTTTTCGTTTCGCTGATGCGGGTGGATGAGGACGAGACATGTACGCAATGCCTCTTGATCGGGCGGCGTGCCCCGGCTAGAGGAGGGTCCGGGGGCGGTTAGCTCAGTTGGTAGAGCGTCTCGTTTACACCGAGAATGTCGGGGGTTCGAGTCCCTCACCGCCCACCACCTCCCTGAAATGTCTTTGTTATCAGGTTCTTGCGTCACGCATCCGTAGCTCTGTGAGTTTTCGCAGGGACTCTGCGCGCGGGTTGGGGCTGTGATCGCCGCCGCCCCGCGCTATCTCCTCATCTCAACGGAAGGAGAGCCCCATGAGCTGGAACCCCGCCCTCGACCCAGAGATCCCGATCGGCGACGCGGTCGACGCGATCGAAACCGTCATCGCCCCGCGGGCCCGCGACCTTGGCGGGTTCGAGGTGCGCCGTGCCTTGCCTTCGGCGAAACGCCAGATGGTCGGTCCGTTCATCTTTTTCGACCAGATCGGCCCGGTGGAGTTTCTTTCTGGCCAACGCGGCATCGACATCCGGCCCCATCCGCATATCGGCCTCGCGACCGTCACCTATCTTCTGCAAGGGCGGCTGCATCACCGCGATTCTCTCGGCACGGATCAGTGGATCACACCCGGTGCGGTGAACTGGATGAATGCGGGCTATGGAATTACCCATTCCGAGCGCACCGACGGTGCCGTGCGCGAGAGTGGCCAGCTGCTCTCGGGCATCCAGACCTGGGTGGCGCTGCCCGAGGAGTTGGAAGAGGGCGCGGCTGGCTTCGAGCATGTCGGGGCCGAGGCACTGCCCGACCTTGAAGCCGAGGGGAAATCGGTACGACTCGTTCTGGGCGACGCCTGGGGTGCGCGCGCGCCGCTCGATCTGCCCTCCGAGATGTTTTACGCCGATGCCCGGCTCGAACCCGGTGCGCAACTGCCGCTTCCCGACAACCACGAGGATCGCGGCGTCTATGTATTGCAAGGCGCGGTTTCCGTTGCGGGCGAAACCTATGAGGCGGGGCAGATGCTGGTGTTTCGCCCCGGAGACCGGATTTCGCTCAAGGCAGGTGAGCAGGGCGCGCGCCTGATGGTGCTGGGAGGCGCCACGATGGGCGGCCCGCGCTATATCTGGTGGAATTTCGTCGCTTCCTCGCGCGACCGGATCGAGGCCGCGAAAGAGGCCTGGCGTGCGGGCGATTGGGCACATGGGCGCTTCCGCCTGCCGCCCGCCGATGATTCCGAGTTCATTCCCGCACCGGAGCGCTGAACCCGAGCGGGCAGGGGCGCTGCCTCGTCGCCGGAGGGCGACGAATGTTGTCTGGGCAGGGGGCGCCGTCCCCGCCCTGTGGTCTCGTCCGAGATATTTGATGCGGTTCGAATAAGCGAAACCTTCGCCTCCAACTGCTCCAAATATCCCCGCCGGAGGCATGCACCCTTTCCGCCCGAGCATCGGCGATTTCCTTGCCGCTACGGCGGGTGAAAAAACGTCGAACTTTTTCGTCTCGTGCCGCTTGACGGGGGCAGGTGGCCCGCGTAATACGCTCCCCACGCTCGGATGGCGATCCGGGAAGATGATGCGAGCGGTTGTAGCTCAGTTGGTTAGAGTACCGGCCTGTCACGCCGGGGGTCGCGGGTTCGAGCCCCGTCAACCGCGCCA
>NZ_MPZW01000008.1:0-151452 GCF_002020275.1 Thioclava sp. L04-15 | reverse complement strand
CGATCGGGAACATCCCGCCGGCGGAAGCAGAGGCAAACTTCTACGCCGCTCTGGAAACTGAAGACATGGCCGCGTAACTAACCCAAATCAGCCTCCGGCAAACCCGGCGCGGTTCAGTTCGCCTCGTAGAGGTCAAAGATGCGGCGCGGCACGTAGGCGATAGTGTCGAATTGTTCCATGTTCTTCTCCTTATCTATCATCGTTCGAAACCGAAATCCGGCCCTCTATCGCGCCCGCGCTTGCGCCCCTCGCGATCCTTCTCGCGTTGCTGGCCAGAGCGTTCGGGCAAGTTCATTTCCTGGTAGCGGGCGATGTCCTCGCGCAGCAGGAGGAGATCGGTTTCCTGCCGCTCGCGCTGTTCTCGGATGTGCCGTTGCAGATCGCGGCGCTCGTCGAGTTGACTGGCAACCAGCTTGTCACGTTCGGACCGATCCCGCAGCAGGGCAGTCCACGCTTCGCGTTCGTTCTGCGCCCTTATCTTGGCGTAACCGCCCGTGATCCGTTTCCAAACGCCCGAGAACCCACGCGGCAGTCGAGCGGCGCGCGCGTTGGTTTCCGCGATCCATCGCTTTTCCAGCGCCTCGTGGAGCATCTGCCGTTCTTGACGGTGACGGCCCGCCATTTCGCTGCGCCCGAATTCCAGCGCCTTCTGGCCGCGCGCAGCTTCGAGTTCGGACTGTCGGACGAAACCCTTGAGGCGTTCTGACATCCGCGCAGCAATTGCCTTCTGCGCCTCATCGACCGAAGGCACGTTCTCGGGATCGCCAAGGCGTTCCGCGACATCCTTCGTTTTCACGCCTGCCTGACGCGCTACGGCATAGACTTCGCCGCGATAATCGACAGCGACGAAGCCGCGCCGATCACCGCGCGCCAGTGTAAAGCCGCGTTCTTTGAGGGCTTGGGCGAAGGCAGAGGCAGAATCCGAATGCTCCCAGCATTCCTTGAAGAGCGTTTTGATCTGTTTGGGGTTGAGGCCGACACGTCGCGCTTGCTGCCATTCTTGCAACGTGTAGCGGAGCGGATCGCGCTCGCGCCAATCGAGCAAGCCTTTCGGCATTTCCCAGCCATGTTCGCGGAACAGTTCACGCGACACGTCGCGCAGGCGCAGCTTGTAGTGCGAGATATTGATCGCCCGCATCCGCTCGGCATCGATCCGCGACCAGACGACATGCGCATGTCGCCGCCCGTCCTTCTCGTGGAAGACAATCGCGCGGGGCTGATTTTCGAGGCCGAGCTTGTGCTCGACCGCATCGGCGGCCTTTTCGAAATCCTCGACGGTGGGATCGGCACCGCCAGGCGGGTTCAGACTCGCCGAGAACATGTAGTTCTTGCAGCGCGTTCCAGCCGCAATGGCATCGAGTTCCCGAAACGCATCTAGCAGGTCATCGCTGACAAAGCCGCGAACCTCATGCAGTTCGACGTGATCGTTCTCGCGCACCGAGAGCAGATAGCGGGCAAGTTGCGCGCCGCCGCCGCGTTCTTTGGCCTTGAGGATCATGGCTCGCACCCAGGCTCGTCACGATAAATACCGCGACCGAGCGCCATAAGAAGCTCTTCGCGCATCACCAGCACCGCCGCGCAGGCTTCGCGCAGTTCCGCCTCGGTTTCGGGCGTGACGGGCAGCGAGCCCGTATTTACGGCTTTGGCGAGTTGGTTGAGGTTGGAAGATAGGCGCGACGAGCCGAGCGCAGCCAGAACGCGACCCAAAGCCTCGTAGTCCTTCACGGGAGCCTTGTTGCGCGTTTTGCGCGGTGCAGCATCTTCGCCGAACAGCCGTTCTCGGATGTATGCCCCAAGGGACATATCCGCCGCGTCCTGTTCGAGTTGCGCGCGTTCTTCGAACGTGAGGCGCAACGAGAACGGCGTCGGCTTGTTCTCTTTGGGCTTCTTTGCCGTCGAAGGTGGCGCTAACCTATTGAAATTATGTGTGGTAATCTTCATCGCGCACCCCCAGACCGTCTAGGTCAAGTTGTGCGAGATGGCGTTCCCAATCTTCGAGAGCTTGGAAGAGGCGGTTCGATTCCTCCCCCGTCAGGTCCACCAATCTTCCTCGAAAGATGAAACGAAGACGACGCGCAAGCCTTGAGGCTGCGCGTCGCTTTCGTTTGTCGGGTCGCTAAATCTGGCGTGCGAGGATCAGCTCGGCGCACCGCCCTCTCCGGCCCTGCGGCGCTGTTTCCAGCCGAGCGCACCGAACAATCCAAGCCCCGCCAGCATCATCCACGCGCTCGCGGGCAGCGGCACGGTGGCGGGCGTCTCGACCATCATCGCGATATCGTCGAGCGAGACATTCATCTGCCAGGTCTGCGCCTCGAGCGCGAACTGCACGCCCAGGGTCTGCCCCTGATTGGCCTGCAACAGCGTCGTCAGATCGAAGGTGAGCGTGGTCGCAGTGCCGTTGCCCAGCTGTATCCCGCCCGTCGCGGTCGCGTAGACTTCCTGAATCACATCGCCGAGCTGATCGACCACGGAAACGCGGAATTGATGATTGGGATCCGAATAGAGACCAAAGAGCCCCACCCGCGCGGTGAAATCGAAGGTTGCGGAGATCACCTCGTCGGGCACGGTAAAGTATTGGGTCAGCGTCGCGACGCCCGAATAGACCGGTCTGAAAATCGTATCATAGAGGCCGGAAATCGGTTCGATCCTGCCGCCCCGCGCCTCCGGGGACTTCCCGATCGTGCCGAGTTTGCTTGCAAGCCCGGACGGCAGCTGGAACGGCAAGCCCCGAGAATTGTTGACCGGCGTGCCATCATTGACGACGAAGGTCTCTCCTGCGGCATTGCCGGTGGTGGACCAGCCCGACAGCGAACCGCTCTCGAAGGTGCCGTTGGTGATCAGATCGACGCTCAGCGCCTGGGCCGCCCCAGCAGACAGCACACTTGCCGTAGCAAGGGCGATCATCGCTTTCCAAAGACGCCCCAATGCCATCGTCCCAGTGCCTTCTGCTCTGCCTCTGATCGAATCGCCCCGTTTCCTTGCCGGCTGCGGGATCTGATTGAGGGAGAGTTAACGCTACGAATCGGGAGAGATTTGGACTGCAGCGGGACAATATGGCGGCGCGGGGGCGAGCCGGTGCCACAATGTTTCCCAAATCAAAACGCCGCCCAGAAGGCGGCGCTTGATTGGTCAGCTTCAGGAAACGCAGAGGTCAGCGCGCCCAGTCCCACGGGACGGTGAATTCGCCCAGCTTGTGCATCAACGCATCCTCGTCACACGCGCCCTTTGTCGCGAGATGGGCCACGAGGCCGCGTTTCTTGTCCTCGGTGACCGAGATCACATGCGCCGCGATCCCGGCCAGCTCCAGCTCGGCGTTGAGAACCCGCATGATCGCCATCTTGCGCAGGTCGGGCTTGAAAATCTTGCCGACGGCCGTTTTCGGCAGCTCGTCCATGATCTCGAGATGCTTCGGAACGGCGGCACGCTCGTGGATGTTCTTCTTGGCGTGTTCGAGCAATTCCTCGGTCGTGACCGATGCCCCGGCCACAAGCTCCACATAAGCGCAGGGCAGTTCGCCAGCGAAACTGTCGGGCTGGCCGATCGCCCCGGCAAAAGCGACCGCCGGATGCGACAACAGCGCGTCCTCGATCTCGGCCGGGTCGAGATTGTGCCCGCCGCGGATGATCAGATCCTTCGCGCGACCGGTGATCCAGAGATAGCCATCCGGGTCGATGCGCCCCAGATCGCCGGTGCGCAGGAAGCGGTTCTCGGCGAAGAGGTCGTGGTTCTTGTCGGCTTCCGTATAGGTCGAGCCTTCGAACACACCGGGATTGGCAACGCAGATCTCGCCCACCTCGTCGCGCGCGCATTCGTCGAAGCTGCCATTGCGCTTCTTGAGGATACGGACATGGGTGTAAGGCAGCGGGATGCCGACAGAGCCCACTTTCTTCTCGCCATCGACCGGGTTCACCGACACCAGGCAGGTCGCTTCGGTCAGGCCATAGCCCTCGCAGATCTCGACGCCCGTGGCCGCCTTGAAGCGGTTGTAAAGCTCGATCGGCAGCGGCGCCGAGCCCGAGATCGCGGTGCGCAGCGACGAGATATCGGCATCGACCGGGCGTTGCATCAGCGCCGAGATCGCGGTCGGCACCGAGATCAGGAAAGTGACCTGCCAGCGCTCGACCAGCTTCCAGAAATTGTCGAACACCCCGTCGCCGCGATACCCCGCAGGGGTCGGGAAGACGACATGCGCCCCGCTCGCGATCGCCGACATCAGGATCGGATAGGCGGCGAAGACGTGGAACAACGGCAGCGGGCAGATCATCACGTCGGTCTCATCGAACAGCAACCGCCCGCCAAGCCAGCCATTGTAGATCATGCCGGAATACTTGTGCTGCGCGACCTTCGGCATGCCGGTGGTTCCGCCGGTATGGAAATAGGCCGCAACACGGTCTTCCTGCACATCCTCGAACATCAGCCGGTCGCCCGGGAGTTTCGCCGCCTCGGTGTTGAAATTCATCACCTTGGCATGGTGCTTCGTCTCGACCTTGGGTCGCACGAACGGCACGATCCAGCTCTTTGGTGGGGTGAGATAACGGTTCAGATCGACCTCAAGCACAGCCTCGACATTGGGGGCGAGGCGGACGGCCTCGGCCGCCTTCTGCGCGACATCGGTCTTGGGGAAGGCCTTGAGCGTGACCAGCACCTTCGCCTTGGTCTCACGCAGGATGCCCGCGATCTGCTCGGCGTCGAGCAGCGGGTTGATCGGGTTCACGATCCCGGCGGTTGCCCCCGCAAGCAGCGTGATCGCCGTCTCGAGCGAATTGGGGAGCAGATAGGCCACCGTATCGGTCGGGCCGACGCCGAGGTGATGGAGAAGGTTCGCGGCCTGCGTGACCTTGGCATGAAGCTGCGTCCAGTTCAGCGTTTCAGCCTTGTCCTGGGGACCAGACAGGATCTGGAACGACAATGCGGGGCGATTGGCATGGGCCGCCTTTGCCTCGCTCAGGAAACCGTAGATCGTGGCGGGGCGGTTGCGCGCCTCCCAGGGTTTCTCGGCCTCGACCGCATCACGGTCGGCTACTGTCGCAAATCTCTGCATTCTCATCCTCCCGAGGGTCGCCCGCTCCTCCGTGTACGGCCCGTAAAGCAGGATGCGGCAAAAACGCCACGGGCGGCAAGGGGCGTGCCCTTGCGAAACGTCACGTCATGGAAATTTTGACGTGGGGAAACAAGACTATCGCGTCAAGAGAAAGGGCGCCCCGAAAGGCGCCCTCCTGCATGATTTGCCCTGCCCGGCTCACGCTTTGGGGATGCGCAGCACCTGACCGGGATAGATCTTGTCGGGATGTTTGAGCATCGGCTTGTTGGCTTCGAAGATCGCCTGATATTTCGAACCGTTGCCCAGCGTCTTCTCGGCGATCGCCCAAAGCGTGTCGCCCTTCTCGACGGTGTGGAAGGTCGCGTCGGACGTGTCGGCATCGTCCTCGGTCTCGACGCTGGCCACGCCATCGACATTGCCCACCGCGAGGATGATCTTTTCCTTGGTCTCGGCGTCGACCGCCTTGCCCTTGACGATCACCTTGTCGCCCTCGACCGCGAGATCGACGCCGCTATCGTCAAGTCCGAGCTCTTTCAGCTCCGCCTTGAGCGCCTCTTCCTTCGGCGCTTCGCCCGCATGGGCCTCACCGCCGAACAGCGACTTGCCCGCACCCTTCATGAAACTCCAAAGACCCATGTCACTCTCCTCTTGGATATGCCGGACCATCCCCGGACCTGCCGACAGGATGGCGCAAGCAGGCGATGGAGGACAGGGGGAAAACGGCTGAGGAATTCCACATGAGGAAAGGGCCTGCGGGGCGCACGCGGCCACAGGGCTCATTGCCCCGCGCCACGCGACTGCTGCGTCTTACACCCCGTCGGTGAATTGCAGCTTCGCCAGCTCGGCATAAAGGCCGCCCTCGGCCACGAGGCTGTCATGCGTGCCCTGCGCCACGATCCGACCCTCGTCGAAGACCACGATCCGGTCGGCCTTCTTCACGGTGGCCAGACGGTGCGCCACGATCACCGTGGTGCGCGTCTTGGCCAGTTGATCCACCGCCGCCTGAACTTCGCGTTCGGACGCCGCATCGAGCGCCGAGGTCGCCTCATCCAGCAGCAGGATCGGCGCGTCGCGCAGAATGGCCCGTGCAATCGCGATGCGCTGTTTCTGCCCGCCCGAAAGCATCACACCGCGCTCACCCACATAGGTGTCGAACCCATCGGGCAGCGCTTCGAGGAAGTCATAGGCATGGGCCGCGCGCGCCGCCTCCTCGACCTCGCGATCGGACGCATCGGGACGGCCAAAGCGGATATTCTCACGCGCCGAGGCCGCGAAGACGACCGGATCCTGCGGCACCAGTGCAATCGCCTGACGGAAATCATGCCGCGCCATGTCGCGCAGGTCATAGCCGTCGATGGTAACCTTGCCGGTTTCCGGATCCCAGAACCGCTGGATCAGCTGAATCACCGTGGTCTTGCCTGCGCCAGAGGGCCCGACCAGCGCCACGGTCTCGCCCGGAGCGATCTCGAGATCGACATGATCGAGCGCAGAGGCCTGAGGCCGCGACGGGTAATGGAAGCTCACATCCTCGAAGCTGATCGCGCCCTTTGCGGGCATCGGCAGCGGCACGGGATGCTCGGGGTCCTTCACCTGGTCTTCGCTCTGCAAAAGCTCCACCAGACGCTCGGTCGCGCCCGCCGCGCGCTGCAGCTCCGACCAGATTTCCGACAGCGCGCCCACCGAGCCCGCCACCATCACCGCGTAGATCACGAACTGCACCAGTTCGCCCACGCTCATCAGGCCACCGCGCACGTCGCGCGCGCCGATCCAGAGCACGCCCACCACGCCCGCGAAGACGAGGAAGATCACGATCACGGTCATCACCGCGCGCGTCCCGATCCGCTTCTTGGCCGAGAGATAAGCCTTCTCGGTCACGCCCGAGAACTGCTCGCGCGTAAGCGCCTCATGGGTGAAAGCCTGCACGGTCTGCGCCGCCAGAAGCGCCTCCGAAGCCGAGCCCGACGAATTCGCGATCCAGTCCTGGTTCTCGCGTCCCAAGACGCGCAACCGCCGCCCCAGCACCACGATCGGCACCACGACCACCGGCACGACCAGCAACACCAGACCCGTCAACTTGGCCGAGGTGAAGAGCAGCATCACCAGACCGCCGATCAAGATCAGCACGTTGCGCAGCGCGACCGAAACCGACGAGCCGATCACCGAAAGGATCAGCGTCGTGTCGGTGGTGATCCGAGAGATGATCTCGCCGGTCAGGATGCGTTCGAAAAACGCCGGGCTCATCGAGATCACCCGATCGAACACCGCCTTGCGGATGTCCGCGACAACCCGCTCGCCGAAACGCGTGACAAGATAGTAGCGCAGCCCCGTCCCCAGCGCGAGCAGACCCGCGATCACCAGAGCGGCGAAGAAATACTGATCGAGCAGCGCCGCACCTTGCTGGAACCCGTCGACCACACGGCGCACCGCCAGCGGTAGGATCAGCGAGATCGAAGCGGTGGCGATCAGCGCCAGGAGCGCCCCGAAGGCGAGCCCCCGATACGGCGCGATGAAGGGCCCAAGCCCCCTGAGCGCACCGATTTTCTTCGTCTTGGGCCGGTCGTCGGCCGGGCCGGTCGGTCTGCGAGCCATGAATCCCCCCTTGCTTGCCCCCGGGTTTAGGGGGCACAGGCGCGCCAGACAAGCCTCGATTGGCCCGCCGCCCCTCGTGCCCGCATAGGCGAGAGATCACGACGGCTCACATTTTGGAAAATCCGCTACGGGCGGCCGGACTCGAACCGGCACGGGCTAAGCCCAAGGGATTTTAAGTCCCGTGCGTCTACCATTTCGCCACGCCCGCAGCGCGCTCTGGCTAGCGCGGGCGGGCGGGCTTGGCAAGATCGCGGCGCGCTCAGCGGCCCTCGAATTTCGGGGCGCGCTTTTCGAGGAAGGCCAGGACGCCCTCGCGGAAATCGTGGCTCTCTCCAAGGCCGCCCTGCAACTCGGCCTCCAACTCCAGCTGCTGCGAGAGGTCATTCGCATAGCCCTCGCGCAGCGAGCGTTTCACCGCCCGGTAGGCCGCCGTCGGGCCATTCGCCAGATGGGCGGCCCGTGCGCGCCAGTGGTGATCGAAATCGACCTCCGCCACGGCCTCCCAGATCATGCCCCAGTCCGCCGCCTGCCGAGCCGAGACCTTGTCGGCGAACAGCGCCAGTCCCATCGCACGAGCAAAGCCCACCTGACGCGGCAGCCAATAGGTCCCGCCCGCATCCGGCATCAGACCGATCCGCGTGAAAGCCTGAATGAAACTCGCGGCTTCCGAGGCGATCACCACATCCGCCGCCAGCGCAAGGTTCGCCCCCGCCCCCGCCGCAGGCCCGTTCACCGCCGAGATCACCGGCAGGGGGCTGTCGTAGATCGCCTTGAGCATCGGCTCGTATTCGTCGCGCAGCACCCGCTCCAGATCGAGCCCGGCCGCCGCCACCCCGTCGCCCAGATCCTGCCCCGAACAGAAAGCCCGGCCCGCACCGGTCAGCACGATCACCCGCGCCTCCGTCTCGGCCTGCTTCATCGCCTCGAGGATCTCCGCGCGCATCTGCGTGTTGAGCGCGTTCATCACATCGGGCCGGTTGAGTGTGATCACCGCAACCCCGCCCTCGCAGGAATACTCAATTGCCTGAAACATCGCGCGCCTCCCTAACCTCGCTTCGCCGCCACGATAGCGAAGCACGGAAAATCGAAAAGCGGAACGGTGCGTCACAATGCCGACTCGTGGTGCCGAGGACGGGGTCGGATGCCTCCGGTGGGAATATTTTTACCAACTCGAAAGCAATTCCGCCTTCGAATTGGCTCAAATATCCCGGGGTGAATTTGCGCAGCAAAGAGGGGCAGCGCCCCTCACTCTCCCATCAGCTCGTTCAGGCGCTTCTGTTCGTCTTCCGAGAGCGCGGGCGCGGCCGGGCCTTCCGAGGCGTTGCGGCGCGAGCGCACATAGAAGAACCCACCGATCAGCGCGAGGATCAGTGCGCCGGGCCCAAGATACCACAGCAGCAGGTTCGCCCCGCTCTTCTCGGGCTCGAAGAGCACATATTCACCGTAGCGGTCGGTGACATAGTCGATCACCTGGCTGTCGGTATCGCCCGCAATGAGCCGCTCGCGCACCAGAAGCCGCAGGTCGCGCGACACGGCGGCGTTCGAGTCGTCGATATTCTCGCCCTGGCAGACCGGGCAGCGCAGGACTCTGGAAATCTCGCGGGCACGGGCTTCGAGTGCCGGGTCTTTCAGGATCTCGTCGGGCTGGACCGCGAGGACCGGCCCGGCCGAGAGGCTCGCCGCGATAAGCAGCGCGAATACACGGAGGAGTTTCATAAGCATCTCTTATTCCGCTGGCGTCGCCTGAGCCGGGACCGCGCGCGATTTGCGGGCACCCGCCGCCACCCGGTAGCGACGATCCGAAAGGCTCAGCAAGCCCCCGAGCGACATGATGATCGCGCCCGCCCAGATCCAGTCCGCGAAGGGCTTGATATAGGTGCGCACCGCGTAGCCACCATCCTGCTGCGGATCGCCGATCACGAGGTAGATGTCACCCAGCGGCGTGGTGTGGATCGCGGCTTCGGTCGTGGGCATGCGCTGCACCGGGTAGACGCGTTTCTCGGGATGCATCGTGCCGATCAGCTTGCCGTCCTTCTCGACCGTCATCGTGCCGGTCGAAGACATGTAGTTCGGCCCCTTCACCTCTTCGACCTTGGTCAGGGTGATCTGGTAGCCGTCCACGGTGAAGGGCTCGTTGAGCTTGGCGACGCGGATATCCTCGATCTGGCCGGCGGTCAGAAGGCCGATCCCGATGAAGGTGATGCCGAGCCCCGCATGGGCGGTGGCCTTGCCCCAATCGGCGCGCGGCAGGCGCTTGAGGCGGCCGAAATTGCGAGCCGCCCGCTGCCACAGTTCGGTCGCGGCGCCGAAGACGAGCCACGAGCCAAGGAAGACGGCGATCAGAGCGAGCATCGAATTGCCGCTCTCGACCGACCATGCGAGCCCGCCGATCGCGAGTGCCAACACGAAAGCCGGGATCAGGGGCTTCGCCACGCGGCCAAGGCGCGCGCGCTTCCACGGCATCATCGCGCCGACCGGCAGGATCAGCGCGAGGATCACCATGAACGGCGTGAAGGCCTGATCGAAGAAGGGCGCCCCGACCGAGAGCTTGCGGCCGAAGAACATCTCCGCGACCAGCGGCCAGACGGTGCCGACGAAAACCACCAGCGCCGCGACGGCCAGAAGGATGTTGTTGATGACCAGCGCAGTCTCGCGCGAGACCATCGAGAACACGCCCTTGGCCTGCATCGAGGTGGCGCGGAAGGCATACATCGTCAGCGCCCCGCCCACGAAGATCGCGAGAATGGCGAGAATGAAGATGCCGCGCTGCGGATCGGAGGCGAAGGAGTGCACCGAGGTGATCACGCCCGAACGCACGATGAAGGTGCCGATCAGCGAGAAACCGAAGGCCATGATCGCGAGCAGGATGGTCCACGACTTCAGCGCCTCGCGCTTCTCGACCACGATGGCCGAGTGCAGCAGCGCCGCCGCCAGAAGCCACGGCATGAACGACGCGTTCTCGACCGGGTCCCAGAACCAGAAGCCACCCCAGCCAAGCTCGTAATAGGCCCACCAGGAGCCGAGCGCGATGCCGATGGTCAGGAAGATCCACGCGGCCAGCGTCCACGGGCGCACCCAGCGCGCCCAGGCGGCGTCCACGCGGCCTTCGATCAGCGCGGCCACCGCGAAGGAGAAGGCCATCGAGAGGCCCACATAGCCCAGATAGAGGAAGGGCGGGTGGAAGGCGAGACCGGGGTCTTGCAAGAGCGGGTTCATCCCCTCGCCGTTGAACGGCGGCTCGGCGAGACGCAGGAACGGGTTGGAGGTGAAGATGATGAAACCGAGGAAGGCGACGCCGATCCAGGCCTGAACCGACAGCACGCGGGCGCGCAGGCGCGGCGGTAGGGCGCCCCCGAACCACGCGGCAGCTGCGCCGAAGAGCGCGAGGATCAGCACCCACAGGAGCATCGAGCCCTCGTGGTTGCCCCAGACGCCGGTGACCTTGTAGAGCATCGGCTTGTCGGTATGCGAGTTTGCCCAGACCAGCTTCACCGAGAAATCCGAGACCACGAAAGCATAGGTGATCGCGGCAAAGCTCACCGCGATGAGCAGGAACTGCGCGATGGCGGCCGGTTCGCCCACGGCCATCCAGCCGCGCCAGCCTTTATGCGCACCCACCAGCGGCACAACCGCCTGCACGATGGCAACGGCAAAAGCGAGAATCAGGGCAAAATGCCCGAGTTCGTTGATCATGGGACTCCTCCTGTCGCGGCTCGCGATCATAGAGATAACCGCCGGGCAGGCCAAGGAGGATGCGGGGCGATGTCGCAACAATTCACCGCCCCTCACGTGGGCGTGAATGGTCGCGGGCGCATCGACGGGGTAAGGGGGACGCAAACCGGGGCCGTGAATTGTCCTGGCGAGGGCCGGACCGGCCCGCTCCGGGCTTTTGCCGGGGAAAGAAATACGGGGACAGACAATGCGTGCGATCTTGATCGGAGCCGTTCTGGGCGCGGGGCTGCTGGCAGGCTGCAAGGAAGAGCCGCGCGATCCGCTCGAGGCGGTGGCACCCAATGTGATCTGGGAAGTGGTCGAGATCGGCGGCAAGCCGGTCCCCGCCGGGGTCGAGGTGACGCTGACCCATCCCGAGAAAGGGTTGATCGCGGGCGCCTCGGGCTGCAACCGGTACAACGGGCGCATATCGGAGCATGAGGGGCGCGTTCGCATCGGCGAGCTTGCGGGGACCCGGATGATGTGCCCCGAGGCGATGATGCAGGTCGAAGAAGATTTTCGCTCGAACATCGCCCGCGTGGATGCGGTGAAAATCGCGGCTGACCGGCTCGAGCTGGTCTCGGACGGGAAAAGCGTCGTCGTGGCGACGCAATAGGGCGCTTGACCGGCGCGCGCGGGCATGGCCCACTCGCGCCATGTTCCCGTTTCGCGATCACAATCCTTCCTACAACACGCCCTGGGTCACTTGGATCCTGATCGCGGTCAACTGCATCGTCTACGTGATGATCGCGCCCTGGGGCTTCGACATGCGCAACTTCTTCATGGAGAATGCGCTGTGGCCCGCAGCGATCACTCAGGGCCTCGCCTGGCACGGGCTCATCACCCACATGTTCCTGCATGGCGGCATCCTGCATCTCGCGGGCAACATGCTGTTTTTATGGGTTTTTGGAGACAATCTCGAAGACCGCCTCGGTCCGTGGTTCTTCCTCGCCTTCTATTTTGCCTGCGGCCTGGCGGCGGCGCTGGCGCAGGTCGCGAGCGAGCCCGACGCGATGGTACCGATGGTCGGCGCCTCGGGGGCGATCGCGGGGGTGATGGGGGGCTATCTGCTGCTCTATCCCAGGGCGAGGATCGACGTGCTGTTCTTCTTCATCGTCTTCTTCAAGATCTGGCCCGTGCCCGCCTGGCTGGTTCTGGGGCTGTGGTTCGCGATGCAGATCCTCAACGAGATCTCGACCGGCACCGGGGCGGGGGTTGCGCATATGGCTCATATCGGGGGCTTCGTGGCCGGGCTGATCCTGATCGTGCCGCTCTGGCATCGCCTTGGGGGGCCGCTCTTCTGGCGCCTGACCCATGGCCACCCGCCCTTCCCCGAGGCGCGGCTTGCCACCACCAACATTCCCCAAGTCCCGAGGAGACGCTGATGTTGCCCGAGATCCAGACGCCCCATCGCCTGACCTGCCATTGCGGCGCCGTCGAGATGGAGGTGACGCTTTCGGACGGGCTGAACACGAAGCGGCGCTGCGACTGTTCCTTCTGTCGGCGGCGCGGGGCGGTGGCGGTCTCGGCCCCGCTGACCGGCATCCGCATCGTGAAGGGCGAGGAGAACCTGAGCCTCTACCAGTTCGGCACGATGACCGCGAAGCACTATTTCTGCAAAACTTGCGGCATCTACACCCATCACCAGCGCCGCTCGAACCCGAACCAGTACGGGGTGAATGCGGCCTGTCTGGAGGGGGTGAACCCGCGCGATCTCGATCCGGTGCCGTGGAGCGACGGCGTCAATCACCCGACCGATCGCGTCGAATGAACTCCGCCGCGCGCTCGGCGATCATGATCGTCGGCGCGTTGGTATTGCCGGACACAAGCTGCGGCATCACCGAGGCATCGACGACGCGCAGGCCCTCGATCCCGCGCACCCTCAGTTCGGGATCGACCACCGCCAGATCGCCCTGCCCCATCGCGCAGGTTCCGACCGGGTGATAAATCGTATCCGCCCGCGCCCGGATATCGGCCATCAGGGCGTCGTCCGTCCCGTCATGGGGATAGAGCCTGCGCCCGCGCCATGGCTTGAGCGGTTCGGCCTCGGTGATCCGCTCCAAGAGCCGCGCGGCCTTCAGCATCAGCGCCGCGTCGCGCGGGTCGGAGAGGAAGCCCGGGTCGATCAGCGGCGCTGCTCGTGGATCGGGCGAGGCCAGCCGCAGCGTGCCGCGCGAATGGGGCCGCAGCGGGCAGATATGCGCGGACCACCCATCGGCCAGATGCGGCTTGCGCATATGCTGATCGACGATGCCCACGACGAAATGGATCTGCAGATCGGGCCGGGTGAGGCTTGGATCCGACCGCAGGAATGCCCCGCCCTCGGCCATCGGAGAAGCAAAGAGCCCCTCGCCATGTTTGCGCCATCCCCCCGCCGCGCGTGCAAGCCGCATGAGCCCGCGCGGGTTCAGTCCTACGACATCGCGCCGGGGGGAGGTATAGCTGAGAATATAGTCGAGATGGTCGTGCAGGTTCGCACCGACCCCGGGCAGTTCAAGGCGCGGTTCGATCCCGTGCTCGCGCAGGTGATCGGCCGGGCCGATGCCCGAGAGCATCAGCAATTGCGGCGAGCCGAACGCGCCCGCCGAGAGGATCACCTCGCGCGCGGCCTCGATCCGCATCCGCTTGCGCCCCTGCACGATCACCGCGCCGGTCGCGCGGCCCTCCGTGATCTCGATCTTCTCGGCCCGCGCGCGGGTCAGAACGGTCAAGTTCGCGCGCCCCATGACCGGATGCAGATAGGCGGCGGCGGCCGAGCAGCGCTCGCCCTTGCGCGGACCATCCCAGAATTGGGTGACCTGATAGAGCCCCGCGCCTTCCTGTTCGCCTGCGTTGAAATCCGCGTTCGGCGGGCATTGCACCGCCGCGCAGGCCTCGACGAAGGCGCGGCTGATCGCACGCGGACGGCGCTGATCGCCGACCTGCAACGGGCCCTCTGCCCCGTGCCAATCCGAGCCGCCACGCATATTGCGCTCGGAGGCGAGGAACCATGGGCGCACGCTGTCCCAATCCCAGCCCTCGCCCCCCGCCTCGGCCCATCCGTCGTAATCCTCGGGCTGGCCGCGCACATAGAGCATCGCGTTGATCGCCGACGACCCGCCCAGCCCGCGCCCGCGCGGCTGGAACCCGCGCCGCCCGTTCAGCCCCGGCTGCGGTGTGGTGTGATAGGCCCAGTTATGGATCGGCGGCCGCCCCGCGACCATCGCGGCCACCAGCGCAGGCGCGCGCACGAAGATATCCCGCGCTTCGCGCCCGGCCTCGATCAGGCAGACGGTGACGGATGGATCTTCCGACAGCCGCGCGGCCAGAACCGAGCCCGCCGAGCCGCCGCCCAGAATGAGATAGTCGAACCGCAAGGGCCCCTCCTTCCCCTGTTCGCGCGAAGCCTAGCGGGTTTGCGAGGTTTGGGAAGCGTGACGCGGGGTCGGAATGGAAAGGGGCGCGCCCGAGCCTTGGGAGGGTGCCCCTTGCCCGGATCAGGCGCGTCAGCGGCACGGGCAGCGCCCGACCGCCCCTCGGACGGTCGCTTGGGGGACGCCAGCGCGCGGATAGAGGTGGCTCGGATGTGGCTGGGATAAAGCGACGACCTCGGAGGGCAGCGCACCCACCCGGCGCTCGGGCGCTGTCCTCGGTTGCGCGCAAAAGAAAACGCCCGGTCCTTGCGAACCGGACGCCCCAAATTCTCTCAGCGAGAAGCCTTAGCCGCGCAAAGTACCGCCTGTGGCCTTGCTCACCTTCTCGACGATCTTCTTGCTCACCGCCTCGATCTCGGCATCGGTGAGCGTCTTGTCGGCGGGCTGCATCCGCACCGTCAGCGCGATCGACTTCTTGCCCGCGCCCATCTGCTCCTCGGCTTTCGGGCCGGTGAACTGGTCGAAGACATTGACGCTCTCGATCAGCTTCTTGTCCGCGCCCATCGCCGCGTTCACCGCCGTCAGCGCCTCGACATTGGCATCCACCACGAAAGCGAAATCGCGTTCGACCGCCTGAAGATCCGAGATTTCCAGCGCCGGACGGGTCGCGCCCTTCTTCTTCGGGAAGGGGATGTTTTCCAGCCGGATCGTGAAGGCGACCGCCGGACCCTTCACGCCCATCTCGCGCAGCACCTTGGGGTGGACCTCGCCGAACGTGGCCAGCACATTCGGGCCAAGCGCCATGTTGCCCGCGCGGCCGGGGTGCCACCACGCATCGAGCTTGCGGTTGATCTGCGCACGCGCCGGCGCCCCGATCGCCGCCAGCACGGCCTCGGCATCGGCCTTCGCATCGTAGAGGTCCACCGGGCGGCGCGAGCCGAAGGGATCGCGCGGCGCGGACTGACCGACCAGAAGCCCGGTTGCCTGCAAGACCTGTTCACCCGGTTCGCCGCCCGCGAAGGCGGGGCCGACCTCGAAGAGCGCCAGATCGGCAAAACCGCGCGCCTGATTGCGGCTTGCTGCCTGCAGCAGACCCGGCAGCAGGTCGGGGCGCATATGGGTCATTTCCGAGCTGATCGGGTTTTCCAGCTTCGTCGCATCCGCGCCGCCGCCAAAGAGCTTGGCCGAGGCCTCGTCGATGAAGCTGTAGGTCACGCATTCGTTGTAACCCAGCGCCGCCGTGGTGCGCCGCGCCATGCGCTCGCGCTGCTGCATCGGGGTCAGTATCGCGCCGGGAACGCCGGTGGTCTCGCGCGCGAGCGGCTTGCCCTCCAGCTTCGTCAGCGAGGCGATGCGCGCCACTTCCTCGACCAGATCGGCCTCCCCCAGAACGTCGGGGCGCCAGCTGGGCGGCACCGCCATGTCGCCGTTCAGCGTGAAACCCAGGGCTTCCAGCGTCTCGCGCTGCGTGGCCTCGGGGATATCCATCCCGACGAGCGAAATCACGCGGGCCGGGTCCAGCCGATAGGCGCGGCTGACATCGGGCACAGCGCCGTCCATCACGACATTCGACACCTCGCCGCCGCAGAGATCGACGACCATCTGCGCCGCCAGATCGAGCCCCGGCAGGGTGAAGGCCGGATCGACGCCGCGCTCGAACCGGTAGCGCGCATCCGAGTTGATTTTCAGCGCACGGCCGGTTGCCGCGATGGTGATCGGGTCCCAATAGGCGCTCTCAAGGAACACATCGACCGTGTCCTCATCCGCGCCGGAGGCCTCGCCACCCATGATCCCGGCGAGGCTTTCGACGCCATTGTCATCGCAGATCACCATGTCGCCCGGGCGCATCGTGTAGGTCTTCTCGTCGAGCGCGAGGAACTCCTCGCCACCCTCGGCCGGCTTGATCACCAGATTGCCCGCCACTTTCTTCATGTCGAAGACATGGAGCGGCCGGTTCAGGTCATAGGTGAAATAGTTGGTGATATCGACCAGCGTCGAGATCGGGCGCAGACCGATCGCCTTGAGCCGCTTTTGCAGCCACTCGGGGCTCGGCCCGTTCTTCACGCCACGGATCACGCGACCGGCGAAGAGCGGGCAGCCCTTTTCCTTCAGCGCGGGGTCGATGGTGACGGAAACGGGCGCATCGAACGCCCCTTCCACCGCCGGGATCTCCAGCGGCTTGAGCTTGCCGAGGCCCCGCGCGGCCAGATCGCGGGCGACGCCGCGCACACCCAGCGCATCGGGGCGGTTCGGGGTGATCGCGATCTCGATCACAGGATCGACCGCCTCGGGACGGTTCTCGGCCAGCCAATCGGTGAACTTCTGCCCGACCTCACCCGAGGGCAGTTCGATGATGCCGTTATGCTCGTCCGACAGCTCCAGCTCGCGCTCGGAGGCCATCATGCCGTGGCTTTCCACACCGCGGATATTGCCGACCGACAGGGTCACGTCGATGCCGGGCACATAGTCGCCCGGCTTGGCCAGAACGACCGTGATCCCGGCGCGCGCATTGGGCGCCCCGCAGACGATCTGCTTCACGCCTTCATCCGTCTCGACCATGCAGACGCGCAGACGATCGGCGTCGGGGTGCTGCTCGGCCGATTGCACCTTGGCGAGCGTAAACGTCTCCAGCTTCGACGCGGGGTTCACGACCTCCTCGACCTCAAGGCCGAGATCGGTGAGCGCCTCGGCGATCTGATCGACGGTGGCGTCGGTCTCGAGATGGTCCTTGAGCCAGGACAGGGTGAATTTCATCGGTCTTCCCTCAGGATGTCTTGCGCTGCGCGAGGTCCTTGTAATCCCCCATCTTGAGGAGTTTCAACTCCCGCCAGAGCCGGATCGAGGGTTTTGCGGCGAAAAGCAGCGAGCCGATGAGGAAAAGCCAGGTCGCGGCGAAGGCGAGGCTGTCATAGAAGAAGAAGATCGAGCCGATGACGAAACAGAAGGCCGCGCCGAAATCGACGATCGTGTAGGCGATCTCGGTGAGCGCGTAGAAGCGGCGCTGCTCGGGGGTGTGCTCGTGGCGCGGGCTGTCGAAAAGGCGGTTCGTCATGGTCTGGCTCCTTGCAGGTCTTCGACCAAGCGAAACCGCTCGCAGACGAGTTCCATTTCCGGGTGAAAACCGCCGTTACGCTCGAAATAGGCCTGATGGCCCTGCCGCCAGCCTTCGAGCGTTTCATCCTCCCCCTCGGCCAGCGCGAAATCCTCATCGACATCGCAAAAGCGCCGGATCGTGACCTCGACGGTCTCGATCATGATCGCGGGCTTGCCGTCCCAGTCGAGCGCGATATCGCGCCGCCCCACCACCGGCATATCCTCACCCCCTTCGGTGAAATAGGTGAGCGCACCGCAGGTGGCGGTCTTCTTGCCTTGGCGGATCAGGGTGAGGAGCTGGTCGCAGAGCTCGCGGCTATCACCGAAGGTGAAGGTGATGGGCATGGGGGCTTCCTTTGCGGTTGGGGAAGCGGTGAAGATTTTTTGGAACAAGTAATCAGTTCCGCACAAAAACTTCCGGCTCAGCGAATTTGGACCGCTTACGAATTCAGCCCTATCGTTGATCGGCACGTTCTGCTGACGTGATCGTTCAGTTTCTTGATCGCGCCATCAATGTCAGGGTTAAGGTCCAACAATCTCTGCCTCACCACCGCACATTGAGTTTCGATCTCTTCCGGAAAAGATGCCGTCTCGAGATCGCGAACAGCGTCCTCTAATGACAGGAGTATTTTTGCCTCTATCAGAGCTGAGTTTACGAGCTGCACAACATCTCGAATGAGCAACGCTTCATACTTTGTCTGCTTTAAGTAATTTAGCTTCGCGAAGATGATCATAAACTCCACGACTTGCCGTTCCAAACTCTCCAGTGAGTCTATCCTCTGACGAACATATTTTAGAAATCTTATGTGCGGATCGCTAGCGAGCGCGTTGTCGAGTTCGTCAGCCTTTAACTCAGGCGGGCTCGAAACTGTGAATAAATCTTTAAGAAAAGTCGCTTTTATGGCCAATAAATCTTCCGCTACCGATTGAGCTCTCAGCAAGAGTTGCTGTCGTCGCCACGAAAAGAATTGATAGATTGCGACGGAGATGCCGAAAAAGGTGGCGATATCGGCAACTATGGAAGTGAACGCCGATATCAAGCCGATGGTATCGGCGCTGCCCATCACCGGCTCAACCCACCCGCCACGGTCGGCAGATCCAGCGCACTGAACCCATAGTGCTTCAGCCAGCGCAGGTCGCTCTCGAAGAACGCGCGCAGGTCGGGGATGCCGTATTTCAGCATTGCGAGGCGGTCGATGCCGATACCGAAGGCGAAGCCCTGCCATTCGTTCGGATCGATCCCGGCGGATTGCAGAACTTTCGGGTGCACCATCCCCGATCCGAGGATCTCCATCCAGTCGTCGCCCTCGCCGATCTTGAGCGAGCCGCCCTCCCACGAGCAGCGGATATCGACCTCGGCCGAGGGCTCGGTGAAGGGGAAATGCGAGGCGCGGAAGCGCAGCTCGACGCCGTCCACCTCGAAGAAGGCCTTGCAGAACTCTTCGAGCACCCATTTCAGGTTCGCCATCGAGATGTCCTTGCCGATCGCGAGGCCTTCGACCTGGTGGAACATCGGCGTGTGGGTCTGGTCCATGTCCATGCGGTAGACGCGGCCCGGCGCGATCACGCGGATCGGTGCGCCCTGCTCGAGCATCGCGCGGATCTGCACCGGCGAGGTATGGGTGCGCAGCACATGCGGCGGGCGGTCATCACCCTCGTCGCGATGCATGAAGAACGTGTCATGCTCCTGCCGCGCGGGGTGTTCGGGCGCGATGTTGAGCGCGTCGAAATTGTGCCAGTCATCCTCGATCTGCGGGCCCTCGGCGACCGCGAAACCCATATCGGCGAAGATCGCGGTGACCTCGTCCATCACCTGAGAGACGGGGTGGATGGTGCCAGCGCGGCGCGGGCGGCCCGGCAGCGTCACATCCAGCCATTCCTCGCGCAGACGCGCATCGAGCGCGGCATCGGCCAGCGCGACCTTCTTCGCGCGCAGCGCCGCGTCGATCTCGTCGCGCAGCACGTTGAGCGCCTTGCCGGTGGTCTGACGCTCCTCCGGGGTCATCTTGCCCAGCTCGCGCATCTTCAGGCTGATCTCGCCCTTCTTGCCCAAGGCGGCCAGACGGATCTCTTCCAGCGCGGCCTCGTCGGTCACATCGGCCACGGCGCTCAGGTATTTATCGCGAAGCTCTTGCATGTCTTCCCCCGGGAATTTCTTGGCTCACGGGTTAGCCGCGCCGCGCCGCCTTTGCAACCTCGGCCTTGCGCGAAAGCGGCGAATGGGGCCTCAGTTCGCCCCGCGCGCCTTGAGCTCGGCGCGGGGATAAAGCCGCGCCATGGTGATCCCGCGCGTGGCATTGAGCACCATCAGCCCCGCCCAGAGCCCGTGATTGCCCAAGGCGGGGATCAAGAGGGCAAGCGCGCCGGCATAGACCGCGACCGACAGGAGCATCGCGTTGCGCATCTCGCGGGTGAGCGTGGCGCCGATGAAGATGCCGTCGAGCATCCAGCTCGCGATGCCGATCAGAGGAGCTGCCGCGATCCAGGGGAGGTAGGCGCGGGCCTCTTCGCGCACATGCGGGGCGGTGGTCATCAGGTCGATGATCCAGGGGCCAGCAAGGAAGAACGCTGCGCCCAGAAGTGCCGCGCCTCCCACACCCCATTGCGAGGAGACAACCGCCGCGCGGCGCAGCCGCAGCACCGAATGCGCCCCCACCGCCTGGCCCACGAGGCTTTCCGCCGCGAAGGCAAAACCGTCGAGCGCATAGGCGGTGATGTTGAGGAACTGGACCAGCACCTGATTGGCCGCAAGCGTCACGTCCCCCTGCCCCGCGCCGAGGAAGAGAAAGGCGGTGAAGCTCGCTTGCAGCAGGATCGAGCGCAGCATGATATCGGTGTTCACCCGCGCCATCGTGGCGAGTTTCACCCGGTCGAAGATTGCGCGCGCGCGCCACAGCCCGTTCGCGAAGGCCGCTCGGCACAGCCAGATCGCGAGTGTGACCCCGGCCACCTCAGAGATCAGCGTCGCACCTGCCACCCCCGCGACGCCCCAGCCGAAGCTGAGCACGAAAAGCAGGTCGAGCCCCACATTGAGCGCATTCATCGTCACCTGAAGCACCAGCACGCCGCGGGTGCGCTCGAGCGCGATCAGCCAGCCGGTGAAGGCATAAAGCGAGATCGTCAGCGGCGCGCCCCAGATCCGGATCCCGAGATAGGTCCGCGCGAGGCTCTCGACCTCGTCGCTGGCGGGAGCGATGCGGAAGGCGGCCCAGAAAAGCGGGATTTGCAGCAAGATCAGGCCAAGCCCCGCGAGGCCCGCGATGATCAGCGCGCGCATCAGCCCCGCCGAGACCTCGGCACTGTCGCCCGTCCCGTGCGCCTGGCTGACGAGCCCGGTCGTGCCCATGCGCAAGAAGCCGAAGACCCAGTAGATCGAGGACAGGATGACCGCACCGATCCCCACCGCCCCGATCGGCGCGGGCAGGCCAAGCTGGCCCACCACCCCGGTATCGACCGCGCCGAGAATCGGAATCGTGGCGTTCGACAGGACGATCGGACCCGCGATCTTCAGAACGCGGGCATGGGTGATCTCAGCCATCCGAGGGCATGGCGTCGCGCGCGGGCATCAGGAAATGCCCCGTCGCCTGCGCGAAGAGCCGCGTGCGATTGTCCTGCCAGGCTTCGACATGGACGGAGGCATAGCGCCGCCCCGAGCGATTGACTCGCGCACGCGCATAGGCGTCGCGCGGCAGGCCCGAGCGCAGGTAATCGACGGTGAAGTCGATCGTCTTGGGCAGGCGCGGCATCGTTTCGGGATTGAGCTTTCCGGGGTCGATCCGCCCCGCCTCGATATCTTCCCACAGATAGGACCAGCTCAGCTCGATGATCGCGGCGACCTCGAGAAAGGCCGCCGTCACGCCTCCGTGGAGCGCGGGAAGCATCGGGTTGCCGATCAACTTCTCATCGAACGGCAGGATCGCGGTCAACTCATCGCCGCGGCGGTCGAAATGGATGCCGAGAAACTGCGAGTAGGGCACGCCCTCGACGAGCATCCGCAGGGCGGCGTCGCGACGTTGCTTTACGGTCTGGACGGGTTCGGGCTTCGGACGGCTCATTTGCTCCCCTCCCGGCGGGTGACGGTGAAGGCGCCGGTGGCGGCGGCAACGGGCAGCCCCTCTTCCTCGTCATGGGCGGTGGCGCGCACGAAGGCGACCGAGCGCGTGACATGATAGCACTCGGCGCGCGCGGTGATGCGCTGGCCGGGCTTGGCGGGACGCATGTAATCGATGCGCAGGTCAAGCGTCGCGGTGATCGCCCCTGCGTCGGGATGGCTCATCACGGCCGCGCCCGCGCAGGTATCCATCAGCGCCGAGACCGCGCCTCCGTGGATGACGCCGGTGCGCGGATCGCCCACGAAGCGGGTATCATAGGCCATCGAAAGGGAGGCCGTGCCCGGCCCTATCGAATCCATCCGCATGCCAAGAGCGCGTGCATGGGGGATCGCCTCGATGAATTGGCGGGCCTGTTCGAGAATTGGGTCGTCGGAGGTGCTCATGGACCTGTCCGCTGGTTTGGGTCGGGCAGACTATCGACGAGGGACGGCAGGGGATCAAGGGGCGACGCAGGGGCGCTTTGCCCAACATCGGGGATGGAGGAGTGTCCCCGGGGCGACGCTGACGGCTCGCCAGATGCCCGATCCGCGCCAAGGCTCAAGGCAGGGGACTGCGATCCGGCGTCCGGGGCTCGCCGTTCGCGTTCGCCGCTTTGGTAGCGCCACCGCCCCCCCCCCCGATCCATGCAAAGGCACTGAACGCGGCTCACCCCTCTTGCGACCGGGGCGTCGTTGCGTATAAAGCGCCTCAATTTGCGCAGCGATCAGAGGGGATTCCCATGCCGAAGAGAACAGACATCTCGTCCATCCTCATTATCGGCGCCGGACCTATCGTGATCGGACAGGCCTGCGAATTCGACTATTCGGGGGCCCAGGCCTGCAAGGCGCTGCGCGAAGAGGGCTACCGCGTCATCCTCGTGAACTCCAACCCCGCGACGATCATGACCGATCCGGGGCTGGCGGACGCCACCTATATCGAGCCGATCACTCCCGAGGTCGTCGCCAAGATCATCGAGAAAGAACGCCCCGACGCGGTGCTGCCGACGATGGGTGGCCAGACCGGCCTCAACACCGCGCTGGCGCTGGCCGACATGGGCGTGCTGGAGAAATTCGGCGTCGAACTGATCGGCGCGAACCGCGACGCCATCGAGATGGCCGAAGACCGCAAACTGTTCCGCGAGGCGATGGACCGGCTGGGCATCGAGAACCCGAAAGCCACGATCATCACCGCGCCGAAACGCGAAGACGGACGTTTCGACATCAATGAGGGCGTGCGTCAGGCACTGGTCGAGTTGGAGCATATCGGCCTGCCCGCGATCATCCGTCCTGCCTTCACGCTGGGCGGCACCGGCGGCGGCGTCGCCTATAACCGCGAGGATTACGAGCGGATCTGCCGTTCGGGCCTCGATGCCTCGCCGATGGCGCAGATCCTCGTCGATGAAAGCCTGCTGGGCTGGAAGGAATACGAGATGGAAGTCGTCCGCGACAAAGCGGACAACGCGATCATCGTGTGTTCCATCGAGAACGTCGACCCGATGGGCGTGCACACGGGCGACTCGATCACCGTGGCGCCCGCGCTGACGCTGACCGACAAGGAATACCAGATCATGCGCAACGGCTCGATCGCCGTGCTGCGCGAGATCGGCGTGGAAACGGGCGGCTCGAACGTGCAATGGGCGATCAACCCCGAAGACGGGCGCATGGTCGTGATCGAGATGAACCCGCGCGTGTCGCGTTCCTCGGCGCTGGCGTCGAAGGCCACCGGCTTCCCGATCGCGAAGATCGCGGCGAAACTGGCCGTGGGCTACACGCTCGACGAGCTGGACAACGACATCACCAAGGTCACGCCCGCGAGCTTCGAGCCGACCATCGACTATGTCGTCACCAAGATCCCCCGTTTCGCCTTCGAGAAATTCGCAGGTTCCAAGCCGGAACTGACCACCGCGATGAAATCGGTGGGCGAAGCGATGGCAATCGGCCGGACCTTCCACGAATCCGTGCAAAAGGCGCTGGCCTCGATGGAAACCGGCCTGACCGGCTTCGACGAGATCGAGATCGAGGGCGCGCCCGAGAAGGCCGCCGTGATCAAGGCGATCTCGTCCCAGACCCCGGACCGCATCCGTCTCATCGCGCAGGCGATGCGCCACGGTCTGACCGATGTGGAAATCCAGCACGCGACCGCTTTCGATCCGTGGTTCCTCGCGCGTATCCGCGAGATCGTCGAGACCGAGGCCGAGGTGCGCAAGCACGGCCTGCCGCTCGACGAGAAGGGTCTGCGCAAACTCAAGATGATGGGTTTCTCGGATGCGCGTCTGGCCAAGCTGACCGGCCGCGACGAGGCGCAGGTCCGCCGCGCACGCCGCAACCTCGGCGTCACCGCCGTGTTCAAGCGCATCGACACCTGCGCGGCCGAATTCGAGGCGCAGACGCCCTACATGTATTCGACCTACGAAGCCCCCGCGATGGGCGACGTGGAATGCGAGGCGCGTCCCTCCGACCGCAAGAAGGTCGTGATCCTCGGTGGCGGCCCGAACCGGATCGGTCAGGGGATCGAGTTCGACTATTGCTGCTGTCACGCCTGTTTCGCGCTGACCGATGCGGGCTATGAGACGATCATGGTCAACTGCAACCCCGAGACCGTGTCGACCGATTACGACACCTCGGACCGCCTCTACTTCGAGCCGCTGACGCTCGAGCATGTGCTGGAAATCCTGCGCGTCGAGCGCGACAACGGCACGCTGCATGGTGTGATCGTGCAGTTCGGCGGCCAGACGCCCCTGAAACTCGCCAACGCGCTTGAGGCCGAAGGCATCCCGATCCTCGGCACCACGCCCGACGCGATCGACCTTGCCGAAGACCGCGAGCGGTTCCAGTCGCTGCTGAACCAGCTCGAACTCAAGCAACCGGTCAACGGGATCGCGCATTCCGACGCCGAAGCCTTCGAGATCGCGGGCCGCGTCGGCTATCCGCTGGTGATCCGCCCCTCCTATGTGCTGGGCGGCCGCGCGATGGAAATCGTGCGCGACCTCGACCAGCTCAAGCGCTACATCCGCGACGCGGTCGTGGTGTCGGGTGACAGCCCCGTCCTGCTCGACAGCTACCTTGCAGGCGCGATCGAGGTCGATGTGGATGCGCTCTGCGATGGCGAGAGCGTCCATGTCGCGGGCATCATGCAGCATATCGAGGAAGCGGGCGTCCACTCGGGCGACTCGGCCTGTTCGCTGCCGCCCTATTCGCTGTCCCCGGAGATCGTGGCCGAGCTGAAGGTGCAGACCGAAAAGCTCGCGCGCGGCCTCAACGTGGTCGGCCTGATGAACGTGCAATTCGCGATCAAGGATGGCGAGATCTACGTCCTCGAGGTCAACCCGCGCGCCTCGCGCACCGTGCCCTTCGTCGCGAAAGCCACCGACTCGGCCATCGCCTCGATCGCCGCGCGCGTGATGGCGGGCGAGAAGCTCTCGGCCTTCCCGGCCCGTCCGCCCTATCCCGAAGGCGTCGGCCCCGATACACCGCTGCCCTTCGCAGATCCGCTCACGCTGGCCGATCCGCAAACGCCGTGGTTCTCGGTCAAGGAAGCGGTGCTGCCCTTCGCCCGCTTCCCGGGCGTCGACACGCTGCTCGGGCCGGAAATGCGCTCGACCGGCGAGGTCATGGGCTGGGATCGCGACTTCCCCTCCGCCTTCTGGAAGGCACAGCTCGGCGCAGGCACGGTGCTGCCCGAGAGCGGTCGCGTCTTCTTCTCGATCAAGGATTCCGACAAGTCCGACGAGCTGGCACAGGCCGCGCGCGACCTGATCGAGATGGGCTTCTCGATCATCGCCACCGGTGGCACCAGCGCCTGGCTGGACGGGCATGGCGTGAAAGCCGAGAAGGTGCTCAAGGTCTATGAGGGCCGCCCGAACATCGTGGACCGTCTGAAGAACGACGAGATCGCGCTGGTCTTCAACACCACCGATGGCAGCCAGGCGATCTCGGACAGTCGCGACATCCGCGCCGTCGCGCTCTACGACAAGATCCCCTACTTCACCACCGCCGCCGCCTCGATCGCGGCCGTGGCGGCGATCAAGAGCGCCCGGGACGGCGAGGTTCACGTACGGTCGTTGCAGTAAACACCTGACAGATCGTCATTTTGTGGCCCCCGGAACACAGGTTCCGGGGGCCTTTTCATTCTCACGCAAACTTCGATTGAGTGGCGATCACGTCCGGCGTGACAGTCAGGGAACCAAGAACACCACAAACGAGCAGGACAGATGAAAACGTCTCTTTTTGCCGCGGCACTCGTCGCACTCGCCCCTCACGCCTCCAGCGCCGCCGAACTGGTGGGCGGCTCGGTCACGCTGAGCTATTCGGATCTGGTCAATAACGACTACTACTCGGCGCTGGCCAAACGCGCGGTTTCCGGCTCGGCCGAAGTCAGCTTCGGCCCGGCCTTCTCGGTGCAGGGCGACCTCGCCTATGTGAATTTCAACGGCGGGCATAATTTCGAACTCGACTCCAATAACGTCGGGCTCCACGCGATCTATCGTCCGGCGAGCGCCACCGCGCTCGGCGCCTTCTGGGGCCGCGACACGATCAACGGGAGTGGCTCGAACTATTACGGGATCGAAGTGGGCCACAGCGTCGGCGCCTTCTGGGGGGAAGCCTATTTCACCCGCGTCGACCAGAGGAACACGACGGGTGATCTCTACGGTGTCTCGGGGCGCTACACGCTCAACGATCGCGTCTCGTTCAATGCAGCCCTCGACGTCTTCAATGTCTCCTACATGAACACGAACCGCGCCTCGATCGGCGTCGATTACAGCGTGACGGACGCCCTCACCCTGAGCGGCACGATCGGCCATTTCGACCAGGGCTATGCAGGCCCGTCGGACTTCATCTCGGTGGGCGCGACATTCACCTTCGGCCCGAACAAGCGCGCGACCTTCAAGCAGCGCGATCTGCTGAACTACTTGCCGGGTCTGGGCGGTTTCGCGGCCTGATCGCGCAACACAGGTTTCAGAATGACAAGGGCGGCCCCGTGGCCGCCCTTTTTCAACCCCGCTGCGCTCGCCGCGCGAGCCAGCCCTCCCAGGCGCCGGGAGAGCCCGCAAAGGCGTTCATATCCACCGTGCCGGGCACGCCGGGCACCACGCCGGTGCCGCTATACTGCCAGAAGCTCCACTGCGCGCCCGGATAACGCTCCATCGGGTGTCCCGCGACCGAGCGCAGCCAGAACTCGTAGCCCTGGAACTGCTCCAACCCGTTGTCACGCCAGAAATCGACCGTGGTGTAGATCACGGGCCGCGTGCCGTAATGCTCGTTCACGATGGCGAGGAAGCGGCGCATCTCGGCGCGGACCTCGCGGGCGGCGGGGCGGCGACGACAGCTCGGCGAGGTATGGTTCCACTCGATATCGAGCACCGGCGGCAAATCCCCCGCACGCCTGGGGACATTCCGGATATACCAGCGCGCCTGCTCCTCGGGAGAGCGGCAGAAATAGTAGAAGTGATAGGCCCCGACCGGCACCCCCGCACCGCGCGCCAGCGCGGCATTCACGCGAAAGCCCGGGTCGGAGTGATCGCCCCCTTCCGTCGCCTTGAGCCAGGCGAACGAAACCCCCGCGCCGCGCGCCCGGTGCCAGTCGATCTCGCCCTGATAACGCGCCGCGTCGATGCCGTGCACCGGCAGGCTCGCGGGCGTCAGCCCTTCCCAGCCATGCGGGTCGGTATCGCCGAAGCGCGCGGGGATCCCGTCGGCGCGGTAGTTCGAAGCCGCGAGCATCGCGGGCCGCATCAACTCCGCCTGCTGGCCGCGCGGCGCGCCGCATCCCGCAAGGCTCAGCGCCGCCCCGGTCACGAACAGCCTGCGCGAGAGTCCCATGCTCACCTCCTCGTGATTTTGTACCAGCCTCTCATGCAAAGGCCCGGCTGTCACCTGTGACAACCGGGCCAAGGAGGGCGATCGGCAAAGCCTTGCCGGGATCAGTCCGCCAGCATGAATTTGCCGGCATCAATGTGCTGGCGTCAGTTCCCGGGGCCAAAATCGGCCCCGGTGATCATCCCGTCGCCGTTGCGGTCGCGCATGCGGAACCAAAGATCGGTGCCCGCCACGAATTCCGTGCGCGAGATCACCCTGTCGCCATTCCGGTCGAAAATCATCAGCCCTTCCCCCGCGGGCGTGTCAAAGCCCGCAACGGCGGCCGCATTTCCGCCCGGCCCAAGACCGCGGCCCTGACCGGGACCTTGGCCCAGACCTTGGCCGGGGCCCATCCCCCTGCCGGGCGCCATGCCGCCCTTGCCGGGGCCCTGCCCCGGCCCCATCCCGTTGCCGGGTCCCTGCCCCATGCCCAGCCCCTGCCCCGGCTGCATGCCTTCGGGAAGCTGGTGGCCCGGGCCCATGCCGGCCTCGCGCTCCATCTCTCGGTGTTCGTCGATCATCGCGATCTCGTCGGCGGAATATGTCCCGTCCTCGTTCTGATCGAACATGGTGAAAATGTCGCCGCGACGCTCCCGCGCCTCGTCGAGCGTGACCTTTCCATCTCCGTTCAGATCCCATTGCGCCATGAATTCCACGCCGGGAACGGGAACGTTCTGAGCGAAAATCGGGCCTGCCGCGAGAGCCATGGCGGCGGCGAGTGGAGCTAGATATTTCATCGGTCCTGTCCTTTGCGAAAACTCATTCTGGCCTTGAAACGTCACGGCCCGCAGCTTCCGCCGCGGGCCGGACAACTTGTCGCACTCAAGGCGCGGGCAGGCCTCAGGCCGCGGCCAGCTCGTCCCAGCAGCCCAGCGCGTGACCGGCATACATGACGGCCGGACCGCCGCCCATCTGGATCGCCATGCCGAGCACATCGCCCAACTCCTCGCGGGTCGCCCCGGCCTTCATCAGCGCCTCGACATGGAAGTTGATGCAGGGCTCGCAGCGCAGCACGATCGCCATGCCGACCGCCAGGAGCTCTTTCGTCTTCACATCGAGCGGCCCGTTTTCCTTCACCGCTTTCGACAGCGTACCAAAGCCCGCGGTGGTGTCGGGGATCGCCCGGTACATCGCGCGCAGCTCGTTGCGCATCTCGTCGATCTTGGCCTTGTAGCTCATGGGAGGTCTCCTTGCGTTTCCTTTTTCAGAGCAAGTGCCACGCAGCCGGGAAAGCGGCCTTGACCTGCATCAATCGCTGCGCGCAATGCCGCCCTGTCTCGCGATCAACCCGATGAGGACCGCGCGCGCGGGCGGCAATCACGCGGCCGATCCATCCTTCGAGTTGGCGAAAATATCCCGGGGATGAATTGGCGTAAGCCAAGAGGGGACAGCGCCCCCTTTTGTTCCGCCCGACCCGCCCCTTGCGCCCGCCTCAAGTCGCGAGAGGCGCACCGGATGTCGTTTCGGACGCCGACAAATTTGCGCGCGCGCGGCTTCTTGGGATCATGGCGCAGGGTTCCCTTCACCCCGCCCGCTTGTCGCAACCTGCCCCGGCCCTCCCCGCCGGTTCCCACGGAGACCTCCCATGCTGCGCGACCCGGATGTCCTTTCGTTGCTGATGCGCCGGAAACCGGCCCATTCCCTGCCCCAGGCGCTCTATTGCGACCCGGGCGTGTTTCAGTCGGATCTCGAAAACCTCTGGTATCGCGAATGGCTCTTCGCGATGCCCGCCTGCGAGATCCCGAAGACCGGCGATTACGTCGTCTACGAGCTCGGCGCCTATTCGGTGGTGATCGTGCGCGGCTCGGACGGCGTGATCCGCGCGTTCCACAATTCGTGCCGCCATCGTGGCTCGGTGCTGTGCAAGACCCGCAAGGGGACCAACCCGAAGCTCGTCTGCCCCTATCACCAATGGACCTACGAGCTCGACGGCAAGTTGCTTTGGGCACGCGATATGGGCCCCGATTTCGACGCCTCGAAACATGGGCTCAAACCCGTGCATTGCCGGGTGCTGGCCGGGCTCGTCTATATCTGCGTGGCCAAGGACGCCCCGGATTTCGATACGTTCGCAGCCATCGCAGAGCCCTATCTCGCGCCCCACGATCTGGCCAATGCCAAGGTCGCCTATCAATCGACGATCATCGAGGAAGGCAACTGGAAGCTGGTCTGGGAGAACAACCGCGAGTGCTATCACTGTGCGGGCAACCACCCCTCGCTGTGCCGCACCTACCCGGAGGACCCCACGATCAGCGGCGTCAGTGCGGATGGCAACTTCCCCCCGATGATCGAGAAACATTTCCAGCGCCTCGAGGCGGCCGGCGCTCCCTCGCGCTTCCGGCTCGATCCGGCGGGCCAGTATCGTCTGGCGCGGATGCCTCTCCTTGAAGGGGCCGAGAGCTACACGATGGACGGCAAGCCTGCGGTCACGAAACGCCTTGGCCGGATTGCCGAGCGCGAGGCGGGGACGCTGGTGAAGTTCCATTATCCCTCGACCTGGAACCATTTCCTTGCCGACCACTCGATCACCTTCCGCGTCACCCCGATCGGCCCGATGCAGACCGAGGTGCAGACCACCTGGCTGGTGAACAAGGATGCCGTCGAAGGGGTGGATTATGACCTTGATCGTCTGACCGAGGTCTGGCTCCACACCAATGACGAGGATCGCGAAGTCGTCGAGAACAACCAGCGCGGCATTCTCTCGCCCGCCTACGAACCCGGCCCCTATTCGCAAAGCCACGAAGACGGGCTGATCCAGTTCTCGAACTGGTATGCGGACTCGATGATCCGCGCGATGACCGGGCGGGACATGGGTCGCTCGACCCTCGCAGCGGAGTGAGCCAATGACCGGACATGTCGAAATGAGCGCCGCGGACGACGCGGGGATCTGGACCGATTCCGAACCGCTCGAATGCTGCGCGGTGGTGCCCGAGGCGCCCAATACCGTCACCTTCAGCTTCGTCGCCCCCTCGGGAGCGATGTTTCGCTACCTGCCGGGTCAGTTCCTCACGCTGGAGCTGCCGGTTCCGGGCGGCCCGCTCTGGCGGACCTACACGATCTCGTCCTCGCCCTCGCGCCCGCTCGGCATATCGATCACGGTGAAGGCGCAGGAAGGCAGCCTCGGCACGCGCTGGATGCTCGACAACCTGAATCCGGGCGTGAAGATCAAGGCGATGGGACCGGCGGGGGTGTTCACCTTGCCGCCGAAGGAGCGCAAGAAATACCTCTTCATCTCGGCCGGGTCGGGGATCACCCCCACCTTGTCGATGACCACCTATCTCTACGATCGCGGCACCGATATCGACGTGTGTTTCGTGACCTGCGCGCGCCGTCCCTCCGAAATCATCGCGCGTCAGAGGCTGGAGAACATGGCGGCCCGCGTGCCGGGGCTGAAACTGCATTTTCTCGTCTCCGAGGACGATCCCTATCATGTCTGGACCGGCTATCGCGGGCGGCTCAACCAGATCATGATCGGGTTGATGGCGAGCGATTACCTCGAGCGCGAGATCTATTGCTGCGGCCCCGAAAGCTTCATGACATCGGTGCGCGAGATGCTGATCGGGCTTGGCTATGACATGGATCGCTACCATCAGGAGAGTTTCGCGGCGCCTGCCGAGACCGCCGACGAAGTGCCGGAAACGGATGATCTGGTACCCGACATGACCGCGAGCGCACAGCTGCATTTCAAGCGCTCCGGCGTGACGGCGCAATGCTCCGAAGCGGACACGGTTCTGGGCGTCGCGCGTCGGGCCGGCATCGTCATCCCCTCTGGCTGCACCTTCGGTGTCTGTGGCACCTGCAAGACGCGCAAGCTCAAGGGCAACGTGCACATGGTCCATAATGGCGGGATTTCCGAGGACGATGTGGCTGCGGGCTACATTCTTGCCTGCTGCTCCAAGCCGATCGGGGAGGTGGAGGTCGAGGTCTGATACCTGGGCCCGACATCGACCCGGATCGGCTACGAAGCGACCCGGGCAGCACCGCCCTCCCCTCGGACTGCGCTCAGAGCCCCCTCACCAGCCGCAATGCGTCATAGATCGCCGCATGGGTGTTGCGCGCGGCCACCGCATCGCCGATCCGGAACAGGCGGAACGCGCCCTCGGGATTAGGCTTCAGCGCCTGCACGCCGCCGGTCGAGAGCGCGTCGTAATCCACCTCGCCGAGGTTCGACGACAGTGGCTTGAGGTCGAAATACAGCTCATCGAGCGGCCGCGTGCCGTGATTGACCACGACCTGATCGACCAGCCGCTCGCGGATGAAATCTCCGTAGTCGCTGCCAAGTCGTGCGCGCAGCCGGTTGCCCTCGCGCGCCACCGAGATGAGCCGCCAAGTGACGGTGAAGGTCGTGTCGCGCCCTTGCAGGTTGCGCATATAGGGCACCACGTTCATCGCCATCACCTCAGGCGCAAAGGCTCGGTCGGGCGTCACGATCTCGACCTTCGCCCCGGTCGCCGAGATTTTGTCGGCGGCCATCAGCCCCGGATTGTCGCCCGCATCGTCAAAGATCAGCACGTCCTGCCCCGGCTTCACGTCGCCCGAGAGGATATCCCAGGCCGAAACCACCAGATCATTGCCCTCAACCAGCACCTCCGTATGCGGCAGCCCCCCGGTCGCGACGATCACCTCATCGGGCGCGGTCGCGATCACGTCCGCCGCTTCTGCAAATTCGTTGAAGCGGAAGCTGACGCCGAGCTTCACGCATTGGTCGTAACGCCACTGGGTGATCGAGATCATCTCGCGGCGACGCTCGTCCAGCGCGGTCAGCCGGATTTGCCCGCCGGGCTGATCGGCGGCCTCGATGACGGTGACCGCATGTCCGCGCTCGGCGGCGACGCGGGCGGCCTCGAGCCCGCCCGGCCCCGCGCCGATCACGGTGACGCGTTTGCGCTCAGTCGCGGGTGCGATGTCATGCCCGACCTCCAGTTCCCGCCCCGTCGCGGGGTTGTGCAAGCACAGCGCCATGCCGCCCTGATAGATCCGGTCGAGGCAGTAATTCGCCCCCACGCAGGGCCGGATATCGTCTTCACGCCCCGCGATCACCTTGGCCACTAGATGCGGGTCGGCCATATGCGCGCGGGTCATTCCGACCATGTCGAGCTTTCCGCTCGCGATCGCATGGCGCGCGGTGGCGACATCGGGGATCTTCGCCGCGTGGAAGGTCGGGAATTGCGTCGCCGCCCGGATCTCGCCCGCGAAATCGAGATGCGGTGCGTTGCGCATGCCCTGGATCGGGATCGTGTCGGTCAGGCCCGGATCGGTGTCGATATGGCCCTTCACGACGTTGAGGAAATCGACCATGCCGCTATCGCGCAAGCGCCGCGAAATCTCCAGCCCATCGGCCTTGGTCAGCCCGCCCTCGAGGTCTTCATCGCCGGTATAGCGGACGCCCACGATGAACTCCGACCCCACCCGTTTGCGCACCGCGTCGAGCACGTCGAAGGTGAAGCGCAGCCGGTTGTCGAGCGAGCCGCCATAGGGTGCGTCGAGATCATTGGTCAGCGGTGACCAGAACTGATCCATCAGGTGCCCGTAGGCCTGCAACTCGATCCCGTCGAGGCCCGCCGCTTGCATCCGCTCGGCCGCATCGGCGTAATCCTCGATGATCCGCGCGATGTCCCAATCCTCTGCCTTCTTCGGAAAGGCCCGGTGCGCGGCCTCGCGTTCGTGCCCCGGCGAGACGACGGGCAGCCAGTCCGCCTTGTCCCAGCGGGTGCGGCGGCCCAGATGCGTGAGCTGGATCATCACCGCGCAGCCGTGATCATGGCACTCGTCGGTCAGATCCTTCATCCAGCCGACGACCTCGTCTTTCCACGCGAGGATGTTGTTGAACACCGGCGGGCTGTCGCGCGCCACGCTTGCCGATCCGGCCGTCATCGTCAGCGCCACCCCCGCCTTTGCGCGCTCCGCATGATAGGCGCGGTAGCGCGCTTTCGGCATCCCGTCTTCCGGGTAGGCGGGTTCATGCGAGGTGATCATGAAGCGGTTGCGAAGCGTCAGGTGCTTGAGCTGATAGGGCTGAAGGAGCGGATCGCTGGACATGGGGGAATCTCCTGATTGCGCGGCCAGTCTGACAAAATGTTCATATGTGTCAAGTTTAGGTTCATATGTGAACATTTTCTTGAGAGCGCCGTGCGGAAAGGCTAACTTGGGACCATGGACACCACCTCCGAGACCGAAAAAGACACCGGCTGGCGCGGCTCGCGCGAGGGCTGGCTGGAGGCTGCGAAAGCCGCGCTGATCGAAGGCGGGGTCGATGCGGTGAAGATCCAGCCTCTGGCCAAGGGGCTCGGACTGTCGCGCACCTCCTTCTACTGGTTCTTCAAGGACCGCGAGGCGCTGCTTGACGCGCTCGCGGCCGCCTGGGACGAGGCGACCACCGCGCCGCTTCTGGCGGCCACCCGCGCCTATGCCGAAACCGAAGCCGAGGCGATGCTCAACGTTCTGGCCTGCTTCCTTTCAGGCGGGTTCGATGCGGGGCTGGAATATGCGGCGCGCGCCTGGGGGCTGAGCGATCCGGCGATGGCCGCGCGGCTGGCGCAGGCGGATGCGGCGCGGCTGGAGGCCTTGCGCGCGATGCTGATCACCCACGGCCACGACGCGGAGGACGCCGATGTGCGCGCCCGCACGATCTACCTCGTGCAGATCGGCTATATCTCGATGCGCACCGAGGAAACGCTGGAAACCCGGCTGTCGCGCATTTCCCATTACGTCGAGATCTACACGGGCCGCAGCCCGAGCGCCGGCGAGCTCGCGCGGTTCGAGGCCGGATTGCGCCAAGCGACGCGGGCCGCGCGCTAACCCTGCAAAGCAAAAGGGCACGATCCGAGATCGCGCCCTCCCTTGTCTTTGCAGCACCCGACCGACAGTCGGGTGCGCCCCTCACATGTTCGGGTAGTTCGGCCCGTCGCCGCCCTGCGGGGTCGTCCAGTTGATGTTCTGGCTCGGATCCTTGATGTCGCAGGTCTTGCAGTGGACGCAGTTCTGGAAGTTGATCCGGAATTCCGGCCCCTCGGCACTCTCCAGAACCTCGTAGACACCAGCCGGGCAGTAACGCTGCGCGGGTTCGGCGAATTTCGGCAGGTTCACCGAGATCGGAACCGACGGGTCCTTCAGCTTCAGGTGGCAGGGTTGGCTCTCTTCATGGTTGGTGAAGGAGAAGCTGACATTGGTCAGGCGGTCGAAGCTCAGCTTGCCATCGGGCTTGGGATACTCGATTTCCTTGAAATTCTTCGCCTCGCCGGTAGCTTTCGCATCAGACTTGCCATGCTTGAGCGTGCCGAACAGCGAGAAGCCGAAAAGGTCGTTCGTCCACATGTCGAACCCGCCGAAGACGAGGGACGGGATCATCCCCCACTTCGACCACATCGGCTTCACGTTGCGCACCTTCTTGAGGTCTTTCGCGATCGGGCCCGAGCGCAGATCGGCCTCGTATTCGACCAGCTCGTCGCCCGAACGACCGCCCTTGATCGCCGCCGCTGCCGCTTCCGCCGCCGCGATCCCCGAGAGCATCGCATTATGATTGCCCTTGATGCGCGGCACGTTCACGAGCCCCGCCGAGCAGCCCAGAAGAACCGCGCCCGGCACGGTCAGTTTCGGGATCGACTGCCAGCCGCCTTCCGAGATCGCGCGCGCGCCATAAGCCACGCGCTTGCCGCCCTCCAGAAGCTCCGCGACCATCGGGTGATGCTTGAAGCGCTGGAACTCCATGTAGGGGTAAAGATAGGGGTTCTCGTAGTTCAGGTGGACGACGAAGCCCACGTAAACCTGGTTGTTCTCGAGATGGTAGATGAACGACCCGCCGCCCGCATTGCCGTTCAACGGCCAGCCCATCGTGTGGGTCACGGTGCCCTCGCGGTGCTTGGCCGGGTCGATCTCCCAGATCTCCTTCATGCCGAGGCCGAATTTCTGCGGGCAGTGACCGTCCGAGAGGTTGTGCTTCTCCATCACCACCTTGGCGAGCGAGCCACGCACGCCTTCCGCGATCATCACGTATTTGCCGCGCAGTTCCATCCCCGGTTCGTAGCCCGGGCCTTCCGAGCCATCGGCTTCCTTGCCGAACTCGCCCGCGACGACACCGGCGACGCGATCGCCATCCCAAACGATTTCCGAGGCGGCCATGCCCGGGAAGATCTCGACGCCGAGGCCCTCGGCCTGCTCGGCCATCCAGCGGCAGACATTGCCCATCGAAACGATGTATTTGCCGTGGTTCGACATCAGGGGCGGCATCGGCCAGTTCGGGATGCGCATCGCACCGGCCTCGCCCAGCATGTAGAAGTTGTCCTTCTTCACCGGCACGGTGATCGGCGCGCCCTTGTCTTTCCAGTCGGGGATGAGCTGGTCGAGACCGCTCGTATCGAGCACCGCGCCCGACAGGATATGCGCGCCCACTTCCGAGCCCTTCTCGAGCACCACGACCTCCAGCTCCGGGTCGATCTGCTTGAGACGGATCGCCGCCGAGAGGCCTGCCGGCCCCGCGCCCACGATCACCACATCATATTCCATCGACTCGCGCGTCACTTCGGTCATGTCCCAAACCCCTTGGCTTGCCGTTCCAGCTTCGCCGACTGACTAGCCTACCTTGCGTAATGAGGCAATTGTTACGCTGCGATGCCGCGCAACAATATTACGCCTGCATCCCGGGCGTTTCCCGGCGAAAATCGCGCTGTCCACTTGACTTCGGGTGGGCAGACCAGATTTAGATGCCCTGAATTAGGGACAGTTCCGAATTCGGGAGCCTTCCATGGAAAAAGTGCCGATGACGCGCGCGGGGTATGACGCGCTCAGTCAAGAATTGAAAAAACTCAAGTCCGAGGAACGTCCGGCGATCATCGCGGCGATCGCGGAAGCGCGTGAATTGGGCGACCTGTCCGAGAATGCCGAATACCATTCGGCACGCGAGAAGCAGGGCTTCATCGAGGGCCGGATCAAGGAGATCGAGAGTCTTCTGGGCCGCTCGGAAGTGATCGACCCGACGAAAATGTCGGGTGCGGTGAAATTCGGCGCGACCGTGACCATCGTCGACGAGGATACCGACGAGGAAAAGACCTACCAGATCGTGGGCGAGCCCGAGGCCGACCTCGAAAAAGGCAAGCTGAACATGAAATCGCCGCTTGCGCGGGCACTGATCGGCAAGGATGAGGGCGACTCGGTCGAAGTGCGCACGCCGGGGGGTGACAAGGCCTACGAGATCCTCAAGATCGAATTCGTCTGAGACCCGTCTCGGCACGACGCCACGGCACGGAAGGGGGCTATGGGAAGACCCGCGGATCGGCTCAAGGAGAAAATCTCCGTTCTCGGCGCGCAGAAACCCTCTGCGCCCGCCCCCGCCGAACCCCTGGTCCGCGGCCCCGGTCGTATCGAATGGATCGCACTCGGCGTGACCCTGCTCTGGCTCGCCATGGTGGCGGGGTTCTGGTTCTTCGCCCCCGGCGTGGCCTCGACAGCCTCTTTGTTCAACACCGTAAGCCTGCTCGTAGGCATGGCCCTGCCGATCGCGATGATCTGGATCGCCGCCGTCACCGCCCGTGCCAGCCGCGAGATGCGCGCCGAGGCCGCAGCGCTCAAACAATCGGTCGAGGCGATGCGCATGGCCTGGTTGAACCAGCAGGCGCTGCGCAACGATCAGAATGTCGAGAAGAAACTCGAGGAGATTGCCGCCGTCACCCGCCAGGCCGAGACGACGATCGCGACCTTCGCCTCGCGCCGCGACACGCAGGCAAGCCAACCCTCCGCCGATCGCAAGGCGGCGCTGGTCGCACCTCCGCCCGCGCGTGCCGATGACAGCGAGCCGATGCTGGCCCTCGGCACCCCGGCCGAGGAATTGCGCTCTCCGATCTCGGTCGCCGATTTCGTCCGCGCCCTGAACTTTCCCGATTCGCCCGATGATGCCGACGGCTTCCGCGCGCTGCGTCGCGCGCTCGAGGATCGCGCCACGGCAAAACTGCTGCGCTCGGCCCAAGACGTGCTCAACCTGCTCGCGCAGGACGGCATCTACATGGACGACCTCAAGCCCGATCGCGCCCGACCCGAGCTCTGGCGGCGCTTCGCCCAAGGCGAGCGCGGCCGCGAGATCGCCTCGCTCGGCGGCATCCGCGACCGCTCCTCGCTCGCGCTCACGGCGGGCCGGATGCGCGGCGACACGATCTTTCGCGACGCGGCCCACCATTTCCTGCGCCAGTTCGACCGCACCTTCGCCGAGTTCGAGAAGAACGCAAGCGATCAGGAAATCGCGGAGCTTGCCGAAACCCGTACCGCCCGCGCCTTCATGCTGCTGGGCCGCGTAACCGGCAGTTTCGACTAGGGGCGCTGCCCCCGGCTCCTTGCGGAGCCTCCCCCGAGATATTTCGATCAAGAAGAAGGGCGACGAGATCGCGCATGGCTTCTTCTTGAAAGAAATATCTCGGGGGAGCGCGTCAGCGCGGGGGCAGAGCCCCTTTTCTAGAGCCTGCGGCGCATCACCTGCACCGAGCGGAAATCGAAGACGATCCGGGTCAGGGCGGAGCTGCGCCGTCCCGTCACCTCGAAGCCGAGCCTCTGGTAGAGCGCGCGGGCGCGCAGGTTCTCGTCGATCACGTCGAGGCAAAGCGCGTCATAGCCGCGCTCGCGCGCCTCGGCGACGAGGCGCTCGATCAGCGCCGCGCCCACGCCTGTCCCGCGGCGATCCGGCCGCACTGCGATTCCGTCGACCATCATCACCTTCGGGGCGAGGTCATGGGCCAGAAGATGCAGGCAGGCCGCGCGCCAGAGCGCGCCGGCCCGGCCATAGATCGCGACGAGATCGTCCCAGCAGCCCCCCACGAAAGAGCCGCGCGGCGTGCGAAACCCCACCACCCCGATCAGCTCGCCGCTCTCGTCGATCGCACTGATCACATGGCTTACCTCGATCACGCGCGCGATGAAGCGCAGCGCCTTTGGTTCGGGCCCCATCACGCGGCCAAGCTTGCTGCCGAAGGCTTGCCAGTAAAGGCGGGCGGCCTCGGCGCGATGCTCGCCGGCAAGGCCGTGGCGCAGGGCGATGCTCACGGCATGCCTCTTGCGAGGATGAGCTCGGCCGCGCTCAGATCCTCGGGGGTATTGAGGTTTGTGAAGGGATCGGGGGTGGCATCGAAGTCGATCTCGCGCGCGCCCTCGCAGGCCATGCGCAGGCGGCGTTCGCCCTGGGCGAAGAGGCTCTCGATCCGGGGACGCAGGCGCACCGGCCAGAGCGCCACGCTGGGATGGGCACGGCCTTGAGAGCAGGCAATGGCATGGCCCGCGCCCGAAAGCCGTGACACCAGATCGCCCGGCAGGAAGGGCGTATCGACCGGCACGCTCAGCACGGCCCTCGCGCCCTGCGCCTCGGCCCAGTAGAGTGCGCTCAGGACACCTGCGAGCGGCCCCTCGCCGCGCCGTGCGGGCGCGTCGGGCAGGACGGGGAACGGAGCAAAGCGCAGCGGGTCTCCATTGGCGGAGATCGCGAGTTGAGCCACCTGCGGCCGGATCCGCGCCGCGACATGGGCGAAGAGCGGCCGACCGGCAAGCGACACCATCGCTTTGTCGACCCCGCCCATCCGGCGCCCCTGCCCTCCGGCGAGGATCACTGCGACCACCTGACGATCCACCCTTGCGATTGCCTCCGTTACAATCTCGCGCTTTGCCTTTCCGCGCCGCCCCGCCTATCTGTCCCGCAACTGGGATCGGGAGACAAGTATCATGTCCGACAGCACCGCAATCAGGGACGCTTATTGGCGCGGAGTTCGCCACGGGCTGCCCTTCCTGCTCGTGATCGTGCCATTCGGGCTGTTGTTCGGCGTGGCCGCGACCAATGCGGGGCTCGATCTTGCGCAGGTGATGGGCTTTTCGATCATGGTGATCGCGGGGGCCGCGCAATTCACCGCGCTTCAGCTGATGGGCGATCATGCCCCGGTGGTGCTGGTGCTGGCGGCCTCTCTCGCGGTCAACCTGCGCATGGCGATGTATTCGGCGGCGCTGACCCCGCATCTGGGCAAGGCGAAGACCTGGCAGAAGGCACTGGTGGCCTATTTCATGGTCGATCAGGCCTATGCGCTGGCGGCCAATGAATACGAGAGCCATCGCGAGATGAGCCGCGCCGAGAAGCTGGCCTATTACGCGGGCGTGTGCACCCCGGTCTGTCCGAACTGGTATGTCGCAACGCTTGTCGGCGCGCTGGTAGGCGCACAGATCCCGCCGGAATTCGCGCTCGATTTCGCCGTGCCGATCACCTTCCTCGCGATGATCGGCCCCGCGCTGCGCACGCTGGCCCATGTCGCGGCGGCGCTGGTCTCGGTGGTGGGGGCACTCGCACTGAGCTTCCTCCCCTCGGGCGTGGGCCTCATGATCGCGGCGCTTGCGGCGATGGTGACGGGCGCACAAGTGGAGCTTTGGGTGGCGCGAAGAAAGGCGGTGCAAGGATGAACGGTTATTCGGACGCGCTCGTCTGGGGGATCATCGCAGCGCTTGGCGTGGGCACCTTCTACCTGCGATTCTCGTTCCTCGGGTTCCTGGGCGACCGCCAACTGCCCGAATGGGCGCTGCGCTACCTGCGCTACACGCCCGTAGCCGTGCTGCCGGGGCTGGTGGCCCCGCTCGTGCTCTGGCCGTCGGGCACCGGCGGCGAGCCTGACCCGGCACGCCTGATCGCGGCCTTCGCGGCCCTCGGCGTGGGCATCATGACGCGCAACACGCTCTGGGCGATCCTGGGCGGGCTCGGCGCGCTCTACCTGTCGCTCTGGCTGGTGGGGTAAGCCGCGCTCTGCGCTGAAAGCGTGGAGCGGCGATTCCTGTGGCGCCACCGAAACGGCGAACGCGGATTGCGCAAGCATCTCGCCGCGCGGTTCAACTGAAAGAAAACCTTAGAGACTTGGCGTCCACCGGGGGCAGCGCCCGATCGCCGAGTGGGCGCATCGCATTCTGGGGCGTCCAGTTGCTCCAGCCACATCCGCACAGCCTCGACCCACGCGCTGGCGTAGCCGCAGCGCCAGACCGAGGGGGCGGTCGGGCGCCACCCGGGCCGCTTCACGGCTGTTCCCGGCATGCCTCCCATGCCAAGGAGGCGGATCCCAGCAACACAAAAGAAAAGGCCGCGCCCGAAGGCACGGCCCTTATCCCGTAAAGTCAGGCGATCTTACTTGATCTTGCCTTCCTTGTATTCGACGTGCTTGCGAACGACCGGATCGTATTTGTTCACGGTCATTTTTTCGGTCATGGTGCGGGCATTCTTCTTGGTCACGTAGAAGTGCCCGGTGCCCGCCGTCGAGTTCAGACGGATCTTGATCGTCGTCGGCTTCGCCATTGTCTATCTCCTAGCTCCGGGCACCGTTGCGCGCACCCGCGGAATCCTTGAAGCCCGCCTTTTAGCGATGCGCCATGCGGAGTCAACCGCGAAACCGGACAGGGCGTTGAAATTTATTTCCCGCCCTGCCGGAATGGCCCGAACCGCCGCGCTCAGACGAGCGGCTTGCCCATCGCCTCGTGGATTTGCGCGACCTTGGCGGTCTCGAGCCCCAGCGCGGCGGCGAGGTTCGCGAGATATTGCTTCTCGGCCTCGGTATCGACGGTGATCGGCATGAGCGCCGCCGAATAGACCTGCGCCTTCATGTGATCGGCGGTGGCGGCGGCCAGCGCGGTAACATCGACATCGGCCTCAAGCTCGGATTTGACGAAGGCGATCTCCTCGTCGGAGGCATCGTTGAGATGATCGAGAATGGTCTGGCGCTCACTTTCGTCGATTTCGCCATCGGCCTTGGCCGCCTGGATCATCGCGCGGATCATCAGCTTGGCCTGATCCTCCATCATCGTGTTGACCGGAGTACCCGCGGTCACCGCGCTCAGCATGTCCGAGATCCCGCTCGCACCGGTCTTTGCAGCCCCCGTCATCGCCCCGATCAGGGCGCCGAGGCCCGCCTGGGTCGCGTCGGTCGCCGAAGCCGCCTGGTTGCCGAACTGGGTGAACATGCCGCGGACGGTCTCCTTGCCGCCGGGCATGCCCATCTTCTCGGCCCAATCGCCCATCTGGTCGGCCACGCCGCCGGGTTCGCCCGCCTTACCGAGCGCGTCCTTCATCCCGTCGAGGCCGCCCATCTTGTTGAATTTCTCCACGCCCTTCGCGGCGGCAAAGCCGACCGCAAGAGTGGCCAAGGTCTTCACGAAGCTCATTGCATTCCCCCGTGTTAAGTTACGTCCGGGTCAGCTTTGCGCGACTCGTCCGCTTTGACCAGAGAAATTTGGGGGGAATATCAAAGCCCCTCGATCACCTCGGCAAGCATCTGGCGCACATGGCTCGCAACGTCGGTGAGATCTTCGTTCTCGATCGCCAGCATCGAGGCGACCGGATCGACCGCCGAAACCTCGACGCCCGCATCGGTCTCGCGCAAGATCACGTTGCACGGCAGCATCACGCCGATCTTCGGCACATGGCTGATCGCCTCGAATGCGAGCTTGGGATTGCAGGCCCCGAGAATCTTGTAGCGCGGCATATCCTTGTCGAGCTTGGCCTTCATCGTCGCCGAGACATTGACCTCGGTGAGCACGCCGAAGCCCTTGGCGGCCAGCGCTTCGCGAACCTTCGCCTCCACCGCGTCGAAATCGCCGTTCATCGTTTTGTCGATCGTGTAGCCCATAGCCAAAACTCCTCTCCTGTCTTCACACCTCGTGCACCGAAGAGTGGGTGCGCCATCGCAAAAGGCAAGTCACGATGACGCAGGCGGATTGTGCGCGGCGCGTCGAAGCTATGGCCCAGCCGAGGTTCCTGCCGTCGCGGCGCGCGCCCGGCTAAGCCGGGTTCATGTCACCAAGCGAAATTTGCGCGGATGGCCTGTAAGCCGGATTCTGTCCCGGGGCTTGCGCCCCATGGATGACCATTCCTCTCGCCCTGCGATTGCTCACAGGGTCCAGCCGCCAACCCGGACCGCTCGGGGCGAAGCTCCCCTGCCGTCCCCCGTTGCCGGGCGCGGCGCGCGATCCCTATTCGGCGTTGCTCCCGGTGGGGCTTGCCGTGCCGGTCCTGTTGCCAGTCCCGCGGTGGGCTCTTACCCCACCGTTTCACCCTTACCCTGCCGGAGCAGGGCGGTTTCATTTCTGTGGCGCTTTCCGTCGGGTTCCCCCGCCCGGGCGTTACCCGGCACCGTCGCTTCATGGAGTCCGGACTTTCCTCGGGCCCCCGACTACCCGCTGGACGCGGGGTTACGGGCGCTCGCGGTCATCCGGCCATCCGCGCGGGTCAGCAGATAGGCAATCGCGCGCGAGGCGTCAATCGCGCTCTTATTCGGCCGCCTGCGCCGTTCCCCGTCCGGTGCCGCGCAGGAGAAGCGCGATCGCGATCAGGCAAAGCGTCGCCACGATCCCCGCAAAGCCGAGACTGGTCGCGCGCAGCCCGAACTCGGCGCTCGCCAGCCCCACCCCCACCACCGGCAGCGAGATCGCGACATAGGCCACGGTGAAGAAGGTCGAGGTGACGCCCGCGCGCTCGGTCTCCGGGGCCGCCTGCGCGACATTTCCCAGCCCCGCGCGCAGCCCGATCCCATGACCGAAGCCCGCCACCATGGCACCCAGAAAGATCAGCCACAAAAGCGCCAGCCCAAGCCCCGCAGCAAGGATCACGACCCCGCAAAACAGGATCGAAACTCCGATCGGCAACCGGCGTCCCGAGGGCAAAAGCCCCAGCGCCAGCTGCCCCACGACCGAGGAGATCAGCAAGGAGGCCACGTCGAGCCCGATCAGAAAGGGGCTGTGTCGGCCCAGAACCTCCCCCAGATAAGCGGGCGAGACGGCGGTGAAGAACCCCGCCACCATGAAGCCCGCGAAGGCGGCGATCGCGGCGGGAACGAAGACCGGCACGACCTCGCGCGGCAGGCTCAGGCGCTGGAATTGCAGGCGCGGGCGCGAAGGAATGTGCACGGTTTCGGGGGCCGCGAGGATCAGCAGCACCGCGATTCCCGCCAGCGCGAGATGGGAAAGATAGGGCGCAGCAAGCGGCCCGGACAGGAGAGCCACCATCGAGGCGGCGAAAAGCGGCCCGACCCCCAGCCCGCCCAGATTGGCGGCAATGGCCGCAAACGTGCCCGCCTCGCGCAGCCGTGGCCCGGCCAGCTCGATCACCGCGACCGTTGCCGCCCCGGTATAGATCCCGGCCGAGAGCCCCGACACGAACCGCCCCGCCAGTAGCCATCCCAATCCCTGCGCCTGCCAGAAGATCAGATCGCTCGCGCCCGCGCAGATCAGCCCCAGGAGCAGCATCGGTCGCCGCCCGATCTGGTCCGACCATCGCCCCATCGCCAGAAGCGCGGTGATCACGCCGCCCGCATAAACCGCGAAGATCACCGTGATGATCACCTCGGAGAAGCCGAATTCCTGCCGGTAGAGCGGATAGAGCACCGTGGGCATCGTCGTGCCCAGCATCACCGTCAGAAAGGCGAAGACCGCCCCGGCAAGCCCCAGCAGGCGGCGGGGGGACGTCATCTCGGCCATCATCTCTCTCCTGTCGTCGTTGCATCGATACGCGACCCGGCTCGACGCGGCCCGACCCGGCCATGATCAATTGCCGCGCAGATGCGGACCGCCAATTCACGACTGCGTGAAGGACCAATGGGTGAGAGCGCGCTTTTTCTTGATTTTCGCCCGAGTCGGGCCGAGGCTGGAAATCCATAATGTGAAAGGGAGATCACATGCACAAGGGAGGAACCCGCCTCGGGCTGGCGCTCGCGGCGGCCGTTTGGGCGATGCCGGCCCTCGCGACCGAGAATATCGCGATCCAGGTCAACAGCAGCGATCCGCAGGTGATGAACATGGCGCTCAACAACGCGCTGAACCTCATCGAGTACTACAAGGAACAGGGCGAGGAGGTGAATATCGAGCTCGTGACCTACGGGCCCGGCCTCAACATGCTACGCTCGGACACCTCGCCGGTGAAAGCCCGGATCGAGGACATCGCGATGACCGAACAGCCGATTCATTTCCGTGCCTGCGCCAACACGATCGCGGGAATGACCAAGAAACAGGGGGTCGCCCCGCCCATGCTCGAAGAGGCCGAGGTGGTCCCCTCGGGCGCGGCCTATCTCGTCGAGCTGCAAAAACAGGGCTACAGCTACATCAAACCCTGAGGCAGGCAGGGGGCGCCGCCCCCTCGCGCTTACGCGCTCACCCCCGGGATATTTGAACCAATTCGAAGAGCGAACAGGATCGGCCCTTCTTCTTGACGAAAATATCTCGGGGGTGAATTTGCGCAGCAAAGAGGGGGCAGCGCCCCCTAGCTCGCGCGCCACACCCCTCCGTCATCGCCGAAACGCAGCGCGAGATCGGCCACGAGTGCCATGTCGCGTGCGTCGAGCGGGCCGTCATAAGAGGGGCGGAACCGCAGGCGGAAAGCGGGCAGGAGCACCGAGATCGGGGCCTCGGGATAGCCGAAGCTCTGGGCGAGGGCGCAGAAAGTCTCGGTGTCGGGTGCCGGGGCGTTGCGGGGCTCGGGCCAGATTGCAAACCCCTGGCGCGCCAGTCGCAGCCAGTCGAAGCGCGGGCCCGGGTCGATCTTGCGGCCCGGGGCGAAATCGGAATGTCCCAGCACGTTTTCCGGCGGGATCGCCCAGCGTGCCATGATCTGCGGCAAGAGGCGCTCCAGCGCGGCCATCTGCGGCTCGGTGAACGGCCGGTCGCCCATATTGTCGAGCTCGATCCCGATCGACCGCGAATTCACGTCATCCTGCCCCCGCCAGCTACCCAGGCCCGCATGCCAGGCGCGCATCTCTTCGGGGACGAGCTGCTCGGTCTGGCCGTCCTCTCCGATCAGCCAATGAGCAGAGACCTCGGCCTCGGGCAGGCAGAGGCGCGTGCGGGCGGCGGCGCAGCTCGACATCGCGGTGTAATGGATCACGATCAGTTCGGGGACCGCGCCATCACGGCGCGGGCCGAAATTGGGCGAGGGCCAGCCAGCGCTCACTGACGCGCGGCTTGGAAGGGCGTCGGATCCCAGTCGCAGGCGAATCCGTCTCCATCGGGATCGAGATTGAGCTTGTCGCGCTCGGGACCGCCTGCCGCGAGGAAGGCAAGCTGCGCCTGATCGGCCGAGACATATTTGGCGCAAGCCTTCTCGGTCGAGGTCAGATGCATTCCGCCGCGCTTGTAGACGGACTGGCCGGGACGGTTATTCACCGACAGCGCATAGGCCGCGAGGTTCGGCCCGGAGCTGTCCTGCGTCGCGATCGGTTGCTGGACGACGGGCGCGGGTGCGACGGGTGCGGGCTGCGTGCCCGCAGGCGCGGTCTGTTGCAGCGCCTGCATCGCTTCGGCGCCGATCGTCGCGCCGGAATTCGTGTCGCCCGGCATCGGCGGGGCGGCAACCGCAGGGTTCGAACCCACCGTGCCATCGGCATTGATCGTGGGCGCCGAGAGCGCATCGGTCGTGCCGGGCAGTGCCGTGCCGGTCGCATTGAGCGGTGCGCCGGGCGGCGAGGGATCGGGCAGTGCGCCCGGCGCTGCGGGCATCACGTTTTGCGCCGCGGGCGGCAAAATGGGCTGGCCGCGCAATTCGGCCTCGCGACGGGCAGCAGGACCGCTGTCGGGGACCGTGGAGATACAGCCCGACAGGGCGAGAACACCACCGAGGATCGCGAGCGCCTGTTTCATCTTACCACCATTTCTCCGGCTTGGCCGCGAAGCCCGCAGCCTGTTCGAGCACATGGGCATGGTTGAGCAGATCGCCCTCTTCCCAGGGACGCCCGATCAGTTGCAACCCGAGCGGCAGACCTTTCGAGTCGAGACCGCACGGCACGGAAATGCCCGGCAGGCCCGCGAGGTTCACCGTCACGGTGAACACATCATTGAGATACATCGCGACCGGATCGGCATCGGCCATCTCGCCCAGCCCGAACGCCGACGAGGGCGTGGCGGGCGTCAGGATCGCGTCGATGCCTTGCGCGAAGACCTGCTCGAAGTCGCGCTTGATCAGCGCGCGGACCTTGCGGGCGCGATTGTAATAAGCGTCGTAGAAACCCGCCGACAGCACATAGGTGCCGATCATCACGCGGCGCTGCACCTCGGGGCCGAAGCCCTCGGCGCGGGTCTTTTCATACATGTCCACGATACCCTCGCCCGCGGCGAGCTTGGCACGGTGGCCATAGCGCACGCCGTCATAGCGCGCGAGGTTCGAGGAGGCTTCCGCAGGCGCCACGACGTAATAGGCGGGCAGCGCGTATTTCGTATGCGGCAGCGAAATTTCGACGATCTCGGCGCCCGCATCCTTCAGCATCGCGATGCCGTCATCCCAGAGCTTGCCGATCTCGGCGGGCATGCCCTCGAGACGGTATTCCTTCGGGATGCCGATCTTCTTGCCGCGAATGTCGCCGGTCAGAGCCGCTTCGAAATCCGGCACCGGGATATCGGCCGAGGTCGAATCCTTCGGGTCATGCGAGCACATCGTGCCAAGCATGATCGCCGCATCGCGCACCGATTTGGTCATCGGTCCCGCCTGATCGAGAGACGACGCAAAGGCCACCACGCCCCAGCGCGAGACACGGCCATAGGTCGGCTTGATGCCCACGATGCCGGTGAAGGCGGCGGGCTGGCGGATCGAGCCGCCCGTATCGGTGCCGGTCGCGGCAAGGCACAGATCCGCGGCCACGGCGGCAGCCGAGCCACCCGAGGAGCCGCCCGGGGTCAGCTGACGCGCGTCAACTTTCCACGGGTTCACCACGGGGCCGTAGCACGCCGTCTCGTTCGACGAACCCATCGCGAACTCGTCCATAGAGAGCTTGCCGAGCATCACCGCACCCGCGTCCCACAGGTTCTGCGTGACGGTGGATTCGTATTCCGGCTTGAACCCTTCGAGGATGTTCGACGCCGCCTGCGTGGCCACGCCCTTCGTCGCGAAGAGATCCTTGATCCCCAGCGGGATGCCGCACATTGCGGGCGCGTCGCCCGACTTGATGCGCGTATCAGCGGCCTTCGCCTGTTCCAGAGCGATCTCGGGGGTCTTGTGCACGAAAGCGTTCAGCGCCCCCGCGCCCTCGATCTCGGACAGGCAGGCTTCGGTCAGCTCGACCGAGGTCACATCGCCCTTCTTCAGCGCGTCGCGCGCTTCGGCAATCGTCAGTTTGTTCAGGCTCATTCGACCACCTTCGGCACGGCAAAGAAGCCCTCGCGGGCATCGGGAGCGTTCTTGAGGATCTTGTCCTGGTAACCGCCATCGGTCACCTCGTCGACGCGGCGCTTGAGGCGCATCGGCGTGACCGAGGTCATCGGCTCGACGCCCTCCACATCAACCTCGTTGAGCTGCTCCATGAAGGTCAGGATGTTGGACAGTTCCTGCGCGAGTTCCGGCAGGTGCTCTTCGGGCACCCGGATCCGGGCCAGATGCGCCACCTTGCGGGCGGTGTCGATATCAATGGACATATGCTTCTCCGCTTGTCTTGGGAGGCGGTTTAGCCCGACCCAGTGGGGCTTTCAAGCGCCCCGCCCATTCGTGAGCCTCCCCTCCCCTTTCGCGCGCGGATTTGCGCCCTACACTGTGGGCCAGCAAAGGAGGACTGACACATGAAACTGATCTGGCTCGGCCATTCCGGCTTTCGCATCGAATCCGGCGACGCGGTGATCCTGCTCGACCCGTTCCTCACCGGCTCGCCGGTCTTTCCCCACGCCAAGCGCGACGAGGCGATCAAGGGGGCGACCCATGTGCTGCTGACCCACGGCCATGGCGATCACGCCAGCGACGCCGCCCCCATCTCCAGGGAACTCGGCATTCCCGTCTACTGCATCCACGAGATGTCGATCATCCTTGGCAAGGACGGCGCCGAAACCGTGGGCTTCGGCAAGGGCGGCACGGTCGATCTGAACGGGGTCAAGGTGACGATGGTGAACGCGACCCACTCCGCCTCGATCGACTACAAGGGCGGTGATCCGATCTATGCGGGCCAGCCTGCGGGCTTCATGATCGAGGCCGAGGGTCACACCATCTATGTCACCGGCGACACCGACGTCATGGCGGACATGGAATGGATGGGTGAGCTTCACAATCCCGATATCGGGATCATCGCCGCGGGAGGCCATTACACGATGGACATGAAGCGCGCGGCATGGGCGGCGAAGAAGTATTTCAACTTCAAGACCATCATCCCCTGCCACTACAAGACCTTCCCGCTGCTCGAACAGTCGGCCCAGCCGCTGGCCGACGCGCTGCCGGGCGTCGACGTGATCGAGCCCGAGATCCTCAAGGCGATCGAGATCTGAGCACGGCCTGCCGGGCGGCGCGTTGCATCGCTTGCAGCTTCCCGTCCGGCACGCTAGCTTCACGCCCCAACGGGAGGCCGATCATGTCAGAGTTGCTGTCATTCAAGGAAATGTGCGAGCGGTTCGACGTGACCGCGCGCACGCTGCGCTATTACGAATATATCGAGCTCCTGAATCCCCAGAAGGAAGGCCGCTCGCGCTTCTATGGTCCGCGCGAGGTGGCCCGGATGACGCTGATCCTGCGCGGCCGCCGCTTTGGCTTCTCGCTCGAGGAGGTGCGCCAGTGGCTTCTCATCTACGACCAGAAGGGCACCGAAGAGCAAAACAGGGTCTGGATCGAGATGGCCGATCGCCAGCTGGGCGTCCTTGCCCAGCAGCGCGAAGAGCTCGAAGCCGCGATCGAAGATCTCCGACAATTGCGTGATCAGGTGCAGGAGACACTTGATTCCTGATTGCAAAATGCATTCCTTAACGTCAACGTAACCCTCATAAGGGTAGGCGGGCTTGACGATTATTGCCGGTTTCAACGAAAGAAACTTGCTTTACCGAGTGGTAAAAAATCCCTGACATTACGTCACTGAATTCGTGACGCCACGTTACGGTGACGTGCACGTAAAGATCTCTTGTAATGTGGAGGCGATCAAACGATCTGCCCCTTCGCATTACCTAAAGGAAGCGACGAGGCCGAGAGTATGACCGAAACTGTTATGACGATCCGTGAGATGTGCGACGCGTTTGACGTGACCCCGCGCACCCTGCGGTTCTACGAGAGCAAGGAGTTGCTGTTTCCCATCCGCGAGGGGCAGAAGCGGCTGTTCACGCGACGTGATCGCGCCCGGCTGAAACTGATCCTGCGCGGCAAGCGTTTTGGCTTCAGCCTGGAGGACATCCGCCAGCTGCTGGACCTTTACGAGATGGGCGACAAGCAGAAGACGCAGCTGAGCGAGACGATCAAGCTCGCGCAGCAACGTCTGGAGGAAATGAAACGCCAGCGCGACGAGCTGGGTCAGGCGATCGAGGAACTGGCCGGGCAAATCGACTGGGCGGAACAGGAACTGGATAAGGCTCGCCACGACGACGCGGCCTGATCCGCGACGACGACTAAAGGGAGCGAACCATGTCGAGCTACACCGCCAACACCAAGGATATGCAGTTCGTGCTGCATGAGGTCCTGAAGATCTCGGAGGCCGGCGTGCCGGGCTACGAAGAGCTGGACCGCGACTTCACCGAGGCCGTGCTGGATGCCGCAGGAAAGGTCTCCTCCGAGGTGCTGGCTCCGCTCAATGAAGTGGGCGACAAGGAAGGCTGCGTGCTCGAGAACGGCGTGGTGCGCACGCCCAAGGGCTTCGATGCGGCGTTCGAGGCAATGAAAGAGGGTGGCTGGACCGCGCTCGATTGCGACCCGGACTTCGGCGGCCAGGGCATGCCCTACCTGTTGAACTGCGCCGTGGGCGAGATGTTCGTCTCGGCCAACATGGCCTTTAACATGTATCAGGGCCTGACCCACGGCGCCTATTCCGCAATCCACGCCCATGGCACGGATGAGCAGAAAGCGACCTATCTGCCGAAGATGGTCACCTGCGAGTGGACCGGCACGATGAACCTGACCGAGCCGCATTGCGGCACCGATCTGGGGATGATGCGCACCAAGGCCGATCCGCAGGACGATGGCTCCTACCTGATCACCGGCACCAAGATCTTCATCTCGGCGGGCGACCATGACCTTTCGGAGAACGTGATCCACCTCGTTCTGGCCAAGGCGCCGGGCGGCGGTGAAGGCACCAAGGGCATCTCGCTCTTCATCGTGCCGAAGTTCCTGGTGAACGAGGATGGCTCGCTCGGTGAGCGCAACAGCGTCTCGGTGGGCAAGCTCGAAGAGAAGATGGGCATCCACGGCAACGCGACCTGCGTCATGAACTATGACAGCGCGAAAGGCTGGCTGCTGGGCGACCTGCACAAGGGCATGCGCGCGATGTTCACGATGATGAACGAGGCGCGTCTGGGCGTGGGCCTGCAGGGCTATGCCGTGGCCGAGGCCGCCTATCAGGAAGCCGTCGCCTACGCGAAGGACCGTATCCAGGGCCGCGATGTGACCGGCGCGAAAGCGCCCGAGAAGGCCGCCGACCCGATCATCGTGCACCCCGACGTGCGCCGGATGCTCATGGACCAGAAGAGCTTCGTCGAGGGCGCGCGTGCCTTCACCTTCTGGGGGGCGCATCTGATCGACCGGGCGCACAAGCTCGACGACAAGGCGGCCGACGGGCTGATCTCGCTGATGACCCCGGTCATCAAGGGTTTCCTGACCGACAAGGGCTTCGAGACCGCCGTTTCGGCGCAGCAGGTCTTCGGTGGCCACGGCTATACCGAAGACTGGCCGATGTCGCAGCATGTGCGCGACGCACGTATCGCGATGATCTATGAGGGTGCGAACGGCATTCAGGCGCTCGATCTGGTGGGCCGCAAGCTCGCGCAGGATGGCGGCAAGCATGTCATGGCCTTCTTCGAGATGGTCAAGGCCGAGTGCAAGGCGCATGACGATGACGAGCGCATGAAGCCCTTCACCGATGCGCTGAAGAACGCCTCGAAGCAGCTTCAGGCGGCGGGCATGTTTTTCATGCAAAACGGCATGAAGAACCCCAATGCGGCGCTTTCGGGCTCGTATGACTTCATGCACCTGATGGGCCATGTCTGCCTCGGTCTGATGTGGACGCGGATGGCGAAAGCCGCCTTTGCCGCGCTCGACAACGGGGCGTCGGACACCGCGTTCTACGAGGGCAAGATCGCCACGGGCCGCTACTACATGGCCCGCCAGCTTCCGGCCTGCGCGATGCACCTCGCGCGGATCGAGACCGGCGCCGATCCGGTCATGGCGCTGGCCGACGATCAGTTCTGATAAAACTGGCAAGAGACGAGAAAGGGCGCGGTTTTCCGCGCCCTTTTGGTTTGGGGAGAGGTCGTCACTAAGGGCCTCGCCCGACCCTTGGGTGGGCGCTTTGTGCCGCCCGTGGCTTGGCGCTTTATCTCAAAAGCCCGCAGGTCGCGTGAACCCACGAGCCATCTCCAATGCGCCCTCCCGGGGGGAGGGGTGAGCCGGGACGAAGCGGCCTTCCAGTGGAAGGACGCCCCGGCGAACGCCTGAGCTTCGCGAAGGCCGGACGGGCGCGGCGGCTGGTCGCCCGAGCCAAACTCAATCGTTGCTCAGAAATGCGCTTTCGGCTCGTCCGGCTTGCCCGCGGCCAGTGCCAGAACGCCGCCCAGCAGCAGGAAGCCGATCGGGAACATGGTGAAGACACCAAAGCCGAAGGCGTAATAGACAAGACCGCCCGCGATCAGCATCAAGACCCCGCCCCAAAGCGCCCGGATCTTCGCCATCGCCCCCCCGGCAATTGCCAGAAGTGGCGCGAAGAAGCTCGCGAAGCGGATCAGCTCGGGCTTGTCGAAGTTGCCGAACATCTCGCCCACCTCGGAATGACGATGCACCACCTCGGTATAGCCGTAGCCGAAAAACCCCACGAGCATGGCGATGATCCCGCCGATGATCCCGAGCATCAGTGCCGCGTTGCGCATATCGCTGCCTCCCCGGACGGGCCGTCCGTTGCATTTGCTTCATTCGAAATAGAACTTCGGGACCGTGGGATTCAAGGGGGAGAGATTGTGAATTCTTCACACTGGTCAGCCCCATCGCCTCCCGATACCCTGCACCAAATCGTACCTAGGAGCCCGCCTTGACCAACGCCCCGCAAGATTATCCCGACGCCCGCGGCGGTTGCCAATGCGGCGCGATCCGGTTTTTCATCGCGGCCGGCCCCGCCAAGGCCGGGCTCTGTCATTGCCGGATGTGCCAACGCGCAACCGGCAACGCCTTCGCACCTCTCCTCGAGGTTCCGGCAGCCCGCGTGTCTTGGGCAGGTGTAGCCCCGAGCGAATGGGCCAGCTCGAACATATCGCAGCGCGGCTTCTGCCCCACTTGCGGCACGCCGCTCTATCTGCGCACCGACGACACGTTCGAATTCATGGCTGGCTGCCTCAGCCCCGACGTCCCGTTCCTCCCGCAAGATCAGGGTGGGATGGAGGCCCGAAAGAGCTGGCTGGACGCCCTGCCCTCCCTGCCCGCCCATACCACCCGGCCCGAATTGCTCGCCGTCGTGGTCTCGCACCAATCCAAGGAAGACTGATGCCCAAACGCCTGCGCCTGACGCGACGCTTTCCGGTCGCGATGACGAATGACGCTTACCGCCAGCTCAACCGCTTCGCGCAGGACGCCGGGATCACGTCCGACGAGGCGCTGACTTTCCTTTTCGAGCATTTCAACTCGGTCACCGATCACGACAACCTCAATCACCGGCTGCGCCTCTTCAAGGCCGAGCTCGACGCGCGCAAATCCTGATGAGAGGCTTGACCATGCCCCGCTTGTCGCTCTCCCTCGCCCTGATCCTCGCCTCTGCCTTTCCCGCCGCAGCCTTTGATGCCGCGGATCGCAATGCAGTCACGCAGGAGGTAGCGGGGTTTGAAAAGGCGGTCGAGGAGAAGGAATACGCCGTTTTCTTCGACACCGTGCCGCCGAAAATGATGCAGACCATCGCAGATCAGGCCGGGATGCCGGTCGAGGCGCTCGAAGCGGCGATGGCCAAGCAGATCACGCAAGCCATGGCATCGGTGAAGATGGACAGCTTCAAGATGGATACCGCCGCGATGGAGACGGGCGAGACCGCCTCGGGGCGCGCCTATGCCAAGATCCCGACCGAGTCGGTCATGGAAGCGCCCAATCTCGGGAAGATCCGCGCGACGAACACCACGCTGGCGCTGAAGGATGGCGAGGAATGGTATCTTGTGCGTATCGACAGCCCCGCGCAGCTCGCCATTCTGCGCAAGGTCTATCCTGATTTCGAAGGCATCACCTTCCCCTCGGGCACGATGGAAGCGGTGAAGTAAGCCGCCCTGCCCTGGCCCGCGCGCCGTTCACTCTCCCGTCACCTCCCGCGACGAAACGCCGGATCGGCCCTCGCTTCGGACGCAACGTCGTGATCGAATGACGTTGCGGCGAAACACCCGCAAGGGGCTTACGTTCGCGTCACTTAGGGGCCAGATTGGGCCCAGGATCAGGGAGGTCTGAGACCATGACGGCAAAGCTTTATTGCTTCGGCGAGTCCGGCAATGCCTACAAGGCAGCGCTCACGATGGAGCTTGCGGGCTACGACTGGGAGCCCGTTTACGTCGATTTCTTCAATGGCGAGGCGCGCAGCGCCGAATATCAGGCGCTCAACGAGATGGCCGAGGCGCCGGTTTTCGTCGAAGGCGATCTGACGCTCTCGCAAAGCTGCGTGATCCAGCTTCATATCGCGGAAAAGACGGACAAGTTTCTGGCCGATGACCGGCAGGAAATGATGCGCTGGCTGTTCTGGGATGCGCAGAAGGGCTCGGGCCAGCAAGGTTCCTTGCGCTTCTTGATGAATTTCCTGCCCGAGGCGAAGCGCCCGCAAGAAGCGATCGCCTGGCTCAAGGGCCGCGTCCTGACAGCGTTGAAGACGCTGGAGCGTCACATGGAAGGCCGCGAGTGGATCGTGGGCTATCGGCCCAGCTTGGCCGACTTCGCTTGCTGCGGCTACCTCTACTACCCCGAGCCCTTCGGGTTCGACCGCACCGAATTTCCCAATCTCGACCGTTGGCTGGATGGCATTGCCGCCCTGCCCGGTTGGAAACACCCCTATGATTTGATGCCCGGCAACCCTTCCGACCGGGCGTGAGGAGGAACCATGACGGAAGCCTATATCTATGATGCAGCCCGCACCCCGCGGGGCAAGGGCCGCAAGGACGGCTCGCTGCACGAAGTCAGCTCGGTCGCGCTGTCGGCACGGCTCTTGAGCGCGGTCAAGGAGCGCAACGGCCTCGAGGGTCACGCCGTCGAGGACGTGATCTGGGGCAACGCGACCCAGGTGATGGAACAGGGCGGCTGTCTGGCGCGCTCGGCGGTGCTGCTTTCGGATCTCGACGAGCGGATCCCGGGCCTGTCGATCAACCGCTTTTGTGCTTCGGGCATGGAAGCGGTGAACCTCGCCGCCAACCAGGTGAAGGGTGGCGCAGGTCAGGCCTATATCGCGGGCGGCGTCGAGATGATGGGTCGTGTCGCGATGGGCTCGGACGGGGCGGCGATCGCCGTCGACCCGACACTGGCGATGAAGACCTATTTCGTCCCGCAGGGGATCTCGGCCGATATCATCGCCACCGAATACGGGTTCAGCCGCGAAGACGTGGACGCGCTTGGCGTGGAATCGCAGCGCCGTGCGGTGGAAGCGATCAAGGACAACCGCTTTGCGAAATCCATCGTGCCGGTGAAGGACCAGAACGGGCTCGTGATCCTCGACCATGACGAATTCGTGCGTCCGGGCACCACGATGGAGAACCTCGCCGCGCTCAAGCCCTCGTTCAAGGAGATGGGCGAGGTGATGCCGGGCTTCGACAAGGTCGCGATGCTGAAATACCCGCATCTCGACCACATCAACCACGTCCACCACGCGGGCAACTCATCCGGCATCGTGGATGGTGCGGCGGCGATCCTGATCGGCAACAAGGAATTCGGTGAAGCGCATGGCCTCAAGCCGCGCGCGCGCATCCGCGCCACCGCGAAGATCGGCACCGATCCGACGATCATGCTGACCGGCCCGGTTCCGGTGACCGAGAAGATCCTCGCCGACTCGGGCATGTCGATCTCGGACATCGACCTCTTCGAGGTGAACGAGGCTTTCGCCGCCGTGGTGCTGCGCTTCATGCAGGCCTTCCAGGTCGATGCCGACAAGGTCAACGTCAATGGCGGCGCGATCGCACTTGGCCACCCGCTCGGCGCGACCGGCGCGATCATCATCGGGACGCTGCTCGATGAATTGGAACGGCGCGACCTGTCGACCGGCCTCGCGACGCTCTGCGTCGCATCCGGCATGGGTGCCGCAACGATCATCGAGCGCGTGTGATGTTCGACCTGTGCATACTCTTTTCCCGAGCAGCGGGGGCCTCCGGCTCCCCTGCTCGAACGCCGGGAAAGGGCATGCAACCTCTGGTTGACTCAGAAAAAGATTACTGCAATCTTAACAACCATAGTCTCATCGTGGCGGGATCCTGCTCTGACAGCAGTCCGCGCGGCGCGAAACGGAGTATAGGTTGTGGCAATCGGCATCCTGAAAAATCACCTGACGACGATGTCGGACGCGATTCTGGACGGGGATTTCGAGAGATACCTCTCCTGCGTCGCGCTTCCGCTCAAAGTGACAACCAACAGTTCGACCTTCTGGATCGAAACCGAAGAGATGCTCGAAGAGGGTTTCGACGCCTTCTCCGACATGATGCTTTCGCTCAATGTGAATTGCATCGCGCGACGTGCGATTACCGTCACGGGGATCACGAACCGTCGGATCTTCGGTCGCTACGCTTCGAGCTGCATGAAGGATCGCGACGAAATCGTTCCGCTCTACACGGCCGATATCACGCTCGAACTGCAAGAGGATCTGAGCTGGAAGACCTCCAGCATCGACCTGCAAATCGACAACAGACGCTGGCCGATCATGGTCCCGCGACCGTCGGAAACCGAATCTGCTTACGCAATAGCCTGATGTGCCTCGCCTCCGCGGCAGGCACGCGGAGGAGAGAAAATGGCTGATTTCACTTATGAACTTGGCGCCGATGGCGTCGCCGTCATCACTTGGGACGTTCCCGAAAAGTCGATGAACGTGATGAGCATGGAGGGCTTCGCGCTCCTCGATAGCTTCATCGACAAGGCACTGGCAGATGACGCCGTCAAGGGCGTGGTCATCACCAGCGGAAAGCCCGATTTCGCGGGCGGCATGGACCTCAACGTCATTGCCGAGATGCGCAAAGGCGGCGCGCAGGCGATCTTCGACGGCGTGATGCAGATGCACCATGTCCTGCGCAAGATCGAACGCGCCGGCATGGACCCCAAGACCAACAAGGGTGGCAAGCCGATCGCGACGGCGATCCCCGGCACCGCGCTTGGCATCGGTCTGGAACTGCCGCTGTCCACGCACCGCATCTTTGCCGCGGACAACCCCAAGGCGAAGATCGGCCTCCCCGAGATCATGGTCGGCATCTTCCCCGGCGGCGGTGGCACGACGCGCCTTGCGCGCAAGCTCGGCGCGATGGTCGCGGCGCCCTTCCTGCTCGAAGGCAAGCTCTCGGATCCGAAGAAGGCGAAAGCCGCGGGCCTGATCGACGAGGTCGTCGAAGACCCGCTCGCGGCCGCGAAAGAGTGGGTGCTGAACGCGAAAGGTACCGATCTGGTGAAACCGTGGGATGCCAAAGGCTACAAGATGCCCGGCGGCGCGCCCTATCACCCGGCAGGCTTCATGACCTTCGTGGGCGCTTCCGCGATGGTGCATGGCAAGACCAATGGCGTCTATCCGGCGGCCAAGGCGCTGCTGTCGGCGGTCTATGAAGGCGCGCTCGTATCCTTCGATCAGGCGATCAAGATCGAGGCGCGCTGGTTCACCAACGTTCTGATGAACCCCTCCTCGACCGCGATGATCCGTTCGCTCTTCATCAACAAGGGCGCGCTGGAGAAAGGCGCGAACCGCCCCGAGGTGCCCGATCAGCGGGTTAAGAAGGTCGGCATCCTCGGCGCGGGCATGATGGGCGCGGGCATTGCCTATGTCTCGGCCAAGGCTGGCATCGAGGTCGTCCTGATCGACAACACGCAAGAGGCGGCCGATCGCGGGAAGTCCTATTCCGAGGGCATCCTCGACAAGGGCATCTCGCGCAAGAAGGTCACCGAGGAAGGCAAGGCGAAGGTGCTGGGCCTGATCAACGCGACCACCGATTACGCCGCCCTTGAGGGCTGCGACCTGATCGTGGAAGCGGTGTTCGAAGATCCGGGTGTGAAGGCCGAGGTCACCAAGAAGGCCGAGGCGATCATTCCCGATACGGCGATCTTCGCCACCAACACCTCGACCCTGCCGATCACCGAACTGGCCAAGGCCAGCGCGCGCCCCGAGCAGTTCATCGGCATCCACTTCTTCTCGCCCGTCGACAAGATGATGCTGGTCGAGATCATCAAGGGCGCGCAGACCGGTCCGGTCGCCGTGGCGAAAGCGCTCGATTTCGTGCGCCAGATTCGCAAGACGCCGATCGTGGTGAACGACGCGCGCTTCTTCTACGCCAACCGCTGCATCATCCCCTATATCAACGAAGGCATCCGCATGGTCGCCGAAGGGGTGAACCCGACGCTGGTCGAGCATGCCGCGACGATGGTCGGCATGCCGCTGGGTCCCCTGCAACTGGTCGACGAGACCTCGATCGATCTGGGCGTGAAGATCGCCAAGGCCACGAAGGCGGCGATGGGCGATGCCTATCCCGATGGCGCGGTCGATGACGTGCTGTTCTGGATGGCCGACAAGGGCCGGATGGGCCGCAAGTCGAACGCGGGCTTCTACGACTATGATGACAAGGGCAAGCGTCAGGGCCTCTGGGAAGGTCTCAACGCGCAATACCCGCGCGCCGACGAGCAGCCGGACGTGCATCACGTCCAGCATCGTTTGCTGATGGCGCAGGTGCTGGAAGCCGTGCGCGCCTTCGAGCAAGGCGTGTTGGAAGACATTCGCGAGGGTGACGTGGGGGCGATCCTCGGCTGGGGCTTTGCGCCCTGGTCCGGCGGCCCGTTCGCCTGGCTCGACATCATCGGCGCGGGCAAGGCCGTCGAGATCTGCGAAGCTCTCACCGCCCAATATGGCGCGCGCTTCGAGACCCCGGCGCTGCTGCGCGACATCGCGGCCAAGGGCGACAGCTTCTACGCACGCTTCGGCGAGGGTCAGGCCGCGCAAGCCGCCTGAGCCCAATACATGATGGTCCGCGCGGGGAGACGGTTCCCTACCGCCGTGCGGGTCTAATCGAGGCGCCGGGGTCGCAAGACCCCGGCGTTCTCGTTTTCGGACATCGGTGAAATGGCTGGCCCGCCGCGTCAAAGAGAAACACCGCGACCAGAAGGTCACGGCGCGCTGTATCTCTGACTGTCCTGGGACTTCAGACGCCTCGCGCGCTCACTCGGCCGCGCAGGCGTAGGCGTGGGCGGTTTGATCTTCGTCGATGAGTCCCGCCACGATCGAACGCGCCATCTCGAGCGGCAGCGTCTCGTAGCTCGGCATTTCCTCGTCGAAGAGAGTGGCAATCCCGCCCGTATGGACGGAGGCGCAATGGACCATGCCCGCGCCGTTGGCGTAGATCACCTGATCGTGCTCGAACTCCAGCACGACCACTTCGACGCGCTGATGCGGCGTGATGCGGTCGATGCCACGATAGCCCTCAAGCGCGGCTGCCGGGATCAGCGCGAAGGGGTCGCCAAAGAGCGCCTCGGCCATGTCGCTTTCGACCAGCACGGGCTGTTCGGGCAGCAGCAGCATCGGCGTCTTGTTTCCCAGAGCACCGACCGGCACCGCGAGCGGCTTGAGCTGCGACGGGCAGGCGCGGCCGCTGATCCAGAGCTGCGAGCGCTTCACCGCTGCGACCGGGAGCAGACCGTGATCGAAGGTCATCACCATGTCGCCAGCTGCGATCGCCTCGACCGGACGCCATCCCATCTGGGTCGCGATCTGCGTTCCCGCCACGATCCCTTCCGCCGGTCCGAACTCGGAAAGCTCAGCATCGAGAATCTCCGCCATGCGCAACCCATGGGCGATTTTCTCCTCCCAAGCCTTGGCGGTTTTGCGAAACATGTGCGTCTTCCTTCTGAAAGGCCTGCGGGGCCACGTTTCTCCGTAATCACTACTCGAAATGATTCTCGCGCAATTTCGGGGGCCAAAAAGTGGCGCAAAAGTGGCAAACCTAACTTTTAGACAGTATTCGACCTCACGAGCCCGTGATCGGAACGTGAGGCCATCGCAATTCGCAAAACGCGATTACGAAAGTGAGAAAGTATAGCCAAATCGGGCGATATCGCCTTTGCACAGACGAAAAATCAGCTCTGCATCAGAATCAGAGTAGTAAATTCGCCAGTCGCGATCACGCCGGGAGACGTTGCAGCGCGCGAAGGGAGTCGCCGCAAATCCCAAATGTGTCTCCAAAAGGGCGGCGTCTTCGACCTGATTCTCGACGCGGATGAACAGGTCACAGCACTCCTCGCCCCCAGGGAGAGTCACGTAACCCGCATAAGGCGAGTTCGCGAGCGAAGCCTGCGTCAGCGGCTGCCCCAGAAAACCCGAGAAGTCATGCGCCTTCGCCATCCCGACCGCAGGGTGATCGAACCTCTGCTCGCGCAGCCAGTGGTAATAACTCACCACCCGGTCCCAGGGGTTGCGCACAAGCGTGAAGGTAAAGAACGCCCGCGCCTCCTGCTCGGAATAGAGCCCCAGCCCGTCGGCCAGTGTCGAATGCTTCCACAGCCGTCCCGCCGTCTCGACCCCTTCAAGCCGCCGCTTGCGTCGGCGCGCCTTGGGGGTATCGCCCACGAGCATATCCTCTGCCATCGCCCGCTTTTCGAGCGCCAGCGCCAGCGCCGTGCCACCGGTTTTCGGGATATGGACGAAGATGAAGCGACGGCCGCGCGAAAGGATCATGCGCGGGAGACTAGCGCCCGCGAAAGTTTGCGCAATCCCTCTTCCCTTTCCCCACGCATCCCACGAATATGCGCCTCGAATTGAGACGGAGGAGGTTTTCATGGGTTGGCTGGCCGACGAAACGGGTCTGGAAAAATGCGCGGCGAATTTCGTGCCGCTCACGCCACTGTCGCATCTCAACCGCGCGCTGGAAGTCTTCCCCGAGCGCACCGCGCTCGTCTACGGCAAGACCCAGCTGAGCTATGTCGACTACCACGCCCGCGTGAGCCAGCTCGCCTCTGCCCTCAAGGCACGCGGCGTCAATCCCGGTGACGTGGTCGCCACCATCCTGCCCAACACCCAGCCCCAGGTGGAGGCGCATTTCGGCGTGCCCGCCTGCGGCGCGATCCTGAACGCGATCAACACCCGCCTCGATGTCGACACCATCGCCTATATCTTCGAGCATGGCGGCGCGAAGATCGTGCTGTGCGACACCGCTTTCCTGCCGCTCGCCGAGGAGGCGGTGAAGAAGATGAAGGGCGCGGCCCCGCAGATTGTCGAAGTGGCCGATCCGCAGCACGGGTTCGACCCGACCGGGCATTATCTCGAATATGAAGAGCTCGTGGCCGAAGGCGATCCGATGTTTTCCTGGATCATGCCCGAGGACGAATGGGAGAGCATCGCGCTCAACTACACCTCCGGGACCACAGGGCGGCCCAAGGGCGTCGTCTATCACCATCGCGGGGCCTATCTGTCGACGCAGGCGAATGCGATCTCGTGGCGGATGCAGCTCTATCCGGTGCTGCTGACCATCGTGCCGCTCTTCCATTGCAACAGCTGGACCCATGGCTGGATGATCCCGATGATGGGCGGCACGGTCGTTTGCTGCCGCGATGTGACGGCGAAGGCGATCTATGACGGCATCGCCGATCATGGCGTCACCCATTTCGGCGGCGCTCCGATCGTGCTCAACACGATCATCAACGCCAAGGAAGAACACCGCCGGCCCTTTAACCATATCGTCGAGGTCTTCACCGCTGGCGCGCCCCCTCCCGCCTCGACGCTCGCCGCGATCGAACCGCTGGGCTTCAACGTGACGCAGGTCTACGGCCTGACCGAGACCTACGGGCCCGCGGTCGAATGCACCTGGAAACCGTCCTGGCAGGACAGCAAGGGCGAGGAACGTGCCGATCTCAAGGCCCGCACCGGGGTGTCGATGCCGATGCTCGAGAAGGTCACCGTGCATGACCACGGCAAGGAGGTCGCCCGCGACGCCCAGCATCTCGGCGAGATCGTCTTCCGCGGCAACATGGTGATGAAAGGCTATTACAAGAACCCGCAGGCGACCCGCGAGGCCTTCGAGGGCGGCGTGTTCCACTCCGGCGACATCGCCTTCATGCATCCCGACGGCTACATCAAGATCACCGACCGCGCGAAGGACATCATCATCTCGGGCGGCGAGAACGTCTCCTCGGTCGAGGTCGAGGGCGTGATCGCGGCGCATCCCAGCGTCTCGCTGGCCTCGGTGGTCGCGAAACCCGACGAGAAATGGGGCGAAGTGCCCTGCGCCTTCGTCGAGCTGAAAGAAGGCGCGGAGGCGACCGAAGACGAGATCATCAAGTTCTGCCGCGAGCGGCTCGCGGGCTTCAAGACGCCCAAGCGCGTGATCTTCTCGGATCTGCCCAAGACCTCGACCGGCAAGATCCAGAAATTCGAGCTGCGTGCCGTGGCGAAACTCCTCGATCAGTAAGGGGGCGCCGCCCCCGCCGCGCAAGCGCGGCTCCCCCGGGATATTTCGGGCAGTTGGAAAAAAATACGTGGTCTCACCTTCCAACCGCCCCAAATATCCCGGGGGTGAATGGCCGTGAGGCCAGAGGGGGGCGACGCCCTCTCTTCGCGCAATGATTGTCGCCAGCCGGCGACGGCGGAGGCAGTACCCCCTGCCCCGCCACCAGAAGGATTGCACTTTGAGCGACTGGATCATTTCCGTTGCCGGGACCGAGACCGGCAAAAATCTCGCGCTCGGCCTCGCGCTTCTCGCGGCCTTCCTGCACGCGCTCTTTGGCGCCTTGCAGAAGGGTCGGCACGATCCCTGGCTCAGCCGGGCTGCGATCGACGCGAGTTACGGCATCATCGCGGCACCCTTTGCGCTCTTCGTCGTGCCATGGCCCGAGCCTTTCATGTGGCCGATCTTCGTGGGCGTGTTCTTCATCCATGTCGGCTACAAGCTGTTGCAGGCGATGAGCTATTCGCGTGGAGCCTACACCGTCGTCTATCCGGTGGTGCGCGGCACGGGGCCGCTCTTTGCGGTGATCGGCGCCGGGATCATTTTCGGCGAGCATTTCACGCTGGGGCAATGGGCGGGCGTTGCGGTGTTGCTCGCGGGGATCTACGGGCTGGCACTTTACAACCTGCGCACCATCACCGTCGATCGCGAGACGATGGTGCCCGCCTTGATGCTGGCTGTGGCGACCGGGGCTTTCGTGGCGCTCTATACCACCTATGACGCCTACGGGATCCGCGCGACCGCCGATCCGTTCACCTTCCTTGCGTGGTTCTTCTTCATTGATGGCTGGTTCATGCCGATCCTAACCGCCCGGCGCTGGACGAAATTGCCCAGTTCGGAGATCGTGCCCTTGATGAAAAGGGGTGTTATTGGCGCAATCGTCGCCTATTTCTCCTTCGGTGCGATCATGCTGGCGACGCGGCTCGACAAGGTGGGCGAAGCCGCGGTGCTGCGCGAGACCTCGACGGTCTTCGCCGCCCTCATCGCCTGGCTCGTTCTGGGCGAGAAGGTAGGGCCGCGGCGCACCGCGTTGATGGGATTGATCGCCGTGGGCGCGGTGATCGTGGAAATGGCAGGACAATAGGGCAGATGGCAGAGAAGAAGATTTCCCCCTGGGTGAAGGCAGGCCTCGACTGGGGGCCGCTGATCGTGTTTTTCATCGCCTTCAACCGGCTCAAGGATGGCAGCTACGAGATCCTCGGGCGGGATTATTCCGGCTTCGTCGTTGCGACCGCCTTGTTCATCCCGCTCATCGCGTTTTCCACGCTGGTGCTGTGGCGACTGACGGGCAAGCTCTCGGCGATGCAGATCGCGACGCTGGTGCTCGTTCTGGTCTTCGGCGGGCTCTCGGTCTGGCTCAACGATCCGACCTTCTTCAAGATGAAGCCCACGATCATCTACCTGCTTTTTGCCGGCATCCTCGGGGCCGGGCTATTGCGAGGCAAGGCCTGGTTGCAGCTGGTAATGGAACAGGCGCTCCCGATGGAGCATGAGGGCTGGATGATCCTGACCAAGCGCTTCGTCGGGCTGTTCCTCGCGCTCGCGGTGGCCAACGAGATCGTCTGGCGCACGATGTCGGACGAGATCTGGGTCGATTTCAAGACCTTCGGCCTGCCGATCATCCTGATCGGCTTCATCATGGCGCAGGCGAAGCTCTTCGAGAAATACGGGATCGACAAGGCCGAAGAGGACGGGGTGGAGTAACCACCCGCCCCACCCTCTCCTGACCGCCCCTGAAAGGGCTCGTCGCTCAGCGCTTGAAGAGCACCTTCTGCGCCTCTTTCGATTGCGTCCCGCCACGACGATCCGCGGCCAGCGCCCGGCCCTTCTGCACCGCGGGACGCGCGGACAATTCATCGAGCCAGCGCTTCAGGTTCGGTTTGTCCTCCAGCGTCTGCTCCTGACCTTCCCAGAGCGAGGCCCAGCCCCAGGCCGCCATGTCCGCGATCGAATAGAAATCACCGGCCAGGTAACGGGTCTCGGCCAGCTTCCGGTCCATCACACCGTAGAGGCGGCCGGTCTCGGTGCGGTAGCGATCCTTGGCGTAAGGCAGATCCTGCGGCGGATCGAGATTGGGAGCGTATTTCAGGAAGTGATGCGCCTGCCCCGCCATCGGACCAAGCCCGCCCACCTGCCAGAACAGCCATTCCTCGACCGCGATCCGTTCGCGTTCGGTCTCGCCGTAGAACTGGCCCGTCTTGCGGGCGAGATATTGCAGGATCGCGCCGCTCTCGAAGATCGAGATCGGCGCGCCGTCTGGCCCCTCCGGGTCCACGATCGCGGGCATTCGGTTATTGGGCGAGATCTTGAGAAACTCGGGTTTGAACTGGTCGCCCGCGCCGATGTCGATCAGATGGGTCTGATAAGCCAGCCCCATCTCTTCCAGCGCGATCGAGATTTTCCAGCCATTCGGCGTCGGCCAATAGTAAAGATCGATCATGGTCCCTCCGCAGTTGCGTGTCGGGGATCAATCTGCACCGCGCTGGAGCGAAGGCAAGGCGAAGCGCGCTGTGCGTCTGCGCGCGAAAAGCCGTGACCAGCGCGGGGTCTGAGCCTTGGGCAGCGCCTCGGCGAGGAAAGGCAGCGGTAGCCGCTCTGGCTGGCGCAGCACCTGCCGATAGAGGTCGAACAGCCCCGCACGCATGTAGCAGGAGAAATGGCAGATGCGTTTCTCCGGCGCCGCGACGGGGTAGCCCAGATCCTCCAGCACCGCCATCACTTCGGGTGCGTCGATCTGGAGATCGAGCCAGTTGCGGCGCGGTGAGGACAGACCATTGCCAAGGCTTTTCTCGCGCCCGCGCGCCACCCCCAGTTCGAAAAGAAAATCGAACAGGTCGTTCTCGCGGCTGGTGACGTTGAGCACCTCGCAACTGCGCCCGGCGGGACTGTCCATAGCCTCCTCGGCGCGGCGCTGGAACTCGGCTGCGGCGAGCAGCACCATTCGCGCGACCTGCCCGGCATGGGCATGACGCAAGGCCCGCAGAGCCACCCGGCAGCCCATGGAGTGGGCGATGATCCCGACGGGTCGCCCGGACGCCGCATGAAGTGCTCCGATCAGCCGGGCCAGACGCTGTGCGGCGATCTCGGCCATGTCGTAGATCCGAGTCAGCCGGCCGGTCGACTGCCACGAAAATGCGACACCCAGCCCCTCGCCGGGGTTGGAACCCGCAAAGCCGAGCGCGCGCGGCCAGCTGACCGCGGTGTGCAGGTGATAGTTGGGATCGAGCGAGAGGATATGGTCATGCGGATCGCGCCCCTCGACCCCGGCCGCATAGCCGTAGCCGTGGATCATGATCACGATCGGCGCGTCTTCGGGCAGGGCCGCGGCCCGCGCGATCACCTCGGCGGGGAGTTCGGTGCTGGCTTGGACCTCGATGAGCGGCATGACAGAACTCGGATTTCGGGTTTGCGCGGATGCGCTTGGGAGAACTGAATAGCCAACGCAGTTTTCTTTCTCCGGGTTCCCACGGCCTTAACCCCCCGAACGCACAGGGATCTGTGCGAACGGGCATCGAAGCGACCACCCTGCGCGATAAACGGATCCGCTATGCGTTGACCCTGTCTCGCACCCGCGTTATCGCAACGGCAAGCCGCGACAGAGAGCCGCAGGAGGCATCCATGACCGAGCGCAAGATCCGCACGAAACTTGTCCATGACGGCATTCGCCGCAGCCAGTATGGCGAGATGGCCGAGGCGCTGTTTCTGACGCAGGGGTTCGTCTACCCTTCGGCAGAGGCCGCCGAGGCGCGTTTCCTCTCGTCGGGCGATGACGAATTCATCTATGCGCGCTACGGCAACCCCACGACCCGGATGTTCGAAGACCGCATGGCCGCCATCGAAGGCACCGAGGACGCGTTTGCCTGCGCCTCCGGCATGGCCGCGATCAACGGCGCACTGACCTGTCTGGTGAAAGCCGGCGATCACATCGTGGCCGCGCGGCAGATGTTCGGCTCGTGCCTGCATGTGCTCAAGGTTCTGGAAGGATTCGGCGTGGATGTCACGCTGGTCGACGGCACCCAGCTCGACGAATGGCGCGCCGCCATGCGCCCCGAGACGAAGATCTGCTTCTTCGAGAGCGTCTCTAACCCCGGGCTGGAAGTGATCGACATCGCGGGCGTGGCCAAGATCGCCCATGAGGGCGGCGCCAGCGTCGTGGTGGACAACGCCTTCGCCTCGCCGATCTTCTCGCGCGCGGTCGAACTCGGCGCCGATGTCATTGTCTATTCCGCGACCAAGCATATCGACGGCGGCGGGCGTGTGCTGGGCGGCGTGGTCTGCGGCACCAAGGAGTTCATCCGCGGACCGCTGGAAATGTATGTGAAACACACCGGCGGCGCGATGAGCCCGTTTCACGCCTGGGTGCTGCTGAACGGCTTGCAGACGCTCGACCTGCGCGTGCGCGCGCAGGCAGGCAACGCGGCGGCGGTCGCGGCGGCGGTCGCGGGCCATGAGAAACTCGCGCGCACCGTCTATCCGGGACTGATGGATCACCCGCAGCACGGGCTCGCCATGGATCAGATGGGCTCGGGCGGCACGATGATCGCGCTGGATCTGGCGGACGGCAAGGAGGCGGCGTTCCGGTTCCTCAACGCGCTACAGATCGTGTCGATCTCGAACAACCTCGGCGACGCGAAATCCATCGCCACCCATCCGGCGACGACGACGCACAAGAACCTCTCGGACGAGGAGCGCGCCGCGATCAAGATCACGCCCGGTCTGGTGCGGATCTCGATGGGAATCGAGGACGGTTCGGACCTCGTCGCAGATATCAAACAGGCGCTCGAGGCGGTCTGATCCGGTGAACCGATTGCCGCATTTGCACGTATTTCCTTGGACAACGCCCCTATAACGCCCATATCTGGCGGGACCGGGCAGACCGGAGGACAGGATATGAACGTGCAAGGCAGGATCGAGACCCCGGATAATGACGAGGCCCGCGCGGCGCTCGAAACCTTGCGCGCATGGGCCGCCAAGGCCGATCCGGTCGAGGTGGCGCAGCTCGATCCGGCGATCGCGCGGTTGCTGCCGGGGCACGCATTGTCGAACTATCCCGATCTGAGCCGCGACTATGACGCGCAATTCTCCGTCGACGACAGCTACAAGGCTTCGCTGCCCGATCTGCAAAACGGCCCCGCCTCGCTGATCGTGGGCGCGAACACCCGGATCGAGCATGTCGGGATCTCGAATTTCCGTCTTCCGGTGCGGTTCAAGACCCGCGACAATGGCGATCTGACGCTGGAAACCTCGGTCACCGGCACGGTCAGCCTCGAGGCAGACAAGAAGGGCATCAACATGAGCCGCGTGATGCGCAGCTTCTATGCCCATGCCGAAAAGAGCTTTTCCTTCGAGGTGATGGAAGCCGCCCTCGACGACTACAAGGACGATCTTGACAGCTTCGATGCGCGACTGATGATGCGCGTCTCCTTCCCGGTGAAGCGGCCTTCGCTGCGCTCCGGGCTTGAGGGTTGGCAATATTACGACATCGCGCTGGAACTGATCGAGGTCGAGGGAGAGCGCTGCAAGGTGATCCATCTCGATTACGTCTATTCCTCGACCTGCCCGTGTTCGCTTGAGCTGTCCGAACATGCGCGTTCCATGCGCGGCCAACTTGCGACACCGCATTCGCAGCGTTCCGTCGCGCGGATCTCGGCGGTGGTGGAGCCGGGCAAATGTCTCTGGTTCGAGGATCTCATCGACCTCGCCCGCGCCGCCGTGCCCACTGAAACGCAAGTGATGGTGAAGCGCGAGGACGAGCAGGCCTTTGCCGAGCTCAACGCCGCGAACCCGATTTTCGTCGAGGATGCCGTACGCGCCTTCGCCGAGCGCCTTCTGGCCGAACCGCGTATCGGTGACTTCCGCATCGTCGCCAGCCATCAGGAGAGCCTGCATAGCCATGACGCAGTGGCGGTGCTGACCGAAGGCCCGACCTTCGCAAGCGCCAGCCTCGATCCGAAGCTGTTCGCGACGCTGATCCATCAGGGCTGAAGCGCGGGATGAATTGAAAAGGGCGGCTCCGCTGGGAGACCGCCCTTTTTTCAATCCTGATCGGATCGCGCCGCCCACCCCGAGGGGTGCAGGCCATCTGCGCCCGCCTCAGCCCTTCGCGCGCACCTTGTGCAAAAGCGGCATCAGCTCGCCCATGTCAGGGCCGTGATCCATGCCCGTCACGGCCTTGCGCAGCGGCATGAAAAGCCCCTTGCCCTTGCGCCCCGTCGCCTCCTTCACCGCCGAGGTCCAATCCTTCCAGGTGGTCTCGGTATAAGGCGCGTCGGGCAGCATCGTCATGGCCTGCGCGATGAAGTCACGATCCTCCTCGGCAATCGCGGGCTCGGCGCCGTTCAGGCACAGATCAGCCCAGCCAGCCAGATCGTCGAGCGTGTCGATATTCTGCGAGGCTACGGCCCAGAAGCGTTCGCGCTGATCCTCGGGGATGCCCAGCGCCGCAATCCGGTCGGCCACTGCCGAGAACGGCAGGTGCTGGTTGCGCGCGCGGGTCAGCGGGATCAGGTCGTTGCGATCGAACTTGGTCGGCGCAGAGCCGAACTGGCTCAACTCGAACCCGCCGGCCAGCTCGTCGATCGACATCTTCAGCTCGATCGGCTGGCTCGAACCCAGACGCGCCATCATCGACAAAAGTGCCTCGGGCGCGATCCCTTCGGCGCGCAGATCGCGGATCGAGAGCGCGCCAAGGCGCTTCGACAGCTCCTCGCCATGCGGGCCGGTCAACAGCGAATGGTGCGCGAAGGCCGGGACCTTACCGCCGATCGCCTCGATGATCTGGATCTGGGTTGCGGTGTTGGTGACGTGATCGCCGCCGCGCACGATATGGGTGATGCCCATATCCGCATCGTCCACCGGAGAGGCGAAAGTGTAGAGCACCTGCCCAGAGGCCTTGATCAGCACCGGGTCGGACACCGAGGCCGCGTCGATCGACAGATCGCCGAGGATGCCGTCGGTCCACTCGATCCGCTCGAGTTCGAGCTTGAAGCGCCAGTAGCCTTCCTTGCCCTCGGCGCGCAGCGCCTCTTTCTCGGCCTCGCTCAGATGCATCGACGCGCGGTCATAGACCGGCGGTTTGCCCATGTTGAGCTGCTTCTTGCGCTTGAGGTCCAATTCGGTCGGGCTCTCGAAGCATTCGTAGAGCTTGCCGTCCGCTTTCAACTGCTCGGCCACCTCGGCGTAACGCTCGAGACGCAACGACTGGCGTTCCTCGCGATCCCACTCGATGCCGAGCCATTCGAGATCCTGCTTCAGCGCGTCGATATATTCCTGCTTCGAGCGTTCCTGGTCGGTATCGTCGAGGCGCAGGATGAATGTGCCGCCGGTCTTGCGGGCGATCAGGTAGTTCATCAGCGCGGTGCGCAGGTTGCCGACATGGATATAGCCGGTGGGCGACGGGGCGAAACGGGTAACGGTGGTCATCTGGGCAAACTCCTGTTGGGGCCTGCTCTTTCACACAGCGGCCCGTTTGTCCATATGAGGGGCTATGCGAGAGGTGCAGGACGGCTTGGAGAAAGCGATGAGCGAGACCGACGACTGGCGTGATGTGATGGCCCCGGGCATCGAGGAAATCGAGGCTCTGGCCGAGGCTGCGCGCGCCGCCCTTCCCGAAGCGTTTGCGAAGGCCGCCGAGGGCGTCGCGATCCGTGTGGAGGATTTCGCCTCTGAAGAGATGCTCGCCGAACTCGGGATCGAAGATCCTTTCGAGTTGACCGGTCTTTATGACGGCGTGCCCCTGACCGAGAAATCCGTGATGGACCCGGGCGGACATGCGGATGTGATCTGGCTCTTCCGCCGCCCGATCCTCGACGAATGGGTTTCGCGGGGCAATGAGAGCCTCGGCACGTTGGTCACCCACATCTTCGTGCACGAACTCGCCCATCACCTCGGGTGGTCGGATGACGACATTTCTTCGATCGACCGCTGGTGGGAGTGAACCATCTCACGCTCACGCACGTTCACATATCGGTAGAAGCAGCGCTTTGCGCTAGACTTCGGAACTGGGAGTTCATCCACCATGACAGGGAGAATTGAGATGACGAGGAGTTTGATGACCCGCCGTGCCGCGCTCAAGACCGCAGCGATCCTGCCCGCAGCCCCCGCGATCCTGACCGGCACGCGCGCTGCCGCCCAGAGCACCGAGGCCCCGCCCGCGATCCCGCTTTATCGTCGGATGCAGCTTGGCGACATGACCGTCACGACCCTGCTTGCCGGCACCCGCGAACTCGAGAACCCGCAGACCATCTTCGGCATGAACGCAAGCCCCGAAGATTTTGCGGAAGTCTCGCAGAATGCCTTCATCCCGCATGACAAATCGCTGAATTTCTTCACCCCCACGCTGGTCGAGACCGGCTCGGAAAAGATCCTCTTCGACACCGGCCTCATGCCCGCCGGTATCACCGCCGCGCTCGCCGCTGCGGGCCATTCGCCCGACGAGATCACGACCGTCGTCATCACCCACATGCATGGTGACCATATCGGCGGGCTGATGGGCGACGGTGGCGAGACCTTCGCCAATGCCAAATATGTGACCGGCCAGGTCGAATTCGATCACTGGTCGAACGCGGGCAACGAGACTTTCGAGGCCAAGGTGCGCCCGCTGGCCGAGAAGATCACCTTCCTCAAGGGCGGCGATTCGGTCGTGTCGGGCATTTCCGCTGTCGACGCCTTCGGTCATACGCCGGGTCATATGGCGTTCCGGCTCGAGTCTGGCGGCAAGGGTCTGATGCTCGCTGCCGACACCACCAACCACTATGTCTGGTCGCTCCAGAAACCCGATTGGGAAGTGAAATACGACATGGACAAGGAAGCGGCGGCCGCCACCCGCAAATCGCTTCTGGGCATGGTGGCGGCGGATCGGCTGGCCTTCATCGGCTACCACATGCCCTTCCCCGGCGTCGGCCATCTCGAGGCCACGGGCGACGGGTTCCATTTCCACCCGATGACCTATCAGCTCAATCTCTGAGCGGGGCGCATACGCCCCGGGCAGGCGCGCCGTGCGGCATTCGCGCGGCGCGCCTCTCCATTTGCAACCGCATCTGTACCCTTGATCGCAGGCGCACAGCTGCGATGATCCGGGTGCAACAAAGCTGCGGAGCGCGCGATGACCTCGATCCTGACGATCACGCTGAACCCGACCGTCGATCTCTCGATCGAGGCCGACACGGTGACGCCCGAGCGCAAGCTGCGCTGCACCCGGCCGCTGACGGATCCGGGAGGTGGTGGCCTCAATGTCAGCCGAGCGATCTCTTCGCTCGGGGGCAACTCCACCGCCTTCGTCGCGCTCGGCGGAACGACCGGTGACAAGGTGATGCGGCTACTGGCCGAAGCTGGGATCGGTCTCTTTCCCTTCCCCGCACCGGGCGAGACCCGGATGAGCCTCACCGCAACCGATCAAACCACGGGCGAGCAATACCGGTTCGTGATGCCGGGGCCGGACTGGGGCCCGGCTGACGTCAACAAAGCCCTCAGCCGCATCGCAAGGGCCGCGCCCGAAGGCGGGATCGTGGTTCTCTCGGGCAGCCAGCCACCCGGCGTGCCCGACGACTTCCCCGCAAGACTTGCGACGCGGATCTCGCGCACCCGCGCACAGCTCTTTCTCGATACCTCCGGCAAGGCGCTGCACAACCTGTTGAGCGCCGAGGCCAAGCCCGCCGACGTGCTGCGCATGGACGAACTGGAGGCCGAGGAACTGGCCGGGCGCACCTTGCCCGAGCGCACCGACAGCGCGGATTTCGCGCAGGAACTGGTGACGCGCGGCCTCGCCCATGCAGTGATCCTGGCGCGCGGCGCGGATGGTAACGTGCTGGCCACCCGCGAGGGGCGCTGGTTTGCCAAGGCCGCCCCGGTCAAGGTCGTCTCGAAAGTTGGTGCGGGGGACAGTTTCGTGGCCGCGTTCACGCTCGCGCTCGCACGCGGCAAATCGCTCCCCGAGGCGCTGCGTCATGGAGCCGCTGGCGCGTCGGCTGCAGTCACCACGCCCGCGACGGATCTCTGCTCTTCGGCGATGGTGCGCAAACTGCTGCCCCAATGCCCTGTCGAGGCACTCTGAGTGCTGTGCGTTCCCTCTTTGCCTTCGGCGGGCTGCGCGCTATGAAGGCGCCAAAGGAGCCCGCCCATGCTGAAGACCCGCATCATCCCCTGCCTTGACGTGGCCGATGGCCGCGTGGTCAAGGGCGTGAACTTCGTCAACCTGATCGACGCGGGCGACCCGGTCGAGGCCGCGAAAGCCTATGACGCAGCGGGCGCCGACGAGTTGTGCTTCCTCGACATCCACGCGACCCATGAAAACCGCGGCACGATGTTCGATCTGGTGACCCGCACCGCCGAGCAATGCTTCATGCCGCTCACCGTGGGCGGCGGGGTTCGCAGCCACGAGGATGTGCGCGCGCTGCTGCTGGCCGGGGCCGACAAGGTGTCGTTCAACTCGGCCGCCGTGGCGGATCCCAACGTGATCGCCGAGGCCGCAGATCGTTTCGGGTCGCAATGCATCGTCTGCGCGATCGACGCCAAGACCGTGGAGCCGGGCCGCTGGGAGATCTTCACCCATGGCGGGCGCAAATCCACCGGCATCGACGCGGTCGAATTCGCCCGCACGGTGACCGCGAAAGGCGCGGGCGAGATCCTTCTGACCTCGATGGATCGCGACGGCACGCGGGCAGGTTTCAACCTCGAACTGACGAAAGCGATTTCGGACGCGGTAGACGTGCCCGTGATCGCGAGCGGGGGCGTTGGCAATCTCGAACATCTGGTGGAAGGCGTGACCAAGGGCGGGGCCTCAGCCGTGCTCGCGGCCTCGATCTTCCATTTCGGCGAATTCACGATCCGCGAAGCCAAGGAATACATGGCCGCCGCGGGCATCCCGATGAGGCTGCAATGAGCATTCTGGAGCAACTCGCGGCGACCATCGAAGCCCGTAAGGGTGCCGACCCGGAAACCTCCTGGACGGCCAAGCTTCTTGCCAAGGGGCCGGAGAAATGCGCCGAGAAATTCGGTGAGGAAGCGGTGGAAGCGATCATCGCGGCCGCGAAGAACGACAGGGAGAACCTGACTTACGAGGCGGCGGATGTGCTCTATCACCTGCTGGTGATGCTGGCTGCGCGCGACATTCCCCTTGCCGAGGTTCTCGCCGAACTGGAGCGCCGCGAAGGCACGTCGGGCATCGCCGAGAAAGCATCGCGTGGATAAGGGGCACCGCCCCTCAAGCCCGCTTGCTCTGTTCAGGTAAAATTCAGGGATGGCTCTCCGCCTGAGCCAAGACCTCGGCAAGCACCGATACAGCCAGCAGTCGCGGCTCTCGCGCAGACCGGATCAACCCGATCGGTCCGTGAACCCGCGCGCGCGTCGCGGCAGCGAGACCACGGGCCTGCAAGCCTTCCTGCCGTCGGGTCTGGGTGCGCACACTCCCCTGCGCCCCGATGTAGAAAGCCTGGGTCGCGAGCACCCCCTCGAGGATACCCAGCTCCCAATCGTGATCGTGGAATAGCAAGATCACGGCGGTGCGCGCGTCGATAGCAGCCTCTGGCGGAACTCCTGTACGGGTCAGTTGACGCACAGTGCAGCCGGCAGCCTTGGCATTGACGAAGGTGGCGTCTTCCGGCGTGAAAAGAAGATGCGGCGCACCGGTGGCGCGCACGAGATCCGCGAAAAACACCGCTTCGGCCCCTGCGCCGAAGATCACGAAGCGTGGCTCGGGGCGAAACGCGATGCGAAACCCGTCGGGTTTCCCGGACGCCGCGCCCTCCTCCGTAAAACGCAGATCGCCGGAAGCGCTCAGCCATAGCGCTGTCTCTTCGCGGCGGGCGCGACGTGCCGCGAGTTCACCCAGCAACTCCCGGTCAGGTGCCGGGATCACGGTCACCTCGAGTGCTCCGCCGCAGGGCAGCTTCAGATCGAAAAAGGGCGAGCCCACGCCGTAGCGCAGCTTGCGAACCTTCCCGTCGAGGAGCGCCGCTCGCGCATGTTCGGCCACATCTTCCTCGATACAGCCAGCACTGAGCGCGCCGATGCGCCGACCGTCATGCAAGATCGCCATCGCAGTTCCGGCATTTCGATAGGCCGGACCTTCGATCCCCGAAATCACCGCAATCGCGCCGGGCGCTTCCGTCTGTGAAAGCTCCTGCCAGGGATCTTGCGCGGCGGGATGGGTCATGGACGCCCCGTCATTCGTTCGCTCCGATCAGGGCACGCCGCGCGACCTCGACGAAGAATTGCACACCAAGCGGAAGGATCTCGTCGTTGAAATCATAGTGCGGGCTGTGGAGGTTGCGCCCGCCCTCGGCCGATCCATTCCCGATCCAGCCGTAAGCACCGGGAACCTTTTCCAAAAGGAAAGCGAAATCCTCGCTCGCCATGCTCGGCGCGTAATCGGTTTGCACCGCATCGCGCCCCACAATCGCCTCCGCCGCGCGGCGCGCAGTCTCGGCCGCCTCGGGGGAGTTGATCGTTGCCGGGTAGCGCCGCTGATAGGTTAGCTCGGCCGAGGCGTGGAATGCCTCAGCGATCATTTCGGCACGGCGCGTCATCTCGGCCTGAACGAAATCGCGCGTCGCGGGCCGCAACGTGCGCACGGTGCCGCGCAGGATCACCTCATCGGGGATGACATTGAGCGTGTGGCCCGCATGGATTTGCGTCACCGAAATCACCGCCGCGTCGGTCGGATCCACGGCGCGGCTGACGATGGTCTGCCAGGCCATCTGCAATTGCGCCGCGAGCGTGATCGGGTCGATCCCCTCATGCGGCATCGCACCATGCGATCCCCTGCCCATCACCTTCAGTTCGAACGTATCGAAAGCGGCCATGACGGGGCCTGCACGCATTGCGATCCTGCCCGCCTCCAGCCCCGGCCAGTTATGCAGCGCATACGTGCTGTCGAGAGGGAATTGTTCGAGCAGGCCATCCTCGATCATCACCCGCGCTCCGCCTTCGTTTTCCTCGGCGGGCTGGAAGATGAATACGACTGTCCCCGGCCCGGGCGGATCGGCCGCCATCACCTGCGCGGCCCCGAGCAGCATCGTTGTATGCCCGTCATGGCCACAGGCATGCATTTTGCCGGGAGTTTCCGAGGCATAGTCGGCCCCGGTCAATTCCGCTATCGGCAGCGCATCGATATCAGCGCGCAGACCGACACTTGGCCCCTCGCCATTGCGCAGAATGCCTATTACCCCGGTGCCGGCCAACCCCTCATGCACCTCAAGTCCGAAAGCCCGCAACTGGGTGGCGATGAAGGCGGCGGTCTCATGCTCCTCGAACGCCAGCTCGGGACGGCGATGCAGCGCGCGCCGCCACTCGACAAGCTGGTTTTCCATCGCCTTGATCGCCGGGGAGATATTCATCGCGCGTCCTTTCAACCGAAGAGCCAGCAGATCCCGAGACCAAGACCGAGACCGACCAGAAGCCATGCGACACGGTCGATCAGCGGGATATGCCCCGCTGCGGCAGCGGCCATCGCGCCCGGCCGAGCAGAGCCCTCACGGGCAGGAGTCTCTGACTCGGCATCTCCGGTCACGACCCGCGAGAAGGCATTGAAGAAATCCTCGGCATTCTTGCGTGCGACGCCCTGTATCAACCGTCCGCCAACCGCCGCGAGCTTACCGCCCACCTCGACATCGGCGATGTAGGACAACCGCGTGCCGTCGCCCTCGGGAGAGAGCCTGATTTCCGCGCCCCCTTTGGCAAAGCCCGCAGGCCCGCCCTGCCCGCGTCCGGTGATCCGGTAGGACACGGGCGGGACCAGATCGGACAGCTCGACCTTGCCGCGAAAGCTTGCCGCAACCGGCCCAACCCGTGCGACGACTGTCGCGGTATATTCGGCCTCACCTGTCTGCTCCATCGCCTCGCAGCCCGGTATCGCGCGGCGCAAGACCTCCGGATCGTTGAGCCCGCGCCATACCGTTTCAGGATCCGCCGGGATCAGGTGATCGCCCTCGAACTGCATCAACCCGCCTCCGAGTGGATCGCGTTATATGCACGGTAGAGCGCTTGCGTGCCCTCTTCACCGAACCCATCGTCCTTGAGCTTGAGATACAGGCTCCGCGCGAGAGCGAGGCCCGGCAGATCGAGACCAAGTCTTTCGGTCTCATCCAGCGCGATGGTCATGTCCTTGACGAAGTGGTGAATGAAGAAACCGGGAGCGAAATCCTCTTCTACCATTTTCGGCCCGAGCCCGTTGAGCAGAAAGCTCGATGCCGCCCCGGTTCCGATAACCTTCAGAACCTGCGCAGGATCCAAACCGGCGGCACGGGCGTAGCTGACGCTTTCGGCCACCGCGAGCATGGTCGAGGCGATCGCGATCTGGTTCGCCATCTTGGTGTGCTGGCCTGCACCTGCCTTGCCCATCAGCGCGATATTCGCCCCCATCACTTCCAGCACCGGCAACACACGATCGAAGGTGCGTTTGTCGCCCCCCACCATGATCGCGAGCTTTCCCGCTTTCGCGCCGACATCGCCACCCGAAACCGGGGCATCTAGGGCCGCAACACCGCTCAAGAGACCCGATTGCGCGATCCGCGCGGCGAGGGCCGGACTCGAGGTGGTCATGTCGATCAGCACGGATCCCGGCCGCGCGCTGGCGAGGATCCCGCCATCTGCGAGATAGACCTGTTCGACATCGGCAGGGTAACCCACGATCGTGATCGTGATGTCGCTGGGCGCGGCAACCGCACCGGGGCTGTCACACCACTGAGCGCCCCGTGCCACCAGATCGTCGCCCTTGGCGCGGGTGCGATTGTAGATATTGAGCGGGTAGCCCGCAGCGAGGATGTGCCCCGCCATGTGGTGCCCCATGATTCCGAGGCCAATGAAGCCGACAGTGGGTTTCTGTTCCATCACAGCTGGGTCCTTTTCGCTGGGCTGGTCGCTGCCTCTTGCAGGAGCGCACAAATGGATTGAGGGGTCAGCGGAAGACGCTCGATCGTCACTCCGTGGGGGGCGAGCGCATCGCTCACCGCATTGGCGATCACACCGATCGCGCCCATCACTCCGCCTTCGGCCATGCCCTTGATCCCGGCAGGCGTGCGTTGGTTCGGAGTGTGGTGATGCAGGATCTCGAATTCGGGCAATTCATTCGGGGAGGCCACGAGATAATCGGCGAGCGTCGCCGAAAGGTTCTGCCCGGTGCCGTCATAGATCACCTGTTCGAGCAGCGCGCCGCTCAGCCCCATCGCGATCGCGCCCTGCTGTTGGCCGCGCACGACGATCGGATTGAGAACGGTGCCGCAATCCTCGGCCACGATATAGCGGTCGATCGAGATCGCACCCGTTTGCGGATCGACCTCCACTTCGCAGGCATGGGTCGAATTCGAATAGGTCATCGCGGGTGGGTCATAGCTATGCGAGAAATCGAGCCCCGGCGCGACACCCTCTGGCAGCGCCAGCGGGTCGAGATAGGCACGCCGCGCGATATCCGTCAGAGCAAGCCCGGTTTTCTGCCAATCCTCACCGATCATTCGCTCGATGTGCCCCGCGCGCATCCGCAGCCCGCCAGCATCGTTGAGATCAAGCATCGAAGCCGCGATCGCGAGCACCCGCTCGCGCGCCTTGAGCGCGCACAGATAGAGCGTCCCGCCCCCGGCAGTGGCGCCGCGACCGCCGCGGCTGCCCATGCCGTAGGGCGCGATGTCCGTGTTGCCCATGTGGACCGTGACGTCTTCCGAGCGCACTCCGAGTCCTTCGGCCACGGCCTGCGCAAGCGGACTCTCGTAGCCCTGCCCCGTGCCCATCAGCCCGACGGAGGCATTGACCGCCCCGCTGGGTTCGATCCGCACCCACGCAGCCTCGTGCCCCGATCCCGGGATGCCGGCGGATTTGTAGAATTCCGATCCATAGGTCGTGCTTTCGATCACGGTGCACAGCCCGAGCCCCAGATACCTCCCCTCGGACCGCGCCCGCGCTTGCCGCTCACGGAACGCCGCGACATCGATTGCGGCAACGGCGGTTTCAAGCGTTTCCTTCGGGGTGACATCTTCAAGGACTTCGCCCGTCGGCATCGTGTAGGGCAGGTCCCCCGGGCCAAGCGCGTTGATACGGCGCACTTCAACCGGGTCGAGGCCAAGCTCGCGGGCAATCGCGTCGATCGTGCCTTCCATCACCCAGCTCGTGACCGCCATCGGCGCACGCATAGGACCGGCGCCGCATTTGTTCGTCAGGGCGACGCGAACCTCATAGGCATAATCCTGGATGCGGTACGGGCCGGTCATGATGAGCGCGATGACCCGCGCCATGTAATTGGCCGGGTAGAAGCAATAGCCTCCGAAATCCTCGTCGATCTCGAGTTCCAGCCCGAGGATCTTACCCGTTTCGCTGACCGCGGCGCGTGTGCGACACTCGTATTCGCGCGCATGGGCGGCGGCCATCAGGTTTTCCATCCGATCCTCGCGCCAACGCAGCGGGTGGCGGAGATGACGCGAGAGAGCCGCCACAGCGAGTTCCTCGCGGTAAAGCGCGATCTTCTGACCGAAAGCGCCGCCGACATCGGGGCTCATCACCGTGACCTGGCTTTCGGAGAGGCCCAGCCGCGCGGCGAGCTGGCTGCGCAGCGGGTGCGGAACCTGATTGCCGATATGCATATTCAGATGCGCTCGACCGTCGTCCCAATCGGCAACGCAGCCGCGCGTCTCGAGGGGGACATGCGTGTGGCGGTGGAGGGCGAAACGCGCCGAGACCACGCGATGGGCCTCTGCCCGCCGTGCTGCGGGATCGCCGACACACAGACTTTGGTGCGAGACCATGTTGCTGGACAAGGTTTCATCGACCAGCACGGCATCGGGCGCAAAGGCCTCTTCGATCGAGGTCACGGCCGGGATTTGTTCATAGTCGACAACGACACATTCGGCCGCATCCTCGGCGAGGTAGCGATCTGTCGCGACCACACAGGCCACGGGATCGCCATGAAACCGCACCTTGTCGATCGGCAGCGTCGTGAGCTCGGTCGGCTGCAACCCCTCGATCGGCGGAGCGAGGCGCAGCCGCGTCGTCCACTGATCGAGATCGCGTCCGGTGAATACACCCATGACGCCCGGCATTGCAGCGGCTTCAACGCTGTCGATCCCGAGGATGCGTGCATGGGCATGCGGCGAACGCACAAAGCTCACATGCAGCGCGCCAGGAAAGGCGAGGTCGTCGAGATAGCGGCCGCGGCCAGTGACGAGACGGCGGTCTTCCTTGCGCGGCAGGGCGCGGCCGATCTCGGTGAAGGCGTCGCTCATGCCGCCTCTCCCCGCATCCGCGCGGCAGCCTTCAGCACTGCAGCCACGATATTCTGATAGCCCGTGCAGCGGCACAGATTCCCCGACAATACGTCACGCACTTCATCTGCGGTCGGGGCCGGGTTCTCGCGCAGGTAGTGTTCGAAGGTCATCACGATGCCGGGTGTGCAAAAACCGCATTGCAGCCCGTGTTCCTCATGCAGAGCCTGCTGCAGGACCGAGAGAGCATCGGGCCGCCCTACAGCCTCGATCGTGGTAATATCGTGACCTTCCATCTGGGCTGCGAAGGTCAGGCAGGCGCGTGCCGGACGCCCGTCGATCAGCACGGTACACGCACCGCAGACGCCGTGCTCGCAACCAACATGGGTGCCCGTCAGGCCGAGATCCTCGCGCAGGACATCCGACAGCAGCTTGCGCGCGGGCACCTGCAAATCATAGGTCTGGCCATTCACGCTCAGCGACAGGGTCAGGGGCTCAGGTTTGTGAGCGTTCATGCGCCCTCCTCCCGGTTCAGAGCGGACTGGAACGCCCGAATGACAAGCGTTTCGGCCAGCCTCCGGCGATAGCTAGCGGGCACCTGCGCGCTGTCCTCTGGCGCAATCGCCGAGGCAGTTGCCGCAGCGAGCTCGCGAATGGTGTCTTCATCTGCCGGCCTGCCCTGCGCGCGCGCCTCGATCTCGGGCAAGCGCAGCGGGACGGTATCGACGCCACCGAGACCGAGCCTCAGCGCATCGATCTTGCCGTCCGCATCCTGCGCGAAGTTCAACGCAACGCTCACGATCGCGAAATCCCCATGGCGGCGCGAGAAATGTTCGAAGGCCCAAAAACCGCCAACAGGCAGCGGAAAGCGAAGGGCGGTGATGAGTTCGCCCTCGCGCAGATCGACTGTCATGATCGATTGCAGGAAATCGGCCGCAGCGACGTTTCGAGTGCCCTGCAGACCCGCGATCACCAGCGACGCGCCGAGGGTCACCGCAATCAGCGGCAATTGGGCCGCCGGGTCCGCATGGGCGAGACTGCCGCCAATCGTTCCGCGCTGCCGGATGGCGTAGTGCCCGATGGATGCGGCGGCGGCACTTAGAAGAGGAAGGCTGCGGCGCAATTCCGGCGCATTCGCCACGCGGTGATGGCGCGTCAGTGCGCCGATCTCGACCACGTCATCGCTCACCCGGACGCTGTCGAGCTCGATCAAGTCGTTGAGATCGACGAGATGGTCCGGCCGCGCCAGCCGCATGTTCAGCATCGGACCGAGGCTTTGCCCCCCGGCGAGCGACTTCGCGGAAGACCCGTGCGTGCGCAAAAGTGCCAAAGCCTCTGCAAGACTCGCGGGCCGGTGGTAGGTGAATTGGGCCGGTTTCATCGCTTCAGACTGCGTTCCAGATCAGCGACTGACCGGTTTCACGATCGAAGATGTGCAGGCGGTTGAGGTCAACGGCGAGGGTGATCTTCTCACCGAAGGCGTGGCGTAGATCCTTGCCGACGCGGAAGAACAGCTCTTCGCCGCCGAAATCCATTCCCAGGTACTGGTCCGAGCCGACCGGAAGCACCGAATTCACGGTGCCGCTCAGCGCGTTGACCTCAAGCTCCGCAGGGCCTTCGGCGACATCCTCGGCCCGGATACCTAGCCGCACCGCGCGGCCGTCCTGCCCTTTGAGTCGCGCCGCATGAGCCGCCGGCAAAGCGAGACGCAACCCGTCACGGATGAAGCTCATCCGGTCATCCGGCCCGACTTCGAGCACCCCGTCGAAATAGTTGATCGGCGGGCTCCCGAGGAAGGAAGCGACGAAGGTGTTCGCCGGACGCTCGTAGATATCATCCGGCGTGCCGATCTGCTGCACAACACCGTCATTCATCACCACGATACGATCCGCGAGGGTAAGCGCCTCGGCCTGATCGTGGGTCACATAGACGAAAGTCGTCTGCATCGCGCGATGGAGTTCCTTGATCTCCGCACGCATCGAAATCCGCAACGCCGCATCGAGGTTCGAGAGAGGTTCGTCCATCAGGAATACCGCAGGCTCGCGAACCATCGCGCGCCCCAGCGCCACACGCTGACGCTGGCCGCCCGAGAGCTGCGACGGGCGTCGGTCGAGCAAATGGGAAATCTCGAGTTTTTGCGCCGCGTCGCGCACGCGCCTGTCGATCTCTTCCTTCGACACGTTCCGCATCCGTAAACCGAAGCCGATATTGTCGTAGACCGTCTTGTGCGGATAGAGCGCGTAGCTCTGGAAGACCATCGCGACGTCGCGCTTGTGCGGGGGGACGTAATTCACAACCTGCTCGTCGAAAATCAGATTGCCGTCCGAGACCTCCTCGAGCCCCGCGATCATGTTGAGGGTCGTGGATTTGCCGCAGCCCGACGGGCCAAGCAGGACGATGAACTCGCGATCCTCGATATCGAGGTTGAGATCGCGAACGGCGTGGAAGCCGTTGGCGTATTTCTTGTTGACGTTGGTGAAGCGGATCCGGGCCAAGACTTTGTCCTTTCTAACCTTTGACAGCCCCGGCGGTCAGACCGGAAACGATGTAGCGTTCGAAGACGATTGCGACGATGACAGGCGGCACGACTGCCAGAACGCCCGCGGCGTTGAGGAAGGAGAAGCTCACCGTGAAATCGGAGGTGAACGAGGCCAGTAGGATGGGGAGGGTCTGCGACGCCGAGGTCTGAGTGAACATCAGGGCGAGCAGGAACTCGTTCCAGCTGGCGAGGAAGGTGAACAGCACCACGGCGACGAGGGAGGGCAGCGAGAGCGGCAGGAACACCTTGATCAGCGCCTGCAATCGGGAACAGCCATCAACTCGTGCGGCCTTGTCCAGTTCGTCGGGAAGTCCCTCGAAGTACTGGATCATGATGAAGACCGTGAACGGAACCGTGATCGCAAGGTAAGTGATCACGAGCGAGCCCAGCGTATCGAGCATCCCGAGTTTGCGGATCACGAGGAAGAACGGCACGACCAACGCAATATCGGGGATCACCCGCGTGATCAGGATGAAATAGATGGAAGCATTACGCCCCCAAAACCGGATCTTCGCGATCGCATAGGCGGCGGGCACCCCGACGAGAAGATTGAGGATCACAACAAGCGTCGCAACGATGAGGCTGTTGAGCATCGAAGGCAGAAGGTTCTTCGCGGTCGAGGGGATGAAATCACCTGCGGCCGGATCAGTGCCCGAGCGCGTCTCGTAGGTGACCGGCTCGCTGTCTCCGGCGGTGAAGATCGCCTCGAAATTGCGCAATGTCGGCTCGTCGGGGATCCAGTGCGGCGGGATCGAGACGATCTCGGCCTCAGTCTGGAAGGCCGACGAGACAAGCCAGGAAACCGGGGCGAGCACATAGATCGCCAGGACGATCGCGGAGACGACGATCACGAGCCGCTGCACGATGCGCGCAATTTTCTGGCGGCGGCGGTAGTCGATCGCGTCGGCGGGAGGGGTGTTGGGCATATCGGTCATATCAGAGTTTGCGCCCCAGCGTTCGGATGAAGAGATAGGAAAGCGCGAAAGTCGCGATCGCGAGCAGGTAGGACATCGCGGCCCCACTCCCGAAGGAGAGGTTGCGGAAGGTCTCGACATAGATGTGCCAGGACAAGACATGCGAGGCGCTGCCGGGACCGCCCTCGGTCAGCACGAAGAACAGATCGAAATGGCGGATTGCCATCATCGTCTCGTAGATCATCACCAGCATGAAACCGGGCTTCATCGCAGGCAGGGTGACATGGACGAAGCGCTGCCAGACCGTCGCTCCATCGACGCGGGCGGCCGAATACAGATCTGCAGGGATCGACTTGAGCGAGACCAGAAGAAGGATCGTCGCGAGCGGGACTTCCTTCCACACGAAAGCGTTCGCGATCAGGAACAGCGTCTTGTCCTGATCACCGAGCCAGACCATGTATTTGTCAATGAAGTCAAGCTGGTAGAGCAGACCGTTCAGGGCGCCATAACTGGAATCGTAGATCCATTTCCACATCAGCGCATTCGCCACATAGGGGATTGCCCAAGGCACCAGCAGGATCGTGGAGAGGATGCGGCGACCGCGGAACTCCTGGTTCAGCAGCAGCGAAACAAGCAATGCGATCACCGCGATCGCACTGACAGAGACGAGCGAGAAACTCACCGTGCGCCAGACCGCGCTCCAGAAAGCCGCGTCCCCCAGCAGATCGGTATAGTTCTTGAGGCCGACGAAGGGCGTCCGGTTCGGCCGCGTGAGCTTGACGCTGAAAAAGCTGATGTAGAGCGAATAAAGGATCGGGAAGACGGCAACCGCACCCAGCACAACCATCACCGGAGCAAGGAACAGCATGGCGCTGCGCTCTTCGTATCCCAGCCGCCATCTCGGGCGCGTCGCCCCAATCATTGCATCCGCCACGTCATGCTCTCCCGTTGCCCAGCCCGTCAGTCGGCGGGCCTTCGCAAAGGCCCGCCGCACCGGGATCAGTAGCTGTCCTTCAGCTCATTCCACAGATCTGCGGATTTCTTGACCGCCCCTGCGGCATCGACATTACCCAAGATCGCCGATTGCCAGGCCGAGCCATTGGTGTCGTTCCACTCCCCGAACCACGGCGTGACCGTGTCCTTCTTGAGGGCAAGCGCCTGCTGGGCCTGGATCATGTCGACATCGCCGTAGGAGTCGTAGGCGGCGCGGACCTCCTGATCCTCGAATAGCGGCTTTACGCCGAACCCGGCGCCGATATCGAGGAACAGGAGCTTCTGGAACGTGTAGGCCCCATCGGACTTACCGCCGAACCATTCAATCAGCTTTGCGGTGCTTTCGGCGCGCGCCTTGTCCTGCGCCGCTTGTGCCGACATGCCATGGAAGCGCATCCACCCCACCGTCGCATGAGATCCGTTGGGCCCTTGCGGCATCATCGCCTGCTTCACGTTGCCCGCGATCTGCGATTGTGCGGGATCGTTCAGCATCCGCAGACGATATTTCGCGACCATCGCGAAGGCATGGTTGCCCGCAGCGAAGGACTTCAACCCCGCCAACTCACCGGTCTCGACACAGGCGGGCGAGACGATCTTGTGCTTGTTGACCGCATCGACGACCCATTGCAGCGCCTCGACGGCCCCTTCCTTCTCGTCTTGCATCACGGCCGAGCCGCTGTCGTCGACCAACCGTCCGCCATGCGAATAGACGAGCGTCGAGATGAACTCGATCAGCCAGCTTTCCTGCGCCATCGCGAGCATCATCGGATAGTCGGAAATGCCCTTTTCCTTCATGACCAGAGACTGCTCCACCAGCTCGTCCCAGCTCGTCGGCGGCGCATCGAAGCCGGCTTCCTTGAGCTTCGCCTCGTCATAGAGGAAGGCCATGTAATCTGTGTAATAGGTCAGGCCGTATTGCCGACCGTCATAGGTCATCGACTGGGTGCAGAAATCCTCGGCTTCGGCGTTGTATTTCATCAGGCTGTCGAATTCGTCGACCGGTGCGATCCAGCCGGCCTCGGCCCATTCAGGCAGCCAGGCGTCTGATACCCACATCGCATCAAGCGGCGCGCCCCCGACGAATTTCGCGACCATCCCCTCGCGGTACTGCGCCCAAGGAGAGTTTCCGTAATTCACGGGGATCCCGGTTTCCTTCGTAAACGCACTGAGGTGGCTCTGCACGGTGTCGACTGCGGCCGACCAGGTATGCATCGTCAGCGCGGCCGTTTCAGCACGTGCCTGACGAACCAGACCCGGCGCCATCAGCGCCCCTGCGCCCGCCGCCGAATAGCGGAGGAAATCCCGGCGCCCGAGGTGGCGCGTCTTGTCCTTTAGCATTATTCGATTCCTTTTGCGTGGCCGCCCGCCGCGGGCCCCATCCGAGCCCCGCCGCAGCAAACCGTCCCTGTTGAACTTTCTTATAAGAATCGACGCTATTGGCGATTTATTAATTCGTCAACTGACGACAAAACGAAAAGTGATGATTCAACTTCCCCTAAGGAAATTGCACAAATTTTCACCACCCACAGCCGTCACCGCAGGGGGAAATCCAAGAAAAGAGAACCGATTGTTGCGGTCAGTCGCCGCGACACGCGTCGATCATGTCGGCAAATCCCGCGACGAACAGGCGAACATGCATCGAAACCACCTGATCCTCGGACAGGGACAGGCTGCTTTGATAGATATGGCGCCGAATTGCGTAGTGAGAGATCGCGCCATGCAGCGTCCATGCCATTTCACGGAGCAATGCCGGATCAGCCGGCAGGACGACCCCTTTCTCATGCGCCACCTCGCGCATCACAACTTCCAGCAGCTGGGTGATGATCGCAGCGATGTAATCGGGCGCCATATTCGCCTCGGCCAAGGAGGCATAAAGGAACAAACGCAGCCATTTGCGGGTCAGGGTGGACTGGAGATAGTCGCGATAAAAGGCCTCGAGCCGCACCGAAACCGGCTGCGAGCGATCCTGGAGCTCCACGAACCAAACCGCCTTGAATGCCCCGAGGATCTCCTGGTTATAGACCTCCCGGAGAAGGTCTTCCTTGGTCGGAAAGAAGCGATAGAGGAGACGCTGAGAAATGCCGCATTTCTCTGCCAGTTGACGCGTCTGCCCCGCAAGACCGTTCTCGGCAAAGAAGTCGGAAGCGACATCCAGGATCTGCGCGCGACGCTCATTGAACGGCATGCGGACCGCCCCCTGCGGCGAGCCCGGCTTGCTTCCCGCCCCCCCCACCTTGGATGAGCCCTCTTTCGTCATCGATCTGGCCTGCACGTTACCTCCTTCGCACTCATTCTCTCAACACTGACGCCGGACGCCACGCCATCAGGATTACACATTAGCCCATTGTGCGCATCGGCAAAGCATCTTTTCGTCAATTGACGACTTAAATGTTGCGAAAACCTGAACTCTTGCCTTAGCCTCGGATCGAAACGGCGCGCCAGCGTCCGAGAGTCGACACCAATCATGCCGGAGCGCATCATGATCTACGAACAAAGAACCTATCGCATCGCGCCCGGGAAAGCGCCCGAGTTCCTCAAGCTCTATGAAGCCGAGGGGCTCCATATCATCAGCCAGTACGCGAAGCTCGCCGGATGCTGGGTCAGTGACAGTGGCGTGTTGAACGCCGTCACGTTTCTTTGGGCCTATCAGGATTACGCCCACCGCAGCGCACAAAGAGCCAAACTCGGCGCAGACCCGCAGTGGCAGGAGTTCGTTCCCAAGATCCTTCCCTATCTCGTCCATCAGGAAAGCATCTTCCTGCAACCCGCCGCATTCTCTCCGCTGGACTGAGCCGGGCGCGTTCCATGCGCACGCTCGGCATTCTGCTCGCCGCTGGCGCCTCCCGTCGGTTCGGGGCTCAAGACAAGCTCCTCGCCGACTGGGAGGGCGCGCCTCTGGTTGTGGCGGCGGCGCGTGCGCTTGAAGCGGCGGGCTGTGACGCGCTCCTTGCGCTCGTCTCTTCCGATGCGGTCGAAGCCGTACTCCCCGCACCGTTCCGGGCAATCCGGGTGGCGCCAGGCCTGCCGCTTTCTCATACTTGGCGAGCGGCGCGTGACCACGCGCAACAGCTGCAAGCGGAACGCGCCCTGTTCATGCTGGGCGACATGCCCTCGGTTTCCGCCGGAACAATCCGAACGCTGATGGCTGACGACGGCGGCAGCCGCGCCTGCGTCTTCGATGGGATCCCGATGCCACCGGCACTCTTGACGGCAGACGACATGCGGGGATTACGCGCAGAGGAAGGAGACCAAGGCGCGCGCGCGCTGCTGCGCTCCCTGCCCCGCAACTCGCTTGTGCCGCTGATGGCCGAAGAAGCCCTTGATATCGATACACCGAAAGACCTCTGCCGCGATCGGGTGCCCCCGGTCGTTCGCCCATGACGGCCTTTCGACCCATCCGCTGCGAAAGCGGGTCGGCAGATCCGACCAGACGGGAATAGGGCAAACTTCTTCGTACGCGCCTCTTTTTGACGACGTGTAGGGGGGATGCGCTGTCACAATCGCCGCCCCAAGATGGAACGCCCCCATATCCCGAGCAAAGGCGCCTGAACGTCCATCCAGCCGGACCGGCCGCTCGAACCGGCCCTTCCGACCCGCCACTCTCTTTCGCGAAGGGTTTTCCTCGCGCACGCTCCGGGCTAAACAGCGCTCAAGCCGAGCCAAGGATGCCTGACATGACGATGGACAAGACTTTCGATGCCGCGAGCGCCGAGCCGCGGATCTACGCGAAATGGGAAGAAGCCGGGGCCTTCAAAGCCGGGGCCAACGCCTCGCGCGATGAGACCTTCTGCGTGATGATCCCGCCGCCCAACGTCACGGGCGCGCTGCATGTCGGCCACGCCTTCAACAACACGGTGCAGGATATCCTCGTGCGCTGGCACCGGATGCGCGGGTTCGACACGCTCTGGCAGCCAGGTCAGGACCATGCGGGCATCGCGACCCAGTTGATGGTGGAAAAGGAACTGGCCAAGACCCAGCAGCCCAAGCGCACCGAGCTGGGCCGCGAGAAATTCCTCGAGAAGGTCTGGGAGTGGAAGGGTCAGTATGGCTCGACCATCATCAACCAGCTCAAGCGTCTGGGGTCGTCCTGCGACTGGTCGCGCAACGCCTTCACCATGTCGGGCGCACCCGGTGCGCCTGAGGGTAACGAGGGCAATTTCCATGACGCGGTGATCAAGGTCTTCGTCGACATGTACGAAAAGGGCCTGATCTATCGCGGCAAGCGTCTGGTGAACTGGGATCCCCATTTTGAGACCGCGATCTCGGACCTCGAGGTGGAGAATATCGAGGTCGCCGGCCATATGTGGCACTTCAAATACCCGCTGGCGGGCGGCGAGACCTACACCTACGTCGAGAAGGACGAGGACGGGAACGTGATCCTCGAGGAGGAGCGCGACTACATCTCGATCGCCACCACCCGCCCCGAGACGATGCTCGGCGATGGTGCGGTGGCGGTGCATCCCTCCGACGCGCGTTACGCGCCGATCGTCGGCAAGCTCTGCGAAATCCCGGTGGGCCCGAAAGAGCATCGCCGCCTGATCCCGATCATCACCGACATGTATCCTGATCCGACCTTCGGCTCGGGCGCGGTGAAGATCACCGGCGCGCATGACTTCAACGACTACATGGTCGCGAAGCGGAACGGCATCCCGATGTATCGCCTGATGGACACCAAGGGCGCGATGCGCGCCGACGGGCTGTCCTATGAGGAGTGCGCGACCCGTGCGATGGAAATCTCGCGCGGCGCCGAGTTCACCGAGGCCGAGATCGACGCGCTGAACCTCGTGCCGGAAGAACTGCGCGGGCTCGACCGGTTCGAGGCGCGCAAAGCTGTCATCGACCAGATCACCGAGGAAGGTCTGGCGGTGATGACCACCCAAACGGTCACCGACGAAGACGGCAACGAGACCGAAACGTTGGTGCCCTACGTCGAGGCCAAGCCGATCATGCAGCCCTTCGGCGACCGCTCGAAAGTGGTGATCGAGCCGATGCTGACCGATCAGTGGTTCGTCGATGCCGAGAAGATCGTGGGCAAGGCGCTCGACGCGGTGCGCAATGGCGACACGGTGATCCTGCCCGAGGCGGGCGAGAAGACCTATTACCACTGGCTCGAAAATATCGAGCCCTGGTGCATCTCGCGCCAGCTCTGGTGGGGCCACCAGATTCCGGTCTGGTATGGTCTGGACCTCGAGGCCTCGGATTACCGCGACGACGAGAACGATGGCGCGATCGACCTTGTCGAGATGGGCCGTCTGCTCGTCGAGACGAAGATGGTGCACCTTGACGACCGCTATCACTGCGCGCCCGATTTCGAAGGCGTGACCGGCTATTTCAAGGCGGCGAATGCCGATCTGCCGACCCCGCTCAACGCGGCGCGGATCGTCGAGGTGGAAGACCGCCATGCCGCCATCGAGGCGCTGGCCGCAAGCCTCGCGCAATACGAGATGACCGAAGACCCGACGCAGCTGATCTACCCGGTCTGGCGCGACGCCGATGTGCTCGACACTTGGTTCTCCTCCGGCCTCTGGCCGATCGGCACGCTCGGCTGGCCCGAAGATACCCAGGAGATGCGAAAGTATTTCCCGACCGATGTGCTCGTGACCGGCTTCGACATCCTGTTCTTCTGGGTGGCGCGGATGATGATGATGCAGCTGGCCGTGATGGATCAGGTGCCCTTCCACACCGTCTACCTGCACCAGCTCGTGCGCGACGAGAAGGGCAAGAAGATGTCCAAGACCGCGGGCAACGTGATCGACCCGCTGACGATCATCGACGAATACGGCGCGGATGCGCTGCGCTTCACCAATGCGGCGATGGCGGCGCTTGGCGGCGTGCTGAAACTGAGCGAAGAGCGCATCAAGGGCTACCGCAACTTCGGCACGAAGATCTGGAACGCCACGCGTTTCGCCGAGATGAACGGCGTCTTCGAAGGCCCGGTGGTGACCGAGATCCCGCAGCCCACTCACACTGTGAACCGCTGGATCATCGGCGAGACCGCGAAAGTGCGCGAACTGGTTGACGAGGCCTTCGCCGCCTACCGCTTCAATGACGCGGCCCTTGGCCTTTACGGCTTCGTCTGGGGCAAGGTCTGCGACTGGTATGTCGAATTCGCGAAACCCCTGTTCGATGGCGAACACGCGGAGGAAACCCGCGCCACGATGCGGTGGGTGCTTGATCAGTGCTACATCCTGTTGCACCCGATCATGCCCTTCATCACCGAGGAGCTGTGGGAGCTGACCGCGCCGCAGGGCGACCGCGCCAAGATGCTCGTCCATGCCGACTGGCCGAGCTACAAGGCCGCCGATCTGGTCGACGAGGCGGCCGATCGCGAGATGAACTGGGTGATCGAGCTGATCGAGGCGATCCGCTCGTCGCGCACCCAGATGGGCGTGCCGGTGGGTCTGAAACTGCCGATGGTTCTGGCCGAGGCGGATGACGCAGCCCGCGCAGCGCTCACCAATAACGAAGCGCTGATCTTCCGTCTCGCCCGTGTCGACAGCATCACCGAAGCGCCGATCCCGAAAGGGGCGATCTCGATCCCGGCACAGGGCGCGCTCTTCGGGCTGCCGCTCGAAGGGGTGATCGACATCGGCAAGGAAAAAGCGCGTCTGGAGAAGGCTCTGGGCAAGATGGAGAAGGATATCAGCGGCATGAAGGGCCGTCTGAACAACCCCAAATTCATCGCCAATGCCGATCCCGAGGTGGTCGAGGAAACCCGCGACAACCTCGCCCGCGCCGTGGAAGAGGCCGAGAAAGTCCGTCAGGCCGTCGCGCGTCTGGCAGAGCTGGGATAACGGAGGTTCCAATGGCAAGCTGGCTTGAGCGGATCGCGGAACGTCGAATGCTCAAGGCACGCGCCGAAGGGAAGATGGCCGGGCTTGAGGGCGAGGGCAAACCCCTGCCCGACCGCTCGGGTGAAGCGCATCTCGATGCGGGAGAGCAGGTCGCCTTCCGCATGATGGCCGCCGCCGGTGTCCTGCCCGAAGAGATCGAGTTGAAGAAGAAAGTCGCGGCGGCGAAGGAAATCCTCGCCGCGGCCACCACCGAGGCGGAGCGCAAATCCGCGATGGCCGCGCTCTCTGAACTGATGATGAAGCAGTCGATCGCGGAAGAGGCCCGGCGCAAATTCCTCAAAGGTTAGTCGTCGGCTTCCTTCATCGTGAAAGCGACACCGGACGCCGCGACGCAGATTGCGGCATAGATGGCGAGCACGGTTGCGGGTCCCGCCAGCGCAAGCGCCGAACTGGTCGCACCGAAGGCGAGCAACATCACCCCGACCGTCGTGTTCGACACCGCCGTATAGGCTGCACGATTGTCCGCGGGCGCCATGTCCACAAGATAGGTCGAGCGCCCCAGCCGCACGCCCTGATAGCCGATCATCAGCCCGAACAGCGCCAGTGGCGAGGCCCAGATCGTGCCCATCAACCCCGACCAGCCCAGGATCACCGCCAACACCAGAAACACCGCCGCGACGAGTCCGGTGAAAATCAGCACCTTGCGCGAGGAACGATCCGCCAGCCGCCCCCAGATATAGGAGCTCACCAGCGAGGCGAGCGCCGAGGCCAGCACCATCGCACCCAGCGCCCCGAACCGGTTATCTCCCGCTTGCGCCGCGAGCAGCACGATATAGGGCGGGGCAAGTGCTGTCGGCAGCAGCAAGGTGCGCGCGATCACGAACTTGCCGAGATCGCGATCTTCCCAAAGAAGGCGCAGTTCACGCAGGCCGACCTTGTCCTCCGCCTCCCCGGGCTGGTCTTCCTCACGCAGGGTCGAGAAGGTCACAGCCGACGCGATCCAGAGCACCGCCGCGAGCGAGATCGCCCCGATCACGAGCGCCATCCGCTCGATCGTTCCGCTCATCATGACAAGCGCGAACAGGATCACTCCCGCCGCCGACACGGTCGTCGCGATTCCCGTGGAGGTTCCGCGCCGGGTGCGGTCCACCGTCTTGCCCAGCACATCCTTGTAGCTCACCGAAGAGATCGAGCGCGCCACCGCCAACACCGCGAGCGCGCCGAGGATCGCAAGCCCCGCCATTACCCCATGCATGGTCAGGGCGACGAAGACGATCATGGCCGCTGCGACCCCCTGAAACAGGCTGCCCGCCGCCCAGGCCCATTTGCGCTCGGGCATCTTGCGGATATGGGGCGCGGTGAACAACTGCGGTAGGAGCGAACCCGCCTCACGTACCGGCACCAGCCAGCTGACCAGCGCCGCCGGCGCGCCCACTGCCTGCATCAACCAGCTCAACACCAGCTTCGGGTCGATCAGCCCATCGGCGAGCTTGGTCATAGATAGCGACGCGACATGGCGCAGGAAATTGGCGGGTTCGTGGCTCGCCGCATCCGCACTCAGTTCCCTCGGCTTGCCCCCGTCCGCCCCGGTCAGGGTCTGGAAGAGGGTGGTCGCAAGGGAGGTGTCGCTGGCGCTCATCGGCTGGCTCTCCGGGTCGGTGCTCGATCGCAGGTTACGCAAAATTAAGTGTCTCGCCCAGCCCGGGGTTCCACGCGGCCCCTTGCCGCATCTCGGCTTTGCGCTTACGCCTATTGCCATGACCGGACCGCGTTACACCAAACTGATCGAGAGCCTTCCCGCCACCGTGCCTTTCGTCGGGCCCGAGGAACAGGAGCGCCGCGCTGGCCGCCCCTTCGCGGCGCGGCTCGGTGCGAATGAAAACGGCTTCGGCCCCTCGCCGCGCGCGATTGCCGCAATGGCAGCTGCGGCAGGAGATGTGTGGAAATACGGCGACTCGACGAGTTTCGAGCTGCGCGCCGAGATCGCCGCCCATCACGGCGTCGCGGTCGAGAACGTTCTGGTGGGCGAAGGGATCGACGGGCTTCTGGGCTATCTGTGCCGTCTGGTGATCGAGCCGGGCGATGCGGTGGTGACGTCCGATGGTGCCTATCCGACCTTCAATTACCATGTCGCGGGTTTTGGCGGCGTGCTGCACAAGGTACCTTACGCAACGGATCGCGAAGACCCGCAAGCGCTGATCGCCAAAGCCGCCGAGACGCAGGCGAAACTCGTCTATATCGCGAACCCCGACAATCCGATGGGTACCTGGCACGCGCGCGAGACGATCGAGGAGATGATCGAAGCGGTGCCCGAAGGGACACTGATGGTGCTCGACGAAGCCTATGTGGAGTTCGCCCCGGAAGGCACCGAAGCGCGCATCGCCGCCGCTGATCCGCGCGTGATCCGGATGCGCACTTTCTCAAAGGCGCATGGGATGGCGGGTGCGCGGGTGGGCTATGCCTTGGCGGCGCCAGGGCTGATCGCGGCCTTCGACAAGATCCGCAATCATTTCGGCATGTGTCGGATCTCGCAGGAGGGCGCACTGGCCGCGCTTCAGGACAAGACGTGGCAGGCCTACATGCGACTGCTCGTCGCGGGCGCGCGCGACCGGATCACGGCGATTGCGGAAGAGAACGGGCTTAGCGCCCTACCCTCGGCTACGAATTTCGTCGCGATCGACTGCGGGCAGGATGGCGATTTTGCCCGTGCGGTGCTGGCGGAACTGGGCGCGCGGGGCATCTTCGTGCGCATGCCCTTCGTCGCGCCACAGGATCGCTGCATCCGTGTTTCGGTCGGCCCCGATGCCGAGCTTGACGCTTTCGCCGCGGCACTCCCCGACGCCCTCGCAGCCGCCCGCGCCAAGCTGTCGCGTTGATCCACGCGCAGTTTGCGGGCATCCGGGAAGGCGAAACATGCCTCCCAGATGAAGGATTGCGAGATGAGACAGTCGCTGCTGATGGAAAAATACCCGGTTTTCGACATGACCCTGCCGAAGGCCGAAACCTCCTGCGCGAGCGTGGACGAGATCATCGCCAAGCTGCGCGAGAAGATCGACGCCCATCCGAAGGTCGCCTATATCGCCACCTTCGATCACTACACCCACACCAAGTCGATCGACGGCACCGTGGCCGAGAACATCTCGGACGCGAAGAACATCGTGTTCTGTTTCGGCGTGGCCCTCCCCAACCCGCATGTGCTGGCCGTGCGTCCGCGCGCGATCGGCGTGGCGGACATGGGCGACAGCTTCCACCTGACCTTCCTCGAACCGCCGATGGAAGTGGCCACGAAGGAAATGGAAGCCTGGTGCAAGGCGCTGGCCGACAAGGCCTGAGGCTCCTGCCATTGGGTTTCGGATGGGCCGATTTCAAGACCGGCCCAACCCGCCCCCATACGACGAGCGCACAAATCCGCCCATGAGATCAGCGGGAAAGGGCCGGTGCGGTCCTTTCTCGCTTCAAGGTGAGTTGCCCCGACTCACTCGCGCGCCCATCTTCTGCCCAGCCAACAGGAGCAGAAAACATGAGCCGCAAGACCCGTAACCGCCATATCGCGATGCTGAGCCCGCTGGCCTTTGCTCTGGCCTTCGGTGCCTATGCCGGCAGCACCCAGATCGGACGCGAGACACGCCTTTCGATCCCCGACGAGGAGATCGCGCAGGTCGGAACCGACGAGGCCGAGGAGTTGGGCTGGCTGACCGACTGGCTGGAGCGCCACGGTCAGGCCTGAGCCACGCCTTTCGCGATCTCGCCCGCCGCCGCGGCAATCCCACCGCGCCCGTGCGGGATATCGAGCGCCTGCATCCCCGCCTCCATCGTGGCGAGCGCGCCGAGCGTCATATGGGCGTTCACATGGCCCATATGCGCGACGCGCAGGAAGTCGTCGGCCTCGGGCGTGCCCGGCTCGGCCATGCCAAGACCGATCCCGAGCGTCACGCCCGCCTCGGCCTCGAGCCATTTGCGCAACCGCTCCGCGCCTCCATTTCCGATCCGCGCCGCGGTCACCGAATGGGCGCGGTTGGCGGGCTCGGCGATATTGAGCGCCAGGTCACCGCCCTGCCCCCAGGTCTCGAAAGCCGCCCAGACCGCGCGGGCCAGCGCCGCATGACGTTTCCAGATATGCGGCAGTCCTTCCTCATCGAGGATCATCTTGAGCGATTCATCGAGCCCGAAGAGGTGATGGGTCGGCGAGGTGCCCCCGAAATACTGATAGACCATCTCGGGGAAGGCCCGAGGGTGCCAGTTCCAATAGGGCGTGACCATGTTCGAGCTGCGGCTGGCCTCGAGCGCCTTGTCGGAGAACCAAACGAAGCCCAGCCCCGGCGGCACCATCAGCCCCTTCTGGCTGGCTGCGACCATCACGTCGACACCCCAGTCATCCATGCGGAATTCGTCGCAGCCGAGCGAGGCGATGCAATCCACCATCAAAAGTGCGGGATGGTTCGCCGCGTCGATCGCGGCGCGGATCGCAGCCACGTCGTTGCGCACCGAGGTCGCGGTATCGACATGGGTCATCAGCACGGCCTTGAGCTCGTGGCCGGTATCGGCGCGCAGCGCCTCTTCGACGCGGGCGGGATCGGCGGGGGATTTCAGACCGAATTCCAGCCGTTCGACCTCGACGCCCATTGTGGTCGCGCTCTTTGCCCAGATATCGCCGAAGCGCCCCGTCACGAGGCTCAGCGCCTTGTCGCCCCTCGAGAAGACATTGGCGATCGAAGCCTCCCAGGCGCCATGCCCGTTGGCGATGTAGATCGCGACATGCGACGACGACATCGCCACCCGGCGCAGGTTCGCGGCCACGCGCGCGGCGATTTCCTCGATTTCACCCTCATAGATGTTCGGCGCAGGCTTGTGCATCGCCGCAAGAACGCGGTCGGGCATGGTCGAGGGGCCGGGAATGGCGAGGTAGGGGCGACCCTGGGCGAGGCTCATCTGTCTTCTCCATCACGCAGAACGGACCATCGGTAATGCCGCTGCGGCGCGGCGTCAATCGCGCCCGAGCTTGCGCGCCGCCCCCCTCTCGCGGTAATCCACGGGACAATCCGCGCGAAATGCGCTCAATGTGACGGTTCCAAGTGGCCAAAACCTCCGATCCCTACAGCTCGAAGCGCCTTTTCGGCCGGATGTGGCGCGACTACCTGCGCAAGCACTGGGTCTGGGTCATCGTGGCAGCGGTGCTGCTGCTCATCGAGGGCTCGACGCTGGGCGCGCTGAGTTGGATGCTCAAGCCGCTCTTCGACAAGGTCTTCGTGCAGGGCGAGAGCGATCTGATCTGGTGGGTCGGGCTCGGGATCTTCCTGCTCTTCGTGATCCGCGCGGTGACCTCGGTCGGCTCGCGCGCGGTGATGACCAATGTCGCGCTGCGCACCTCGAGCGACATGCAGGTGGACCTTTTCCGGCACATGCTGCGGCTCGACCAGCATTTCTACCAGAACAACCCGCCCGGCGCGCTGATAGAACGGGTCCAGGGCGACACCGCAGCCGTGCAGAATGTCTGGAAGATCTTCATCACCGGGACCGGCCGCGACCTGATGGCGCTCGTTTCGCTTTTTGCCGTGGCGGTTTCGATCGACCCGGTCTGGACGCTTGGTGCGCTGATCGGTGCACCGCTGCTGATCCTGCCCGTCGGGATGGCGCAGCGCTACATCCGGCGTAAGACCCGGAAGATGCGTGAGCATTCCTCCGACCGCGCGACCCGGCTTGACGAGGTTTTCCACGGGATCGCGGCGGTCAAACTCAACGGGATCGAAGATTATCAGGCTGGCCGGTTCGAGCGCCTCGTGGACGAAGTCCGCAACGCGCAGATCAAGACCACGGTGATCTCGGGTCTCGTGCCCGCGATGATCGACATCATCACCGGTCTGGGCTTCTTCGTCGTGCTGGTGCTGGGCGGACAGCAGATCATGGCGGGCGAACGCTCGGTGGGCGATTTCATGTCCTTCTTCACCGCGATGGCGCTGACCTTCCAGCCGGTGCGCCGCCTCGCCAACACGGCAGGTTCATGGCAGACGGCCGCGGCAAGCCTCGAGCGGCTTTATCGGCTCTTCGACACGCAGCCCACGATCGCCTCGCCCGCACAGCCCGCGCTCCTGCCCGCCTCGACCCGGATCGCACTTGAGGACGTGCATCTGCGCTATGGCGACAAGGAGGTTCTGCGCGGGCTCAGCTTCACTGCCGAGCCGGGCCAAACGACCGCACTCGTTGGGCCTTCAGGCGCGGGCAAGACCACCGTTTTCAACCTGCTGACCCGGATGGTCGATCCCGATAGCGGGCGTGTGACGCTGGGGGGCACATCGCTCGCCGATCTCGACCTGACGCAACTGCGCCGCCAATTCTCGACCGTTTCGCAAGATGCCGCCCTTTTCGACGAGACGATCCGCGAAAACGTCCTGCTCGGGCGGGCGGATGTCGCCGCCGAGACATTGCGCGAAGCGCTCGAAGCGGCACATGTGACCGAATTCACCGATCTGATGAGCGACGGGATCGAAACCGCCTCGGGACCGCGCGGCTCGGCCCTCTCTGGCGGCCAGCGCCAGCGCGTCGCCATCGCCCGTGCGGTGCTGCGCAACGCGCCGATCCTGCTGCTCGACGAAGCCACCTCCGCCCTCGACACCGTCTCCGAGGCGAAGGTGGCCGAGGCCCTGGCCGAACTCAGCCAGGGCCGCACGACGCTGGTGATCGCACATCGCCTCTCGACCGTACGCAATGCGGACAAGATCGTCGTCGTGGTGGAAGGTCAGGTCGTCGAGCAAGGCACGCATGACAATCTGGTCGCCAAGGGCGGCGTCTATGCGGGGCTCTGCCGGATGCAGCTCCTCGACTGAGGCTGACATCGGCGCCCGCGCGCCCTACATGCCCGTTGAAAGGAGTTACTCATGAGCGAGCGCATCCTCTACGAGATCACCGGCAGCGACCGGGAGCATTTCCTGCAAGGGCTGATCAGCAATGATGTCCGCAAGCTGAAAGACGGTCTCGTCTATGCCGCGCTGCTGACGCCGCAGGGCAAGTATCTGGCCGATTTCTTCCTGCTGGACCGGGGCGAGGCGATCGTGATCGACCTCGACGAGAGCATCGCCGAGCCGACGATCAAACGCCTGTCGATGTATAAGCTGCGCGCCGATGTGCAGATCGCGCCCTCGGCCCTCAAGGTGTATCGCGGCACTGGCCCCGCGCCCGAAGGCGCCCTGCCCGATCCGCGTCATCCCGATCTGGGCTGGCGGCTTTACGGCGAGCGCTCGGGGGATGATGGGAGCGACTGGGATGCCATCCGCGTCGCCCACTGCATCCCAGAGACCGGGATCGAGTTGACCCCGGACACCTATATCCTCGAAGCCGGGTTTGAGCGGCTGAACGGGGTCGATTTCCGTAAGGGCTGCTATGTCGGACAGGAGGTCACCGCGCGGATGAAACACAAGACCGAGCTGCGCAAGGGCTTCGTCAGCGTGGGCATTTCGGGCTCTGCGGAGCCTGGTGCGGAGATCACCGCGGAGGGGCGTCGCGTTGGCCAGCTCTTTACCCGGGCGGGCAACCGCGCGATCGCCTATCTGCGCCTCGACCGGGCCGAGGGAACGCTACGGGCGGACGAGGCCGAGATCACTTATTTATGACCCCGCCCGCGAAGGTCCGAAAAAGAATTTCAGAAAGTTCAAGTGGCGGGAAAACGGATGTTTTCGAAGCGTGTTTGCGGGGAAACGGTTTTGCCGCGCTCTCGCGGCGCCTCATGACGAAAAATTCGCCCCACGCGCTGAATTGAGAAACTATCTATAATTTTCAAATACTTGTTAACCAACCACCACGCCACGCCCTGATGGAAGGGCGATCTCGGCCCCTTGAAAACCAGCATATCCTGCCTATCTGCCCAAGACTTCATCGGGGGCTGCTCAGAGATATGCAGTTAATCGCAGGGGTGATATGCGTCATGCGCATGCCTGCCATGTGCTGAGAGCCATATCGAATCGGAGCTTATCCGCTCTAGATGGCCCCCACGCCAGGAAACGCAAGAGCAATAAAAAGGACGGAAGAATGCGCGATTTCGTTGACGGCTCGGCCTTCAATTACGAACAGGGTCAACGCGCCCGCAAACTCTTCGCCGCGGTGGTGCTCGCTGCGCTGGACGACGCCATTGCCGACGACAAGAAATACGGCAACGGCCCCGAACAGATCGCGCGTTGGGCGCGGTCGCGTGACGGACGCGAAGTGCTGTCCTGCGCCGGGATTGACCCGAACGAGCGCGTGGTGAAAGGCCTGATGGAATTCGTCGCCAAGGGCGTGCGGACCTCTGTCGCGCTGTCGCGCGAAGAGAGCGAACGTCGTCTGGCTGCGGCGGACGAACACGAGGCCGAAGCAGCCTGAGCCGGTGGCTCCGGATCACTCCGGAGCCCGGTATGAAAAACGGCGCGTCCCGAAAGGGCCGCGCCGTTTTCAATGTCTGGCAGACGCTGCGCGGGCGTGCAACGTGCGCTCCCGTTGTGACGATCAGTCGAGATCGCGGCTCATGAGGGCACGCTGCACCTCGCGTCGGATGAGCTTGCGCAGGTTGCGTGTGATCCGGGTGCCGAGTGCGCCCTGCAATTCCTCGCGCAGCATCGCCGAAACGATCTGGCGCAACTGACCTTCATCAAGCGACAGCGCCGCGGGATGCAGCGGTGCCTGAGGCTCATCCGCGATCCCCGCCAGTTCGGCCTCGAGCGCTTCGAGATCGGGCCCGACCTCTTCCTTCGCCAGCGCGTCGCGCAGATCCTCGTAGCTCGAAGCACGCGGCTCCGGCTCAGGCGCGCGCGCCTCGGCATCGCTCAGATGCAGGCGACGCGGCTGCGCAGGCTCGACCGGCCAGTGCCCCTCCCACTCCGGGCCCGGGGCGCTTTCCTCTTCGGGGACGGGTTCGGACTGCGCCTCGTCCTCCATCTCCTCGGGCATCCGCGCCCAGTCGGCATCCATCAGGTCCGGGTCGATCTCAGTCCCAAGATCGATCGGGACAACCTCTTCCACGTCACGCATGCTCGCGCTTTGCGCGTCCTCCGAGGCCAGAATGAGCGGCGGCAGGTCCTCCGCCACCAAGTTGGGGAACTCCTCTCCCCCAACATCGGGGTTGGAAGCCCCTCCGACCAACGTGGCCGAAACGGCGCCTTCGATCAGGGCATCCTCCAGCCCGCCAAGCGCCTCGACATCGAACTCCTCGGGCAGATCGGTCAACGGCGGCATGCCCACCAGCTCGAAACGGTCGCCCTGCTCGGGCTCATAGTCGATACCGTCGCGCGCGACCTCTGCCTCGAGGTGGGCCAGCGTATCCTCCAGACGCGCCAGCTCCTCCCCGAGTGACTGATGCGGCAAATCTTCTTCGGCGGGCCAGGCTTCGACCGCGCTGTCATCGAAATCAGGTTCGAAATTCTGAGGTGCGCGCCGGGCTGCCGAAATCTCCGCGGGCTCGGGGAGGTCGGGGGCAATCTCGACCTCTTCTACCTCGGTATCTTCAGAGACGAGCTGCGCAGGGGTCAGCACCAGCGGTTCGGGCGGCGCGGGACGGCGCGGGGCGGGATAGTTCTCCGCCTGACGCGGGCTGTCCTGCGACACAAGTCGCCGGATCGATGCCAGCACATCCTCTATCTCAGGTCGGGTTCCGGTTTCAGCCATGGTGCCCCCATCCTGATGCGAGCTCGCCCGCCTGTCCAGTCATCTGATCCCTCGGGATCGCGTTGATTTGAGAGGTAACTTGCGCGCCGAACATGAACGGCGCCGGGGCAGGCTCGAACGCCCGCCCCGATCGCGCGATGCGATCAGTTCTCACCCATCGCCTTGAGCACGCGGTCAAGCCGCTTGCCCTGCGGGCTGAGCGTAAGGGGCGCGTTCCGCACCGAATTGTAATAGGCAGCCGGATCATAGGTCGGGATCCCGAGCTTCAGGTTGTCCACCGTCAGAAGACCCATAGCGGAGAGAAGTTGATAATATGCTACCTGAAGCGTGGCCGCAGCATCGATCCGCCCCGCCTGCGCGTCGAGCAGATCCTGCTCGGCCGAGAGCACGTCAAGCGTGGTGCGGGCCCCCAGAAGCGCCTCTTCCTTCACACCCTGATAGGCGGTGCGCGCGGCCTGGATCTGCTGGTCATAAGCCGAAATCTGCGCCTTCGCGATATCGATCGCGGCCCAGGCGTTCGCGACGCCTTGCGAGATCGTCACCCCTGCCTGGCTGAGCTGGGCACGCGCCGACTGATCATTCGCGATCGCCTGACGTTGTGCGGAAAGCAATGCGCCACCCGAGTAGAGGGTCTGGTTCATTTCGATCGAGGCCGAGCGCGAGGTGGTCCCCATCTCGCCCTGGACGAGCCCGACCGAGCCCGAAATCGTCGGCAAACGATTCGCTTTGGCGTAGGACACCGCGATATCATAAACAGCAACCGTGTGCTGAAGCTGCTTCACGCTCGGATGGTTGCGCAGCGCGATGTCGCGCGCCGCATCGAGCGATTTCGGAAGGGCCGGAGTTTTCGGGAAGGCTGCGAGCGCTCCCGGGTAATGACCCGTCGCCGCCTTGTAAGCCTCGCGCGCGGTACGCAGGCTGCCTTGGGCTGCCGCGAGCGAAGCCCGGGCCGAGGCAAGTTGCGCCTGCGCAAGCGACACGTCGGTCTTGGTCACTTCACCCACCTCGAAGCGGTCGTTCGAGGCTTTGAGTTCCTCGCCCAGAACGCGCACCGAGTTCTGGTTGATCGCGACCTGCTCGGAGGCCGACTTCACGTCCGAATATGCCTGGATCGCGGAAAGCAGCACGCTTTGTTCGACCGAGCGCAGCGCCTCTCGGGTGGCCAGAACGGTCTCTTTCTTCATCTCGACATTGAGCTTGGTGCGGCCGAAATCGAACAGCGTCATCGAGGCGCCCAGCGTCGCGGTGGCGGCGCGGGTCGTCACCGGGTTACCGGTGACGCTCGACTTGTTGGTGTGCTGGACGGTGTAATCGGTGGTCCATTGCAGGACGGGGCGCAGCTTGGCGACCGCCTGGGCGACATCTTCATCGGCGGCCCGCAGCGTGGCGCGGTTCTGTTCGAGAAGGTTCGAGTTCTTGTAGGCCGAAACCAGTGCATCGGCCAGCGTCTCGGCACTCACCGCATAGGGCGCCATCGCCGTCACCGCAGCCAGAACGGTCAGTCTCAAAGTCTTGCGCAACATGCCTCTGCCCTCATTCCTTTATCGCCACGCACGCCAAAGCAGACCGGCGCCGGGCCCGGGATTTTTCGATTGTTACAGTCAATGCCTGCAGTTTCAATTGCGGCATTATGTGTAGCCGTTTGGATGTGCCCTTCAGAGCACGAATTCGCGCTGCAAGGCAAAGCCCGGCAGAAGCGGCGCAGCGCCATTGAACATGTCGCGCCAGTTGATCACGCCATCTATCTTGTAGCCGATCCGCGCGGTGCCCAGCACGCCCTCCATGAAGATCGCCGCGATCCGGCCACCTTCCTTGAGCTGATCGGCGATCGCCTGCGGCACGGTCTCGACCCCGCCCTCGAGGATGATCGCGTCGTAAGGTCCGTGCTTGGCAGATCCCTCGGCGAGCTTACCCGCGACGACGGCGACATTGTCGGCGCCGGCCTGTGCCAGCGCGGCCTCTGCCTGCGCGGCGAGATCTTCCTCCTCGAGCGCCACGACCGCCTCGGCCATCTGCGCGATCACCGCGGCCGAGTAGCCGAGCCCCGCGCCGATATCAAGCACGAGGTCATGGGGCTGGATGTCGAGCCCGTCGAGCATCTTCGCGAAGTCGCGCGGCTCGAGCACGACACGGCCCGGGGCCAGTTCGACATTCTCCCCGATATAGGCAGCTTCGCGCTTCGTGGCCGGCACGAACTCCTCGCGCGGTACATGCAGCATCGCGGCAATGATGGGGAATTTGGTCACGTCGTTGGGGCGGACCTGCGTGTCGACCATCATGGTGCGGCGCGTGGCGAAATCTTGCATGTCGTGAACTCTTCGGTGTGAAACCCTTGCGCGAGGTTTTGCCACAACTGCCCCTAGGGGGCAAGAACACCCTGCAACTTCCCGGCTTCACACCCCGCTCAGCCCCCTCTTCGCGAACGCACAGACGGAAATCTCATGCCGATCGGCGCACAACTCCCCTCTTGCGCGCCCGCCCCCGATACCGTATCTGACGCCAACACCACGGATGGCGAGTTGGCGGAGTGGTGACGCAGCGGATTGCAAATCCGTGTACACCGGTTCGATTCCGGTACTCGCCTCCACCTACTTAGCCGAAAATCGGGACTCCGGGTGACCGGTCGCTTTACGGAACCGACCCGACAGTCTGCTTTTCTACTGACATATCAGATACCCAATCGTAGCCTGGCGCCATGGCAGGCGAGGATTGGAGTGAGGCGGAAAACGCCGCGATCGTAGCGGAATACTTCGCCATGCTCGCAGACGATCTCTCGGGAAAGCGCTACAACAAGGCAGCACACAATCGCGACCTCCAGTCACAGATCGATAGATCGCGCGGGTCGATCGAGTTCAAGCACCAGAACATCTCGGCAGTTCTGAAGAGCTTGGGGGAGACCTGGATTTCCGGCTACAAACCCGCGTTCAACTTCCAGGCGTCGCTCGAAGACGTCGTGAGCCGCCAGCTTCAGAAGCAAGGTGGTTGGATCGTGCCGCCAACTCATCCGGGGTCACGCGACTTCCAGGATGCCACACCGCTTTGGCCCGAGCCGCCGCCGACGCAGCGAAACACGCCGCCTCCAGGCGAACTTGAACAGATGCTTTCGGTGGCGAGAAAGTTCGACGTGGCGGGCCGGGACGAACGCAACCGCGCGCTCGGCAAGATGGGCGAAGAACGTGTGCTCCATCATGAGAAAAGCGTGCTCCGCGCCGCCGGCCGCGACGACCTCGCCCGCGAGATTGTATGGGTGAGCCAGCAAGAGGGCGACGGGGCAGGTTACGACATCCGAAGCTTCACGCCGGAAGGTCGGCCTCGTCTGATCGAGGTGAAGACCACCAACGGCTGGGAGCGCACGCCCTTCCATATCTCGCGCAACGAACTGGCCGTGGCGGATGATCGCCGCGAGGACTGGGTGTTGTTTCGCCTATATCAGTTCTCGCGCGGCCCCCGCGCCTTCGAACTCCGTCCGCCGCTCGACGCGCATGTGTCGCTGACGGCGACCTCATTCAGGGCAAGCTTCGACTGAGCGCCTGCTGCGAAGGCCCGGATCGCGTCCAGACAGCCCTCCCCGGTTCCTTCTGACCGCGATCCCGATGAGCGAAGAGAAAGCCCCCCGCGCTGTGATGCGCAAGATCAATTTCGAGCGCTCTGTTTGGTGTTAGACTAAATCTCGGATCACCAGAACAGGCTGACTTCGACCGCAGCGTATCCCGGTCGTGTCGGGCCCGGAGGGGAGGCGTCGTGATGGCTGACAGGGAATTGCGTTTTGCAGATCGCGCAGAGGCCGGCCGGATGCTCGGCGGCCGCTTGACGGATCTGAAACCGGATCGGCCCGTCGTTTTCGGATTACCGCGCGGTGGTGTTCCGGTCGCGCTGGAAGTGGCACGCGCTCTCAAAGCGCCGCTCGATCTGGTGTTCGTGCGCAAGATCAGCGCGCCGGGCTCGCCCGAGGTTGCACTCGGGGCCATCGTGGACGGCGCCAATCCGCAAATGGTGATCAACGAGGCGGTACGACGCCATTCTCACGCCGATGCGGACTATCTCGAAGGCGAGCGCGCCCGCGAGCTGGTGGAACTCGAACGGCGCCGGAAGCGCTATCTGGGCGACCACAAGCAAATCTCGCCCGAGGGCCGTACCGCGATCCTCGTCGATGACGGGCTGGCAACGGGCGCCACGATGAAAGCGGCCCTTCTGGGCTTGCGTCAGCAAGGGGCAGCGCAGATCTGGATAGCCGTTCCCGTCGCACCTGCCTCCGCCATACCCGAATTCGAAGAACTTGCCGATCTCGTTGTCTGCCTGAATCCGACGGAGCGGTTTTATGGCGTCGGTGCCTTTTATGACGATTTCCACCAGCTCACGGATGAAGAGACGGTCGGGCTTTTGCAGCAAGGCTGGGCGGCGGATGAGGATCCGGCCGCGACCGAGACGGCCAGCACGATGCGCCGCGTCGTGAAGATTTCTCCGCACCATCTGGACGGCGATCTGACGGTGCCCGCCGATCCCAAAGGGCTCGTGATCTTCGCTCACGGGAGCGGGTCGAGCCGGCTCAGCCCCCGCAACAAGGCGGTAGCCGACACGCTCAACGCGCGCGGTTTCGCCACGCTGCTCTTCGATCTGCTCACCCCGGAAGAAGCGGAGGACAGGCACAATGTCTTCGATATCCCGCTTCTCGCCGCGCGGATCGTCGAAACCGTGCTCTATGTCAGTGGCGAGCCCGACATTGCAGATCTTCCCGTGGGACTTTTCGGCGCGAGCACGGGGGCCGGGGCCGCCCTCGTCGCAGCGGCCGAACTGGGGGACCGGGTCGCGGCGGTGGTTTCACGGGGCGGTCGCCCCGATCTCGCCGGGTCGCATCTCGGGTCGGTCACCGCGCCCAGCCTTCTGATTGTGGGCGGCGATGACGATCAGGTGATAGCGCTTAACCGTGCCGCTCTGGCGGAATTGAGCTGCCAAAAGGCGCTCAGGATCGTACCGGGAGCGACGCATCTCTTCGAAGAGCCCGGCACTCTCGAGATGGTATGCGCAATGGCGGGCGAGTGGTTCGAAAACAATCTCCGCCTGCCCGCCTCGGCGGTTCACCCACAGCTCGAGACGCACCCCAAAACACCCGAGGAGATCGCGACCGCGCTGCGCAAGGCCATCCAGCCCTTGCCCGAGATCGACGACCCGACCTTCGCCGAGGCCTTCGACCGCTATGCGGATGCACGCATCGTGCTGCTGGGCGAGGCCTCGCATGGCAGCTCGGAATTCTACCGTGCCCGCGCTGCGATCACGCAACGGCTGATCGAGAAACACGGCTTCACCCATATCTGCGTCGAAGCCGACTGGCCCGATGCCAGCGCGATCGACCGACACATCCGAAACTTGCCTGCGCATAAGGATCGCGAACGACCCTTCACGCGCTTTCCGACCTGGATGTGGCGCAACCGCGAAGTCGATGAATTCGTCAAAGCGCTGCAGGCACTCAATGCGCAGCGCGCGCCGGATCAGCAGGTGCGTTTCTCGGGGCTCGATCTCTACAGCTTGTCCGCCTCGATCTCGGCGGTGCTTGATTATCTCGACAACGTGGATCCCGTGGCCGCCAAAGAAGCGCGGCAACGCTATGCCTGTTTCGATCCCTGGTCGCATCAGCTTGCCGCCTACGGACGCGCCTCGCTCAGCCACGGCTATGCGCTCTGCGAAGACCCGGTGACGCGCACCTTGCTCGACCTTCTCGAAGGCGAACTCGACTATTCCGCACGCGACGGTGACGACTTCTTCGACGCGGTGCAGAACGCCCGGCTCGTCGCGAATGCAGAACGCTATTACCGCGTGATGTATTACGCCTCGAACGAGACATGGAATCTGCGCGACCGGCACATGTTCGAAACGCTCGAACGCATCCTCGAGCGTGGCGGTCCCGAGGCCAAGGCGGTCGTCTGGGCCCATAACTCTCACATCGGAGACGCACGCTTCACCGATATGGGCCGCACGCGCAACGAGTGGAATATCGGCCAGCTCTGCCGCGAGGCCTATGGCGCAAAGGCCGCGCTGATCGGGTTCGGCACGCATGGCGGCACGGTCGCTGCAGCCTCAGAATGGGGCGCGCCGATGGAAGTGAAAGAGGTCCGCCCCTCGCGGCCCGACAGCTACGAGGCCTTGTGCCATGCGACGGGCGAGCCCCGTTTCCTGCTCGATCTCGGGGAGAGGTTGCCCCCGGGCCTGCGTCATGCGCTCTCCGAGCCGCGTCTGGAGCGTTACATCGGCGTGATCTACCGCCCCGAAACCGAGCGCTGGAGCCACTATTCGCACGCCACGCTGCCCGATCAGTATGACGGTTTCGTCTGGTTCGACGAGACGAAAGCGGTAACGGCCGCTCCAGCCGCCTTCGGCAAAGGTGAGGGCGAGACCTTTCCCTTCGGCCTCTGAGCCCCGCCGATGCCTGTCCGCGTGTCAGGCCCTGAGGCGGGCAGCTTCGGGAACGCCGCGAAATTGCCCGCAAAGCGTATCAGCTACGTTCGGCGGGCGTGCCTCGCCCCATCCAAAACGAACCGGGCCACCCGCAGGCGGCCCGGTCCCTTTGTCACTGATCACCGCAACGGGTTTCAGATATTGCCCTTGGACATTTCCGCAGCGATGAAATCCGCCTGACGGATCGCGAGCGCCACAATGGTCAGCGTCGGGTTTTCTGCCGCACCGGTGGTGAACTGCGAGCCATCCGAGATGAACAGGTTGGGCACGTCATGCGCCTGCCCGTGCTTGTTCACCACCCCGTCGCGCGGCTTCTCCGACATCCGGTTGGTGCCGAGATTATGCGTCGACGGATAAGGCGGCGTCGGGAAGGTCCGGGTCGCACCCACCGCATCATAGATCGCGGCGCCTCGGGCATAGGCATGATCGCGCATCGCCCGGTCATTGGGGTGATCGGTGTAGTTCACATTCGCGACCGGCAGCCCATAGGCATCGGTGACCCCGTGATTGAGGGTGATGCGGTTGGTCTCCTGCGGCATGTCCTCGCCGACGATCCACATTCCGGCCATGTTCTCGTAGCTGTCGAGCGCCGAGGTGAACTCGCGCCCCCAGCCGCCCGGATCGAGAAAGGCCGCCATGAACGGCAGGCCGAGGCTGAGCGTTTCCAGCTCATAGCCACCGACGAATCCGCGCGAGGGATCGTGACGCGCCTCGTCGCGGACGATGCCCGCCATCGTCGTGCCGCGCCACATCTTCACCGGCTTGTCGAACACGCCATAGACCGAGCCCGTGGTGTGACGCATGTAGTTGCGCCCGACCTGACCCGAGGAGTTCGCAAGCCCGTCCGGGAACATCGCTGAATGCGAGTTCAGCAGCACGCGCGGGCTCTCGATCGAGTTGCCCGCAAGGCAGACGATCTTCGCCTTCTGCATCTGCAGATTGCCGTCCTTGTCGAAATACTCGACCCCCGAGGCCTTGCCCTTGTCGTCATGCAGGATGCGCGCGACGTGGCAGTGATCGCGCACCTCGAGATTGCCGGTCGCCTCGCCGCGCGGGATGTCGGTATAGGCCGAAGACCATTTCGCTCCCCATTTGCAGCCCTGGAAACAGAAGCCCGTCTGCTGGCACGACATCCGGTCGTCATATTCGATCGAGTTGATCGCCATATGGCCGGTATTCACTTCCTGATAGCCTAGCGCCTTCGCGCCTTTCTCCAGCACCTTGAAGTTGTTGTTGCCCGGCAGGCCCGGGCGGTCGCCGGTGCGCGTGACACCCAGCTTGGCCTCGGCCTTGTCGTAATAGGGTGCCAGCTCGGCCGGATCGATCGGCCAGTCGAGCAGGTTCGCCCCGTCGACATTACCGTAATGGGTCTTCGTCTTGAACTCGTGGTCCTGAAAGCGAAGGCTCGCGCCGGCCCAGTGGATCGAGGTGCCGCCGACCGCTTTCACGATCCATGCGGGCAGCCCCGAGAAATCCTTGGCCACGCGCCAGTCGCCGCTCGTGGTGCGCGGCTCGGTCCAGGCGAGCTGGCCGAAGCTTTCCCACTCGTCGTTGATGTAATCGTCGGGCAGATAGCGACCGCCTGCCTCGAGCGCGACCACCTTGACGCCCTTTTGCGCCAGTTCGTTCGCAAGCACCCCGCCGCCGGCGCCGGTACCGATGATGACGACGACGCTGTCGTCGCTCAGATCAAATTTAGCAACCATGTCCGCCTCCCTTACAGCCAGTCGATGTCATCAAAACCGCGGTTGATGTAGCCGCCCTTGGAATAGGACTCGCCCTCGTAGCCGAAGATCGGCCAGACCGCTTTCTGGTTGTAGAGACCGGTCACGAGACCGCCCCGGATCTTCTGGAAGAAGGGGCTCTCCTCCATGCCCCGCAAGATCGCGACGCGATCCTTTTCCCAGCCCGTTTCGAGGTAATTCGCGAACCCCTTGCCGCGCGCCGCCGCATCGAGAGCCGCGATCCCCGCCTCGATCTCGGGCGCCGCGTCTGCGGTGTCGTAGCCCTTGACCGCGAGCACGTAATACTGGTCGTCGATCCTGTCGTGCGGATAGATGTCGCGCGCCATCTGCACCAGCGTCGCGAATGTCGTCGGCTGGAGCGCCGAGAGCTCGGTCGCCCAGGCCGCGTTGCGCGCCGCCATGAACCCCGAGCCCACGACGAAACTCGCCCCCGCCGCGGTCGCCCGCGCCAAAAGCTGCCGTCGGGTGAGCCCTTTCGAGCCTACCTTGGTTGCCATTGTCGTCTCCTCCCTGATGTCTCCCTTAGGAAAATCTCACTTGAAGCGGCCGCCTCGCTGGATCACCTCGATCTGGTATCCATCCGGATCGGCCACGAAAAAGAACTTCGCGACGACCTCCCCTGCCGGCGCGAATTCCACGAGTTTGCGGGGCGCGAGCCCCTCCGCCTCAAAGCGTTTGTGTTCAGCGTCGAGATCATCGACCGAAACCGCGAAATGGCCGTAGCCATCGCCAAGGTCGTAGGGCTCGCTGCGGCCCTTGTTGATGGTGAGTTCCAGCTCGAACTCGGTCTCGGGATTGCTCAGATAGACAAGCGTGAAATCCGGAAAGTCGAGACGGTCCGCGACCTTCAGCCCGAAGGCCTTGTCGTAGAACGCCACCGAACGATCCTCGTCGAGGACCCGGATCATGGAATGAATGGATTTTGCCACCGGTTGCTCCCGCTGCTTTGCTGTCATTGGTTCTGAGAGCGTAGCAGCGGACCGATGCGGTCCGGGTAGTAGGTCTATACTACCCTTGAAGAAACTTTGGCGTCAGGCTTTCGATCACTCGGCGGCGACGGCGAGCGGCGCACGATCGGTCGAGATTTCCATGAATTTCAGACAGGCGCAGCGCAGCAGAGACGTGAAGTTCGACGGCTCGCCGCGCAGCTCCAGCACCTCGGCATGCAATGTCGAGATGAAGGTCGGCGTGGACACCCCGTCGCGGGCGGCGATTTCATCGAGAATATCCCAGAACGCATTCTCGAGCCTGATGCTCGTGCTCTGGCCATTGAGCCGCAGCCGGCGCGTTTCGCTGGAATAGCGCTCCGGGTCCTGACCGGCGAAAACATGGCACATATCGTATCTCCTCCCTTAGATCCGATTGCCCGGATGAACCGCAGCTCATCCGGGCCAAAAGGATATTGCCAATTGGGAGCAGGTCAATCTTGTTGTGTGGCGAGCGACCGGTTGCGGGTCCGCTTCGCGCCGAGGACGAAGACAGTCGCCACCGGCGCGGATATGGCGCCGGTTCCCCGCGTCGCGCTTGTCATTTGGCCGGGCATGGCGCAGCGTCGCCGCGAAACATGAAAGATGGACACCCCACCGGTTGCTGGAGAGCGGTATGCGCGAGCTGATCACGATCACCCATGAGGATTGCCTTGGCCATGACACCGGGCCCTGTCACCGCGAGCGTCCCGCGCGTCTCGAAACCGTCCGAGCGGTGATCGACCGGATGGGCCTGCCGATCGTCGAGGCGCGCGAAGCCGACGAGGCGGATCTGCTTCTGGGCCACGATCCGCGCTATCTCGCGGCCCTCGATGAGGTCTTCGCGCGCGAGGCGCATGTCGATCTTGACGAGGACACCCATGTTTCGCCCGGCTCGCGCCGCGCAAGTCTGCTCGGTGCCGGGGGAGCGTTGCAGGGTGTCGATCTGGTGCTCTCGGGCGAGAGCCGTCACGCCTTTGTCGCGACCCGCCCGCCCGGGCATCACGCGACGCGCACACGCGCAATGGGTTTTTGCATCTATGGCAACGCGGCCCTCGCCGCGCTCCATGCGCTTGAGCGTCACGGATTGTCGCGCGTCGGGGTGCTCGATTTCGACGTTCATCACGGCAATGGCACGCAGGACATCTTGTGGCATGAGGCGCGCAGCTTCTTCGTCTCGTCCCATCAGGAGCCCGAGACCCTCTGGCCGGGGACGGGCGAGACCTCGGAGACCGGCGCGCATGACAATATGCTGAACCTGCCGCTTGCGAGCGGAACGGGGACGCAGGAAATGCGTGCGGCCTGGGAGATCGCGCTTGCGCGTCTGGACGCATTCGCGCCCGATCTGATCATCCTCTCGGCCGGTTTCGATGCGCATCGCGAGGACGATATCTCGGGCCTGCTCTGGACCGGCGCGGATTACACCTGGTTGACCGAGGCGATCTGCGCCGTGGCCGCCCAGCATTGCAACGGGCGCATCGTTTCCTGTCTCGAGGGCGGTTATCACCTGCCCGCGCTCGCCGAAGGCGTCGAGGCGCATCTCCGGGCCTTGGCGGGCTGAGGCTTCAGCGGCTGGGGACCATCGCCACCTCGCGGCGCATCTGGGCGAGGTCACGCCCGGGAGGCGCGCCGAACATCCGGCGGTATTCGCGGCTGAATTGCGAGGGGCTGTCATAGCCGATCGCAAAGCCGATCCGGGCCACGTCGCGCCCTTCCGACAGCAGAAGCCGTCGCGCCTCCTGCAAGCGCAGGCTCTTTTGGTACTGCACCGGGGTCATCCCCGTGGCCGCCTTGAAATGGCGATGGAAGGTCGCGGCGCTCATTCCCGCGAGAGCGGCCAGATGCGCCACGCTGAGCGTTTGCGTGAAGTTCTGACGGATCCAGCCGATCGCCTGACCGATCTGCGAGAGGCGATTTCCGGCAAGCCCCACCTGACGCAGCGCCGCACCTTGCGGCCCGTTGAGCAGACGCCAGACGATCTCGCGATGCAGCATCGGCGCAAGAACGGGGATGTCGCCCGGCGTCTCGGCCAGCGCCAGCAGACGCGCGAGCGGGTCGATCAGCGCCTCGTCCATCTCATGCACCGCAAGCGCGGGTAGCGTCGGCCCCTCTCCCGCATCGCCGCCGCGCGCACCGATCAGCATCTCGGCCACGAGCGTCGTGTCGAGATTGAGCGCGAAAGCAAGATAGGGGGCGGTGGGGCTGGCCTCGACCACCTCGGCGCGGATCGGGACATCGAGTGAGGCGATCAGGCATTTCCCGGCATCGTAGCGAAAAGCCTGGGAGCCCAGCCTGCTGATCTTCGCCCCCCGCAGCACGACGCAAAGCGAGGGTTTGTAGACACCGTGAAAGGGCCCGCTCGGTGTCGTTCGCCGCGCCAGCGTCAAACCTTCGATCGGCAATTGCGCGCCGTGAACGCGCCACAGCCGTTCCGCGCAATCCGTAAGCCTGTCCAAACCTGCATTGTCCATGGCTTCCACACTAGACCCCTGCCCCGGCAATACAAAGCGCCAAGAGCGCCAGATGACAGGATCGTGCAATCATTCGAGAGGATCGCCCTCGCCCGCTCCGCACCCCTGCCCCATCTTGGGATGCATCGGGCCCGGCCATGCCGCGCCCTTCCAACCGGAAAGGACAGACCCATGCGTTACAAACCTCTCGGCCCGAGCGGCCTTCTGGTCTCTGAACTTTGCCTTGGCACGATGACTTTCGGCGGCTCCGAGGGCATGTGGCGCCAGATCGGCCAGCTGCGCCAGGACGAGGCCGACGCGCTGGTACGCACCGCGCTCGACGCCGGCATCAACTTCATCGACACCGCCAACATCTATGCCGGGGGCGAGAGCGAGCGGATCCTCGGGCAAAGTCTGCGCAATCTCGGCGTGGCACGCGACGAGGTAGTGATCGCGACCAAGGTACTCGGCCCCATGGGCGAAGGCATCAACCAACGCGGCGCTTCGCGCTATCACATCATGGAGCAATGCAAGGCGAGCCTCTCGCGGCTGCAACTCGACCACGTCGACCTTTACCAGATTCACGGCTTCGACCCGATGACGCCGATCACCGAGACGCTCGAGGCGCTCGATACGCTCGTACGGCACGGCCACATCCGATATGTCGGGCTGTCGAACTGGGCGGCCTGGCAGGTAATGAAGGCGGTAGGCATCACCGAGGCGCGCAAGCTCGCCCCGATCCTCTCGCTACAATCCTATTACACCATTGCCGGACGCGATCTGGAGCGCGACATCGTGCCGATGCTGCGCGACACCGGGATCGGCCTGATGGTCTGGAGCCCCCTCGCGGGCGGATTGCTCTCGGGCAAATATGATCGCGACGGCAAGGGGGCGGACGGTCGCCGCGCAACCTTCGATTTCCCGCCGGTCGAGAAGGATCGCGCCTTCGACGTGATCGACGCGATGCGCCCGATCGCCGAGGCGAAGGGGGTGAGCGTGGCACAGGTGGCGCTTGCCTGGCTGCTGCATCAAGACGTCGTCACCAGCGTGATCGTCGGCGCGAAACGGATCGATCAGCTGAGCGACAATATCGGCGCGACGCAGATCACGCTCGATCCCGAAGAGCTGGCGACCCTCGACAAGGTCAGCGCGCTGCCCGCCGAATATCCCGGCTGGATGCTGGAGCGTCAAGGCAGCTACCGCGCGCGCTGAGACGGGAGCGCATTTGCCCAAAACCCGGGCCGGGGCAGATCAGCCCCCGGCCCGGGTTCCGACACCGACCCCGCATTATTCGTAAGTTCGCTCCGCAAGATCGGTCCCGGTGATCGCCGCCTGACAAAGAGCAAGGAAGGCGATCTCGGCATCCGATTGCTTTCGCAGCGGATTGGTCAGCAGGTAGATATTGACCATCGGCAGTTCCGTGTAGGGCGGGAGCTGACGCAACCGCCCGCTTTCCACGTCGCGCTTGGCGACATGCAGCGGCAGCGCGCCGATCCCGACCCCGGCCACGATCATCCGGCGCAGTTCGTGCAGGTTCGACGATACGCCCCTCCAGCCCGGGGCAAGCTTCGCCCGTGCGCGCAGTTGCGCCACCGGAAAGAGCGGCCCCTCCTCGGTTTCGGTCTGGAAGGAGACCGAGGTTTCCCCCTCGATCTCGGAAAGCTCGATTCGCTCCTGTCCGAACAGCGGATGGCGCGCGCCGCAGAACAAGCCGAAATATTCGCGATAGAGGATCGACGCCTTCAAGTTTGCGGGAATTTTGTGCAGCAGACATATTCCGAGGCTCGCGCGGTTCTGCTGCACGCGGCTGACGACCTCTTCGCTTTCGGCCACCGCGATCGAGAAAGTCACCTTGGGATGGGCGACCGCGAAGTCGTGCAGCACCGCGTCGTAATGGTCCGAGATCACGTGAGAGGTCGTGGCGATCGAGATGTGACCGCGCAATTCCTCGGCCCCGCTTTGCAGCAACGAGGGAAGCTGAGACACCGATCCGAAGATCTGCGCGCATTCCTGATAAAGCAGGCTTCCAGCGCGCGTCACCTTGAATTCATTTGGTTTTCTGATGATAAGCTCATGCCCGGCGGTGTCCTCAAGGCGCTTGAGCGCAGCGGAGATCGTCGGTTGCTTGAGCCCGAGGAAATAGGCTGCCCGCGAGATGCCCTGCTGCTCCACCACCACCATGAAAGTGCGCAGAAGGTTCCAGTCGAGGTGCCAGGGGAAGCGCTGTTCGTAGGGCTTGACCATCAATCTTATCTATATTGAAGATTTTGATTATTTATTTGCGCGATATCTTGCCGCATGCAAGCGTTTCCTTCGAGGGGGCCAGCAGGCCTTTCCAGAGCGGGACGCACCGGGAACAGGGCGCCCGTTATGCAATCCATCAGGAGAGACACATGACTAACCGCAGAACGCTTCTCAAAACCCTGCTCGGCGCTGGCGCGCTCGCCGCGACCGGGATTTCGCTGCCCTCGCTCGCGATGGCGGACGAGCTGGAGAGCCTCAAGGAAAAGGGCGTGATCCGCATCGCCATGTCGGGCGCCTACCCGCCCTTCAACTTCATCAACGAACAGAACGAAGTCGTCGGCTTCGACCCGGCCATCGGTGAGGAAATCGCCAAGCGCATGGGCCTCAAGGTCGAGATCATCACGACAGCCTGGGACGGCATCATCGGCGGTCTTCTGGCCAACAAGTATGACGCCATCGTCGGCTCGATGTCGATCACGCCCGAGCGCGAGAAGGTCGTCGATTTCGTCGGCCCCTACTATCGCATGAGCCGCGGGATCTTCGTCACCAAGGACAGCAAGATCCAGACCCTCGACGACCTGAAATCCGCGACGCTGGGCGTGACGCTGGGCGAGACGCACGAGCAATGGGCCCGCGATCAGGGCTACAACGTGCGCACCTACAAGGGCCTCCCCGAGCTGATGCTGGAACTCGAGAACGGCCGCGTCGATGCGATCGTGAACGACGATATCCCGGTCCTGCTCGCGATTTCGAAGAACGACGCGCCGATCAAGGAGCTTGATGTCGATCTGGGCGGCGTGGCCGATCAGGCGGGCATCGCGATCCGCAAGGACAATCCCGAACTCAAGAAAGCCATGCAGGACGCGCTCGACGCGATGCAGGAAGACGGCACCTATCTCGAGATCGCCAACAAGTGGGTCGGCGGCGACATTCGCTGACGCTCGGCTTATGGCTGATACGAACCGCGCCCGCCGCTGATTGCGGCGGCGGGCGCGGAAAACTTTTCTCAAGACGCCGGGACCCGCGAACGCATGGATACGGAACTGATCCTCAAGGTCTATCCCTATTTCCTCGAAGCCGCCCTGATCACGATCGAGCTGTCGGTCCTGACCATCGCGCTCGGGCTGATCTGCGGCGCGCTCGGCGCGACCGCCCGGCTCTCGCGCTTCAAGTCATTGCGCTTCTTGGGTGCGGCCTATGTCAGCTTCTTTCGCGGCACGCCCGCGCTGATCCAGCTGTTCCTGCTCTATTTCGGCGGCCCGCAGATCGGCATCCAACTTGATGCGTTCGAGGCCGGCGTGATCGGCTTGGGCGTCAATATCGGCGCCTACATGACCGAGACGATGCGCGGAGCGATCATCGCGATCGACAAGGGACAGGGCGAAGCCGCCCGCACCCTGGGCCTGTCGCGCTCGCAGGCCTTCCGCAAGGTGGTGCTCCCGCAGGCGCTGCGCCTGATGATCCGTCCGCTGGGCGTCAATATCAACGCGCAGATCAAGGGCACGGCGCTGGTCTCTGCGATCTCGGTGGTCGAACTGACCTATACCGCGCAGCGCTATATCGGCTCGACCTACAAACCCTTCGAGATGTTCTTCCTTGCCGGTGTCCTCTACCTCGTGATCATCACGATCACGGGCAAGGGCGTGGCCTATCTCGACCGCAAGGTGAGGCTGCCCGCATGAGCCTGACCTTCCCCCACCCCCAAGCGGCACAGGAGTAAGACATGGGACTCGACTTCTCCGTCCTCCCGCCTTTCTACGGCACGCTTGCTCTCGGCGTACTCTGGACCGTTGCGATCACCGCGGCCTCGGCTGTTCTGAGCTTCTTCGGCGGCATCCTTCTGGCGGTGATCGCGCTCTATGCGCCGATGGCGATCCGGTTGCCGTTCCGCTTCCTCGCGTGGCTCTTCATGGGCACGCCGTTGCTGCTGCAACTCTTCCTGATCTATTTCGGGCTCGTGCAGATCGGGATCGACCTTCCGGCCTTCGTGGCGGGCGTGATCGGTCTGGGCTTTCACTTCGCGGTCTATAACTCCGAGCTGATCCAGACCGCGATGATCGCGGTGGACAAGGGCCAGATGGAGGCCGCGCGCACGCTTGGCCTGTCGCGTCGCCAGGCGCTGATCAAGGTGGTGGTACCGCAAGCGGTGCGCGACGTGATCCCGCCGATCGGGAACAACATGATCGCGCTGCTGAAAGACTCCGCGCTCGTCTCGGTGATCGGGGTGTCGGAACTGACCCTCTCGGCGCAGCGTGCCATCGGCCAGACCTACCGCGCCTTCGAATTCTATGCGGCCGCCGCCGTCCTTTACTACATCATCAATCTCGGCATGGAAGCGGTGCTTCGCTGGTTCGAGAACCGCAACCGCCTCTATCGCTGAACCGGGAGATATCGACATGACCGCGCCCCATTCCTTCGTCGAGATCCGTCACGCGCAGAAATCCTATGGCACGCTCGAAGTGCTCAAGGATATCTCGCTCAATGTCGAGCGCGGCCAGATCGTCGCGATCATCGGCCCCTCGGGCTCGGGCAAATCCACGCTGCTGCGCGCGATCAACGATCTCGATCCGCTCACGGGTGGTGAAATCTGGCTCGACGGTGTTCAGGTGAACAAGGCCCTGCCGCATCGCCAGTATGAAAAGCACATCAACCAGATGCGCCAGGAAATCGGGATGGTGTTCCAGCACTTCAACCTCTTCCCGCATCTCACCGTACGCGAAAACGTCACCATGGCGCCGAAGCTTCTCAAGAAGATCTCGGACAAGGAGGCCGACAAGCTCGCCGAGGAACAGCTCGATCACGTCGGGATGCTCGAGCGGATCGACTATTACCCCGCGCAGCTTTCGGGCGGTCAGAAGCAACGCGTGGCGATTGCGCGTGCGCTCGCGATGAAACCCAAGCTGATGCTCTTCGACGAGGCGACCTCGGCGCTCGATCCCGAGCTGGTCGAGGAGGTGAACCTCGTGATGAAGAAGCTCGCACAAGAGCACATGACCATGATCATCGTGACCCACGAGATGGATTTCGCGGCCTCGGTCTGCGACCGCGTGCTGTTCATGGATCAGGGCGTCGTGGTCGAGGAAGGCCCGCCCGAGCAAGTCTTCCGCAACCCGACGCAAGAGCGAACTCGGAATTTCCTGCGCAAACATCTCGAAGGTGCGAAATGAGCGACGAACAGTCCCACCTGTTCTATCAGTCCCGTCAGCCCCGTCCGTTCCTGGACCATGGCGAGGGGATCTATCTCTACGATGAATCCGGCAAGCGCTATATCGACGGATCGTCGGGCGCGATGGTGTCCAATATCGGCCATTCCAATCCGCGCGTGCTCGCCAAGATGAAGGCGCAGATGGACAAGGCGACCTTCGGCTACCGCCTGCATTTCCGCACGCGTCCCTCCGAGGATCTGGCCGCCAAGGTGGCCTCGCTGATGCCCGAAGGGCTCGATCGGGTGTTCTTCGTCTCGGGCGGCTCCGAGGCGGTCGAAACGGCGATGAAGCTCGCGCGGCAATATGCGGTGACGCAAGGGCAGGGCAGCCGCTGGAAGGTGATCTCGCGCCTGCCCTCCTATCACGGGGCGACGATGGGCTCACTCGGCGTGACCGGAAGCCCGCTGTTCACCGGCCCATTCGCGCCGATGTTCGAAGAGATGCCGAAGATCGCGGCGCCGACCTGCTATCTCGACCGCGACAACCTCACCGAAGAAGAGCGCGGCCTCAAATATGCCGAGAAACTGCGCGAGCAGATCGAGGCGGAAGGCCCCGACACCGTCCTCGCCTTCCTCATGGAGCCGGTGGGCGGCGCCTCGACCGGGGCGCTGGTCGCGCCCGACAGCTATTACACCCGCATCGCCGAGATCTGCCGCGAATACGGCATCCTGCTGATCTTCGACGAGGTGATGACCGGGGCGGGCCGCACCGGCAAGTTCCTCGCAGCCGAGCATTGGGGGATCACGCCGGACATCATCGCCATGTCCAAGGGGTTCGGCGCGGGCTATGCGCCACTGGGCGCGGTGGTTGCGCGGGGCGATATGGTCGAGGCGCTCCTGAATGCGGGCGGCTTCCTTCATGGCTTTACCTATGCCGGAAATCCGCTGGCCTGCGCGGCAGGGCTGGCCGTACTCGAGGAGATGGAAGAGCACGACATCGTCGGCAATGCCGCGCGAATGGGCGAAGTTCTGAAGACCCGCCTGACCGGGCTGATGGATCGCTATCCCTTCATCGGCGATGTGCGCGGCAAGGGGCTTTTGCTGGCGTTCGAGCTGGTCTCGGATCGCGATATGATGAAGGTCCTGCCCAAGGAGTGGAACGCCCATTCTGAGCTGGTCGAACTGGCTTACGAGCGCGGGCTGATCATCTATGCGCGCCGCACGCGTGGCGGTTACGAGGGCGATCACTTCCTCGTCTGTCCGCCGCTGATCATCACCGAGCCGCAGATCGGTGAGATCATGGAGATCCTGACCGACGCGCTCGATGCCTTCGCCGCCAAGCACGACCTGCCGGTGATCGAGGAGGTGAGCGCATGAAGTTGCCCAACAAATCCACCACGCTCGAAGAGGCCGTGGTCGCGATCCCGCAAGGGGCGACGGTGCTCGTCGGCGGCTTCGGTGTGCCCGGTACACCCTTCACGCTGCTGCGCGAACTCGCCCGTCAGGGCCAGCGCGATCTGGTGCTGGTGAAGAACGACGCGAACGAGGCAGGCATGGGGATCGACCACCTGATCGCAAGAGGTCAGGTGCGCAAGCTGATCGTCACCCATCTGGGTCTCAACGCCAACGCCATCGCCGCGATGAACGAGGGTCGGATCGAGGTCGAGTTTTGCGCCCAGGGCATCCTCGCCGAGCGCATCCGTGCAGGCGGCGCGGGGCTGGGCGCGATCCTCACCGATATCGGCATCGACACCGAACTGGCCAAGGGCAAGCAGGTCGTCGAGATGGAGGGCCGCCCGATGCTGGTCGAGCCCGCCTTGCGGGCCGATGTGGCACTGGTCCACGCAACCACCGCCGATCCGTTCGGCAACCTCGCCTATGCCGCCACCGCGCGCAATTTCAACCCGCTCATGGCGATGGCCGCGAAACAGGTGATCGCCGAGACCGAGACCCTTGTTCCGCTTGGAGGCCTCGGCGCCGACGCGGTCGAGACCCCCGGCGCTTTCGTCGATCAGGTCGTGGAGCTGTCCGAACTTTCTCAGGAGTATGGCATTGTCCGACGCTAGATCCCGCATGGTGGCCCGTGCCGCGCGCGAGATCGCGCCCGGTATGGTCGTGAACCTTGGTATCGGCCTGCCGACCAAGGTGGTGAACTACCTGCCCGCCGATTTTCCCGTCTGCCTCCATTCGGAAAACGGGTTGACCGGGATCGGGCCGACCCTGCCTTACGACAAGGCGGACCGGAACCTGATCGATGCGGGCGGGGCCTATGTCTCGACGATCCCCGGCTCGGCCTTTTTCGACAGCGCGGTGAGCTTCGCGTTGGTACGTTCGGGGCGGCTCGACCTGACCCTGCTCGGCGCCTTCGAGATTGCGCAGAACGGCGATCTGGCGAACTGGAAGATCCCAGGCAAGTTTTCTCCGGGCGCGGGCGGCGCGATCGAATTGGCGCAAAAGGCGCGGCGCGTCGTCGTGATGACCACCCATTGCGACCGCAAGGGCAATCCGAAACTGCTGGAGGCCTGCACCCTGCCGCTGACCGCCAAGGGCCGCGTCGCGCGGATCTATTCCGACATGGCGGTGGTCGATGTGACGCCCGAGGGCTTCGCGCTGGTTGAGCTGGCCGAAGGTGTCTCGCTGCCCGAGCTGCGCGAGGCCACCGGCGCGCCGATCGCGATCCCCGCTGGCGATATTCCGACATTCTGAGGTGAGACATGGATCAAGAGCTGCAAACCCGCATCCTCTCGGCGGTCGATGACGCGTTCGACGACGAGATCGCCTTTCTGTCCGAACTGACCGCGTACCCGTCCACCCGTGGGCAGGAGCAAGGCGCACAGGATTGCATGGCCGGGGCGCTCAATGAGCGCGGTTACGAGGTCGACCGCTGGCAGATCGAGGTGGACAAGATCCGGAACCTGCCGGGCTTCTCGCCGGTGATCGGCGATTACGAGGACGCGGTGAACGTGGTGGGCAGCCATCGCAGCACGACCCGGAAAGGCCGCTCGCTGATCCTCAACGGTCATATCGACGTGGTGCCTGCGGGGCCCTTGGACATGTGGGACCGTCCGCCGTTCCAGCCGCATGTCGATGACGGCTGGCTTTACGGTCGTGGCGCGGGTGACATGAAGGCCGGGCTGGTGTCAAACCTGTTCGCGCTTGATGCACTGCGGTCGCTTGGCTTGGCGCCAGCAGCGGATGTGTTCTTCCAATCGGTCGTCGAGGAGGAATGCACCGGCAACGGCGCGCTGGCCTGTCTTGAACGCGGCTACAAGGCCGACGCCGCGCTGATCCCCGAGCCGTTCGAGGAAAAGCTGGTCAGCGCGCAGCTTGGCGTGATCTGGGCACAGGTGCATCTCAAGGGGCTGCCGACGCACGTTGCCTATGCGGGCTCCGGCGCGAATGCGATCGAGGCGGCGATCCCGCTGATTTCCGCGCTGCACGGGCTGGAAGAGCGTTGGAACGCGCCCGGCTGTCGGCATTCCGAATACGGTCACACCCATCACCCGATCAATCTCAACATCGGCAAGATCAAGGGCGGCGACTGGGCGAGTTCCGTGCCCGCCTGGTGCGTGTTCGACATGCGGATCGCGATCTATCCCGGTCAGGATATCGAAGCCGCGAAAACCGAGATCGTGGACACGATCATGGAGGCCGCGCGCTCCAACGCCTTCCTCAAGAACTCGCTGCCCGAGATCGTCTGGCACGGTTTCATGGCCGAGGGGTATGCGCTGGCGGACGACCGTTCGGAAACTGCCACGGCCGCCATCGGCTCGTTGGACGCGGCGCACGTGGCGGTCAACGGCTCGGCGCTCGACCGCATGGCGATCACCGCGACCACTGATGCCCGGTTCTTCGGGCTTTATGCCGACACTCCCGCTATGGTCTACGGGCCGCGCGCCGAGGCGATCCACGGCTTCAACGAGCGCGTCGAGCTGGAAAGCATCCGGCGCATCACCCAATCCACCGCCCTGTTCATCGCGGACTGGTGCGGTCTCGAAACCATCTGAGGTTCCCCATGCGCGACGCCGTCATCGTCTCCACCGCCCGCACACCGATCGGCAAAGCCTATCGCGGCGCGTTCAACAATCTCGAAGGTCCGGCGCTGGCCGCCCATGCGGTGAAGGCCGCCGTGGCGCGAGCAGGGCTTGAGGGCGGCGAGATCGAAGAGGCGATCTTCGGTTCGGCGCTCACCCAGGGCTCCACGGGCGTCAACGTTGCGCGCCATATCGCTCTGGCCGCGGGCCTGCCGGATACGGTTGCGGGTGTGACCGTGGACCGGCAATGCGCCTCGGGGCTCAACGCGATCGCCTCGGCCGCGCATATGGTGATGGCCGAGGGTGTCGAGGTGGCACTGGCGGGCGGGCTCGACTCGATCTCGCTGGTACAGAACAGCCATTGGAACGGCTATCGCTACCGCAGTCCCGGCGTGCCGGACGCCTATTACATGTCGATGATCGAGACGGCCGAGGTCGTGGCCGAACGTTACGGCGTCACGCGCGCGATGCAGGATGCCTATGCGCTGCAAAGCCAGAACCGCACGGCTGCGGCACAGGAGGCGGGGAGGTTCGATGCGGAAATTGTGCCGGTCGAGGCGGTGAAGCTCGTGAAAGACAAGACCACGGGCGAGACGCATGAAGAGGTGGTGCGGCTGGAGCTCGACGAGTGCAATCGCCCCGGCACGACACTGGACGGGTTGGAGAGCCTCAAACCCGTTCTGGGCCCCGAGAAATGCGTGACCGCCGGGAATGCCTCGCAGCTCTCCGATGGCGCTTCGGCCTGCGTGGTGATGTCGGGTGAGGAAGCGACAAGGCGCGGGCTCTCGCCGCTGGGCGCCTTCCGGGGTTTCGCGGTGGCGGGTTGTGCGCCGGACGAGATGGGGATCGGCCCGGTCTTCGCGATCCCGCGCCTGCTGGAGCGCACAGGACTGACCATCGAAGACATCGACCTGTGGGAGATCAACGAGGCCTTTGCGGCGCAGCTTCTCTATTGCCGCGACAAGCTCGGCATTCCCGATGAGAAGCTCAACGTCAATGGTGGCGCGATCTCTATCGGGCATCCCTATGGCATGTCGGGCGCGCGGATGGCGGGGCATATCCTGCTGGAAGGCAAACGGCGCTGCGCGCGCTACGGCGTGGTGTCGATGTGCATCGGCGGCGGTCAGGGCGCGGCGGGGCTGTTCGAGATCTTCTGAGCGCAGATTGAGGGCAATGGGGCAGATGCGCCCCATCGCCCGCTCCGCCGACCTTGTCGCCATCGAAGGGTGAGCCCCCTTGGCGCGAGCTCCCGTCACATTGCACCGAAGGGATTGAGCACACGCGAGAAACCCCTAGTTTGCTCTCGTCGCAATCCTCTCACCCCTTCGCACGAAACCTTCACGTTGCCGCGCGCACCTTCGGCTTTGCTTGCAATTTCAGCCTCGGTGGCGTTTCAAGAAGATACTGCAGTGCAGAAACTTCTTGCGAGTGTCGATCATGAGTGATGCAGAAAAGACGTATGAGCATAGCGTTCCCTTCTTCTGGCCGATGGCCGCCGCGATGGAGTGGCAGAAGATCGGGCTCGATGCGGTCGAGAAAGGGCTGACCTATCTCGACGAGGCCGCGAAGATCACGACCCCGCCCGAGCCGCAATGGGCCACGAAGAACCACGTGCTCCTCGACCTCGACACGATGCGGCTGCGCGATTTCGGCGGCACCGGCGGCGGCATCCCGGTGCTGGTCGATGCGCCTTATGCCGGTCACTCCTCGACCATCGCGGATTATGCGAAAGGCCAAAGCCTGATCGAGACGCTGCTGGCCGCCGGGCTGGGGCACGTGCTCTGCACCGACTGGAAAAGCGCGACGCCTGAGATGCGTGATTTCGACATCGACAAGTATCTCGCCGAGATCAATGTCGCGGTCGACGATCTCGGAGGGCGCGTGATGTTGGTGGGCCTATGTCAGGGGGGGTGGATGTCGGCGATGTATGCCGCGCGTTTCCCCGAAAAGGTCGCAGGCCTCGTTCTGGCCGGCGCGCCCATCGACACCGATGCCGGGCACGGGCCGATCCGCAAGCTCGCCCATCAGATGCCGCTTTCGGCCTATCAGGAGATGGTCGAGGCGGGAGAGGGCCGGATGCCGGGGCGCTTCATGCTCACGGGTTGGAAGAACATGCATGCCGATCAGCAATATTTCGGCAAGTTCGTTGACCTTTATCAGCATATCGACGATCGGAATTTCATGAAGCGCACCGAGCACTTCGAGAGTTGGTACGAGAACCCGATCGATCTGCCCGGGCGCTATTACCTGCAAGCCATCGACCTCTTGTTCAAACAGAACCTCTTCGCCAAGGGCAAGTTCGTCGGCCTGGGGCAAAAGCTCGATCTCGGCGTGATCACCTGCCCAACCTTCCTGCTCGCGGGAAAGAGCGACGACATCACCACGCGCGAGCAGGTTTTCGCAGCCGAGACGCTTCTCGGCACCAAGCGCGACGAGATCGTCTCCCGGCTGGTCGAGGGCGGGCATATCGGACTTTTCATGGGCAGCCATACCCTTGCGAATGTCTGGCCGGAAATCGGCCAGTGGCTCGGATCTCTCGGGGCCAAAGCTGGAGACACGCAAAATGGACCAGACCGTCACTGAGCCGCAGACCCGGAACGACCTGCCGAAAACGGACCGCAAGACCGGTCTGAGCACGGCGGAGGCAACGAAGCGGTTCGAGCGATACGGCCCCAATGCGCTCAAGAGTGAAGAAAAGACCCTGCTACAACGCATCGCGGGGTATTTCTGGGGCCCCATCCCCTGGTTGATCGAGCTTGCCGCAGGCCTGTCGCTCGTGCTGCGCGACTGGTCCGATTTCGGCGTGATCTTCGTGATGCTGCTGATCAACGCCGCCGTGGGGTTCAAGGAAGAGAGCAAGGCAAGTTCGGCCATCGCGGCGCTCAAGGCGCAGCTCGCGCCGAATGCCCGCGTGAAACGGGACGGGCAATGGCAGGAAATCGCCGCGCGCGAACTCGTGCCCGGCGATATCGTGCGCCTGTCGATCGGCCAGATCGTTCCGGCGGACCTGGACCTTTTCGAGGGCCAGTATCTCTCGGTCGACGAAGCGGCGCTGACCGGCGAGTCCCTGCCCGTCGACAAGTCGGTCGGCGACAAAGCCTTCTCGGGTTCGGTGATTAAGCTGGGCGAGATGACGGGCGAAGTGACCGCGACCGGAATGGAGACCTATTTCGGGCATACCGCGTCGCTTGTGCAGACCACGACCGGCAAGTCGCATTTCCAGAAGGCCGTGATGCAGATCGGCAATTTCCTGATCGCGGCTGCGCTGGTTCTTGTGGCGATGATCGTCATCGTCTCCTTCCAGCGGCACAATCCGCCGCTCGAGGTGATCCAGTTCGCCCTGATCCTGACGGTCGCTGCAATCCCTGTGGCCTTGCCGACCGTCTTGTCGGTGACGATGGCGGTGGGCGCGGAACGTCTGGCGCGGATGAAGGCAATCGTTTCGCGGCTCGTGTCGATCGAAGAACTGGCCGGGGTGGATGTGCTGTGTTCGGACAAGACAGGCACGCTGACGCTCAATGAATTGACCGTCGAGAACCCGCGCCCGGCAGAGGGTGTCGCGGTCGAGGATTTGCTGAGTGCTGCCGCGCTCGCCTGTGACCGCGATGCCCCCGATGCGATCGACACGGCGGTGCTTGCCGCGGCCGACAAGATTGCCCTGACGGCGATCGAAACCCTCGATTTCACGCCCTTCGATCCCGTCAGCAAGCGCAGCGAGGCCGAGGTGGCACTCGATGGAAAGCGCTGGCGGGTCGCCAAAGGGGCGCCTCAGGTCATCGTCGAGCTCGCCGCGATGGACGCCCACTTGCGCGAAGCGGTGGAAGGCGACGTCGAGGCGCTGGCACAGCAGGGTTACCGAGCGCTCGGGGCCGCAAGAAAGCTTGCGGACGCGGACTGGGAGTTTCTTGGCCTGCTGCCGATCATCGACCCGCCGCGCCCAGATGCGGCAAGCACCATCGCAGAGGCGCGCGAGATGGGGATCGACGTCAAGATCATCACCGGCGATCACGAGGCGATCGCGCGCCAGATCGCGGGCAAGCTCGACCTCGGGCAAAAGATCTATCCCGCCGGCGAGTTGCTTGACGGAGACCCCGCGACGGTCGAGGCCAATGTCCGCGCCGCGGACGGGTTCGCCCGCGTTCTGCCCGAGCACAAATTCCGCATCGTCGAAGCGCTACAGGCCGGACACTCGATTGTCGCGATGACGGGGGACGGGGTGAATGACGCCCCTGCCCTGCGCAAGGCAGATGCAGGCATCGCCGTGAGCGGGGCGACCGATGCCGCCCGCGCTGCCGCCGATCTCGTGCTGACCGACAAGGGCCTGTCGATCATCACCACCGCGATCGAGGAATCGCGCAGGATCTTCGCCCGGATGACAAGCTACGCCACCTTCCGCGTGGCCGAGACGATCCGGGTCCTGCTGTTCATGACGCTCACCATTCTCGTCTTCGATTTCTACCCGGTCACCGCGATCATGATCGTCCTTCTGGCGGTGCTCAACGACTTCCCGATCATGATGATCGCCTATGATAATGTCTCGGTCTCGCCGCGCCCGGTGCGATGGGACATGCGGCGCGTGCTGACCGTCGCGGCCACCCTCGGCGTGACAGGGGTGATCGAGACCTTCTTGCTGTTCTGGTTCGTCGATGCGCATCTCGGCCTGCCCCGCGACCAGATCCAGACGATCATCTTCCTGAAGCTTCTCGTCTCGGGGCACATGACGCTGTTCGTCACGCGCCACCAAAGCTGGTTCTGGCGCAGGCCCTTCCCGGCGCTGCGGCTTTTTGCGACGACCGAGGCAACGCAACTTCTGGGCACGCTGATCGCGGTCTACGGGCTGTTCGTGACCCCGATCGGCTGGAGCGTCGCCTTGCTGGTCTGGCTCTATTGCCTTGCGTGGCTTCCGCTTGAAGGCGCGATGGCGCTCCTCGTGCGCGGGTTCTACGATCGCAAATTCGCCGCCAGATGAAACAGGCTCGGATCATCGGCCAGCTCGGCGAATGATCCAGGTTGCATCGAAACCTGCGCACATTCCGCGACTGTCTGCTCAGAACGCAACGCCTCAAGAGCGATCTGCGCTCTGAAACGGGCCGCGGGCGGGGCTGTCAGTGACGGGGCGCCTCGGGTACGAGCATCGGCTCCGTGAACCAGCCCTGCGCGCGCTCCGACGAGAGCTTCGGCTGCGTCTTGGTGATGTAGCTTTCGAGAAACGAGACGAGGGCTCTGCGCCAGCGTCTTTCGACCTCGACCTCCAAATCCCTTGAAGCGCCGGAACGAACCTTGACGTCGACCGAGAAGTTCGAGGCGTCGAAGACGGCACGCTGGCCGAACAATTCCTGACGCAGGGCAGAGGTGAAAACATTTTCCGGCTGGCTCGGATCTGTGGAGCCGCTCAGGACCATCGGCGCCAGTTTCGCCTGCGCCGGAAGGCCGTCGGAAAAGCAAAGCTTGTATTTGGTTTTCACCGCGGTTCGGAAATCATCAATCACGACAAACAAATCAAGGTTAACGCGGCAAACATTCATGATCGAGAGCTCCTTCAAGTTCGCGCCGCCCGGCATCCGGGCGTGATCGCTCGTGGAATAGGGTGGATCACACGGGCTGATGGCAATGTTGTGTCTTCTTTTGGACAAGAATAGCACCGCTGTTGGATAGATCGTGAGCACGCTTCCGCAGCGAGACATCCGGCACGACTTTTCCATCCAACTCAATCGGGCCTAACTCCACTCTTGCACAATTGACAATCTTGACTGCGGCCCGCCAGCAACCGAGCCGCAGTTTCCGGATAGTACACGAAACGAAGCCATTCGTGCGTTGAAATATCCAGAACGTGTCCAATGACGGGGACCGGGTGGACACCAGCGCTAGCGCTGCGTCGGGATCAAACCTCATCGCGTGACGCCGCAAGGCTAATGGCCGCTGGCAGGCCGCTTCGACAGCGACCTTGGCGAAACCCGAGATTGCAGAGCAATCGTGACCCGCTTTACCGCATTCAGGGGGGTCGCTTACGAATACCCCGGGAGGACGCCCCCGCAGTGAAAGAGGGACTGCCTCACCATGCGCGAAAGGCGAAGCTCCCGCCGAGTTGACGGGAGCGCCTGCCCCGCCCTTGCACCCTGACTTACCATCGGGCGCAAGAGTACGAGGCCAAATTCTGATTTCGGGACGCGGAGGCCCTTACATCGGGTTTTCGATATGGGCAGTCATGTTGGGCACGTTGTCCGCACCAGCAACCGCCGCAGCTTCTTGCGTCTGGTCGCATGCCGCCAGCGCGCCCAGCGCGAAGGATACGAACAGCGCCAGCATTGCCTTGTTCGTGATCGTTTTTTTCATGTGTCATCTCCTTATGCGGGGGCAATCTCTTCCGCGCCCCAAAGTGAACCATATCGTTCACAAGCTTGCTTCGCACTTTGACTTCGATCAACAGGTTTTTGTGATGTGTGAGGGATTTATCGTATTTTTTTGCGAAGTGCCGACTATAGGCAAAAGGTCGAAAACCGGGAACCGCAAAGGCGAAAATCCGCATTCACCCGCTTTGCACTGCAAAGATTTAGCGGCGTATCAGAAACGCTCCGGCAAGCTTGGACGATCGTGACGCCTGCGCATGGCCGTTATGCCGTCTCGCTCTCGTTGACTTCAATAATTCGCTACTGCTATGCCAAAGGCATATGCTTCGCCGCAGCGCAGAAAAGCGCTGCCCTGCAGGATGACCGCCCGGCGACCCTTCGCCCGGTTGCGCCCCGCGAGAACTGGAGACAGACCCCATGCGATGGAAACCTGTATATCTCATCCTCGCGGCCATACTGGTGATCGCAGGGGGCGGATATTACTACTGGCTGGAAACGAAGACCCCTGCCCTGCCCGCAGGCTTTGCGATGAGCAACGGGCGCATCGAGGCCGAGCGCATCGATGTTTCCGCCAAGATGGCGGGCCGGATTTCCGAAGTTCTCGTCTCTGAAGGGGATTGGGTGAAGGCGGGAGAGACGGTCGCCCGGATGGATTCTGCGGAGATCGATGCCCAGCTCCGCGCCGCCGAAGCCGCCGTACTTCAGGCCCAACAACAGAAGATCCAGGCAGAGGCCCTGTCGAGGCAGCGCCTCTCCGAGGAGCAGTATGTCCAGAGCGAATTCGACCGCACGGCGAAGCTGGCCGCGAACGGCCACGCGACACAGGAGCAGCTCGATACCGTGCGCAACTCCCTGACCACCGCGCAGGCCGCGGTCGCCTCGGCTGCTGCGGGCATCGATCTCGCCAGCGCAACGATCGCAGCTGCGAATGCCTCGGTCGAACAACTCAAGAGCGTCCAGTCCGACATGGAGCTCAAGGCACCCCATGACGGGCGCGTGCAATATATCCTGATCAAGAGCGGCGAGATCGTCGCCGCGGGTGGCACTGTCGTAACGCTCACCGATCTGACCGATATCTACATGACGATCTTTCTGCCCGCGGCCGATGCCGGGCGGCTGTCGATCGGGGCGCAAGCACGGCTGATCCTCGATCCGATCCCCGAATACGTCATCCCCGCAACGGTGACTTTCGTCGCCAGCACAGCGCAATTCACGCCGAAATCGGTCGAGACTTCGGATGAACGCGAACAGCTGATGTTCCGCGTAAAACTGTCGATCTCCCCCGAGCTGCTGGAAAAATATCAGCAACAGGCGAAGGCGGGCGTGGCCGGGATCGGCTATGTGCGTGTGAATGACAGCGCGCAGTGGCCCGAGACGCTTCAGGTGAAGCTGCCACAATGACGCGCGCTCTGGTCGCAAGCCTGTCGGGCATCACCCACCGCTACGGCACCACTTGCGCGCTGGACAATGTAAGCCTTGATATTCCGGCGGGTTGCATGGCTGGGCTGATCGGGCCGGACGGGGTGGGTAAATCCTCGCTGCTGGCACTGGTCGCCGGGGTCCGCAAGCTGCAGACAGGCGAGGCAACGGTGCTGGGCGGCGACATTCGCGACCACGCCCATTTGCGGAGCTGCAATCACCGCATCGCCTACATGCCACAAGGTCTGGGGCGCAATCTCTACCCGACGCTGAGCGTGCGCGAGAACCTCGATTTCTTTGGCCGCCTCTTCGGGCAGCCCGAAGAAGAACGGCGCGTACGCATCGACGATCTGTTGCGGTCGACGGGCCTCGACCCGTTCCCCGACCGGGCCGCGGGTAAGCTCTCGGGCGGGATGAAGCAAAAGCTTTCGCTTTGCTCTGCACTGATCCACGATCCCGACCTGATGATCCTCGACGAGCCGACCACTGGCGTCGATCCTCTCTCACGCCAGCAATTCTGGGAACTCATCGAACGCATCCGCAGCGTGCGCCCCACGATGAGCGTGATCGTCGCCACAGCCTACATGGACGAGGCAGAGCGTTTCGACTGGCTCGCGGCGATGTCGAACGGTCAGGTTATCGCGACCGGAGCACCCGCAGAGATCCGCGCACAGGCTGGCGAATCTACGCTGGAGCACGCTTTCATCAAGCTTCTGCCCGAAGCCGAACGCGCAGGCCATCACGAGGTGATCGTGCCCCCGCGCACGCTCACCGACGGCCCGCCCGCGATCGAGGCGCAGGGCCTCACATGCCGTTTCGGAGACTTCACCGCCGTCGATCATGTGGATTTCAAGATCGAGCGCGGCGAGATCTTCGGCTTCCTTGGTTCGAATGGATGCGGCAAGACCACGACCATGAAGATGCTCACCGGCCTGCAGCCGAGCAGCGAAGGCAAGGCGCTGCTTTTTGGCGAAGAGCTCGATACTGGCGACATGGCGACACGGCGACGTGTTGGTTACATGTCGCAATCCTTCTCGCTCTACAGTGAGCTCAGTGTCCGCAGGAACCTCGAACTTCACGCCGAGCTTTACCAGCTGCCCGTGGAAACCCGCGCCCAGCGGGTTCGCGACATGCTCGAGACTTTCGACCTCTCGGAAGAGGCCGAGAAGAGCCCCGATGGTCTGCCGCTGGGCATTCGCCAACGCCTTCAACTCGCCGTGGCGCTGATCCATTCGCCAGAGGTGCTCATCCTCGACGAGCCGACATCGGGCGTCGATCCGGTGGCACGCGACAGTTTCTGGCAATACCTGATCGACCTGTCGCGCAATCACGGCGTCACGATCTTTGTCTCGACGCATTTCATGAATGAGGCGGAACGCTGTGACCGGATCTCGCTGATGCATGCGGGGCGGGTTCTGGCGGTGGGCTCCCCGAAGGATCTGGCGCGAAGCAAGGGCACGGACAATCTGGAAGACGCCTTCGTCAGCTATCTGCGCGAGGCCGATACGAGCTCAGATCACGCGCCCCAGCCCCCCGCCTTCCATGCCGACACCCAAAGCGCCGCGCCGCGAAATCGCATCTTCGACCCTGCCCGGCTATGGGCCTTTACGCGGCGCGAAAGCCTCGAACTGCTGCGCGACAAGATCCGCTTGAGCTTCGCGTTTTTCGGCCCGCTTATCCTGATGCTGACCTTCGGATATGGCATTTCCTTCGATGTTCAGGACCTGCCCTACGCAGTGTTCGATCAGGACCAGAGCGCCGAGAGCCGCGAGCTGATGGAAAGTTTCTCCGGCTCGCGCTGGTTTTCCGAACAGCCTCCCGCGACCAGCGCCAGCAATCTGAACGCCCGCCTGAAGAACGCGGAGATCGTCATCGGCATCGAGATCCCGCCCGATTTCGGCAAAGACCTTTTGCAGGGCGAAGATCCCGAGGTGCGCGTCCTGATCGATGGCGCGATGCCCTTCCGTGCCGAAACCGCGCGCGGCTATCTCTCGGGCCTTGCGGCCTCTTACATGTCAGATCAAATCGAGCGCACTTATGGACGCGTGATTGACACATCGGCCGCCAGCATCGAGACCCGGTTTCGCTACAACCAGTCCTTCGAAAGCGTCTATGCGATGATCCCCTCAGTGATCATGCTGATGCTAATCCTGATCCCCTCGATGATGTCGGCGATGGGGGTGGTGCGCGAAAAAGAGACCGGCTCGATCGCCAATTTCCGCTCCACCCCGGTGACACGGACCGAATTCATTCTGGGCAAGCAACTCCCCTATGTCGTGATCGCGCTGCTCAGTTTCGTCACGCTGATGATGATGGCTTATGGCGTATTCGGCGTGACGCCCAAGGGCTCTGTCGGCACCCTCCTGCTCGGGACGTTGCTCTACGTCATGGCGGCGACGGGCTTTGGCGTGCTGATCTCCGCCTTCACGCGCACGCAGGTGGCCGCGACCTTCGCCGCAGCCGTGATCTCAATCATTCCTGCGGTCAACTTCTCGGGGTTGTTGGTGCCCGTCTCGTCGCTTTCGGGCAGCGGGAGACTCATCGGTCTCGCCTTCCCGTCTGCTTGGTATCAACAGATCAGCGTCGGCACGTTCACCAAGGCCCTGGGCTTCGCTGAGCTATGGCAGAACCTCCTCATGCTGGCGGGGTTCGCGCTGTTCTTCGTCGCCGTGGCGATCCTGGCCCTTCGAAAGCAGGAGCGCTGAGATGAAAACTTGGCTCAGCAATGTCTTCCGGCTCGGTCTGAAAGAGCTCAGCAGCCTGCGCGCTGACCCCGTGCTGATCGTGCTGATCGTCTATATCTTCAGCTTCGCGGTCTACTCGGTGGCGACGGGCGCCAAACTCGAAGTGCTCAATGCCTCGGTCGCCTATGTCGATCAGGACCGCTCCGCCCTTAGCGGACGTATCCTGAGCGCGATCCTTCCCCCGGAATTCAATCCGCCAGACGAGATATCGGCCAATCAGGTCCAAGAGGTGATGGATCGCGGAAAATATGTCTTCGTCCTGACAATTCCGCCCCATTTCGAAGCCGATGTTCTGGCCGGATACCAGCCGGAAATCCTGCTCGATGTCGATGCCACGGCAATGGTGCAGGCGGGCAATGGCTCGGTCTTCCTGCAAGAGATCATCCTCGCAGAGGTCATGAAATTCGTCTCCGGCGATGACAGCACCAGCGCGCTTCCCATCAATCTTGTGGTGCGCACCTTGTTCAATCCCAACCGCAACACGGTCTGGTTTTCCTCGGTGATGCAGGTCATCAACAATATCACAATCCTATCGGTTCTGCTGACCGGCGCCGCGCTGATCCGCGAGCGCGAGCATGGCACGATCGAGCATCTTCTGGTCATGCCCGTCACGCCCTCAGAGATCATGGTCGCCAAGATCTGGGCCAACGGCCTTGCGATCATTGCCGCGGCGATCCTGTCGATCTTTCTGGTGGTGCAGCTGCTGTTGGGCGTGCCTGTTTCAGGCTCGATCCCGCTCTTCATTCTGGGGGCGGCGCTCTATCTCGTGTCGGTCACGGGGCTGGGCATCCTGCTGGCGACCTTTACCACGTCGATGCCCCAGTTCGGACTTCTGGCCTTGCCCGTTCTGGTCGTCATGAACCTCCTGTCCGGCAGCACGACGCCGATGGAATCGATGCCGGTCTGGCTGCAGAACGTGATGCAGATATCCCCCTCGACCCATTTCGTCGCGTTCTCGCAGGCAATCCTCTATCGCGGCGCAGGGCTTTCGATCGTCTGGCCCAACATGGTGATCATGTCAGTGCTGAGCGCGGCGTTCTTCGTGGTGGCGATCAAGCGGTTTCGTCGGACCATGGCCGCCGCGCATTGAACCGGATCGAATTGGAGCAAGGGCGGCCCGTCGCGCTGCCCGGTCGCCAGCTACCGGTCTTTCGTTTCGAATACCGGACCACCGGGAGGATGACCAACGCCTGTGTCATCGTGGCGCTCTCGTGAGAGCGTTCCCCTCAGCGCCCTGTGCCATGCCCGCAAGTCGGTTCGAGCCGGGGCGATACCGCGCGTGAGGAAGGCGTGAGGGACACGCGCGATCCAGCAAGGCAGCAGCGAGTTCCAATACAGCGGCCACATATCGTGACGCTGCTCATTCCAACCACGCATGCACCCCGAGCGGAGTCGTCAGTGCGTCTCGAACTCCCGACAATCTTCCAAAGATATCTTCAGGTAGCCCGACACATAGGTCCGGTAGGCGATCTCGGGGACACCTCGATAGAGAACGGTCTCCCCGTCACGAAAGTGAATCGACATCGCCCCGTTCTTCCACTCCACACATTTTATGGTGCGATCGTGAGGCGTAAAAAAAGTACTTGGCGTCATCTCTTTTTAACCCTCGGGTTCATGAGCCACGATCATCCAACATACAACCTATGATTGCAAATCACTTCTTGATTCAACCGATCTGCAAGGCTAGAAACGACTGATGAGGGGCCACCCTACCGCTTAGACCTACCCGCAATCGGCGGCAATTGCGCCGGTGAGCGCGAAGGGCAAAAAACGTAAACATCAGAGAACGCAGTATTTTCTGCCGATCAAACCGAGAATGACATCCATGACGAAAGAGGCTTGGCACAATTTCGCCTCAAAGTTGTGATTTCTCTAAGACTCTCCCTTAAATTGTTTTGTACGCTGGTTTTGAAGCACATTTTCCAACCCCGCAATTTCGGGCCGATTTTTCAAGGATATTGAGATGACTCGAGTGTTCCTCAGAAGCGTCGCGGGAAAAGCGAATACCACAGACGAACCCTCCCAAGATCGAAGATCCAAGACATCGACGGGAGGAGGTCCTGGCTTCGCGGCATCCGGGCTCCTGCCGAAACGGTGCATCATCTTTTGCGGCGACTCGCCCATGCTCAGCAGTGAGATCGGCCAAATCTGCAAACGGGAAGATGCAGAGCTTCTTGTTTGTTCCGAGGGGCTTCTCGCGACGAGCTGGCTCGCGCTTCACTCAGAAGAGATCGACGTCTTGATGGTTGACGGCGACTATCTCGGAGAGATCGAAGACACGATCGACTTCTGTTTGCGTGTACGGCGCGCATCTCCCGCTTTGCCCGTGATCCTGGTCTCCAGCGAGATGCGCGCAGATGACTTCACCTGTGAACGCATGCAAGCCTGCGACGTCACGCTGAAATCACCTATCTCCGAGGTTCGGCTCAAGAACGCGATCAGAGCCGCGCGCCAGAACAATGCGTTTTTCCTGTCCCGCCAGCAAAACCAGATCTCGCGCCAAAATTTCGCATCGTAAGTATCGAGATTCACCAGGGCTTCGCGGGCGCAGCAGCGTGCGCCTGAAGATGATCGAACCTGGACTGCGCCAATGCGTGTCGTTGGTGCGTCAAAATTGGCGAGCGACAGAAAGCGGGCCATCGACGACGCGACAGCGCGGGCGCGGCCTGTGCGCAGCGATCAACGGCAATCTCCAGGCTGTCTGCAAATCCACAACACTCACCGCAGCTTGAGGTTGCGCGCTGGCAGATTTGCACGATTATAGATTGTTGAGAGTTGCCGCCTCACCGCGAGCAACCGAACAATCCCGAGGAGCGTCTCATTGAAAACCTTCCGCCCCGTAATCGGTGTCGTTCTGGTCGCAGGTGCGCTCTGGGTGATCATCGGAGAACAAATGTCGGGGGTCAGCGCGGATGCCGTCGTCAATGCGCCCGTGGTGACGGTGCGCTCCAGCACCGCCGGAAACCTCCAGCTCCCGAGACGCCCGCTGGGTGCCCACGTTAATAAGGGTGAACTGCTGGCGAGCGTCGACGACACCCTCGCGGACACAACCCGACTGAACGACCTCAAGATGGAGAAGACGATCGCGCAGGCGAATGTCGATCAGATCCGGGGCGATCTGAATGCCAGGCGCGCGCAACGTCAGACCTATGTCGAGCGCACGGCGATTTTCCGGCAACAACGCATTGCCGAGATCGAGACGAAGCTGGAATTCGCCCAGGCACGGCTCGATCGCGCGGAAACAGGGGACACGAAACCCGATGCGGGCACTTCGAAGGCCACGAAAGCCTCCGCCGCGAGCACCGAGCCGCTCGCCCAGCTGCGCGAGGACGTGGCGCTGCTAAAGATCTCTCTCGAAGCCGCCAAGAAGGGGGTCTTCCTTGGCGATGGGTATAACGACGCGCCGAATTCCGAGCAGCGCGGACTCGAACTTGACGGCGAAATCACCTCCCTTGAGGTGGCTCTCGCTCATGCGCAGAGCCGTCTCCGGGCCCTCACCGATCGCAGCGCGCGGGAGCTGACCCGGGTCAATACGCTTTCGACCAATTCGATAATGTCGCCGGTGAACGGGCTTTACTGGGAAAACCTTCAGGCAGACGGCGTGGCAATCCAGCGCGGCGACTCGATCCTGAAGCTCGTGGACTGCGACGTTTCGATCGTGACCGCCTCGGTCAGCGAGGGGATCTACAACCGCCTGCATGTGGGCGACGCAGCCACCTTCAAGCTGGCATCGAACGGCAGCACTTACGCTGCGACGATCGCCCGTCTTGCCGGCAGCGGCGCGGCCTCGATCTACCAGAACCTCGCGATCGCTCCGAGCCAGAAACATCTTGAACGTTACGATGTGACCTTGCTGGTTCCGGGCCTGAAATCCGACCCCGAGGTGGACTGCGCGGTGGGACGGACCGGGAGGGTCTTTTTCGAAAAGCGCCCGCTCGATTTCAGTCGCTGACGGCGGCTTGGCATGATCTCGTATCCCCAACTCGGAGAGATAGGCTCGGCGGCAGTCCAGCTGATACTTGTGGTCGGCTTCATGGTCGTGGCGCGGGGTTTCATGGATCCCAAGCGCAACTTGCACCGCTCTGTGCTGCTCGGGGTCAGTGCCCTGCTTGCCCTGCGCTATATCTGGTGGCGCGCGACACAGACTTTGGCCCCGCCGGGGCTGACCCTCGACGTTGCTGCAAGCTGGTCGCTCTTCGCTCTCGAAGCGCTCACGATAATCGGCTCTCTGAGCGCTTTCCTGATCCTGTCGCGCACCAAGGCGCGCAGCGAGGAAGCGGACGAACACGCGAACCTGTCGGCCGAAGAAGCGCCGCTCGTCGCGATCCTCATCGCGACCTACAACGAGGATCGCGACATCCTCGAACGGACGATCGTCGGGGCTAAGTTCCTGCGCCATCACAACAAGATGGTAATCGTCTGCGATGACAACCGACGCGACTGGCTGCGCGATCTTTGCGAAGCGCATGACGTGCGCTACATGCGCCGACCCGATAACGAAGGGCAAAAGGCCGGCAATATCAATCACGCGCTCGATCGTCTGGCCGAAGAGGAAAGACAACCCGAATACGTCGCGATCCTTGATGCCGATTTCGTGCCCCATCGCGGCTTCATCTCGCGCACGCTAGCCCTGTTTCACGACCCGGCAGTGGGTCTCGTGCAGACGCCCCAGCACTATTTCAACCCCGATCCGATCCAGCAGAACTTCGGCCTCAAAAGCTCCTATCCCGACGAGCAGCGCTTCTTCTTCGACCAGATGCAGCCCTCGCGCGACGGCTGGGGGATCGCCTTTTGCTGCGGCACTTCCTCGATCTGCCGGTGGAGCGCCCTACGCGAGATCGGCGGCTTCAACACCGAAAGCGTGACCGAGGATTTCATGCTGACGCTGGCACTGCAGAACGCGGGCTGGAAAACCGTCTACCTCACCGAGCCACTCACCGAAGGTCTGGCGCCCGAAGGGCTCAAGGAATACGTGACCCAGCGCGCCCGCTGGTGCCTCGGCCTGATGCAGATCGCGCGTTCTTCGCTCGGCCCGTTTGCCAAGAGCAACCTGCGCCTGCGCGATCGCTGGAGCGTCATCGATTCGATCTTCTACTGGACCACGACTTTCACCTTCCGGATCGCTGCGATCTGCTATCCTCTGCTCTATTGGTACTTCAACATTACTGTCGTGAATGCAGGGTTGTCGGATGTTCTGAGCTACTTCGGGGTCTATTATCTCTGGAGCTTGATGGCGCTGAACATGCTCAGTCGCGGCATGGTCGTCCCGCTGCTCAACGATGTGAGTCAGCTCATCGCCGCGATCCCGATCACGCGCGCGGCCTTTACCGGGTTGCTTCAGCCCTATGGCCATCCTTTTTCGGTGACGGCAAAGGGCGGCGACCGCTCACGGGTGGTCATCCAATGGCGCATCATGGCCCCCTTCCTCGTCATGTTCTTCCTGACGCTGGGCGGGCTTCTGATCGGGATTATCTGGGATCGTTTTGCCTATTTTGATGCAGGCGACGGCAAATGGGTGATCCTGTTCTGGACGATCTACAACCTATTCGTGCTCGCCATGACCTGCCGCGCCTGTGTCGAGCTGCCGCGGCGCGAGATCCATGTGGCCGATGAGCCCGAGCATACCACCTTCGAGTCCGACGGCGTGGAATACTGGCTCTGGATCACCTCCTTGACGATGGACACGGTGCGCGTGCGCGGCGTGACCTTTCCGGAGCGGACCTACGGCATGCTCACGATCGACCAGATCTCCGGGCCGATCGCATGCTATGTCATCGCAAAGACCCGCGACGGTGCGCGTTTGCAGCTTCTGCCCAACGAGACGCAACGCGAAGAGCTCCTGGTGCGCCTCCATGCCGAAGGCGACGAGCCAGGCGTCAGCCATGTCCATGCAGGCGCGCTCCTGCGTGACCTCTACGGCCGCTTCCTTCCGAAATATTCTTCCGAGGACTAGCCGGGCCGCACCGCTCAAAAGGTATTGATGGTGAAGCCCAGGAAGGCCTCTTCAGCGAAGACGTGATAGCCCGCCCGGATCGCAACCGGCCCATCGCCGATCTTCTTGGAGAACGCGACGGTGCGCTCGGAATAGGTGTCGCTTCCGCCTGCCGAAAGCTCGAGTCCGAAGCCGGACTTGTTGCCCGCCTGGAAGAGAGCGAACCAGTCCTGGCCGATGGTGTTGTACTGGGCCAGAACGAAGACATGACCGAAGGCCGTCGGCGTGTAGCGCTCCACAGCGACTTTCGCCCCCAATCGCCAATTGCCTTCCGAAAGGGTCTTGCCGACGCTCGGTCCGATCTTCAGCGTGCCGATTCCGTCGACGACGAAATCACGCGAGAGCGACGCACCGGTCGACCAGCCGCCCTCGTAATCCGAGAAGTTCGCTCCGAAGCTCACCTTGCCTCGGGTCATCGAAAAGACGGTGTCAGAGGTATTCTGCGCGGCATCGACCTGAAAAAACACCCCGTCGGCGCGCGCTTCGTGGGCATGACCCAATGACAGTGCGACACCCGTCGCGACAGCGATGCCTAAACCGTAAACTCTGCGCATTGCTTGATTTCCTGTAAACCGCTGCCCTTTGGGCGCATCCCTCGAATGCCACCCGCGCTCCGTGAACCGGAGGCTTCATTCTGCCGGAGTGTTTTGCATAGCACCACGCTTTGCAACCCGCAGAGCACAATCTTAAGAAGAAATAATTGAGCCTCACCTTTTTGCCACATTTACTATATAATCGATTCAAAACGATTTTTGTTTTTTCCGAGCAACTCAGGATAGTAACGAATATGCGCGCTCCTCGAAATCTGGATCTGTCGGGCATCTTTCTGCGCACCGCGATCGCAATGGTTCTTATCGTTGTGGCGACGGCCGCATTCGTCACTGAGGTTGTCTCCAAGCAAGCTCTGGAGTTCCAAAAATCGATCGAGCACAAACTGGTGCTCAGGGGCGCTGATGCGGTCGCACTCAGCTTCAATACGGCGCTGACGCGCGAATGGGACAGTCTTCACGCTGTCGCCAAAAGCATCGGTTCCGCCTCTCAGGAAGACATGAACAAATTCATGGACGCGGTCGCCCAGACCGGGGGACAGGTGGCTTGGGCAGGGTTTGCGTCGTTGGATGGAACGATCAAATCCGGCTCGAACCGTCTGCAGGAAGGGACGAATATCAGCGCAAAGCAGTGGTTCCGCGATGGTCTCCGCAGACCGTCGATCGAAACCATTACCGAAGCCGGAACGGTCGAGAACGAACGCACCGGCGAACTGGAACGCTATCTGAACCTGTCGACCCCCGTGATCGGCCCCCACGGGCAGACGATGGGTGTGCTCGTCTATCGACTGCGGATCGAGTGGGTGCGAAGCTTCCTCCTCAAGGCCAGCAGCGACCTCGGTGTCGATGTGGTCATTCAGGACGTAAACGGCGATTTCGTGATCGACACGCGCCACACGGTCAAGCCGATCCCCGAGAACCTGACCGCGAGCGCAAGCCTGCGAAGCAACTCATCTGGCGCCTTCCATCTCGTCGGAGACACGAACGGGGACACCTATGCCTACGCACCCAATTTCGTCTGGAAGAGCCTTCCCGCGTTCGGCTGGCGCGTGTTTGCGGTGCTGCGGCAGGACAATATGTCGAATGACCTGCCGGTCCTGACCGAAGTCACGCTCTCGACGGTGGCGGTGGCGGCACTGGGCATGCTCATCGTGACGCTGGTGTTTCTCAAGTTGCTCCTGCGCCCGGTCGAAAGACTCGCAAAGACGGCCGAGAGCATTGCGAATGGCAACCGGGTCTTCCCCGAGGAAACGACGAGTTCACGCGAGGCTGCCTCGCTCTCGAGCGCGCTTGCGATCATCCAGAGCAGGCTGATGCCGCTCCCTAGCGACACGCATTCGAAGGAAGCCCACTAGCGCTCCACGGACGCCTTGAGAAGAGCGCCGGGCAGGTTCGGCTGCGGATGCAGGCGAACCGCTTCCCCACGCAATGGTCTTTGGTTTCGATTGGTTGCGAGCGACTGCGCTCTCCCATCCTGACGGCGGGATCGCGCCCCAAGATTAGCTGACCTGATCCCGGGAACCCTGACACGCAAAAGCCGGGGCTTCACCGAGACTTCCTTGTCTGACAGAACCGTCGTAAGGCAGCTCATCTCGGGCTTCGCAGAGCCGTTCGAAAGCCCTCGCCAGATAAACCTTCGAAGACCTGCTCATGCCCTTGTCGCGCCTGGGTCGAACGATCTCAGACCGAACGCAGCGCCTTGGGATCGACCGCGACTCGTCTCTCGCCACCCATGAAATCGAGCAGTACCCAGATCCGGGCTTCGGGATCAATCTCTGCGATCCGCCCCACCAGATCGGTGAAAGGGCCGCTGGCCACACGCACCGTGTCCCCAGCGCTGAAGCTGGCTTCTGACTGAAGGCAGGCCTCTGTGTCGCACTGCGCCACTAGTTCCGAAATGAGCCCAGAAGGCACTTGGCGAGGCTCTGCGCCGAAGCTCACAAGCCGACTGACGCCGCGCGTCGCGTTGATTTTTCGCCAGAGCCCGCGTGCGGGGTCGAAGGAGACGAAAAGATATCCGGGAAAGAGCGGGCGACGCGCTCTTTCAAAACGACCGGCGCGACGAATCGTGCGCACCTCTCGCGGCAAGAAAGTAGTGAAGCCCTGCCGCTCCAGATGTGTCTGTGCGATCGCCGCGCTGTTGGGCTTGAGCTGAGCCAGGAACCAGGGAGTTTCGGTGATCATGAGGGCCACGATTATTTCGTTCAATAATGAGCGAATTCATCCTCATTGGCGAAGGGAATGCAACCCGAAGATGTTTCCCTTTCAAGGCGGAGATCGGAACCGGCAACCTTAGCTCCCCGCGATCACACCCGTATAATCCATTAAAAACCAATACTTTACCAGAATTCATTTTTGCAATGAGCGCTTTCTAGCGCATCCCTATGTGCAGCACCCCCTACGGGATCCGGGCGCTTGGAACTCCCGGAAAAGAATCGTCACGAAAAAGGTTCATCAGCTGACATTGCCACTCAAAAGATCCTCTCGCCGGGTCCGGGTTTCAGATGGCCGATTTTCAGACGGACTGGGAAACCTCACTCGCCCCTCTGTGCCGGGCGCGCGCCTGCTCGACGAGGCATCCGAGCACAATTCCATCCGCAGTTTCGCGGGCTTTTGCGAAATAGCTGTGCACCCGGTGGCTCGTGATGTCCCGCGCCACTCGACTGTCGAAGACGCGAAAGCCCAAGGCGGTTCAGCTCAGTCGTCGGATTTATAGCTGTAGCGGTAGTTGTAGTGGTATTGGTAGTGACCGCCGTAGCGCTCGGCCTCACTGGCCTTGAAACCATTGAGCACCGCCCCCGTGACGGAACTGCCCGCCGCCTCGAAGCTCGCCTGCACGGCCCGCAGTGCCCCCTGCATCGTCTCAAGATGGCGGGTGATGGCGATCGTGGCGCCGACTGAACGCCCAATCACCACCGGGTCGGTGACCGCCAGTGCGGGCGGGGCATCGACGATGATCAGGTCGTAGCGATTGTCGAGCTCGGCCAGCATCTTCGCAAATTCCGCGCGCATCAGCAGCTCGGACGGGTTGGGCGGGTAGCGCCCCGCGACGATGACCGACATTCCCTCGACCGGCCCCGGCACGATCACCTCGTCGAGGGGCTTTTCGTGCCCGAGATAATCCGAAAGTCCCGGCGCATCCTTCGGTAGATGCAGGAAACGGCGCAGATAGCCCCGCCGCATATCGGCATCGATTACGCAAACTTTCTGGCCTGCCTGCGCGGCGACCACTGCAAGGTTGATCGCGGTGAAACTCTTGCCGACGCCAGGCGAGGCGGAGGTCAGCTGAATCGAATTCGTTTTCGCATCGAGCAGTCCGAAATGCAGCGAGGTGCGCAACGAGCGCAGTGCCTCGGTTGCATCCGCGTCGGGATGTTCGAGCGCGAAGATCGGCAGATCTCCCTTGCGATTGCGCAGATCCGCCGCCTCTGCGGCAAAAGGCACTGTCGCGAAAACCGGCAGGCCAAGCGCCTCGATTTCCTCGGCCCCCTTGATCCCCTTGCGCAGGGCACGGCGCAGAAGCACGATGCCAGCGCCCACGATCAGACCCAGAAGGGCCGCAAGCGCGATGATCCTGCCCTTGCGCGGAGCGACGGGGATCGGGTTGGTATAGGCGGTATCGATGATCCGCACCGAGCCCACGGTCGAGGCCCGAACCACCTGCAATTCCTGGCTGCGATTCAGAAGCTGGGTATAGACCTGCTGGGCCACCTCGAGATTGCGCTGCAGGTTGAAAATGTCCTTCTGCGTCTCGGGCAGGCTTTGCGTAGCCAGTTTGGCCTGTTCGAGCTGGGCCTGCAATTCCGTGCGGTTTTGCAATAGCGCCTGATAGGCGGGGTGGTTGACGGTATATTGGTTCTTCAGCTCCGCTTCCTTGAGATCGAGCGCCGAAAGCTCACCCTCGATCTTCGTCACCCTTTCAAGCAACGCCTGCGTCTCGTAATTCACATCGACCGATTGCTGTTTCTGGCGATATTCGTTGAGCGCCTGCTCGGCATCGGCGACGTTATTGCGCGCCTGCGGCAGTTGGCCTTGAATGAAGTCGAGGCTGTTTTCGGCCGAGGCGGCGTTGCGTTCGACATTCTGCTCCAGAAAAGCATTGGCGATTGCGTCGAGAATGGTCGCGGCCCGCGCGCGCTCGGTATCCTGATAGCTCGTGCGAAGGATCGAGCTGCCCCGCGGGGACTCGGTCACCGAAAAGCGTGAAGACACCATCCCGATGGCAGCATCGAGCGAACGACGACCAACGATGAACTGGCGTTTCTCGGGTGCATTGAGTTCCGAGACCGCGATCGCGAAGCTGCGATCAGCATTGGTGACTTCCTTACCCACCTCGCCGTTCAGCATCGTCCCGTCGGGCAGCTTGATACTGTAGCTCGACGGCCCTGTGACGGTCAGAGGCATTTGCTCGCCGATCCAGAAATCGGGAACCTTGAGCCGACCGACCGAAATGCTTTCCGGACCCCATTGGTAGCTCGGAAGAAGGCCGAAGCTCGGCAGACCGACATGCATCGGGAAAAGGCCAAGCACCGGCAGGCGCTTGGGATAGGCGAAGGTTTCGAGATCGAGCTTTTTTACCGCCTGGCCCAGAACGAGACGCGACTCCATGATCGCCATCTGTGTCTCGGCCTCCGATTTCCCGCCGCTCGAGGCGAAAAGATCCTTCATTCCCTCCGGCAGCGCGAGCGCGTCCTGAGACTGCTCGAGTTGCAGCAGACCCATGGCTTGATAGGTCGGCGCACTGCGCAGCGCCGCGAAGCCCCCGATCGACACCGCCACCACGAAGGCGGCCAGTATCCATTTCCATCCCGAGACCAGCGCACCGGCGAGGGCCATCAGGTCAATCTCGTCGTCGTCGTTTTCCTGTGTCTGCATCGGAGCCTGCGAAATGCCGGGGGTCTGCTTCATTATCTCAACTCAACTCAATCTCGAAAACCAACAATAGAACGACCGGACACGCGAACCACACCCCCGCGCGTCTCCCGTCATCATCCCTGTCCTCTCTTGCGCCCAAGGCGGGTCACCCACCCATCGGCGGCGGCCCGGATCTGGGCAAAGGCCGCGCGATGGATCTCGATCGGCTTGCGATAGGGATCGGGAATGCCCTGCCCGCCCAGCCATTGATCGAAGAGCATCGTGCGCCCTGACAGATGCGGTGCGATCCGCGTGATCTCGGAACGGTGTCCCGCTTCCATCACGAGTATCAACTCATGCGCGGCGCCGATCTCGGCCGTAAACTGGCGCGCGACGTGTCCTTCGAGGCTTACCCCTTCAGCCTCGGCCACTTCGCGCATCACCTTGTCGGCGGGCGCCCCCACCACGGCACCGATCCCGGCCGAACTGACCGTGACCTCGGGAAGCTCACGCGCAAGGAGGCGCTCCCCCACCGGTGAGCGGCAGATATTGCCGACACAGACGACCAGAATAGAGCCGACCTGCGCCATCAGTTTGCCAGCGCGTCCGCCGCGCGGGCCGTGCTCAGCGTCGGCAGCAGGTTCGAGATGAGACGGTTCCACTTCGCGACTGGCGCGGTGGTCACATAGACCACGTCCTGCGGGTGCAGATAGAAGCGCGTCCCCACGACATAGGCGGCCGCGCTCGACGTATCGAGCTGGTAGACGGTGACGCCCGCGGGCGTGTCGCGGAAGACGAAGATCCCGCGCGCATCGGCGGCCTCAGTCTTGAGCCCGCCCACCGAAGTCACGGCCTCGGTCAGAGTCACATCGTCCTTGGTCAGGTCAATCGGGCCGGGCTTGACGAGTTGGCCAAGCAGATAGGCCTCGGCCGCCTTGGCACGCGGCACCGCAATCACGTCGCCATTGTGCAGCACAGGGTTGTTCGACGAGATCCCCTGATTGAGGAAGGCCTGCATGTCGACGCTGTAGCTGCGTCCGCCCCGGCGCACGATCACACGCCGCGCATCGGCTTTTTCGGTAAGACCACCCGCCTCGTTGACAGCATCAAGCAGCGTCAGCGCCGACGAGGTGAGCGGGATCCGGGCAGGCTGACCGACTTCGCCAGTGACCGAAACGGTCTGCGAATTGTAACCCACCACACGCACCGAGACCTGCGGCGAGGGGATGAATTCCTTGAGCTTCTCGGCCAGATCGGCGCGAATCTCATCGGGCGTGCGCCCACGGGCGCGCACCTGACCGACATAGGGGTAGAAGAAGGTGCCATCAGATTGCACGCGCAGCCCCGAATCGGCAGGCGTGCGGTTTGCGCCAGCCGGCATCGTCAGCTCGGGGTGATCCCAGACCACGATATCGAGCAAGTCGCCGGTGCCGACGCGGTAATTCCAATACCCGTTGGAGGGAAGGGTCGTACGACCGCCGCTCAGATCCGCCGGAGCGCCAAAGGTCGAGACATTCGCCGCACTAAGACGCACCACGGCGATATTGCCGGCAACCGGGTCTTCGGTCGTGGTGACGGGGCGCGAGGAGAGCGGAAAATTCGTCGTCGAATTATCGCAGGAGGCCAAAAGCAGCAGCGCAAGACATGCTCCAAGAACCTTCGTCATCGCCCCCATGAACGCCCTCCTGAGCTTTTCGCCTCAACGGCGCAATCTTTACCTGTCATGCCCTCGGAAATATCGAGAGCCAGTCTCTGACTGGATAGCCGAGCCCGGAGGCCATGCCAACCGCACATAGCTCACGAATCGATTCCGCCAGCTATCTCGCTGCATATTGACTTGGCGACCGGGCGGCAATCCGATCAACCTCTGGTTGTGCATATTTTACAGGCGCCGGGCGAAATCGAGCCGGGCTTTCGGGCGGAGAACCGCTCACGATACCTTTACTGCGGCCATTATCTCTGGTTAAGAGACGTCACGTCGGGCACCCTTTTTATTGAACACGAATAGCTATTTCCCCGCGTGAGTGACACTTCAGTTTCAACGGTTCTCGTAGCTTCTGCACAAGGCGGTATCATGGTTGGGCTTACGTATATTGGCGTTGCTTTCCTTGCCTCTTTCCTCTTCGCCGTACTCATCGTGACCACCCAGAAGTTCCACGGCAGGTTGAGCCATGACGGCGCTACCGGTGTGCAGAAGATCCACGCCGCCCCAGTGCCCAGAATCGGCGGCTTTGCGCTTCTCGCGGGGGCGTTTGCGGCGGGTTGGACGCTCGACCCGGCCACGCAGGCGCTCTGGTGGACAATCTGCCTTTGCGGGATCCCGGCTTTCGGCTCGGGCGCGCTTGAGGACGTAACCAAGAAGGTCTCGGCAAAATGGCGGCTGATAGCGACGGTCTTCGCCGGGTTGATCTTCTGCGTGGTCTCTGGCTATCGCATCGAACGCGCCGACATTCCCGGTCTCGACTACCTGCTGCAATACCCGGTATTCGGTGTCGCGCTGAGCGCCATTGCCATCGGCGGCATCGCCAATTCGCTCAATATCATCGACGGGGTGAACGGGCTTGCCTCGGGCACCGCGATCATCGTTTTCTCGGCCTTCGCGGTGCTTGCGTCGAAAGCGGGCGACAGCTCGGTTCTCGCAATCTGCCTGCTGATGATCGGTGCGATTACGGGTTTCTTCGTCCTGAATTTCCCCTCGGGGCGGCTCTTTTACGGAGATGCGGGTGCCTATTCGACGGGCTTCGTGCTCGCGGTGATCGGAATCGTGCTGCCTGCGCGCAATCCTCAATATTCGCCGCTGATCGCGGTCCTCGCCTTGGCGTACCCCTGGATCGAGACGCTGGTCTCGATCCGCCGACGCGTGAAGCGCGAGGGCACCCATCCTGGCGAGGCCGATCGCCTGCATTTACATAGTCTCGTCTATCGCAGCCGCGCCAAGCGCATCGCGGAGACGATCAATCGACCGAAAATGCGCAATCCGATCACCTCGGTCCTGCTATGGTCGCTGACGCTCGTAGCGTGCTCGATCACCGTGATCTGGCCGGACGAGCCGTTGATACTCGGAGCGGGTGTCGGGGTCGTTTACGTGTTGTATCTGCTTATCTATCGACGCGTAGCCCTGCTGAGCCGCATTCGCCGGGCGTTCAACGCACGGATTCGGCACCGCGCCTGAGAGATGCGCTCAGCCTTCCCGATGGGGCGGCTGATCTTCCATCGGCGCAAAATGCTCGCTCAGTATGAGCCAAAGCAGCGCCGACAGCGGGAATATGATGAGAGCTGAAAGCATCGCGCGCCTCTTCCCTAGGGTAACGTAACAATTTTGCTAAAACTATGCGGCAAAAGTGCGGTCGCCGCTACTGACCATTTGATAGGGTAAATGGCCAAAATCGGGCATAAAAGAAAAAGCCCCGCCGGCATGCCGACGGGGCTTTTCTTGATCTCGCTCGCGAAAGGCGGGCGCTTACGCGCTCGATCAGTTCGTGCCGTTCGTGGAACTCGTTCCACCGCTGCCGCCGCCCATGGCCGCTGCGGCAACACCCACGGCAATCATCACCATTGCAACTGGCGTCGCGCCGCCGAGATTGCCGCCCATGCCCTTCGCGCAGGTCACCTGAGCCATGCCGCCAGCGGTATACTCGGCTCCAAGCACTTGCTTGCCGCCGCAGACATTCGCCTGCTCGGCCCAAGCCATGAGAGCCTCATCGCTCAGGTTCGGCGGAGCCTGCACGCCTTGTGCAAGGCCGGGAAGGGTGGCGGCAAAGGTCGCGGCAATGGCCAGCGAAGCCGTAATCAGTTTGGTCATCAAAGCCTCCGGGATCGGATGAACAGTTAACATTGTCCAACCATATAACATTCGGTTTGCACGCCCCACTAGAATCTTGCCGGTTCCGGTTAGTTTTTGCCGATCGTGATGATTTCCGTGGCAATTGCCCCGACCTTGGGCGAAATCCACTGCCGCGCCGCCTCGATCCGACCTGCCCCGTCGGTCCAATAAAGGTTCTGCGTGCGCAGCCCCGCAGTGGCGCAACTTTCCTCGTTGCGGATCAGACGTCGACCGGCCAGCATCTCGGGCCCCTTGCTGTCCATCTCGCACCCCATCAGCACGTAGCGCGCGTGGTTCTCGGCATCGAGCAACCGGTAGGTCCGCCGATAAGGCCCCGCAGTCTCGCCGCGCAGCGCCGCAAGCGTCGGCTCGGCATCGGCTCCCATGAGATCATCGCCCAGACCACGCGTCGCTACCACAACACCTCGATCGACGCTCACGGTGATATTGTCATCGGATACCCAGGTGCCGACCGTCCCGTTTCGTCCGATCGGGCGCAACACGGCTGTCGCGTTACGCGAGGGGATCACCACCTCCAGCCCTGTGCCGGCGTCGCCACCTTGCGCGATCACGACCTGCACTCCCTTCCCTTGCGGAGCGTCGGCCGATCCGGCCGAAAACGACATCGGGATCTTGCCGCAACCGGCAAGCGCCAGAAGGGACGCCGCGAGCCACAACCTCATCGCCAGAACCTTTCCCAATTGCCATCAAGCGTGGCCGCCTGATCGTCACGCACCAGGCCATAGAGCCGATTCGAGACATGCAGCCGCGCCCCGCCGTCACGCAGGATCGGCTGGATCACGGTCGAATACTTCGTGCGTGTCGCCTGCCCCGTCACCCAACCCAGCGGGATGGTCAGCGTGAACCCCTTGTCAAAGGAGCCTTCGCCGAAATCAGCCGAGGAGACGTCGGTCTTCGTGGCGTAGACGCCCACGCGCCAGCCATTGTCGAAGACGCGCGCGAAGCTCAGCGTGGCCCCGGTATCGCCCGCGAGATAACGCCCGACATCAAGCTGCGTGTAGAAATCGTCGCTCAGACGGTAATAGGCCGAAAGATGCCCGGTCGTGACCTCGTAGTCACGCAGATCGAAACGCTGGTCATAGCCGCGCTGACGCACCCGGTTGATCTCGGCCCCGAGCGCAAGGCGGCTGTTTTGCGGCGCCCAGAGCACCTCCGCCGAGACGCCCGCGAACATCGCCTCGAGATAGCCAGCCGTGACCCGGCCATAGAGATCGCGACCGGGTCGGAAGAAATAAGCCGCAGTCAGTTCGGGGATCTGCGGACCGGAGGTCTTGTAATAGAGCCAGGCATCCGAACGCACATGCGGCAGAACCGAATCCGAAGGCCGGTTGGCCTGATCCAGATTGCCGATCAGTTTCTGATTCACCTGCCCCGAGAGCAAAAGTCCCGGCAGCGGCTCGAACCTGGCCCCGAGACTGAAGCCGATATCGGCGCGCAGCGGATCGTCGGGATCGAAGAGTGCAGGCTTGAGATAAGGGCCGATGCGCCAGGAGAAGCGCGGATAAACACCGTCCGCCGGTGGCAGGCGGCCCGTTGCGTCGCCGATCTGCGCGTTCGCGCGGATCAGCTCTCCCCCGATCGGGTGGAATTCATAAGCTTCGAGATCGGCGCGCTTGAGCTCGGTCGTGCTCACCGGCATCGCGTTTTCCGACAAAGTGATGGCGAAGCGATCGACGCTTGCGGGGGCTTGGGCGCTCAGCACCCGCGCCGCGCGCCCGATCGCCTCGGGCGCGGCATTGTAACGATCGTTGCGGATCTGGATCTCGAGCCGGTCACCGCTTAGCGCGATACCCTCGAGAGCAAGTCCCTGCGCGGCAAGCGCCGGGCGCAAGGACGCCTCGAGCAGCGCCGGATCGCCCGCCCAACTCTTCGCCGCATCCGCGCCCCCGCGCGGCACCACCGGCGGCGGCGCGCTCTCGAGCCCGCTGGGATGCGGATTAGACTTGGGGTTGAGCGCGTAATTGAGCTGGAGGCTCAGCGTCGAGCCATACATGTAACCCGCGCTCACCGAGGCATTCGGGTTGATCTGGTAGCGCGCGGCGAAATTGAAGGGCGATCTGCGATCGAAGGTCGGCCCGTCCTCGCGCGTGTAGGCATCGGACGAATATTCCGCGACCAGGGTCAGCCGGTCACTCGCCTGCCATTCGACACCACCGAAAAGCGCCGCCGGGCCGCGAAACCATTGAGAAGGCTGAAATGTGCCGCCCTTACCGACATCCGCCTTGGGTCGCGTGTCGAACCGATCCGAGATCACACCCAGAGGGTTGTCGAAACTCCCGAACGAGCCCAGCCGCCCCCAGCCGATGCCCGCCGTCGCTCGCAGCTTCTGCGTCAGCGCCTTCGAGGCCACGACATATTCACCCGCATAGACGCCGGTGCCAGCCATGTCGTTAATGCCGACCGCCATCGCAGGCCGGAACCGCCCTTCGTCGAGGAAACGATACTGGACCGAGAAGCTGCGGTCATAGAGCGTGCTGCCGCCGTTGTAATTGCCGACCGATGAATAGCGGAATCCTGCCGAGAGTCGCGGCGTGATCTGGAAAGCCGCCGAAACCCGCGTCTGGTTTTGCATATAGAAGATGGTGAAACCAAGCTCCGCATCTTCGCGACTGCCCGCCGAAGGCATGTCAATCAAGCCGGGGACACCGAAGCTGTTATACCCCAGCGCGACATCCGCCCCCTCTGCGCGCAACGGCGAAGGGTGGCAGAAAACCGTTGCGCCAAAAGCGCTTAAAGCCAGAAAAATTGGCCATCTGCGGTGACCGAGTGGACGCAGGAACATAATGTAATCCGCTCAGGTAATGATCTGTTGCTCTGTCCTAACAGAGCCTTGTTTACGCCTGTAGCCCAGAAGCTTGGGAAAACCTTTCCTGTAGCAGATTTGCACTTTATCTTCTCAGCACGACCTCTTGCCTCGTCGGACTTTACCAAAACGTTTTCCGCCCCTTACCCGTCTTTCGCGCGCAGCTCTGCCGCTGATACAGCGACGCGTGTCTCGGCCCCCATCATCTCTATCAGCAACCAGACACGCTGATCTGGTTCGATACGTTCGATTGTCGCCGCGAAATCGACGAATGGGCCCGAGGCAACACGAACCTCCTCCCCTTCGGCGAACTCTCTTTGAAGCCGCAGGCAGTGCGTAGCATCGCAACGCTTCGCAATTTGGGCAATCAATTCTGGAGGCACTGGGCGCGGCACGCCGCCGAAGCTCACAAGGCGCATAATACCGCGGGTTGCATTGATCTTGCGCCATAGCCCTTTGTCAGGATCGAAAGAGACAAAAAGGTAACCGGGGAAAAGGGGGCAGCGCCGCGTCTCGAAGCGCCCTGCCCTACGCATCGTGCGCATTTCTGTGGGCATGAAGATAGCGAAACCTTGACGTTCGAGATTGGCCTGCGCGATCACCGCGCTGTTGGGCTTTACCTGAGCCAGAAACCAAAGTGATACAGTGTCCAAGAAATCCATACCGAAATCCGTTCAATTATGAACAAAGTCACCACAATTCAGGCGTGCATTGCAACCCCCAACTGGACCGGAGCGGATCGCGAAGGTGAGGCTCGCCAAAAGACTTTGACGAAAATGTCGACACTCTAGACCTCGCACTCGAGGAATGACTCTGTTGCGCAATTCGGCTGTTAGGCGAGGTTCCCCTATCCCCGGGCAGACTTATCCCACGACCTCAGTGACAGGTATGCAGAGCGCGGTGTAGCCATTCAGGACGGCTATGCGGATTTGGAGTTCAGCGACCTTACGGTCGAAGTCCCGCGCCATGAGGCGCTGCCCCAGCAGTTTCATACAGTGCATCTTCGTTTCGACGCGGCTTCGGCGGTGATAGCCGCTCCAGTTTCGCCAGAGCGCCCGACCGAGATATTTCGACGCCCGCAAGGCTTCGTTTCGAGCGACCGCTTCGGCAGTGTTCGGTTTCCATGGTTTTGCGTTCTTGCGGGGTGGGATGACGGAGGCGGCGCCTCGATCCGCAATGGCATCATGGCACTTGCGCGTGTCATGGGCCCCGTCTGCGGTGACGCTACCGATCTCCTGTTCGGGTGAGATCTGATCGAGTAATTCCGGCAGCATGGGGGCATCGCCGATACCACTGCTGGTGAACTCGACGGTTCGCATCTCCAGCGTTTGTTCGTTGATCCCGAGGTGGATTTTGCGCCAGACGCGCCGTTTGGGACCGCCATGCTTGCGCGCATTCCACTCGCCTTCACCCTCGACCTTGATGCCGGTGCTGTCGATCAGCAGATGCAGCGGGCCCGTGGAGCCGCGATAGGGGATGTTCACTGATCTGATCCCCGGAAACTGGACCGTTTGAAGCTGGAGTTTTCCGCTACGCTTCCTTGGCTGGAAGAGGAGTGGAA
>NZ_MPZW01000007.1:0-184359 GCF_002020275.1 Thioclava sp. L04-15 | reverse complement strand
GGGCGTCACCAGCCCGTCACCCTGAGCAAAGCCGGGAAACTCTGCCTAAGGGCGGTAGAGCTCTGGGGTGCGGATCAAAACTAACCGGGCTCCGGTCGTGGCTGGATGAAAGACCCGTGGCAGGTCAGCTTTTCAACGTTCTCACGCACCGGAGTGAGTGCACGGACCTCACTGGGAGTGTACAGCGCGGTAGAGCCTGCCGGGGACTACCTCGGCTTACTGGTGCCGCGACCGCTACTGCCACTACTCACCGACCTTGTGTAGGAAGGGGTGTAGGAGGAGGACGATCCATAGCTGCTGTACCCATAGCTGCGGTAGCCACGCGAACTGCCGCCACATACCGGGCAGTTGGCTCGGCCACTCGCTGTACGATGGCCATTTCTGGATGCTGCGCATCTCGCTATATCCTCTACTATATGTGGCATGAGGGCGCTTCTCAAGCGCAGGATAACGCTAGGCTCGCGAAAGCGCCCTGCACAGCCATCGGCACAGGGCACTTGCCGTTGCGAGCGCTAAAGGACGGCCGCTGACGGCTGGGTCCGATGGTTTTGCGTCCGTCGGTTTCCTCAAGGACGGGCGGCTGGCAAGGCCGCGTGCTGTAGCGTGCCGTCCTTTGGCGCCACAGCTAGGGTGGTGTCCTCACTCCAGAACGGCTTGGTGCAGCAAATGCACACACGCCAACCGACCTTCCTCACTGCGCGCGGCGGATTGGGGCGCCTTTCTCGTCTTCCGGTTTGCGCAACCGACACCCACAGCCACTCCGATCCATGAAAACTCCGAGGGGCCGAGTGTTTGTCGAGGGACTCAGGCGCCCCCCAACAAGCGCGGCAACCAAAGTGTCAAAGCAGGGAATGCGAGCAATAGCGCCACGCGGACGAGCTCTGACAAGAAGAACGGGAATACGCCGCGGAAGGTCGTGCCCATCGGCACGTTCTTCGCGAGCGCGGAGATGACGAAGACGTTCATCCCGACCGGGGGCGTGATCAGCCCCAATTCCACCACAACGAGGGCAAGGATGCCGAACCAGACCTTCAGCTCGTCGGTCGAAAGACCGAAGCCCGAGCCATCGGCCATCTGGTAGAGCCCGCCGTTGATCTCGACGAGAACCGGCCAGAAGAAGGGCAGCACCAGCAGGATCATCGACATCGAGTCCATCAGACAGCCCAGCACGATCAGTGCGATCAACAAGATCGCCATCACGGCCATCGGCGGCAGACCGGAATTCACCGCCATATCCGCCGCAGCCTGCGGAACGCCCGCGCGCGACATGAAGATCTTGAGCAGTTCGGCGCCCAGCAGGATCAGGTAGATCATGCCCGTCGTGCCTGCCGTCTCGAGGATCGAGGAGCGCAGCGCCTCGCGGCTCATCAACCCGCGCGCAAGGCCATAGACGAAAACGGCAAAGACGCCGATCGCTGCGGCGGGCGTGGGGTTGTAGAGACCGGCATAGATCCCGCCGATCACCACCCCGAAGATGGCAAGCACCGGCAGGACGCCACGGGTCGCCGACCAGAATTCGGCCCGGTCGCTCACGCCTTGCGCGGGGCCTGCACCGGGTACGAGGCGGACATAGATCGCGATGGTCACGAGGAACAGCACGACCGCGATCAGGCCGGGGATCAGCGCGGCCATGAACATCGTCACGATATTGGCCTCGACGATCACCGCGTAGATCACGAGGATCACCGAGGGCGGGATCAGGATGCCCAGCACACCGCCTGCCGCGACCGAACCTGTCGCAAGCGCGGGCGAATAATTGTAGCGCTCCAGCTCCGGCAGGGCGACCTTGCCCATCGTCGAGGCGGTCGCGAGCGAGGAGCCGCAGACCGCGCCAAAGCCCGCACAAGCCGCGATCGCCGCCATCGCCGTGCCGCCGCGCATCCAGCCAAACCAGGCGTTTGCGGCGCGGAACATGTCGCGCGACAGGCCCGTCTTGGTCGCCAGCGCGCCCATCAGGACGAACATCGGCACGACCGAAAGGTCGTAGATCGAGAACTGGCCGTAGCCGAGCGTCTTGAGCTGGCTGAGCAAGATGGCGGGGCCGTTGATGATCGCGGTGCCGCCGGCGCCCACAACGATCATCGCATAGGCGATCGGCACCCGTGCGACGATCAGGGCAACAAGGATGAGCAGGCCGAGAAGGCCCAGGGTGATCGGGTCCATCAGGCGCGCCCCGTCCAGTTGTCGCGCAGGCTCAGCCCCGCCGCGATGAAGAGAAGCGCAAGCGAGGCCAGCGCAGGAAGATAGGCCCACCAGACCGGGATCTGCAGGATCGTGGTGGCGAGCGAATAGGATTTCTGATCGAGCATTCCCAGATACATCCGCCATAACAGCAGCGCCGCAAACGCAAGCGCCAGAACCGAAGCGATCGCAGAGAACCGGCGCTGCACCGCCGCACTCAGCTTCGAGGTGAAGATGTCGGCGGTGACGTTCTGGTCTGCAAGCTGGCAGTAGGGCAGGAACATGAAGGCCGCGATGGCGACCCCCATTTCGGTAAGCTCAAAGTCCCCCGCGAAGGGAAGTCCGATGAACCCGCCCAGCACGGTCCAGACATTCACGACGACGATCGCGCCCAGCATCCCCCCCCCGGCAAGGGCCCAGAAGTAGATCGTCTTGCGCAGGAAGGTTTCGATGGGAGAATGCATGATCGTCGCCGCTCCGTCTTATTGACCCGCGAGGGTCTTGGCTTCTTCGGCGGTCAGCTCACGCGCCTTCTGCACGAGGGCGGCACCGTCGATCCCCTGCCCCTTCACCTCGTCTTCCCAACGGGTGACGACCGGCTGCATCGCGTCCTTGAACGCCTGGGTTTCATCGGCGCTCAGAGTGATCAGCTCGTTGCCATCGGCTTCGGCCGCCTTGATGCCGTTGTCGTCGCTGGTGCGCCAGATCCGGCCGACTTGCTTGAGCCACTCTTCGTCGGAGGCTTTGCGGAACGCGTCCTTCACATCGTCGGGAAGGCTGTCCCATTTCGCCTTGTTCATCGACACCTGGAAGATCGAGGTGCCCAGACGCCAGTGATCCTGACCCTCGATCTGATACTTGGTCTGCTGCTGGAGCTTGAGCGCGGGGATGATCTCCCACGGGATCAGCGCGCCGTCGACGACCTTCTTCGAGAGCGCCTGCGGCAGTTCCGGCACCGGCATCGCGACGGGCTGCGCGTCGAGCGCTTCGATCACCCAGGCCCCGGTGCGCGAAGGGGTGCGCAGCTTCATGCCCTTGACGTCGGCAGGCGTATGCACGGGCGTATCGACCGTGTGAATGCCGTTGCCCGCATGCGCGTGCAGGAACATCACCTCGAGGCCCTTATCCTCGTATTCCTGCTTCAGGTCGCCGTCGAACATCGCGCGCATCGCGAGGTTGGTCGCGGCGGGGTCGTTGTCGAACACGGTCGGCAGCTCGAAGACCTCGGTGCGCGGGAACAAGCCCGGCGTGTAGCCATTGAGCGTCCAGACCAGATCGACGACGCCATCGCGCACCTGCTGCACCAGCTCGGGCGGGCGACCACCCAGCGTCATCGCCGGATAGATCTCGATTTTGACCTTGCCGTTGGAAAGCTCCTCCACATGCTTTGCCCACGGCTCGAGCATCTGCGTCTGCACCGGAGCCTTCGCGCCGAGGAAGTGATGCAGTTTCAATGTGATCTGTTCCGCCATCGCGCCGCTCGCCCAAAGGACGGCGGCAGCGGTCAGCCCGGCCAGTTTGAGATGTTTCATTCGTGTTTTCCTCCCTATATGCCCCTCGCGCGGGGGCGATTTCGCTTGTCAGTAAGGCAAGCCCACGTAGTTTTCAGCAAAACTCCTGCGCGCGGTCTCCGATTGCTGGAGATACTCGAACTCGGCGCGCTGCATCCGGCGATCGAAGGCCCCGGTCTGCGGAAAATCATGCAGCATCGAGGTCATCCACCACGAGAAGCGCTCGCATTTCCAGACCCGCGAGAGTGCGGTCTCGGAATATCCGTCGATGCCGGCGGAACTGCCGTGGTTGTAGAACTGATCGAAGGCGCGGTGCAGGTAATAGACATCGGACGCCGCCAGATTGAGCCCCTTGGCGCCCGTCGGCGGCACGATATGCGCGCTGTCGCCCGCAAGAAACAGCCGTCCGTGCCGCATCGGCTCGGACACGAAGCTGCGCAGCGGCGCGATCGACATCTCGAGCGGCGCGCCCGTCACCAGCCCCTCGGCCACATCGGCGGGGATGCGAGTGCGCAGCTCGTCCCAGAACCGCTCGGCGGGCCAGTCTTCGAGCTTTTCCTCGAGCGAGACCTGCACATAATAGCGGCTCAGCGTGGGCGAGCGCATCGAGCACAGCGCAAAGCCCCGGTCATGGGCGGCATAGATCAGCTCGGGTGCTGCGGGCGGCGTCTTCGACAGAAGACCCAGCCAGCCGAACGGATAGGCGCGTTCGAATTCGCGCCGATGGGGCGCGGGGATTGCTTGGCGCGAGGGGCCGTGGAAGCCGTCGCAGCCCGAGACGAAATCCGCGCGCAGCGTTTTTTGCTCACCTTCATGGGTGAAATGGATCGTGACGCCATCGCCCTCGATCCCCTCGATCGCGGTGACCTCGGCGTCGTGCAGCACGACCCCGCTCCGCGCGTCGCGCGCGTCATAGAGGTCATGGGTCACCTCGGTCTGGCCATAGACCATCACGCCGCGCCCGGTCAGATCCTTGATCGGAACATGCAGCCGCTCGTCATGCCACGAGATCTCCACCCCGTCATGGATCTCGCCTTCGCGATCCATCCGCGCGCCCACCTCGGCCGCGCGCAGCAGATCCACCGTGCCCTGTTCGAGCACACCCGCCCGGATCCGTGCGAGCACATAGTCGCGCGAGCGGCGTTCGAGCACGACGCTGTCGATCCCGTGCAGGTCGAGCAGTTGGGACAGAAGCAGCCCCGCCGGGCCGCCGCCGATGATGGCAACTTGGGTTTTCATGCGTCTCCTCCGCAAAAGTCCTTGCAGCGCCGCGCGAAGGCGCGGGCCTGCGCGGGCGCCTGCGCCGCCGCGGCCAGCGGATCGGTCAGGCGTCCGGCGTCGAGTTCGGGATAGCTGGCGCAAAGCGCGGCCAGCGGATCGGGCGTGGCCATCGCGGCCTGCACGGCCGCCTTCGCCTCGCTGCGCGGGATCGCCTGCGCCAGCGTGAAAATCGCGCGCTCGGCGTAAGGGCCGAACCCTTCGGCTTCGAGATTGGCGCGCATCCGGACGGCATCGGCTTGCAAGCCGCCCAGCATCTCGCCGCTCAGCCGCAGAGCTGCGCCGCAGGCCACGAGGATCGGGCGCAGGCTCATCCATTCGAGCCCCCAGGCCGCCCCGTCGCGGAACTGGCCATGGACCACCGCGCCCAACAGCCCCGCCTGCAGCTGCGCGCTGTGACGCGCCAGCGCCACCAGCGCCTCGGCGGCAACCGGGTTCGATTTATGCGGCATGGTCGAGGAACCGCCGCCCGCGATCGCCACTTCCTTGATGCCCGACTGCGCGAGCCAGATCACATCCGCACCGATCCTGCCCAGCGACGCCGCGAGGAGCGCCCCCTGCCCGCCGATTTCGGCCCAGCTGTCACGGCGCGTATGAGCGGGTTGTTCCTCGGCCCGAAGCCCGAGCGCAGCCCCCATCCGCTCACGCACCGGCGCCGCCTTCTCGCCCAGGGCCGCATCGGTGCCCACCGCGCCATGTAGCGCCACGCGATAGCATGCGGCGCGGGCCGTAACGAGGCGGGACTGCGCATCGATCAACGGCTGGCCCCAGTTCGCCACCAGTGCCCCGAAAGTGACCGGCAGCCCGATCTGGCTGCGGGTGCGCCCGGCCATCACGGTCTCGGCCTCGCGCTCGGCCAGTTTGCCGGTGACAGCGATCAGGTCGCGCAGCCGCACCGAAATCCGGTCGAGTGCCTCGCCCACCACCAGCGCCGTCGCGCTGTCGACGATATCTTGCGAAGTCGCCCCCCAATGCAGCGCATTGCGCGCTTCCTCGGACAGCTGCGCCTTCATCTCGGACAGCAAGGCGGGCACGGGCACGCCGTCACGCGCGGCCCCCTCGGCCAGTACCGCCGGATCGGGGCGATAGTCGGCGAAACGTTCGGCAATCTCACGCGCCGCCGCTTCGGGCACGATCTTTTCGGCCGCGCAGGCTTCTGCCAGCGCAACCTCGACCCGCACCATCGCGGCAAGAAGGGCTGCGTCTCCGAGCATCGCGCTCAGCTCCGGGTCGCCATAGAGGCCGGACCAGAGCGGGCTGTCGAGGGGCGAAAGGCTCATGCGACCTCCCGCAGCGGCAATGCAAGGCACTCTCGCGCCTGCTGCCAAGTCGCGACGGGACGGCCCGCCCTGTCGCACAGATCGACCACGCGCTTCACCAGCGCCGCGTTCGAGGGGGCGAGCGTGTCGCGATCAAGCCGGATATTGTCCTCGAGTCCGGTGCGGCAATGCCCGCCCGTCTCGACGCACCATTCGTTGATCGTGAGCTGCCCCGGTCCGATCCCGGCGGCACACCACGTCGCCTCGGGCAAGAGCCGCGCACGGGTCTCGCGCATGAAATCGAAGGCCGCGCGATCCACCGGCATCGCGTTCTTCACGCCCATCACGAATTGCACATGGACATTGGCGGGCAGCCGCCCGTCACGCACCATCCTGGCCGCCTGGAAGATATGGCTGAGATCGAAGCACTCGATCTCGGGACGCACGTTGTAGGTCTTCATCTCCGCTGCCAGCCAGTCGACGAGATCCGGCGGGTTCTCATAGACGCGGGTCGGGAAATTGTTCGAACCGACCGACAGCGAGGCCATGTCGGGACGCAAGGGCAGCATCCCGCCGCGCGTCTTGCCCGCGCCCGAACGCCCGCCCGTCGAGAGCTGCACGATCATGCCGGGGCAATGGTTGTGCAGCCCTTCCATCAGCCGCGCGAAACGGTCGGGGTCGGAACTGGGCGCGCCATCCTCGCCGCGCACATGGCAATGGGCGATGGTCGCGCCCGCCTCGAAAGCCGCCTGGGTCGACTCGATCTGCTCGGCGATCGTGATCGGCACGGCCGGGTTGTCGGCTTTCTTCGGCACGGAACCGGTGATCGCAACGCAGATGATGCAGGGGTCTTGGGTCATGGCTCAGATGTCGAAGAAGACGGTTTCACCCGGGCCTTGCAGGCGAATTTCAAAGCGGTATTCGCCCGGGCCGGTGGCTTCGGCGACCATGGTCGCGATCCGGTCGCGATGCTCGATGCGACCCAGAAGCGGGTCGCCCGACAGATCGTCCTCGGGGAAATACATCCGCGTATGCAGCCCGTGATTGATGCCACGCGCGAAGATCCAGAAGGAGATATGCGGCGGGGCCGCGCGATCCGCGCCGAGGCTCACCGCGCCCGGCTTGATCGTCTCGAAGGAGAACTCGCCCGTGCCGAAATCGGCGGCGATGCGGCCAAAGCCTCCAACCTCGGGATCGGCACCCGCATGACCGGGATAGATCCCCGAGGCATCTGCTTGCCAGGTCTCGATCAGGCAATCGCGCAGCGGCAGATCGCCACCATCGACGACGCGGCCGGTCACGGTGATGCGTTCGCCCTTTGCGCCCGGCCCGGCGATCTCGCGGCCCAGCGTCGCAAAGGGGGCATCCTCGATCCCGCAGGCTTCCGGCGCGAGGCCGATATGGACGTAAGGCCCCGCCGTCTGCGAGGGCGTGAGGATCAGTTTCTCGGGACGTTGCGCCATCACATGCCCTCCGGCCGGTTTTCGAACAGGGTTTGGCGATGACCACGCAGCACGATGTCGAACCGGTAGGCGATCGCGTCCATCGGTTTCGTCTCGCTCATATCGAGGCCCGCGATCAGGCGGTCCAGCGCGGCCTTGTCGGGGATGGTCTGCGCGATCGGACAGCGCGCGATCAGCGGGTCGCCCTCGAAATACATCTGGGAAATCAGGCGCTGGCCGAAGCTGTGCCCGAAGATCGAGAAATGTATATGGGCGGGGCGCCATTCGTTCGGCCCGTTCGGCCAGGGATAGGCGCCGGGCTTCACGGTGCGGAACGCATAAGAGCCGTCCTCGCCGGTGATGGTGCGCCCGCAACCGCCGAAATCGGGATCGAGGGCCGCCAGATAGCCGTCCTTCTTGTGCCGGTAACGCCCGCCCGCATTGGCCTGCCAGATCTCGATCAGTGCGCCGGGGATCGGGCGGCCGTTCTCGTCCAGAAGCCGCCCATGCACGATGATCCGCTCGCCAATGGCGCTTGCGCCGGGGCGGGCATAGTTCAGCAGCAGGTCGTTATCGAGCGCACCGAGCTTCACATGACCGAAGGTCGGACCGGTTTCCTCGCTGGGCGAGCTGTCGAAGGAAATCAGCGCGCGCTGCGGGCTGCGCAGCACCGAGGTCTTGTAGGTGGGCGTGAAGGCGGGCGGGTGAATGCCCGCTTCTCGCGGGATCAGGCGGCCGGTCATTGTCCCATCTCCTTCAGCGTTTCCTTGATGATCTTGATCGCGTGATTGGCGCGCGGCACACCCGCATAGACGGCGACATGCAGCATCGCCTCGCGCAGATCCGCGGGCGTCGCACCCGTGTTGGCGGTGGCACGGGTATGCATCGCGATCTCCTCGTGATTGCCCTGCGCGGCCAGAAGCGCGATCGTCACGATCGAGCGCTCGCGCGGGGTCAAATCGGGGCGCGACCAGACCGAACCCCAGGCGCCCTCGGTGATGAACTCCTGAAACGGCGCGTCGAACTCGGTCTTGCAGGCGTCGGCCTTGTTCACATGGGCATCGCCGAGCACACGGCGGCGCGTCTCCATCCCGGCTTCATAACGGTCAGACAAGATCGTGCTCCTTCAGAAATTCGGTGATGAGGCGGGCCACGGTGCCTGGCCGTTCGATTGCCGGAATATGGCCCGCTTCTTCGATCAGTTCGGCGCGCGCGCCGGGGATGAGCGCCGCCATCCCGAGCACCTGCTCGGGCGGCGTCGCGCCGTCATGGCCACCCGCGATGACCAGCGTGGGCGCCGCGATCTTCGGCAGCGCCGCGCGCAGATCGCCCCCCGTAAGCGCCTCGCAGCAGCCTGCATATCCATCGGGGTCGCAGCGCGAGACCTCGGTGGCCCAGAGCGCACAATCGGCGCTTGCGCGAAACCCGGGACCGAACCAGCGAGCGAGAATACCCTCAGTCATCGCGGGCAGGCCCTGCTGATGCACCGCCGCGATCCGTTCGGCCCAGCTTTCTTCCGTCCCGATCTTTCCGGCGGTGTTGGTCAACACCAGCGCCGTGACCCGCTCGGGGGCGATGCGCGCGATCTCCTGCGCGATCATCCCGCCGATCGAACAACCGACGAAAACCGCCCGCGTGATCCCGAGATGATCGGCGACCGCCAAGGCATCGCTTGCGAGATCCGAGATCGTCGGTGCCTCTGGCGAGCGCGCGCTGAGCCCATGGCCGCGCTTGTCCATCCGCACCAAGCGATGCGCCCCAAGCGGCGCGACGAGCCCTTCCCACATCCGAAGATCGGTGCCGAGCGAGTTCAGAAAAATGATGGGGAGTCCATTCGCAGTTCCGTCCTCACGGAAATGAACATGTCCCCAGTCGAATGTCAGCGCGTGCATTCTCTTCCTCCCCACATAATATTTTCTCAAGTTTTCGCTTGAGCCAAATACAAAATGCACGCTAATCCATAACCCCATGACTATACATAAAGGTCTCAAGCTTCGTCACATCCGCGCCTTCCTCGACACGGTCGAGGCCGGGGGCGTCTCTGCTGCCGCGCGCAAGCAGGGAATTTCGCAACCGGCGCTGTCGAAGACGCTCTCCGAGATGGAGGAGATGCTGGGCGGGGCATTGCTGGAACGGCGTGGGCGGCGCCTGCACATGACCCCTGCCGGCGAGACCTTCCGTCGTCACGCGATCCAGGCGCTGCACGAGCTGGAGGCCGGGGCGGCCGCGCTGAGCGGCGATGGTGCGGGGGATGTGGTCAATGTCGGCGCCCTTCCCACCGTCGCGGGGTCGTTCTTTCCGGGGGTCGCATTGGCCTTCACCCGGTCGCGCCCAGGCATCCGGCTTTCGATCAGCACCGGGCCGAACCTCTACCTGCTCGACCGGATCCGCTCGGGCGCGCTCGACCTGATGATCGGCCGGATGCCCGCGGCCGCCGACATGCCCGGTCTGCGTTTCGATTTCCTCTACGAAGAAGAGGTGATCCTCGCCGCAAGGCGCGGCCATCCTTTCGCGCAAGCGAGCGCCGCCGAGGCGCTGCGCCATTGCGACCTCATCCTGCCCACCCGCGGTGCGATCATCCGGCGGATCGTCGACGATTATCTGGGCGCACAGGGCATCACCGAGCCGCGCTGCACGATCGAGACCGTCTCACTCGCCACCGGCCTCGGCCTGCTCGAGAACTCCGACATGCTCTGGTTCATCTCGCGCGGGGTGATCGCCCGAGAACTCGATTCAGGGCTGCTGATCAGCCTGCCACTTGCTGCTCAGTTCATGTCCGGCGCCGTGGGACTGACGATGAAACGCGAGATGACTGAGCGGCCCGAGATCGTGCATCTGACGGAGATGCTCCACGAGGCGGCACGTATTCGCGAGACCACGACATGAGCGGGCCGCACTCAGGGCGGCAATCGCTCAGTCCGACCAGACGCCCGGGAAAGCACCCTTGCGTCATTGCAATGGTGGCAACGAAGCCGCGCCTATGACAGGCGCGTCTGTCCCGAGAGCGCGCGCTCATGCGCATGACGATGCGCGATCACCGCTTCGAGCCGGTTCTTCACCCCGTATTTCTGCATGATATTCGTCATGTAGAACTTGACCGTCTTCTCGCTGATCGCGAGGCGTTTTGCGATCTCGCGATTGGTCTTGCCACGTTCCAGCTCGCGAAGAACCTGCATCTCGCGATGCGTGAGAGCGCCCCCCTTGTCGTCCCTCTCCTGCCCCGAGAGCGCCGCTTGCAGAAGCGCCGCGGCAAAACTGGGAGACACGAACGTGCCGCCATGAAGGATCGCGTCGATCGCCGCTTCCAGTTCCGCAACACCGACCCCCTTGAGGATGTAGCCCTTGGCCCCTGCGCTCATCGCCTCGATTGCGGTTTCGGGATCGTCGCAGGCGGTCAGCAGGATGCATTGCATCGACGGATCGCTTTCCATGATCGCACGCAGTGCATTCAGCCCGCCGCCGGGCATCGTGAGATCGAGGATCATGATATCGGGACTTTGGCGGCGCGTGAGTTCGACCGCGTCGGCTGCGCTCCCTCCCTGCGCAAGTACTTCGATTTCGAGCGTTTCATTCAAGACAGCGCAAAGACCCTGCCGAAAAATCGGATGGTCATCGACGATGCAAGCGGTCGTTCCCACAAAATGAGCCATTTCAAATTACCCCTTTGCGATGATCTCGCCGCAGCGTCACCCCAACGCGATCCGGCTCGTTCACCGGACTATTCGTAGTGAGATCATCTTTCCCCAGTCTCTCAAGAATGAAGCGACCGAGAATAATCTCAATTAAAAAAGACATTTGAAGGATATCTATTGAGGATTACCCGCATACGCCCTTCGATCTGTCCGGGCGAAAGATCTAGTCCGCTTCGGCCTCGATCGGAACGCGGCAGATCACCTGCGCGCCGCGCGGTGCGAGCTTGCGAAACTCCAGCGTTCCACCCAGAGATTGCGCACGGAAGGTCATCCCCGGAAGGCCAAGCCCGCCATCCCCGCCCTCGGACGGCTGCATGGCTTCGGCGGCCGCATCCGAGCCGCTATCGGAGACCCGGATGACGAACGAGCCATCACTCTGATATGTCTCGATTTTCGCGCTCGATCCGGGGGCGTGTTTCGCCGCATTGGTGAGCGCTTCCTGCACGATCCGGCCAAGGGTCAATCGCGTGGTCTCGGGAAGGTCGGGCGGGTCCGGTGCAAGCTCCAGCGCGACCTCGGCACCGGTCCGGCGCTTGTGATCGCTCGCGATCGTTTCGAGCAGGACATTAAGGTCTTTCGCAGCGCCGAGATGCGGCGAGACGAGGCCACGCGAAATCGCACGAATTTCAGTCATCGTGTCGCGGGCGACCTTTCCGATTTCGTCAACGATCTTGCCCGCCTTCGAGGCATCGGCACCATTCGGCGAACGAATCACACGCTCGAGCCGGTCGATCTCCAAGACGAGATAAGACAGAAGCTGGCACGCACCGTCATGCAGCTCCAACCCGATGCGCCGCTTGGACAGTTCGTCAATGCCCGCGGCCTTTTGCGAAGCCTCCGCGATCGAGCGATGCAGCTCCGAATTGCGCATGAGCAGTTGCTCGCGCTCGCTGAACTGACGTCGCAGTTCGGCATTCTGGCGCTCGATGGTGAGGCTCCCCCGGCGCACGATCAGGAAGAGCATGGTGAAAACGGTCAGCGCGAGCGGCGCCACGAACATCCAGGTCCTGGTGGCCGAATTCACGAGCGCTGCGCGGATGACATCGGCATTCTGATAGAACTCGCCCACCGCGAGGATCGAGCCGGTCTCGAGGTCGCGCAGCGGGGCGTAGATTTCATACAGCTTCACGCCGAGCGCACGCTCGGCATCATGCGCGGAATCGCCGAGATCGGGAAATCGGCCGAGCACATTACCCTCCAGCGCCTCGAATATCTCGTTGTCGGGATGGGCTTCGACGACATGCTCCTCGGGCGAGAAGATCAGCTTGCCATCACGGCTCCAGATCTTGATCGCGAGGAAATGGCCCTGGTCGCGAAACGCGTTTGTCAGATTGTGCAGCGCCACCAGATCAACCGGGCGCAGCGGCTCGCCGCGCCCGAGCGTCTGAACATGCGGCTGCAACAGGTTCTGCATGTAGAAGGCCGCGGTATCGGCACTCGCATCCAGAAGTCGCGTCGTCGCGCGGGTATTGATCCAATAGGCGAGTGAGGCCAGCGCAAGGCTGAGGACGAGGCCAAGACCGACAAGGAATTGCGACGACAGGGAGATGCCGAGAAACCATCTCAGCGGGTTCCGTAACCAGCGGGCGAAGCTGTCGGCAAATCCGACCTTCGCCGCATCGACACCAGACCTTAGTCGCATCGCCCCATCCGTCCTTTGGCGAAGACCGTTCCCGACCATAGGGGAAAAACTCGTTGGACCTAAGACAATTTTCGTCCCGGTCATTCCGTGGCGTCATGGAATACGGGAAAGCGCCGTGCTTGTGGGGGTGACGGCGAGATGATCGGCGCAGGAAGATGCGGCCGTCTCGTTTCAACTCTCCGACGATCAAGCATCCGGCGATGGGTGTATCTGGGTCTGCGATGCAGGCCCGCAGATCTTAGGGGGTTACAATGATCAATCTTGCCGGAGCCGATCTCGACTATCTTCTGCAACAGGTGAATATTCTCAACGATTATTCACGGCTCACGAGCGCGCTCGACCCGAATGGTGTGCGCGAGGTCTCGGGGCAAAACAACAACCTCGCGGGCGGCTACACGGTGGCCGAAGACGGCACGATCGTCTGGAGCGGCGGCAATGTGCATCCCGACTGGGGTCAGGCCGATACCGAGTTCCTGCGGATGTTCGCGACGAACCATCCGACCGAACTGGAATACGGTACGAGCTATGCCACCGTGCAGAAGATGTGGATCACGCTGATCCTGCCTGACAGCGAGGGCCGGATGCCCGATGATCCCGATTACGTCGCGACCTCGAAAGACGTTCTGGTCGACAATCCGATGTCGATGGCGCCCTCGATGTTCGTGGCCGATAGCGAGGGCCGCATGCCCGGCGAGGCCGATTACGTGCCGACCGTCGACGCGATGTCGATGATGGCGCTCATGGCGGATGCCCAGGCGGAATACCAGTTCGCTCCCGACGGCTCGACGCAGGACATTCTCAACAGCTCGGTTGTGGTGGACAGCGCCCCGCGCCTGATCTCGCAACTGATCACGAGCTCGAATGTCGACACCTCCGATCCGAACTACAACCCCGCCGCCGTGGCCGCGATGAACAACCTGGGCGGCGAGGCCGTGGCGGTGTCGAACTCGGTCGTGGGCGATATCACCACCGCCTTCATGCCGAACCCCGGCATCCTTGGCGGCGTGACCTATAACGAATGGTTCGTGGCTTTCGGTCAGTTCTTCGATCACGGGCTGGACTTCATCCAGAAGACCGGCGGCGTGGTGATGATCCCGCTGAGCCCGAACGATCCGCTCTGGGTCGATCCCTCCGATCCGTCCTACATCTCGGGCGTGTCGAACATGATGATGCTGAGCCGGGCGAAGCTGTCGAACCCCGATACGGATTTCGACGCGAACGGCAACCTGCTGCCAGGCGTCACCCCGCTCTACAACAACAATACCGGCCTGATGATCGACCAGAGTCAGACCTACGGCTCGCACGAAGCGGTCAACGTGCTGGTGCGCCAATACGATGCCAGCGGCACGGTCACGGGGCTGCTGATCAACGGGGCCGAGGACGGGACCGTGCATCGCGCCGATGCCAGCGGCAATCTGGTCGCGCTCGACGTCTCGATGGGTCCGGCCATGGCGCCCGACGGAACGATGGTCGATGGCACGAACGAGCTGGCGAGCTGGGCCGACATGAAGGTCAACGCGACGCGGATCGGGATCGAGCTGATCGACACGGACGTACTCGACTGCCCGTGGATCAATGCCGATGCGATCGGGCGTCTCACCTACACGCCGCAAAGCGATTTCCTCTTCCGCTCGGATCAAAGCGTGGCCGATCTCGAGGCGATCGCCTCGACCACCGGGATCGAGATCGGGGGCGTAACCTACACCTCCTATGCGGATCTCGCCGCGGCAGGTTTCGACCCGTTCCTGCGCTGGACGCTCACGGATGCGATGGAGGGCCAATGCGCAGCCGCCGATATCGGCGAGGTGCGCACCACCAATCAGGCGATCTTGCTCGATATCGCGCATGGCGCGGCGCCGGGCTTCGACTCCCAGGGCCATGAGCTGGACCCGGCTTCCGACCCGGGCGCGGGCACCTTCACCTATGACGACGAACTGCTGGCCCGTCACAAGGTCTCGGGCGATGGCCGGGTGAACGAAAATATCACGCTCACCTCCGTCCACCATGTCTTCCACGAAGAGCACAACATCCAGGCGCTCAACGTAAAGATGGCGGCGGTGCGCGATGCGGTGGCGAGCAACGATCTCAGCGGGCTCAACGGCGAGAGCGCCGAGAACGAGGGCTGGCTGGCCGTCGATGTCGATCAGGCGACCTTCGACAGCTGGGCGGGCCTCGACATGACCGATGATGCGGTCGTGCAGGGCATCGTGGACAGCCTCACCTGGGACGGCGAGCGTGTCTATCAGGCCGCGCGCATCATCACCGAGAGCGAATACAATCACATCGCCGTCGACCAATACATGACGACGCTCTACCCGGCGCTGCCGGAATTCGTGTCCTATTCGGCCGATATCAACCTCAATATCAGCCTCGAATTCGCGCAGGCCGTGTTCCGCCTCGGCCATTCGCAGCTGCGCGAGACGGTGCAGATCGCCGTGACCGACGAGGCCGGCGTCAATCCGGGCGAGCCGGGCTATGTACCGACCTATGTCGAAAAGGGACTGTTCGACGTCTTCCTCAACCCCGATCAGTTCGACGTCTATGGCGCCTCGGGGATCGCGGCGGGTCTGCTGACCCAGCAGGGCAACGAGATGGACGAATTCGTCACCGCCGCGCTGCAACAGTCGCTGGTCGGCGTGCCGCTCGATCTGCCCGCGCTGAACATCGCGCGCGGTCGCGATGTCGGCCTGCCCACGCTCAACGAGCTGCGCCAGCAGGTCTTCGACGGGCTGACGATGAACACCTCGAACAACACCAACGGCTCGGGCATCGCGCCCTATCACAGCTGGGAGGATTTCGGGGCACATCTGCGCACCCCGGAATCGCTGGTGAACTTCATCGCGGCCTATGGGCGCGACGAGGACGGCACGTTCGGGCTGCAGGCCGCGCGAGACGCCTATCAGGCGGGCACGGGCGAGCTGTGGCAGATCCGCGAGGCCGCGCAGGCGATCCTCGATGCGGCGGCGGATGCGTCCGATCCGATGCATGACGCGGCGTTGATGTTCATGCGCGGCTCGGGCGAGCCCACCTATACGCCGGGCGAGGGCTGGACGCTCTCGGGTGGCGAGGGAGATCAGGGCTTCTGGGATATCGACCTCTGGGTCGGCGGTCTGGCCGAACAGGCGATGTTCGACGGCCCGCTCGGCACCACTTTCAGCTTCATCCTTCTGGACTTCACGCAGCGCCTGCAGGATGGCGACCGCTTCTATTATCTCTACCGGATGCCGGTCGGGCATCACTTGGGCGACCAGATCATCGGCGAGCAATTCGCCCATCTGGTCATGCGTACCACCGGGCTCGAGCATATCCCGGACGCCTTCGCGACGCCCTCGGCCACCTATGTGCTCGACGGCACCACCTCCGCCGGGACCATTCACGACAATGCCCGTGACGGTCTGGTTGCGGAAGGCACGGATAACTACGGCTACAACGACTATTTCAACGCCACGCTGGAACGCCTGCCCAACGAGGTGAAGGACGTGGTGCTCGCCAATGCTGGCTTCGAGGCCGAAGATTTCACCGGCCCCGGTGTCATCAACAATGGTGCGGGCGTTCGGGTCGCAGGGACGCCCGAGGGATGGGAACTGGCGGTGGCCACGAATGGCAACCTCGCGCTTGGAGGCGGCGGGATCTGGGATCCCTCGACCAATGTGATGGATGTGGCAGGCCATGACGGCTCGCAGGCGGCCTATATCAGCTCCAACCGGATGCTGCGTCAGAATGGCGACGGGCCGCTGGCCGAGGGCAACACATATGCCCTGACCGTCACCATCGGCAACCGAGCCCAGAACAACGATTTCGACGTGACCGTGCGGATCGTGGCCGAGGATGGCTCGGTTCTGGCCGAGACGCATCTGATGGATGCCTCGCTCGATCCGAACGTGACCGTGGTCGGCTCGGGCGAATGGGCGACCGTGACGCTCGAGACCCTGCCCGTCAACGCGATGTATGACGGGATGGGCTACCGCATCGAGATCGTGAACGCGACGCCGAGCGGAAATATCGCCTTCATCGACAATGTCTCGCTGGTGAAGACCATCCCCGGCGGCCCGGCCAATGACGGCCATATCACCGTGATCGGCCTTTCGGGCGACGATTTCATCGTCGGCGCTCTGGGCGATGACGTGCTCTATGGCGATGAGGGCAATGACCGCATCGAGGGCGCGCAGGGCAACGACCATATCTATGGCGGCGACGGCGACGACTACATCACCGATTACGAGAATGACGATTTCATCCTCGGCGGTGCGGGCAACGATACGATCTTCGCGGGCCCCGGTGTACTCGACACCTCGCATGGCAACGAGGGCGATGACGAGGTCCATGGCGGCGACGGCATCGACGAGGTCTTCGGCGACGATGGCGACGACCGTCTCTATGGCGAGGGCGACACCGACCTGATGATGGGCGGTGACGGCAACGACTACATGGATGGCGGCGACAGCGTTGACGAGATGTTCGGCGGCAACGGTTCCGACTGGATGGTCGGCGGCGTGGGCGACGACAACATCAACGGCGGGTCGGGCAACGACCTGCTCGAAGGCGGGCTCGGGCCGACCGCGAATGATGGCGACCGCCTGAACGGCGACAGCCCCGCCACGCTGAACCCGGTGATCGAGTTCAACGGCGACGGCACCGAGGGCGACATGGATATCGGCTCTTACGAGGATGCCTATATCAACGTGGTCGCGAACCTTCAGACCTCGAACAACGCGGGCACCGGCTCGGTCCTGATGGATCAATATGCCTTCCTCGAAGGGCTTGTCGGCTCGCGCTACAATGACGACCTGACCGGCGCGGATGAGAACGGCATCGGCTCGAACGGCGCCAACAACTACCTCGTCGGCGGCGGCGGCGACGATCGGATGACGGGCTTGGGCGATGGCGGCGACGAGAGCACCGGCCAAGCCGATTTCATCTTCGGCGACAGTGTGATCGTGGATTCGAACCTCTACTGGATCGGCGACAACCGTCACGACCAGTCGGTGACCGTCGATCACTACATCGAGAACTGGTATGGCACGGGCGACACCCGCGTCGTGTTCTCGGACGGCTCGCTAGGCCATATCCTTGGCGATACCGGCACGGACGGCACCGATACGGCGGTCTATACGGGTAACCGTGACGACTACCGGATCGAGCTGATCTCGATGAACGGTCATCAGGCGGTGAAGATCACCGATCTGCGCAGCCCGACCGACCAGAACGGCAACCCGGTCGCGACCGATGGCGTCGATATTCTCGTCGGTGTCGAATGGGCCGAGTTCGCCGATGGCGAGACGGTCTCGCTGAACGTCGATCCGATGTCGGACATCACGTGGAACGCGACTGGCAGCAATGGCAGCGGTTTTGGTGGCGGCAGCACGATCGCGCGTCTGAGCGCAGATGTGCCCTTCGGCGGTCAGGCTGACTACGAAGTCGTCTCGGGCGATCCGCGCATCTACCTCGGCGGGTTCAACCAGGATCAGGTACGCGTCTTGGGGGGCTTGGGCAACAACGAGGCGCTGAGCGCCACGATCCAGGCGACCGATCCCTCGGGCACGCAGATCACCGAGACCTTCGACATCGTCACGGGCGATGCCACGGATGAGGTGATCGACCTGAGCGCGGCCGCCAACGACACGACGATCTATGGCCGCGAGGGCAATGACACGATCACTGGTGGCGCGGGCAATGACTCGATTGTCTGGAACGTGACCAATGGCAACTTCTTTAATCCGGCACGGCCCGACGGGCGCTACTTCGTCGATGGCGGGGCCAATGGCGCCGCGGGCGACCGGTTCATCGTGACGGGCAACAACTCGCGCGAGACCTTCGTGATCTACACGGTCGCGGCGGCAATCGCGGCGAACCTGACCGTGCAGAACGCGGCCGCCGAGATCGTCATCACGCGCAACGGAGACGTGATCGCCGAACTGGCCAATATCGAGGAAATCACCATCAACACGCTCGACGTGACCGCCGACAACGGCAATGGCGTGCCCGATGGCGGCAATACTGGCGGGTTCTTCGGCGACAATGTCTCGGTTGTCGGTGACTTCTCGGGCACCAGCCTGAACTACTCGACGATCACCGTGAACGGCGATGATGGCGACGACACCGTGGACATCTCCCAGCTGACCTCCGATCACCGGATCGTCTTCCGGGGCGGCGGCGGCGACAACGTCCTCGTGGGCGGCGAGCGTTCGCAGGACGTGCTGGTCGATGCGCGCCATGGCAGCGCGCAGGACGGCACCGATCCCGACAGCCCCGATGAGGACGAGAGCGCGATGCCCGAGGGGCTGGTGCTCGTGGGCGACGACACCAACGAGACCTTCATCGGCGCGGCCGGCAACGACATCATCTTCGCCGGGGGCGGCGCCGATAACGCGCTTGGCAATGAAGGCGATGACATGATCTTCGGCGACGGGGGCGCGGATCGGATCTTCGGCGGCGAGGGCAATGACGTGATCGAAGCCGGAAAGGGCGACGACATGGTCTTTGCCGATGCGGGCGACGACATGGTCATCGCGACCGAAGAGGACGGGCGCGACAGCTACTGGGGCGGCGAAGGCTCCGACACGCTGGACTATGCCGCGATCTCGCAATCGGTGGAGGTCGATCTGGGCCAGGGCACCAACGGCCACGGCCAGGTGATGATCGGCGAGACCGCCGACCAGATCTACAGCTTCGAGAATGTCATCACCGGCAGCGGCGACGACACGATCATCGCGAACGGATCGGTCAACGTGATGGATGGCGGCGGCGGCCACGACACCTTCGTCTTCGCCTCGGTCTCCGATGCCGATGGCGACCGGATCGACGGCTTCGCACCGGGCGACAAGATCGACCTGAGCGGGATCGACGCCGATCAGGGCACGGCCGGGGCGCAATCCTTCGTGCTCTTCGCGGCGGGCGATTTCAGCGCGGCGGGCGAGCTGCGGATCTCTTACGAGATGCGCGACGACGGCGAGCACACGATCATCGCGGGCAATGTCGATGACGATCTCGAGGCTGATTTCGAGCTCGACCTCTCGGGCCGTCACACGCTCGACGCCTCTGATTTCAACGGGGTGAACTAACGAGTGACGCCCGGCGGTGGAAATCGCCGGGCACAGTTTTTTCAAGTCTCAAGATCTTGGTGGGAGGATCACATGAGCAACAAGCGTCGCCGTTTCCAGGCCAGCGAAGAGGCGGTCTCCGAGCGCCTCGGCCGCTATCGCGGGCTGATCGCCTTTCTTCTGGGCCTGTCCTTCGTCATCAGCCTTCTGGCCCTGACAGGCTCGTTCTACATGCTTCAGATCTACGACCGGGCGCTGACCAGCGGGTCGGTTCCAACGCTGCTGGCGCTCTCGGTTCTGGCGATCGCGCTCTACCTGTTCCAGGGCCTGTTCGACGTGCTGCGCAATCAGATCCTCGTGCGGGTCGGCGCGCGGATCGACAACCGTCTGGCCCCCCTCGCCCATCGCGTCGCGATCGAAATGCCGCGCTTTGGCTATTCCACCTCCGAGGCGCTCGAGCGTGGCCGCGACGTCGACACGATCCGCAGCTTCGTCTCGGGCGCGGGCGCAATCGCGCTTCTGGACCTGCCCTGGATGCCGCTCTTTCTCGGTTTCGTTTATATTCTGCACCCGCTTCTGGGCCTGATGACCATCGGCGGCGCCTGCGTGCTGATCACGCTGACGGTCATCACCGAGATCCTGTCGCGCCGCTCGGGACGCGATCTGCAAAAGGCCTCCGTCACCCGTGCGATGATCGCCGACACCAACACGCGCAATGCCGATGTGCTGCATGCGATGGGCTTCGGGCGCCGCGCTGTCGAACGGTTCGACACCGCCAATGCCGAGCACCTGCGCCTGCACGCGCGCACCAGCGACATCACCGGCACGCTCAGCGGGCTGTCGAAGGTCACCCGGATGATGCTGCAATCGGCGCTTCTGGGCCTCGGCGCCTATCTCACGATCGTGGGAGAGCTCTCGCCTGGCGCGATCATCGCCTGTTCGGTTGCCGCCTCGCGCGCGCTCGCGCCGGTCGAGATGGCGATCGGCAACTGGAAAGGCTTTGTCGCCGCGCGGCGCAGCCACATGCGGCTGCGCGACACGCTGGCTACCATCGAGGACGATGGCGAGATGGTCGAACTGCCCGCCCCGGTCGAGAACTTCTCGGTCGAGGGGATGACGGTCGTCGCACCGGGCTCTGGCGCCGTCCTGCTGGGCGATGTGAGCTTCGATCTGAAGGCGGGCGACGGACTTGGCCTGATCGGGCCGAGCGGCTCGGGCAAGACCACGCTGGCCAAGGGGCTCGTCGGGGTCTGGCCGCTTCTGCGCGGACATGTGCGCTTCGACGGAGCGGCGCTCGACCAATGGCACCCCGATCATCTGGGCAGGCATATCGGATACCTGCCGCAAGAGGTCTCGTTGATGGAGGGCACCGTTGCCCAGAACATCGCGCGCTTCGCCCCGGACGCAACTCATGAAGACATCGTCGCGGCGGCGAAGGCGGCGGGGGCGCATCAGACGATCATCCACCTGCCCGATGGCTACCAGACGCAGCTTGGCCCCTTCGGCAAATCCCTCTCGGCCGGCCAGCGCCAGCGGGTGGGTCTCGCCCGCGCGCTGTTCGGCAATCCGTTCCTCGTGGTGCTCGACGAACCCAATTCCAACCTCGACGCCGAGGGTGAAGCGGCGCTGAGCAAGGCCATCGCCTCGGTGCGCGCCCGTGGCGGGATCGTGGTGGTGATCGCGCATCGTCCGAAAGCGCTCGAGGCGGTGAACCTGGTGGGCTTCGTGCAGGGCGGCAGGCTCGTGGCCTTCGGTCCCAAGGACGAAATCGTGAATCGCTCCGTGGCGACCAAGCCGTTGCCGAAAGCCAAATCCAAATCGCGCGCCACCCCTGCCCCGGTGCTTGATACGCGCGAACAGGCGGTGGGGTGAACCATGGACCGCGACGCTCTCGAACTCGGCATTCCGGACGACGAAGCGGCCACCGCTCCGCACCAGAAATATCGCACGGGCGAAGACCGGCGCGTCTGGACGGGTCGCGCCGCGATTGGCTTGCTTGCACTTGCCTGGGGAGTGGTTGCAAGCAAACTGTTCGTGCCCGAGGGCGCGAAGGCCGAGGGCGTCGAGGCTCATTCCGGGACCCCACCCCATGAGCCCGACGCCCCGGCCAGTCCAGGCGAGAGCGCAGTCTACCGTCACATTCCTGAAATGCCTCCCTCCCGGGATGCCGAGGGCGAGGAAGATGTGTATGAGGCCCTGCCCGACAACGTGATCCTCTTTCCCGGCGTCAAGCCTGCGCCCTTCGCGCTGTCGCCTCAGCGCTGGCATGCCACGCGCGCACCTGCGATCGAGGCAGGCGAGGATACGCTGTTCTTTCCCGATTCCATCGAGTTGGCGGAATTTGACCTTCCGAAATTGCCGGTCTTCACCTCGTCGCGCAGCGACGCCGCGCGCAAGTCGCAAAAAGGACCCGAGGGAAATGCCTCCACTCCGTCTGCGTCGGAGGGTCCGAATGCGCCCGACACCCAAGGCAACCGCGCCCCCGAAGCGAAATCGCCGCTGCGCCTGTCGCCTGGCTGGCGCGACGAGAGCTTCTTCATTCTCGCTGCCGTTCTACTGACCGGGGTCACCGATCCCGACGGCGACCCGCTCTCGATCCTGTCGATGCGCGCGGAGGGTGGCGAACTGATTGCCCACGCCGAGGGCGCTTGGCTCTTCAAGCCCGATCAGGGCTTCGAGGGCGAGGCGCAGATCACCTATCTCGTCACGGATGGCGAATATGCCGTCGAACAGACCGCAATGGTAGAAATCCTGCCACCCAATTTCCACGATATCGTGGGCACGCCGGAGGACGATCTCCTTGTCGGCACACCGGACCGCGATGCGATCCGAGGTTTTGAGGGTCGCGACATTCTCTACGGGCGCGAAGGCGATGACGTGCTCGACGGCGGTGCGGGCGATGACGTGCTGATCGGCGGCCTCGGAGCCGATGTGATCTATGGCGGAACCGGCAATGATATCGTCTTTGCCGGCGAGGGCGACGATCTCGTCTTTGGCGGCGCGGGCGATGACGCGCTGCATGGCGAGGCGGGCAATGACTATCTCGACGGCGGCGCCGGGGCGGACAGCCTCTTTGGCGGCACCGGGGCCGATCTGCTTCGCGGCGGCGACGGGGATGACTTGCTTGACGGCGGCGAAGGGGCGGACACCGTCTCGGGCGACGATGGTGCGGACCGGATCACGCTCGCCGCTGCCGAGGAATGCGAGGGCGACAGCTACGATGGCGGCGCCGATTGCGACACGCTCGATCTTAGCCGGATCGCTGAAGGTGCGCGCGTCGATCTTATGGCAGGCACGCTGTCGATCGGCGGGGCGCAGGCCACGATCTCGAACATCGAGAACGTCATGGCCGGGACGGGTGACGACGTGATCGTGGCGAGCGACAGCTGCAACGCCTTCACCGGCGGCGCGGGAGAGGATCTTTTCGTCTTCAACACCGTCGCCGCGGTCCAGAACAACGGCCAGGGCCATGACCGGATCACCGATTTCGAACCCGGCGACCGGATCGACTTCTCGGAGATCGACCCCGCAGGCGAAGGCTATGGCGATTTGCGCATGTTCTTCGCGGGCCGCGCCGGCGAGGTCGCAGAAGCCCGTGGCGGGGTCTTCATCGCCTTCGAATTCGACGAGGAGGACGCGCAGGAATTCACCATCGTGAAAGCCAAGTTCAGCCTCGACGAGGATGACGAGGACTATTTCGACTTCGAAATCGAACTCGATGGGCATCACGAGCTCGACGAAACCTGCTTCGTCTTCGACACCGAAGACAGCGCTTAACACCTGAACCGACATCCTGTGGGGGGATAAATCGATGACCAAGGTTGATACCGCAGAGACGCAACTCTTCTCGATCCGCGCCCGGATCCTTTTCGCGACCGTATTCCTCGGGGCTCTGATCCTCGTCGGCGGCGGCTGGGCGGCGCAGGCGAAACTCTCCGGCGCGGTAATCGCGCATGGACAGGTCGCGGTGAAATCCCAGCTCAAGGTGGTCCAGCATCCAGATGGCGGGGTGATTCACGAGATCCGCGTCGACAATGGTGATCGGGTTCAGGCGGGCGATGTGGTACTGCGCCTCGACGATACGCAGCTGAAATCCGAACTCGGCATCGTGGAGACCCAGATCCGCGAGCTCGCCGGCCGCAAGGCGCGGCTGATCGCGGTGCGCGACAGCACTGAGGACATCGTTTTTCCCGCTGGCTTCGGAACCAGCCCCGAGACCGCTGCGATCGCCGAGGGCGAGCGTCGGCTGCTGCTCCATGACCGCTCGATGCAGGCCCTGCGGCGCGATCAGCTGCTGTCCCAGATCGACCAGTTCGATGATGAAATCCGTGCGCTGGAAGCTCAGAGCCATTCGAACGGCATCGAGCGCAAGCTGCGCGGCGAGGATCACACCCGCCTGTCCAAACTGTTGAAGAAAGGCCTGACCGAACAGGGCGCGATCACCGAGGTCGAGCGCGACATGGCGCGGCTTGACGGGGTGGCGGGCGAGATCGAAGCGAATATCGCCCGCGTGAAGGGGCAGATCAGCGAGTCCAACCTGCGCATTCTCGAGCTTGACCATCAAGCCCGCACCGCGGCGCAAAAGGAACTGCGCGACATCGACGCGCAACTGGCCGAGCTGCACGAACGCGCCGTGGCCGCGCGCGACCGGCTCTCGCGCACCGAGATCCGCGCTCCGATCGCGGGCGTGATCAACGAGCTGGGCGTGCATACCGTCAACGGCGTGATCGCGCCGGGCGAGCGGGTGATGGCGATCGTGCCCGATGGCGAGCTGATGGTCGAGGCGCGCCTGCCGATCACCGACATCGATCAGGTCATGCCCGGTCAGGCGGTCCGCCTGCGCTTCTCCGCCTTCAACCAGCGCACGACCCCCGAAGTCGCGGGGATGGTGCGCGTCGTGGCCGCCTCGGCCACCAAGGACGAATCCGGCGCAAGCTACTACCTCTGCACAGTCGCGATGACCGAAGCGGCGCAGCTGCCCGATGGCCGCAAGCTGATGCCGGGCATGCCGGTCGAGGTCTTTTTCCAGACCGGCGAACGCACCGCGATCTCCTACCTGCTCAAGCCGGTCGCCGATCAGGTGCACCGCTCGATGCGCGAGGATTGAGGCCGCAGCCGTCTTCGGCGGGCGTCAAACGCAAATGATGCGAACCCTATTTACCAGGGACGGCCGCGCGGCGTCTGCGGACTACCATGGGTTTTGAAACAGCCAAGGGTGCCGCCACGCACTTCCCTAGCCCCAGACTGATCCGCACCGAATTCTTGCCCTTCTATAGGCCTTGGGCAAATCACGCGCCGTCATCGGCAAGCGCTGCATTGCCGGTCACGCATGGCAGCAGCGGCGCGTAGAGACGCTCTTCGAGACGCCGGACCACGTTACCGAGTGCGCTTTGCAATGTCCCGGGGCCGACGGTCACGTGCGTCCTCTCTCGTTCTGGTCCCCGCGTGATCTGTGAAAATCCGACCGAGAGCCTTTCGAGCATTATTCCCCAATCCGGACCAATCATCGGATCAGGCCCTTCCGCAAGCGTAACCGCCCCTCGGCAGGGTAGCTTCATACCTTTTTTCTTGTTCTTTTCAGAGCGGCCTCGCACCGCTTGTATCGGAGCGGCGCATTGAACTGCGTCGCCATGGAGACCTGCCCCCACGCTTCTGGCAATGTCTTCCCCGCCGTCCCCCTCACCGGCTCTCTGATGATCGTCCTGGACCTGTCGATCATTTTCACAGGTCAGCCGGAGGGTGCGCGGACGTTGGCGTTTGGCCCGGTGGCGCTATCCGAGGTTCGCAACGCCTATCGGCTGAGCTTCGGGGGGCGATGCTGATGGCCGCACGGCTGTGCGATATCCTCGAACGGCGCGCGAGCGGCGCAAGGGAACGGCGCGACGATCCGCTCACCTGCGGAGTTTGCGGGTCTTTCCGCAACCTTCCGGGAAGGTGAAGGAGTTTCGCGCGCCTTGGTGTGATCTTCGCTGGTCGCCGGTGCAGGCGCACGTGTCGGGCCCGTGCTGGTGGTATCTTCGCGGGTCTCCTGAACTGGCGTCTTGGGTCGGTGACAAACGTTTCCGTCGGCCTCACCCTCTGCTTTGCGACCGGGCGCGTCATCGGCACAGGCGAGCGCCATGAGGGCCGAGCCGATATCTCGGGAGCAATCGTCTCGAGCGTCGGCACGACCGCGCTGACCTTCGTCACCGCGCCGCACGTACCACGCCTTGCACGCCCGATCTGACATGCCGCTGCGCTCGGACAGGCTTTCCTCGAAACGGTCGGCGCGATCCTCACCCTCGTCTGTATCTGCACCGACGAGCGTCGGCGGACCGTCAGACCTTGACCGGGGGATAGATGCAATCCGCAAGCGAACTGCGGTTGAGATCAGCGATGAAGGCAGCCTCGGCAGCGGCCAAGCGCGCCTTGAGGCGACAGTGCGGCGTCAATGTGCAGGCGGCGCCACCGGGCAGGAAACACTCGACCAGCGCCTGATCTGCCTCGAGATAGGCAACGACGTCGCCCAGAAGGATCTCCTCGGGCCGCCGCGCGAGCACCGCACCGCCGCCGCCGCCGCGCCGCGTTTCGAGATAGCCTGCAGCCGACAGCGACGAGATCACCTTTGCCAGATGATTTCGTGAAATACGGAACTCTTCCGCCAGCTCCGCGGCGGTGAACGGTCGATCAGGGGTGCCGGCCATCCGCATGAGGACGCGCAGTCCGAAGTCGGTGAAGGAGGTGAGACGCAAAGGCAGCTCCGTGGTTTGGTATTTACAATGCGCATTGAGCAGGTGTAATGCGTAACTCAAATACCAATTCCCGAGAGAATCCGCAATCTCGGACGCCACGCCATGACAGCCGCTCGCGGAAGATCTCGACGAACGCAGCAGCCTCGAAAACGAGGGGCTCTTTTCACGGATCGAGGCAGCCATGCACTCGCTCGGACAAGAAACGGCAAGACGATGATCCACTCACTCCCTTCCGTCATTTTCGCCCGGCCGTCCCGGCTCGGATCGCCTGCGCGCGCAACCCGAAAGCCCCAGCCATGAGTACGGGCGACGATACACTCCCCCGCGCCGCCGACCCGGGCACGTCCGTGCTCGCTCGCCTCTCTTGCGTGATCGTGCAACCCGTCCTGACCCGGGTGGTCAAGCGTGTCGCCAAACAGCACCCGTCTCTTTTCTCGCGGCTCGGTCCACATCAGGGGACCGACTTCGTGATCGATCCGGTGGAATTGCCCTTTGCCCTGCACCTGCGACCAGATCCGCAAGCGCTGGTGTTCCGGGCCGTTCCGCGCAATGCGGCGCCCGAAGCGGGGGCCACAATTCGAGGGAAGTTCATGCTGCTTCTGGAGTTGATCGACTCCGAAGAGGACGGAGATGCCGCGTTCTTCTCCCGCGATCTGGAGGTCACGGGCGACACCGAAGCCGTCGTGCGGCTTCGCAACGCACTCGACGATGTCGATGGGTCGATCGCCGAGGAAACCGCCGAGATGTTCGGCCCTGCTGGCCGCGCCATTCTGGCAAGACTACGCCGCGCCTATCCAACGTGAAGAAAGGACCTCTCGTCCCATGAGCCTCGCCGAACTGATCTGCCCGGCCGGCACGCCTGCCGCCCTGCGCACCGCCGTCGATGCCGGCGCCGATGCGGTGTATTGCGGCTTTCAGGATGCCACCAACGCCCGCAACTTTCCGGGGCTGAATTTCACTCCGGACGAACTGGCCGCTTCGGTCGCCTACGCGCATGAGAAGGGCACCAAGGTTTTACTGGCTTTGAACACCTACCCGCCTGCGGGCAAGGTCGATCTGTGGCGAAAGGCAGCCGATACAGGCGCGCGGCTTGGGGTCGATGCCTTCATCGTCGCGGATACGGGCGTGGCCGACTACATCGCGCGCACCCATCCCGGTGTCCGTCTGCACCTGTCAGTTCAGGCTGCCGCCTCCAGTCCCGAGGCGATCCGGTATTATTGCGAGAATTTCGACGTGAAGCGCGTCGTGCTGCCGCGCATCCTGACGATCCCCGAGATCCGCGAAATCCGCAAGGAAATCCCCTGTGAGATAGAGACCTTCATCTTCGGCAATCACGGGCTGATGGTCGAAGGGCGGTGCAGCCTGACAAACTACCTCACCGGGCAATCGACCAACATGGACGGGGTGTGCTCTCCGGCCTCGGACGTCGAATACAAGCGCCACGCGGATGGCTCGATGTCCTCGCAACTCGCGGGGTTCACCATCGACTGCTTCGGGGCCGACGAAAAGGCAGGCTACCCGACAATCTGCAAGGGGCGCTACACGGCGCCGCACCGCTCCGAGCCATATTATGCCTTCGAGGAGCCGATCAGCCTGAACCTTTCCCGGCTGCTTCCCGACCTGATCGACGCCGGCGTTCACGCCTTCAAGATCGAGGGACGCCAGCGCTCGAAGAGTTATGTCCGAGGTGTGGTGTCGGCCTTCCGGCAGGCCGTTGATGACATCCGCGCGGGTCGAAAGGCGAATATCGCCGATCTGGTCGCCCTGACCGAGGGCCAGAAACAGACCCAGGGCGCGTTCGAGACAAAGAAATGGCGGTAAACGATATGACGAAATTGACCCTTGGACCCATCGCCTATCACTGGTCCACCCAGACGCGGCGCGACTTCTACGCTCGTGTCGCCGACGAGGCGCCGATTGACGAGGTCTATCTGGGCGAGGTCATCTGCTCGAAGCGCGCGCCGTTTCACGAGGCCGATCTGCCTGCCACGATCGAACGGCTGGAACGCGGTGGCAAGACGGTGATCCTGTCTTCGCTGGCCGAGGTGATGTTGAAGCGCGAACGCAAGGCCACAGCCGATCTGGCCGCCATGGAAGCGCCCGAGATCGAGATCAACAACGCAGCGGGCCTGTTTGCACGAGGCAAGCGCCCGCACCGCATCGGCCCGTTCATGAACGCCTATAATGAAGCGACCATCGCCTGGATGGCGGGCCGGGGCGCGACGCATGTCTGCCTGCCGACCGAAATGCCTGCCCCGGCGATTGCTGCGGCCGCTGCGGCGGCACGCGAGCTTGGGCTCGGGGTGGAGGTGCAGGTGTTTGGCCGTGCTTCGCTTGCGGTGTCCGCAAGATGCTATCATGCGCGCGCCCATGGCCGGACCAAGGACAACTGCCAGTTCGTGTGCGAAGAGGATGCGGACGGCATGCCCTTGCGCACCACTGATGACCGCCCGATCCTTCGCGTGAACGGCATCCAGACCCAGTCAGAAAGCTACATCGACCTGTTGCCCGAAGCCGGACAGATGATCGAGAACGGCGTCACCCATTTGCGGCTGATGCCTCAGGCAGTGGATATGGTGGCGGTGGCCACGGCGTTCCGCGACGTTCTGGATGGCACCCGCAGCTTGACCGAGGCGGAGAGCATGCTGCGCCAGATTTGCGACGGGATTTCGTTCTCCAACGGGTTCTACCACGGTCAGGCGGGATATCGGCGCATTGCCGCTGCCGCGGCAGGCTGATCGCGGCAGGGTGCGAACACAGCTCGATCTTCGGAACGGCATCGGACGATGTGTCATCGCGGGCCCGTTCGGCGACTCTCTGAATTCCTATGGGCGCGCCTGTCGCGACAACCCTACATGGCCCCCAACAGACGCCGGATGTCGGAACTGAGCCTTCCGCCCTTCAAACCCGCTTCGCGAGGAATGCCGCGGCAAGGTCGGGGGTGGCGATCCGGGGATAGTCCGCTTCGGCAATCGCGACACCGAAACGTTTGCTGAGTGCAATCACCAGGTTCAGGATATCCATCGAGTCGAGCTCGAGATCGTCCTGAAGATGGTCCGAACCCGCGATCTCGGCGGGATCGAGATCGGGGGCGACACGCACGAGCTCCTCGATATAGGCGCGACGGATTTCGTCTTCGGTCATAACTCCTCCGGTGTTTGCAGCTTCGCGTCGAGCGCGGTCAGGAATTTCGAGCCCAGTCGCCCGTCGCTCACGCGGTGGTCCGCCGCAAGCGTTAGCGTCACGGCCTGCGCGGCGATCACCTGTCCGTCGCGCACCAGCGGCTGGGCACCCGGTGCACCTGCGGTGACGATGGCGACCTGCGGCGGCACGATGATCCCCGCCATCGCCTCGACCCCGCTTTCGCCAAGCGCGGAGAAGGTGAGCGTCGCCATGCTCATCTCCGAGCTCTTGAGCCTCCCGGCACGGGCGCGCATGGTGAGATCGCGCATCGCCTCCATCAGCTCACGCAGGCTCTTCTGGTCGGCGTCGAGGATCGCGGGAGCGACGAGGCCACCACCCCGAAGCGCGATGGCGAGGCCGAGATGGATTGCCGCAGAGGGTATGAACCCATCCGCCCCATAATGGCCGTTCACTGCCTTTTCCTCGCGCGCCGCCAGCGCCACGGCCTTCATGAGGAGCGCGCCCATCAGGAGCCGTTCCTCCGGAGGGCGGTCCGCATTGGTGGCGCTCAGCCAGTCGGTCGCAGCGGTGAGATCGACCGTGTGGGTGACGTAATAATGCGGTATTTCGCGTTTGGACCGGGCCATCGCGGCGGCGATCGCCTTGCGCATCTCGGCGAGATAGGCGCCGCGCTCGGGCTTCGGGCTCGGTTGCGCAGCGCGCGCGACCGCCTCGACATCCGCCAGAACGATCGCGCCGCCCGGGCCGCTGCCGGTGAGGCTTTCCAGTGCGATCCCCAGTTCCGCAGCGCGCCTCTTCGCGGCAGGAGATGCGGGGGTCCCTGTCGGCGCGGCGGCGGTTGGAACGACTGGGGGCACCGGCTTTGCAACGGGTGAAATCGCTTCCGCACCGGCCTGCGGCGCAACTGGCGCCGCGACGTCCGAAGGTTCTTCCCGCGTCTCTCCCGGCGCACGGATAATCGCGAGCGGCGCGCCCACGGGCAGGCTCTGCCCGAGTTCGGCCACCAGTTTTTCGACTACGCCATCCTCGAAAATCTCGATCTCGATCGCGCCTTTCTGGGTCTCGACCACGGCGACGATATCGCCGTGCTGAACCGGGTCTCCGGGTTTCACCAGCCATTCGACCAGCGTGCCCGCCTCCATATCCGCGCCGAGCGAGGGCATCTTGAAGACCGCCATCGCGCCTCACCCTTTCCCGAGCGCCGCCTTGGCGGCGGCGACGATCGCTGGCACCTGCGGCACGGAGGCATCCTCGAGATGCTTGGGATAAGGGATCGGCACCTCGACCGAACACACCCGCCCCACCGGCGCATCGAGATGCCAGAAGGCTTGCTCACCGATCCGGGCCGCGATCTCGGCAGACAGCGAGCCCGACCGCCAGCCTTCGTCCACGATCACCGCGCGGCGCGTGCGCGCAAGCGAGGCCATGATCGTCGCATCATCGAGCGGGCGCAGAGAGCGCAGGTCGATCACTTCGGACTCGATCCCCTCGCCCGCCAGCGCCTCCGCCGCCTCGAGCGTCTTCCAAAGCGAACCGCCATAGGTGATGAGGCTGATATCCTTGCCCGCGCGCCGGATCGCGGCTTTGTCGATATCGACCGGCCCCGCATTCGTGGCGATCTGACCGGTCATGTTGTAGAGCATGACATTCTCGAAGATCAGCACCGGGTCGGGATCCTCAATCGCAGTCCAGAGCATCCCGCGCGCATCTTCGAGCGTGGCCGGCGCCAGCACCCGCAACCCCGGAATATGCGCATACCACCCTTCGAGCGAATGGGAATGCTGCGCGGCCAGTTGCTTGCCCGCACCGGTCGCGAGACGGATCACCAAGGGCGCGCCGAACTGCCCGCCCGACATATGCCGGATCGTGGCGGCGGTGTTCATGATCTGATCGAGCGCGAGCAGCGAGAAGTTCACCGTCATCACCTCGACGATGGGCCGCATCCCCGCCGCGGCCGCACCGATCCCGGCCCCGGTGAAGCCGGACTCGGACAGCGGCGTATCGCGGATACGATCTTCACCGAATTCGTTCATCAGCCCTTTCGAGACCGCGTAGCAGCCGCCATAGGCCCCCACATCCTCGCCCATCAGGAAGACCCGTTCGTCGCGGATCATCGCGTCGCGGATGGCCTGTTTGACCGCCTCGCGATAGGTCATCTCGACGGTCTCGGCGCCCTGTTCGGGCGGCGCGGGCGGCGCGGGGCGGTCGTCGGCCATGACGTGGCGGGTGAGCGTCTCGAGAGGTTCCCATTCGCTCGCCTCGGCATAGGCGACAGCGGCGGCGATCTCATCCTCGACGCCTGCTTCGATCTGCGCGACCTCTTCGGGATGCATCAGCCCTGTCTCATAAAGCCAGGACTGGAACCGAACGATCGGCCCTTTCTCGCGCCACTCGGCCACCTCTTCCTTGTCGCGGTAGAGCTGGGCGTCGAACATCGAATGCGCGCGAAAACGATAGGTCAGGCATTCGAGGAAATAGGGTTTGCCGGTCTCGCGGATCGCGGCGAGCGCGCGGCGCGTGGCCGCCTCGACCGCGACCACATCCATCCCGTCCACCTGCTCGGTCACCGTGCCATAGGCGGCCGCCTTGCGCCGAATATCGGTCTCGGACTCGGTGCGCGCCAGGGCCGAGCCCATCGCATAACCATTGTTCTCGCACACAAACAGGACCGGCAGCGACCAGAGCTGCGCGAGGTTCATCGACTCGTGGAACTCGCCCTCGGCCACCGCGCCCTCACCGAAGAAACAGGCGGTGACATTCGGCGCGCCCATCATCCGGTCGCGCAGCGCAAGCCCCACCGCCAGCGGCAGCCCGCCGCCCACGATCGCGTTGCCGCCATAGAAATTGCGCTCGGCGTCGAAGATATGCATCGAGCCGCCCCGCCCGCCCGAAGCGCCCGTGGCCTTGCCATACATCTCGGCCATCACGCGCTCCATCGGCACGCCGCGCACCAGCGCATGGCCATGCTCGCGATAGGTGGCGACGATGCGGTCATCGGGGCCAAGGCGCGGGATCACGCCCGAGGCCACCGCCTCCTCGCCGTCATAAAGATGCAGGAAGCCACGGATCTTTTCCTGCGTGTAGAGCTCGGCGCATTTATCCTCGAAATGACGGATGCGGATCATCGCCGTGAGCAACTCGCGGATGTGATCGTGGGTCAGATGCGGTTTGTCGGCACTCATGTCTCGTCACTCTCCAGCGTCGAAATATCACCCTCCGGCAGGCCCAGCTCGCGCGCCTTCAATAGCCGGCGCATGATCTTGCCCGAGCGGGTCTTGGGCAGGGTCTTTCGGAACACCACCTCGCGCGGAGCGACCGCCGCGCCAAGCTTCTTGCGCGCAAGCCCGCGGATGTCGCGTTCGAGATCTTCGGAGGGCTCGAAGCCAGGATTGAGCGCGACGTAAGCTTTCACCACCTCGCCCGCGGTCTCGTCGGGCAACCCGATCACGGCAGCCTCGGCCACCGCCGGGTGCTCGATCAGCGCGCTTTCGACCTCGAAGGGACCGATGAGGTGGCCCGAGGACTTGATCAGATCGTCGGCGCGCCCGACGAACCAGAAATACCCTTCACGGTCGCGCATCGCGAGATCGCCCGAGAGATACCACCCATCGACGAAGCACTTCTTGTAGCGCGCTTCTTCATGCAGATAGGCGCGCATCATCGAGGGCCAGCCCGGACGCAGCGCCAGCTCGCCGATCTCGCCGGGCGGGCATTCACGCAGCCCATCATCGACACGCGCGACGATGCCCGCCTCGATCCCCGGCAAGGGCCTTCCCATCGAGCCGGGATGCACATCCATCGCGCGGGTGTTGGCGATCATGATCCCGCCGGTCTCGGTCTGCCACCAGTTGTCGTGGAAGGGCCGCCCGAAGACCTCGTTGCCCCAGACCACGGCTTCGGGGTTCAGCGGCTCGCCGACCGAGGCCATGAAGCGCAGCTGCGAGAAATCGTGGGACGCGGCAGCCTCCTTGCCTGCGCGCATCATCATGCGGATCGCGGTCGGCGCCGTGTACCAGACCTCGATCTTCTCGCGCTCGAGAAGGCCGTACCAGCGTTCGAGGTCGAAATCCGCCTCGTCGATGACCATCCGTACCCGGTTCACCAAGGGCGAGATGATCCCGAAAGAGGTGCCCGTCACCCAGCCCGGATCGGCACTGCACCAATAGCGCGTGCCCGGCGTCAGTTCGAGCGCATAGCGGCCAGCGGCAGCGTGCATCACCACCGCATCATGCACATGGACCGCGCCTTTCGGGCGCCCCGTGGTGCCGGAGGTGAAATGGAACAGCGCAGGGTCTTCGGGCCGGGTGCGAACCGTCTCGAACCGCTCGGAGGCCGCCGCCATCGCAGGGCCGAGCGCGACGCAATCCTCGGGCGCCTCGTCCCCGATGATCAGCACCAGCTTCAGCGAGGGGATCTCGTCGCGCCAAGCCGCGATCTTGCGGCGATAGATCGACGCGGTGGTGATCAGCGCATCGGCCTCGCCGATCTCGAGCCGGGTGCGCAACGGCTCGGGCCCGAAGGCGGAAAAGAGCGGCGAGAAGATCATCCCGGCCTTCAGCGTGCCCAGTGCCGCGACGTAGAGATCGGGCACCCGCCCCGCGAGACCGAAAACCCGATCGCCGGCTTGCAGCCCGTGGCTTTTCAGAACATTGGCAAAGCGCGCGGTCCGGGTGGCGAGATCGCCATAGCTCAGGCTTTCCCGCTCGCCGTCCTTGCCAAGCCACAAGATCGCCTCATCAGCACCGTGGCCCGAGGCGACATGCCGATCCACCGCCTCGTGAGCGATGTTCAGCGCGCCATCGGGAAAGCCGTCGAGCATCGCTCGTGCGGTCTCCCAGGTAAAAGCCTCGCGGACCTCATCGGTCAGCGTCGCCGCTGCGCGTTCGGCGGCCGACTTCTGGATAATCGCCCAAGTCATCACGCCTCCTCCCAAGGTGATGCCAGTCGACTGACCGCCCATTTCAGGGGAAGCCATGGCCTTGCTTAGTCCATGGAAAGCGGCACTGCATTGATGCGGCTCAACGCGGAGGGCGGAATTTACCCGCGACTCACCCCGCGCACGACGAGAAATCCCAGCAGCGGCGGGAGAAGGCTCATCGCCCCGGCAAGCAGCAACCCCGCGGCACCCGGAGAGGGCAACTGAAGCACGTCCGAAAGCCCCGGCAGCCACAGCGCTCCGGCGATAAGCACGAGACACAGGCCGAGGGCCCCCCAGACATAGCGATTGCGCGTCACGTCATTGCGCAGCGCGTGGGTGTCGGCTTCGCGCATGTTGAACACATTCCACAGCTGACCCAGGGCGAGGGTCACGAAGGCCACGGTGACGGCGGCACCGGGTTCGAGCCGCAATCCGTAGAGCGCCCCCCCGAATGCCAGCATCGTCGCGAGGGTCACGATGGCCCCAAGCGCGACGATGCGCCCCCATTCCCGACGCGCGAGGATCGGTTCGGCGCGATCGCGCGGGGGGCGGCGCATCTCATGCCCGTCGCCCCGCCCCATCCCGAGCGCAAGCGCGGGGAAGACATCCGTGACGAGATTGAGAAACAGGATCTGCAACGGCAGGAGAGGCGCGGGAAGACCCGCCCCCACGGCGATCCCGACCACGAGGATCTCCGAGAGGTTGCACGACATCAGGTAGACGACGAACTTGCGGATATTGCCGAAGATCACCCTGCCCTGCCGCACCGCCTCGACGATGGTCGCGAAATCGTCGTCCTTGAGGACCATATGCGCCGCCTCTCGCGCCACTTGCGTGCCGCGCTGGCCCATCGCGATGCCGATATCGGCTTTCTTCAGCGCCGGCGCGTCGTTCACCCCGTCCCCCGTCATCGCGACGGTCTCGCCCTCGCGTTGGTAGAAACTGACGAGCGCCAGTTTCGTCGCAGGAGCAACGCGGGCGAAGACGCTCGCCTTGCGGAGCCGGTCGAGCGTTTCTTCCCCGGCGTCTTCCAGATCGATCCCTGCGAGTTCGCGTCCTTCGATCGCCACCACGCCATCCTCGCTGATCCCGGCATCTTTCGCGATGCGCGCGGCGGTCTCGGCATGATCGCCGGTCAGCATGATCACCCGGATTCCCGCGCTCTGGCAGGCCGCGATCGCAGGCGGCACGTCCTTGCGCAACGGATCTGCAAGACAGGCGATCGCGACCAGCGTCAGTCGTTCATAGGGCGCGTCCTGCGTCCCGTCCGACCGCTTCATCGCAAGCCCGATCCCACGCAGTCCTTTACCTGCGGCAGACGCATTGCGCGCGATCCAGCTCTCTTTTGCTCCGGCGCTCAAAGGTCGCGGGCCGTCTGCCCCCAGCACCTCGGAGCAAGACTCGATCACCGCCTCCGGAGCGCCCTTCACCGCATAGAGCACGCCGCCGTCGGGCAGCGCATGGACGGTCGCCATCATCAGGCTATCGGTCTCGAAAGCATGCTGGACAAGGCGCGGCTCGGCGCCGTCCAGTGAGAGCCCCGCCTCCCGCGCGGCACTCAGCAACGCAAGTTCGGTCGGGTCGCCGATCCGGCGATCATCGCTTCCGCCCAGTTCGGCATTGTTGCACAGTATGCCGATCTTCAACGCCAAACGAAGACGGTCTTGCTCGATACCGGCGACCGTCCCGACCAGATCCACGCTTTCGCCATCGAGCAGCAGTTGCACCACGCTCATCCGGTTCTCGGTCAGCGTCCCGGTCTTGTCCGTCAGGATCAGCGTGGTCGCCCCGAGCGTCTCGACCGAGGAAAGACGGCTGATCAACGCATTGCGCTGCACCATGCGCCACATCCCGCGCGCGAGCGAGAGCGTGGCCACGACGGGGATGCCTTCGGGGATCGCGGCAACGGCAAGGGCGACCCCGGTCTGGATCATCCCCGTGAGCGGGTGACCCTGGGCCAGCCCTGTGACGATAATCGCGGCCGCAAGGACAATCGTCAGCCAGACCAATCGCTGGCCGAGCCGCGTCAATTGTCGCTCGAGCGGTGTGGGCTCCGTGCTGGCCTCCATCGCGAGCTGGCTGATCCTGCCGATCTCGGTCTCCATGCCGGTCCGAACCACCACGCCCGTCCCTGCCCCGCGCGTGACGGCCGCGCCCTTGAACCCCATGTTGGTGCGGTCCCCCAGCACCGCGTCGGATGGCAGCGGGTCGGTGCCCTTGAGCACCGGAAGGGATTCGCCGGTGAGAACGGATTCGTCGCAATAGAGCCCCGAGGCCTCGACGAGCCGCAGATCGGCGGTCACCACGTCGCCCGCTTCGAGCACGACAAGATCGCCCGGCACGACATCGCGCGCGTCGATTTCGATCAGCATCCCGTCGCGGCGCACGCGGGTGCGGACCTCCGCGATGCTGAACAATGCCTCCATCGAGCGGGTCGCGCGCAGCTCGGTGAAAAACCCGATCGCGCCATTCAGGAGCAGCACGACGAGGATCGCCAGCGCCTCGACGATATCGTTGATGACGAGAGAGAACACCGTCGCCAGAACGAGCAGAGCGACAATCACGCCCTGAAACTGGTGCACAAGGATGCGCAGCGCGCTTCGGGGCTTCTGACGGCGCAAAGCGTTCGGGCCGTGGAGTTCGAGGCGCTCGGCGGCCTCCTGCGCGGCCAGCCCGTTCGGGAACGGGACGGATAGACGCGCAAGCACCGCCTCGGCGGTTTCGGCATAAGCTGTCTCGGAATCAGTGTCCTGCATCGCGGGCCTTCGGTCGTCCCGCGCCGATGGTAAGCCTTTCCGCAGGCCACGCAACCGCACGGCCTTGCGTAGTGATGCCGCAGAGCGCGCCCCTCGCGGCTAGGGGATCGGCTTCGCCCTCTCGTGGGTTGGTGACTCGAAACCTGAAGGCACTGGAGAGAGGATCAAGACGGCGCAGAAAAAGCCCTTCGCGCGCCATCCGGCGGTCGACCGTGAGCCTGCCGAAGACGCTGAGTAATACCGCCATTATCGAGGCGATGAATGCGCGCCGCCAGCCCTCGGCCTTTCTCGGCCCCGTGCAAAAGACCGGACAGTACGCGATCTCGATAGAGGCCCCCATTGCCGATGACATGCAGCCGCAACGCCAACCCGACGCTGGCGCCCAGGTTTGCCAGCATTGCACGCGGGCGCAGGGAGATGCCGGATCGAGCCCATAGGCGAGCAGCGAGTGCCGCGACTTGCTCACGGGTCTGCTTTCCCATAGGCGTTAGCTCTTCGCGTGGATCATTTCTCACTGAAGGGTTTAAAGTGAACGCATTGATTCTCATCGACATTCAGGCCGGATTTGAAGATCCCGTCTGGGGCGAACGCAACAATCCTCAAGCAGAAGACCGCGCGCGTGACCTGCTTCAGAAATGGCGCGATTCAGGTTCGCCAATCATTCACGTCCGACATGTCAGTACGACGCCTGGCTCACCGCTCAGCGGATCGGGAACCGAGTTCAAGGCGCAAGTGCAGCCTTTGCCCGGCGAAACCATCATCGAGAAAAGTGTCAATTCGGCTTTCATAGGGACGAATTTGAACGACCATCTCAAGGAGCTTGGCGCAAATGCCCTGACAATCTGTGGCCTGACGACGCCGCATTGCGTGTCCACCACGACCCGAATGGCCGCCAATCTGGGATACAGGGTGCGCCTCGTCGCGGATGCGTGCGCGGCTTTCACCTCCAATGCCGATGTCAGCTTTGATGATGGGCCAACGCTGTCCGCGGAGGAAATTCATCGCTCGGCTCTGGCGCATCTCCACGGGGAGTTCGCGCGGGTTTGCCTGTCAACGCAGATACTGTCCGAATAGCACCACATACCCGGCCATATGATCGGGCAGGATCAAAGGCAGCAATGTCCTGCCGATGAACGTCCGAATTGGGGCGCGCGCAAGCCGGGAGCGGGTCGAAAGAGGGCTTCGGCTCTCCTTCGCCTACAGACCGGCGGGGAGCTTGGCGCGCATGGCCTCGCTTCGGTCGAACCGCTCTCCATCTGCGGTGAAGGTCCCGTCACCGACCGCATGAAGCAGGCGTTTATCCTGCCGGTCGGGGTCGATATGGGCGGCGACGCCCTTGAGCAAGACAAGGTCGAGCCGTTCGACGATCTCCTCGACGCGACATTCGATATTGGCGAGGCACTCGCCGATCAGCGGCGCCCCGACATGGTGCGCGCGCAAGGGCGTCAGATCGAAACGCGCGAACTTGTCGGTATCAGCGCCCGAACACATCCCGATGCCGACGACCGTATCGATCATGTCGGCGGTGGGAATGGCGAGGACGCATTCACGGGCCTCGCACAATGCGTTCCAGGAGTGGTTCCAAGGTCCGGTCGTGAGCGCGAAACTGGCGTCGAAGCCACGGACCATTGTCCAGGTGATGGTCATGATGTTGGCCCTCGCCCCGTCATGGGTCGTCACCAGAACCACCGGCCCGGGTTCGATCAAGGTGAAGGCGCGCGAAAGCGGTAGCGGAGTCATCGGCATCTTCCTTTCGGTCATGGAGAGCTTAGACCCATCGTGGAAATTGCCTAGATGAAATGGCGCGCGATATCAGAATGACCGTTGCAGCGTGGCTCCGAAACGGCGTTTGGCGTCCGGCTGCGGTCTCTTCATCTCCCCGCACGTCGGAAGGCCGGGTCGCCGCGCCGCCTGTATCAGGCCTCATGCGGCAAGACCTGAGCCTATCAGGCGCAAACGGTGGACGCGCCGCACCAGCACGCAAAGGTGATCCGCCCGCTTCGACAAGAAGGGCGCAGGCCGAGCCGTTTTCTGGCATTACCCTTTCCGCACATGCATTCCACGCAGCCTTCGGAAAAATGACAAGCTGGCGGGCACGGGAGGCAACTCTCACGACTTTGCTCAAATAAGAACAGCGTCACGCCTAGCCCCGGCGTGCAGGGGCGGATGTTCGCGACAGGCGCGCGAGAAAGACGGCCTTGCCATCGCCGCCACGCAAATCGGAATGATTTCCCGCCACCCCTATTATCAGCGACGACGCCGCCCCTTGATCTGGCGTTATTTTCGCCCGATCTGGGAGAAAATTCCATCTCGCGAGGTCACCCATGAACCTTCTCGCCACCATCGCCGCCACCACGCTCGTCGGCGCGAGCCTCCTTGGTGCAGCCCCTCTCGCCGCCGCGCATCTCGGCCCGCTCGTCACCCCCAGCGAGTTGAACGCGGAGCTGGCGGATCTCGATCCGGTGCTGCTCGATATCCGCGTCGGGGTCTATGAAAAGGGCCATGTCGAGGGGGCCGTCTACGCGCCTTATTCGATCTTTCGCGGCCCCGACAACAATCCCGGTCAAGTGCCGCCACTTGCCAAGCTCGAGGCCTCTTTCGAACAAATCGGGCTCGAGACCGACCGCCCGATCGTGATCATCGCGCAAGGCGATACCGATACCGATTTCGGCGCGGCGGCACGGGTCTACTGGACATTGAAAAGCACGGGTTTCACCGAATTGTCGATCCTCAACGGCGGCACGACCGCCTGGGCGAATGCGGGGCTGCCGATCTCGACCGCCACCGAGACCCTGATGCCCACCGATCTGTCGCTGAACTGGGACGATCGCTGGACCGCGGAAACGCCAGCGGTGCGCGGTATCGTCGACGGCAAGAGCCGCGCGGTCCTGGTCGATGCGCGACCGCCCGCCTTCTACAAGGGCAAATCCGCACATGGTGCTGCAGCCCGCCCCGGGACGCTGCCAAGGGCCGAGAACCTGCCCTATACCCAATTCTTCCGCCCCGGTGCGACGGTGATCGACCGCCAGGTCGATGCGGCGGCGCTGAAGGCCAAGCTCGGGATCGCGGATGGCGAAGAGGTCGTCTCCTTTTGCAACACCGGACATTGGGCCGCGACCGAATGGTTCGCGCTCTCCGAGCTGGCGGGGATCGAGAACGTGAAGCTCTATCCCGGTTCGATGGTCGAATATTCAGCGACTGACGGCGCGATGGAGAACCAACCCGGCCTGCTGCGCAACCTGCTCAACCAGTTGACCGGGGGCTGAGATGACGAGCACGGTTCTTGAGGCGAGCAGCGGATCCGCCACGGCGCTTCGGCGGGCGGCGCTGGTGCTCGCCGCGCTGGTCGCGGTTGGCGCGCTCACGCTATTGGGCGGGGCGCGTTACGGCTTTCTGCTGGCCATCGGTCTGGGCTTCGGCATTGCTCTCGAGGGGCTGCGCTTCGGCTTTGCCGGCCCGTGGCGCGCGATGATCCTGCGGCGCGAACCGGCGGGGCTTCTGGCACAGCTTCTGGCAATTGCGCTGGTGTCCATCGTGGCGATCCCGCTTCTGTCGAGCCATCCGGGTGAGCTGACCGGCGCTCAGGCCCCGATCGGCTGGGCCATGGTCGGTGGCGCCTTCGTCTTCGGCGCGGCGATGCAGGTGGTCCTGGGGTGCGGCTCGGGGACGCTGGTCAACGCGGGCTCGGGCAATCCGGTCGGCCTGGTGGCGCTTCCGTTCTTCGCCATCGGCAGCTTCTTCGGCGCCTACGGTCTGATCTGGTGGACCTCGCTCGGCGCATTGCCGATCCTGACCCTGCGCGGCACGACGGGGCTTGCGGTGACGCTGGTTCTGCTCGCGCTCGTCGCGGGCGTGGCCTTCGCGCTCGGCAAGCCCGGATCGCGCGCCCTGCCCCGGCGCTACGTGATTGCGGCGCTCGTGCTCGCCGCGCTCGCCATCGGCAACCTGGTCGTCGCGGGCCAGCCCTGGGGCGTGGTCTACGGGCTGGGGCTTTGGGTCGCGAAAGGGGTCCAGGGCGCGGGTATCGATCTGTCCGGCTCGGCCTTCTGGAGCGCGCCGGGATCGGTCACCCGACTGCACGAGAACCTGCTGACCGATTACACCTCGCTCACCGATATCGGGCTGATTGCGGGGGCCTTCGGGGTCGCGGCATGGCGGCAAGGCGGTCTGTCGCAGACGCTTCCGCGCTACCCCGCCCGCGCCTGGGTCGCAACTGTCGTGGCGGGCTTCCTGTTGGGATACAGCTCGCGGCTCGCCTTCGGCTGCAACGTCGGCGCCTTCTTCTCTGGCATCTCGACCGGCAGCCTTCACGGCTGGGTCTGGTTCGCGGCCGCATTCGCGGGCGCCTTCCTCGGCATTCGGCTGCGCCCGATCCTCGGGCTGGAGGCGCGCGCATGACCCGCAAGAGCACCGCCCTTATTGCAATCGCAGGCCTTCTCGCCCTGATCGCCGCCGACCTGCTCGCCGCGCCGCACAACCCCTATCATGCCCCGCCCGCTTTCGCGTTGGGCTCGGGTCAGGTGGCCAGCGGCGGTTTCTGCGGCGCGCTGCCGGATTAAGCCGCGTCTAGTCGAGCATCTCAGTCGCGAGGCGGCTGTCGAGCAATTCCTCGGGCAGCAGGATGTAGATGTCTTCCGGCGGGGTGGTGAGCGAATAGATCATCACGCCGGGATCGACGCCCATGTCGATCAGATATTCCATCGTGCGCCCCTGTCCGCGCTGGATTTCCTCCACCGCGAAATAGGCGGGCATGTAAAGGTTCTCGTCGTAGTAATGCTGGTGCATCCCGACATAGCCCTCGGGGGAGACACGACGCTGTTCACCAGAGGCGAGGATATAGGGGCAAGCCGACATGCAGGCCATGCCCGGAAGGATCGCGGTGTTCTTGCCTGCCTCGCGCAACATGCGCCCGATGGCCAGCGCTTCGATCACCTGCCCGCCGGGACTGCTGAGCGCGACGGTCGCGGGGAGATCCTCAGTCGACGCCCCGTCGAGATAGCTCGCGAGGCGATCCGCATCGCCCGTCGCGATCGAGCCGTTCAGGAGAAGCACCTCTCCGAAACCCTCGATAGTCTTGCGCTCGAAGGTGAGACGGTCTGGGTAGGTCGAAGGCAGATCGATCCCCGGCGGCAGTGCAGGCGCATCCCGGCGCGGCAGGGGCCGGTCGGGATCAAAGCGGCGGCGTTGATCGCCCGGCGCGACCGGGTCGCTCATGCCAGGCACGGATGAAGGCGCCCCGGGCGGATTGCGGCCCAGCCAATCACCCGCGATCATCACCGCGGCAATCGCGACCTGAAGCCACAGAACCATCATCAGCCCGCGCCGGATATCAAGATGCGCAAGCTTCGGAAACGACAGGCGCATCACTCAGCTCTCGGTGGCGCGGGGCGGCGCGTCGGGTGCGTCGGGCAGCTCGGTCTCGGAAAGCCCGGACACCCGCTTGCGGATCTCGGCATCGGCCCCGCCCATCGTCTGCTCGACGTCGCGCATCGCGTTGAGCGCCGCTTTCAAATCGGCAAGCGTCAGAGTCTCCTCGATCGGCAGACCGTCGCGGCCCGAACGGATCGCGGCCTGCGTCACCGCCAGAACGAAGACGAGAACGGCGGGCAGAAGGTCGATCGCGATCGCCCCCGCCCAGGAAGGCACGAAACTGCCCGCATAGCGGATCACGGCCTCGGCGCTGGTGATCGGGTTGTAGGCGGTCTGGATCGGCGGATCGCGCGCCAGCACCTCATCGGCGGCGCGCTCCAGCGTGCGGCCGCGCTGGTCAAGCGCCTCCAGCACGGAATCGATTGTCGAGGATTGCGCGTCTCGGACATTGGTTGTGCGCCCGTCAAGTTCCGGCAGCACGACAGAGGCGGGCAGATCCTGCGCCGCCCGCGCCACCAGCGGGGCCACGGAGAGTTGGTCGAGCCGCGCGATCACGCCAGCAAGCCGCACGCTCTGTTCCGCAAACTCGACCGAGCGCTTCTCGACCGGACCGGGGGCCACGATCAGCGCGCGCATCCGTCCCAAGATCTGGTTGCCGGTCTCGAAGGCCTCGTCGATCTGCGGCTGCTGGGCGCGGATCTGCTCTTCGAGATTGGCAAGCTCTTCGGTTTTCTGGGTCAGAACGCGGAACACCGCGCCCCGGCCTGCCGCGCCTGACAACTGGCCCGATTGCTCCTGTTCGGCCAGCGCCTCGAAAGCGTCGCGCGCCCGTTCGACCTCGCGCCCCAGCGATTGCGCGGAAAGGGCGATGTCATGGGCCTGCTCGAGCGCGGATTGATAATCGCGCACCGTGGTATCGAGGTGCTGCTCGACCGCCGCCGATCCCGCCAGCGCCGCCGCGTTGAGCCAGCTCGACATCGCGACGATGGCGAGCGAGCCGACGATGGTCGAGACCGTCAGCCCGACGAAGCCGCTCGCCGTACGCATCGCGGGCAAGAGCCGCAGCATGTAGCTCCAGAAGACGAAGATCCCGACCGAGACGGCAATCGAATAGGCAAGCGCCGCGAAAAAGCTCATCGCGCCGGTATCCTCGAGGATCGAGGAGACGCCGAGATAGGTGTAGATGCCCGAGGCGATCGCCAGCACGCCGAGTGCTGCGGGCGTGATCGTGTCGAGCCAGGCCAGATGGCCCTCCAGCTCCTTTGCGGTGCGCAGGCCCTTCGTTTCGGCCGCGCTCAGTCTTCTGGGGGTCTCTGTCATCGGCTTTCGCCCTCGTCACGATTGGGTTCGGGAACTGATCACAATTGGGGGATGAGGGCGCGAATTTTAAGGGTCACGACGGGTTTTGTTGCATAAATCAGGCTGATAGCCGCGCGCCCCCTTCCCCCGGACAGGGTGTTTCAACGGCCTCGGAAATCAGAGGGGTGCAAGCCGAAATCCACCGTCACAGCGGCGGCGAGAGGCTGGACGGCACCGTTTGCCAGCAGGCACGGCATCCCTGTGCCTCTTGAGATCAATCGCGTTCTGTAGAGAGCCCTCGGCGCAACAGCGATCCCATGGACGAGCGCGTTCCCGATCTTGCAGCTCGGTGGGCAGTCGACACATACCGCTCGTCTACCCTGTTGGACACACGAAATGAATCCTTACACGGAATTTCGGGAACAGATCGAAGGTTCACATTGAGCCGGTGCGACGCCCCCTGATGGATGCGCCCCATCCCGCACCGTTTTCACGCGATGCCTCGTCGGTCCGTCCAACCGGTGAAGAAATAGGCCAGCCCGAAGGCAACTCCGCGCCAGAGGCTGGCCGCAGCGATCTCAGTCCGCGAGCACGAGCAGATCCCGGCTCGCGACACTCACCTCCGCCAGGGAGCCAACCTCGGGCGGCGGGTTTCCGGGGCGGTTGAAGGTGTCGAGCGCGATCGTCTGGCCTTCCACCTCCAGCTTCACGCGCAGGATCGAGCCGAGGAAATGCACCTCGGCGATCTTGCCCGAAAAGATCGTGTCGTTCCCCTCCCGGCGCCCCAGCGCCAGCACTTCGGGCCGCGCCGCCAGGGTCACCTCGGCGTTCGTGCCCGCCGAGACGGGTGCGCCGAGGATCACCTCGGTGCTGCCCACACGCAAAGCACCACGCGCGGGATCGGCCACCTGCGCGGTGAGCGCGTTGAGCGTGCCCACGAATTGCGCGACAAAGCGGGTCTTGGGCTGATTGTAGATCTCGAAAGGCGCGCCGATCTGTTCGGCCACGCCGCCATTCATCACCACGACCCGATCCGAGATCGACAACGCTTCTTCCTGATCGTGGGTCACGAAAATCGTCGTGATACCCAGGCGGCGCTGGATCTCGCGGATCTCTTCGCGCAGACTTACCCGGATCTTTGCGTCAAGCGCCGAGAGCGGCTCGTCGAGCAGCAGAACCCGCGGCTGGATGGCAAGCGCGCGGGCCAGCGCCACACGTTGTTGCTGCCCGCCCGAGAGCTGGAACGGATAGCGGTTGCCAAGATCCGGCAGGCCGATCAGGTCGAGCATTTCCGCCACGCGCGTCTTGATTTCCGCACGCGAGCGTCCCGCCACACGCATCCCGAAGCCGACATTCTGCGCGACCGTCAGGTTCGGAAACAGCGCATAGGCCTGAAACACCATCCCGATATTGCGCTGGTTCGAAGGCAGCGCGGTCACGTCCTGCCCGCCGATGCGGATCGCACCGCCCGAGGGGTGCTCGAAGCCCGCCACCATCCGCAGAACGGTCGTCTTGCCGCAGCCCGACGGACCGAGCAGCGAGATGAATTCCCCCTCTGCGATGGAGAGGTTGAAATCCTTCACCACGCGGTTCGCGCCGAAGGATTTTTCCAGATGTTCGATCTCGAGAGAGGCCATGGGTTACCGCTTTGCATTCGTATGTTTGGAGAACCGGGTGACGAGCTGAATGAGCCCCATGCAGATCCAGGTGATCGAGAAGGCGATCACCGCGAGCGCTGCGGGCTCATAGGCCTTGTTCGCGCCGGTCAGCTGCATGTAGGGGCCGAAGGCCGGCCGGTTAAGAAGAGAGGCGAGGACGAATTCGCCGATGACGATGGCGAAGGTGATGAAGGCGCCCGAGAGGACCGCCACCAGCACGTTGGGCAGGATCACCCGTGCGAGGATCGTGCCCCAGCCCGCGCCCAAGCTTTGCGCCGCTTCGGTCAGGGTCGCCACGTCGATCGTGCGCAACCCCGTATCGACGGCGCGATACATGTAGGGCAGCGAGAGCGTCGCATAGCCCAGCATCAGCAGGATATTGGTCCCCGTGATCGAGCCGGTGAGCGGCAGGAAAGACGAGGTGTTGTAAAGCCGGATATAGCCGAACACGATCACGATGGGCGGGATCACCAGCGGCAGCAGGGTGATGAACTCGACCACGGGGCGCCATTTCGGCAGTTTGAGCCGCACCCAATACGCGGTCGGCACCACGATCAGCGCGCCGACGAGGATGGTGAAGATCGCCATCACCACCGAATAGGTGAAGGTCTCGCGGAATTGCGGGTCCGCGAGCACCGAACGATAGGCATCGAGCGAATAGACCCCGCGCCGTGCGCGCAGCGAGAACTCCAGAGTGCCCAGAAGCGGCAGGGCGAAATAGAGAATACCGAAGGCCAGCGCGAGCCAGGACCAGAACCGTTTGGAGATCATCTCATCCACCTCTCGGAGCGCACGCGCAGCCAGACATAAGCGAGATTGGCAAGCCCGGTGATCACGATCATCCCGAAGGCCAGCGCATATCCCAGATGCGGGTCTTGCAGCACGTCACCGCGGATTTGCGCGTAAAGCATGATCGGCACGATCGACATCGACGAACCGGTCAGCGCATAGGCGGTCGCCACCGCGCCGAAGCTGTTGGCGAAGAGAAGCGCCAGCGTGCCCAGCAGAGCGGGCCAGAGGATCGGCAGCGCCACGATGCGCCAGTACTGAAAGCCGGTCGCCCCGAGGATGCTGGCCGCTTCCTTCCATTCGCGCTTCAGACCGTCGAGGGCCGGGGTGATGATCAGCACCATCAGCGGGATCTGGAAGAACAGATAGGTCAGCGTCAGGCCGAAGAAGCTCAGCAGGTTGAAGCCATGAGCGTAGATGTTGAAACCGAACCATGACTTCAGCAGCACGGTGACGAGGCCCAGCCTCCCCAACGTGGCAAGGAAGGCGAAGGCCAGCGGAACGCCCGCGAAGTTCGAAGCCACGCCCGAAAAGGTCATCACCGGCCCGCGCAGCCACTTGGGCAAACCGCCCAGTGTGACGGCGGCGGCCAGCGCGAAGCCTACGAGACAGCCCACCAGCGCCGTGGCGAGGCTGATCTTGATCGAGATCCAGTAGCTCGCGAGGATCGTTGGCTGGAACAGATTCACCAGATTCGACAGCGTGAAGCCTCCGTCCACCGTACGGAAGGCCCCGATGACGATATACATCGTCGGCGCGATCAGGAACAAAAGCGCGAACAGAGTGAAGGGAACCATCCCCACCCAGGTCAGCGGCAGCTTGCGGCTATGCATCGAGCCTCGTCTTACAGAAATGTCGAAAAATTCACCCCGCGCACCATGGCGCGGGGTGAGAGAAGAGCCTCGATTACTGGACGTTCGCGCCGACGACGCTGTCCCAACCGCCGGTCACGACTTCCTTGTTCGCAGCCTGAGCGTCGAGCGACGGGAAGACCGCCTTGGCATAACCTTCCGCGGGCGGCATGGCGTCGAGCATCTTCTGCGGGACCTTGCCGTTGGCCGACAGGTCGTTGAAGCGGATCGGGTGGCAATAGCCCTCGAGCCAGCCAAGCTGACCCTCGTCCGAATAAAGATACTCCATCCACAGTTTCGCGGCGTTCGGGTGCGGCGCATAGGCCGAGATCGCCTGAACGTAGACGCCCGCGACGACGCCCGATTGCGGCACGATCACGTCGACCGGCGGGTTGCCGTTGAGCGTGTCACGACCGGCCAGCGCGTTATAGTCCCACTCGATCACGATCGGCGTCGCGCCCTGCGCGAGCGTGCCGGTCTTGCCGATGACGGGGACGAAGTTCCCGTTCTTGTTCATCTCGGCGAAGTAGTTGAGGCCGGCTTCGCCCGAAGCCTTGCCCGGCTCGCCGCCTGCGGCCACGCCCGCGGCCAGAACGCCGAGGATCGCCTGGTTCGACGCACGCGGATCGCCCGCCAGCGCCACCGAGTTGGCGTATTCGGGCTTGAGAAGGTCCGACCAGTCCTGCGGAACGTTGTCGACGAGGTCCTTGTTCACCGCGAAGGACAGCACGCCGTAATAGTCGCCGTACCAGTAGCCTTCGGCATCCTTCGCATCGGCGGGGATCGTGTCCCAGGTCGAGACCTTGTAGGGCTGGATCAGCCCCTCTTCCTTGGCCGCCGGGCCGAAGGACAGGCCGACATCGATCACGTCGGGAGCCTGCGGACCCTTGTTGTCCTTGTTCGCGCGGATCGCTTCGAGTTCGTCGGCCGAGCCCGCATCAGGGTTGAGCTCGTTCACGGTGATGCCCGGGTACTTCTGCTTGAAGCCCTCGATGACGCCAGCGTAGTTGCACCACGAATGGGGCAGCGCGATCGTGGTCAGGCTGCCTTCCTCTTTCGCGGCGGCATAGAGGTCGTCGAGGCTCTCGGCGAAGCTGGTGCCGGCGCTCGCCGCCAGAGCCACGGCGCTGACTGCCGCGAGGTATTGGAATTTGAAGTTCATTTTCAGGTCTCTCCCCGTTCATGAAGAGCGGTGCCGCACCTTGCGGTCCTGTCTCTCCGAATCTGACGTCTCTCGACGGTTGTGCCCTGCCAGTTGGCTCCGGCATCGGCGACCCTTTATGCGGATCATGTAACAGGACTTTGGCAGACTGGACCACGTAGTCAATTTTCTTTTGATAATCCGTGATGCTCAAGTGAACATATCCGTGTGGCAATGATCACGCGATCGCCACATGCGCCGAAATCAAAGGCAAATCTCAAGAAATCCGGGGCGCAGATCGCGCCGACAACGGGTTTTCATTTGAGCGAAACCCGGCAAACCCGCGCCTCCCCCGCTCCGGAAATGCCGCAAAAGCTCACTTTGCCCAAGCGGAGTTCACGGGGAGTTGTATCCGCACCTCAAGACCGGACACGCTCCCGGGCGGGGGTGAAGTCAGCGAAAGCGGGCTTCCGATCCGCTTGGCGATCACCGCGACAATCGCAAGCCCCAACCCGCTGCCGTCATTCGTGCTTCCGGCGCGCTCGAACCTCGCGGTCAGGCGCGAAAGCGTCTCCTGGGGAATGACGGGGCCGTCATTCGTCACGCTCAGAACGCCGTCCGGGGTCAGGCGCACGGAGACGGGCTTGTCCAGCGCCCCGTGTTTGAGGGCATTTTCGACGAGATTGCGGCACACGATTCCGAAGGCGTCGGGATCGAGGTCTGAAATGACCGGCGCGTTCGGCAGGTCCAAAGCGATGCGTCCCGGTTCGAGACCGCGGGCGAGGTCTTCGACGACGAGCCGGGCTGCGACGCGCAGATCCGCGCTTCGGTCCAGTCGCAGGGGGCCGCCCTCCGCACGCGCCAACTGCAACAGGCGCTCGGAGAGCCGTGTGAGTCGCTTGAGCGTCGCTTCGATATCCGAGGCACGCGCCTTTGCGACGGGATCGCTGGTTTCCGCGCTCAGGCGTTGCGTCTGCGCAATGGCGCCCGCAAGGGGTGTGCGCAGCTCATGCGCGGCGTTGGACGCAAAACTTCGTTCGGCTTCGAAGCCTTCACGCAACCGGCCCAGAAGATTGTTGAGCGTGGCCGCGACAGGGGCGATCTCGGTTTGCAGATCATCGGTCGGAATGGGGGTGAGATCGCGCGCGCTGCGCGCTTCGAGGCTGGTGCGGAATCGCCGCAAGGGACCGAGGTTCGTTCGCACCGCCAGAATGACCGCCGCCAAGGCAAGCGGGACCACGATCAGCAGCGGCAGCCCGAGGCCGAGCGCGATCTCCCGCGCAATCCGCGCCCGATGAGAAAGCGGTTCCGCGACGGTGATGCGAACCGTGTCCCGAAGCGCCGCGTCGCTGTAGAATCGATGCGTGGCCGTCTGGCTGAATCCGCGCTCGGCGGTGTCGGGGAAGATGGAGGGGTCAGCCGCATGGGACTGCAGGAGGATATGCCCCTCCGCGTCGCGCACGATATAGGTGAAGAATTCCTCGTGGTCGCGCAGGCTCGCAAGGCGCTGCGTCACGTTGTTGCCGTCCCGGTTGACGATATCCATGACCGCAAGCGGGAGGATCCGTTGCGCCGTTTCCTGAAGCGTGGAATCGAAAACCTCGTCCATCTCCTTGCGCACGATCAGCGCGGTTGCCGTCGCGGCGACGATCCACATGAGCGTCAGAACGACCCCCAGCGAGAGCCCCAGGCGGGCCTGAAGGCTTCTGGGCAATCTCATGGCTTGCCCAGCCGGTAGCCAAGACCGCGCTCGGTCTCGATCACATGCGCTCCGAGCTTCTTGCGCAGGCGGCTGACATGGACCTCGATCGTGTTGCTCTCCACCTCCGCGTCGAAGGCGTAGAGCTTTTCCTCGAGCTGTGCCTTGGAAAGCAGCTGGCCGGGGCGCGAGAGAAAGGCCTCGAACAGCGCCCATTCGCGCGCCGTCAGCTGCACTGGTTTGCCGTCACGCAGAATGCTGCGCGCGGCAAGGTCGATCTCAAGCCCGGCATGGGTGACGATCGGATTGGGATTGCCGCTGTAGCGCCGGGCGACCGAACCGATGCGCGCGGAAAGCTCGGCGAGATCGAAGGGCTTCACCAGATAATCGTCGGCACCCGCATTCAGCCCCTCGATCCGATCCGAAACCTGATCGAGTGCGGTCATGATGATCACCGGGCTCACATCGCCCCGGCTGCGCAGGGATTTCAGGAAACCGATGCCACGGCCATCGGGCAGCATGAGATCGAGCAGCACAAGATCATAGCCCGCACTGCGGATCGCCTCCCCCGCCTCGTCGAGCCGCGTAACCCAGTCCACGGAGTGGCCATCGCTGGCGATCTGATCGCGCACGGCGGCGCCCAGAATAGTGTCGTCCTCGATCAGCAGGATGCGCATTTCCGTTCCATCTCTTGTTTCGTTCCCTGTCTTGATCCGCCACGCTGACGCCAAGCTGACACGTCGCGCGGTGCGGCTTCAGGTTCCCGTCAGATTGATTGCCGAAGAAAGGCATCGAGTTGGCCGCGAACAGGAGTTTGGCCCATGAAGAAGACAGTGACAATTCTCGCCTTTCTCGCGGTGTTCCCTGCCGGAACGGCTCTGGCGGATGACGACTGTTTCGTCCCGATGGCGAATTGGCAGCCGCGTGATGCGGTGGCCGAGCTGGCCACGCAGAACGGCTGGACCGTGCGTCGTATCAAGATCGATGACGGTTGCTACGAGATCGACGGCAACGATGCACAGGGCCGCCGCGTCGAAGTGAAGGTTCATCCCTCGACGCTTCAGATTCTCGAGATCGAATACGAGGACGACGAACGGAGTCGTTCCCGTGAAGATGGTGAAGGTGGCAAACATGACTGACGCAACGTTTCACGACGAACCCCATCCCGGCGGAAGCGCCGGAGGCAAGGTGCGGGTCTGGGATCCGCTGGTGCGTATCTTCCATTGGGGCCTAGTCGCGGCCTTTGCGACGGCGTGGCTTACGGCTGACGAGTTGCAGCCGGTGCACGAGATCGCCGGCTACACAGTCGCGGGGCTGATCGCTTTCCGGCTGATCTGGGGGGTCGTGGGCGGGCGCTATGCCCGGTTCACCCAATTCCTCCGAGGGCCCGGGCCGACGCTGTCCTATCTTGGCGACATGCTGCGCGGGAAGGAGCGCCGCTATCTCGGTCACAACCCCGCCGGGGCCCTGATGATCGTGGCCCTGCTCATCTCGCTGTCGGGCACAGCCTTCACCGGCTGGCTCATGGCGGAACCTGCGCGTCTGGCAATGCTTCCCGAGCTGCCGCAGATCGCGACCCCGGCCTTCGCGGACGAGGATGGCGAATACGGCGAAAGCGGAGAAGGTGCGGAAGGCGGAGGGAATGAGGCCCTCGAGGAAGCGCACGAGGTTCTCGCCAATCTGGTCCTGCTGCTCGTCGCCTTGCATGTCGGCGGGGTGGTTCTGGCCTCCTTCCGGCATCGCGAAAACCTCGCCCGAGCAATGCTGACCGGCGACAAGCGTGCACCCGATCCCGGCGATATCGCCTGATCGTTCCTGATCGCGACCCCAAGGCCGTTTCGTCCTGCGGCCTCACTGGCCCCGCCCTCACAAGGTGGGGCCTTTTTTCCTGACGCGAAGCTGAAGCGGAAAGTGCCGGGCTGTCAGGAACCGCTCAGGTCGACACCCCAGATTGTCGGTAGCAGATGAAAAAGGAGACCCTGCCATGCGTAAGACCCTGACCGCAATTTCCCTCATCGCCCTGCTTCCCGCGGGCGTGGCCCTTGCCGATGACGACTATGAAAAAACCGCGCGCGGACAATCGCAGTCCCGCGATGCCGTGATGCAACTCGCGCGCGAGAACGGCTGGACTGTCCGCGAAATCGAGATGGAGGACGGCCGATACGAGATCGAAGGCCGCGACCGCGAGGGGCGCAAGATCGAAGCGAAGGTCGATCCGGTGACGCTGCGCGTCCTCAAGATGGAGCATGACGACGAAGAGGATGATGACGATTACGGCGCGTCCACGCGCAACCCCGCCCCTGCGGGCACGGTCGCCCCGCCCCAGAACGGCCTCTTCGGCAACGGCGCCCCGCCGAAGGTCCAGGTGAACTGAGACCCGCGCGACGCAACGCCTGAAAAAGGAAACCCCAGATGAAGTCACTTCTCGCAACACTGGCGCTGAGCACGGCGCTGACCCTTCCCGGCCTCGCTTCTGCGCGGCCGGTCACGCTGACGACGACGCTCAGCAATTACGGTGGCGACGGCGCCTATCTCGCGCTCTATGTCACCGACGCTTCGGGCGCCTATGCGGGCAGCCTCTGGATGGCGGGCGGCAAGTCGAAATATTACGAGCATCTGAGTGACTGGTATCGCGCGACCGGCGGCGATCCGGCGCAGATCAACGGCATCACCGGCGCGAGCGTCGGTGCGGGCCGCACGCTCGAGATCACGCTCGATCTGGCGGATGCCCTGTTTGACGCGGGCTACACGCTTCATATCGACGCCGCCGTCGAGGACATGCGCGACAGCCCCAACGAGGTTGCCGTCCCGCTCACGACCGATGGCATGGGCAAGCCGGTTGCCGGGCGTCGCTACGTCGCCAGCTTTGCCTACGACATGTGAGGTGACAGGGCCATGATCCGCGCGTTTCATCGCTGGCCGGGGCTGATCGCCCTCGCTCTTGTCACGGTGCTTGCGCTCAGCGGCGCGGTGCTCGCGGTCTATCCGGTCACGGAGCGGATCGCGGCACCGCAGGCCGAGGCGGGACTGAGCGTCGCAACGCTCGCCGAGCGCGTTCAGGCGGTCTATCCTGGGCTCGAGCAGATCCGGCGCGCGCCTTCGGGGCGGATCACGGCCTATTGGTTCGACTTGGGACAACCCGGCGCGGCGGTGATCGACCCCACGACCGGACAGGGCGTCGCTTCGGCCGATCCCGATCCCCTTCAGCGCTGGCTGACCAACCTTCACCGCGCCCTCTTTCTCGGAGATACGGGCCGCGTGATCAGCGCGCTCGGAGCGGCGGCGATGCTGGTGCTTTCGGTGTCCGGAGCGTTTCTCGTCGCGCGGCGTACAGGTGGCTGGCGTCACTGGTTCGCCCGTCTGCGCGGGCCCCTTCCCGGGCGCGTGCATGTCGAGATCGCGCGGGTCGCCGTGGTCGGTCTGATACTGTCCTCGGCCACGGCTCTGTGGATGACCGCCTCCACGTTCGAGCTGATCCCCGACGGCGGCCCCTCGCTTGCCATCCCCTCGCAGGCGAGCGGCGAGACCGGCGCACCGCTCGCCGAGCTTGCCTTGCTCGGGACCACGCCCGTATCGGAGCTGCGGAGCCTGAGCTTTCCCTATCCCGGCGATGCAACGGACGTATTCACGCTGAAGACCGATCGGGGCACAGGCTATCTCGATCAGGGCAACGGCGCGGTGCTCGCCTGGGCCGATCTCGGCCCGTGGCAGCGCATTTCCGAAACGATCTACACCCTTCATACCGGTCAGGGTGCCGCCCTGCTGGGCGCGGTACTGGGGATCATGGCGCTTGGGGTGCCCGCGATGGGCGCCACGGGTGTCCTGATCTGGCTGGCGGGGCGGCGCGGACGTCCGCGCATTCGTGCCAACCAGCCGCCCGGACGCGCCGACACCATCATCCTTGTCGGCAGCGAAGGCGGCAGCACCTGGGGCTTTGCTTCGACGCTGCATCGGGCGCTCGGTGCTGCGGGGCAGAAGGCCCATATCGCGCCGATGTCGTCCTTCGCGCCCGAGCGCTATACCCGGGCCGAGCGGATCATCCTGCTCGCGGCCACCTATGGTGACGGCGTGGCACCCTCCTCGGCAAAGGGTTTTCTGGAGACACTTCCGGCCCATCGCGGCGCGCATGACATCCCGATCGCGGTGCTCGGCTTCGGGGACCGGACCTTCCCGGCTTTTTGTGCCTATGCCCAAGCGGTTGCCGATACCGCAGAAGCGGCGGGATGGCCGGTTCTGCTGCCTTACGACACGATCGACCGGCAGTCGCCGCAGGCCTTCGCGCGCTGGGGGCAGGCTTTGGGGGCGGCGCTCGGGGTCGAGCTCGATCTGTGCCACCAGCCCGTCCTCCCTTCCACCACCGACCTCACGCTTGTGTCGCGCCGCGATTTCGGGGCGGAAGTGCAGGCTCCGACCTCGATCCTCCGCTTTGCCCTGCCCCGCCCGACGCTGTGGCAAAAGCTGACGAGCACGGGCTTTGCACGGTTCAGCGCGGGCGATCTGGTTGCGATCGTGCCCGACGGCGCGCAGGCGCCGCGGCTTTATTCGCTCGCCTCTTCGCGGCGCGACGGGTTCGTGGAGATCGTGGTGAAGAAGCATCCCGGCGGCCTGTGTTCGGGCCAGCTGACCGCGCTTGAGCCCGGTGAGAGCGTGCGCGCCTTCATCCGGCGCAACCCCGCTTTCCGGCCGGACCGCTCGCGCGCACCCCTGATCCTGATCGGCGCGGGCACGGGGATCGGGCCTCTGGCGGGGTTCGTGCGCGAAAACGCGAAACACCGTCCGATCCACCTTTTCTTCGGCATGCGCGATCCGGACAGCGATTTTCTCTATGCGCAGGAAATCAGCGACTGGAAGAACGAAGGACGCCTGTCGCGTCTCGTCACCTCGGTCTCGCGCGCCCAGCGACCACGCTACGTGCAAGACGCAATGCGCGCCGATGCGCCCGAACTTGTGCGACTGGTCCAGAGCGGGGCGCGGATCATGGTCTGCGGCGGGCGGGACATGGCTGCGGGGGTCTCCGAGGCCCTGCGTGATATTCTCGCGGCGACCGGGTTGAGTCCGGCGAAACTGAAAGCGGAGGGACGCTATGTCGAAGACATCTTCTGATCTGGTGCGCCACGCTCTGCACGGCCCCACGATGGGCACCCGCTGGACGGCCCTGTTCTTCGCCCCGCCCGAGCGCGACCCCGCGCCAATCCGCGAAGCCCTTCAGGCGGCGGTCGAGGAAGTCGATGCCCAGATGTCCAGCTGGAAACCCGACAGCGATCTGATGCGGCTCAACGCGGCGGCGCAGGGTGAATGGGTGGCGGTGCCCGAGCGGCTCGCCGAAGTGCTCCGGCTCGGGCTCGAAATCGGCAAAGCCTCGGAGGGGGCGTTCGATATCGGTCTCGGGGATGCGGTCACCGCCTGGGGATTCGGCCCCGAGGATGCAGCTCCCGACCGGATCCGCGCCGCGATGAGCGCGCAGCGACAACCCGCCTTCGAGCGGCTCGAGCTCGACGATGGCAGGGCTCGCAAGCGCGGGCCTCTGGTTCTGGACCTGAACGGGATCGCGAAGGGCTACGGGGTCGACCGTCTCGCTCAGACGCTCGCTGCGCAGGGGATCGAGGCCGGTCTCGTCGGGATCGACGGCGAGATGCGCGCAAGCGGCCTGAGGCCCGATGCCACGCCCTGGACGATCGCGGTCGAAAGCCCGGATCCGCTGCGGCGCACGCCGCATTCGATCCTCGCGCTCGAAAATGCATCCGTCGCGACCTCGGGCGATTACCGTCACTGGATCGACCTCGGCGCCCGCAGGCTCTCGCATACGATGGATCTTTCGCGCGGTGCCCCTTTGCTCTCATCGCCCGCGTCTGTGACGGTGGTCGCGCGCAGTTGTGCCGAGGCCGATGCGTGGGCAACGGCGCTGATGGTCCTCGGTCCCGAGGGAGGACGCACGCTTGCACGGAAATATCAGCTCTCGGCGCTTTTCCTGATGCGCGAGGAAGACGGAAGCGTCAGCAGCGTTGGAGAGGGCAGCCTGTTTTCCGTCAGCGTCCCGGACCCGTCTTCGACCTTGGAGGCCCGAGGGGCCGACGGCGTCTGAGTTCGCAAAGTGGGGAAGCGGCGGGCCGGACGCTCTTGCTAGGCTATCGCGCCGACGCGGAGACCCTCACAGGGACCGTCCCCCATCGACGCAGGACAAAAGGTGGCCATGGGGCCGCCTTTTGAACTGGTGCCGACCGTGTTGCGCGGAAGATCAGTCGGTCACCCAGAAGAACGTCACACGCCCGCCACCACGACCGGTCGTGTCGAAGTTCCACCCATCGACTTGCTTGAACTGCTTCAGGACCGTCTGTTTCCAAAGCCGGATATTGGTGGTGCCCGGCGTGATCGACTGGGAGCCGCGATGCGTCGGCTTGACCTCCTTGCGCCCCTGCCCGTTCACCGAGAAGGCCTTGACGTGGCGCGTGTTGTTCACGATGCACACCTCGAGCGTGCGCGCGCCGTTCCGATCGCGGTCGCGAGCCGTTATCCGGCGGCGCCCGTGTCGATCGATCTGCCGGAAGGCTACGCGCCGTTAAGGGCCCGTTTGTCGCAGCTTGGTTTTACATCGGCTTTCGAGACCGCCCGGATGTATCGCGGCCCCGCCCCGAACACGAGCGCGTCCTTGCAAGCGATCGCCACCATGGAGCTCGGGTGATCACGCGCGATGCGCGCCGGGAAGGCCACCGATTTCGTCTAGAACGCGGAAATATCGAACGGGCATTCCAGTCTGGGTCGTTGGATCGACTCAGTCATCGCTTCATCCCCGCGGATAAACTTCAAACCGCACGCCATTGATTTAAAAAGGATTATATCGAAATCCACCGAAACCCACAAACACTGTTCTCCTGCGGGGCTTGCACCCGGCGACCGAACGTGGCCTCCTCTCGCTACCGTCGCACCAGACCCAACGGAGAGCAGAGATGAGCTGGTCCTTTCCCATCGGCAAAGTTCGCGGCACCGAGCTGCGGGTGCATGTCACGTTCTTCCTTCTGCTGGCCTGGATCATGGTCGGCGCCTGGATGGCCGAAGGGCCGCAATCGGCGCTGGTGAACATGCTCTTCATCGTTTCGGTCTTCGCCTGTGTCATGCTGCACGAACTGGGCCATGCAACGATGGCGGCGCGGTTCGGGGTGAAGACCCCTGACATCACCTTGCTGCCGATCGGGGGGCTCGCACGGCTCGAGCGCATCCCCGAAAACCCGAAACAGGAGATTCTGATCGCGGTGGCGGGGCCTGCGGTCAATATCGTGATCTGGATCGTGCTCTCGGTGCTGATCGGGGTGCGCGGGCAGATCGCGGATCTGCAATCGCTCGAGAGCCCGACGCAGGATTTCTGGGCGCGGCTCGCCGTGGTCAACCTGCTGCTCGTGGCCTTCAACATGATCCCCGCCTTCCCGATGGATGGCGGCAGGGTGTTTCGCGCGGTCCTCGCGCTGTTCATGGACCGGGTGAAGGCCACGCAGATCGCCGCGCAGGTCGGGCGGGTGCTGGCGCTCGCGCTGGGGCTCTGGGGGGTGATGCAATCGAGCCCGATCCTCGTGCTGATCGCGGTCTTCATCTATTTCGCGGGCGGGGCGGAAAGCGCCGATGTCACGATGCGCGGGCGCGCGCGCGGCGCGCAGGCGCGTGATGCGATGATCACCGCATTCGCGAGCCTGTCGCCCGAGGACAGCCTCGAGGACGCCGCGCGTCTGATCCTGCGCACCACGCAATCCGAATTTCCGGTGCTGGGGCCGGATGGGGCCTTCCTCGGGTTTCTGACCCGCGCCGAGGTGATGTCCTTCCCCGAGCCTGAACACCGCGCCGAGCGCGTCTCGGACCACATGCTGACGGGCCTGCACGCCCTGCCCTCCACCGCACCGCTTCAGGCCGTGCTCGAGGCGATGTCGGGGCGCCACGTTCCGGCCGTCGCCGTCACCGGCGATCACGGCCGGTTCATCGGCTATGTGAACCGCGAGAATATCGGCGAGTGGTTCATCCTCGCGCGGCGCTGAGCCGCGCTCAACGTCCCTTGCCCGCAGCCAGCGCCCCCTCGCGCATCTGCGAGAGCGTCTGGCGCGGGGTCAGCGCCTCGGGCGAGATCACCAGATCGAGCACGGCTCCCGTCGGTGATGCCAAGGCCCGCTCGAAGGCCGCCGCAAAATCCTCGGTACGCTCGACCCGTTCACCATGAAAGCCGTAAGCCCGCGCGAGCGCCGCGAAATCGGGATTGGCGGTCATCTCGGTGCCGGAAACCCGCGTGGGATAATTGCGCTCCTGATGGGCGCGGATCGTGCCATAGATGCCATTGTTGAGCACGAGAATGATCGGTTGCGCCCCGGCCTGCGCAGCGCTGGCAAGCTCCTGCGAGGTCATCTGGAAATCGCCATCGCCGGCGAAACACAGAACCGTCTTCGCGGGGTGGACCAGCTTCGCGGCGATCGCGGCGGGCACGCCATAGCCCATCGCGCCCGATTGCGGCGCAAGGAGCCACGCCTCGGGCCCGAATTTCAGGAACCGCCCCGACCAGATCGCGAAATTTCCCGCGCCGTTGGTGACGATCATATCCTCGGGCAGCGTTGCGCGCAGATGGGCGCAGACCTTGCCCATATCGACCGGCGAGGGGAGATCGGGCAGATCGAACCCCGCCTCATAGGCCGCGCGCCCCTCGGCACGCCACGCGCCCCAACTGCCCTTGACCGGCGCGAGCCCCCCGAGCGCCTCGGCAAAGGCGTTCGGCCCGGACTGGATCGCCAGCTCCGGGCAATAGACCTTGCCGATCTCGCGATCGGAGCCATGCACATGGATCAACCGCTGGCGCGGCTGTGGCACATCGAGGAGCGTGTAGCCATCGGTCGCGTTCTCGCCAAAGCGCGCATTGATCGCGAGGATGACATCGGCCTCGCGGATCAGCGCCTTCACATGGGGCATCATCCCGACCCCGGCCTCGCCGCAGAAACTCGGCGAGTGGTTGTCGAACTGGTCCTGATAGCGAAAGACCGAAACCACCGGGATATCCGAGGCTTCAGCGAAGCGCTGGATCGGGCGCGTGCCCGGGCCTTTCCAGTTGCACCCGCCATAGAGGATGAGCGGGCGTTCGGCCCCTGCCAGCATCTCGCGAAGGCGCTCCATCGCCGCCGGATCGGGGTGGGGTTCGGTGATCTCTACGGGGCCGCGCAGAGGGGCGGCATCCGTCATCGAGGTCAACATATCCTCGGGCAGTGCCACCACGACCGGCCCCGGACGGCCCGAGATCGCCGTGCTCCAGGCGCGGGCGAGGATTTCGGGGATGCGTTCGATCCGGTCGATCTCGACCGCCCATTTCGCCATCGTGCCGAAGACGGCGCGATAATCGAGTTCCTGAAACGCCTCGCGCCCCTTCATGTCGGTGCCGACTTGTCCCACGAAAAGGATCATCGGCACCGAATCCTGCATCGCCGTATGCACCCCGATCGCGGCATTGGTCGCACCGGGGCCGCGCGTGACCATGCACAGGCCCGGCTGCCCCGTGAGCTTGCCATAGGCCGCGGCCATGAAGCTCGCCCCGCCCTCCTGCCGGCAGAGCACGTAATCGAGCTTCCCGCGCGTGTCATGCAGCGCATCGAGCACCGCCAGATAGCTCTCCCCCGGCACTCCGAAGGCCTTGCGCGCCCCGAGCGCCACCAGACATTCGACGAGCAGCTGTCCACCGTTTCGCATCGCGGATCCTTTCCCCCTACCCGGCGGCGACCGTAGCGCGAGCGATCGACGAAGGAAATGCGCCCGCTGAAAAGGGATGCGGTTCGGCGCAAACGGCTGGCGCGATGCCCCCTGAGATCATCGGTTGCGGCGAAGCACCGCCACCCCTGCCCGCGCATCGTCACAGCGCCTTGCGCAACCTCTCAATTCAAGGCATGGGCCTTGACGTGGCCCGCTTCGGACTGAGATGTACGAGGCAACCGGACGCTTTCGAGAAAGGACGCCCGATGAAATTCCGCTTCCCCATTGTCATCATCGACGAAGACTTCCGCTCCGAGAACACTTCGGGGCTCGGGATCCGCGCGCTCGCCCAGGCCATCGAGGCCGAGGGGTTCGAGGTTCTCGGCGTCACAAGCTACGGAGATCTCTCGCAATTCGCCCAGCAGCAAAGCCGCGCCTCGGCTTTCGTGCTGGCCATTGACGACGAGGAATTCTCGGCTGGCCCCGAGCTTGATCCGGCGGTCGAGAAGCTGCGCACCTTCATCGAGGAAGTGCGCTGGAAAAACGCCGACGTCCCGATCTTCCTTCATGGCGAGACCAAAACCTCGCGCCACCTGCCCAACGATATCCTGCGCGAGTTGCACGGCTTCATCCACATGTTCGAGGATACGCCCGAGTTTGTCGCCAAGCACATCATCCGCGAGGCCAAGAGCTATCTCGAAGGCATCCAGCCGCCCTTCTTCAAGCAGCTTCTCGATTATGCCGAGGATGGTTCCTATTCGTGGCATTGCCCCGGCCATTCGGGGGGCGTGGCCTTCCTGAAATCGCCGATCGGTCAGATGTATCACCAGTTCTACGGCGAGAACATGCTGCGCGCGGATGTGTGCAACGCTGTCGAGGAGCTGGGCCAGCTTCTGGACCATAACGGCGCGATCGGCGCGTCGGAGCGCAACGCGGCGCGGATCTTCAACTCCGATCACTGTTTCTTCGTGACCAATGGCACCTCGACCTCGAACAAGATGGTCTGGCACCACACGGTCGCGCCCGGCGACGTGGTCGTCGTCGACCGCAACTGTCACAAGTCGATCCTGCACTCGATCATCATGACCGGGGCGATCCCGGTTTTCCTCAAGCCAACACGCAATCAATGGGGCATCATCGGCCCGATCCAACGGTCGGAATTCGAGCCGGACTCGATCCGCGAGAAGATCCGCGCCAATCCGCTTCTGAAGGATTACGACGCCGACACGGTGCGCCCGCGGATCATGACGCTGACGCAATCGACCTATGACGGCGTGCTCTACAATACCGAGGTGATCAAGGGGCTCCTCGACGGCTGGATCGACAACCTGCATTTCGACGAGGCTTGGCTGCCGCATGCCGCCTTCCACCCGTTCTACGGCCAGTATCACGCGATGGGCCGCAAGCGCGGGCGCATGGAGAAGTCGATCACCTATGCGACGCAATCGGTGCACAAGCTGCTCGCCGGGATTTCGCAGGCAAGCCATGTGCTCGTGCAGGATAGCCAGGAAGCCAAACTCGACCGGCATCTCTTCAACGAGAGCTACCTGATGCACACTTCGACCAGCCCGCAATATTCGATCATCGCAAGCTGCGATGTGGCGGCGGCGATGATGGAGCCTCCAGGCGGCACCGCGCTCGTGGAGGAAAGCATCGTCGAGGCGCTGGATTTCCGCCGGGCCATGGTGAAGGTCGAAGAGGAATACGGCCCCGAGGACTGGTGGTTCCAGGTCTGGGGACCGACCGATTTCCGCTCGGACGGCGATGGCATGGCCGAGACCCGCGACTGGGTGCTGAAGAAAACCGATGCCGAGGGCGTCGAAAGCACCGGCTCGGACAGCTGGCACGGCTTTGGCGACATGGCGCCGGGGTTCAACATGCTCGACCCGATCAAGGCCACGATCATAACACCCGGCCTCGATATCGAGGGGCGTTTCGACGAGACCGGCATCCCCGCCTCGATCGTGTCAAAATACCTCGCCGAGCATGGGGTGGTGGTGGAGAAGACCGGGCTTTACAGCTTCTTCATCATGTTCACCATCGGGATCACCAAGGGCCGCTGGAACACGCTTCTGGCCGCGCTCCAGCAGTTCAAGGACGATTACGACAAGAACCAGCCGCTCTGGCGGGTGATGCCGGAGTTCTCCGCCAAGCATCCGCGCTATGAGCGCATGGGCCTGAAGGATCTCAGCCAGCACGTCCACACACTTTACGCGAAATACGACGTGGCGCGGCTCTCGACCGAGATCTATCTCTCCGACCACCTGCCCGCGATGACGCCTTCCGACGCCTTCTCGCATATCGCGCGGCGCAAGACCCAGCGCGTGCCGATCGACGAGCTGGAAGGGCGCATCACGACGAGCCTCGTCACCCCTTACCCGCCGGGGATCCCGCTCTTGATCCCGGGGGAAGTGTTCAACGCGAAGATCGTGGATTACCTGCGGTTCAACCGGGAATTCGCCCGCGAATGCCCCGGTTTCGAGACAGACATCCACGGGCTCGTGGTCGAAACCGGCCCGGATGGCGAGACCTGCTATTTCGCCGATTGCGTGGCCGAATGAGGCGCGGGGGCGCGCGTTGCGCCCCCTGCCCGACCTTTGTCAGCCGAACCGGCCTGTGATGTAATCCGAGGTCCGCTCCTCGCGAGGTCGGGTGAAGATCTGCGCGGTCTCGCCCGCCTCGATCAGCTCGCCCAGATACATGAAGGCGGTGCGGTCGCTGACGCGGCTCGCCTGCTGCATGTTGTGGGTGACGATGGCGATGGTGAAGCGTTCCTTCAGTTGATGGATCGTCTCCTCGATCTTGCCCGTCGAGATCGGGTCGAGCGCCGAGGCGGGTTCGTCCAGCAAGATCACCTCGGGCTCCACCGCGATCGTGCGCGCGATGCAAAGGCGCTGCTGCTGGCCGCCCGAGAGCGACTGACCCGAGGCTTGCAGCTTGTCCTTCACCTCTTCCCACAGCGCCGCGCCGCGCAAGGCCGCCTCGATCCGGTCGTCGATTTCGGATTTCGCGGTGCCCATCAGTCGCAGACCGAAGGCGATGTTCTCATGGATCGTCATCGGGAAGGGCGTGGGCTTCTGGAACACCATCCCGACCTTGGCGCGCAGCCGGTTCAGGTCCGTGCCCTTCGCAAGGATGTTCTTTCCGTCGAGCAGCACCTCGCCCGTCGCGGTTTGGTTCGGATAGAGGTCATACATCCGGTTCAGTACCCGCAGCAGCGTCGATTTCCCGCAGCCCGAAGGACCGATGAAGGCGGTCACGCGGTTTTCCGGCAGATCGAGGTCGATGCCTTTCAGCGCCCGGGTCTTGCCGTAGAAGAACTCGAGATTGCGGATCGAGATGCGCGGCTTAGGTGCCGGGTCGATGTCGTGGAACGTGAGCGGAGAGCGGTCGCGAATGAGTGTATCCATCAGGCTTTCTCCTTTCGGGAGGTGACGAGGCGGGCGATGATCGACAGCGCCAGCACCGCGACGGTGATGAGAAGCGCGCCTGCCCAGGCGAGGGATTGCCAGTTGTCGTAAGGCGACAGCGCGAATTGGAAGATGGTAATCGGCAGCGAGGCCATCGGCTGCGTGAGGTTCAGGCTAAAGAAGTTGTTCGACAGCGCCGTGAACAGCAGCGGCGCGGTCTCTCCGGAAATCCGCGCGATGGCGAGCAGCACGCCCGTCACCATGCCCGCGCGGGCGGCCTTGTAGGCGATGGTGCGGATCACCACCCAGCGCGGCGCGCCCAACGCAAGACCTGCCTCGCGCAGTTGATCGGGCACCAGCAGCAGCATGTCCTCGGTGGTGCGCACCACGATCGGAATCACGAGGATCGCCAGCGCCACCGCGCCTGCCAGCGCCGAGAAATGCCCCAGCGAGACGACGAGCAGCTGATAGACAAACAGGCCCACGATGATCGAAGGCGCCGACAGTAGGATGTCATTTACGAAGCGGATCAGTTTGGTGAGCTTCGAGAACCGCCCGTATTCGGCCATATAGGTGCCCGCAAGGATGCCGATCGGCGTCCCGATCGCCACCGCGATCGCGGACATGATCAACGAGCCGAGGATCGCGTTGCGCAAGCCCCCCGCATCCATCGGCGCGGGCGTATCCTGCGTGAACACGGCGAGGTTCAGCGCGCCTGCGCCCTTCGCGACAAGGTGGATCAGGATCACGGCAAGCACGAACAATCCCAGCGCGGCGGCCCCGGTCGAGAGCGTCATCATCACTGTGTTCACAGCCTTGCGGCGGGTCATTCTGGCGGACATGGGTCAGGCTCCCGTCTTGGCTTTCATCCGGCGCAGCATGTATTGCGCCACGGCGAGGACGATGAAGGTGAGGATGAACAGCACCAACCCCAGCGCGATCAGCGAGGCGGTGTAAAGCGGCGTCGTGGCCTCGGTGAACTCATTCGCGATCGCGGCCGAGATCGTCGTGCCCGGCTGCAGGATCGAGGCGGAAATCCGGTGCGCGTTGCCGATCACGAAGGTCACGGCCATTGTCTCACCCAAGGCGCGCCCAAGCGAGAGCATGATGCCCCCCACCAGCGCCGTGCGCACATGCGGGATGACGATATGGCGGTTGACCTCCCAGCGGGTCATGCCGAGTCCATAGGCGCTCTCGCGCAGCATGTCGGGCACGGTCAGGAAGATGTCGCGCGCCAGCGAGGCGATGAAGGGCAGAACCATTATCGCGAGGATGAGCCCGGCGGTCAGCATCCCGATCCCGTAGGGCGCGCCCGAAAACAGCGTGCCGATCAGCGGCACCTGCCCCAGCGTGTCGATCAGCGCGGGCTGCACCACCGATTGCATGAAGGGCGCGAAGACGAAGAGCCCCCAGATGCCGTAGATGATCGAGGGGATACCCGCGAGCAGCTCGATCGCGATCCCCAGCGGGCGGCGGAGGATGCGCGGGCACGTCTCGGTCAGGAAAATCGCGATCCCGAGCCCCACCGGCACCGCGATCAGCATCGCGATCACGGAGGTGACCACCGTGCCATAAAGCGGGGCCAGCGCGCCGAACCTGTCGGTCACCGGGTTCCATTTCGCCGTCACAAGGAAGCTCGCTCCGAAATGCTGGAAGGCGGGCCAGGCACCCATGGCCAGCGAGACGAACACGCCCAGCAGGGTCAACAGCACCACCACGGCGGCAGCAAAGGTCAGCGTGCCGAAGACCCGATCGGATCGCGCCGCCGGGTTGGCCGCGCGCGGACCTGCCTCAAACTCAGTCACGACGCTCATTCTGCACTCCCTTCAAAACGGGCAAAGGGAGGGCCGCCGAAACAGCCCTCCCGAGATCATGCGGGGGATCGTGCGATCAGTTGTTCATCGCCCAGACCGAGGCACCGTCCTTGCCCTTGATCTGCGTCCATTCCGCCTTGATCTGCGAAACGACCGAGGCGGGCATCGGGATATAGTCGAGTTTGGCCGCAGCCGCGCCGCCATTCGCATAAGCCCAGTCGAAGAACTTCAGGGCGTCAGCCGACGCCGCGCCGTCCTTGGCATCCGAATGCATCAGGATGAAGGTCGCTGCCGTCATCGGCCAGGTCGCCTCGCCCGGCTGGTTGGCGAGGATCACACCGAAGCCCGGCTGGCTCGACCAGTCGGCATTGGCGGCGGCCGCAGCGAAGGCGTCGGCCTTGGGCGCCACGCGCTTGCCGTCCTTGTTGATCATGTCCGTGTAGGTCATGTGGTTTTGCAGCGCGTAGGCATATTCGACATAGCCGATCGAGTTCTTCGTCTGATCGACGTTGGCGGCGACGCCCTGGTTGCCTTTCGCACCCAGACCCACCGGCCATTCGACCGCGGTCGAGACGCCGATATCGTCCTTCCAGCCCTGATCGACGGCAGCGAGATAGTAGGTGAAGTTGAAGGTGGTGCCCGATCCGTCCGAACGGTGGACGACCGCGATCGCCGCGTCGGGCAGCTTCACGCCTTCGTTGAGCTTGGCCATGGCCGGATCGTTCCACTTGGTGATCTTGCCTTCGTAGATCTTGGCCAGCGTCGCGCCATCAAGCACCAGCTCACCCGGCTTGATGCCGTCGACATTCACGACCGGGACGATGCCGCCCATCACGGTCGGGAATTGCACGAGCGTATTGGCCTTCAGCTCATCGCCGCCCAGCGGCTTGTCGGAGGCGCCGAAGGTCACGGTGCGGGCCTCGATCTGCTTGATGCCGCCGCCCGAGCCGATGGCCTGATAGTTGAGCCCGGTGCCGGTCTTTTCCTTGTAGGTTTTCGCCCAGTCCGAATAGATCGGATAAGGGAAGGTCGCGCCAGCGCCCGAGATGTCGCCAGCCTGCGCCGCGACAGCCGAGACCAGCGTAGCACCGGCGATCACGGCGGTGAGGGAAAGACGGGATTTGAACATGGGATAACGATCCTCGTTGTCTGTCATTTCACGCCGAAACGAGAGCACCCCGTTTCGTTGCCTGACGGTTTGGGCGCGCTTTCTGACAGCCATGTAACAATCGCGCAGCGGTGAACGGGCGTGATACTGCGCCGAGACTCACCGCACAGAGCGCCGCCCCCAGATACCCATTGCGAAAGATATTTTCCTGCCATTTCAAATCCCTGAGGGAACACGGAAGAGAACACATCCGATCTCATTTCCGGGAGGCCGCCGGAAAATCCGCAAGATCACTCTGCCAAAGGCCGGGAAATCTCGTCGTTTTGTGATGCACAGGCGCAGGGTCGGGCCTCGCGAAAGCCGCTTGCCCGGCGATTTCCCCCTCGTGAAAGGCGGATCACCGCGCAGTTTGGCAGGCGCGTTTCCCCGTCCCTTGGGTTTCACAGTTCTGTTATCTGTTCGTGAGGAATCCGATACAATCGCCCCCTAAAGCCCCCCGTAGCGTTAACTCTGGGAGCCGCATCATGAAATCCACTCTTCTTTCCTCGCTCGTCCTGTCGACCGCGTTGAGCACGCCGGTCCTTGCCGAGACCCTCACCCGCGTGGTCACCGTGCCGCTGGGCGGCGAGATCACCGGCATGTTCCTCGAAAAGGGCGACCTGTTCTTCAACGTCCAGCACCCCGCCGACGACATGGGCAACGAATTTGCCAAAGCGACGATCGGCGTCGTCTCGAATGCGGATTTCAAGGCCAAGGCGTCGGACGTTTCCGAAGGCGACGACAAGAAAGTCGTGAAGACCTCGCTGGGCAAATACCAGGTGCTGGTGCAGGAAGGCGACTTCGACAAGATCGGCAAGATCACCAACGCGGAAGGCGAGATCCTCGAGTCGAACGATCCCGACTTCAACGCCTTCGTCGCGACCGGCGAGGATGCGGGCTATCTCTTCACCAACTGGGAGGACCGTCCCGGCGGCATGTCGCGGGTGAAGCTGTCGCGTGCGGCCGACGGCACCTGGAGCGCGGACGCCAATGACGCGATGATGCTCGACTTCTCGTCCGTGCACGGCACCTGGGTGAACTGCTTCGGCACCCTCTCGCCCTGGAACACCCCGCTCAGCTCGGAAGAGCTGTATTTCGACGAAACCGCCGACTGGAACAACCCGAACTTCGAAGAGATCGGCGATGTGGCCGGGCTCGAGCAGTATCTGGGCCAGTATCCGAACCCCTACCGCTACGGCTTCATCGTCGAGATCGCCGATCCGGCCGGTCAGGCCACCCCGGTCAAGCGTTTCGCGATGGGTCGCTTCTCGCATGAGAACTCGGTGGTGATGCCCGATCGCAAGACTGTCTATCTCTCCGATGACGGCACCAATGTCGTGTTCTTCAAATTCGTCGCCGATGAGGCGGGCGATCTTTCGGCCGGCACGCTCTACGCCGCGAAGATGACCCAGAAGACCGCTCCGGGCACCGCCGCGGCCGAAAGCGGGTTCGATGTCGAATGGATCGAGCTGGCCCATGGCACCGAAGCCGATATCGCCGCATGGATCGCGGACTATGACGGTATCACCCAGGCCGATTACGCCGAAGGCAAGAGCTCCTACATCTCCGACGAAGACGTCGCGGCCTGGGCGAAGGGCGAAGCGAAAGACGACCGCGCGGCCTTCCTCGAAAGCCGCAAGGCCGCCAAGGCCAAGGGTGCGACCGCCGAATTCCGCAAGATGGAAGGCGTGAACATCAACTTCGACGCGGCGGCCGACGGCTCGGTCCCCTACATGTACATGGCGATGTCGGAAGTCGCCAAGGGCATGGCCGATGACAAGGGCGATGTGCAGGTCGCCGAGAACAAGTGCGGCGTCGTCTACGAGATGAAGCTCGACGCGGCCTATAACGTCGCGACGATGATCCCGGCCGTGGCGGGTGGCGCGTATGACAAGAACGCCGAAACCAATGCCTGCGACGTGAACGCGATCTCGAACCCCGACAACATCGTCGTCCTGCCCTCGGGCCAGGTGCTGATCGGTGAGGATACCGGCCATCACGAGAACAACGCGATGTGGCTCTACACCCCCGATCGCAGCGCGATGTAAGCCTCGTCCGAAAACATCCGACCGGGGGCGGGCACGACCTGCCCCCGGTTATCATTTTCCAAGCCCGAGACTGTCATGCTGTATCGTCTGGCGAGCGCGCTTCTCGCCCTCTCCCCGCTCGCGGCCGCCGCGCAACCGCTCTCGAAGCTCGACACCGCCGCGCTGATGGCGCTGCGGCCTGCCTCCGAGGATCTCGCCGAGGCCGGACGGCGCTACAATCCCGAGGCCCCGATCCCGCCGCAATGCTACACCGAGATCGAGGGGCGCTATAATCCCTGCTATGTCTGCCACCAGTCGAACACCGACCGGGAGCGCCCCAATTTCATGCAGGACGGCGGTTTGCAGGCGGAATACGCTTTCTCGGAAGCGGGCATGACCAACCATTACGCCAATCTCTTCATCGACCGCTCGGCCAAGGTTGCGGCGATCTCGGATGGGGCGATCCTCGACTGGATCGGGCAGGACAATTATTCCGATCTGGCCGGACGCCTGCGCGCGGAAGGCTTCGAGGGGTGGATCCCCGATCTTGATGGCTATGCCGATGGCGCCGGAGCCTTTGACGCCGATGGCCTCTCGCGGGATGGCTCGTGGTGGGTTGCGTTCAATTACAAGCCGCAGCCCTCGACTTTCTGGCCCACGAACGGCTCGACCGATGACGTTCTGATCCGTCTGCCCGCGCCGTTCTACACGGACACGGACGGGCGCGAGAGCCGTGATCTCTACTTCGCCAATCTCGCACTTCTGGAGATGGCCTTTCAGGACCGTGACGCGATCAGCCTGCCCGAGGTCGATGAAGCCGCGATCGGCGTGGATCTCGATGGCGACGGCACGCTTGGGAAAACGGCCACGATCAAGCGCAGCGCGCATTATCTCGGGGCGGCCTCGGATGAGCCCGTGCAGCGGATGCTCTACCCCGAAGGCACCGAATTCCTGCATTCCGTGCGATATGTGGGGCTTGGCGAGAATGACGCGATCACCACACCGCCGCGCATGAAGGAACTGCGCTACATGGTGAAGACCCGCGCCCTCTCGATCCCGCAGATCGCCTCGCGCTATGGCAATGAACGTCAGGAAAAGCTCGACGAGAATCTGCCGCGCTATGTCGACCTTGGCGACAAGGGGATGGATAACGGCATGGGCTGGACGCTTCTGGCCTTCATCGAGGACGAGACGGGCCGCCTGCGCCGCCAGACCAATGAAGAGCTGTTCTTCTGCCGCGGCTGCCACACTACGACGGGCGCCAATATCGACCAGACCTGGGCTTTCCCGCGCAAGATCACCGGGGCGAAGGGCTGGGGCTATATCGACCTGCACAGCCAGCGCGACGTGCCCAATCTGGGCGAGAGCATGGGCGAGATCGCGCAATATCTCGAACGCAGCGGCGGCGGGGATGAATTTCGCTCCAATACCGAGATGATCGCGCGCTGGTTCACGCCCGATGGCCGCGTCAACACCGAGGCGATGGCGGGCAAGACGGTCTATGATCTCATCACCCCCTCGCGCGAGCGCGCGCTGGCGCTGAACAAGGCCTATCGGGTGCTCGTGGTCGAGCAGAGCTTCCTCTTCGGGCGCGACGCGACGGTGACGCCGCCTGCCAATGTCCATGCCGAGATCGACGAAGCCACCGCGCCGACGCTGCCGCCGCAGTATCGCTACCGCCACGATATCCGGCTGAACTGGGGAGAGTGATCCGGGGGGCGCCTGCCCCCCGGCACCGCCCTACTGCGTCGTCCAGCCCCCATCGACCGGGATCGAGGTTCCGGTCACGTTATGGGCGATCGGCGCGCAGAGCCACAGCGCGAGCGCCCCGATCTCGGACGGGTCCGACATTCGTTGCGTCGGCTGCTTCTCGGCCAGAAGCGCTGCCACCCCCGCCGCGCGATCCCCGCCATGGGCAGAGGCCCGCTCGGCGATCTGGGGCGCGAGGATCTCGGTTTCGGTCCAACCCGGGCAGATGCAATTGACCGTCACCCCGCCAGAGGCCTTGCTGCCCGCGGTCGCATATTCCAAAGCCGCGACCCGGCTCATCCCGACGAGACCGAATTTCGAGGCCACATAGGGCGCCTTGTTGACCGAGGCCACAAGGCCGTGCACCGAGGCGATATTGATCACCCGGCCATAGCCCTGCGCCGCCATCTCGGGCAGCGCGCGACGCATCGTGTGAAAGGCGCCCGACAGGTTCACCGCGATCACCGCGTCCCAGATCTCTGGCGCGGCCTCAGCCAGGCTCACCGTGCGCTGGATGCCCGCGTTGTTCACGAGGATATCCGCCCCGCCCCAGTCCGCCACCGAATCCATCATCGCGTCGATCGCCGCAGGGTCGGCCATGTCGGCATCGAAGAACCTCACCTCCGGCGCGCCCGCAGCCTTGAGCTTTTGCGTAACCTCGAACACCTGTTCGGGACCGGCCAGCCCGTGCAGCGCGATCCGCGCCCCCGCCCCGGCCAGCGCCTCGGCGATCGCAAGCCCGATCCCCTGCACCGATCCCGTCACCAGCGCGGTCTTTCCCTGAAGCTGCGTCATTTTCTCTCCTCCTCGATGATCCGGCGCAGCTCTGTCTTGAGAACCTTGCCGTAATTGTTCTTGGGCAGCGCCGCGACGACGCGGTAAGCCTTGGGGCGCTTGAAACGCGCGATGCTCTCGCAGCAGTGGCGATCGAGCGTAGCAGGGTCGATCGCGCTCCCCGGGGCCGGGGTGACGAAGGCCAGAACGCTCTCGCCCCATTCCACGTCGGGCGTGCCGATCACCGCCGCCTCGTGCACGCTGGGATGCAGCAACAGCGCCTCTTCGACTTCGCGCGGGTAGATATTCGTGCCGCCCGAGATGATCACATCCTTCGAGCGGTCCTGAAGCGTGACGAACCCGTCCGCATCCATCGCCCCCATGTCGCCGGTCCACAGCCAGCCGTCGCGGATCGCACGCGCGGTCGCTTCGGGGTTCTCCCAATAGCCCGCCATCACCGCAGCGCCACGCACGAGGATCTCGCCGGTTTGCCCGTGTGGCAGCGGGTTGCCGTCGCCATCCGCGATCCGCACGCTGACCGGGCTATGGGCCAGCCCCACCGAAGCGAGCCGTTCGCGCCAGCGCGGATGGCTGCGATCGGCAACGATCTCGCGCGAGAGCGCTGTGATCGTCATCGGGCTCTCGCCTTGGCCGTAGATCTGCACGAAACGCGGCCCCATCACCTCGACCGCCTCGACGATATCGGCCAAATACATCGGTCCGCCGCCATAGACGATCGTCTTGATCCCCTCTCCGGTCGACCCGCTCGCCTTGGCGCGATCGACGAGTCGGCGGATCATCGTCGGCGCGGCGAACATCGAGACATTCCCGAGACGCGGTGCGAGATCCAGGATTTCCTCGGCCTCGAACCCGCCCGAGAGTGGCACCACATGACGCGCCGCGCGCATCACATGAACGAAATTGTAAAGCCCTGCCCCGTGCGACATCGGCGCTGCGTAGAGGATCGCATCCTCCTCCTCGACGCTATCCACATCGGAGAAATAACCAAGGCACATCGCCTGAAGATTGGCCGAGGTGATCTTCACCCCCTTGGGCCGTCCCGTCGTGCCGGAAGTGTAGAACAGCCAGACGGTCTGATCGGCCTCGATCGGCACGGGCGCGGCCATCGGCGCATGCTCCATCAGTGCGCGATAGGCGTGGCTTTCGATATCGAGCGTCTCGCTGTGCAGCTCGGCCCCGGGATCGGCGGTGACGAAGGTCAGCTTCGCCCCCGAAGCCTCGATGATCCACTCGGCCTCGCGCGGATGCAGCTTGCCATTGATCGGCACCACCACCGCGCCCGCGAACCACGCGCCGTAAAGCGCCTCGAGATATTCGGTGCGGTTCTTCATGAAGATCGCGACCCGGTCTCCGGGCGCGATCCCGCGCGCGCCAAGCCCCGCCCCGATCCGCGCGGCCCTGTCGGCAAACTGCGCGTAATCGGCCAGAACCTCCTCGCCACGCATCAGCGCAGGCGCGCGGGGGCGACGAATTGCGGTGCGGACGAGCCACTCCGCCGGGTTCATTCCGCGCGCTCCGCCTCGAGGATCGAGCAGTAATTCGCGACGCCCGACCCGCCCATGTTGAACACGCAGCCAAGCTCCGCGCCGGGCAGTTGCATCTCGCCCGCCTGCCCGGTGAGCTGCATCGCGGCCAGCACATGCATCGACACACCCGTCGCGCCAACCGGATGCCCCTTGGCCTTGAGCCCGCCCGAGAGGTTCACCGGCAGCGCCCCTTCGCGCGTCACCAGTCCCTCGTCGATCGCGCGGGCACCAGACCCGCGCGGCACGAGCCCCATCGCCTCATAAACAAGCAGTTCCGCGATGGTAAAACAGTCATGGACCTCCGCGAAGGAGAGATCCTTCACGCCGATGCCCGCCTCCGCATAGGCGCGCGCGAAGGCCTCTGCCGGTCCCTCGAAGGCCAGAAGATCCCGGCGCAACATCGGCAGGTAGTCATTGACCTGCTGGGCGGCGCGGAACCCGATCCGATTGGCGAAATCGCCCGCGCGATCCTCGGCCACCATGACCAGCGCCGCCGCCCCGTCCGAGATCAGCGAGCAATCGGTCATCCGCAGCGGCGCGGCGATCATCGGGTTGCGCTCGCTCACGGTATTGCAGAACTCGAACCCCACCTCCTTGCGCATCTGCGCAAGCGGATTGGCCAGCGCGTTGTGGTGGTTCTTCGCCGCAATCCGGGCAAGCGCGGCAGAGCGATCCCCATGCGCCTGGAAATAGGCCTGGGCAAAGCGCGCGAAGATCTGCGGGAAGGAAACGCCTGCCTCTTCAGCCTGGTAGGACGCCCCGGCCAGAGCTTCGGTCACGCCTGCGGTGTCCTTCGCGGTCATCTTCTCCGCTCCGATCACCAGCGCGGCCTTCACCCGGCCCGAGCGGATTGCGTCGCGCGCGGCATAGATCGCGGCAGAACCCGACGCACAGGCATTCTCGACCCGCGTGGCCGGGGTGAAGCGCAGCCGCTCGTCAAGCCCCAGCGCGAGGGAGCTGGGAAAACCGTCGGGCACCAGCCCCGAGTTGAAATGGCCCAGCCAGATGCCGTCGATCTCGCCCGGGTCGATCCCCGCATGATCGAGCGCCTGCCCGCCCGCCGCGAGGATCAGATCCTCAAGCGTCTGCCCCTCGAGCCGTCCGAATTGCGTATGCCCCCAGCCCACGATTTTCGCGTCCATCTCATCCTCCTCCCGCGATTTCGCCGCAGACTAGCAACTGCCGCGCACCCGCTCTATTCGTAGAATTACGCAATCGGGGAGGCATTGCAGGGATGGGCAAGCAAGAGGAGGCAGAGGCAGCCGCGCTGGCCTTCGAGCACGCGCCCGTGGGCCTCGCACTCACCTGCGACCGGGTGATCGAGCGATGCAACGCGCGGTTTTGCGAGACCTTCGGCTATGGGGCCGAGGAGCTGGCGGGGCGTTCGCTGGCCGCGCTCTACCCTTCGGCCGAGGAGTTCCAGCGTATCGGCGAGATTGGTCGGCAGAAGATGCTCGACACCGGGCGCTATGCCGATGAGCGGATCATGCAGCGCCGCGACGGCGGGTTGTTCTGGTGCCGGGTCCGGGGCCAGTCGCTCACCCCCGACGATCCGTTCACCCGCGCGATCTGGAGCTTCGCTGACATCTCGGAATCGCGCCCCGTGGTGGATCTGACGGTGCGCGAGCGGCAGGTCGCGGCGTTTCTCGCCGAGGGGCGGACGAACAAGGAGATCGCCCGGCTTCTGAACCTTTCGCCGCGCACCGCCGAGGCCCATCGCGCGCGGCTGCAGGCCAAGCTCGGCGCGCGCAACGCAACCGAACTCGTGGCGCGGCTGACCGGACTGCCGGTCTGAACGCCGCCCTCTTCGTCCACGCTTGACGCTTGGGCATCTCTCATTTTATGAAACTGACGTCAGTTTCAGGAATCGTCAGAGATGCATCCTCGCCCCGCCCCGAAGGATCTCCCGATCCTCTCCTACCCCACCCATCTCGCGACGATCAGCGCGGGCCGCCCCAAGGGCGAACGGACCCGCGCGCAGATCCAGATCGCGGCCTGTGCGGTGCTCGATGGCAGCGGACCGCAGGATCTCACCATCTCGGCGATCTGCGAGAAGGCGAGCGTGTCGAACGGGACATTCTATCTCTACTTCCCCGACCGCGCGGTGTTGCTCGACACGCTGCTGAGCGATTTCGCCCTCTTTGTGCAAACGGCGATGCGCGCGGCGAGCGCGGCTCAGCCCGAGGCCGCCCCCCGCGCCGCCACGCGCGCCTATTTCGATCTGTTCGAGCAGAACCGCGGGCTCATGCGCTGCCTCGTGCATCACATCGACGCCTTTCCCGAGGCAAGCGCGGCCTTCCAGCGCCTGAACCGGGAGTGGATCGAAACCGTCGTGGCCGCCGTCGAGCGCCGGATGCGGCAAGATGGGCGGACCGAGACGATCCCACATGACGAGCTGATGCGGCGCGCCTATGCGCTCGGGGGGATGGTCGATCAGTATCTCTCGAGCCTTCTTTTGTCGCGCGACCCCACGCTGATCGCGCTCTCGAGAGACCGCGAGGCGACGCTCGAAACCTTGTCACTGATCTGGGAGCGGGGGATGTGGCCATGAGCACGATCAAGGGGGCCGAGCGCCTGTCGATGGCCGATCTCGCGCCACATATCGTGCAGGCCTGGGAGACGCAGCGCACCCATGTCGCGGCCCATTCGCCCTTCTATCAAACCCTCTGGGACGGGCGCGAGCCGCCGCGTGACCTGCGCGATCTGCCCGAGCTCCCGCTTTCGGACAAAACCCAGCTGCGCCTCTCACAGGCCGCCCATCCGCCTTTCGGGGATTATCTCGCAGCTCCGCGCAGCCTCGCGAACCGGCTGCATCGCACCTCGGGTACGACCGGTCAGGCGATGAACCTCGCGCTCTCGGCCCGCGACGCGCAGGTGACGCAGGCGGTTGGCGGGCGCTGCCATGCCTCGGCGGGGCTTGGTCCCGATCATACGGTGGTGCATTGCCTTAATTACCAGATGTGGATGGGCGGGCTGACCGATCACATGACGCTGGAGGCGACCGGCGCGCTGGTCGTGCCCTTCGGCGTGGGCGCGACCGATCTGCTGATCCGCACGATCCGCGAGGTCGGCATCACCGCGATCTCCTGCACACCCTCCTATCCGGCGGTGCTCGAACGGGTCCTCGCCGAGCGTTTCCCCGGGCTGAAGCCGCGCGATCTTGGGCTGAAGCTCGGGCTTTTCGGAGGCGAACCCGGGCTCGACGACCCCGCCTTCCGCGCCCGGCTGCGCGAGACCTGGGGGATGGAGCCGCGCAACGCCAATTACGGCGTCTCGGACGTGTTCTCGAATTTCGCCGCCGAATGCGCGCAGGACACGCGGCTGCATTTCATGGCCGCCGATGTTCTCCACCCCGAGCTGATCGAGCCTGAGAGCGGCACGCCCTTACCGCTGGAACCCGGCGCGCGAGGTGAATTGGTGCTGACCCACCTGGCACGCGATTGCCAGCCGCTTGTGCGCTTTCGCACCGGCGACATCATCGAGATCGGCGCGACCGAGCCCTGCGCTTGCGGCGGCACAGGCTTTCGGTTCTCGGTGGTCGGACGCTCGGACGACATGGTGGTGGTGCGCGGGCTCAACATGTTCCCCTCGATGGTGGCGGCCGTTCTCAACGAGATCGCGGAGCTTTCGGGCGACTATCGCATCACACTCGATGCGCCCCCGCCCCATGACACCCTGCCCGTTCAGGCCGAGCTTGCCGAAGGCGTGCCCGTCTCAGAAGCGCTACGCTACAAGGTAGAGCAGGCGATCAAGACGCGCCTTGGCGCAAGCGCCACCGTCACCCTCTGCCCCGCGCACGGTTTCCCGCGCACCGAGGGCAAGACGAAACGCGTGATCCGGAGCTACCGATGACCGATTTCAGCTATGAAACCGTGCTCAGCACGCTCGGCGACCACGGCGTTCGCACCATTACGCTCAACCGCCCCGAGCGGCTCAACGCGATGAACCGCGCGCTGATCGACGATGTCGCAAAGGCGTTTGAGGATGCCAATGCCGATCGCGCGACGCGCGCGATCATTTTCACCGGCGCGGGCAAGGCCTTCTGCGCGGGCGACGACCGAAAGGCCCACACCCATCCCGAGAGCGAGGAAGACGCCCGCAATCTGGTGGAGGCGATCCAGCGCGCGACCCATGCGATCACGCTCGGTGCGAAACCCGTGGTCGGCGCGATCAATGGCTGGGCCGTGGGAGGTGGCTTCGAATGGGCGATCAATTGCGACTTCCCGATCTGGGCGCGCAGCGCGACGGGGTTCTTCCCCGAGGTTTCGCTCAATCTCTTTGTCACCGGCGGCGTCACGGCACTGCTGCCCGCGCTGGTCGGGCTGAACAAGGCGCGTGAGATGCTGATCTTCGGAGAGCGTTACAGTGCCGAAGAGCTGGCGCGGATCGGCGTGGCCTGGAAGGTGGTCGAGGATGAGGAACTGATAGAGCACGCCACCGAGGTCGCCGCACGTCTGTCCGCCTTGCCGCCCCTGGCGCTGCGCGCAATGAAGCGCGTGCTCAACGCGGTCGCGATGCCGGACCTGCATCGAGCCCTTCAGCTTGAGACCGACGCGACCGTGACCGGATTCCTCGATCCGGAAACCACGCAAAGGCTCAAGTCCTTCTGACCACGTATTTCGTTATAATTCATATATTTAATATGAACACTTAAAGCTGCGGCGCGAAACGGAACCTCGCCACGGCTCCCGATCCCGCCCTTGTCCGCGCACGCGCCCACTCACCAATGCTTGATTTCGGGGCGATCCCGCGCGAAGCTTTGCCAACTCGGGTGAACTTTGCCGCCTATCCAACGGAGAACACTATGTTTCTTCTCGGCCTGATCGGAGCGATCTACGGACTGCTGATCCTCATCGGCCTGCCTTACGCACTGTTCACCATCCGAAGCCTGAAAGAGCGTATCGCACAGCTCGAAGCGAAGTTGGGAGAGCCCGAAGCGACGTCGACACCCGAGACTTCCGATCGGCAGTCCGCAACCCCGCCCCCGGTTCCGCCCCGCCCCGAAGCGACTGAAGGCCCCTGGCAGACTTCCGGGGTTTCGCCTCCTCCGATCATGCCCGAGACCCGGGAGCCGTCGAAGGCCTATGTCCTGCGCACAGAGAATTTCGCGCGTCTGGGGAACTGGCTGCGCACGAACTGGACACTGGCCGTGGCGGCGCTGTCGCTGATCTTCGGCGGTCTTTTCATGGTGCAATACGGCGTCGAGCGCGGGTTGCTGACGCCCCCTTTGCGGGTGATCGGCGCGCTGATCCTCGGGCTCGCGCTGATCGGCGGCGGCGAATGGCTGCGGCGCAAATTCGGCGATGTCTCGACGCCCAGCACGAAGCACCTCCCCTCGATCTTTGGCGGGGCGGGCGTGGTCGTGCTGTTCATCGGGATTCTAGCCGCGAATGCGCTTTATGGTCTGATCGGCCCCGGCGCCGCGATCGGGGGCGTGGCGCTGGTTGCCGCGGGCGCTGTGCTGATGGGTTGGCTTTACGGCGCGGTCCTGCCTGCGGTCGGGCTGCTGGGCGCGACCGGCGCGCCCTTCCTCGTGAGCGCAAGCGACACCGACGCCACGCCCTTCTACGCCTATTTCGCGATCATCGGGCTTGCCGGGCTCGCGATCGACAGCTTTCGCCATTGGGCCTGGGTCTCGGCGCTCGCACTCGTGCTCGCCTGTACGGGGCTTTCGTTCGTGCATCTTGACGTGGGCTCCGCGCCCGGTCTGCTCGGGGCGGCTTTCGCGCTCGGGCTTGGCGCGCTCGTTTTGCCCGAACGCCACCTTGTTCCCGCCTTCGATGGCGTGCCACTTCACCGCTGGCGCAAGGATCAACGCCCGGGCTTCCCGACCCTGCTCGGCGCGGCGGGCATCGTGATCGCGAGCCTCGGGGCGAGCGTCATTGCGCTCGATCCCGGCTCCAACCCGACCGAGTTCGCCCTCGGGATGGGCGCGCTTACCGCGATCTTCCTTGCGATCACATTCTGGCTTTATCGCGCCCCGACGCTGGATCTGACGATCGCCCTGCCCGGCATCGCCTTCCTTGCAGCGCTTGCCGTGCAACCCCGTCAGCAGGGCGAGATCTACCGGACCTTCCGCGCCTTGGTTGATGCGGCTCCCGAAACGCCGATGCCTGCAACGCTCTGGTGGCTGATGGGGGCGGCTGCGCTGATGGCGGCGACGGCGACCTGGCGGCTCAACCTGATCGCCACGCGCCCCGAAGTCGATGCCTCGGCTCGCGCCCTGCCCTGGGCGCTGGCAGCCTCGGCGATGATGCCCGCGAGCGCGCTGGTGATCGAGTTCCTCTGGAACCCGCGCGCGGTGATCGGAAATTACCCCTGGGCGCTCGCGGCGATGGCGGGGGCGGCGATGATGGTGCTGCTTGCGCAACGACGCGGCGCACGGGCCGGCGCCTCGCGGCCACGCGATCTGGGGCTTCTCGCGGCAGCCGCGATCCTGATGATCGCGCTGGCTTTCTTCCTGCTGCTGACCAAAGCCGCGCTGACCCTCGCATTGGCGCTGCTGATGGTGCTTGCAAGCCTGATCGACCGGCGCTTCGACCTGCGCGTTTTGAGTTGGGTCGCGCAGCTCGGCGCGGCTGTGATCGGCTATCGGCTGTTGATCGATCCCGGTTTCTTCTACGCGATCGAGGATGCAAGCTGGGCAGAGTTCGCGCTCTCCTATCTTGGTGCGATGGCAGGGTTCGAGGCGACGCGACGGATCGCCCGCAAGGACCGTCCCGTCCTGATTGCGGTGGCCGAGTCCGCCTTCCTGACCACTCTGGCGATGACCCTGACGCTTGCCATTACCCGCTATGTCGATCTTGACGGGCATAATTTCTGGCTGCCCGGGCTTTGTGCGGCCTCGTGGGCGGCCGTCGCTCTTGCCCAAGTCTGGCGGCTTCCCTCCTCGACACGCGCGGCGCGCGTGATCCGGGCGGTCTTTGCCGCGATTTCCGGCGTCACCGCCGCGGGCCTTGCGGCCATCGAGATCGGCACGACAAGCTGGATGGCCAATTTCGCGACGGGCATCGAGGTCAACGGGCCGCCGGTCTTCGACGGGCTCGCGCTGGCCTTCCTGCCGCTTGCGCTGACGCTCGCGCTTGGCGCCTGGGCGATGGGGCGGCGGCAAGAACGGCTCGCTCGGCTGCTACAACGCGCCCTCGTTCCGGGTGCGGCCGCGATAGCGCTGATCTGGGGATTTTTCGAGATCCGCAGGCTGTGGCGTGGCCCCGACCTGTCCGCATCCGGCCCCTCCGACGGCGAACTCTACAGCTACACTCTGGCGATGCTTCTGGTCTCACTGAGCGTTCTCGCCATCGCGGTCATACGTCGCTCCGAACCGTTGCGACGACTGGCCATGGGCGGCGTTGCCCTGACCATCGTCAAGGTCTTCCTTCTCGACATGAGCGGGCTTTCGGGCCTGACGCGCGTGGCCTCCTTCGTCGGGCTCGGCCTCGCGCTGGCGGGGCTGGCCTGGATCAACCGCAAGATAGACGCGCGTTGGCGCAAGGGCTGAGAGCGGTTTCGCCGAAGCTTTCATCGCTCTCACTCGGACATGACGCCGGGCCGGAAACCGAAACGGCGGGAGCGATTGCCTCGCCCCCGCCGTTCGCGGTTTCAATGGCGGGGGTGGGCTCAGAGCCAGCCACCCACCTTCAGCATCCGGGCAATCTCGCCCACGATCCCGCGGCGGAACAGCAGCACGCAGGCGATGAAGGTGCCACCGATGACGACCTGCACCCACGATCCTATGCCGCTGAGCATATGCTGTAGTGCCACCACGATCACCGCGCCCACCACGGGGCCGAAGATCGTCCCCATGCCGCCGAGCAGGGTCATCAGGATCACCTCGCCCGACATCTGCCAATGCGCATCCGTCAGCGAGGCGAACTGGAACACCAGCGCCTTGGTCGAGCCCGCAAGCCCCGCAAGCCCGGCCGAGAGCACGAAGGCCAGCAGCTTGAACCGATCCACGTTATAGCCCAGCGACAGCGCGCGAGGCTCGTTCTCGCGGATCGCCTGCAAGACCTGCCCGAAGGGCGAATGCACCACCCGGTAGATCACCGCGAAGCCGATCAGGAAGACGGCCGCCACGAAGTAATACATGTTGAGCGGCTGGCTCAGATCGATCACGCCAAGCAGGTGACCGCGCGGGATGCCCTGCAACCCGTCCTCGCCGCCGGTGAAGGGCATCTGCAACGCGAAGAAATAGACGATCTGCGCCAGCGCCAGCGTGATCATCGCGAAATAGATCCCCTGCCGGCGGATCGCGAGCATCCCGACCAGCCAGCCCAATGCGGCAGCGAATAGCGTCCCCGCCAGGATGCCCAGGATCGGCGGAAAGCCCCAGATCTTGATCACATGGCCCGCGATATAGGCCGCGCCGCCGAAGAAGGCGGCATGGCCAAAGGACAAGAGCCCGGTGAAGCCGATCAGCAGGTTGAAGGCTGCCGCGAAGAGCGCGAAGCACAGCAGCTGCATCGCGAAGACCGGGTAGAGGAACGCCGGGGCGATCAGTACCGCGGCAAGCAGCACCGCCCAGGCGAGCCCTTGCACGACCCGGCCGCGCTTCACGGTCTCGGGGGCAGTTTCGGCTTCGAATTCAGCGATATCCGTCATGATGCGCCTCCCTTACCCGTGTTTTCCGAACAGCCCTTGCGGGCGCACCAGCAGAACGATGACCATCAAGAGGAAGATCACCGTGTTCGAGGCGGGCGCGTAGAAGACCTTGGTGATCCCCTCGATCAGCCCCAGAGAGAAGCCGGTGACGACCGCGCCCAGGATCGAGCCCATGCCGCCGATCACCACCACCGCGAAGATCACGATGATCAGGTTCGCGCCCATCAGCGGGCTCACCGAATAGATCGGCGCGGCGAGAACACCCGCGAGCCCCGCAAGCCCTGTGCCGAAACCGAAGGTCAGCATCACCATCAGCGGCACGTTGATCCCGAAGGCCTTCACCAGCTCGGGGTTCTCGGTGCCCGCCCGCAGGCGCGCGCCGATATGGGTGCGCTCGATGATGAACCAGGTTCCGAAGCAGACGATGATCGAGAAGACGATCACGAAGAGCCGGTATTTCGGGAACATCATGAAGCCGAGATTGACGACGCCTTTCAGGCTGTCGGGCATCCCCGGATAGGGCGTGCCCGAGGCGTTGAAGAAGTTGATGAACACGCCTTGCAGCACCAGCGTGATCCCGAAGGTCAGCAGCAGCGAATAGATCGGGTCGAGCTTGTAGAGACGGCGCAGCAGGAAGCGCTCGATCAGCATGCCGAAAGCAGCGACCATCAGCGGCGCGAGCACCAGCGCGGGCCAGAAGCCGATATGAAGCGCGTCGATACCGAGCCACGGCCCGAGGTTCGAATAGAGGATGAGCGCCAGGAACGCGCCCAGCATGTAAAGCGCGCCATGCGCGAAATTCACCACGTTCAGCAGGCCGAAGATCACCGCGAGCCCAAGGCTGAGCATCGCGTAGAACACGCCGTTATTGAGGCCCAGCATACCCTGGGCGAGGATCAGTCGGATCATGGGATCCATCGGGTTTTTCCTCCCTGTCGGACCGGTTTCCCGGCCCGGATTCTCGTTACACGCTCAGGTAATGGTTGAGCCGGTCCATGCTGGCCTCGACATCGGCAGCCTCGATCACGTCGATCACCTCGCCATGTTCGATGACGTAATGGCGATCGGCGAGCGGGGCTGCGAAGCGGAAGTTCTGCTCCACCAGCACGATCGTATAGCCGCGCGATTTCAGGTCGCGGATCACCCGGCCCAGCGTTTTCACGATGACCGGGGCCAGCCCTTCGGTAATCTCGTCGAGCAGCAAAAGCCGCGCGCCTGTGCGCAGGATGCGCGCGATCGCCAGCATCTGCTGTTCGCCCCCCGAGAGCCGCGTGCCCATCCGTTTGCGCACATTGGCGAGGTTCGGGAACATCTCGAACAGTTCCTCGACCGACATGCCGTTTTCTCCCACTGTGGGGGGCAGCATCAGGTTCTCTTCCACGCTGAGCGAGGCGAAGATGCCGCGCTCCTCGGGGCAAAAGCCGATCCGCGCATCGGGCGAGATCCGGTGGGCGGGCTTGGTGATGAACTCTTCGCCATTGATCAGGATCGAGCCCTCTCGGCGATCCACCATCCCCATGATCGAGCGCAGCGTGGTCGAACGTCCTGCGCCATTGCGGCCCAGAAGCGTGATCAGCTGGCCTTCCGCCAGTTCGAGATTGATCCCGTGCAGCACGTGGCTTTCGCCGTACCAGGCATGGAGCCCTTCGATCTTGAGCATCGGTTTCGTCAGGGTCTGCGTGCTCATGCGCCGGCCTCCTGCTCTTCGGCGGAGACGCCCATATAGGCCTCCATCACGGCCGGGTTCTTCGAGACCTGATCGTAGGTGCCCTCGGCCAGAACCTCGCCGCGCGCGAGCACGGTGATGGTATCGGCCAGCTCGGCCACGACCCCAAGGTTATGTTCGACCATGACGATGGTGCGACCTTCGCGGACGCGCCCGATCAGCTCGGTCACGGCGCCCACATCCTCGGTGCCCATGCCCTGCGTCGGCTCATCGAGCAGCATCAGCTCGGGCTCGAGCCCCAGCGTCGTCGCGATCTCCAGCGCGCGCTTGCGCCCGTATGGCAGCTCGACCGCCTTGAGATGCGCGTAATCTGCCAGCCCGACCTGATCGAGCCGCGCGATCGCCTGCGCGTCGAGATCATGCAGCACCTTGGTCGAGCGCCAGAACTGGTAGCTCACCCCGAGGCTCTTCTGCAGCGAGAGGCGGACGTTTTCCAAGGCGGTCAGGTGCGGAAAGACGGCCGAGATCTGGAACGAGCGCACGATGCCCATATTCGCGATCTCGGCGGGTTTGCGGCGGGTGATGTCGTTCCCGTTGAACAGGATCTCGCCCGAGGTGGGCGTGATGAACTTGGTCAGCAGGTTGAACATCGTCGTCTTGCCCGCGCCGTTCGGGCCGATGATCGCGTGAATCGCGCCGCGCGCGATGGACAGATCCACGCCGTTGACGGCAACGAAGCCGCCGAAACTCTTGGTCAGGTTGCGCGCCTCGAGGATGGTATCGCTCATGCAGGGCCCTTCGAACTGATACGTCAAGAGGCGGGGAGCACGCAGCCGCGCCCCCCGCCCTGTTTCTGGTTCAGATCAGTTGTTGACGAGCGGGCAGCCGCCGTCGGCGAGCGAGGCATAGGCCTCGTTGCCCGGGATCGTGCGGACCACGTCGGCCACGTCCCACGGATCGGTGCCGCCATCCTTGACCTTCAGGAGATACATGTCGTGCTCGAGCAGACCATCGGGACGGATCGTGCCGCCCTTCGCGAAGAAGTCGTCGATCTTCATCTTGCCAAGCTCGGCGCGGACCTTGTCGGGATCATCCGTGCCCGCCGCCTCGATCGCCTTCAGATAGGCCATCGTCAGCGAGTAGTCAGCCGCGTGCGGGAAGGTCGGGGCTTCGCCACCCGAGAACTTCTCGTATTCTTCCTTCCACTTGCGCGAGGCGTCGTCCTGGTTCCAGTACCAGCCCGAGGTGAATTGCAGACCCTTGGCAACATCGGTGCCAAGCGACTTCACGTCCGAGATCAGCACCAGCATGCCCGCGAGTTGCTGACCGCCTTCGACGATGCCGAATTCATGGGCCTGCTTGATCGCGTTGACGGTGTCCTGGCCAGCATTGGCCAGACCGATCACCTTCGCGCCCGAGCTTTGCGCCTGAAGCAGGTAGGACGAGAAATCGGTCGTCGCCAGCGGCACGTCGGAGCTGCCCACGACCGAGCCGCCGAGCGTCTCGACGACGCTTGCGGTGTTGTCCTGAAGCGCGTGGCCGAAGGCGTAGTCGGCGGTGATGAAATACCAGCTGTCGCCGCCGTTCTTCACGACCGCCGTCGCGGTGCCCACAGGCAGCGCATGGGTGTCATAGCCGTAATGGATGCCGTAATTGGTGCACTCCTTGCCGGTCAGCGCCGACGTGGCCGCCCCCGTGGCGAAGGTCAGCGTGTGCTTCTCCGAAGCGAGCTGCTGCACAGCAAGCGCCACGGCCGAGTTGGTGAGGTCGGCGATCATGTCCACGTGATCCTGGTCGATCCACTGGCGCGCGGTCGCGGAGCCCACATCGGCCTTGTTCTGGTGGTCGGCCGAGATCACCTCGATCGGCTTGCCCAGCACCGTGCCGCCGAAATCGCGCACCGCCATCTTGACGGCATCGACCGCGCCCTTGCCCGAGAAACCGGTCGAGTAGACACCCGACATGTCGCCCAGCACGCCGATCTTGACGACACCGTCCGAGATCGCGTCCTGCGCCATCGCCGCCCCTGCGCCGAGGCTGATCGCGAGCGCGCTGACGCTTGCGGTGATTGCTTTCTTCATGAACCATCCTCCCTGGTTTTTCCGAAACACGCCTCCAGCCTTCCGCTCCGGTGATCCGTGCGGATGGGTGCAAGAGGCCTCGCCCCTAGGCCGAGCGCCCGGGGCTGTTTTCTGGTGTATTTCTCTGTCCTCCTGCCGAACCGGGCTGTCTTGCTCCTCCCCCGTTCGGTCGCCCCATCAGCTAGAGCCGGCGTCCGGCTTTCAACCCGTTGATCCGCACAGATCCATCACGTCAGGTAAACTTTTCTTGAGCGATCGTGAGCAAAGCGGAGTGCGACGCCGCTCGCGCTCGCTGCCGCCTAATGCCGCATGGATGCCAGATCGGGATGGACCCCCGCCCTGCCCCTCCTCTAGAGTTCGGGCCATGAACCGACCTGAGACGGAGCCCGACCCGATGCGCGCAAAGGACAGCCCTCCCGCAGAAACGACCACGCTGAAGCGGCCGATGCTCGCCAAGGCCCGCGAGAGCCTGCGCACGGCCTGCGACCAGCTCAACATCCACCCCGATGTGTTCGAGGAACTGAAATGGCCGCGCGAGACCCTGTCCGCGACCTTGCTGATCCGCATGGACGATGGCAGCCGACGCGCCTTCAAGGCCTGGCGCTGCCGCTATAACGACCGGCGCGGGCCGACCAAGGGCGGCATCCGCTTTCACCCCAACGTCTCGCTCGACGAGATCGAGACGCTCGCCTTCTGGATGACGTTCAAATGCGCGGTCGCGAACCTGCCCTTCGGCGGCGGCAAGGGCGGGGTCTGCGTCAACACCAAGGAGCTTTCGCAGACCGAGCTCGAACGCCTCAGCCGCGCCTATATCGAGGCCTTCGCCCCCTTCGTCGGTCCCGATCGCGATATCCTCGCGCCGGACATGTACACCAACGGGATCGTCATCGCCTGGATGGCCGATGAATACAGCTCGATCACCGGGCAGGCCTCGCCCAGTGCGCTGACCGGAAAGCCGCTGGCCTTCGGCGGCACGGTCGGGCGCGTCGATGCGACCGCGCGCGGCGGCTATCACGCGCTGCGCCATCTCGAGAACTCGCTCGAGATTGACCCGGACAAATCCACCGTCGCGATCCAGGGCTTCGGCAATGTCGGATATCACTGCGCGAAGCTGCTGCATGCGGATGGCTACACCATCGTCGGCATCAGCGACTCCTCGGGCGGGATCTATGACGAGAAGGGTTTCGACCCGCTCGCGGTGATGCAGCACAAGCACGAAACGGGTTCGGTTCAGGGGGCCAAGGGGCACGGCAAGACCCGCAACATCACAAATGCCGATCTGCTGGAACTCGACTGCGAAGTGCTGGTGCCGGCCGCGCTGGAGCGTCAGATCACGCTGGAAAATTGCGACCGGGTCAAGGCGCGGGTGATCCTCGAGCTTGCCAACGGACCGATCGCCCCCGCTGCCGACCGCAAACTCACCGAAGACGGGCGCATCATCATCCCCGACATCCTCGCCAATGCGGGGGGCGTGACGGTCTCGCATCTCGAATGGGTGCAGAACCGGTCCGGCTACTACTGGGATGCCTCGGAAGTCGCCGATCACCTGAAGAAAACGATGGAGCGCGAGACCCAGGCGATCTGGGCGCTGCATAACGAGATGAAGCTCTCGATGCGCGAAGCGGCCTATATCCACGGGCTGCGGCGGATTGCGGAATCGGTCGAGGCGCGCGGCACGCAGGCCTATTTCGACGGGGATTGAGGGAGTCTCAATCCTTCAACACCTCGACCGCGGCCTCGCGTTCGGGCGACACGGGCAGCTGGCTATCGCTGATCTTGGTCAGGTGATATTCGATCCGCCAGAGGTGATATCCCACCCGGTCGAGCCAGCGCATCGCATCGAGGCGCTCGCCCATCTCCTCGGCGTTCAGGCGCCCCGATCCACCCGTCACGATCCGGGCGCGATAAATCTCGCGTTGCTTGCGCAAAAGCCGGCTGAGCCGGTCCAGCCGATGCTCGAGCGCCGCGCGATCCGCGTCCTGCGCGGCCAGTCCCGCGCATCCCGCCAGCAGCCCGGCCAGCCGCCGCAACCGCGCATCCCGGCGAAGGGTCGCAAGTCGTGGCTCCTGAGTGCAACGGAAATTCAGCCGCCGCAAGTGATCGAGCGCATGCAAGATCGAGGAGAGCCGCGCCGCATCCGGATCGGTCTTTTGCAGCGTGGGGACCGCCTCGACGAAACTGCGCAGCTCAGCAATCGCGGCGCGGATATCGCGCAGCTCCGCCTTCTCGTCGCGCGTATCCTCTCGGTGACGCAGCCGGTGCGCGAGATAGGCGAATTGCGCCTTCGCGATCGCTTCATGCGTCGACACCGCCGCATCCATTGCAGCCCTCGGGTCGCTCAGCATTTCCTTGCCAAGGCTGCGGGTGAGCGAAAGCCCCCTGTCGCGCACGATCAAGGTCACGAGCCGCGCGAAAGGACGCGCGAAAGGCAGGATCAGCACCACGCCGAGGATATTGAACCCGGAGTGAAAAGCCACGAGGGCGATCTGGCCGTCGAGCCCGATCCCCTGGGGCCCGAGCGCCACGCTGACAGGCCCGAGCAGCAGAAACGCCATCACCCCGGTCAGGCAGTTGTAGATCACATGTGACAGCCCCGTGCGCCGCGCCGGGGTCGAGCCGCCGAGCGTCGCGAGCGCCGCCGTCCCCGTCGTGCCGACATCCATCCCGATCACCAGCGCCATCGCCTGCGGCAGGTTGATCACCCCTGCGCCCAGCAGCGCAAGCGCCGTCGTCACCCCGGCGCTCGAGGATTGGGTCACGAGCGTGATCACGATACCGATGCCGATCAGCTGCAAACGGCCGAAAAGATCGTCGTTCGGGAAATCGGCCGGCGTCAGCACACCCTCGAGCCCCGAAAGGCTCGATTTCAGCACGTCGATGCCAAGAAATATCAGCGCGAACCCGGCGAGGGCCGTGCCGATCAGCGGCAGCCTCGCACCTCCGAAGAGCCGCGCGAACGCGCCAAGGAAGATGAGCGGCATGGTGATCTGGCCCAGATCGAGCTTGAACCCGAGGATCGCCGCGAGCCACCCCGTCATCGTCGTCCCGATATTGGCGCCGAAGATGATCCCCAGCGCCTGCGGAAAGCTCAGCAGTCCGGCGCTGACGAAGCCGACCGCCGTCACCGTGGTCGCGCTCGACGACTGGATCAGCGCGGTTGTCGCCGCCCCCGTCACCGCGCCGCTCAGCGGCGTATTGGTGAAACGGGCGAGAACGCGGCGCAGCGATTGCCCCGCGAGCCCCTGAAGCCCTTCGGTCAGCCAGATCATTCCGAAGAGGAACAACCCGACCCCGCCGAGCGCATTGACGGCGTTCCAGATCATGCGCCTACTATTCTCTCAGCCCTCGCGCTTCACAAGGGCCCAAAGCGCTCCGTTCACGGTCGGGGCACGGTCTGGGGATCACGCGTTTCTGTTTGCGCAATGGCTCGACGTTTCGGGACATCACCCAAAGACGATGCTTTAAGAACGAGACGTAACCCACTCTAAGCGATGAATTATTACCGGATTCAGGTCGGGAAATATGGATTCTCCGCGCACGCGAGCGCAGACTGAACCTCATCGCCCTCCGTTTTCGGATCGCATTTGAAGCGCATAGCGCGGGCAAGACGTGTCCCCCGCGGCGTTTCCGCGCGCAAGGGCTGAAGGTCCGAAATTTCCGCGCGCGGATCAGCGCTCCGCGCGACCCCACGCCTCAGAGCAAAAAGATCCGCCTGCGGCAAAGCTTGACCGGCGCCTGCTCTCGACGCAGGTTGCCCTTGGCCAGGCTCGGGCACATCGCCCGCATCCCGCGCCGGACGTAAGCGAAAGGGCGGCGCAGAGGTGGAGCATACGACGACTGACCGGTTGAAGGTCGCATTGCTGGGGATCGCGCTCGCGGGGCTGCTGGTCGGTCTGGGCCTGCATTTCGCGGGCCAGCCCGAGATCGCACGGCTCGTCTGGATCGCGGGGGTGTTGCCCGCGCTGATCGCGCTGGTGATCGAGATCGTCTCGAGCATCGCGCAGGGCGAGGTCGGGCTCGATATCGTCGCCGCCCTGTCGATGAGTGCCGCCCTGGCCTTCGACGAAACACTCGCGGCGGCGGTGGTCGCGGTGATGTATTCGGGCGGCACCTTTCTGGAGAGCTTTGCCGAGGGCCGCGCGCGGCGCGAGATGCGCGATCTTCTCTCGCGCGTGCCGCGCACGGCGACTCGCCATCGCGATGGCGGGCTCGAAGAGATCCCGCTCGACGAGATCGCCCCCGGCGACCGGCTGCTGATCCGGCAGGGCGACGTGGTGCCCGCCGACGGCACGATCGCATCGCAGGCCGCCTTTCTCGACACCTCCGCGCTGACGGGCGAGCCGATGCCAGTACGCAGCGCCCGAGGCGACGAGGCGTTGAGCGGGTCCACCAATGCGGGCGAGGCCTTCGATCTGATCGCGACGCGCATGGCCAGCGACAGCACCTATGCCGGGATCGTGCGTCTCGTCGAAGAGGCGCAGCGTTCCAAGGCGCCGATGTCGCGGCTCGCCGATCAGTGGTCGCTGGGATTTCTCGCCGTGACCGTCGCGATCGCGCTGGCGGCCTGGTGGTTCACCGGCGATCCGATCCGCGCGGTGGCGGTACTGGTCGTGGCGACCCCCTGCCCGTTGATCCTCGCCGTGCCGGTCGCCCTCGTGGCGGGGCTGTCGCGGGCGGCGCAATTCGGCGTGCTGATCAAGGGGGCGAGACCGCTCGAAGCGATGGCGCGCATCCGCACGCTGATCCTCGACAAGACGGGCACCCTGACCGATGGCCGTCCACGGATCGTTTCAATCGACAGCCACGACAAGATGGAGACCGCCGAGATCCTGCGCTTCGCAGCGGCACTCGATCAGGCTTCGAAACATCCCGTCGCCCAGGCGATCGTCGCGGCGGCACAGGAGCAGGGCCTCAGCCTTCCGGTGCCCAGCGAGGTCGCGGAAATCCCCGGCGAAGGCGTGATCGGAGAGATCGAAGGGCATCGCGTTCTCGTCGGCGGAGACGCCTTCGTCGCCAAACGCGTCGGGCGACCGGCGGGCGAGCATGGCGCGTTCCCCACCGGCTCGGTCCTCGTCGCGGTGGCAGTCGATGGGCATATGGCGGGCCATCTCGTCATGGCCGATCCACTGCGCGAGGGCGCCCCGGAGATGATCGCACGACTGCGTCGGGAGGGGATCGAGCGGATCCTGCTTGCAACCGGGGACCGCGCCGAGGTGGCGCGCGTGGTGACCGCGGGGCTGGGGCTCGATGCGCTGCGTGCAGGCCTCACGCCCGACCAAAAGGTGCTGACGGTGCTGACCGAGCGCAAGAACGGGCCAGTGATGATGGTCGGCGACGGGGTGAATGATGCGCCTGCGCTGGCGGCGGCGGATGTGGGCGTCGCGATGGGCGCGCGCGGGGCCGCAGCCTCGGCCGAAGCCGCCGATGTCGTGCTGCTGGTCGACCGGGTCGACCGGCTCGCACCGGGCATCGAGATCGCCCGCCGCGCACGCCGGATCGCAACCCAGAGCGTCATCGCAGGGATCGGACTTTCGGTGCTGGGCATGATCGCGGCTGCTTTGGGCTATCTGACGCCGGTCGAAGGCGCTTTGCTTCAGGAAGCAATCGACGTGGCGGTGATCCTCAACGCCTTGCGCGCGCTGCGAATTCGCCCCGAAACGCAAGACAGCGCGACATGACCCGGTGCCCCGAATGCGCATTTTGCCTGAGGATTGTCACGCGAATGGAAAGTTGTTCAGGTACTGAAACCAACGAAGCTCACTATGATTTCGCCGAAAAGGCTAACCGTCTGACTTCATTGATCGCGCAATCTCGATAAGGTTTTACTATACAGACGATTAGAATTTAGAATTTTTGTTTATGACGCAGCCTGATACAACCGTCGCACAGCTGCGGATGACGACCGCACTTCAAGATGATGGCACCCCGGGCCAGATCGCGCCCCGGACGACCAAGCGACAGCTTTTGCTAGGGAGAGATCCAGATGGACGGAAATGATGTGAACACTTCGGGCAAGTGCCCGGTGATGCATGGCAGCAATACTGCCATGGGCTCGAATGTGATGGATTGGTGGCCCAACGCCCTCAATCTCGACATTCTGCACCAACATGACACCAAGACCGATCCGCTCGGCCAGGCTTTCGACTATGCCAAGGAAGTCGAAAAACTCGATTTCGAAGGCGTGAAGGCCGATCTGCATGCGCTGCTGACCGACAGCCAGGACTGGTGGCCGGCCGACTGGGGCCATTATGGCGGTCTGATGATCCGTTTGGCCTGGCACGCGGCAGGCTCCTATCGTCTGGCCGACGGGCGTGGCGGTGGCGGCACCGGCAACCAGCGTTTCGCACCGCTGAACTCCTGGCCCGACAACGCGTCGCTCGACAAGGCCCGTCGCCTGCTCTGGCCGATCAAGAAGAAATACGGCAACCGCCTCAGCTGGGCCGACCTGATCATCCTCGCCGGCAATGTCGCCTATGAGAGCATGGGTCTGAAGACCTTCGGCTTCGGCTTTGGTCGCAAAGACATCTGGCACCCCGAGACGGACACCTATTGGGGCGCCGAGAAGGAATGGCTCGCCCCCTCGGACGAGCGCTATGCGGATGTCGACAAGCCCGACACGATGGAAAACCCGCTCGCCGCAGTGCAGATGGGCCTGATCTACGTGAACCCCGAAGGCGTGAACGGCCAGCCCGACCCGATGAAGACGGCAGCGCAGGTGCGCGAGACCTTCGCGCGCATGGCGATGAACGACGAGGAAACCGTTGCGCTGACCGCAGGCGGCCACACCGTCGGCAAATGCCACGGCAATGGCGACGCCTCGGCGCTCGGCCTCGAACCCGAAGCGGCCGATGTCGATCAGCAGGGCCTTGGCTGGTTCAACCCGAACATGAAAGGGCTGGCGACCAACGCGATCACCGGCGGTCCGGAAGGCGCGTGGACGACGAAACCGCTCGAATTCGACATGGGCTATTTCGACATGCTCTTCGGCCATGAGTGGGAAATCACCCAGAGCCCCGCGGGCGCGAAGCAATGGAAGCCTGTCGAGATCGCCGAAGAGGACATGCCGGTCGACACTTCGGACCCGACCCAGCGCCGGATGCCGATGATGACCGATGCCGACATGGCGATGAAGGTCGATCCGATCTACAACGCGATCTGCCAGAAGTTCATGGCCAATCCCGAGTATTTCAAGGACACCTTCGCCCGCGCCTGGTTCAAGCTGACCCATCGCGACATGGGCCCGAAGGTCCGCTACAAGGGCCCGTGGGTGCCTGCGGAAGACCTGATCTGGCAAGATCCGGTGCCCGCCGGTTCGACCGGTTGGGACGTGGATGCGGTGAAGGCGAAGATCGCAGCTTCGGGCCTGTCGGTGGCCGAACTGGTCTCGACCGCCTGGGACAGCGCGCGCACCTATCGCGGCTCGGACATGCGCGGCGGCGCCAATGGCGCGCATATCCGTCTCGCTCCGCAAAAGGACTGGGCGGGCAACGAGCCCGCGCGCCTGCAAAAGGTGCTCTCGGTACTCGAACCGATCGCGGCCGAAGCCGGGGCCTCGGTGGCCGACGTTATCGTTCTGGCGGGCAACGTTGGCCTTGAGAAAGCGATCAAGGCGGCTGGCTATGATGTCGCGGTGCCCTTCGCACCGGGTCGCGGCGACGCGACCGACGAGATGACCGATGCCGACAGCTTCGACGTGCTCGAACCGCTCGCCGATGGCTTCCGCAACTGGCTCAAGAAGGACTACATCGTCTCGCCCGAGGAGATGCTGCTCGACCGCGCCCAGCTGATGGGGCTCACCGCGCCGGAAATGACCGTCCTGATCGGCGGCATGCGGGCGATGGGCACCAACCACGGTGGCACCAAGCACGGCGTCTTTACCGACCGCGAGGGTCAGCTGACGAACGACTTCTTCGTCAACCTGACCGACATGGCCTATAGCTGGCACCCGGTGGGCAATGGCGCCTACGAGATCCGCGACCGCAAGACCGGCGCGGTGAAATGGACCGCCAGCCGCGTCGATCTGGTCTTCGGCTCGAACTCGATCCTGCGCTCCTATGCCGAGGTCTACGCCCAGGACGACAATGGCGAGAAATTCGTGAAGGATTTCGTGGCCGCCTGGACCAAGGTGATGAACGCCGATCGCTTCGACCTGGCCTGATCCGAACGGTTCGGAAAAAGACTGTCACCCCCGCCTGCGTGCGGGGGTGATTTCGTTTCGCGATCTCGAATGTCCGCCGCGCCCCAAGGGACAGGCGGCAGGCCAAATCTGACCGCGCCCTATTCCAGCTCGTTCAGATCCCCGCGCAGCGCCTCGACCCGGTCGAGATGCGCCCGCCCTGCCGCACCCAGCTCACGCGCGACTTCCAGAGTGATCATCCGCAACAGCGTCATCGGGGCGGCGTAGCTGTCGAGGAATTGCGCGGTGTCGACATGACAGCTCAGCGTCCAGCGCGCCAGCGCCGGAGCCCCGCGCACGGTCGGATCGCTCACCAGAAGCACCGGTACGCGCTGAGCCGCAATCTGTTCCACAGTGCGCAGAAAATCCGCCGGACGCCGTCGCAGCCCGATCACAATCGCCAGATCTTGCGCCCCGAGCCCCGCGATCGCCTCCGCGCGGGTCTGCCCCGGCATCAGCAAAGGCGCCACCCCGGGCCGGATCTGGGCCAGCTGCGCGGTCAGATATTGCGCGAGGAAATGGCTATTGCGAAACCCCAGCGTCCGGATCTGCCCCGCCCCGGCGATGGCCTGCGCGATCTCGGCCAAAAGCGGCTGCGGCACGCCGCGCAGTGTCGCCTCGAGCCGTGCCGCCTCTTCCTGCAAAAGGGCCGAAAGCGGATCGCCCGCAGGCGTGCCCTGCCCCGCCCCACCAGAGAGATAGAGCGGCGAACCGGTTTCGCGCAACCGCCGCGCCTCCTGACGGGCAGCATCGAAATTGCGATAGCCCAGCCGCTGGAAGAACCGGCTCACCGTCGCGTTCGAGACCCCCGCCTGCCCCGCAAGCTCAGACGCCGAGAGAAAGGCCAACTCGCCCGGGGCGGCCAGAACCTGATCGGCGATCCGTCTCTCGCCCTCGGAGAGTTCCGAAAATGCCCGGTGGATACGCTGTGAAACCGATCCGGGCACGGCGGATGCATATTTTTCGGGCATTTCCGGACTCCCTCTGTGGAAATCTATTTTCGCATTGTCAGTTTTTACGAAAATGGTTTTGCATCGAGAGGACAGCACGGATCAAGGAGAATCGCAACGTGTCCGAGATTGCCAATACGGCGCGGCGCTGGAGCCTGCGGGTGAACCGCGTGGTCGAGATCGCCTGCGTGGTGCTGCTCGCGCTGCTGGTGCTCGATGTCTGGCTGGGTGTGCTGGTGCGCTACGTGATCCCGCTGCCGCTGACCTTCACCGAGGAACTCGCGCGCTACCTGATGATCTGGATGGCGCTGCTCGCGGTGTCGTCGGGCATCGCCTATCGCGAGCATATCGGGGTCGAATTCATCTTCGGCCGCCTGCCCGCGAAGATGCGTCGCTGGCTCGCCGTCAGCTTCGACGCGATGGCGTTCCTCTTCTTCGCGCTGCTGTTTCTCTACGGGCTCGGCTTCACGATCCGCGGCTTCTCGCGCTTCACGATGATCAACGCGATTCCCAAGGCCTATCCCTTCGCGGGGGTTCCGCTCGCGGCCTTCATGGCGGCGCTGCAACTGCTGCTGGTCGGCATTCATGACTTCTTTTCCGCCCGCGCGCCCGAGCGCACCGGCGCCACCCTCGTTCAGGGAGAGGAATGATGGGCACGCTGTTCGTCGTCATCGCGTTTTTCGGACTGATGGCCCTTGGGATGCCGGTTGGTTTCTCCATCGGGATCGCGGGGATGATCGGCATCCTCGACATGGGACCGCGCTTTCTCGCGATGGCGCCGGATCGCGTCTTTGCGGGCCTTGATCTGTTTCCCTTCCTCGCGATGCCGTTCTTCATCCTCGCGGGCGAGATCATGAACCGCTCGGGAATTACCGAGGGGCTGGTGAAGCTGGCCGATGCGCTGGTGGGCTGGATGCGCGGCGGCATGGCGCATTCGAACATGGTGGCGAGCGTGATGTTCGCGGGGCTGACCGGGGCGGCCACGGCCGATGCGGCGGCCTTCGGCAATACGCTGGTGCCCGCGATGCAGCGCGCGGGCTATTCGCGCGGCTATGCCTGCGCGGTGACGGCGGCGGGCTCGATCATCGGGCCGACCATCCCGCCCTCGACGCTGGCGATCATCTACGGCTCGATCATGGGGGTGTCGATCGCGGGTCTGTTCGCGGCAGGTATCCTGCCGGGCCTGCTGATCTGCGCGATCTGCATGGGCGTAATCGCGGCCCATGCGAAGCGCAAGAACCTGCCCAAAGGTCAGGGCCGCCCGAGCATCCGCATCGTCTTCACCGCGCTGCGCGAGGGCTTCCTCGCGGTGCTGCTGCCGGTCTTCATCCTCGGCTCGATCCTGGGCGGATGGGCCACGCCCACCGAGGCCGCCGCCATCGCGGTCGCCTATGCGCTCTTCGTGGGCGGCGTGATCTACCGCGCGCTGAGCTGGCGCGACCTTTACGAGATCGCCCTGCGCACCACCCGCATCACCGGCGTGATCTTCCTCATCATCGCCTCGGCCTCGATCCTCGGCTGGTGGATGACCTTCAACCGCATCCCGCAAGAGATCGCGAGCGGCATGCTGTCGTTCTCGTCGAACCCGCAGGTGATCATCGGCATGATCCTGTTGCTGTTGCTCGCGATCGGGCTGGTGATGGATATCAACGCGACGCTGATCATCCTTGCCCCCGTGCTCGCGCCGCTGACGCTGCAGATCGGGATGGACCCGGTGCATGCGGGCATCATGATCATTCTCGCGCTCAATATCTCGCTGATGACCCCACCCGTCGGCGCCTGCCTCTTCGTACTGGCCTCGGTCACCGGCGAGAAGGTCGAGGGTATCACCAAAGAGCTCTGGCCCTTCATCCTCGCCGAGGTCGCGATCCTCATCATGATCGCCTTCTGGCCGAGTCTCACCCTCTTCGTTCCCAGACTGCTCGGGCTATGAACCCGTGCGGCATCCAACCCAACAGGAAAGGATCCCCTCCATGAGTTTCATGAAATTCGCAGCGACGACGCTCGCCGCCGCCTGCATGGCGTTTCAAGCGCAGGCCGCCGATATCACGATCCGGCTGGCGCACCTGAACCCCGAAGACCCGTTCGGCAGCCATTCGGGCGCGATGGCGGCGGTGTTCAAATCGATCGTCGAGAGCAATTCGGGCGGCCGGATCGAGGTGCAGCTGTTCCCGAACGGCCAGCTTGGCAAGGATAACGAGGTGATCGACCAGGTCCGCAACGGGCTGGTGGAAAGCGTGATCTCGTCCTCGGGCGGCATCGCGCAGCACTACCCGCTCGTGGGCGTGTTCGACATTCCCTTCGCCTTCCCCAATATCGGCGTGGCCTCCAAGGTGATCACCAAGGACAGCTCGTTCGGCAAGAAGTTCACCGCCGATCTCGAAGCCAAGACCGGGCTGAAGGTTCTGGGGCTGCTCGACTCGGGCGGGTTCTTCGAATTCACCAACTCGAAGAAGCCGATCAAGACGGTCGAGGACATGGCGGGCCTGCGCATCCGCACGATGACCGTCCCGACGCAGGAGGCGCTGGTGAACTCTCTGGGCGCGAACGCGACGCCGATGCCCTGGGCAGAGCTTTACACCGCGCTTCAGACCGGCGTTGTCGATGGCGAGATGAACCCGGTTCCGATCATCGCGTTTGCGAAATTCGACGAGGTGCAGAAATACCTCTCGCTGACCAACCACCTCATCACCCCCTATGTCTGGACGATGAACGAGGACTTCTACAAAGGCCTGAGCCCCGAGGATCAATACCTGATCTCCTGGGCGGCTGACGTCGCCACCGATGCGGGCCGCTCGATGAGCCGCGTCATCGAAGCCTCCGACAAGGGTCTGCCGGCACTGGCGGCCAAGATGGAAGTCAACGCGGTCGATCCGGCCGAGCTCGAGAAATTCGCCGCCGCCTCGCAGCCTGCCGTGCGTGCGCTCATCGAAGAGAAATTCGGCGCCGAGGGCACCGAGATGCTCGACGCGATGATGACCTCGATCAACGAAGAGAAGACCGACTTCTGATCGGTCCGACTGGCCCGGGCGGCAGGGTTTCGCCCGGGCATTTTTCCCGCCAGACTGAGCGGGCTCGACATATCCAAAGGTTTACTGATGTCCACCGAACTCCACCACGCGCCGGGAACGGACGCGGCCTTTACCCTGCTGCTCAACCCCGAAGCTCGCAGCGACGGAAACTGGAGCCCAGCGCAGGATGCGATCCTGAGCGATGCGGGCCTCGCCGCTGCGCGCGCGACGATCTCGGGCTGGCCGGGCTATGCCCCGACGCCGCTGCATGCCCTGCCCGCGCTGGCCGCCGATCTTGGCGTTGCCGCGATTCATTACAAGGATGAGGGCGGGCGCTTCGGTCTGGGCAGTTTCAAGGCGCTCGGCGGCGCTTACGCGGTGGCGCGACTGCTGCAATCGGAACTCGGCAAGCGGCTGGGCCGCCCCGTTTCGATGGAAGAGATCACCTCCCGCGCGATCCCTCAGGCCCGCGAGATCACCGTCTGCTGCGCCACCGACGGTAATCACGGCCGTTCGGTCGCCTGGGGGGCGCAGAGCTTCGGCTGCAACTGCGTGATCTTCATTCACGCCACTGTCTCCGACGGCCGCAAGACCGCGATCGAAGCCTATGGTGCCGAGGTGCGCCGTTGTGCGGGCAATTACGACGATAGCGTTCGCGAGGCGCAGGAGACCGCAACGCGCGAAGGCTGGTTCGTGGTCTCCGACACCTCCTATCCGGGCTACATGGAGGTGCCCAAGGACGTGATGCAGGGCTATGAGGTGATGGCGGCGGAGGCCTTCGATGCGCTCGATCAGCCCCCCACCCATGTTTTCCTGCAAACCGGCGTGGGCGGGATGGCCGCTGCGGTCGCCGCGCAGGCCGTGCGCCGCTGGGGCGCGGCACGTCCCAGGATCGTCCTGTGCGATCCCGACCAGTCGGCCTGCTGGCTCGACAGCTTGCGCGCGGGCGAGCCGGTCGCGGTCGAGGGCGATCTCGATACGCTGATGGCGGGGCTGGCCTGTGGCGAGGTCTCCGCGCTCGCCTGGGAGGTCCTGAAGGATCATGCCGATGCGGTGATGGCCCTGACCGATGCCGCCGCCGTGGCCGAGATGCGCCGTCTCGCCCATCCGCTGCCCGGCGATCCGCCGATCGTGGCGGGCGAGTCCGCCGTGGCAGGTCTTGCGGGGCTGGCCGCCGCGATGACGGTCGCCGAAGCCCGCGCGGCCCTCGAACTTGACGAGACCTCGCGCGTCGTCGTGTTCGGGACCGAAGGCGATACCGATCCGGCCCTTTATGAAGAACTCGTCGGCATGAGCGCCGAGGCCGTGAGGGCGCAAGCATGAGCGGACCGGAAATTTCCTCTAGCCGTCTTCTCGACCGGGTCGCCGGTCTGGGCCGCGTCGGCGCGCTGTCGGGCGGCGGGGTCTGTCGCCTCGCGCTCACCGATACCGACCGCGCCGGGCGCGACTGGCTGGTGGCACAGATGGAGGCCCTCGGGCTGACCGTCTCGATCGACGCGATCGGCAATATCTGGGGGCTGCGCAAAGGGTTCGTCGATGGCGCGCCGGTGATGATGGGGTCGCATATCGACACGGTGGCGACGGGCGGGCTTTATGACGGGGCGCTTGGCGTGCTGGCGGGGCTCGAGGTGATCGCGGCGCTCAATGAAGCGGGCATCACCACCCATGCGCCTCTGGCCGTGGCCGCCTTCACCAACGAGGAAGGCGCGCGCTTTGCCCCCGACATGATGGGGTCCGGCGTCTACACGGGCGCGCTCGACCGCGAGGAGATGCTGGCGACCGTCGCGACTGATGGCTCGGCGATCTTCGGAGAAGAACTCGACCGGATCGGCTATCGCGGCAGCGACTTGCCGGTGACGCCCGCAGCCTATCTGGAGCTGCATATCGAACAGGGCCCGGTCCTTGAACGCGAAGGGATCCGCATCGGGGCCGTGACCGGCGTGCAGGGGATTTCCTGGACCGAATACACGATCTCGGGGCAGTCGAACCACGCAGGGACCACGCCGATGGCGCTGCGCCACGACGCGGGCGTTGTGGCTGCGAAAATCGCTCTGGCCGCGCATGAGATCGCCGCCGGTCTCGGACCGCCCCAAGTCGCGACCGTGGGGGTGTTCGAGCTTTCGCCCGCGCTGGTTAACGTCGTGCCCGAGAAAGCGCGACTGACCGTCGATCTGCGCAACACCGACAACGACCTGCTCAAACAGGCCGAAGCACGGTTGCAAAGCGCCGCCGCAGAGGCCGCGAGCGCGCATGGCTGCACGCTTGCGCGGCGCAGCCTCGTCCGGTTCGACCCGGTCGCGTTCGCGCCTCAGGTAATTGACCGCGTCGAGGCCGCCGCCAACGCGCGCCAGCTCAGCGTGAAACGGATGCCTTCGGGCGCAGGGCATGACGCGCAGATGTTCGCGCCCGCCTGCCCGACCGCGATGATCTTCGTGCCCTCGAAGGACGGGCTCAGCCACAATATCAACGAACATACCGAGGCGCAGGACCTCGTCGCGGGCGCGCAGGTGCTGCTCGACGTCGTGCTCGATCTCGCAGGAGGCAAATCATGAGCCGCAGTTTCATCGTCGCGGGCGCCCAGCTCGGCCCGATCGCCAAGGAAGAGACCCGTCCCTCCGTCGTCGCGCGGCTTTGCGCCATGATGCGCGAGGCGAAGGCGCGTGGTGCGGAACTCGTGGTCTTTCCGGAACTGGCGCTGACCACCTTCTTCCCGCGCTGGTGGCCCGAGAACCAGGACGAGATCGACCGCTGGTTCGAGACCGAAATGCCCGGGCCCGACACGCAGCCGCTCTTCGATCTGGCGGTGGAACTGGGGATCGGCTTTCACCTCGGCTATGCTGAGCTGACCCCCGAGGGACGCCATTTCAACACGGCGATCCTCGTCGGCCCCGATGGCGCGATCCTGGGCAAATATCGCAAGATCCACCTGCCCGGCCATCGCGACCGGCAGGATTGGCGGCCCTTCCAGCATCTCGAGAAATACTATTTCGAGAAGGGCGATCTGGGCTTTCCCGCATTCGATGCATTCGGCGGCAAACTCGGCATGTGCATCTGCAATGACCGGCGCTGGCCCGAGACCTGGCGGATGCTGGGGCTCAACGGGGCAGAGCTGGTGGTTCTGGGCTATAATACGCCCCTGCATTACCCGCCCGCGCCCGAACATGACCACCTGCAATATTTCCACAACGAGCTGTCGATCCAGGCGGGCTGCTATCAGAACGGGCTCTGGGCGGTTGCGGTGGCCAAGGCGGGCTTCGAGGAGGGGTGCGAGCTGATCGCGGGCTCGGTCATCGTCGCCCCCACCGGCGAGGTGCTCGCCCGCACGCAAGGTTCGGACGACGAGGTGATCACCGCGCGGATCGATCTCGACCGCTGCTCGGAGATCCGGCGCAATGTCTTCGATTTCGCGCAGCATCGCGAACCCGAGGAATATCGCAAGATCGCCGAACGCTGAACGCTTGGGGCGGCGGTTGCGCCGCCCGGGCTCACTTCACCACATCCAGCTTCCGCAGCGACTGCGAGACCGCGCTGTTGAGCGCCGAGCGGCAGGCGCCCAGAACCTCTTCTCGGCCTTGGGCAGGTGATCCCAATCCCGCGCCGTCAGCTTGCCGGGAATGATCGTGCGTCCGGTGACCTGAACGCCCTGCGTGACGCCCTCGTCGGTCGCGGGATCGACCAGCATGGCCTGCAGCCCCACCATGCAGGCATTCTCGCCGATCCAGGCCCTGTCGGCCTCGGGATTGCGGATCCAGATCGCGAAGAAATCGCGCCCCGGATTGCAATCCTGTCCGAGCGTGTTGAGCGCCGCCTGCCATTTACTCGACACCACCCGGTCGCCCACATCCGCGACAAGCCCGGCGCGCGCGTATTTCGCCTGCCCCCCGGCCGGAAGCCCCGTCTGCGAAGTCTCGACGCAAGCAGAGAGGACCGGCACGGCGAGCCCCGCGTCTTCAACAAAAGAAAACCCCGAGGCGCGGGTTGCGCCTCGGGGCAAGGATCAGACCTTTCCGGCCGATCAACCGTAGACCAGTTTTGGCAGCCAGATGATGATCTCGGGGAAGAACATGCACAGCAGCAAACCGACCACCTGAAGCGCCAGGAAGGGCAGCGCCGAGCGGAAGATATCCGCCATCGGGATCTCCGGCGGAGCGACCCCGCGCAGGTAGAACAGCGCGTAGCCGAAGGGTGGCGAGAGGAAGCTCATCTGCATGTTCACCAGGTAGAGAACCCCGAACCACAGCACCAGATCGTCCGGATCGCTCAGCCCGAAAGCCTCCGCGCCGAGCGCCCTGATGATCGGCACGAAGATCGGCACGCACAGAAGCAGGATGCCGACCCAGTCGAGGAACATGCCCAGGATGATCAGCACGATCTGCATGATGATCAGGATACCCCAGGGCCCGAGACCCGTCGCCTGCAACGCGTTCTGCACGAATTGCTGACCGCCTTCGAGCACGTAGAGCCCGACGAAGATCGTCGCGCCGAACATGATCCAGATCACCATGGCCGAGGCCTTGAGCGTGGTGATCGCGGCTTCGCGGATCGTCTGCCAGTCGAGCTTGCGGTGGATCGCCGCCACGATGATCGCGCCGAAGGTGCCGATACCGGCGGCCTCCACCGGGGTTGCGACACCGGTGAAGATCACGCCCAGAACGATCACGATCAGCGAGATCGGCGCGGACATGTTGCCCATCAGACGCATCTTCTCGCGGCCCGTGATCCGCTCTTCCATCGGGATCGGCGGCCCCATCTCGGGGTTGATCGCGCAACGGACAAGCACATAGGCCACGTACATGCCCGAGAGCAGCAGGCCCGGAATGACCGCGCCGATGAACAGCTCGCCCACCGATTGCTCGGCCACGACCGCGTAGATGATCGCGAGGATCGACGGCGGGATCAGGATGCCGAGCGTACCGCCCGCCATGATCGAGCCCATCGCGATCTTCGGATCATAGCCACGCTTGAGCATCGCCGGCAGCGCGATTATGCCCATCGTCACCACCGCGGCGCCGATCACGCCCACCATTGCGGCGAGCACCGTCGAGGCGATGATGGTGGCCGCGGCCAGACCGCCGCGCACCCCGCCCAGCACCTTGTAGATGACGTCGAACATCTCGTTGATGATCCCCGCCCTCTCCAGCATTGACGCCATGAAGATGAACAAGGGGATCGCCGAGAGCTGATAATTCGTCATCAGCGGGAAGATCCGGCTTGGCACGATGTTGAGCGCGCGTTCGTCGCCCAGAATGAACAGGAAGACACAGGCCAGACCGCCCGTAACGAAGGCCAGCGGTAGCCCTGCCATCAGCAGGACGACCAGCGAGCCGAACATGATGAGTGTCAGCCACTCGATTCCAATATCAAGTCCCATTGATCAGCCCCTGCTCATCACGATCCGCAGATCTTGTGCGAATTTCGAAATGCCCTGCAAAACAAGCAGCAGAGCGCCGATCACCATGACCCATTTCATCGGCCACAGAGGCACCTCCCATTCGTTGAAGCTGATCTCGCCCCAGCGGATATTCGGATCGGTCCACTGCGCGAGGTTCCAGTTCGCCAGCATCTCGCCCGTGGGGATCTCGCCGCGTGCCCATTGCGAAATGAGCCCGTTGCCCGTCGGCACGGCGATCGCGTCCATCGCGAAGATCCACGAGGTCACCAGCAGGGTGCCCGCGAAGATGAAGAAGAAGACCGAGGTGAGCAGATCGACCCACGCCTTGCGCGGTTTCGACAGCGGCGCGTAGAAGATGTCGACGCGCACATGGCTCTCGGTCAGCATCGCATAGGCGCCCGAGATCAGGTATTGCATCCCGAACATCAGATACATCGCCTCATGCGCCCAGCTTGTCGGACTGTTGAAGACGTAGCGGCTGATGACCTCGAAATAATAGACGAAGACAGCGATGATCGCCCAGTAGCTGACAAACTCGCCCGCCTTGAGCGAGAGCCGGTCGATCCAGCCGGTCCAGCCTTGCGAGACATGGCGGGCGTCTTCCTTGCCCTCGGCCTCTTCGAGTTCCTCCAGACGGCGTTCGACCTCGCTTTCCTCTTCGTGCTCAGGCAGCGTGGCATTGGCGCGGCGCACCAGCATCGGCATCAGGAGCGCGTCAATCACGATCCCCGCCAACAGCACCCAGAAGGCATATTTCGAGATGCTGCGCCATTTCACGAGCATGGCGGAGGCGGTCTCCATCCGGGGCTGCGCCTCGGCGAGATCGGCCTTTGCTTTCTCGATCAGCGCCTCGCCCTCGGCGATCCGCTTTTCGGCCCGGTCGACGTTCCGCTGTGCGCGCTTCTGGGCGAAACTGCCCTCTTCGGTGGCGGCCAGCTCTGCGCGCAATTGCGGCAGATCCGCCTGCGCGCTTTCGAACCGTTCAGTCTCGCGGCTCAGGGAACGCTCCGCCACGCGCACGACGTTGTTCATGTCCGAGAGAACCCCGCGTGCCTCGTGGCCCTGCGAGTTCGCATAGAGGATGACGATGAATACCGGGATGAAGAGAAAGCCCAGAAGGCTCTTCACGTAGAAGCGATGCAGCCCCAGCATCCCACCGGTCACCAGAATGAAATAGCCAAGCGTAAGCGAATATCGCCGCTCGGTCTTGCGCGGCCGATTGGCCAGCGCCGCCGCAATGAGCGGGAACAGGATCAAACCCGCCCAATAGGCCCAATGCGGTAGAGTGAAGTCAATATTGGGCATTGCCCACCCCCTGTTGCCGGATCGCGCCCGGCTATAAGTTGAACCGGGCCCGCGCCAAAGGGCGGGCCCGTCCTCAGATCATGGAGATCCGCTCAGAGTTTCAGCTCGAGCCCGTCGACGAGTTCGGGCGTCACGTAGCCCAGCGAGCCGGACATCATGTAATCGAGCTGGATCTTGAAGACGCGCGCGCTGTCGGGATCGCGGTTCGCGTATTTGAACCAGATCGGCGCTGCGACTTCGGTCATCAGTTCAACATCGTCCTGGCTCAGGCGCGTGACCTCGGTGCCGTCGGCCTCGAACTTCTTCCAGGCTTCCTGGTCGGCTTCCTGGATCGCGGCGTAATGCATGTCCGAATAGACATGCGTTTCCATCTCGACAAACTGCTGCATCTGCGGGCTGAGCGCGTTCCACGCATCCATGCCCACCGTCAGATCCATGATGTCGACCGGCTGGTAGAGCGACATGAAGCCGGGCGGGCCCATGACGATGTAGTTGGTCACCTGGCTGAACCCGAGCGCGTAGTTCACCGCAGGACCCACGTAATCGGCCACGTCGATCGTGCCCTTTTCGAGCGCCGGGAAGATCTCCGAGCCCGGAAGAACGGTGGTCTCGGCGCCGATTTCGCTGAACACTTCGGCAACCATGCCGCCGGGCAGGCGCATCTTGCGGCCGCGGAAGTCGTCGATCGAGCGGATCGGAACCTTCGAGTGGATGATATTGGCGTCGTGGTGGATCGGACCGACGAAATACATGCCCTGCTTGGCATAGAGCTCGCGTGCGATATCGAGCCCGCCAAGGCCATAGTAGAACGTGTCGAATTCCGACGGCTGACGCAGACCCAGCGGGATCGAGGTCAGGAAGGTCGCGGCGGGAATGATGCCCTGCGCGTAGATGGTGAACGGGTTCACCGCGTCGAGGACGCCGTTCTTCACCGCGTCGTAAAGCTGGAAATCACCCACGACGTCATTGGCGCCGAAAGGCTGGAACGCGAGCTCGCCGCCCGTCTTCTCGGCGATCGAGGCACACCAGTCCTTGAAGATCTGAAGCCCGACACCGCCGGGCCACGAGGTCTGGACCTTCCAGGTCGTGCCCTTGGCCTGCGCCCCTGCGATATGCGGTGCGGCGAGCGTTGCGGCCCCCGCAGCGGCCAGAGTGCGCAGAGCGTGTCTGCGATTCGTGATATGTTTCATGGTTCCTCCCCGTTTGAATGCGACACCGGTTGGCCCGGCACCTGCGATAAGGGGAGCAAAGATCACCGCGATTCTTGCCTTCAAACGAGATCGCGCGGCTGTGAGCCTTGGTGATAAGGTCACTCTCCGTTTCTCCTCAAAAACGGAAAGCCTCTTTTCTCCCCCTGTGACGCAAAGGTTTGCATGTGCCGTCGCATTTCGCAAGCGTTCACATGCACGGGAGGTTTCGTGAACATCACTTTGGCGATCTTCACTTTTTCAGCGGGATCCTCGGTGGCGCGGCACCAGCGGCGCCGCGCTCTGCAGGCTTAGCCGACAACGTTGAAATCGGGGCCGTAGGGATAGCCGGTGATATTCTCGTTGCCCTCCTCGGTAATCACGAGGATGTCGTGCTCGCGATAGCCGCCCGCACCGGGCTGGCCCTCGGGAATCGTCAGCATCGGCTCCATCGAGATCACCATGCCAGGCTCCAGCACCGTGTCGATATCCTCGCGCAGCTCCAGCCCCGCCTCGCGCCCGTAGTAATGCGACAGCACCCCGAAGCTGTGGCCATAGCCGAAGGTGCGGTATTGCAGCAGATCACGTTCGTCAAAGAAGGCATTGATCTTCTGGGTGATTTCCGCGCAGGTCGCGCCGGGCCTGAGCAAACTCATCCCGTATTCATGCGCCGCGACATTGGCCTCCCAGATCTTCAGGGACGCGTCATCGACCTCGCCCACGAAGAGCGTGCGCTCCAGCGCCGTGTAATAGCCCGAGATCATCGGGAAGGCGTTGAGCGAGAGGATATCGCCGCGCTCCAGCACCCGCCCCGTCACCGGGTTATGCGCGCCGTCGGTGTTGATGCCCGACTGGAACCAGACCCAGGTGTCGCGATATTCGGCCCCGGGGAAGCGCTTGGCGATCTCCAGCTCCATCGCGTCGCGGCCCGCCATCGCCACGTCGATCTCGCGGGTGCCTTCGCGGATCGCCTCGCGGATCGCGTAACCGCCGACATCGGCCACCTGCGCACCGTGCCGGATCAGCGCGATCTCGGCGGGGGACTTGTGCATCCGCTGGCGCATCGTCGCGCCCGCGATGTCGCGGGTTTCGGCGGGGGCGAGGAACTCCTGCAAGAGCCCCGCCTGCGCCAGCGTCAGATGGTCGGCCTCGACCCCTACCACCTTGCCCGTGCCGATCACCGAGGCGATCGCGCGCCAGTAATTGTTCCGCGCCCAATCAGTATAGGTGATGTTGTCGCCATGACAGCGCCGCCAGGGCTGGGCCGCGTCGATCCCCGCCGAGATCGTGACGCTCTCACTTGCGGTCACGACCAGCCCGTAGGGCCGCCCGAAGCTGCAATAGAGAAAACCCGAGTAATAGGCGATGTTGTGCATCGAGGTGAAAACGCAGGCCTCGACGCCCGAGGCCTCCATCGCGGCGCGCAGACCGGCAAGGCGCGCGTCATATTCCTCGGATGCGAAGGGCAACACGCGGTCGCCCTGGTGGAAACGGTAGAATTCGGGACGGTCCATCGACACTCTCCTTCACGAGGCCGCTCGGCCACGCGAGGGGCGATCTCCCCTCACCGCGGCAGCGGCAAAGCAAGATCCCGGCGTTCAGGACGGATCAACGGGCGCGCAAGCTGCGCTGGCGACGCCATCGCCTGCCCTCGGGAATGACACTGGCCGAGAAACGCGCCGCCGCCAAGCTCTCTCGCGCGGATCAGCGGCGCGGCGCGCGGCGGCGCACATTTTCCGGGCGACCGGGGATCGAAAGCCCGGAATCCCCACGAGGTGCGCGCGCGATCACCTTGCCCTTCGAGACCACCGCCAGCCGCGCGGGCCGCAGCCGGAGCGCATCGACCGGGCTTGCCGCATCCAGCACCACCAGCGAGGCTTTCGCCCCTTTCTTCAGCCCGTAATCCTCGAGCCCGATGATCCGGGCGTTTGTCTCGGTGACCATGGTGAAGCAGCGCGCCATTTCCTCGGGATGGGTCATCTGCGCGACATGCATCCCCATGAAGGCTACGTCGAGCATGTCCGCCGTGCCAAGGCTGTACCATGGATCAAGGACGCAATCCTGCCCCCACCCCACTGGGATCCCCATCGACTGCATCTCCTTCACCCGCGTCAGGCCCCGGCGCTTGGGGAAGGTATCGTGACGGCCTTGCAGCACGATATTGATCAGCGGATTGGGGATCGCCGAAATCCCGGCCTCCGCGATCAACGGCAGCAGTTTCGAGACATAGTAATTGTCCATCGAATGCATCGAGGTCAGGTGCGAGCCGACCACCCGGCCCTGCAAGCCCAGCCGCTGGGTCTCGAAGGCCAGTGTCTCGATATGGCGGCTCATCGGGTCGTCGGTCTCGTCGCAATGGATGTCGACGCGCAAGCCCCGTTCGGCGGCGATCTCGCACAGATCGGCGAGGCTCTCGGCCCCATCCGCCATCGTGCGCTCGAAATGCGGGATACCGCCCACCACCTCGACGCCCATGTCGAGCGCGCGGATCAGGTTCTCGCGTCCTGTCGGCGTGCGATAGAGACCGTCCTGCGGGAAGGCCACAAGTTGCAGGTCGATGTAATCCTTCACCTTCTCGCGCACTTCGAGCATCGCCGTCACGGTATTGAGGTGATCGGGCGTGGTATCGACATGGCTGCGGATCGCCAAGAGCCCCGTCGAGGCCGCCCAGTCGCAATATTGCAGCGCGCGCTCGACCATCTCCTCGACCGTCGCGATCTCGCGCAGCTCGCCCCAAAGCGAGATCCCTTCGAGCAGCGTACCCGAGGCATTCACCCGCGGCAGCCCATAGCTGAGCGTGGCGTCGAGGTGGAAATGCGGATCGACAAACGGCGGCGAGACCAGATCGCCCGCGGCGTCGATCACCTCGCGCGCCTCGCCCTCGATCTTCGGCGCGATCTCGGCGATCCGGTCGCCCGTGATCGCGATATCGGCCACGGTGCCATCGGGCAACGTGCCGCCCTTGACGAGAAGATCGAACATCAACGTTCCCCTTTGTTGAACGGCACCATCAGGGCCGCAGGCACCTCGGCGCGGCGCGACATCAGCACGAGCGCGAGGATCGACAGGATATAGGGCAGCATCAGGAAGAGCTGATAGGGCACCACTGCGCCGATCGTGGTTTGTTGCAGGCGGATCTGCAAGGCGTCGAAGGCGGCAAAGAGGATCGCGCCGAGAAGCGCCTTGCCCGGCTTCCACGCGCCAAAGACCACCAGAGCGATGCAGATCCACCCGCGTCCGTTGACCATGTCGAAGAAGAAGCTGTCAAAAGCCGAGAGCGTCAGGAACGCGCCCCCCACCGCCATGAAGCCCGAGCCGACGATCACCGCGCCCATGCGGATCGCGGTAACCGACAGACCTTGGGCCGCGACCGCCGAGGGGCTTTCTCCGGCGGCGCGCACCGCAAGGCCCAGCGGCGTGCGGTAAAGGACGAGCACGACGAGACCAACGAGGATAAAGGCTGCGTAGGTCAGCGGCGTCTGGTTGAACAGCGCAGGCCCGATCAGCGGGATTTTCGACAGGAGCGGGATCTCGACCGGCTGAAAGGCCGTGATCTTGGGCGGGGAGGAGACCTCGGGCAAAACCACGCGATAGGTGTAGAAGGTCAGCGAGGTCGCAAGCAGCGTCACGCCAATCCCCACCACGTGTTGCGACAACCCGAACGGCACCGAGAAGATCCCGTGCAGCAGGCCAAACGCCATGCCTGTCACGAAGGCCACTGCGACGCCCCCCCAAAGCGGCAGACCCGCCCAGACCGCGATCCAGCCCGCGAAGGCGCCTGCGACCATGATCCCCTCGATCCCGAGGTTGAGCACGCCCGCACGCTCGCAGATCAACTCGCCCATCGTCGCGAAGATCAGCGGCGAGGCGATGCGGATCGCGGCGGCCCAGAAGGCAGCGGAAGTGAGGATCTCGAAAATGTCCATCAGTCCCTCACCACGCGGAATTTCGTCAGAAGGATCGCCAGCACCATCATCAGGAGCGCCGAGGCGAGCATGATATCGGCCAGATAGCTCGGCACATCGAGCGCGCGGCTCATCGCATCGGCCCCCACGAAGATCGCCGCGACGAACAGCGCCGCCGCCACGACCCCCAGCGGATGCAGCAGCGCCAACATCGCGACCACGATCCCGGTGTAGCCATAGCCGGGCGAGATATCGAGCGTGAGCGATCCCTTCAGCCCCGACACCTCGGAAAAACCCGCAAGCGCGGCCAGACCGCCCGACAGAAGCGCGGTCTTGAGGATCACACCCGTCACCGGCATTCCGGCAAACCGCGCCGCTTCCGCATTCTGGCCCACCGCGCGCATCTCGAAACCAAGGGTCGTGCGCGTGTTGATGACCCAGAGCGCAATCGCCGCGATCAGCGCCAGCACGAAGCCCCAATGCAGCCGCAACCCGTCGATGATGCGCGGCAGGCGGGCCTCGGGGATCAGGCGCGGCGATTTCGGCCAGCCCATGCCCATGGGATCCTTCAGCGGCCCTTCGAGCAGGTAGCTGACGAAGAGCAGGAAGATGAAATTGAGAAGCAGCGTGGTGACGACTTCATCGACACCCAACCGGGTCTTGAGCAGCGCCGGGCCCAGCAGCAAGAACGCCCCGGCCAGCATCGACAGCACTGCGATGGTGGGCAACAGCAGTGCGACGGGCCATTGCAACATGCCAGTGCCGAGCACCGCGGTCACAACCGCGCCCGCGTAAAGCTGCGCCTCCGCCCCGATATTCCAGAGCTTCGCGCGGAAGGCCACCGCGACCGCGAGCCCGGTGAAAATCAGCGGTGTGGCGCGGTTGAGGGTCTCCAGCAGCGCGAATTTCGAACCCACCGCGCCCTTGATAATGGCCCCGAAGACCGCGAAGGGATTGCCACCGGCGATCAGCGCCAGAAGGCTCGCCACAAGGAAACTGCCCACAATGGCGAGCACCGGCGGCAAGAGCTTGCGCGCAAGGCTTGGGTCGGCGATCGGTTCAAGACGCATGGGCGGCCTCCGTCAGCGGGGCGAACCCCTCGCCCGCCATCCACTGGCCAAGCTCTTCCGCGCGCATCGTGCCGCGTGCGAAACCGGGGCTCAGGCGCCCCTCGGAAATCACGTGGATCACATCCGAAAGCTTCATGATCTCGTCGAGATCTTCCGAGATCAGCAGCACCGCCGCCCCCTTTTCGCGCGCCTCGGCAAGGCGTCCGTGCACGTAATTCACCGCCCCGATATCGAGCCCCCGCACCGGCTGGTTGGCGAGGATGATACGTGGCGCGGTCTCGAGCACGCGGCCGAGGATCAGTTTCTGCATATTCCCGCCCGAGAGCAGCCGAATGCGCGTATCGGGCCCGGGACAGCGCACGTCGTAGGTGGCGATCAACCCCTCGGCTTGCGCCCGCGCGCCCTTCCAGTCCATCCAGCCGTGACGGGCGAAATCGGAGGCGTAAGTCTCGAGAACCGCGTTCTCGGTCAGGTCGAAATCGGCAATCGTGCCAGTGTGGTGGCGGTCCTCGGGAATGCGCCCGATCCTACGGGCCAGAGCGCGGCGCGGCGACCAGTCGGCGACCGGCTCACCCGCGATCTCGAAGCTGCCCGCGACCGGATGGGCCAGCCCCGAAATCAGATCCGAGAGAGCCTTCTGCCCATTGCCTGACACGCCCGCGAGCCCGCTGATCTGGCCCGCATGAAGCGTCAGATCGGCCGCATGCAGCCCCGGCGCACGGCCCTCGCCCCTGGTCGAGACGCCGGAAAGCCGCATCAGTGCGGGCCCCGGCGGCATCGCCTCGATCTTCGGCGCCGAAACCTGGCCGCCGACCATGAGCGCGGCCAGTTCCTCGCGCGATGTCTCGGCGGTCGCGCGCTCGGCCACCAGCTTGCCATGGCGCAGGACCACCGTGCGATCCGAGATCGCCATCACCTCATGCAGCTTGTGCGAGATGAAAACGACCGAAAGCCCCTGCCCCACCGCCTCGCGCAGCGTCGCAAAGAGCGCGTCGCTTTCCTGCGGCGTCAGAACGGCGGTCGGCTCGTCGAGGATCAGGATGCGCGCCTCGCGATAAAGCGCCTTGAGGATCTCGACCCGCTGCCGTTCGCCCACCGAGAGCCGCCCCACTTTCGCCTCGGGATCGACGGCGAGATGAAACCGCGTCGACAGGGCCTTGATCTTCGCCCGTGCCGCTTTCGCATCGAGCCGCAGCGCGCCCAGGGCCTGCGTGCCCAGCACGATATTTTCCCAGACCGTCAGGTTGCCTGCGAGGGTGAAATGCTGGTGCACCATGCCCACGCCCGCATCCAGAGCCGCGCGCGGATTGCCGGGCGGGAGAACCTGCCCGAACACTTCCACCTCGCCCGCATCGGCGGTGTATTGGCCGAAGAGGATGTTCATCAGCGTGGTCTTGCCCGCGCCGTTCTCGCCAAGCAGGGCAATCACCTCGCCCCGCTTCAGCTCGAAGCTCACATCGTCATTGGCCGTCAACGCGCCGAAGCGCTTGGTGATGTGGGAAAGGCGCAGAACGGTCTGCGCCTGCGCCTTGTCTGTCATGGATCAGGAGGATTTCGGCTCTGCGTCGTTGATCTCGACGGTGAAGCTGCCATCCATGATCTCGCCGCTGCGTTTGGCGACCAGATCGAGCGCCTCCTGCGGGATCTTGCCCTCGAAGGTGCCATAGGGCGCGAGCGAACAGCCGCCCTCCTTCATGAAGGAATAGATGCCGTAATCCTCGGCCGAGAAAGAACCCGCGCGCACCTGCTCGATCGCGTGATCAAGCGTCGGCTCGAAATGCCACAGCGCCGAGGCCACGACCGTGTCGGGGTAGTCGGATTGCGTGTCGATCACGTTGCCAATGGCAAGGATGCCCTTTTCCTTGGCCGCATCCGAGACGCCGAAGCGCTCGGCATAAAGCAGGTCCGCGCCGTTTTCGATCATCGCATAGGCGGTTTCCTTGGCCTTGGGCGGATCGAACCACGAACCGATGAAGGCGACCTGGAACTTGATCTCGGGGTTCATTTCGCGCGCGCCGGCCATGAAGGCATGCATCAGGCGGTTGACCTCGGGGATCGGGAAGCCGCCGACCATGCCGATATTGCCCGATTTGGTCATCGCACCCGCGATGATGCCCGACAGGTAGGAGGCGTCCTGGATGTAGTTGTCGAAGACCGCGAAATTCGGCAGCGCCGCGTCGGGCTTGAAGGACGAGCCCAGCAGGAAGGCCACACCCGGATAGTCGGCGGCGACCTCGCGGGCCTCCTGCTCGACCGCGAAGGCCTCGCCAATGATCAGGTCGTAACCGCCCTCGGCATATTCGCGCATCACGCGCGGATAGTCGGCATTCGCGGTGTTCTCGGAATAGGTGTATTCGATATCGCCACGCTCTTGCGCGGCCATCGCGGCGATGTGGATGCGGCTGACCCATTGCTGCTCGACCGGAACGGTGTAGATGCCCGCGACCTTCAGCTTCTTGGCGTCCTGCGCGAGCGCGCGGCCCGGTGCGGTGCCGACAAGTGCGGCACCTGCAAGCGAGGACAGCAGGAAGGCGCGGCGCGAGGGCGAGAGAAAACGGGTCTTGGCAGCCATGGGTGATCTCCTGTTGATGGTGCGCGAAGTATTGCAGAGATTTGATCAAGTGGTGAAACTTTTTGCACAACCCGGTCAATTCTCTGACTTTCGCGAAGTCGCAAGGCGCGAAATTTTCGCGGCAGATGCCGCATTTCGGACCGGATTGCGCAAAAAACAGGCGACGATCTCGTGCCGCCGCACCTGAGTCACGAAAAACCCGGCCGCGCTGGGGGCGCGACCGGGGAATTTCCGTTCAATCCCGAGACGTTCAGGCGGCGTGCGCGTTGTGGGTCTCGGCCGAGACGGCACCCTCGAGACCGGTCGAGCCATAGAGCCAGTCGACGATGTCGTACCAGTTCTCGGGAGACTTGGCGCGCATCACGGCATTGCGCAGCTCGGCATGGGCCCCGGCGGGGTGATAGACATGCTGGCCGATCTCGCGCGATTGCAGCTGGACGCGGGCGGTGCGCAGCTCGCGCAGGTCCTGATAGCGGCGGAAGGCGACGTCGAGATCGCCATGCGCTTCCATGCAATGCGCAAGCGCCACGGCATCTTCCATCGCCATGCAGGCCCCTTGCGCGAAATATTGCAGCATCGGATGGGCGGCATCGCCCAGCAGGACCACCCGCCCGTCGACCCAGTTCGTCACCGGATCACGATCGCACAGCACCCAGCGTTTCCAGTTCTGGCCACGGTCGATGATCTGTCGCGCGACGGGGGCGACATGTTCGAAACCCTTCTTCACCTCTTCATGGGTGACCGAGACACCTGCCTCGGGCGACGGCGCGTCGTTGTGGTAGGTCACGACGAGGTTGAACATCTTCCAGCCCTTGAGCGGGTAATGCACGATATGGCATTTCGGCCCGGCCCAGAGCGTCGCCGCGTTCCAGCGCAGATCTTCGGGCATTTCCTCGGTCGGGATCACCGAACGGTAGGTGGTGTGACCCGAGACGCGCGGTGCGCCGTCACCCACCACCTTCTTGCGGATATTCGACCACAGGCCGTCCGCGCCGACCAGCATCCGGCCCGTGACCCGCTCGCCGTTGGCGAGGATCGCGGTGGCCGAGCTGCCGTCCTGTTCGTAATCGACCACTTCGGAATTGGTGCGCAGCCCGACGAGCGGATGCGCTTCGCAGGCGCGCAGGAAGACGCTGTGCAGATCGCCGCGATGGATCACCGCGTAAGGATTCCTGAAGCGCGCGCGGAAGGCCTCGTCGAGCGGGATGCGGGTGATCTCGGTGCCGTCGATCGCGTCCATCAGGCGCAGGTTGTCGATATAGACCGCCATCTCGCGGGCCTGATCGCCCACGCCGAGATAGTCGAAGGCGTGGAAGGCGTTCGGGCCGAGCTGGATGCCCGCGCCGATCTCGCCAAGCTCGGGCGCCTTTTCCAGCACGAGCGAGCGAAAACCTTTCTGGGCAAGGCCGATCGCGGTGGCAAGCCCGCCGATACCGCCGCCCGCGATCAGGATGGGTTGGTCTTGGGTCATGACAAGTCTCCTCCTTTGGCCGCGGCGGAACCGGGCCCGGTGTCAGGGTCAGATGATGAAGGAATGGCCCGCCTCAGAACGGGTGGACCATCCAGGGCAGGAAGATCGTCGTGAGGATCACGAGGATCGTGGCCAGCACGTAAGGCATGACCAGTTTCGAGAGCTGAAGGATCGGCACGTTCGACAGCGCCGCGGCGATGTAAAGCCCCGTCCCCACCGGCGGGGTCAGCAGGCCCAGCACGAGCGTCAGGCTCATCATCACGCCGAACTGGATCGGGTCGATGCCATATTGGTTCATCGCCACCGGCAGCAGGATCGGCGTCAGTATGATCAGCGCCGCCACCCCGTCGAGGAACATCCCCACCACCATCAGCGCCCCCATGATCAGCAGCATGAAGATCGTGGGATCGTCCGAGAGCGAGGTGATGAAGGCCGCAACCGCCTGGGGGACCTGATTGTAGGTCAGCACCCAACCGAAGACCTTGGCCGCCATGATCAGGAACAGCACGATCGCAGAGTTCGACACGGTCCGGTCGATGATCGCCGGGATCGCGCGCAGCGGCAGCTCGCGGAAGACGAGGCCGCCGAAGACGAGCGCCACCACGATCGCGGCCGCAGCACTTTCGGTCGGGGTGAAGATCCCGGCAGAGATCCCGCCGACGATGGTCAGCGGAATGAGCATCGTGGCCAGCCCCGGCAGCGTCGCCTTCCAGCGCGGGATATCGGGCAGCCCTGCGCCCGCGGCCGCCGGGTCGTGATTGCGCCCCGCCTGCCACATCGCGATCGCGACCATCAGCGCGAAGAGCAACAGCCCCGGCATGATGCCCGCCGTGAACATGTCCGCGATCGAGACCTGCGCGATCACGCCATAGATGATGAAGACCATCGAGGGCGGGATGATCGGCCCCAGCAGACCGGCCGAAGCCGTGATCGAGGCGGCATAGCCACGCTTGTAGCCGTCACGCTCCATCTCGGGGACGACAACGCGGCTCATCACCGCCATCTGCGCTGTGGCCGAGCCCATGATCGCGGCCAGCGCGAGGTTCGAGACGAGGTTCACGATGACGAGGTTATGCGGAAGCCGTGTGAGCCAGACCCGCACCGCAAGGATGATGCGGCGGGTCAGCCCGCTTTCATTCATGATCTCGCCCAGCAGAACGAAGAGCGGGATCGCAAGCAGGTCGAAATTCTCGACCGAGCCGAAGGCGATCTGCGGGATCGCCGAGAGGATCGCGGTGTTGCCCGAGAAGGCCACGAAAGCGAGGGTCGCGCCGATCAGCACGAAAGCGATCGGCATACCCGTGAGCATCAGCGCAAGGAAAACACCGCCGGTCATGCGAGCCTCCCCGTGATCCGGGCCACGGCATCGCTCAGATGGCCAAGGACATGAATGAGCGCGGTCGCGCAGAAGATCGGGAAAATCCAGAAGAAAGGCCATTTCGGCCAGCCGGTGGTGATGACCTGCTCAAATCCGACCGAGGGACCGGTGACCCAGGCAATGCCGGCCTTGAGCAAGAGCCCCAACATCCCCGCGATCAGCGCCCAGATCAGCGCATCGACCCAGAGCCGGGTCACGCGCGGCAGTTTGTCGACCATCAGCGTCACTCCGATCTGCGCCTTGTCTCGGATCGAGATCGAGACCGCGACGAGGGTCAGCCAGACCAGCAGGATCGCCGCGAGCTCTTCGGCATAGACGATCGGCTTGCCCGCGAGGTAGCGCATGGCGACATTTACCACGATCAGCCCCACGAACAGCACGACCAGGGCCCGGCTGGCCCAGCGTTCCAGCCGGACCAGCCCGCCCGAGAGAGCGGGAAACAGTCTCACTGACCTTGCTCCGCGGCGACTTCCTGCTGGAACGCGGCGATCAGCGGGTATTGCGCGAAGCTTTGCGCGACCGCGTCGTCGGCGGCGGCGAAGGCCTTGGCGCCATCGTCGAGATGCACGATCTCGAGCTTGCCCTCGAGGGCGGCGAGGTTCGATTTCTCCGCCTCGACCTGTTGGGCCGAGCCCCAGGCGAGCGCCTCGTCGACAACCTTCTGGAAGGCCTCCTTGTCGGCATCAGACAGGCTGTTCCAGGTCGGGTTCGAGACCATCATCACCGCCGGGAAGGCCATGTGATTGGTGATCGTCAGCCCCTTGGCCACCTCGTCGAATTTCAGGCCGACCAGCGCGTCGAGGTCGATGTCGATCCCGTCCAGAAGGCCGGTTTGCAGCGCCTGATAGACCTCGGTGAGGTTCACCGGGGTCGGCACCGCGCCGATCTCGCCCCACCAGACCTTCATCGCCGGGAAGGGCACGATGCGGATCTTCTTGCCCTTGAGATCATCGACCGAGGTCGCGGGCTTGTCCTTCATCAGGATCTGGCGCATCCCGGCGAAAGTGTAGCCCATGCCGTGCAGGTTCGCGGCCTGGAGCTCGTCAAGCATCTGGCCTGCCGCCGGAAGGCTTGCGGCCTTTTCCGCCTCGGTCACGTCGCTGAACAGGTAGGGCGTGAACCAGCCCTGCATCGAGGGCGCGCGCAGCGAGGTGATCGCCGCCGTCATCAGGCCCGCATCCAGAAGACCCGCCGACATCTGCTGGAACATCTCCTGTTCCGAACCGAGCTGGCCCGCGGGGAAGACCGAGACAGTCAACTCGCCATTGGTGGCCTCGGGAAGCTTCTCGGCGATCCGGTTGGCGACCTTGGTCCAGACATGGCTGGGGGGCGTGATCAGCCCCATGCGCAGGTCGCGCGCCTGCGCGACACCGGCGGCCACGGTGGCCATCAAGGCGCCGATCAGCGCGGATTTGGTGAGTTTGGCGAATGTCATGGCGTATCCTCCCTGTGCATGACGGTCTCGTTGGATGGGGCCCTCCTCAGGCCTCCCAGTCCGGTTGGTTCTTCGGATGCGCATCGGCAAAAGCCGGGAGCGCGTTGCAGGTCTGGGTGATGCGGCTGACGCGGGTCAGATCGGAGATGTCGACCTTGAAGCGGGCGGCGGAAAAGACCTGCGGGATCAGACAGATATCGGCCAGCCCCGGCGTGTCTCCGAAGCAGAATTCACTCTCGGGTCGCGCCGCGAGAAGCGCTTCGCAGGCAGCCAGACCGTCGTGAATCCAGCGCCCGCACCAGGCGTCGAGCGCGGCCTGATCGGCCCCGAACTCGGCCTTGAGATAATCGAGCACGCGCAGGTTCTGCAGCGGATGCACGTCGCAGGCGATGACCTGAGCAAAGGCGCGGACCTGCGCGCGCAGACCGGCATCGTCGGGCAGCAGTTTCGGCCCCGGCTTCACCTCGTCGAGCCACTCGATGATGGCCAGCGACTGGGTGAGGCGCAGATCGCCTTCCTCCAGCGTCGGCACCAGCGCCTGCGGATTGAGCGCGCGATAGCCCGGCGTCTTCTGCTGCCCGCCATCCTTCCTCAGATGTACGGAGGTGAAGTCATACTCCACCCCCTTGAGGTTGAAGGCGATCCGGCAGCGATAGGCGCTGGAGGATCGGAAATATCCGTGGAAGCGGATCATTCCGCCGCCCCGATGGTGAGCTTGATCGGATCGAGCCCGTCGATCCCGCCGGTGATCACATCACCCGCGACGACAGCGCCGACGCCCGCGGGCGTGCCGGTCATGATCAGGTCACCCGGCTGGAGGTGATAGTAATGCGACAGGTGCGAGACGATCTCCTCGACCTTCCAGATCAGGTCGTCGAGCCGGGCCTCCTGGCGGGTCTCGTCGTTGACCTCGAGGTGAATGCGCTGCGGCCCCGGTGCGGCGAACTCGCCCGCCTTGGTGATCGGCGCGAAGACTGCCGATTGCTCGACATCCTTGCCCAAATCCCAGGGGCGCTGCTTGGCGCGCGCGGCCAGTTGCAGATCGCGGCGCGTCATGTCGAGCCCGCAGGCATAACCGTAGATCGCCTTCGCGGCACGCTCGGTATCGGCCTTGAAGACCGGCGCGCCGATCGCGATCACCAGCTCCATCTCGTAATGGAAATTCTCGGTGCCCGGCGGATAGGGAATGGTGGTGTCGGTCGCCTGCGCCATCAGCGCCGATTTGGTGAAGTAGAACGGCGCTTCGCGATCGACCTCGACACCCATCTCGGCAGCGTGGGCGGCATAGTTGCGCCCGACGCAGAAGATGCGGTGCACCGGATAAGCCGCGGTCTCACCCTTGACGGGAACGGTGGGCCATTGCGGCGAGGGAAAGAGGTTGGTCATCTGTCGTTTCCTTGTTTTTCAGATCGTTGCGCGGCTTAGTTCACGCACAGCTCGGGCGGCAGGTCGCGCATGCGCGCACCATTGCCCAGATGCAGGGCGCCATGCCAGAGGGCATGAGCGCGCTCGATTGCGGTGGCGCGCAGAGGGCGCATCCGCCCCGTTACGTCGGAGGCCTCGAGATCCCAGGCCGGGCCTGGCAGATCGCGCCAGACCACGTCGAGATGGATCGCGGAATGGTCGAATAGATGGCGCAGCGCACGCGGCGGCAGGGTCGCGCCCAGATCGAGATCCTCAAGCTCCGCCCATGCGGGATCGACCATCGGCGGGATCGCCTGCCCCGACGTCGCGGCCTCAAGCTGACGCGCCAGTGCGCGCGCCCGATAGGAGACCGCGCAGATCACATGCGCCCGGCTCTGCCCCGCGATCGCGGAGGGCTGATACAGCGCCGCGTCGCTCAGCTCGTTGAGCTTGCGCGCGAAATAGGCCGTGCCGCTGCGGGCGAGCGCGAGCTCGGCGGCCGGAGCCTCGGGGGCATCGTAACGCGCCCCCATGCCCTGACGCTCGCGCAGCGCGGCGCGTGCTTGCTCGAGATCCGCCATATTATTCGGCCGGCTCGATCTGGGTGCGGTCGAAATGCAGCCGTTCCATGATCGGCGCATCCGAGAAGCGGAACAGGTCGAACTCGGTCTCGGCCTGAAGCGACCACGCCACCCACGAAGGGATCACGAAGATATCGCCCTTCTCGACCTTGGTCGTCTCGCCGCCCATGACCACCGCGCCCTTGCCTTCGAACACCTGGAAAACGGTGGATCCGACCTCGCGCCGCGTGGGCGTCTCGGTCCCTGCGCGCAGGCGGTGGAACTCGGCGCGGATCGTGGGCATCACGTCGCCGCCGGTCGTGGGGTTCACGTAGCGCACCGCTGCATGGCCTTGCTCGACCGTGGCCGGGTACCCCTCTTCCTCGAGCAGCAACTGCTGGGTCAGCGCCGCGTCGGTATATTCCCAACGATAAGCGCCGATCGGCGAGGAAACGGTGTTTTGCAACTGCGAGAGCGGGCGCAGTCCCGGATGGCACCAGAGCCGCTCGCCGCGCGAGAAATTGGGCGTCGCGTAATCGGTGACGCGATCCGAGCCGAACTCGAAGAAGCCCACGTCGTTCTGGTAGCTGAATGGAATATCGAGCCCGTCGATCCAGGCCATCGGCTGGTCGGTCTCGTTGTGGTGGCCGTGGAAATTCCAACCCGGGGTGAGCAGAAAATCCCCGCGGCTCATGCGCACCGGATCGCCATTCACCACGGTCCAGACCCCCTCGCCTTCCACCACGAAACGGAACGCGTTTTGCGAGTGACGGTGCTCGGGCGCGGTTTCCTTGGGGCCGAGATACTGGATCGCGCACCAGAGCGTCGGCGAGACATAGGCGGCCCCGCCCAGCCCCGGATTGGCCAGACCGATCGCGCGGCGCTCGCCGCCACGGCCCACCGGCACCAGATCGCCCGAGGCTTTTGCCAGCGGGTAGAGATCGGACCATTTCCAGACATGCGCTTGCGCCTTCGGGCGCGGATGACGCGGCATCAGGTCTCCGGTCTGGGTCCAGAGCGGGTTGAGGTGTTGAGATTTGAAATCTGCGTAGAGCTGACGCAGGGCCGGACTATCGTCCGGCTGCATGGCGTTGGCCTCCATCGGCACTCCTCCCTAAAAGCGACTCGATTTATAGGAAGTATGCTTATCATTAGTATACGTGTCAATCAAAGATACGTATGCTTATCATGTTTGCATGGTGCGTCCCCCATCTTGTCTGGACCGGCCGGTTGACTTAGGCAGAAAGCATGAGCGTCATTCACGAATTGCCCGGCCACCTGATCCGGCGCCTGCATCAGATTTCCGTCTCCGCCTTCACCCAGGAGGTGGGCGCGGCCGGTTTCGACCTGACGCCGGTGCAATTCGCGGCGCTGCGGATGCTCAAGGAACACCCCGATATCGACCAGGCGACGCTCGCGGGGCTGATCGCTTATGACCGAGTGACGCTCGGGGGAGTGGTGAACCGGCTCGAGGCACGCGGATTGATCGAGCGTACGATCAGCGAAACCGATCGGCGCGCACGCCAGCTGCGCCTGACCGAGCGGGGCGAATCCGTCCTCACCACTGTCTGGCCCGCCGTTCGGCGCACCCAAGAGACGATCCTGAAGGATCTCACCCCCGAAGAGCAAGAAACGCTGCTGCGGCTTTTGCGCAAGATGGCCGATGCGAATAACGAATTGAGCCGCGCGCCACTGCGCCCGACCCCGCCCAAGGCGCCCGCGCGCTAGGTCGCCTCTTTCGCCTGTCCGGAAATCCAGTCATCGACCAGCGCGTCGAGCGCCGCCCAGTCGGTATATTCGCGATCGGCGTCGAGATCGGCCTGCGGATCTTTCTTCGCCACGATCCGGCGCATCACGAAGCGGCGGAAGATATCATATTTCGAAGGCAGGTAAGCCCCGGCCACCTGCGCCACCCGCCCCGGATGCCAGCCGGTCGCGGCGATAAAATCCTCAAGAATCTGGTCGAGCCCGCGCCAATCCTCGGCATCATGCCCCGCAGCTGCGAGAGAGACCGAAACGAAGAGCGACGGCATCGCGGAAAGGGCCTTTCCATGATCGCCCGCGAATTCGCCGAGCGCGCGCTGGTATTGGCCGACATGCACCGATCCTGCGAGGATCACCCCGGAGAACCGCCCGAGATCGAGCGTTTCATCAGCCTCGGAAAGCGGCATCAATTCCACCCCCTGCCCGGCCCCGGCGATCCGGTCGGCGACATGGCGCGCGATCTTGCGAGTATGGCCCTCGCTGCTGGCATAGGCGATCAGGATTATCATCCCCTCCTCCTCTTTGCTGGCTTTTAACTTAGCCGAACTTGCATCGGCGCGCATTGAGCCGCATCAACCGCAGCGCGCGATTTCGCTCTACCCCTTTCCACCTCGCCCATGCGAAAGTGCCGCCAAGATGCGTATCGCGAGCCTGAACACCCAGAACATGCGCCTGCTGCCAAACCGGGAGGTGGGGCAGCTGCACGGCGCGTGGGACAGCGACGATCCCGAAGATCCGCGCCTCGACCGGATCGACCGGCGGCTCACCGCAGAGCTTTTGCACGAAGCCGACGCCGATCTGATCGCGCTTCAGGAGGTGTTCGACTTCGCCACGCTGGAGCATTTCCACGCCCGTTACCTGCTTGCCAGTGGCGCGCGCCCCTACCCTCACCGGGTCTGCCTTCCGGGCAATGACGGGCGCGGGCTCGACGTGGCGATCCTGTCGCGCAGGGCGTTGGGAGAGGTGCGCAGCCATGCCACGCTCACCCCGGGCGATCTGGGGCTGCGCCTGCCCGAGGGCGTCGATCCCGAGATGCCGGTCTTCCGGCGCGATTGCCTGACGGCCGAGGTCGGCGCGCTGACGCTGTTCGTGACACATTTCAAATCGCCCTATCCCGACGAGGCGGCGTCATGGCGCACCCGGAGCCTCGAAGCACAGGCGACGCGCGCGCTGATCGAGCGGCGTTTCGAAGATCCCTCCCGAGCGCTGTGGCTGATCCTCGGCGATCTCAACGAGCCCGACGATCCGCAACTGGCGCTGCCACGTGCGACCGTACCGCTCGAACAGGGGTTCAGTGTGGATCTGATGGCGCGCATGCCGCGCCCGGAACGCTGGACCTATTTCGATCCGCATTCGGGCCGCTATCACTGCCCCGATGCGATGCTGGCCTCGCCCGCGCTGGCCGCGCGCTACCCGGATGCGGTGCCCCGCATCCTGCGCAAGGGCTTGGGCGAAGAAGCCGCGCGCTTTGCGGGCGCGCGGCTCGAGGGTGTGGGCTTTCACCGGCCCCATGCGAGCGATCATGCCGCCGTGGTGATCGACCTGCCGGGGTTGTGAGAGCGTCAGCGGCGCTGCTTCATCACCACGACCAGCCCCCAGACGGCGGCCGCGATAAGCGCGAGCGAGATCACGTTCTCGAAGCCATGCGGATGCATGTGCATCCCGTCATGGGCCAGTGCGGGGCCAGAAGCGAGCGTGGCGAGGAGGGCGAAAAACAGCGGTTTCATTGGTCGATCTCTTTCTTGCGTTGGGTCAGGAAGTCGCGGATGTCGAGGACGGATTTCTCATCCATCGACACGTAGATCAGCGACATGTTGGTGCGCTCACGGACCATTTCGCCCGGAAACGGAAGGTAGGAGAGCTCGCGCGAGCCGAAGGAGGGCGAGGCGGTGCCCACCTGCCATTCGGTCTTGAGCTCGACATCCACGAGCTTGAGCGATTTCGGCCCAGTCGCCGAGGCGCGCTCGAAGGGCACTCCGGCGAGCTTGAGATAGCTCGTCTTGTCGGAAGCCTGCACGAAACCGTCGATGAACTGGGTGGCGAGAACCTGCAGGTCGGCCGCCTCGTCCTCGTGATGCATGTGGCTGTGCAGGTGTTCGCCATGGGCGTGATTGTGGCCATGCCCGTGATGGGCGTGATCATGGCTATGCCCGTGCGAATGGGCGTGCCCGTGATCGTGGTGATGATGGTGCCCGTGGGGGCCGTGATCATGCGGCATGGCTCAACCCACCTTATGCGGATCGGGGTTCGACCAGCGCTTGCCTTCGAACTCGCCATGCGGGATCGAGACCGGCTTGTCGATATGCTTCTTGTGCGCCCCGAGCTTGCCGTTCGACACGAGCGCCCCCAGCACATCCACGATCACGCGCGTGCCCATCAGCGCGGTGATATCGGAGGTGTCATAGGGCGGTGCGACCTCGACCAGCTCCATCCCGCAGATGCCTTCGGCGGCGATGCCCGAGGCCAGCGCCAGCGCCTCGCGGGGCAGGAAGCCGCCCGGTTCGGGCCAGCCGGTGCCGGGCACGAAACCGCAATCGATACTGTCGATATCGAAGGACATGTAGACCATGTCGACCCCGTCCCAGGCCATCTCGAGCGCCATCTCGATCGTCTTGTCGATGCCCATCTTCTCCATGTCGCCCATGGTGATGATGTTGGTCTCACGCTCGCGCGCGACCTTCACCGCCTCGCGCGGGACCTGCCAGCCGCCGATGCCGATCTGCACGAGGTTCTTCGCGGGCACATTGGGCAGGTTGGTCGAGTGGAACCAGGGCGTGGTGTGCATCCGCTCGTCGAGGTCTTTCTCCTGAATGTCGGCATGGCGGTCGAAATGGACGATGCCGATCTTCTTCGAGGTGCATTCGGCGATACCTCGCACGCAGGGAAAGCCGATCGAGTGGTCGCCGCCGATCATGATCGGGAGCGAGCCCGACGAGAAGACGTGGGACACGGCGCGGCTGATCTGGTCGAAGCTCTTCTCGATATTCGCGGGGATGGTGAATACGTCGCCCGCGTCACAGAGCGTCATCTGTTCGCGCAGGTCGACGCCGATCTCGTAGTTGTAAGGCGTGTAGAGCGCCGAGATCTTGCGTACGCCCTGCGGCCCGAAACGGGTTCCCGCGCGGTAGGTGGTGCCGCCGTCGAAGGGAATGCCCAGCACGGTCGCGTCGTAATGGGCGACCTCCAGCACGTCCTCGGTATAGGGCGCCTTCAGGAAGGTGTTGATGCCTGCGTAATGGGGGAGTTCCCCGCGCGCGAAGGTCGGGATCGACTTGTCGTCGATGCTGTCCGCGCCGGTCAGCCCCATGCGCAGCGCCCAGGCCCGTTCCTCGGCCCAGCGGCCCTCGGGCAGCTCGGCTTCCTTGCGCATCGCCTTCCAGCCCGCGAGCTTCGTCAAGTCCGGGTGATGCTGGCGGCGCTCGCGCTGGACACGTGCCGAAATAGCCGCTTGCGGGTGATGCGGGCGCGAGCGCCCGCCTGGCAGATCATGGAACATTTCTGTCTCCAATCTATCGCCCCTCTGTCGGGGCAGGCTTTTCTGGACCTTGGCGGCGGCCCGCGCGCGGGGCCCAGCGGCGCGCGCGGTGAAACTTGGGTCTCAGGCGGGCGGCGGGGTCGCGGCGGCGGCCAGAGACGGGATCTTGTCGAGGATGTGCTGGTAGGGGATGCCGTGATCGCGGGCGTCGAAATCATAGGTGATCGTCGCACCGTAGCGTTCGGGATAGTCCGGGTCCCAGCGGGTCTTGTCGAAAACGAGAACGCGGTCGCCCAGCTTGAACCCCTCGCCCAGATCATGCGTGACCATGAAGACGGTCATCTTGGTCTCGGCGCGCAATTGGGTGAGGAAGTCGTGCATCGAAAGCCGCGTGCCGGGATCGAGCGCACCGAAGGGCTCGTCGAGCAGCAGGATACGAGGCCGGGCATGGAGCGCCTGCCCGATGGCGAGGCGTTGCTGCATCCCGCCCGACAGCGTTGAGGGGTAGTTCTTCGCGACATGCGCCAGCCCGATGCGCTCCAGCACCTCATCGGCCCGCGCGCGCGCCTCGCGCAGCTTCGCACCGTGAAACCAGCCCCAGCCTTTCGGGAAGCTCTCGGCAGCGACGATGTTGTCGCGCACCGTCATATGCGGGAAGACCGAGTATTTCTGGAACACCACGCCGCGCTCGCGCCCCGGCTCTCGTGCGGGCTTGCCGCCATCGACGGTGATGCGACCGCGCGTGGGGGTCTCGTCGGCCAAGAGCAACCGCAGGAAGGTGGATTTGCCGCAGCCCGAGGCGCCGACGATCGAGACGAACTCGCCCTCGGCCACGTCGAGATTGACCCGCTCGATGATCGGGCGGCCGTCATATTCCTGAAACACGTCGCGAACGGTGACGAAGCTCATAGCCCACCTCCCAGCCAGGGGAAGGCTTTGCGCGAGAGCGTCTTGAGCGCGAAGTCGATCAGGAAGGCGAGCAGCGTGATCCAGATGACGTAGGTCAGGATGATGTCCATCGCGAGATAGCGGCGCACGAGGAAGATCCGGTAGCCAAGGCCCACCTCGGCCGCGACGGCTTCGGCGGCGATCAGGAACAGCCAAGCGGAGCCGAGCGACAACCTTATCCCCGCGATCAGGCGCGGCAGGATTTGCGGCAGCACAACGCGCAGCGCGATGACCCAAGTCGAGGCCCCGAGCGTCTGTGCCTTCACGATCTCTTCGTGCGGAATGTCGAGCACCCGCTGCGAGAGGTCGCGGGTCAGGAAGGGCGTGATGCCGATCACGATCAGCACGACTTTCGAGGTCTCGCCCAGTCCGAAAACGATGAACAGGATCGGCAAAAGCGCCAGCGGCGGCACCATCGAGAGCACCGCGACGAAGCTCGACAGCCCCCGCCGAATGTAAGGCAAAAGCCCGATCCCCACACCTACCGTCAGCGAGATCAGCGCCCCGATCCCGACGCCAAGCGCCAGCCGCCGCAGGCTCGCCCATGTATCGGCCCAGAGCAGGATCTCGCCCGTGCGCTTGTTGGGCTCGGTGAAGAGCCCGCCAGCGGTGTTCAGGATCGTCGCGGGCGCGGGAAGGAGTTTGTCCTGCGGGTTCGCCGCCAGCCGGATTTCCGAGCCGATCCAATAGGCGATCAACACCGCCACGAAAGGCAGCGCGGCAAGCAGGACGCCTGCGGGTCGGGTCGGACGTCGGTTGAGAAGGCGCATAGGCGGTCCCGCGCTGTCGGCAAAAAGACCCGGCCCGAAGGCCGGGCAAGTCAGTTCAGAGTTTGCCGTCGGCAGCCATCTGCATGTAGGTCGTGTCGAAGCGGAACTTCACATTGGCCGGATCGCCGGTGACCTTGCCGTCGGGATATTCGACACCCACGAAATCGGCGGAGGGCGCGTCGACGCCGAGGATCCCCTTGTCGAAGAGGAAATTCGCGACCATCGTCATCGTCTCGGGCATTTCGGCGCTCGTCGCCTGCGCGACCGCCTTGGACGGGTCGTAGAACATCGCCGTGGCGGCCAGCTGGGATTTGTAGCCCTCCAGATCGGTCCCGGCGGCCTCGGCCATCGCGCTCAGCGCCTCTTCGTCGCCCGCGGCCATCTTGGCCATCACCTCATACCAGGCACCGGCCACGGCCTTGCCGAACTCGGGATTGTCCTTGAGGGTCTCGGTATTGACCACCATCAGGTCGAGGATCTCGCCCGGGATCTGCGAGCTGTCGAAAAGCTTGATCGCATCGGGGTTCGAGCCGAGAATTTCAGACACGAGCGGGTTCCAGGTCACCACCGTCTCGACCTCGGGGGTCGCGAAGGCCGCGATCATGTCGGCGTCGGAGGTGTTCACCACACCGGCCAGATCCTTCTCGGCCAGCCCCGCCTTGTCGAGTGCGCGCGCCAGCAGGTAATGCGACACCGACAGCTCGACGAGGTTCACCTTCGTGCCCTTCAGCTCCTCGACCGTTTTCGCGCTCTTCGAGATGATCGCGTCATTGCCGTCGGAATAATCGCCCACGATCAGCGCGGTCGTATCCACGCCACCGCCCGAGGGGATCGAAAGCGTGTCCATATTGGTCGCCGAGACGCCATCGAAGGCGCCCGCCGTATATTGGTTGATCGATTCCACGTAGTCGTTGATCTGCACGATATCGACTGTGATGCCGTATTTCTCGGCCCATTTGTCCATGATGCCCGAGCTGTCCAGATAGCCCCAGGGCATCCAGCCGGCATAGATCGACCAGGCGAGTTTGAAATCGGTTTTCTTCTCGGCCATCGCGGGCGAGAAGGAGGCGGCGAGAATGCCCAAGCCGAGGGCCGTGGCGGACAGGAATTTCGTTCTGGTCATGGTCTTCCCCGTTGGCATGCGTCCCGCCGTATTTTGGCGTAGAGGCCGACCCGCTGGCGGAACAAGAGATTAGGCGCGGGTCAGACCTGCGCAGTAATCTCCCGGGATTTTGGCCCGCCGTGTGCCCGTCGCGGATTTTGCCGCAAGGGTGGCACTTCTCGGACCAGACCTGCCGTATCGGCAACGGAACCCTAAGCGCCCTGCCCTTTCATCAAAAACCACTCCGCCGCGCTTCTCAAAGCGAGGCCTCGCTCTTTTTCGCCCCGAGACTCCAGCTGCCCAAAAAACAGGCGCGCATCCCGGCGGGATGATCGCGGAAGTGACTCCCTCGCGGGCGAAACCACCGATCTCAGCCGCGCCATCGCAACGTATCGCATCGCCGCTTCGCGACAGCGCGGGCTGTCGTGATGCCTGCTCCCGGTGGATGACCGGGCACCCAGTGCACCCGGTTCGCCACCCTTCAGAGCTCGAAGCTCTGTCCGGCTTTCGGCATCTCGACCCGCTCCGGCCCGATCGCCTTGGCGAAGCTCTCCATGGCACGGGTCTCACCATGCACGAGAAAGACCTTCGAGGGGTGTCCGGTACGGCTCAGCCATTCGATCAGATCGTCGCGGTCGGCATGGGCCGAAAAGCCGTTGATCGTGTGGATCTGCGCCTGAACCGGGATCTCCGCGCCGAAGAGTTTCACATGTTTCGCCCCGTCGATGATGATCCGCGCAAGCGTACCTTCGGCCGCATAGCCCACGAAGATAACGCTCGCATCGCGCCGCGCGAGATTGTGGCGCAGGTGGTGACGCACCCGCCCGCCCGTGCACATGCCCGAGCCCGCCATGATCACCGCGCCCGCGCGGATCTCATTCAGCGCCATTGATTCCTGCGTCTCGCGGGTCATGTGCAACTCGGGCAGCTGGAAGGGATCGCGGCCATGGGCGATCATCTTCGCCAGTTCGGGCCGCAACGCCTCTTCATGACGCGCGAAGATCCGCGTGGCGGAGATCGCCATCGGCGAGTCGAGAAAGACCTTGAGCGACTTGCGGATCTTGCCCCCCTCCATCCCCTCGCGCAGGAACCACAGGATTTCCTGCGCGCGCTCAAGGGCGAAGGTCGGGATGATCACATTGCCGCCGCGCCGTTCGGTCGCGGTGATGGCGTGGGTGAACTCTTCGACCGAGGCTTCGAGGCTGCGATGGGTCCGATCGCCATAGGTCGTTTCCATCACCACCACATCGACACCGGAGGGCGGGTCGAAATCGTTCAGGAGCGGCCGCCCCAGCGGTCCAAGATCGCCCGAGAACAGCACGCGCCGGGTTTTGCCGTGTTCGCTCAGGGTCAGCTCGATCGAGGCCGAGCCGAGGATATGCCCCGCCTCGTGATAGGTCGCGGTGATGCCGGGAAAGAGCTCGATCGGCTCGCGATAGCTTGCATTGCGGCCAAAGCGGTCGACCGCGTCGAGCGCATCCATCTCATCATAAAGCGCTTCATCGGCGCGCCCATGCTGACCATGGCGATGGTGATGGCGCTCCTCTTCCATCTGAAGATGCGCCGCGTCGAGCATCACCAGCCGCGCCAGATCGCGCGTGGCCGAGGTCGCGATGATCTCGCCCTTGAACCCGCGCTTGACCAGTAGCGGCAGACGCCCGCAATGGTCGAGATGGGCGTGGGTAAGCAAGACCGCGTCGATCTGCGCCGGTTCGAAGCCGAATTTCGCCGCATTGGCGTCGGTCAGTTCCGCACGCCCCTGGAACATGCCGCAATCGATCAGGATGCGCTTGCCGCAGCACTCGACCAGATGGCACGAGCCCGTCACCTCATGTGCGGCACCGTGAAATGAAATCTTCATAGCTTTCTCCTCCCTCTTGCGTCTCGACGATCTCGCGCCCGATGCGCGCGTACCAGCGACGGATATCCTGCCAGATCTCCTCGGCGCTCTCGGCATACCAGAAGAGTTCGCGATCCTCCGGGTCGATCACCCCCTCGGCCACGAGGAAATCGGGATCGAAGGCGCGCTTCCAATAGTCGCGCCCCACCAGGATCACCGGGACGGGGCGGATCTTGCGCGTCTGGATCAGCGTGAGCGTCTCGAACAGCTCGTCGAGCGTGCCATAGCCGCCCGGAAACACGACGAGCGCCCGTGCGCGCATCAGGAAATGCAGCTTGCGCAGGGCGAAATAGCGAAAGCGAAAGCACAGCCCCGGCGTGATATAGGGGTTGGGAAACTGTTCGTGCGGCAGGGTGATATTGAGCCCGATGGTCTTCGCGCCCGCCTCGCATGCGCCGCGATTGGCGGCCTCCATCATCCCCGGCCCGCCACCGGTGACGATCACGAGACGGTTGTCCTCGGGACCTTCCTGCGCCCCCACGATCTGTCCGAATTCCCGGGCGACATCGTAATACCGGCTCTTCTCGACGATCCTCTCGGCAATCGCGACCCGGGTGCGCAGCCCCTCGTCTGCCGGATGGGCCGCAGCCTGCGCGGCAATTTCGGCCAGACGCTCCTGCGCGACCGAGGGCTCGGGGATGCGTGTGCCGCCGAAGACCACGATTGAATGGGCGATGCCGTGCTCGTTGAGCAGCGTCTCGGCCTTCTGATAATCCATCTGGAGCCGCGTGCCGCGCATGTCGTCACGGTTGAGAAAGCCCAGATCGGCATCCGCTTCGAGATAGTTCGGATGCTCCATGATCTCGCGCAGCAGATCGGGGGCGCGCACATCCTCCTGGTCGGTTTTCGGCTGGCTCCAGGGCAGCTCGATCACGCGCTCGATATCGGGCGCGGGTTCGGGTTTTTCGGATGCGGAAAGCGGGTCGCTTGCCATGGTATTCCTCGCAAGGTCAGGACTGGGTTAGGCTTGACGTTGCAAGCTCGACGATTTCCTCGGTGATCTCTTCCTGACGCAGGCGGCGCGCGCCGCGCACCATCTCGTCAAGCGTGTCCGAGGTGTTCTCCTGCGCCGCGATCATCGCCCGCATCCGCGCCTCGTTCTCGGCGGCGAAGGACAGGATCACGGCCTCGCTGATCTCGGCGAAGACATGTTCTTCGATCAGGCTTTGCAGGAGCTGTTCAGGCGGCAGGGTCATCAGGGGCGCGATCCGCGTCTTCGGGGGCGGGAAGCGCGTGAAGTCAAAGGGCATCAGGGTCTTGGTCTCGATATGGACCGGCTCGGCGCCGTCGGGGCTGGCATGGACAAGCGTGACACGGGTGATCCCCGCGCCCGCGATGCGCGCGAAGATCGCGTCGGTGATCCGGGTCGCGAGCCCTGCGGCCTGCATCGGATGGGCGATCATCGGCACGGACCAATCCACCGAGAGCCCACGTTCGGCCGCGACCAGCAGCCCGCGATCGCCGACGAGGAACAGCTCCCCTCCGCGTTTGAGCTGCGCCTGCGCCACATCGAAGAGCTTCTCCGAGAAGCTGCCCGCGAACCCCTGCTCGGCGGCGAACAGCAACAGGAGCTGGCGTTCATCCTGCGGCGCGTCGACGCCACCGCCCGCAGGATCGAGCCCCGCGAGCACTTCTGAGATCGCCGCGCCGATCGTGGCGGCGAAGGTGCGGATGCTCTCGAGGTGCTGATGCGCCTCCTGCACCCGCGAGGCCGCGATCCCGCGCATTGCCGAGATCACCGTCTCGAGCTTGTGGACCGTCTCGATCCGCTCGCGCAGTTCCGCGGCCCGTCCGCTCATGACGCGCCTTCCGTGTCGTTTGCGGGGGCCAGTTCCTCTGCTAATGTCCTGAGCGCCGCCACGAGCGCCGCGCGCGTCTCGTCGGTCAGCTCGCCGCTGCGCGCAAGTTCGGCCACTGCCTCCCCCGCATGGGCATCCAGCCAGCCCGCAAGCCGCGCGCGCAGATCGGGGATGATCGCGACCGGGAAGGCATCGAGCACCCCATCGGCCAGCGCCGCAAGCAACGCCACCTGATCGGCCAGCCGCAACCCCGAATAGCGCGGCTGGGCGAGAAGCGCTCGAATCCGCTCGCCCCGCGCGATCTGCGCCTTCACCCGCGCATTCGAGATCCCGCCGAAACGCGTGAACATCTCAAGCTCCTGAAACTGCGCGTAATCGAGACGCACCCGCCCCGAGACCGCCCGCAGCGCAGGTTTTTGCGCCTTGCCGCCCACCCGGCTCACAGAGAGCCCGACATCGACGGCGGGCCGGTGATTGGCCGAGAAGAGATGCGTGTCGAGCACGATCTGCCCGTCGGTGATCGAGATCAGGTTGGTCGGGATATAGGCCGAGAGGTTGCCCGCATCGGTCTGTGCGATGGGCAGCGCGGTGAGCGAGCCGCCGCCCAGTTCGGGCGAGAGCTTCGCGGCGCGCTCCAGAAGCCGCGCATGGAGGTAGAAGACATCGCCCGGATAGGCCTCGCGTCCGGGCGGCTCGCGCGTGAGCAATGCAAGTTCCCGGTGGGTCGCGGCATGCAAGGTCAGATCGTCGATCACGATCAGCGCGTCCTGCCCCTTGTCACGGAAATACTCGGCCATCGTCATGCCCGCGAAAGGCGCGATCCATTGCAGACCCGGCGGGGCCGCGGCGCTGCCCACGACGAAGATGCACCGCTCGGGCGCGCCATGTTCGCGCACCGCCGCCACGACCCGCTCGACCGCCGTGGCGCGCTGGCCGACCGCGACATAGATGCAGATCACGTCGGAATTCTTCTGGTTGATGATCGCATCGACCGCGAGCGAGGTCTTGCCCGTGGAGCGGTCGCCCACGATCAGCTCACGCTGGCCGCGCCCGAGGGCAAAGAGACTGTCGACCACCAGCAGGCCCGTCTCAAGCGGTGTCGAGACCAGATCGCGCTCGATGATCGCGGGCGCCGGGCGCTCGACGGGCATCCGCGCGGTCGTCTCGGGCACAGGACCGTTGTCGAGCGGGCGGCCAAGCGGGTCGATGACCCGGCCCAGCAGCGCCTCGCCTACCGGCACGCGCAGCACGTCGCCCGTATCCGTCACCCTCTCCCCCACGCTGACCGAGGTCGCCGCATCGAGAAACACCGCGTCGATCGCCTCGCGTCCGAGACTGTGCGCGAAAGCGTAGCCGCCGCTCTCGAAGCGCAGCAGCGCACCCAGCGGCGCCTCGGGCAGGCCCGCGACCTGCGCGATCCCGTCGGCCAGATGGGTGATCCGGCCAACCGCCTCGGCCTCGGGGGCAAGCTCTGCCCTCGCCAGACGCGCGCGGCGGGTTTCGAGCCAATCGGGGGGCAATGCGCGATCAGTCATCTTGCGTCACCTCCGCCTTGATCCGGTCGAGATCGGCGCGCAGGTGGTTGCGCACCACCGCTGTCGCCGCATCAAGCTCGAGCCCCGCCAGCAGGCCCTCGTCCACGCTGAGATCCACCGTGACAGGCCCGCCAAGCGCCTCGGAAAGCTGCGCTTCGATCCGGGTGGTTTCCTCGGCACTCGGCGCACGCGCAGCGCGCAGCGCCAGCTTTCCTTGTGCAAGAAGCGCCTCTCGGGTCGGCTCGGGCAGCTTGCGCACCGCCTCGACGAGTCCGGGCACGAAACCGTCGATCCGGGCGCCTTCGGGCAGGCGCGACAGCAGGCGCGCGGCGATGTCGCTCGCCAGCACCCCCGCCTCGCGCGCCATCTGCGTCTGTGCCGCCTCGCGCTCCTTGGCGATCTCGGCCTCGGTCTGCGCCCGCAATGCCGCGACCTCGTTATGGGCCTTCGTCAGAAGCCGTGCGCTTTCCTGTTTCGCCGCCTCCTGTGCCTGCGCGAGTTGCGCCACGCGCGCGCTTGCCTGTTCGGCGGCTTCCGATTTCGCTTGCGCCCGCGCCGCTTCAGCCTCGGCCTGTGCCGCCTTCGCGGCATCGAGCGCCGATTGCGCCGCCGCCTGCCGCTCGGCGATGATCCGGCTCACCGGGCGGAACAGGAACCGCGCCAGCAGCCAGACGAGGACGACGACGTTGATCGTCTGAAGCCCCAATGTCCACCAGTCGATGGTCATCGCCGCCCGCTCAGGCGAAGGGGTTGGCGAAAAGGACGAGCAGCGCGATTACAAGCGTGTAGATCGCCATCGTCTCGATCATCGCAAGCCCCACGAAGAGGGTGCGGCTGATCGTGCCCGCAGCTTCGGGCTGGCGGGCGATGGCATCCATCGCGGCGGCCACCGCACGGCCTTCGCCCAGTGCGGGCCCGATGGCTCCGAAGCTCACCGCAATCGCGGCGGCAAGGATCGAGACGATATGGACGAGATTTCCGGTCATGGTTGGGGGGTCTCCTTGTCGGATGTGTCGGAGGGCGCTCGCGCGGGCCCGTCGCCCACGGCCGCGCCGATGAAGACGGTGGCGAGCACCGCGAAGATATAGGCCTGCACGGTCCCGGTCAGCAGATCGAGCGCCATCAGCGGGATCGGCACGAAAAGGCCGGCGAGCGAGAGCACGATCCCGACCACGAAGACCCCGCTCATCACGTTTCCGAAGAGGCGCACCATGAGCGAGAAGGTCCGGGTGATCTGCTCGATGATATTGAGCGGGATCATCACCCAGCTCGGCTCGGCGAAGGTCGCGAGATAACCCTTGAGACCGCGTTGCGCGATTCCGAAGGAAATGGTCGCGGCGAAGACCACGACGGCGAGCGCCGCGTCGGTTTCCAGATGCGCGGTGGGCGGTTCGATCCCGGGGACCAGCGAGGACCAGTTCGCCACGAGCACGAAGAGGAAGATCGTCCCGATCAGCGCGCGATAGGGTCCGGGCTCGCGGTTCATCGTGTCCCGGATCTGCGCCTCGATTGTGGTGACGAACAGTTCCAGCACGGTCTGGGTCTTCGACGGCGTGAGGCTGAGATTGCGCGTAAGCAGGATCGAGCCGAGCGTGAGGATCGCGATCAGCGCCCAGCTGATCACAACCGGCGATGTGATCGGCACGGGACCCAGATGAAACAGCGGCTGAAGGGTCAGCGGGTTTTCCATCACGCCTCCTTCCCGGCCAGCCGCAGCACAACGATGCGAGCGAGGATCACGCCCAAGGCCCCTGCCAGAAGCGGCAGCGCCCCGGCCTTCGCCAGCCAGACCATCATCACCACTAGGATCGCGAGACGGATCAGTTGCAGCGCGATCGGCCAGCCCACCGAGCCGCCCAGATAAAGCGCCGCGACCCGCTTGAGCGAAAGGAAATGCACCAGCCCGACGGCAAAACCGAGCAGAAGGGCAAGAGCGGCGAAGACGAAAGGCGAATTCATTGGTGATGCATCCATTTCCAGGCCGCGTGCAGCCCTATGGCCGCACCGAGGAAGATCGCAGGCGCGGTGAAGAAGATGCCGGTCCCGAAGGCCCGGTCGGCCAGCCGGCCCAGCACGATCCCTAGAAGAATCGGCGTCACGATGGCCCAACCGAGGATACCGATCTGCCCCAGCCGTGACCCTAAAGAGGGTTCGGGCGTTTCGATCCCCATCTTCTCGCGCGCCTCGGCGCGGCGGGCGGCCTCCTCGACCGGATCCTCGTTCTTGCGCTCACCAGCCATCGCCATCGCCCTCCACGCTGACGCCGATCGCTGGCGGATGATCGAAGGCACCGGGGCGTGCGGGCCGCAGGAAACGCATCATCTGACGCACGGCCTGGGCATGAAGGCGCAGATGCTCGACCCGGGCGCGGCGGTCCTCGTCGGTTGCGTCCTTGCGCAACGCGCGCAACTCGGCCCGGAGCGCCTCGAGATCAGCCCCGAGGATCCCTTCGCGACACGCCACCGCGACCTTGGTGCCCCCCGTGACCGTCATCAGCCCCGCCCGGATCGCGCAATAGCGCGGCGCTGCATCCGCGCTCTCGCGCCAGCGCAGCACCGAAGGCGGCAAAACGGTCAGGAAATCGGTATGGCCGGGCAAAATGCCGAAGCTGCCGCTTGCATCCTCGGCCCGGATCGCGACCACGGGCAGATCCTTCACGAGAACCTCCATCGGGGTCGATACGGTCAGATGCAAAGCGCCGCTCATGCCGCCGCCTCCGCCTTGCGCGCGGCATCTTCCTTGGCGCGCGCCTCCTCGAAATCGCCCACCATGTAGAGCGAGCCTTCGTCCCAATCGTCGGCTTCGCCCGCGAGTATCGCGCGACAGCCGTTGATCGTGTCTTCCAGCGCGACCGAGCGCCCCTCGATCCCGGTGAATGCCTCGGTCACGGTGAAAGGCTGGGTCAGGAAGCGTTGCAGGCGGCGGGCGCGCTCGACCATGCGCCGATCGTCGCGGCCCAGCTCTTCCATGCCCAGAAGCGAGATCACATCCTGCAATTCGCGATAATGTTCGATTGCCCGACGCACCTCGGTCGCCACATCGACATGGTCCTGCCCCAGCACCAGCGGGTCGAGCAGCACCGAGGAGGACGCGATCGGATCGATCGCCGGATACATCCCGTCGGCCGCCATCGCGCGCGAGAGCACGACCATCGAATCCACATGGCCCGCGATCGCCATCACCGCCGGGTCGGTGAAGTCATCGGCCGGCACATAGACCGCCTCGATCGCGGTCACCGAGGCATCGCCCACCGAGGCGATCCGCTCCTGCAACTGCGCCACTTCGGTGGCAAGCGTCGGTTGATAGCCCACCCGGCTCGGCAGCCGCCCCAGAAGCCCCGAGACCTCCGAGCCCGCCTGGACGAAGCGAAACACGTTATCCATCAGCAAGAGCACGTTGCGATGATCGACGTCGCGGAAATGTTCGGCGATGGTGAGCGCGGTCAACGGAACCCGCCAGCGCGCGCCGGGTGGCTCGTTCATCTGGCCATAGACCAGAACCGTGCGGTCGAGCACCTTGGCCTGCGTCATCTCCAGAAGCATCTCGTGGCCCTCGCGTGAGCGCTCGCCGATGCCGGAAAAGACCGAGATGCCGTTATAACCTGCGACCATGGCGTGGATCAGCTCCATCACCAGCACGGTCTTGCCCACGCCCGCGCCCCCGAACATCGCCGCCTTGCCGCCTTGCGCCAGCGGCGTGAGCAGGTCGATCACCTTGATACCGGTGCGGAAGATCTCGGCGCGCCCGCCCCGGGTCCGCAGTGGCGGCGGCGCGCGGTGAATCGGGCTCAGCGGCACATCTACGGGCAAGGGACCTCCCTTGTCGCCGGGCGTGCCGGTCACATCGAGCAACCGCCCCATCACCGCCTCGCCCACCGGCACCGCGATCGGCCCGCCAAGCGGTTCGGCCCGGGCGCCGCGTCGCAACCCGTTGGTGTTCTGCAAGGCGATCGTGCGCAGGCTTTGCGCGTCGAGCTGCGCCTGCACCTCGAGAAGAACCGGCGCACCGTCGCCGCGTTCGACCCGCAGCGCCTCGTTGATCGCGGGCAAGGGACCGGAGAAGAAGAGCACATCGACAACCGCGCCGCGCACGGCGATCACTTCTCCCGCAGTCGCGGCGACCGTTTCTTCGAGCCTCTCAGTCATCCGCTTCACTCCGCTCTCCGACCTCGTGGCAATACATCACTGGATTGGATCATTTCACATGATCTCTGACAAGTGCAGCCGCGAATTCGCGAAATTGCTCAGAGATTTGCGCGGTTTTTCAGCCCGCCTTTATCCCTAGGACAATCACGATTGAGTGACTGACCTGTCGCGGAAAAATTGACTCGGATCATTGCGCTTCGCCGAGGTCGGCCTAACCTGCCGCCACCGGGAGAGGAGAAACGATCATGAAAAACGGGACGAGCGACACGCGTCTGATCTGGTTCGAAGAGCTGCGCCGAACCGATGTCGCCAAGGTGGGCGGCAAGAATGCCTCGCTGGGCGAGATGGTTCAGGAGCTGGGGCAAAAGGGCATCCGCGTCCCTCCCGGGTTCGCGACCACCGCCGACGCATATCGCGAATTCCTCGCCGAGAACGATTTCGGCGCGAGCCTGAAAGACGCGCTCGACAAGATGGCCGACGGGCGCGCGAGCCTGTCCGAAACCGGAACTTCGATCCGCACGACGCTTGCCTCGGGTCAGTGGCCTGCCGCCTTCGAGGCCGATATCCGCTCGGCCTATCGCGAGCTTGCGAAACGGTCCGGGCGCAACGATCCGGCCGTCGCGGTGCGTTCGTCGGCCACCGCCGAAGATCTGCCCGATGCGAGCTTCGCAGGCCAACAGGAGACCTTCCTCAACGTGGTGGGCGAAGAAGCGCTCCTGAGCGCGTGCCGCCGGTGTTACGCGTCCCTCTTCACCGACCGCGCGATCACCTATCGCAACCTGCGCGGTTACGATCACATGGAAGTGGCTCTCTCGATCGGCGTGCAATTGATGGTGCGCTCGGATCTGGCGGGCTCGGGCGTGATGTTCTCGCTCGACACCGAAAGCGGCTTCGACAATGTGGTGCTGATCAATGCCGCCTGGGGTCTGGGCGAAAACGTGGTGCAAGGGGCGGTCAGCCCCGACGAATACCAGGTCTACAAACCATTCCTCGACAGGCCCGAGACCACGCCGATCCTGCACAAGGGCCTCGGCGCGAAGGCGATCAAGATGATCTACGGGCGCGAAGGCGAGCCTGCCACGCGCAACGTCCCGACCTCGAAAGCCGAGCGCGAGAGTTTCGTGCTGAGCGATGCCGAGATCCTCGAGCTGGCGCAGATGGCACGCGTGATCGAGGATCATTACGGCTGCCCGATGGACATGGAATGGGCGCGCGACGGCGAAGATGGCAAACTCTACATCGTGCAGGCGCGGCCCGAGACGGTGCAGTCACGCGCTGGCGCCGGAGCGATGAAAAGTTACACGCTCGGCCATCGCGGCAAGCTGCTTGCGACCGGGCTCAGCGTGGGCGGCGCGGTGGCGAGCGGCGAGGTCTGCATCATCGAGAGCGCCGAGCATATCGACCGCTTCGTCGACGGCGCGGTGCTGGTCACCTCGAACACGGACCCCGACTGGGTGCCGATCATGAAACGCGCCTCGGCCATCGTGACCGATCACGGCGGGCGCACCTCGCATGCCGCGATCATCAGCCGCGAGCTGGGCGTGCCCGCGATCGTCGGCACCGGCAATGCGACCCATGTGCTGCACGATCACCAGATGGTCACCGTCTCCTGCGCCGAGGGCGAGGATGGCGCGATCTATGAGGGCAAGGCCGAGGTCACGGTCGAAGAGCTGCATCTCGACGCGGTGCCGCACACCCGCACCAAGGTCATGCTCAACCTCGCCAATCCGGCGGCCGCGATGCGCTGGTGGCGACTGCCCGCCGATGGCGTGGGGCTTGCGCGGATGGAATTCGTGGTCTCCAACGAGGTGAAAGTGCACCCGCTGGCGCTGACCCGCTACGATCAGGTGAAAAGCGCCGAGGATCGCAAGGCGATCGACGCGCTCACCAGGGGCTATGCCGAGCGCGAGGCCTATTTCGTCGAAAAGCTCGCAATGGGCCTCTCGAGGATTGCCGCGATCTGGTATCCCAACCCGGTCATCATCCGGATGAGCGATTTCAAGACGAACGAATATGCCGATCTTCTGGGCGGGCGCGGCTTCGAGCCTGCCGAGGAAAACCCGATGATCGGGTTCCGCGGCGCCTCGCGCTACTACTCGGAGGCCTATCGCGACGGGTTCGCGCTCGAATGCCGCGCGATCCGGCGGCTGCGCGAGGAGATCGGCTTCGACAATGTCATCGTGATGATCCCCTTCTGCCGCACGCTGGGCGAGGCAGATGATGTGCTCGACGTCATGCGCGACAACGGCCTCAGGCGCGGGGAGAACGGATTGCAGGTCTATGTGATGGCCGAGATCCCCTCGAACGTGATCAGCGCGGAAGGCTTCGCCGAGCGCTTCGACGGGTTCTCCATCGGCTCGAACGACCTCACCCAGCTCACGCTTGGCATCGACCGCGACTCCGAGGCCTTGGCGCCCCTGTTCAGCGAGCGGGACCCGGCGGTGGTCTGGATGATCGAGACGCTGATCACGAAGGCCCATGCGGCAGGGCGCAAGGTCGGGCTCTGCGGTCAGGCGCCGAGCAACGATCCGGGCTTTGCCCAGCTTCTGGTGAAAGCGGGGATCGACACGATCTCGGTGACGCCCGACAGCTTCCTTGCGGTGAAGGCGACGGTTGCGAAGGCGGAAGCGAAGGGTTGAGCGCGGCGCGGCTTTTCAGGCGCTTTCCCCGGCGGCTTTACCAAGATCAGGGCGCTGGCGTGACCTTCCATGCCAGCCCCGGCCAGCCAAGCCCCTGAAAGCACGGACCCTGCGTGGCCTCGGCGAAGCTGACCACCCCGCCCTCCCATTCCAGAAGCCGCACACGTTCGGCCTCGTCGATCGCGAAATCCCAGCAGATGAAACGTGCCAGGGGCAATTGCCGATGCAGATTGAGAGCGGTCTGCACTGCCTCGCTGATGGCGGGCACACGGTGGCCCGCGAAAGGCCCCGCGCCTTGCGCTCCTGTCGCGGGTCGCCAGTCGGCGTGAAAACCCTCGGCGGCCAGCTCACCGCTCTCCGGGGCCACCGCCACGCGCAGCTGATCTCGCGCGAGCACATGCGCCTGCCCCGGCTGGCCGATCTTCAGATAGCTTGACCGGATCAGCGGCGCGCCGGTCTGAGCCAGAACGGTCGCTACGCGCAGGGTGGCCAAGGCGGGCGAGCCGAAGCGCGCAAGCTCGGGATGCGGTCGCAGCAGCGGCTGGAACACGCCATTGCCGAACCCGTACAGCGTCGCGGCGTCGAGATCCTTGACCACCACGCTTCGCACCCCTTTGCCGAAGGCGGAATGATCGGCCTTGAATACCAGTGTCTCGCCCCCCGCACGCAGCCGCTCAAGTGCTGCGGAGGGCTCGATCGCGGCCTTCTGCGGGGTCAGGATACGCCCGTTGATCAGATAGAGCAGGTCACAGATCGCGGGGCTGTCGAAAAAGACCGGGTTGGTCGCCTGCACGCGGCTGAGGTGATGGGCAATCCCGTTGACCTGCGGCATCAGGTTTTCGGCATAGAAGCTCTCGGGGAGCCAGCCTTCCAGATAATCGCCACGCGCGGCGGCATAGAGCATCAACCAGGGCGCGTGCCGTTCGTGCCCGAATTTCTGCTTTGCCTCCTCGCGCGCGCGTCGCCGGGCCGCCTCCGAGATCTTGCGCCCATTCGCCGCGAGCACGCGCAGCCCGGCCTCGGCTTCACGACGTTTACGCCACCGCAATTCATTGAGCGTGAGCGATGCGATCGCGGCCTTGGCCACGGGTTTCAGCCCCGCCCGCATCCGTCAGACCATCCTGGCGCGGGCGATGAGCAGGCGGCAGGCGCCCCAGGACATCACGAGGCTCACCGCGCTGGAGGCCAGAAACGCCACGGCGCCGCCCAGCGCGCCATGCGAGGACACAAGCGCCAGCGCGACCGCAAGCCCCGCGAGGAAACTTGCCCCGGCAACCGCGACCCGCCAGCCGAAGGCGTGAAGCGCGGTGATCGCGGTGTTGAGCGTAGCCGCCACCAGCGCGAGGCCCGACGCGCCCACGATCACCGTGAACAGCTCCCGATCCGCATAGTCCGGGCCGAAGACCAGCCCCAATACCGGCGCGCCGATGATCCATGCCAGCACAAACGCCCCGAGCCCAAGCCCGCCCGACAAGAGCATCATCTTGCGCGTCAGGGTGCGGAACGCGCCCATCTGCCTCTTGCGCGCATAGCGCCGCAACCGCGCCGCCGCCGCCCCGGCCATCGCGTTCGAGACCATCGACATCAGCGTATGCGCATAGGCCAGCGCCCCGAATATCCCTACCGCGCCAAGCCCTGCGTAATGTTCGAGCATCACCGGCGGGATCGAGCCAACCGCCCGCATCAACCACAGCGCAAGGCCCATCGGCAGCACCCAGAGCGTCAGCGCCCAGATCCGGCGCGGCGTGGTTTGGCGCAGGATGGCGAGCGGGACCTCCATCCCGAGCCGCGCCAGCAGGCGCGTGTCGACGAGCCAATAGCTCGCAAACCACAAGGCGGCCTCGCAAAAAAGGGCCAAGGGCAGATCGCGGCTCCACCAGAAGGCCAGCGCAAAGGCCGCCAGTCCTGCCGTGGCTCGGGTAAAGATCGAGGCGGCGACATAATCGAGCCGCTCGGCGCGCTGGAAGATCGCCTGATTGAGCGCCGCCTGCGCACCGAAGAACCGGACCAGCGCCACCCCGGCGACCGAGGCGATCACCAGCCAGCCCCGATCGGGATAGATCAACGCCACGGTCAGCATCGAGGCCGCAAGCGCAAGCAAGCCTCCGGCAAAGCGCAGTCCGACATAATCGGCGCGGGTGAACCGGTCGAAATCATCGACCGTCATCACCGTCTTCGCTCCCATCGAGGTGAAGAAGAACAGCGGTGTGACAAGCGCCGTCGCCAGCGTCAGTGCGCCGACATCCGAAACCGAGCCGAGCCGCGCGGTGATGGCGATGATCAGGAACTGCGTGACCGCGTAATAGCCCCGCCCGACCATCGCGTAGACGATATTGCGCCGCAAGGAGAGCTCGGCGACCGGGGGGGATGCGACGGCCGCAGACGCGCCCGGTCCGGGAAGATCGGTCATGGCGCCGCCTCCCACACCGCGAGATCGGGAGCGCAAAGCGCGCGCACGCGGGAAAGTTGCGCCTCGCTCAGATCGTCGGCCCGCAGCCCGGGACGCGCGCCGCCCGCACGGTTCTCGTAACCGATGCGCACCCGCAGGGCCAACTCGCGCCGGATCGCCTCGGCAAAACCCTTCTGATCGTCGAGCCGCCCCACCACGGCAAAGCGCGACAGCGCCGCGATTGCCTTGTCGATCGAGGCATCCGCGCGCAGATCCGCCTCCTTGGGCAGGCCAGAGAAGAACTCGACATAGCTCGCCCCCAGCCGCGCCGCGCGGGGCGTGTCGAGGAAGGCATCGAACCCCTCGCGGATCTCGGCATGGGCGCCGCTGCGGCCATGACTAAAGGCGTAATGGGACAGGAAACGAGAGACCGGCTCGCGCAGGATGGTGATGAACTTGTAGCGCTCGGCGAAGCGTTCATAGGCGGTTTCGGAAAAGCGCACATGGGCCGAGATGCAGCGCGTGTCGGCGAACATCAGGTAGAGCAGCATCTGCTCGCGCAGGTCGAGCACATCGACGAGCATCCGCTCGGTATCGCCTTGGCCCATGAAGGCCTCGAACGCGCGGTAACTTGCCTCGGGCAGAACCGTTCCCTGGCTCAGGATACAGCGTTTGCGCAAAGCGCGGCCAACCGAGGTGCCGCCGCATTTGGGCACGTGATGGAAGACGAAACGTTGCGGGATGGCGCGGTCCAGCACGCGCTCTCGCACGCGGCGCAAGCGGCCCACCGCGCCGCCGCTTTCGCGATGCCAGTCCGCGCGCTGGCCCTGTGGCAGACCCGAGCTCATGCGAAAGCCTCCCGCGCGACCGGATAGCTCGCCCTGCGCGCAACCGGGCGGCGTGCCTGCGCATTGGCCAGAACCAGCGCGAAGAAACCGGTGATCGAGATCCATTCGGGATAGCCCGGATGGCCCGCATCCCCCGCGATCCAGACCCGGAAGAAAGCCAAGACCGGCAGCATCGCCACCCATTCGGCTCGCACAGGCAGCAACCAATAGCCGCGCTGGGTCACGATCCGCGCCACGAAGCGCCCCCAAAGCCCGATCATCGCGCAATAGCTGAGCAGCACCAGCAGGAAGGCCAGCAACCCGCCATGAAGCCACGCGCCGAGAAAGAGGTTATGCACCAGCAGGCCGTTGATCTCGTGCAGGCCAGAGCCCGCAATCACATGCCGCTCGATCCCGGCGAGCGCGAAGGAGAACTGTGCGAAACGTCCTCCGGTCGAGGCATCCTCGAAGGTGAAACGGCTCTCGATCAGATCCGTCGCGGCCGAGCCGTTGAGCAGCATCATCGCCCCGAGCGCCAGTGCAAGCGCGCCGATCAGGAGCTTCACGACCAGCCGGTTGGCGCTATGGCTCGGGCGGCGCAGCGTGGCGATGATCGCAGCTCCCGGCAGCACCAGCGCCGCGATCAACAGCACGGAGCGGGTATTGAGCAATACGAGGATCACGAGCGTGATCAAGGTCACGACCCACCCCCGGCTGTCGCGCGCCGCACTTTCATGGCCCGCGCGGTAGAGGATGAGCCCGATCAAAAGCCCCCCCGAGACCGCGTTCTTGAGCGAGGCCGGAACCTCGCCCGGATCACCGCTCGCGGATTGGAAGATCGCGCGCAGGAAGTTGTAGATGACGAAATTCAGATCGCCCGAGAGAAAGCGGGTCACCGCGTCGAGCCAGCTCATCCCCAACTGGCGGGCATGGATCTCGGCGACCACCACGAACCCCGCCAGCGCCGCGAACCCGCCCCGACGCAAGAGACGCGCCTCTCCCCCGCAAAGCAAAATTGCTGTGGCGATAGTCCCGCCACAGGTGAGAAAGAAGAGCTGACGCAGGATCATGCCGTTATCGGGCAGCCCCGCGAGATGAAGTTTCAGCACGAAGAGATAGGCGAGATAAGGCACGAGCCAGAGCGTCACCGCTGGGATCAATGCGCTGGCGGCAAGCATAGCACGCAAAACCCGTAGCAGCAGCGCCGCGCCAAGTGCGATACTCAGCGCATAGGGTAACGTGAGGTCGAACCCGCCAAGGCTCGCCAGCGGGATCCAAGTCAGCGGCAGCCCCGCCAGCGCGAGCACGAGCGCCCAGCCGATCAGGCGTGTGCGCAGACCCTCAGGGCGCGCGGCGCTCATGCCGGCTCCTGTTTGCGCGCTTTCGCGATCGCGCTCGCGGTTGCGGGGCTGACCCGGCGGGGCTCGGTCGAGACGGCGCGGATCGCGCTTGAGGTATAGACCCCGCCAAGGCTCCAGCGTCCGGCCGGATCCTGCGGCGGCACGCCCGTCACGATCACCCCCGCCAGTTTCTGGCGCGGCAATTGGCGGATCGCGGCGCGCATCACGTCGCGCGAGGTTCGCCCGACCCGCATCACGACCCCGACGGCCGAACATTCGCGCGCGAGAATGCGGCAGTCTGCGAGATTGGCGACGGGAGGACCATCGACCACCACGAGGTCATATTCCGCCGCCGCCGCACGCAGGAAGGTGCGCAGGTGCGGCGTCTCGAGATAGCCCGAGGGCTGGCGCCCCCGCAAAGCGCCCGCAGGCATCACCTCGAGCGAGCCCCCCTCCGGCGGCTCGATATCGGGCAACCAGTTCTGGCCGCGCAAGATCTCGCACAGGCCGGGGCTGTCTTCCATGTCGTAAAGCGCGGTGAGACCCGCGAAGCGCAGGTCGGCATCGACGACCAGAACCCGCTTGCCCGCCGCACTGGCCGCCTCCCCCAGCGAGGCCGCGACGGTGGTCTTGCCGACATTGTCCTCGGCCGAGGTGATCAGCACGACCGGCGCGCCCGTTCCCGCGCGCATCTCCTGCGCGCTGGCCATCACGCTCTGGCGCAGCACCGACACCGTTTCGCTGAAATCCGAGAAAGGTTCGCGGCGGATGACGTCTGGACCCGACTGGCGTTCGCTCAGCAGCGGCAGCGCCGAGAGGACACGCAGTCCGAGCTCGTTCTCGACCTCCTCGATCGAGGCAAAGCCGCGCCCCAGCGCATTGCGGACGAGCGCCACGATCAGGACAAGTGCTACCCCGCCGAGAAACCCGAGGATCATGAACACCTTGGTGGGCGGGTAATAGGGCTCCAGCGGCAACGAGGCCGCGCTGACGATCTGCGTGCCGCTGGTGTCGAAACTTTGCAGCTCGCTCGCAAGCCCCGCATTGTTGAGATAGCGCTCATAGCGGGTGCGATAGGCCTCGACGATCCGTTCGAGCTCGCGCAGCTTGAGCGCATCGCGGCTTTCCTGCCCGGTCTCTCCCCCGGCCAGCGCCAACGCCTCCGAGAGAAGCCGCGCGCGGCTTTCCAGCGCCTCGGTTTCATTGGCGAGCACCTGCGCGATGCGCCCGATCTCGTCGCGGCGTTGCTGTTCGACCGCCGCGATCTGGCGCTGGATCTGGCTCAGGCGGGGATTGTCTTCACGCCCGATCCGCGCGGCATCCTCGGCGCGCAGCTCCAGCTGCATCTGGGTTTCGCGCAAGGCCTGGATGATCGGCGAAGCCTGCACTTCGGGCAGGCTCGCGGGGTCACCACCTCCTGAAAGCACCTGTTGCGCCTGTTCGAGAGAGGCGCGTTTCTGCGCGAGGTCGGCACGCGAGCGGATCAGTTCGGCATTGAGTTCGGTCAATTGCTGGCCGCCCAGCCCCGTGCCCTGCGCATCACCGATCAGGTTGTTCTCGATGCGGTAGGCGGTCGCGGCGCGTTCGGCCTCGGAGAGCTTGTCGCGCAACTCGGAGGCGCGCGCGTCGATCCAGTCGCTCAGGCCCCGCGCCTCGGCCTCACGCTGATCGAGCCGCAACGTGATATAGCTTTGCGCCAGGGTCTGCGCGATGCGCTGCGCCAATCGCGGCGAGGTCGCGCTGGCGCGGATCGTGACGACATTCGTCTCGCCCTCGCGATCCACGCTGACCAGATCCGACAGCGTGTTCACCGCCGAGATCATCCGGCGTTCCTCTTCCGAGGCCGCAGGGGCGGAGGGCGCAGGAGCAGGCACCAGCGATTTCACCCACTTGATCCCCTGACGCAGCAGGCTCGGCGGTTGCGGCTGAAAAGAGGGCTCTTCGAGCAAATCCGCCTGCTCGACCACCTTGCGCAGCATGTCATCGGATGAAAGCAGCAACACCTGCCCCTCGACATAGCCCGCGTCAATGCCCCCGGTCCCGCCCTGCTCGACCTCGATCGGGCTTGAAACGGGGCGCTCGATCATCAGCTGGGTACTCGAGCGGTAGAGCTTGTCGACACGCTGCGCCATCACCAGCCCCAACGCGGCAAATACGAGCCCTGTCAGCACCATCGCCCAGAGATTGCGCCGCAACAGCATGGCTGCGGCGCGCAACACCTCGGCCAGCTCCGGGTCGCGATATGGGTCACGACCCCCATCGGGCGAGAAGGCGGGAAGGTGTTTCAACTGCCCGACCTCCGCAACACCACTTCGGCGGTCTGGAACATCAGTTTCAGATCGGTGAACAGGCGGATTTTGCGGATATAGGCCACGTCCATCTCGACGCGCTCGGAAAACAGCGTCGTGCCGCGGCCATGGACCTGCCAGAGCCCCGTCACGCCGGGACGCACAGCAAGATAGGCCTGCAGGAAACGGCCATAGCGCGGCAGTTCCCGATCGGTCACCGGGCGCGGCCCGACCATGCTCATATCGCCACGCAATACGTTGAAAAGCTGTGGCAATTCGTCAAGGCTTGTCTTGCGCAGGAAAAGCCCGATCCGGGTCACGCGCGGATCGTCGAGCAGCTTCTGCGCGCCCGCCCATTCCTCGGCCGCCGCCGGATCGGTCCGCAGGACAAAGCGCAGCACGCGCGAGGAATCCTTGCGCATCGTGCGGAACTTGTAGCAGCGAAACGAGATCCCGTCGCGCCCGACCCGGCGATGCGCGAAGACCGGCGTGCCGCCCGTCAGCATCAGCCCGAGCGTGATTGCCACCATCAGCGGCGCACTCAGCATCAAAAGGAATGCGGCGCAGGAAATGTCGACAGGACGTTTGCCGAAGCGCTCGTAAACGGAACCACTCGGCAAAGCCTCTCGGCCATGACCTGAAAAGCCGATGAAATCGGCCTGATACGACTGATCTTGCATGTTCTCCCACCCCCAGAAAGGAGGCCGGCGCACTGCCCCTTACAGCTCATCCGGCATCACATTTTTGACACAATTCCGTCAAAAAGTCAGGTGAATGTTCTTCATATCCGGGCTCTGTGCACTCGAGCCCGACAATTTGACCTCTTTTTCGGCATTGTGCGCCAAGTGCGGAGAGAAGCGGCGCGTCGCTGCGCAAAATCAAGCAACTCCCATCGCTTAGGTGTAAAGCTTCCCAATGGCGTCGCTGAAAGGTTGTGCAATTTGCCCGAATCGTCTTCTCGAAAACGCATCCTGAGCCTTTGCGAGACCGCTCTGGGCGGGGTCGGGCGCTATCAAGACAGCCTGCGCGCGCTTGCCCCTCATGGTTATGATCTGAACATAGTGATGCCGGAAGAAGACGCCCGCATCCTTGCGGACCGAACCGGCGTGATCGGGTTCCGGCGCGGTGGGCGCACCCTCGGTGCGCTAGGCCGGTTCCTGCGCGCATTCCGCACCGCCCGGCGCGAGATCCGCCCTGATATCTATGTCTTCAACAGCACCTTCTCGCTGCTGGCACTCCTCGCCTTGCGGGCGATGGGCGATCGGAGCCCCGCGCTCTATTGCGCCCATGCCTGGGCGATCAGCAATTACGATCCAGCATCGCCAAAGGGCCGGATCGTGCGCGCGATCGAGGGGCGGCTAAGCGGGCTTGCCGATCTCGTGGTCAATGTCTCGCAGGGCGATCTCGCGCTCGCGCGGCGCCATGGCTATCGCGGGCGGCACGTCGTGGTGGAAAACGCCGTGACCGATCGCGCGCCGGACACGGCCCCTGCCCCTTTCGCCCGTGGATCCGAGGACGAGATCCATCTCCTGTTCGTCGGCCGCTTCGACCATCAGAAGGGGCTCGATATCCTCCTGTCCGCCTTCGCAAGCGCCCGTCGCGCAGGGCCGCATTTGCATCTGCACCTCGTGGGCGGGCCGGTGCGCGGAGGAGTGACGCCGGATTTGCCCGAGGGCGTCACGATGCATGGCTGGCAGCCACCCGAGGCGCTTAATGGATATTACGCGGCGGCCGATGCGCTGATCGTACCCTCGCGCTGGGAAGGCCTGCCGCTGATCGTGCCGGAGGCGTTGCGCAATAGGACGCCGGTCCTTGTCTCCGATCGCAGCGATATGGGTGCGCTGGTGGCTTCCGGCAGGACCGGGTTCGTCTTCGCACTCGAACCGGACGCCCTGGTCGGGATGCTTGCCTCGCTCGACCGTCCCGCCCTGCAGGCGATGCGCGGTCCAGCGCGCCAAAGCTACGAAAACCGATTCACGCTGGAGCGCTTTGCCCGCGAGATGGCAGTTCATCTGGCAGAGTTGGAGGCGCGGCGATGAGCGCACCGATCCTCTTTCTCGCCGGCGTGCCGAAGGCGGGCACCTCGTCGCTTTTCGGTTGGCTTGCAGATCATCCGCAGGTGCAGGGCTCGCACGAGAAGGAGAGCTGTTTCTTCGCTGATCCCGGCAGCCATGTCTTCCGCCCGACGTTCAACGCCGGTCAGGGGATCGAGAGGCTGGCCGACGCCTTCCCCCCCCTCGATGCAGCGACCCGCCTGCGCGTCGAGGGTACGCCCAGCACGATCTATTCCCGCACCGCGCTCGCCCTGATCCCCGAATTGCCCAAGGCGCGCGCGCTCTTCGTGCTGCGCGAACCGGCAAGCCAGATCCGCTCCGTGTATGATTACTTCCGCGACAACTGGGATTACATCCCCGCCGGAATGAGTTTTCCCGACTATCTCGCGGCGGTCCGCGCGGGCACGCAGGCCTTCGGCGGCAACGAGGTGGCGGCGAACGCGCTGGCCTGCGCCGATTACCTGCCCTGGCTGGAGCGCTGGCGCGACCGGCTGGACCCCGCACGGATGAAGGTGGTGACCTTCGACCGGCTGCGCACCGATCCCAACGGGCTTGTGACGGAGATTGCGGATTGGTGCGGAATCGACCCGGCTTTCTACGCCGCTTATGCCTTCCCGGTCGAGAACGAGAGCTACACGCCGCGCAACCGCGCCCTGCAACGGCTCAATATCGCGGTGCGGGGCGCATTGCCGAAGGGGCGGGTCTATTCGGCCGCGCGCGCGCTCTATCGCACACTCAATACCCGCCCGCCCGAGCGCGACGGCGATGCGGCGTTTTTGGTGGATCTGCGCCGGGGCTTCGCCGAAAAGAACGCGCGGCTGGCCGAGGCCTTCGACCTCGATCTCTCAGGCTGGGCGCCCTAGCATCTCCTCGCAGATCGCGATGAGGCTTTCGACATGTCGCGCGGGCGAGACCGCTTCGGCGAGGCCCGCGCTCTCGAATGGACCGATCCGCTCCACCCGGCCCAGCGCATCGGCCAGCGCCTGCGCATCGGGGCGGTCATAGATCACCCCGTTCACCCCGTCCTCGACGACCTCATGGGCCGCACTCCAGCGCCCCGTCACCACCGGTACCCCTCGCAACAGCGCCTCGATCGGCACGAGGGGCTGGCATTCATGCCAGAGGCTCGGGAAGACGACCGCGCGGGCGCACGCAAGATGCTCCTGCACCTCGTCGGGCGTGACCCAGCCGGTGATCTCGGCCTGCGGGTTGATCGCGCGGATGTGGGCCGCCTCGGGCCCATCGCCCACGAAAACCGCGCGCAGCCCAGCGCGCTTTGCGGCCTCGGCGAAGATCGCACCGCCTTTTTCTGGAGAGAGCCGTCCGACGAAGACGAAGGCGTCATTGGCGGTGGCGTCCACCGGGGGGGCATCGCTCGCAACCGGGTTGGCCAGATGATGGAGCCGCACGTCTCGTGGTAGGTAAGGCGCCATCGCGGCGCACTGCGTCCGTGAGATATAGGCAATGTCGCTCAAGCCGCCTGGCAGCCGTCCCGGGCCGCGCGCCAGGGCCTGCCGCGCGACGCGCCAGCCCTTGTGAACCGCGTGGCGCGCATCGCAATTGTGGGTCAGACAGGCCGCGCCCAGAGGTTTGCGCATGCAGATCTCGCCCGCGCGGTAGTCGTAGAATCCGCCGTTGGGACAGGCGAGAAAATATTCGTGCATCGTATAGAGGCAGCGGAGCCCGCCCCCGGTCAGCACCGGCCCGATCGCCGGTGAGAGTGCCTTGGCCCAGCCGTGGCACAAGATCACCGTGTGCGCCGGGTCATGGCGCGCGATCTCGGCGCGCAAGGCCTGCGCGGCGGCACGGTTCCACAGCCCGGAGAGCATCGCGCGCATCCGGCTCGGATTGTCGAGCAGCGTATGCTGGCCAAGACAGGTCACGCGGATCTTCGGATGGCTGAGCAGCAGGCTCACCGGCCCGGTCGCTGCGAAGAACGACACCTCAAGCCCGGCCCCCGCCAGAAGCCGCGCCGTGTCGATCGCGACCTTCGCCTGCCCCCCGGTCACATCGGCGAAATCGCTCACGATCAGGACATCCGTCAGCCGAGGATCGCTTCGCTCCGCAGTTTGCACGCCCGCTCCTTCGCCTCCGGATCGCCATCCGGTGTGATTGCCACCCCTCTCTCATACGCCAACTTGACGGATCGCGCGAGGGTGGCGCAGGCTGGGAGCCACAGGCGTTCGATGGGGACGGACGCCACGCCTTGGTGGGGCAAGGGATCTGATGGCGAAGACGCATATTCTCTTCGTGGCCAATGACGTGCTGGGCTGGGCGACCTATGCGCGCCAGCTCGAGGCCGCGCTGCGCATGCGCGACGACCTGCGCGCAACCGTGCTGCACCGCGCGCCGCCCCGGATCGCCATGCAGCTTGCGCGCCGCCATGCCGACGGGGCTCTCGGGCGCGCCTTGCGGCCCTTTGATCCGATCGCGATGCATGAGGGGGTGCTCGGGCACGACATCCGGGCCGCCATCGCGCGCCATCGCCCCGATATCATCCACGTCGCCGCTCATTGGCCCGCCGGCGCGGTCACCGGGGGCGACATCCCGGTGACACTCGCCCTCGACACGACGCGCCCCGCGCTGACGCGCGACCTGCCCTTGCCGGGATGGAGCGCGGCCGAGGTAGAGACCGAGGCGATGCTGTGCCGCAAGGCCGCGCATCTCTTCCCGATGAGCCATTGGGCCGCGGATTCGCTCCGCGAGGATTTCGGAATCGGGATGGACAGGATCACGATCCAGCCGCCCTCGCTCGATCCCGCTCAATGGCCACCACCTGCGGGCGGGGCGGTGAACGCAGTGCCGCAAATCCTTTTCGTCGGCAACAACCTGCTGCGCAAAGGGGCGTATCGTCTGGCGGACTGGGTCGGCGGGCCCCTGTCCGGGCGGTGCCATCTGCATATCGTCTCGGGCGACAGCGCGCCACCACCGAAAGGCCCGCACGTCACCTGTCATGGACCTCTGTCACATGCGCAGCTGATGCAGGAACTGTTGCCACGGATGGATCTCTTCTGCCTGCCCACCCGGCTTGACATGTCGCCCTTCGTTCTCGTCGAGGCGGCGGCGGCGGGTCTTCCGGTCGTCTCCAGCGCGCTTGGCGGCATCCCTGATCTGGTCGAGGACGGCGTGACCGGGCGACTTGTCGCCCCCGAGGACGATGCGGGCTTTGTCGCCGCCCTTTCGGCGCTGCTCGAGGAGCCTGCCTTGCGCGCAAAAATGGGCGAAACGGCCCGCGCCCGTGCCGCACAGCGCTTCGACGGCAGACGTAATTTCGATGCTCTGATCGACCGGCTGATCGCGCTCGGGCAACCGGGGAAGGTCGCGGCATGACGAAAACCACCCTGCCCCGCGCCGCGCTCGAGACCCGGATCGACGCCTTTCTCGCGCAACAGATTGACCCCGCACGGACCGAGCTGCCGCTGAAAACCCACGTCCCGACCCCGAGCTGGAACCGCTTCGATCTTGGCTTCAAGCTCTTGTGGCTCGATGGACGGCGCGCGGGTGGCTCGCCTTTCGCCGATCGGCTCTATGAAGAGCATATCGCGGCCTTCTCGCTGGGCGACATGATCGAGCCGGGCAGCGATGGCAAGACGGGGATCGCGCGCTATCGCGATGATTTCGACGCATTGATGGATAGCATGGAAACCAGCGGCTTCGATCCTATGCGCAGCCTCGTCCCGCTCGCCTCGGACGGCAGCCTGCTCAACGCCGGTCACCGCGCGGCCTGCGCCATCGCGCTTGGAACGACGGTGACGGCGGTCGAGACGGGGTTGGAGCCGAAAGTTTTCGATTACCGCTTCTTTGCCGGACGCGGCATGGCCGAGGCCGATCTCGACGCATCCGCAATCCGCTTGGTCGAGGCGATGCCCCATGCCGCCGTCGCGCTCCTGTGGCCCGCAGCCAAGGGGCGCGAACGCGAGGTCGAGCAGCTGATCGGCCCACTCACCTATCGTCGCGCCTTGCAGCTGTCGCTTCACGCGGGCCATACGCTGCTCACCCGCGTCTATCCGAACGAGCCCTGGATCGGCCCGTCCGAGGAGAACTTCCCCGGCATCCGGCGCAAGTTGTTGGAGTGTTTCTCCGGTCCCGGTCCGCTGCGGGTTCTCGTCTTCGATGCCCCGCCCGACCGCGACCGGGTCGCGCTGAAAGACGAGATCCGCGCGCTCTACAGGATCGCGAAAAGCTCGGTTCATATCACCGACACCCATCGCGAGGCGGTGGAGCTGGCGCATCTGCTCTTGAACCCCAATGCGCGGCATTTCCTCGAACATGGCCATCCGATGGCCTTCGCCGAAACCCGCGCCCATCTCGAGACGCTTGCGACCTGGCGCGATGCGCGGGGGCTGACAGCGGACGCGTTTGCGGTGGACACCGGGATGGTGATGGGGCTCTACGGGGTGCGCCCATCCACTGATATTGACGTGATCGCGCCCGCACCATTGCCTGAAGGGCCGCCCGGCACCACGATCGAGCAGCATGAAGGCGGCTATCACAGTGCCCCGCCCGCCGAGATCCTGCGCGATCCGGCGCTCCATTTTCGCTATGCAGGGCTGAGTTTCGTGAGCCTTCCGGAGGTCGCGGCTCTCAAGGCAACCCGCCTTGCCGGACAGGATCGCGAGGACCTGTTGCGGATCGAGCCGTTGCTCGTGGCGCAGGACAAGCGCGCCGCGCGCCGCCCTCTGTCTCTGCGTGCCCGATTTGCCATGCTGAGGTTGCGGCGCAGCCTGATCCGCGCCCTCATGGGAACCGGGCTTGGCCAGCCCCTGCGCAGGGCCTACCGCAAGACGCTCCGGCGCGGGTGAAGATTACGACCCGACGACGGTGACCTCGGTCTCGGCCTCAGCGCAAAGCTGCGCGAGATCCCCGGGCAAAGGCGCATCGATGAAGACCCGGTCGAGTTCGCTCAGCGACGCCAGCCGCACCGGGGCCGAGCGCGCGAGCTTGGAGGCATCGGTCACGAGGAATTTCGTGCGCGCCTGACGCAGGATCGTGCGGCTTACCCGAACCTCGGCCAGATCGTAATCGAGAAGATCGCCGTCCGCGTCGAGCCCCGAGGCCCCGATCACCGCGAAATCCACCTTGAACTCGCGAATGAAATCCGCCGTCAGATCGCCCACCAACCCGCCATCCGAGCGCCGCAGGTTCCCGCCCGCCACGAGGATCTCGCAACTCTCATTGGCCAGCAGGATATTGGCGACGTTGATATTGTTGGTCACCACGGTGATGTTGCGATGGCCGAGCAATTCGCGCGCCACGGCTTCGGTGGTGGTGCCCAGATTGAGGATGATCGAGCTGTTGTCGGGGATCGCCTGCGCGCAGGCCCGCCCGATCGCAGCCTTCGCCGCCTCGTTCATCCGACGGCGCTCCTCATAGGCGAAATTCACCACGCCGGTGCGGATCACCGCGCCGCCATGCACCCGCTCCAGATGGCCCGCATCGGCCAGATCGGTGAGGTCGCGCCGGATCGTCTGCAACGAGACGTTGAAGCGTTCGGCCAGTGCCTCGACACCCACGCGCCCCTCGTTGCGCGCGATCTCGAGAATCTCGCTTTGTCGAAAATTCAGTGCCATCGCCCCCTCCGTCTTTGCCCTTGCTGCCACAGCTTCGCGTTCCTGTCATCCGACAGTTTCGTCAAGCTGCCCAAGCGGCTCTTTCGCTGCGTGATAGGGCGCGATTTTGATCGTTTCACGACGAAAAGCACCTCTCTCCCGCTTTTTGACGCACTGCCGGGAAGAAAAACCACAGCATTCCAAAACCCCGATTGACATATCCGATCAATTCAATCAGGTATTGCCGCATCCTCTTAGCCACCCGAATTTTGCACCTCGGGCAGCCCAGAGACACGGACATCGGCCAGAGCGGTTCGATGCCCTGTCCGGGCATCCAAACCTGTCGGCCGCAACAGACGCGCGAAAGGACAGCGACACATGATGAAATCCTTGATGGCAACGACCTACCTTGCCCTTTGCCTCTCCCCCTCTCTGGCACAGGCCGAGGCCGCGGCAAGCCCGGCTGCGGTGCTCGACACCTATGCCGATATCGCGGAGGCGAAATACGCCGACAGCCTCGCCACTGCCCGCGCGCTGCAAGCGGCGGTCGATGCGCTGATCGCCAGCCCCTCGCCCGAAACGCTGGAAGCGGCGAAAACCGCGTGGCTTGCCGCCCGTGTGCCCTATCAGCAGACCGAAGTTTACCGGTTCGGCAATGCCATCGTCGATGACTGGGAGGGCAAGGTGAATGCCTGGCCCCTCGACGAAGGGCTGATCGACTATGTCGATGCATCCTATGGTGGACCGAGCGATGCGAATGAACTGGCCGCACTGAATGTGATCGCCAATCCGCAGATCACCATTGCGGGCCAGCAGGTCGACGCGACCGAGATCACGCCCGAGTTGATCGGTGAGACCCTCAACGAGGCAGACGGGATCGAAACCAATGTCGCGCGCGGCTATCACGCGATCGAATTCCTCCTCTGGGGGCAGGATCTCAATGGCACCGGCCCCGGCGCCGGCGCGCGCCCCTATACCGATTACGTCACCGGCGAGGGATGTACGGGTGGCAACTGCGACCGCCGCTCGGCCTATCTGAAAGCGGCGACCGACCTGCTGGTGGCCGATCTCGAAGAAATGGCCGCGAACTGGGCCGAAGGTGGCGACGCACGCCAGTCGGTCACGGCCGATGAAGGCGCGGGCCTTGTCGCGATCCTGACCGGCATGGGCAGCCTTTCCTATGGCGAACAGGCCGGCGAGCGGATGCGTCTCGGGCTGATGCTGAACGATCCCGAGGAAGAGCATGATTGCTTCTCCGACAACACCCATAACAGCCATTACTATGACGGGCTCGGCATCCGGAACGTCTATCTCGGCCGCTACGAGCGGATCGACGGCTCGGTGATCGAGGGCGCGTCTCTCTCGGATCTGGTGGCTGCGAAAGACCCCGCGCTCGATGCCGAGATGCGCGGCAAGCTCGACACCACGATGGACGCGCTCGGCGCGATCAAGGCTGCGGCCGAAGATGGTTTCGCCTATGACATGATGCTCGCTGCGGGCAATGCCGAAGGCGAGGCGCTGATCATGGGTGGCGTGAACGGGCTGATCGACCAGACCCGCTCGATCGAACGGGTCGTCCGGACGCTGGAGCTCGACCAGATCGCCTTCGAAGGCTCGGACAGCCTCGACAATCCGAACGCCGTTTTCCAGTAAAACCAAAGCGGTGCGACATGAAGTTAATGTCGCACCGCGCAACCTTCGAATAGCAAGCGATGCCCTCCTCACGCCCAGCCAACCCCCTCCGCCACCTTTCGTGCCGCGCTCTGGCCGCGGCGTGTCTTTGCGCCGGTCCCGCGGCGGCCCTCACCCTCGACGATCCGCATCTCGCGGTGGTCGCGCGCACGCCCGAAGAGGCTGCGCGGATCGAGGCGGTCACCGCCCCGACGCATGATTTCTCCAAGCCCGAGCGCTTCGAGGAAATGCCTGCCGGAGCTGCCACCGTGCGCGCTCGGCGCAATGCCGATGCGTTCTCGCAGCCTTCGGGCAATATCGACTTCGCGCGCGAACTGGACTTCAAGGTCGGCAACGGGCTCTTTCGCAAGATCTGGGTCGAGGCCCCCGCCTCGACGCGCGCCTCCGACGGGTTGGGCACGCTCTACAATGCGCGGGGCTGCCAGAATTGCCATATCAAGGACGGGCGCGGCCATCCGCCCGAGGGCCCCGAGGATACCGCCGTGTCGATGTTCCTGCGGGTCTCGGTGCCGGGCGACCGGGCTGACCTGAATGCGCAGATGGCCGAGATCGAGGATTATATCGCGACCGCCCCCGACCCGATCTATGGCGGCCAGCTGCAGGATTTCGCGACGACCGGACATGCGGCCGAATATCGGCTGGATATTCGGTATGAAGAGGTCGACGTGGCGCTGTCCGAAGGCGAAACCGCGACGCTTCTCAAGCCCTACTACCGCGCGGCCGATCTCGGATACGGTCCGTTGGCCGAAGATGCGATGCTCTCGCCGCGTGTGGCGCCTCAGATGATCGGGCTTGGCTTGCTCGAAGCGATCCCGGCGGCGGACATCCTCGCTCTGGCCGATCCCGAGGACAGCGATGGCGACGGGATTTCGGGGCGTCCCAATATCGTCTGGTCGATCGAGCAGGCCCGCCCGATGCTGGGGCGTTTCGGCTTGAAGGCCGGTGTACCGACGGTGAAGGAACAATCGGCTGCAGCTTTCTCCGGTGACATGGGGATTTCCTCGCCGCTCTTTCCCGATCCCTGGGGCGATTGCACCGCGGCGCAAGCTGCGTGCCGCACCGCGATCCATGGCGGCGATCCGGAAGAGGACGGCTTTGAGATCGGCGCGGAAGGTCTTGATCTTGTGAGCTTTTACAGCCGCAACCTCGCCGTTCCCGCGCGCCGCGACGCCGCCGATCCGCAGGTATTGCGCGGCAAACAGATCTTCTACGAGACTGGCTGCACCGCCTGCCACAATCCGAAATTCGTCACCCACCGGCTCGAGGGCCAGCCCGAGCAGAGCTTCCAGCTGATCTGGCCCTACACCGACTTGCTGCTGCATGACATGGGCGAGGGTCTGGCCGACAATCGCCCCGAGGGTCGCGCGACGGGACGCGAATGGCGCACGCCGCCGCTCTGGGGGATCGGCATGACCGAGACGGTCAGCGGCCATACCCGTTTCCTGCACGACGGGCGCGCGCGCAACCTGCTGGAGGCGATCCTTTGGCATGGTGGCGAAGCGGACCCCGCGAAGACCCGCGTGATCGAGATGCCGAAAGCCGACCGCGACGCCCTGATCAAATTCCTGGAGAGCCTGTAATGCGCCTGCCCGCCCTTCTGCTATCGCTCACGCTTGCCGCGCCCGCATTCGGCGGCGTCTCTGAAGCGCTTGAGCAAGACATCCTGCCAGGGTTTGCAGGCTTTGCCGAAGCCGCCCGGACGCTGGCCGAGACGGCAGAGGCCGATTGTACCGCACCTTCGGTCCGCCCTGCCTATAACGCCGCCTTCGATGCCTGGCTTGCGGTGGGGGACCTGCGCCTCGGGCCATCGGAGACGGCGGCCCTGTCGATTGCCTTCTGGCCCGACGATCGCGGTTTCACGCAGCGAACAGTCACGAAGATGGTCGCACAGCAAGATCCGGTGGTCGATGACCCTGCACGCTTTGCCGAGGCTTCGATCGCGGCCAAGGGTTTGTTCGCACTCGAGATGCTGCTCTACGACCCCGCTTTCTCGGGCTATGACGCGCAGAGCTACAGCTGCCGCTACGTGCAGGCCGCGAGCATTGAACTGGCGCGTCAGGCACAGGCGCTCAACGCCGACTGGGAGGAGTACGCGAAGGTTCTGGAAACCGCCGGGGCGCCCGACAACGCAACCTATATGAGCGATGACGAGGCGATCCGCGCGCTTTACACCCAACTGCTTTCGGGACTCGAATTCACCGCTGACAGCCGACTCGGGCGCCCCCTTGGTACCTTCGACAAACCCCGACCCAAGCTTGCCGAAGCACGGCGCTCCGGTCGCAGCCTGCGCAATGTTCTCCTGTCGACGGAGGCCGCCGAGCAGCTTGCCCATGCGCTTGTCGATCACGATCTTCCGCAGGTGGACGCAGCGTCGGACAACATCAAGAAAGCCGCTCAGTCGATTGACAAAAAAGACTTATCTGGCGTGAGCGATCCGCAATCCCGGCTCCGCGTCGAGATCCTCCAACAACAGGTGCAGTCCATGCGCCGCGCGGTCGAGACCGAGATCGGCACCGCGCTCGGCATCTCGGCCGGATTCAACTCGCAAGACGGAGACTGACCCCATGACCACCCGCCGCTTTTTCCTCGCCGGTCTTCTCGCCGCCTCGGCCGCGCCGAACCTGAGCTGGGCCGCCGCCGGTGACCCTGCCTATATCGCCGCCGCGAAAACCCCCGACGGGCGCTTCGCGCTCTTTGGTCTCGATCCCGAAGGCGCGACCCTGTTTCAACTTCCCCTTCCCGCGCGCGGCCATGCGGGCGCAGGCCACCCGACCCGCGCAGAGGCCGTGGCCTTCGCCCGCCGTCCGGGCCATTTCGCGCTGGTCATCGATTGCGTGGGCGGCGCGGTCATCCGTACGCTCACGCCACCCGAGGGACGCCAGTTCAACGGCCACGGCGTCTATGTCGAGAATGGCGCGCGTCTCCTCACGGTCGAGCAGATGGCCGACACCAGCGCCGGCGTCATCGGGATCTGGGATGTCGAGGCGGGCTATCTGCGCGTCGGGGAGTTCGCGACCCACGGCATTGGCCCGCATGACCTGCGGCTGATGGGGGATGGGCGCACGCTGGTCGGGGCGAATGGCGGGATCGCGACCGATCCGAGCGACCGAACGAAGCTGAACATCGACACGATGCGCCCGAACCTGAGCTATTTCGATCTCGACGGGCGGCTTCTGGAGACAATCGAGCTGGAGCCCGAGCTTTGGCAGAACTCGATCCGTCACCTCGCGCTCGGTCCCGACGGACAGGTGGGTTTCGCGATGCAATGGGAAGGCGCGCCGGATGCCGCCACGCCCCTTCTGGGCCTGCATCGGCGCGGCGAGGCACCGGTGCTTGCCTCTGCCCCGCTTGCGGACGAGCTGGCGATGAAGGGCTATGCCGGCTCCATCGCGTTTTCGGGCGATGGTTCGGAAATCGCGATCAGCTCACCGCGCGGCGGGAGGCTCCATCGCTTTGCGCCCGACGGGAGTTTCCTCGGCGCGGTCTCGCGTGCCGATGTCTGCGGGCTCGCGACCCACCCGGCAGGCTATCTGGCCAGCGACGGGCTGGGCGGGCTGATCGCGGTCGGCGCGCAAGGCACGCGACCGCTCGGGCGGCAGGACTGCGCCTGGGACAACCACATCGTTTCGCTGCAAAGCTGAGGCGAAGCGCTCAAATCGCTTGACGCATCCGAGGCCCCCGGTGAACCCTGTGAGCATCGTCTCACAGCGCCCGGGAGCCTCCATGCGCCACGCCCTCACCGTCGCCGCCCTGATGACCGCGCTGAGCGCACCACCGCTCTTCGCCGAAGGACTGGTGCGTTGTGAAGGCAAGTTGAGCGACCGCGATCTCTATCGTGCCGTCGCCTGCGAAGCGCAGCCCGGAGGCGCCTGCAAATTGCCGATGCGCAAATGGTTCGCGCCGAAACGCAGGAACCTTACCGTGGCCATCAAGTTCGTCTCCCCGCATTTCCCGGACCGTACGCGGCGCGAAATCCATAATGCGCTTCTCGACGCCACGCAGGAGATCAACGCCGCCGGGGCCGATCTCCGAGTGACCTATGTCACGGGCAAGCGCGCCGATATCGAGATTTTTCTCAGCGCCACGAAAGAAGGCGGCATCGTGCGCGATACGGGCGACCGGATGGTCGACGGAACGCGCATGGAAAAAGGCAGCGTCGCGCGCGTCACCTTCTTCTGGCAGACGAATACCGGCCGGATCAGCGAAGCCGATATCGTCTTCACCCGAGATATCCTGTCGCGCGACATACGCTCGATCGTGCTCGAGGAACTCACCCAAAGCCTCGGATTTTCGACCGATATCGTGAACCCCTATTACACGCAGCGCTCGATCTTTTCCGAGGACGGGAATTCCGTGACCAGATTGGGCGGGCAGGACATGATCGCCCTGCGCACCCACTACCCTCCGCAGTGATCGAGACGCTGACACGATCGAGCGCAATGCCCGGTAGGCTCAGTGGGGCCCCGGGGAGCGGATCGGTGCGTGATCCGATTGCTTTTCGAGACGCCCGTTTCGCCAAGTGACCTTTCATCTGCCCGCGAAGGTCTGCAAGATGGGTTTCAGGAAAACCTCCCCTCCCCCCTGAGGTGATCGTGTTGCGCATGCCGATGACAACAGGACATCGTCAAACCCGGAAATCGGAAACCTGATGACATTCGAGCTCGCATCCGTCCTTGTCCTTCTCATTATCTCGCTTGCGCTCTTCGTCCTGGGAAAACCGCGCATGGATGTGGTCGCGGTTCTGCTCGTGATCGCGATGCCCTTCACCGGGCTGATTTCCGTCTCCGAGGCGCTCAAGGGATTTTCCGATCCGAGCGTCATTCTTATCGCGGCCTTGTTCGTCGTGGGCGAAGCCCTGGTGCGAACCGGCGTGACCCAGTGGATCGGCGATCAGCTCAGCCTCCGCTCGGGCGGCAGCGAGGCCAAGATGCTCGTTCTGCTGATGCTGTTTGCCGCCGGGCTCAGCGCCTTCATGAGTTCGACGGGCGTTGTCGCGATCTTCATTCCGATCGTCCTGAGTGCAGCGCGCAAGGTCCATATTCCGCCAAACCGACTGATGATGTCCCTTTCGATCGCGGCGCTCATTTCGGGCATGCTCACGCTTGTCGCAACCCCGCCGAACATGGTGCTCAATGCCGAGCTGATCCGGCAGGGATATGACGGTTTCGGGTTCTTCGATTTCTCTCTTTTCGGCGTGCCTGTCCTGGTCTTCGCGATCCTCTACATGCTGTTCATGCGTCGTTTTCTTGGCCCGGGGAAACAGGCATCGACCTCTGCCAGCCTGCGACCGAGGTTTCGCGATCTGCTTGAACGCTTCGGCCTGGCTGATCGGATCGCGCGCATTGCCATCCCGGCCGCGAGCAACATCACGGGACATCGGCTCGACGAGCTCGGTCTCTTCGGACGCGATGGCGTGGCCATCTTCGCGCTCGAGCGCCGCAGGCGGCACGGGAGGGAGTTTCTGCTTCCGCAGGCCCATGAACAGATTGTCGCCAACGACCGTCTCATCGTCATCCTGTCGTCCCCCTCTTTCGACCTCGATGGGTACATTGCGTTGCACGATTTGCAGCGATGCGCCTCTTTCGAAAACTCCACCCCCCTTCCCAACCGTGACGTGGGGCTCGTCGAAGCGATGGTTCCGCCGAACTCGCCTCTGGTGGGCAAATCGCCCGTCGAGGCAAACCTCAGGACCATTTCGGAACTGAGCGTCCTGGGCATCTGTCGCAGCCAGCAACCCGTTACGGGCGACGTGGCCAATACGCAGCTGAAAGCAGGTGACACGCTCCTGCTCAGCGGTCCGTGGAGGACGATCCAGCGTTTGCAGGAGCATCGGCGCGATCTCGTCCTTCTCGAACTGCCCGAGGAGGCCGAGGAATATGTGCCCGAACGCAAGCGGGCGAAGACCGCAATCGCCGTCCTTGCCGCCATGGTGCTCGCGATGACATTCGGGGTTCTGCCAAACGCGCAGATCGCACTGATAACCTGCATCGCGCTAGGGGTTTTCGGCTGCATCGATCTTCCGTCGGCCTATCGCGCGATCAACTGGCAGACCTTGGTGCTCATCGCCGGCATGATACCCTTCGCGCTGGCGCTTGAACGCGCAGGCGGCGTCGATCTTGCGGCCGCGACCGTCCTTGATACCTTTGGAGAAAGCGCCCCGCGCGTCGTGCTCGGAACGTTGTTTCTGGTGACGATGACGTTGAGCCTGTTCATGTCCAATACCGCGACAGCCGTGCTGATGGGGCCGATCGCGCTTGCGATCGCGAAGGGCATGGACGCTTCGCCAGAGCCCTTCATGATGTGCGTGGCGCTGGCGGCTTCGACGGCGTTCATGACGCCCGTCGCCTCGCCCGTGAATCTCCTCGTGCTGAGCCCCGGGGGTTACCGTTTCGTCGACTTCCTGAAAATCGGGACGCCGCTCGCGCTTTTCACCTTGCTGGTCGCGGTGGGGCTTTTGCCGATCGTTTACGATTTCTGACGGCGCCCGCCGGACACGGGAAAACCGGCGATTGAAGTTGCAGGCGAGTCATTCTGCGTGTGCTCGAAAACGAAACGCAGATCATTGGTGCGAATATCATCAGCCAGCGTTTCAACCGCGAGCAGTCCGGCCCGTTGGAGGTGCCAGACCGATCAGAAATCTCATGGCGTCAGTACTGGGCAACACAAGAGCGCGTCGCGAGCGGGAGCCCCCTCACCGCCCCTCAAAGCGCCCATACCCCGGACCGTCTTTGGCGAGCGACGCGCGATCGCGCGCCACCCTGCGTGACACAAAAAAGCCTACGAAAACGAGGCGCAATCCCCAGCCGCGCCCACGCCGTTTGACCCAAGGCAAAACCCGGCCTCCCATCGGGAGACCTCAGGTGTGCTATACGGGATCAATGCGTCCAGTTGGCGCGCCGGTCGGTGGCAAAGTTCTCGCCATAGCCGCGCGGGCGGATATTGGCGGAGCGCTTGTGCGGCTCGGTCACCAGATAGTCGATGCCCTTTTCCTTGGCATAGGCCTCGGCCGCCTCGCGGCTCTCGAAACGCAGACGCACCTGGGTCTGGGTGTCATCCGAACTCGTCCAGCCCATCAGCGGATCGATCTCACGCGCGTCGGCGGGAACGTAATCGAGATACCAGAACTTGGTTTTCGCGGTGCCCGACTGCATGGCGTTGCGGGCGGGTTGGTAGATGCGCGCGCGCATGGACAAACTCCTCAGCGATGCTTCCCCTTCCTCTTAGAGCATCGGAAACAAATCGCAAGCCTTCAAGCCACCAGAAACCGCCCACGCGTCGTAGATCCCCATTGAGAGCCAAAGGTTTCTGCCAGCCGGCTGGGGAGCGAGGGGTGAAGTGGTACGCCGGCCGGCAGATCTACACTGCTTGCCCGCTCACCTTGCATGGTCCCAGGATCTGAATCAAGCAAGTTCCGGCCATAACAAATTGATAAATATGTAAAATTCAGAACCATCCAGAAACCCTTCCTTAACCCTGTGCGCAACCCCTTGAACGCGAACGAAAAGAGGACAAATCTAGGGTCCAGCGAAAGGTCTGCGCGATGCCCCACAACAATACGAACCTGCCCACCGAACGTCCCGACGTGCTCACACGCCCCAAGCTCGAAGGCGGCAAGCGGTTCGTGATGAAGACGGATTTCGCACCCGCAGGCGACCAGCCCACCGCGATCGCGGAGCTGTCGGAGGGCGTCAACGCGGGAGAGCGCGACCAGGTGCTGCTCGGCGCGACGGGCACGGGCAAGACCTTCACCATGGCCAAGGTCATCGAAGAGACGCAGCGCCCTGCGATCATCCTTGCGCCCAACAAGACGCTGGCTGCGCAATTATACGGCGAATTCAAGGGCTTCTTCCCCGACAACTCGGTGGAATATTTCGTCTCCTACTACGACTACTACCAGCCCGAGGCCTATGTTCCGCGCTCGGACACCTATATCGAGAAGGAATCGCAGATCAACGAGCAGATCGACCGGATGCGGCACTCGGCAACCCGGGCGCTGCTCGAGCGTGACGACGTGATCATCGTGGCCTCGGTGTCGTGCATCTACGGTATCGGCTCGGTCGAGACCTATTCGGCGATGACGCAGGATCTGAAGGTCGGCGAGCTGATCGAACAGCGCAAATTCCTCGGCGATCTGGTGGCGCAGCAATACAAGCGTCTGGATGCGGCCTTCCAGCGCGGCGCGTTTCGCGTGAAGGGCGACACCGTGGACCTGTGGCCCGCGCACCTCGAAGATCGGGCGTGGCGCTTCAGCTTCTTCGGAGAAGAGCTTGAAGCCATTACCGAATTCGATCCGCTGACCGGGGCGAAGACCGACAGTTTCGAGCAGATCCGCATCTACGCGAACAGCCACTACGTCACGCCCCGCCCGACGCTGCAGCAGGCGACCAAGGGCATCCGCAAGGAGCTGACGCAGCGGCTCAAGCAGTTGCAGGACGAAGGCAAGCTGCTCGAGGCGCAACGCCTCGAACAGCGCACGAATTTCGATCTTGAGATGCTGGAGGCCACCGGCGTCTGCAACGGGATCGAGAACTATTCGCGCTATCTCACCGGCCGCGCGCCCGGTGAGCCGCCGCCCACCCTGTTCGAATTCATCCCCGACAACGCGATCGTCTTCGCCGACGAATCCCACGTCACCGTGCCCCAGATCGGCGGCATGTATCGCGGCGACTACCGGCGCAAGTTCACGCTGGCCGAACACGGCTTCCGCCTGCCCTCCTGCATGGACAACCGCCCGCTCAAGTTCGAGGAATGGGACGCGATGCGCCCGCAATCGGTCTTCGTCTCGGCCACGCCTGCCGCGTGGGAGCTGGAGCAGACCGGCGGCGTCTTCACCGAACAGATCATCCGCCCGACCGGCCTTCTCGACCCGGTCGTGGAGATCCGCCCGGTCGAGACTCAGGTGGACGATGTGCTGGATGAAATCCGCACGGTCGCCGCGCGCGGCTACCGGACGCTCGTCACCACGCTGACCAAACGCATGGCCGAGGACCTGACCGAATACCTGCACGAACAGGGCGTACGGGTGCGCTACATGCATTCCGATATCGACACGATCGAGCGGATCGAGATCCTGCGCGACCTGCGCCTTGGCGCTTTCGACGTGCTGGTGGGGATCAACCTGCTGCGCGAGGGGCTCGACATCCCAGAATGCGGTCTGGTCGCGATCCTAGATGCCGACAAGGAGGGCTTCCTGCGTTCGGAAACCTCGCTGATCCAGACGATCGGCCGGGCCGCGCGCAACGCCGATGGGCGGGTGATCATGTATGCCGACAAGATCACCGGCTCGATGCAGCGCGCGATGGACGAGACCGACCGCCGCCGCGCCAAGCAGATCGCCTATAACGAGGAACACGGCATCACCCCCGCGACGGTGAAGAAGAATGTCGAGGACGTTCTGGCCGGGCTCTATCAGGGCGACACCGACATGTCGCGCGTCACCGCCAAGGTCGATGCGGTCAAGCCCGGCGCGAACCTTGCCGCCCATCTCGACGATCTGCGTGCCAAGATGCGCAAGGCCGCCGAGGATCTGGAATTCGAGGAAGCCGCCCGCCTGCGCGACGAGGTGAAGCGTCTGGAGGCGGTGGACCTCGCCGTCCATGACGACCCGCTCGCGCGGCAATCGGCCGTGGAGGCCGCGAGCGAGGCGGCGGTGAAGGCGAAAGGCCGGTCGACGGCGGGACGGCCGGGACAAAGGGGTGGCGTGAAGCGAAGGAAGGGGCGGTGAACCTCAATAGTCCTGTGAGCGGATGCACGCCTCTAACACTTCCTCAAACTGAGCGGCATCTGAAAAATGAAACTCGCAGTAGGGAGGGCGGCTTACTTTCGGAGCGATGCTGCAAAAGCTCATGTTCTGCGGATCGCCTTTCACAGAGACAAGCAACTGTTTTTTGCGGTTCTGTATCGTCATTGCGATAAAGTTGGGCGCAGAAGTCCACTTGCGTTGTTTCCCTTCCTCAAGCGTAAAGCTCTGTCGCGATGAAAGTGATAGAAGCAGCTTCTCTACCGCCCCAACTAGTTGCTTTGGTAGCCCGTAGCCTTTGCATTCCTCGAGGAATCGATTGATGGATAGATCAAGACTGTCGATATCTGACATATTTTGAGTGACCGCTTTCGGCGAAAGTACAACCTTATCGGCCCCATGACGAGGAATAGGCTCTTCTCCTGAGAACACCATCACCTTACCTGAACCGCTCTGCAGGCAACGGCATTCCGAGAGATCGAAAGTCAGGTCTTGGCTGGACGATGAGAAGTTTGCGCCGGTCACAACATAGATACCGTTCTCACCTTGCTGAGACGGGTTCACTGGAAAAAACACGCGGTCATCCAGTGCCATTTGAGCAACCCAAAGGTTCTTTTCGATTTCCTTAGCCTTAAAGGTAACCTTCATAGCTCCACCCGATTCAGTAAATCAGCATATACTGAAATACTGAAGGCATGTCAAGCTATCTCGGCATTCACTCCACTCTCTAGGCAACCTCACTCGGTCACCGTCAGCCCCAGCAGCCGCCATTGCTGCATCCCGCCGCGATAGTAGTAGATCTTCTCCGCCGGGAAGCCCGCCTCGATCATCCGGCGCGCCGCCGTGGGGGACTGGCCGCACCACGGGCCATTGCAATAGAGCGCGGCCGATTTCACGTTCTCGCCGGTGCAGTCGAACCCCTCGAAATCGGGCTCGCAGCCCAACTCGCCCAGACGGTCGGCGGCCTCCGTATAGGGCACATTGACGGCCCCCGGGATCGCGCCGCCCTCGAAATCGGGCTTCACCCGCCCGTCGATCACCACGACATTGGGATCTTGCAGGAATTGCAGGATCTCCAACTCGCCGATCGGGGTCACCCCCTCGGCGGGCACCATCGGCTGGATACAGAAATTCGGACAGGGTCGCGAGGTCTTGGCCCAGTCGCCCTCCAGCTTGTTCTCGTTGTCCTGGATGCGGCTGATCTCGACCGGGCCATTGGCGGTCTCGACAGTGACCGACATCATGTCCGGGCGGATATTGACCGGATCGGCGAAAGCCGGGGCTGCGGCAAGAACTGCCGCGATGATCGTAATGCGCATGAAAACCTCCCATTTTTGTAATCATAGCATGCGCATTCCGGCTTGTCCCGCAAGAGGCCAGCGCCTAGCTCGGAAGGATGAGCACCATCCTGATCCTCGGCGCGGCCGTCTGGCCCGGTGGCGCCCCCTCGCCCGCTCTGGTGCGACGCACACGCCACGCGGCGCGACTTTTCCACGCCGGGAAAAGCGATCGGGTGATCTGTTGCGGCGGGCTCGGGCGGCATGAGCCGAGCGAGGCGCAGGCCATGGCCGCGATCCTGCGCGACGCAGGGGTACCGGAGGCTGCGATCGCGCTCGAGGATCGCTCGACCAGCACCTATGAGAATGTCGCCTTCGCGCGCGAGATGCTTACAGCCCGCGAGGTCGTCATCGTCACCGATCCCTATCACGCACCGCGCGCCATCGTCATTGCGCGGGCAATGGGGCTGATGGCACGGGCCGACTGCCCCGACCACCGCGCGAGCGCGAAGGCCCGCGCCCGCGAAGGGTTTGCCTATCTCAAGCTCGGATGGTGGCTTTTGCGCGGGGCGCCGGCCCCGTGAGGCCGAACCGTGCTCAGTCGAGGATGAGCTTGCCGATGACAAGCACCACGACTGCCCCCACCAGCGCGATCCCGACAATCGCGAGCAAACCGCCCGCCGCGAGAACCGCACCCCCCAGCAGCGCCGCGATGAAGGGGGTGATCAGCGCGCCGATGACGCCAATCGCGAGATAGGCGCCCGTGTGACGCCCGCCCGAGACGAGGCTCGCGATCCAGCCCGCAAGCAGCCCCGCGATGACCAGCAGCACCATCCCGACCGTCCCGATGGCTTGAAGAACGTCTTCCATGTCACTCTCCGCTATGTCTTTTCACATCAACGCGGATATGGGGGTGCAAGTTCCCATCCGTCCAGCGCTACCGCACGAAAAACCGCGGGCCGCGCAGGCGCCGCTCAGAAATCTGCCGCGACCTCGTACATCACCGGCTCGAAGCTCCGGCAAAGCGTGTTGATCACCCGGTTGCGGGCGATCATCTCGGGGCTGCGCAGCATTGCCTGATAATCCCCGCGCTCTGCCCATTTCGAATAGGTGGCGATGCGGGTACGTGCATCATTCATATGCAACCCCGCGCCAACGAAGCCGGGCGCTTTCGAGATCACTTCCGAATAGGCCGACTGAAGCTTCTCCATAAGCTCGTCGGCGGTGGCGGGGGTCATCTCGAAGGTGCAGATCACGGTCTGCCCGTTGAAATCGCTGGAAATCTCGGTCATGGGCGGTCCTCCTCCGGCTCATGCTCGCACAGATGCGCGTGAAAATCACCGCTCTTTTCGCGCGCCTGCAGCGGCAGCAAAGCCCGCGCCGGGATCGGCACGATCAAAACGATGCGGATCAGCTCGGCACCGACGAACCAGCTCGCCGCGCCCGGCGAATTCGCCTAGGGGGCGCTGCCCCCTCTGGCCTATCGGCCATTCACCCCCGAGATATTTTCATCAAGAAGAAGATGCGGTCCGTTCCGCTTCTTCTTGATCTAAATATCTCGGGGGAGTCTCCGAAGGAGACGGGGGCAGCGCCCCCTTACTTCCGCCGGAAGAAGCGCGCGCGGTCGTAGAGCTCTTCGAGGCGCTTCATCCGGGCCTCGGTCTCTTCCCAGGTGAGCGATTGCACGGCGGCCATCAGCGTCTCGACCAGCACCTGGATCGCAACGGTCGAATCCCAGGCCGAGGGCACCTCGATCTGGGCAGAGAAACGGAACCGGGCATGGGCGGCGGCGGGGCTGACCCAGGGGTCGGTGAACAGGATCACCTCGACGCCCTGATCGGCCGCCATTTCCACCAGTTGCAGCACCGTGTTCTCGTAACGCCGGATATCGAAAACGAGAAGCGCATCCCCCTTGCGCATCTCCAGAAGCGCGGGCGGCCAGGCGTTCGACACCGGTTCGAGCAACTCGACGCCGGGCCGGATCACCTTCATATGCGAGACGAAATATTGCGCGATCGGCAGGGTGATGCGCCCGCCCGTGGCGAAGATGCGGCGGTTCGGATCGGCCAGAAGGGCGGCGGCCGCATCGAATTGCGCATGGTCGATCTGTTTCAGCGTGGCTTGCAGATTGCCCAGCACCGCATCGGCGAAACGGTTGAGCATATGAGTCTCGGGCGCGTCCCCGGCCCAGCGGTCGTGTTTCACCAGCGGCGAGACAAGCTGCGCCTCCAGCTCGTCGCGCACCGCCTGTTGCAACCCGGGATAGCCGCCGAAACCCATCTTCTGCGCGAGCCGCACCACGGTCGGCGACGACACCTCGGCGGCGCGGGCGAGCTGCGTCACCGAGCCCAGAAGCGACATCGGGTAATGGCGCAGGATATGGCTGGCGAGCTGCTTCTCGGCCCGGGTCATCTCTTCGATGGCGCCCGAGATCTGGTCTTCGATGCTTTGCGAGACTGCCGCCAAATTGTGCACTCCTTGCCCAAAAGGATCGAACAGATCGTAACAGAAAAACAAATTCTGAAAATATCTTGACACAAAAGGGCACGCGAGGCGAGCCTGAATGCGAGTTGCAAGCGGGAATCGGGGACTGGGGTGAGCGGGAGTATAGCACCGATCCGGATCGAAGGGGCCGCCCGGAAGGGGCGTTGCGTCGTGATCTGCGAGCACGCCTCGAATGCCTTCCCCGCGCCCTGGGGCGATCTGGGGCTGAGCGCCGAGCAGCGCGACGCGCATATCGCCTGGGATCCGGGTGCGCTGGGGCTGGCGAAAGGGCTGGCCGAGGCACTGGATGCGCCGCTGGCCCATGCCTGCCAATCGCGGCTGATCTATGATCTCAACCGCCCGCCGCAGCACGCGGGCGCGATGCCGGAACGTTCGGAAGTCCATGATATTCCCGGGAACATAGGGCTGACGCGGGCCGCGCGTGCGGCGCGGACAGAGGCGCTCTACCTGCCCTTCCATGCCGAGCTGCGCGCGCTGATCGCGGGAAGGCTCGCGCGCGGTGCTGCCCCTGTGATCGTGACGGTGCATTCCTTCACGCCGCTCTATTTCGGGCAGCGCCGGGATGTCGAACTGGGTATCATCCACGATGCCGATGCCACTCTCGCAGAGGCCGTGCTGGCGGAGGCGCAGGCGCGAACGGGCCTCGATGCGCGGCTCAACGAGCCCTATTCGGGCGCCGATGGCGTGACCCATACGCTCGCGTTGCAGGCGACCCCGATGGGGCTCCCGAACGTGATGCTGGAGCTGCGCAACGACCTGATCGCCGATGCGAGCGCGCAGTCCGCGATGGCCGCGACTCTCGCGCCGGTACTGCAAGCTGCGATCGCGCGCATCGAAACTCAGACCGGGGAGGCCGCCTGATGCCGGGATGGATCCGCGCCTATGTCCGCTTTGTCGAGGGGTTCAACCGTCGCCTCGGGAAAGTGGCGATGTATCTGCTCTACGTGATCATGGCGATCATGCTGTTTTCGTCGGCGACGAAGATCCTGCATATCCCCGCGCTCTGGACGCTGGAGATGGCCCAGTTCACGCTGGTGGCCTATTACATGCTCGGCGCGCCGTGGTCGCTGCAGGGGGACGCGAATGTGCGCATGGACCTTCTCTATTCGCGCTGGTCCCCGAAAGGTCAGGCCTGGTGGGATGCGTTCACCGTCTTCGCACTGATGTTCTATCTCGGGATCATGGTCTACTCGGCCTTCGATTCCACGGTTTACGCGTTCGAATATAACGAGCGGAACCCGACCGCCTGGCGGCCCTATCTCTGGCCGATCAAGACGATCATCACCTTCGGTTTCGCAATGATGCTGTTGCAGGCGAGCGCTCTTCTGATCCGCGACATCGCGACGATCCGCGGGGAGGAAATCTGATGGATCACAACACCATCGCCCTACTGATGTTCTCGACGATGCTGTTGATGATGCTGACCGGTCAGCGGGTCTTCGGCGCGATCGGCTTCGTCGCGGTCGTGGCGGCCTTCGCGCTCTGGGGGCCCGGTGGCACGCAGATGGGCTTCGGCTCGGTGATGAAGCTGATGAAGTGGACGCCGCTGCTGACGCTGCCGATGTTCGTCTATATGGGCTACGTGATGTCCGAGAGCCGGCTGGCCGAGGATCTTTACCGGATGTTCCACGTCTGGTTCGGGCCATTGCCGGGTGGGCTCGCGATCGGGACGATCCTGCTGATGGTGATGATCTCGGTGATGAACGGGCTGTCGGTCGCGGGCATGGCGATTGGCGCGACGATCGCGTTGCCGGAGCTGTTGCGCCGGAATTACGACAAGCTGATGATCTCGGGCGTGATTCAGGCCGGGTCGAGCCTTGGCATCCTGATCCCGCCCTCGGTCGTGCTGGTGCTGTTCTCGCTGATCGCGCGCCAGCCGGTGTCCGAGCTATGGCTCGCGGGCGCCATTCCGGGGCTGCTGATGGCCACGCTCTTCGTCGCCTATATCGTGATCCGCTGCAAACTGAACCCCGATCTCGCGCCGCCGATGGATGCCGAGGAACGCGCCGCGATCACCATGCGCGAAAAGCTGCGGCTACTGCGCGCGGGCCTGATGCCGGTCTTCATCTTCGTGGCGATGATGGTGCCCTTCCTGAAGGGTTGGGCGAGCCTGACCGAAGCTTCGGTGATCGGCGCGCTCTCGGCCGTGCTGGCGGCGGCGGTGAAGCGCCGCTTCACCTGGCAGGTCTTCAAGGTCTCGACCGAGAACACGCTCAAGATCACCGTGATGTTCATGCTGATCATCACCGCGGCGCTGTCGTTCGGCGCGGTGTTCGATGGCTTGGGCGCTGGCCGCGCGATCGAGGATTTCTTCACCGAGAGCCTCGGCCTCGGCCCATGGCAGATCCTGATCCTGATGCAGCTGAGCTTTCTGGTGATGGGGATGTTCCTCGACGACACGGCGATGCTGGTGATCGTGGCGCCGGTCTATGTCAGCCTCGCGCGGCATCTGGGCTTCGACATGATCTGGTATGGTGTCCTTTATACCATCACCTGTCAGGTTGCCTATCTGACGCCGCCCTTCGGCTATAACCTGTTCCTGATGAAGGCGATGGCGCCGAAGGAGTTCACCTTGCCGGTGATCTATGCCTCGGTGATCCCTTTCGTGGGCGTCATGGTCCTGACGCTGATCCTCGTGATGATCTTCCCGCAGCTGGCGCTTTGGCTGCCGCATGCGTTTTTGGGACGATAACCAGAGCCCGGACAAACCGGGCCTTTCCTACCAACAAGGAGAGTGAAAGATGACGACAAGACGTAAGTTTCTGACCACCGGGGCGGTGGGGGCGGCGGCAGCCGGTCTCGCGGCGCCCGCGCTCGCGCAATCCAAGATCAAGTGGCGGATGCAGACCTATGCAGGTCCGGCACTCGCCGAACAGGTCGTGGACAACTGCATCAAGACCTTCAACGAGATCGCTGACGGTCAGATGGAGATCGAACTCTATTACGCCGACCAACTCGTGCCGACCTCGGAGCTGTTCCGCGCGATGCAGTCGGGCACGATCGACGCGGTCCAGTCGGATGACGACTCGATGGCCTCGCCGACCGAAGTGACCGTCTTCGGCGGCTACTTCCCCTTCGGGCTGCGTTATTCGCTCGACGTGCCGACGCTGTTCAACGAATGGGGTCTCAACGAGATCTGGGACGAGCAGTATTCGGCCGTCGGCATCAAGCACATCTCGGCGGGCTCGTGGGATCCGTGCAACTTCGCGATGAAAGAGCCGGTGAAGTCGCTGGCCGATCTCAATGGCAAGCGGGTCTTCACCTTCCCGACCGCGGGGCGCTTCCTCGCGCAATTCGGCGTCGTGCCGGTGACGATCCCGTGGGAAGACGTCGAAGTCGCGCTTCAGACCGGCGAGCTCGACGGTGTCGCCTGGTCGGGCATCACCGAGGATTACACCTCGGGCTGGGGCAAGAACGCGCCCTACTTCCTGACCAACAACATCTCGGGCGCGTGGATCGGGCATTTCTTTGCCAACATGGATCGCTGGAACGAGGTCCCGGATCGTCTCAAGACGCTGATGAAGACCTGCTTCGACCAGTCGCATTACCACCGCCAGTACTGGTACTGGTCGGGCGAAGCGAAGCTGCGCGTGGACGGCACCGAGATGCAGCTGACCACGATCCCCGATGCCGAGTGGAAACAGGTCGAAGACGCCGCCCACAAGTTCTGGGACGAAATCGCTGCCGAAAGCCCGCTCAAGGCGAAGGTCGTGGACATCTTCAAGAAATACAACGACACCATGGCGAAGGCAGGCCCGCCCTACCGCTACGGCTGACGACATCGCGGGCGCGCGACGCTTTGATCGGTTCCGCGCGCCCTGCCCCACGTCCGGCTCTTGCCGGGCGCCTCGCCTCGCGGCAGTGTCGCGAGGCGCATTCAAACCCCGGAGGAGCCAATGACCGCCAAATTCTCGTTCGACGCGCTCAAGAAGGCCGTGAAGGCCGGCGAGATCGACACCGTGATCGCCGCACTGGTGGACATGCAGGGCCGCCTTCAGGGCAAGCGTTTCCACGCCCAGCATTTCGTGGATAGCGGCTGGCAGGAGACACATTGCTGCAACTACCTTCTCGCCACCGATCTCGAGATGGCCACGGTTCAGGGCTACGAGGCCTCGAGCTGGGAGCGCGGTTACGGCGACTATGTCATGAAACCCGACATGGAGACGCTGCGCCTGATTCCCTGGGTGCCGGGCACGGCGCTGGTGATCTGCGATCTGCTCGACCATCACACCCATCAGCCGGTGCCCCATGCGCCGCGCTCGGTCCTCAAGCGCCAGATCGGGCGCGCGAAGGAGATGGGCTATGACGTGATGATGGCGACTGAGCTGGAGTTCTTTCTGTTCGAGGAAAGCTACCCCGAGCTGTTCGACGCGGGCTATCCCGACCCGACCCCGGTGGCGCGCTACAATGTCGATTACTCGATCTTCGGCAATTCCCGCTGCGAGCCCGCGATGCGCGACATGCGTAATGCGCTTTACCGCGCGGGCATCCCGGTGGAGTGCTCGAAGGGCGAGGCCGAGCGCGGTCAGGAAGAGCTGAACGTGAAATACTCGGGCGGGCTCGAGACCGCCGACATGCATGTGCTGGTGAAGCAATGCGCGAAGGAAGTGGCGCAGTCGCATGGGCTCTCGGCGACCTTCATGGCGAAATACCACACCGACAAGGCGGGCTCGTCGAGCCATGTGCACCAGTCGCTGTGGAAAGCTGGCAAGCCCGTCTTCTTCGATGCGGAGGCGCCCAACGGCATGTCCGAGCTGATGCATCAATACCTTGGCGGGCAGCTGGCCCATGCCCGCGAGATCACCTATTTCCTCGCTCCCTACACCAACAGCTACAAGCGTTTCTGCGAGGGGCTGTTCGCGCCGACGAAAGCGGTCTGGTCGCTCGACAACCGCACCGCGGGCTTCCGCATCTGCGGCGAGGGCACCAAGAGCATCCGCGTGGAATGCCGGATCGGCGGGGCAGACCTGAACCCCTACCTCGCCTGTGCCGCGCTGCTCGCGGCGGGGCTCGCGGGGATCGAGGGCGAGATGGACCCGGGGCCGGAAGCCGCAGGCGATATCTACAAGGCGGGCGAAGTGACCGAGGTGCCCAAATCTCTGGGCGAGGCGCTCGGCGCGCTGGAAGGCAGCGCGATGCTGAAGGAGGCCTTCGGCCCTGAGGTGGTCGCCCATTACGCCCGTGCCGCGCGCTGGGAGCTGGAAGAGCAGAACCGCGTCGTGACCGATTGGGAACGGATGCGCGGCTTCGAGCGCGCCTGAGTTTTTGAAAGTGAGACCGCGGGCCGTGGACGCCCGCAAGGAGACATGATGTCGAAAGTGATCCAATGCATCTCGCCCGTCGACGGGCAGGTCTATGCCGAGCGCAAGACGCTCTCCCACCCGGAGGCGCAGGCGATGGTCGCGCAGCTCAAGGCGGCCCAGGCCGATTGGGCGGCGCGTCCGCTGGCCGAGCGGATCAAGCTCGTCGAGGCTGGTATCGCCAAGCTCAACGAGAAGAAGGACCAGGTCGTCGAGGAGCTGGCCTGGCAGATGGGCCGCCCCACCCGCTATGGCGGCGAATTCGGCGGCATGAACGAGCGCGCGGGCTACATGGCCTCGATCGCGGAAAGTGCGCTCGCGCCGATGGTGGTCGAGGAAAGCCCGGCCTTCCTGCGCCAGATCACCCGCGAGCCGGTGGGCCTCGTGCTGATCATCGCGCCGTGGAACTACCCTTACATGACGGTCATCAACTCGCTCGTGCCGGCGCTGATCGCGGGCAATACGGTGATGCTGAAACACGCCACGCAAACGCTGATGGTGGGCGAGCGCATCGCCGAGGCCTTCCACGAGGCGGGCATCCCGCAGGACGTGTTCCAGAACGTCTTCCTCAGCCATGAGGTGACCGAGACGCTGCTGGGCGAGCGCGCCTTCGACTTCATCAACTTCACCGGCTCGGTCGGTGGCGGGCGCAATATCGAGAAAGCCGCGGCGGGTACCTTCGTGGGCATGGGGCTGGAGCTGGGCGGCAAGGACCCGGGTTATGTGGCCAAGGATGCCGATCTCGATGCCGCAGTCGACGGGCTGATGGATGGCGCGCTGTTCAACGCGGGCCAGTGCTGCTGCGGGATCGAGCGGATCTATGTCCATGAAAGCCTGTATGACGCCTTCGTCGAGAAGGCCGTGGACTGGGCGAGCAAGCTGAAACTCGGCAACCCGTTCGAGCCGGAAACCACGATCGGTCCGATGGCGAACAAGCGCTTTGCCGATGTCGTGCGCGGCCAGATCGAAGATGCGATCACCGACGGGGCAAAGCCGCTGCTGGACCCGGCGCTGTTCCCGGCCGATGACGGCGGCGCCTATCTCGCGCCGCAGATCCTCGTCGATGTGAACCACGAGATGCGCGTGATGCGCGAGGAGAGCTTCGGCCCCGTCGTCGGCATCATGTCGGTGAAGGACGACGAGGAAGCCATCGCCGCGATGAACGATTGCGACTACGGGCTGACCTGCTCGATCTGGACCGCCGATCCGGTGCGCGCCGAGGCGATCGGCGCCCGGCTGCAGACCGGCACGGTCTTCATGAACCGCTGCGACTATCTCGACCCGGCGCTGTGTTGGACGGGCTGCAAGGAAACGGGCCGTGGCGGCTCGCTCTCCGTGCTCGGCTATCACGCGCTGACCCGACCCAAATCCTACCATCTCAAGAAGGTGACGAAATGAGCGCCCCCACCGCCAACTGGTCCTATCCGACCGCGATCAAATTCGGCCCCGGCCGGGTCAAGGAACTGGCCGATCACTGCAAGGCCGCAGGCATCACCAAGCCGCTTCTGGTGACCGACAAGGCGCTGGCGAGCCTGCCGATCACCGCGCAGGCGTTGGAAATTCTCGACTCCGCAGGTCTGGGCCGCGCGGTCTTCTCGCAGGTCGATCCGAACCCGAACGAGAAGAACATGGAAGACGGGCTCAAGGTCTATCGCGCGGGCGGGCATGACGGGGTCGTGTGCTTCGGCGGCGGCTCGGCGCTCGATCTGGGCAAGATGATCGCGCTGATGGTGGATCAGTCGGTAAGCGTCTGGGATCTCGAGGATATCGGCGACTGGTGGACGCGGGCCAACCCCGACACGATCGCACCGATCATCGCGGTGCCGACCACGGCAGGCACCGGTTCTGAAGTGGGGCGCGCGGGCGTTCTGACCAACTCCGAGACCCACAAGAAGAAGATCATCTTCCACCCGAAACTGCTGCCGGTGGTCACGATCTGCGACCCGGAGCTGACGGTGGGCATGCCCGCCTTCATCACGGCTGGCACCGGGATGGACGCTCTGGCGCATTGCCTCGAGGCGTTCTGCTCGCCCTTCTACCACCCGATGAGCCAGGGCATCGCGCTCGAAGGCATGCGGCTGGTGTTCGAGAACCTGCCCAAGGCCTACGCCACCCCGACCGATATCGAGGCGCGCGCGCATATGATGTCGGCGGCGGCGATGGGGGCGGTCGCGTTCCAGAAAGGGCTTGGCGCGATCCATTCGCTCAGCCACCCGGTCGGGGCGGTCTACGGCACCCATCACGGCACGACCAATGCCTGCGTGATGCCGATGGTGCTCGATTTCAACCGCGACGCCATCGAGGAGAAGATCACGCAAGCGGCGGCTTACCTAGGCATCGCGGGCGGGTTCGAGGGCTTCAAGGCGCGCGTCGAGAGCCTGCGCACCGAGCTGGGTATCCCCGCCAACCTCACCGCGATGGGCGTGAAAGCGGAAGACCTCGACATGCTGACGGATATGGCGCTGGAAGATCCCTCCTGCGGCGGCAACCCGGTCGAGATGACGCGCGAGAACACCCGCGCGCTGTTCGAGTCCTGCATTTAAGAAATAAGGGCGGATCCGGCGGCACTAGGGACGCAGCGTGCCGCCGGATCGCTCACCCGACCGGTGACGAGCCGGCCATTCGGATATAGGCGTCGGGCAAGGGGCTCTCGTGAGCCGCGACCTTTGCTCCGCCTTCGACGAAGCCCGAGACCACCGCGCCATGCGCGTGGATCAGGATCGCCACATTCGGATCATCGGACCGCTCGATGACGCGCACGCCATCGGGCAGCAATTCGATCTGCATCTCGACCTTGTCGGCCTGCGCGAAGATCTCGGCGAAAGCCGGATCCCAGTTGCGCAAGCCAAGGCCCTTCTCCATCCGCTCATGCATCGAGACCGCGTGTTTGCGGATCAGCGCCGCGATCTGCGGATCGTGCGAACGCGTGGTGGCGATGATGCCGTCAGGGGTCTCGGTGACCTCGCGGGCGATCTGGGCGTGATGCTTCAGAAGCGTGTGGAAATCGTGCTGGTCCTGCTGATGCCGCGCGGCATGGGCGGGGCCATGGCCCTTGCCATGACCATGGCGGCGCGCGTTCGGCATATGCTCGGCAGGTTGCGACATCGGGCTCCTCGCTTCGTTATGTTATCAGATAACATATATTTTCGAGAGATCATTCTGACAGATTGCCGCAGGGGGCAGGTCGGGGCCAATCGCCCCCCAGCCGCAGGACGCCCCGGCGAACGCGCGCACATCGCGAACGCCGGACTGGCGCAGCCCCATCGCGGATCGCCCCGCTCCAAGGGGTGGCCGCAGATGTTGCGCTCAGGGTGATTGCGCACGCTTTGAGGGCGCAGATCGACTGCCCCCATGCCGCCAAACTGCAACGCCCGTTCACACATCTTCACTCGCCTCTCGCGCGCGCGTGCAAAAGCGGTTACGAAAGGCCTCAGACTGGGAACGAACCTTCGGGGAAGACGGATGAAACGGATCACGGGCGGCATCGCGACGACGGCGCTTCTGGCGGGCATGGGGCTCGCGCAACCGGCGGGGGCGGAATCGACCATCGCCTGGAGCGTCGGAACGCTTGGCGCACCCGGTGCGATCGACACCCCCACCGCCGAGGTCTTCCGCGATGGCGAATTGGTGGGCTCGCTCTCGGGCTATCAGGGCAGCCAGCGCGCGAACTTCTCCTTTCAGGTCTTCCCGCGCCTGACCGCGACCGTGCGTTACTCGCGCGAGCAGGGGCTCGATGCGGGCGATACGCTTAAGGATCGCAGCCTCGATCTGCATCTCCAGGTGCTGAACGAAAAGGGCTGGCGCCCGGCCTTCGCCGTCGGCCTGCGCGACATCTTCGACAATGGGATCTACGCCTCGGAATATGTGGTCGCGACCAAGACCATCACACCGCGCCTGCGTGCCAGCATCGGTTGGGGCTGGGGTCGGCTCGGTTCGGACGGCTCGGGTGGCGGCACGCGCCCTGCCCCCTCCACGACGGGCGGGTTGAACTCGGAGGCCTGGTTCAAGGGCCCCTCGGCACCCTTCGCGTCGATCGCCTGGCAAGCCACCGAAAAGCTCACGCTGAAGGCGGAATACTCCAAGGACGCCTATTCGGCGCAGGAGGCCGCGGGCGAGATTGACGTCAAGACGCCGTTCAACTTCGGCGTCGATTACAGGATCAACCAGATCGCCTCGGTCTCGGGCTACGTGCTGCACGGCGACAAGCTTGGGCTGCAATTCAACATCGCGCTCGATCCGCGTCATCCGGTCGCCCCCTCGGGGCTCGAGCGCGCCCCGATCCCGGTCGCGCCGCGCCCCGCACGCGCGGCCGACCCGGAGGCCTGGTCGACCGACTGGGCCAATGACTCGACCGCCCGCCCCGCGATCCAGACCGCGATCGCCGATGCGCTGCGCAAGGACGGGCAGGTTCTGGAATCGCTCAAGCTGAGCCCGACCTCCGCCGATCTGCGGATCTCGAACGAGACCTATCGCGCCAACCCGCAGGCGATCGGCCATGCCGCGCGCATCGCGACGCGCGCCCTGCCCGCTTCGGTCGAGACGATCAAGATCACGCTGGTTGAGCGCGGCATGCCCGCCTCGACGACGACCCTCTCGCGCAGCGATATCGAGCGGCTGGAAAACGGCCCCTCGACCCAGATCGCGGCTGTCGCGCAGATCGGCGAGGCCGAGCGCGGCAATCAGGGCTATGTACAGACGGCTGGGCTCTATCCACGCCTGCTCTGGGGCATCGGCCCCTACCTCGAGCTGTCGCCCTTCGATCCGGGCGAAGGGCTGCATGCCGATATGGGCTTTGCGATCAAGGCACGTTACGAATTCGCGCCCGGGCTCGTGCTTGCGGGCGAGGTGCGCCAGAAGGTTCTGGGCAATCTCGACGAGGTTACCACCACCTCCACCTCGACCGTGCCGCATGTACGCAGCGACATCTACGAATACCAGAAACACGGCGATCTCGCGCTTCAGAACCTGACCTTCGCGGCCTATGGGCGCCCGGGCAAGGATCTCTATTCGCGCGTCACCGTGGGCTATCTCGAGCGGATGTATGGCGGGATTTCGGGCGAATTGCTGTGGAAGCCCGTCGACAGCCGCCTTGCGCTCGGGGCCGAGCTGAACTGGGTCAAGCAGCGTGATTTCGACCAGCGCTTCGGCTTCCAGGATTACGACACGGTCACCGGCTTCGTCTCGGCCTATTACGACTTCGGCGACGGGTTGACCGGCCAGCTCGATGTCGGTCGCTACCTCGCAGAGGATTGGGGCGCGACGATTTCGCTCGACCGCGAGATGGCCAACGGCTGGAAGATCGGCGCTTTCGCGACCTTCACCGACATGTCGGAAGAGGAGTTCGGCGACGGCCACTTCGACAAGGGCATCCGCCTGACGATCCCGCTGGGGTACGCGACCGGCCAGCCCTCGCTCAAGAGCTTCTCGACGACGATCCGGCCGTCGGTCGGCGATGGCGGCGCTCAGGTGAATGTCGACGGGCGGCTCTACGAGACGCTCGAGGGCAGCCACCAGGGCGGTCTCTATCGTGACTGGGGGAGGTTCTGGCGATGAGCGGGGCCCCTCGCGCCCTGTTCGGGGCGGTTCTGGGCCTCGGCCTGCTTGCGGGCTGCTCGAACCACGACAGCGCCGGCGTGCAGGAAGGCGGCTCGGTCGGCGGCACGATGGTGAAATCGGCCTTCGGCAAGATCCTTCCCGGCAAGAAAGCGGACGCGGCCCCGGCTGCACCCAGCGACCCGGCAAGCCTCGCGGCGGCGGCTCTGCAATCGATCCAGGGCCCCGTCATCCTCGTGACCTTCGAGGCGGGCAACGCCTCGACCGTGGGCGCGATGCGCGGCGAGAACGGGGCGATGCGCACCTACCAGACGCCCGATGCCCGCGCCTTCATCCTGCGTGACGGGCTGCTTGCGGGCACGCGCGGCCTCGGGCGCGACCTGATGTCGGCCGATACGTCTGCGGCAGGCGCGCTGATCCATGCGCGCAAGGCAGGCACCGCGAAACGAACCTTCCGTTATCTCGACGGCGACGGGGCGGAACGCCCCCTGCCCGTCACCTGCACGATCCAGCCCGCGGGCATCGTCGATCAGGGCGGAATCTCGGCCCGGCAGGTAGCCGAACGTTGCGAAGGCTCTGGCGTCACGCTTGACCTGAGCTATCTGGTGGAGGGCAACGGCACGATCCTCGCGTCGCGCCAATGGATCGGGCCTGCGCTTGGATACGTGGCGATCCAACAGCTGCGCAACTGAGCGCCCGCCTCCCTCTTCCGAAACGAAAAAAGCCCGCGCAAAGACGCGGGCTTTTTCCAGTCCCCGGACTGTCAGGCCCTACCCCTCCTGTCCGGATATGAAAGAGGGCCGGAACGCATGCGTCCGGCCCCTTCCAAAATCGGTGTTACCCGAAATTAGTTGTTCGACGCAGCGACAGCCACGGCAACCAGCAGCAGGATCGGAACAACGATCGCCGGGTTCGAGGACGACGACTGCTGAACCACAACGGGCTCGGGCTCAACGACCGGAGCGGTGTAGCCGCCGGCGAAAGCGGTCGAGCCGGTGAGGCCGAGGGCGAGAGCGAGAGCGATGGTAGCGATCTTTTTCATAGTAATCTCCGTCATTACCGTAAGGAGCCACCCATAACTGGCAGCTTCCGGGCGAGATTTACACAGCTAATCTTGATTGCAAAGGGGGAAATTCGTGACCTCATCACGTGGCATTAAAGACTGTTGCAGTTTGGCACTTTTCTTGCATGAAATGGCCAGAATTCCGCCGCAACCAACCCGGGGCGGCGTTTCGCCTCTCGTTTTATCGTCCGGATTCTGAGAAGAAACACGAGGGGTTGCCCGATCCGGCCCAAGGACGGCGCGGAGCGGGAATCACGAAAGACAAGGCAGCCACAAGGGGCGTCACACTATGAAAATCGCAATGATCGGCACGGGCTATGTCGGGCTCGTCTCCGGGGTATGTTTCTCGGATTTCGGCCATGAGGTGGTCTGCGTCGACAAGAACCCCGAGAAGATCGAGATGCTGCTCAAAGGCGAGGTCCCGATTTACGAGCCGGGGCTCGATGCGCTGCTGGCCAAGAATGTCGAGGCGGGCCGTCTGAGCTTTTCCACCGATCTCAAATCCGCCGTTGCGGGCGCCGATGCGGTCTTCATCGCGGTGGGCACGCCCACGCGGCGCGGCGACGGTCATGCCGATCTGACTTACGTGATGGCGGCCGCCGAGGAGATCGCGAACGCGCTGACCGGCTATGCGGTGATCGTGACCAAGTCGACCGTTCCGGTGGGCACCAACCGCCAGGTCAAGCAAACCATCCGCAAGGCCAATCCGAATGCCGAGTTCGACGTGGCCTCGAACCCCGAGTTCCTGCGCGAAGGTGCCGCGATCGACGATTTCATGCGTCCTGACCGCGTGGTCGTCGGCACCACCTCGGAGAAGGCCGAAGCGGTGATGGGCGAGATCTATCGCCCGCTCTTCCTGCGCGAATTCCCGATCCTCTACACGGATCTGGAGACCGCGGAGATGATCAAATACGCTGCCAACGCCTTCCTCGCGACGAAGATCACCTTCATCAACGAGATCGCGCGGCTGTGCGAAAAGACCGGCGCCGATATCAAGCAGGTCTCGCGCGGGATGGGGCTCGACGGGCGGATCGGCAACAAGTTCTTGCATGCGGGTCCGGGCTATGGCGGCTCGTGCTTCCCGAAGGACACTGCGGCGCTGGCGCGGATCGGTCAGGACTATTCCTGCCCGATGGAGATCGTCGAGACCGTCATCAAGGTCAATGACGAGATCAAGCGCCGGATGATCGAGAAGATCGTCGATCTTTGCGGCGGATCGGTGAACGGCAAGACGATCGCGGTCTTCGGCGTGACCTTCAAACCCAACACCGATGACATGCGCGAAGCCCCTGCCCTGACCATCGTGCCCGCGCTGGTGGGCGGTGGTGCCAAGGTGCGCGTGGTCGACCCGCAGGGCCAGCGCGAGGGCGAGGCCCTGCTGCCGGGCGTGCAATGGGTCGATGACGCCTACAAGGCCGCCGCCAAGGCCGATTGCGTGGTGATCCTGACCGAGTGGAACGAGTTCCGCGCCCTCGATCTCAAGAAGCTCGCGAAGAAGATGGAGACCCCGCGCATGGCCGACCTGCGCAACATCTACCATCACAAGGATGCCAAGAAGGCCGGGTTCGAGGCCTATGTGGGCGTCGGGCGGTAAGACCCGATACCGCGCAAGGGGGAAACGGAATTGGGGGGCGCTGCCCCCCCTCTTCGGCTTTCGCCGAATTCACCCCCCGAGATATTTTCATCAAGAAGAAGAGGCGCGCCTTTCAGGCCGCCTGCCCTGCCGCCCAACCCGAGGCCCAGGCCCACTGGAAATTATAGCCGCCGAGCCAACCCGTCACATCGACCACCTCTCCGATGAAATAGAGCCCCGGCACGCGGCGGGCCTCCATCGTCTTTGCGTCGAGTTCATCCGTCTCGACACCGCCCAGCGTGACCTCGGCCGTGCGGTAGCCCTCCGAGCCCACCGGGCGCACCTGCCAGCGATGCATCTGCTCCGCCAGACACGCCAACGCCTTGTTGGATTGATCCGCCAGCCGGCCCGTCAGCCCCGCCTCGGCCACGACGAATTGCGCGAGTTTCTCGGGAACATGGCGCGCAAGCGCGTTATGGAGCGCCTGCTTGCCTGCCTCGGCGCGCTGCGCGGCCAGGAGCGCCGCGATATCCCCCTCCGGCATGAGGTCGATCGTGATTGCATCGCCTTCGCGCCAGTAGCTCGAGATCTGCAGGACCGCCGGGCCAGAGAGGCCGCGATGGGTGAAGAGCAAATCCTCGTCGAAGCGGGTCTTGCCGTGGCTCACGCGGGCGGCGCGGGCGAGCCCGGCCAACGGCGCGGTGCGCGCAAGTTCCTGCTCTGCGAAAGTGAGCGGCACCAGCGCGGGACGTGTCTCGACGATCTCGATATCGAAGCTTTTGGCGATTTCGTACCCAAGCCCGGTGGCGCCCATTTTCGGGATCGATTTGCCGCCGGTCGCCACGATCACCGCCTCCGCCGCGATGGGGCCCGCCGACGTCTCGACGACGAATCCCTCTCCGACGCGTCGCAGGCTCTCGATCGATGTCTCAAGCTGGAGGCGCCCCCCTGATGCACGCAGATCCTCGACCAGCATCTGCACGATCAGCGTGGCCTTGCCGTCGCAGAAGAGCTGGCCCAGATGTTTCTCGTGCCAGGCGATGCCCGCGCCCTCGACCCGCGCGATGAAATCGGCGGGCGTGTAGCGAGACAGTGCGGAGAGTGCGAAGCGGGGATTGCGGGACAGGAACCGCTCGGACGCATTCTGGCGCGTCAGAAGCCGGTTGGTGAAATTACACCGCCCCCCGCCCGAAATCCGGATCTTTTCGCCGGGGTTGCGCGCATGATCGAGCACCGTGACCGAACGCCCGCGGCGCCCTGCCTCGATCCCCGCCATCAGCCCCGCCGCGCCCGCACCGAGGATCACCACATCACTTCGTTCCATGCCCCGCCTCCTGCCCGAGAGCCGATCTGCACGCAATCGAAATTTCTTCCGATTTTCCTCTTGAAGCCCCGCCCGAGCTTGGCTAAACACCGCTCCACGTTGGGGCGTAGCCAAGTGGTAAGGCACCGGTTTTTGGTACCGCGCACCGTAGGTTCGAATCCTACCGCCCCAGCCACTTTTTTCGACAGCGCCAATGAAACAAGGGCTGATAGCCCTCGTATCACCCCACGTGTGTTACAGCCTGCAAAAACTGTAACACACGGTGTGACACACAGGCGTGGCGGACCTCGCCTGTCCATTTCCCGAAAGCACCCGTTCTCGGCTGGCCCTTATATGATGCGGCGCGGCCGGATCTTCTATTTCCGAAAGCGTCTGCCCCTCGCCGGTGAAAATCGGGATTCAAACCATTTTTTGTGCCTCTCCTTGCGCACCGATCTCCCAGCCGATGCCGTGAAGCGCGCCGCTGCGCTGCTCGCGGTCTACGAGCAAGAGAAAGAAAAGATCGTGGACGCAATTCTGAACGACACACTGACGAAAGAAGACGCAAAAGCCCTGCTGACGGAGATATTGCGCGCCGAGCTCGCACGGCTTCTCGAGACACAATACGAGATGACGAAAACGAGCGACGCCGAGCTCGACGCGCGCATCGAGGAACTGGAGACTGAGAACAAAGCGCTCAGGAGGGCTGCGCGCCAGGGAAATTGGGACGGTGTCCGCAATCTGCTCGACGCAGCGACGAAGCTGATCGGCATTTCTGCCCCCGAGCCGCTCGATCCTGATCTTGGCCGCCAGGCGATTGGCCTCAAACGGCGCTTGATCGAAATCGAGACCGAGATCCTCGAGGGTGACGAGTTGCGCCAGTGCGCCAAGCCGCTCCTGAACGACAACGGGATCGCAGACCTCGATGTGTTCGTCCAGAAGCCGGTGCTCCTGTCGACTGCGATCGCAATCATCTTGAAGCGTTCGGCCAACACGAGCTTGGAGGGCAACGCGCAAGTGAACCGCCCCATGTTTGCCGGAGGCTCCAACTCCTGAGTAGGATGGAGCATCATGAGCAAGACGACGAACAAGTTT
>NZ_MPZW01000006.1:0-248804 GCF_002020275.1 Thioclava sp. L04-15 | reverse complement strand
CAACCAAATCTTTTGAAATACAGTTCGATGGCGCCCCAAGGGGCGCTTTTTGCATTCGGATTCCTCCGCTGGAAGCAAAGACAGTGCAAACGCCGAAACGTGTAAGCCGCCAACAGGTCAAGGCTCCTATCGTCATACGGCGCGGGTCTTGAACTGCACACGATCTGCTCGGATCGATCTACGGAACGTTTGGAAACTATTTCGAAAATGTCTCGCAGCATCGCTGAGAAACTCGGTTTCTTTTTCTCCAGGCACCTTGTCCCAGATTCGTAACGGCGCCGAATGCATGGCGAGGAGGCGCGACCCTCCGATGACTGCCTCGCAACTGGCTACTGTGCGTTAACCGCCGCCATGTCGCGCTCAGGTCTCTCGTCGCTGTTGTTGCCCTCCTCTGTCATGGCGCATTGTCTTCGCGGCGCGGCAGGGCACGATGATCCATCTTTCCCCCATAAGCGTTTATTCGCTTGGCCTTCGCGACGTGGTGCGCCGCAGTGTCGCTCCCGACCGAACGGTCACAAAGCTGAATCCAATCCTTGGTACTCCGCGCCAAAACGGAGTGGTCGATGATGACTGATGATTTGATCGAACTACGGCGCGAAGTCGGTGCGTTGCGTGAAACGATTTCGCGCGCTGCGGTAGTGCGGCTCGAGGCGTGGCGGGATTGGATGGACTGCGAGGATTTTGCAGCCAGCGCGGAAAATTTCGCGCATTACCTTGCCCTGCGCCGCCACGACATTCGCCCTTTACAGCGAAAACTTATGCGATTTGGTCTGTCCTCTTTGGGAAGGGTCGAGAGCAAGGTACTTCCCGAACTGGATCAGGTGATCGCGATCCTCGATGCGTTGATTGACGGAGCACAATTCGCCCCCGCTTCGGAAGCCGCTTTCTTCGCCGGTCAGAACCGGATTTCCGAACGCGCCAGACGGATCTTCGGACCGCTTACCGACCATGGCCCCGTGGGACTGCTGGTTACGATGCCAAGTATCTCCGCGCAGGATCCTGGCTTCTGCGAGAAGCTTGCAGCGGCGGGAGTCGAAGCGGTCCGGATCAACTGCGCGCATGACGACCCCGAGATTTGGCGTCGCATGATCGCTCATGTCGACGCCGCCGCCGGGACCGTTGGTCGGAGGATGAAAATTCTGATGGATCTGGCCGGTCCGAAGATCCGCACGGGAGCGCTGCGCGACGAGAAGGGGCAGAAACGCGTGCGTCTCGGTGATAGCTTCGCGCTTTGCTTTCCGGGCAGGCTCGGGATGGTCCCCTCGGGCCAACCGGCGATCGAATGCAGCTTGGCCGAACCCATCGAAGCCCTCGCGCTTGGGCATCGTGTGTTTGTCGATGACGGCAAGCTCTCGACGCGGGTGATCGCGCGCGAAGATTGGGGCGTGAAATTGCATGCCGAGATCGCCCCTTTGGAAAAGGGCTACAAGCTCAAGCCGGAAAAGGGGCTGAACTTCCCCGATTGCGCTTTGAATATCCCGGCGCTCACCGAGGCCGATCAAGAGGCCTTGCGCTTCGCGGCGGAGCATGCCGACGGGATCGAGTTCTCCTTCGTGCAGGAATTGCAAGACGTTGAGCTTCTACAATCGCTTCTGGCCGAGATCCGCCCCGATGACTGGCACGAACTCAGCCTCGTCCTGAAGATCGAGACCGAGCGCGCGGTACGCAATCTGCCGGATATGCTCGTGCGCGCGGCTGGGCGCCAGCCAACGGCCGTGATGATCGCGCGCGGCGATCTGGCGGTTGAGATCGGCTTCGCCCGTCTCGCCGAGATCCAGGAGGAAATCTTGTGGCTTTGCGAGGCCGCTCAGGTGCCGGTTATCTGGGCCACGCAGGTTCTTGAGAACTTCCTCAAGACGGGCCTGCCCACCCGCGGCGAGATGACCGACGCGGCGATGGGTGCACGGGCGGAATGCGTGATGCTCAACAAGGGCCCCTATCTCTTCGAAGCGATCGGGGAGCTTGATCATCTCTTCGGGCGCATGGCCACACATATGAACAAGAAAACACCCCAGCTGCGTGCGTTGAAGAGCTGGTAAGGGGCATCAGCGCGCGAGTCCCTGCGCCTCGAGCGCCTTCACCGTCGCGGGCAGCCGCTCGAGACGGTCGCGCACTTCGAGGATCAGGCGCGGACTCGCCTCGCTCCGTTCCAGGGTGGCAAAGACCGCAGGCCAGGGAATCGTACCTTCGCCCGGATGCCAGTGGCGATCCGCATAGCCGTCGGCATCCTGCAGATGGACATGGCCAAGCCAGGCTCCGGCCTGTGCGACATAGTCCACCACAGGCGGGGCGCCGTAGCGGCCATGGGCCAGTTCCGCGTGGCCGGTATCGAGCGAGACGCGCAGCTGCGGATGGTCGATCGCCTGCACCACGCGCACGCGCGCCGACGGGTCGGTGTCGTCGATATTCTCCAGCATCACGGTGCAGCCGATCTCTCCCGCCCGAACCAGCACCGGGGCGAGGCAGTCGGCCATCGCGTTCAGCATCTGATCGGCGACGGCAGGGTAATTGTCGCGATTGAGCACATGCCAGTAGGTGAAGGGTGAGTGCACGACCATGTGGCTGCCCCCCAGAGCCTCGGCAATCTCGAGCCCCTTGAGCAGGCGGCGCTGGATCACGGCGCGGATTTCCCTGTCGGGGTTCGACAGGTCGAGCCCGAAGAACGGTCCGTGAATGCCGCGCAGCCCGCGGTGACCGTCGAGCGCGCGCTTGTAGCTTGCGATGAGTTCGCTCGGGTCGCCGGCGAAGATTTCGGGCATCACGAAATCCTGGATTTCGATGGCGCGGGCGGGCTCAAAGATCCAGTCGCGCAGGGTGTCGAGATCGCGGCGCCGGATGGCAGCGCCCAGAAGCGGAAGGGTCATCGGGAAGTCCTCATTTGATGCCGGCGCGCATGAAGCTTTGCACGAACTGGCGCTGGAACAGCAGGAAGGCGAGCAGGAGCGGCGCCGAGGTCATCAGCGTGGCTGCGTTGATCACCGCCCATTCGGTGCCGCTATCGGTGGTGGCAAAGACCGACAGGCCGACGGTGACGGGACGGGTCTCGACCGAATTGGTGACGATCAAGGGCCAGAGGAAATTGTTCCAGTGATAGCTGACCGAGACGAGCCCATAGGCGAGATAGGTAGGTTTGGCGAGCGGCACATAGACCCGCCAGAGGATCGCGAGCGGACCCGAGCCTTCGATCCGGGCAGCATCGTCGAGCTCGCGCGGGACCGTCATGAAAGCCTGCCGGATCAGGAACACGCCAAAGCCCGAGGCGATATAGGGCAGGGCGATCGCCTGCAGCGTATCGACGGCATTCATCGCGTGGATGATCTTGTAATTCTCGACGATCAGGATGTCGGGCATCACCAGCAATTGCAGTAGGACAAGACTGAACAGCAGGTCGCGCCCCGGAAAAGAGAACCGCGCAAAGCCATAGGCTGCGAGCGAGCACAGCACGAACTGTGCCGCCGTGATCCCGGTCACCAATATGAAGGTGTTGAGGAAGTAGCGCGCGAAGGGGGCCGCGTTCCAGGCCTTGACGAAATTCTCCAGCGTCAGCGGCGCGGTCAGCGTGAAATGCGCCTCATAGGCCGAGGGGTGAAACGCCGTCCAGACCGCGTAAAGCAGCGGCGCGATCCAGAGCGCGGCCAGCAGCGCCGCGCCGCCATTCCACAGATATCGATCGAACGCGCTCATTTGTAATGCACCTTGCGGTCGAAGAGGAAGAATTGCCCGATCGCCAGCAGGCACATCAGCGCCAGCAGAACCACGCTCAGCGTCGCGCCATAGGCGGTGTCCCAGAACCGGAACGAGGTCTCGTAGATGTAGTAGAGCAGCAAGGACGACGCGTTGTCCGGTCCGCCGCCGGTGAGGATGAAGATGTGATCGACCAGCCGGAAGGCGTTGATCACCGCGTTGATCGAGACGAACAGCGTGGTCGGCATCAGAAGCGGCAGGGTGATGCGGCGAAAGATCGTCCACGCGCCCGCGCCCTCGATCTTCGCGGCCTCGGCCAGTTGCGGCGGGATCGCCTGCAGCGCGGCGAGGTAGAAGATCATGAAGAACCCGGCCTCTTTCCAGATCGCAACCACCATGATCGCGGGCAGGGCGGTTCCGGCATTGCCGAGGAAATTGCTCTGCCCGGCCCCGAAGAGGCCCAGCACCTGGTCGATCAGCCCGAAGCCCGGCGTGTAGAAGAAAAGCCAGATATTCGCGACGGCGATCAGCGGCAGAACGGTCGGCGTGAAATAGGCCATCCGCGCCAGCGCGCGCCCCTTGAAGGGGCGGTTGACCAGCAGCGCCATCGCAAGCGCCAGCGCCATGGAGACCGGGATCGTTCCGAGCGCATAGATCGCGTTATTGCCAAGCACCTTCCAGAAGGTCGGGTCCTGGATCAGCCGCTCGTAATTCGCGAGCCCCACAAAATGCGAGGGTTTGCGCCCGCGCGGGGTGGAGAACAGCGATCCCCAGAGCGTCATCAGCGCCGGGATATGCGTGAACAGGAAGATCAGCGCCAGTGCCGGCGCGATCAGGGTCCATCCCCAGATCCAGTCGCGTTTGATCTTCATGCTCGGTCTTTCCTGATTGAGTTGGGGGCGGGCCCGCACGTGGCCCACCCCCGGGGAGTGCCCCTCTCGGGGATCAGCGATAGGCGGCCAGCACCTGATCGGCCTTGGCCTGCGCTTCCTTCAGCGCCTCCTCGACCGGCTTCTGGCCGGTGATCGCGGCGGCAAGCGCATCGTTGAGGAACTGCGTCACGCGCTGGTTCTCGTGAGTGGACAGCTCCGCCTTGGCGTATTGCAGCTGATCACGCGCCACGAGGACCTGCGGGAAGCCCTTGGCATAGTCCTTCATCGTCTCGGTGTCCCAGGTGGCCGGACGCGGAGCGACATAACCGGTGGCCTTGGTCCAGATCGCCGATTGCTCGGGTGCGGTGATCCATTCGATGAACTTAACCGCCGCTTCGAGTTGCTCATCCGAGCTGCCCTTAAAGAGGTAGAAGTTGCCGCCGCCGGTGGGCGCACCGCGCTGCGCCTTCTCGGGCAGCATCGCCACGCCGAAGGGGAAGGGCGCGTTGTCATGCATGTTGGTCAGGTTGCCGGTGGTGGTCCAGACCATCGCCGAGCGGCGCTCGAAGAAGTCCTTGGGCGTCGCACCCCAGTCAAGGATGCCGGGCTCCATCACCTTGTCCTTGGTCGACAGGTCCACGAGATATTGCGCGGCCTCGATCACTTCGGGGCTGTCGAAATAGGTCTCGGTCCCTTCGCCATTGGTGAGCTTGCCGCCCGCTTCGATGACGAGCCCCTGGAACAGCCAGTAGGGGAAGCCCGAGGACGGGATACGCACACCCCATTGGGTCGTGTTGCCCGAAGCGTCCGTCTTGGTGAGCTTCTTGCCCATCTCGACCATCTCGTCCCAGGTCGCGGGTGGGGTTTCGGGATCGAGGCCCGCTTCCTTGAACGCGTCCTTGTTCCAGTAGAGCACCGGGGTCGAGCGCTGGAACGGGATGCCGTAGGTCTTGCCATCGAACTGGCTGTTTTCCATGAAGGCCGGATAGAAGCCTTCGATCCATTTTTTGCCCTCTTCGCCCTTGGCGTAATCGTCGAAGGGCAGGATCAGGTCATCGTCGAGCAGCGTGAACATGTCGGTCGACAGCGCCACCGCGATCTGGGGCGCGTTGCCGCCGCGCGCGGCGGTGATCACCTTGGTGATCGTGTCTTGGTAGGAGCCCGCGTAGATCGGGTCGATCTTCACGTCCGGGTGGTCCTTCATATAGGTCTCGGTCAGGCCTTCGATCGTCTTCGCCGCACCGCCGCCGACGGCGACGGGGAAGTAGAATTGCAGGTCAACGGCGCTGGCGGGCAGCGCCGCAATGAGCGAAAGGGCAGCGGCAGCCGCGGAGCCCTTGAGGAAATTGGCAAGCATTGTCAGTCGTCCTTCCTGTTATGTGGCGCAGCCGCGCCGGGGCTGTTGAACGGCGCCTGCGCGCCGGGTGTTTGAGCCGGGTCGTCCGGTCAGGGGAACGGCGCGAAGCCGGAGGGCGGGGTGACCCGCCGTCCTGTCCTCGCGTCGAAAAAGTGAAGATCGCCGGGCGCGAGGCCGAGCCGCAGCCCCGCACCGGGGCCGGGCAAGGCGCGTCCCGGCACCCGCATCAGCGCCTCCGAGCCGCCAATCCGGCCCGAGACCAGCGCATCGGCGCCCAGATATTCGCCGCCGGTCACCACCATCTCGAACGGGCCTTCGCGGTTCTCGAACAGCGCCTCGGGACGGATGCCGAATTGCAGCGCGCGACCTGTCGCGGCCTCGGCCCGCGCGCCGATCTCTCCCAACGCGGTTGCGGGCAGGATCTGCATTGGCGGCGTGCCGATGAAGCGCGCGGCAAAGGTGGTTTCGGGGCGCTCGTAGAGCGTTTTCGGATCGGCCACCTGCTCGACCCGGCCCGCATTCATCAGCACGACCTGATCGGCCATGGTGATCGCCTCGACCTGATCGTGGGTCACGTAAAGCATCGTGAAGCCAAGGCTTTGCTGCAGCGCGCGCAGTTCCACCCGCATTGCGTGGCGCAGCTTGGCATCGAGGTTCGAGAGCGGCTCGTCCATCAGGCATACTGGACGTTCCGAGATCACCGCGCGGCCCAGAGCCACGCGCTGCTGCTGCCCGCCCGAGAGCTGGCCGGGCTTGCGCGAAAGGTAATCGCTCAGCCCCAGAAGCGCGGCAACCTTGGTCAGACGCTCTGCGCGCTCCGCCTTTGGAACGCGGCGGGTGCGCAGCCCGAAGGTGATGTTCTCGGCCACCGAGAGATGCGGGAAGAGCGCGTAGGACTGGAACACCATCGACAGGTTGCGCTTGTCGGCGGGGCGCTGCGTCACGTCCTGCCCGGCGATCATGACCTGACCGGTGCTGGCCTCTTCCAGCCCCGAGACGATGCGCAAGAGCGTGGACTTGCCGCAGCCCGAGGGCCCCAGCAACGCGGTGAAGCTGCCGGCGGGCACCTCGATGTCGATCCCGTCGAGCGCCTGAGTTTCGCCCCAGCTCTTCGAGATGCCTTGCAGGCTGATCGCGCCGCCGCTCATGCCTGCTCCTCCGCGATGATCAACTGCGCACCGCGCGAGATCAGCGCCGTCGCGTGATGCGCGGGGATCGCCCGGTCGCAGATCACCACGTCGAGATCGCGCAGATGGCCGCCGCGCACATGGGCGGAGCGGCCGAATTTCGTGTGATCGAGCAGCAGCACCGAGCGGCGGCAATTGCGCAGGATCGCCATCCGGGCGGCGACCTCTTCTTCGGTGAAATCGAGAAGGCTGCCATCCTCGGAGACGCCGCCCACGCCGAAGACGCCGAAATCCACCTGATAACGCGCGAAGAAAGCCTCGACCTGCGGGCCGAGCACATCGCGATCGCCCGGGCGCACGGCGCCACCGGGGATGCGCACACTCCAATCCGCGCGATCCGAGGCGATCAGCGCGATGTTGAGATTGTTCGTCACCACCATCAGATCCGAGCGCGCGCTCAGCGACTGGATCGCGATCTCGGGCGTGGTGCCGATCGAGACCGCGAGCGAGGCACCCGAAGGGATCAGCTCGGCGAAGACGCCGCCGATCGCGCGCTTGGCGCTTTCGTTCATCATCCGCCGCGAGGTGTAGAGAAGGTTCTCCGAGCCCGGCAGTTCGACGCCGCCGTGAACGCGCCGCAGAACGCCGGTCGCGCAAAGCTCGTTCACGTCGCGCCGGATCGTCTGGGGGGAGACGTCATGAATTTGCGACAGCTCCTCGATGCCGACCTGCCCGCGCGCACGGACCTGGTCGAGAATCATTTTCTGTCGATCGGAGAGCGAGTTTTCCATCCGGGGTCCGCATCACGGGTTTCGTACCGTGCTGCAGTTTGGCCATTCAAATGAAACCTCGATTGCATTCGTGTGAAACTCTGGTGACGGATCATCCGCTCAAACCGGCGCCTCCCGAGCGAAGTTGACCTTTGGTCACTTGTCGCCAAGGCGCTTCGCTCTCGGCTAAGGCAATTACGTGTTGGACATGAGGGATGGGGCCGGAAGTGGTTAGCTTCATTGCGGAAACAGATGGCGATGGGAATATCGTGGCGCTTTGGCGAGCCGGGCGCGGGGTACGTTCTCCACGGCCAGTTGGAACGGGGCGGGAAGAGCTCGACGAGGTTTCGGTTCTGCTCGATGACGCCAAATTGTCCGGCGCATCGCTCGACTCCATTCGCGATTGGGTGGAGAGCCTGCGCAGCGGAACCGTCCGATGAGATCCGGGCATCTCGGGGACATCTAGAGATTGGTCGCCGAGGATCCCGAACGCTCGACCTTGCGCAGGGCTGAAAGAATCCCCAGCGGCACGAGCGTCGTTGCGATGATGGTGAGGAAGGCCACGGCCATGCCCTCGCCTATGGAGCCCTGATCGAACTGCCGCCAGACGTAGGTGCCGATGGTGTCGGTCCCGACCGGCGCGACGAGCAGCGAGGCGACGAGTTCGCGCGCCGCGACGGTGAAAACCAGCAGCATCGCCGCCAGCACCGATGGCGCCACGAGCGGCACCAGCACGCGCCAGGCGGTGCGCGTCTCACTCGCGCCATGCACGCGCGCCGCCGCTTCCAGCGAGGGGTTGACCTGCTGGAAGGCGGCCACGGTGTACCGCACGGGTTGGGGCAGAAGAATGCAGACATAGGCGAGAACGAGTATGCCCAGCGTATTATAGGGCGTGACCGGCAGGGCAGGCTGGTTCCACAGCAGGATCAGGCCAAGTGCGACGACCACGCCGGGGGCTGCGTTGGGCAGCATCGCGAGCGCATCGATCAAGCTACGTCCTCGACCGCTTCCTCCGCGTGTCGTCACATAGGCGATGGCGATGCCGAAAAAGCCCGCGACGATGGCGGCCACGAGCCCGAGGCCGAAACTCGTTCCCATCGCGGAGAGCGCCCCCGAACTGTCTGTCATGATCGCGCGAAAGTTCTCAAATCCCATATTCGAGGGTTTCAGGCCGCCCGAGATCGTGCGCGAAAGCGCCGTGGCGAGGATGGCCAGTAACGGAAAGCCCGTCGAGACAAAGGCCACCAGTGCAAAGAGCGTTAACGCAGGGCCGCGCCAGATGCCGAGATTTCGCTGTGGGGCGCGCGTGCTTTTTCCGCCCACTACATCGAAGTCACGTGCTGTGGCGATGCGCCTCTGAAAGCCGAAAGCCGCGAGCGACAGGGCGATCAGGGCCAGCGACAGGAGCGCGGCCTTGGGCAGGTCGATCGGCCAATCCGAAAGAGAAGTGTCAATGCCGGTGACGAGCACGTCGAAATCGAACCGCGCGCCAAGCACCGCGGGTGTTCCGTATTCCTCGATCGTCATCGCGAAGACGAGCAGAAGGCTCGCGGCCAGTGCGGGCGTCGCGAGCGGCAGGGTGATGCGCCAGAACGCCCGCCCCGGTCCCGCCCCGAAAACGCGCGATACATCCGAATAGCGCGCGCCGATCGCGGCGAAGCTGCGCGAGGCCGCGAAATAGATCACCGGAAAGGTATGCATCGCCATCACGAAGACGATGCCGGGCAGCGAGAACAGGAACCCCGCCAGATTTATGCCGGTGAGCTGTTGCAGATAGCCCGCCGGTTGCAGCGAGAGAACCCAGCCCAGCGTTGCGATATAGGGCGGGATCATGAAGGGCACGAGAAACAGCAGGTCCCAGATCATCGCGCCGGGCAACCGGTAGAGGGCGCGTATCGCGGCAAGCGGGGTCGCGATCAGCGCCGAAGTCAGAACCACCCCCGCGCCGAGGATCAGAGAATTCGCGCTCTGCGTGGCGAAATCCTCGGATTTGAGGACGGCGCCGAGATGTTCGAAGGGCCGGGAAAATGACCCGGAGCCGATGTCAGGAAAGATCGCCTGAAGGACGATGAAGACGAAGGGCAACGCGACAACGACAATCAGTGCCGCTGTGGTCAAGGCGGTCGTGACGCCGCTCACTGCTGCCCTTCGTTCCGCCATCTCTTACTTTCCGAAGGCTTTGGTGAACATGTCGAGCACCTCGCCACGGCTGCCGACCTCGGTGCCCGATTTCGGCAGTTGCTTCAGTTCGGTGATCGTCGGACGCAGTGCCTTGATGTCGGTGCGCGCGGGCATCAGGTAGACTTTCGCAACCTCTTCCTGGCCCTTGTCGGACAGAACGAAGTCGATGAACTTCTTCGCGTCTTCGGCGTTCTGCGTGGATTTGAGGATCATCATCGGTCGCGCCGCGATCACCGTGCCGCTCTCGGGCCAGATCACGTCAATCGACTCGCCCGTGGCCTTCGAGCCGAGCGCGATGTAATCGACCGCGCCGAAGACGGCAGCTTTCGCGCCTTGAAGAACCGGGGTGAGCGCGGCCTTGTTCGCACCCGCAACCAGAGCGCCGTTCCCGGCAAGCTTGTCGAAAAGCTCGCCCTGACCGTTTGCGTAAAGGCCCGAGACCAGTTCATAAGCAGAGCCGGAAGCCGCCGGATCGGGCATGGTGACCATCAGTTTGAAGTCGTCCTTGGCCAGATCCGCCCATTCCGCGGGCTTCGGCGTGCCGGAGTTCGGATTCCACGCGATCCCCAGCGCGGCGACGCCTTGCGCGACCGCCGTGTCGGACTTCAGGAAGTCCGGGACGTTTTGCGCATTGGGCGAGGTGTAAGCCAGCAGGAGCCCCTGATCGGCAAACGCGGTTGCAGTGTCCCAGGAGGCCGAGATCACGACATCCGCCTGCGGATTGCTCTCTTCGGCCTTCAGGCGCGCCATCACCTTGCCGGTGGTTGCCTGATAGAGGTTCACATTGATCCCGGTCTCGGCGGTGAAATCGGCCGCGAGCGCTTTGGCGAGGCTCGCGGGGCCAGCGGTATAGACGGTGATGTCGGCTTGGGCGGCAAAGCCCGTGGCGCTCAGGGCGAGGGCCAGAAGGCCGCTGCGAAGGGTGGTTTTCATCGGTATCTCCGTTGAGTTCAATCGTCAGGGTCTTTTCGGTATGTCGAACCAGCGCAGCGCCTCGGGCGCGATATGCAGGCCGATCTCCTGGCCCGGCGCGATGCGCGACGCGGCCGAGATCTGGATTTCGCTCCCGTCGGGGAGCGCGAGGGCGAGTTGATAGTCGTCGCCGCGAAACAGGCAGCGCAGCACGCGGGCGCGCAGGGAGGTCTCGCTCGTCCCGCAGATCCGGATGTCGCGGCGCGGGAGCAATACCGCCTTCGCCATTTGCGGGACGGCGAGATCTCGCAACACAGCGCGCGCGGCATCTGCCGACAGGACTGCGCCGAGCCTGAGAAATTCGGCGACCCACGGGTTTGCGGGGCGATCGACCAAAATCTCGGGCGGGGCGGCCTGAACGATCTGGCCATCGCGCAGGATCGCGACTTCGTCGGCCAAAGAGAATGCCTCCGAGTGGTCATGCGTGACGTAAAGCGCGGTCAGCCCGAGATCGGCCACGAGCCCCGCGATTTCGTCCACCATGCTTTCGCGCAGCTCGCGGTCGAGATTGGAGAGCGGCTCGTCGAACAGGACCGTGCGCGCGCCCGAGGCGATCGCTCGGGCGATGCCCACGCGCTGTTGTTGCCCGCCAGACAGCGCCGAGGGACGTCGGTCACCCATCGCCTCGAGCCCGACACGCGCGAGCGCAGCTTGCGCTCTGGACAGACGTTCGGCGCGGCCAATGCCTTGCATCTCGAGCGGAAAGCCCACGTTCTGCGCGACGCTCATATGCGGCCAGAGCGCGTAATCCTGAAACACCATGCCAAGCTTGCGGCGTTCGGGGGGCAGGAAGAGGCCGCGGGCGGGGGCCGCGACGCAGCCGCCATGGACGAACACCTCGCCCGCGCTGGGCGCCTCCAACCCCGCGAGCACGCGAAGCAAGGTCGTCTTGCCGCTGCCCGAGGGCCCGAGCAGCGCCAGCGCCTTGCCCGGTGCGAGCGACAGGTCTATGCCGCGCAGGATCTCGGCCGGGCCATAACTCAGGCGCAGCGAACGCACCGCGAGCGCCGCGTCTTCATGCGCGGCGCGCAGGTTTGTCTCTTTCAGATTTGCCAGCATCATCCCGCCCACTTTCGGGAACTGGCCATATTGAAGCGGTGTAACAGAACGGTGACGTGGTGCCCAAAGACAGCGGGCGACCGATCAGGGTGAGAAAACCATCGCGAGCCGGTGAGTATCATATATTCGTCACGTGAGGATAACGGAGCCGTTACACGCGCTGCCTAATTCCGCCCTCGAAACCTCGGAGGGCGCATGCGGCTCGAATTCAGACATGTCAGCAAGGTTTTCGGCAGCAAGGCCGCCGTGGACAACGTATCACTGTCGATCGAAGGTGCCGGGTTCATCGGCGTGATCGGTCGCTCGGGTGCCGGAAAATCGACGCTCCTGCGGATGATCAATCGCTTGGGCGACGCCAGCTCGGGACAGATCCTGTTCGACGATGCGGATATTCTTGCCCTGAGTGGCAGGGACAAGCGCGACTGGCAGGCTCGCTGCGCGATGGTGTTCCAGCAATTCAACCTCGTGCCGCGTATGGACGTGGCCTCGAACGTGCTGCACGGGCTGCTGGGGCGGCGTTCGACCCTCTCGACCCTGTTCAACCTGTGGTCCGAGGCAGACATTCGCCGCGCGCTGGGCATTCTCGACCGTCTCGGCATCGCCGAACAGGCCGCCAAACGTGCCGAGGCGCTTTCGGGCGGCCAGCAACAGCGCGTCGCGATCGCGCGCGCCCTGATGCAGGATCCGGCGATCATTCTCGCCGATGAACCGATCGCCTCGCTCGACCCGATGAACGCCCAGGTGGTGATGGACGCGCTCAAACGGATTCAGGTCGAGGACGGGCGGATGGTGATCGCAAACCTGCACACGCTCGATACCGCGCGCCGTTATTGCGACCGCGTGATCGGGATGCGCGACGGGCGCGTCGTCTTCGACGGGCGCCCCGATCAACTCACCACCGGCGTCGCGCGCGATATCTACGGCGCCGATGCCAGCTTTTCCGAAGCCGCCACCTCGACCGAGATCGGGGCGCTCGGTGACGATCAGGAATACGCAGCCGCCATGCTGGGCGACTGAGTAGCAACCGGCCCGCTGCCAAGACCAAGGGCCACATCCTAGAGGGAACGACCATGAAACAGATGCTTGCCATTCTGGCCGCGACGACCGCTCTGGCGGGTGCTGCGTCCGCGGAAGGGATCAAGGAATTCAATATCGGCATTCTGGGCGGCGAGAACGCGCAGGACCGTCTGGCCTCGAACGACTGCCTTGCGAAATACGCCGAAGAGACGCTGGGCGTCCCGGTCAAGCTGTTCGCGCCGGCCGATTATGACGGCGTGATCCAGGGCCTGCTGGGCGGCACGATCGACATGGCCTGGCTGGGTGCCTCGGGCTATGCGAAGACCTACCTGACCGACCCCGAAGCGGTCGAGCCGGTGCTGGTGAAGGCGAACCTCGACGGCTCGTATACCTATTACTCGATCGGCTTTGCGCGCAAGGACAGCGGCATCAAGTCCCTCGAGGATCTGCAGGGCAAGACCTTCGGCTTCGGCGATCCGAACTCTACCTCGGGCTACCTGATCCCCTCGGTCGAGATCCCGCAGCAAACCGGTCACTCGATGCAGTCGGGCGACTATTTCGGTGAAGTGAAATTCACCGGCGGCCACGAGCAGACCATCGTCGCGGTGAACAACGGCGATATCGACGCTGGTGTGACCTGGGCCGACGGTCAGGGCAACTGGGAAGACGGCTACAACTCGGGCGCGCTGCGCAAGGCCGTCGATGCGGGCCTCGTGGACATGAACAATCTGGTCGAGATCTGGCGCTCGAAGCCGATCCCGGAGGGCCCGGTCGTGCTGCGCAAGGCGCTGCCGGCAGATGTGAAGGAAAAGATGACCGCGCTGGTCGAAGGCCTGAAGGCCAAGGATGCCGAATGCGCCTACGGCGTCGCAGCCGGTGACACCGCTGGTTTCGTTCCGATCACCCACGACTACTACGACACGATCATCGAAGTGCGTCGCAAGAAGATCGCCGAAGGCTCGTAAGCTTTCCATCTGCGGCCGGGGGCGACGCGCTCCCGGCCGCTTTCCCTTTTTCAAGAGCCCTGCATGACCGATATCGCCCCGCCCAGTGCCACCGCCGAGGATTATCTCGCGCAGACCCGCCGCAAGCGGCTTTACGGCGCGATCCTTCTGGCGATTTTCGTCGCCATGATGGCCTCGGGTTTTCGTCTCGCCGATGCGCGCAACGCGGGCGGGTTCTTCGAGGGGCTGCATCGTTTCTTCGATTTCCCGGCCGAGATCTTCTCGGAAGCCATCGCCAAATGGCAAAACATTCCCGGGCTTCTCTGGCGCTATCTTCCCTCGCTGATCGAGACGCTCAACATCGCGGCCGTCTCGACCCTGATCGGCGGGATCGCGGCGATTGTGCTGGCGCTTCTGTCGACCCGCGGCCTCTCGCTCTGGCCACGTGCGATTCCGGTCTTTCGCCGCGCGATGGACGTGATGCGCGCCTTGCCCGAGATCGTCGTGGCGCTGGTGCTGATCTTCCTGCTGGGCGTCGGGCCGGTGCCCGCGATGGCGGCGATCGCGCTGCATACGATGGGGGCGCTTGGCAAGCTGTTCTCCGAGGTCGCCGAGAATGCCGATCTCAAGCCGGTCGAGGGGCTCGGCTCCACCGGGGCGAGCTGGTTCCAGCAGATGTGGGTGGGGGTGCTCCCGCAGGTCGCGCCGAACTGGTCTTCCTACGCGCTCTTGCGTTTCGAGATCAATATCCGCGCCTCGGCCATCCTCGGCTTCGTCGGCGCGGGCGGGATCGGCTACGACCTCAAGACCGCGCTGCAATGGGGGCAGGGACGCTATGACGCGGTGGTCGCGATCTTCGCGCTGCTCTTCGCGACGATCATCCTCGTCGATCACTTCTCGGATCGCGCCCGGGCGCGTCTGGTGCGCGGAGCGACCGCGAAGGAGGGCCGGATATGACCATGACCGCGACCGACATCAACGCAGGCACCCGCTTCGCCGAGATCGACGATCTGTTCTGGCGGCGACGCCTGCGCGCCTTCGTCGTGCCACTGGGGATCCTCGGCTACCTGATCTACATCCTCTTCGCCTTCGACATCCCCGGCCTGGCGGCCAAGGCGCGGCCCGAGAACGCGGCGATCCTGCTGGGCGATTTCTGGTCCTACAAGACCCATGTCAGCCGCGATAACCGCTCGGGCGAGGTGACGGTCGCCATCGAGGGCGAGCGTCGCGGCATCTATCCCGAGGGCCAGTCGCCCGATTGGATCGCGCGGCAGGGCGCGACGACCGAGATCACCCTGCCCAAGGGCGCGCAGGTCACCTATACCGACAAGGCGGCCGACGTTCTGGTGCCCGGGTACGGCACACTCCACGTCAGCCTTGAGGGCCGCAAGGTGGCGCTCACGCTGCCCGAGGGCAGAGAGATGCCCGACTGGATCTCTGCCTCCCGTAGCCGGGTCTCGATGGATCACGGGGACTGGCGGTTCTCGATGACGCCGAGCCGCACCGAAACCTTCCGATATTTCCCCGGCTGGGAGCTGTTCTTCTTCACGCTCGACAGCCCTTTCCACGGCAAGTCCCTTCCCGACCTCGTGTGGCTTGCGGTTTCTGGCGAACGGGTGAACCCCGAGATGTCGAACCTCTCGGCCATGTTCGGCGATTTCTGGAACAACCAGATGTGGCATCATTCCGATGTGTTCTGGGCGATGTGCGAAACCGTTCTGATGGCCTTCCTCGGCACGATGGGCGCGGGTCTGATCGCGTTGCCGCTGGCTTTCCTCGCGGCCAGCAATTTCACGCCGCTCAACGCGATCCGCCTGAGCCTGCGCCGCTTTTTCGATTTCCTGCGCGGGGTGGACGGGCTGATCTGGACCGTGATCCTGAGCCGCGCCTTCGGGCCGGGGCCGCTGACCGGCTCGCTCGCGATCCTGATGACCGACACCGGCACGTTCGGAAAGATGTTCTCGGAGGCGCTGGAGAACATCGACGGCAAGCAGGTCGAGGGCGTCAATTCGACCGGGGCCAATGCGCTGCAGCGCGCGCGCTTCGGGGTGATCCCTCAGCTCGCGCCGGTGATCCTGTCGCAGCTTCTGTATTACCTCGAATCCAACACTCGCTCGGCCACGGTGATCGGCGCTCTGGTGGGCGGCGGGATCGGCCTGCTGCTGACGCAGGCGATCATCACCCAGAAGGACTGGGAAGAGGTCTGCTATTACGTGATCCTGATCGTGCTGACGGTGATGGCGATGGATACGATTTCGGGCTGGCTGCGCCGTCGCTTCATCAAGGGCTGAGCGCATGAAAATACTGATCACGGGCGTCAATCGCGGCCTGGGTCGAGCCATGGTCGAAGCGGGCGTCGCGCGCGGCTGGGAGGTGCAGGGCACGTTGCGGCGGGGCGAGGCGCCGTCCGGCGTCGTGGCTCATGCGCTGGACATGGGAGAGTTCGATACCTTCGCGGACCTCGCCGCCCGGGTCGGCCCTCTCGACTGCGTGATCCTCAATGCGGGCATCATCGGGCCCGCGATGCAAAGCCCGCTCGAGATGGATTTCGATGGTTTCGCCGAGACGATGCGGATCAACACGCTAGCCCCCCTTGCGCTCGCGCAGGCGCTCTTGCCCAATCTGCGCGCGCGGAAGGGCGGCCGCGTTCTCGCGATCTCCTCGCAGATGGCCTGGATGGGCTATCGCAAACCCGACCGGATCGCCTATCGCGCATCGAAAGCGGCGCTCAACAAGGTAATGCAGGGGCTTGCCACCGAACTTGAACCCGAAGGTTTTCCCGTCGCGCTGATCGACCCCGGCTGGGTGCGCACCGATATGGGTGGGGCGCAGGCCGATCGCGACCCCGGCGACGTAGCGCGCGAAATTCTCGACACGGCTGGCGCCCTCACGCTCTCGCAGACCGGCGCTTTCCTTCATTCCGACGGGCGTCCCCGTCCTTTCTGAGAGGCGACTATGCCGAGGCTCGATCCCGACACGCCCTTGATTCCCGAGGATTGCGAGGTGAGCAATTCGCAGTTCGGCCGCTATTGCGAGCTGGGGCGGGGCAGTCGCGTGCTCAACTCCGAATTTGGCGATTACGCCTATTGCGACCGCTATGCCGATATCGCGAATGCGAGCGTCGGGAAATTCGCCAATATCGCCGCGTTCACCCGGATCGGGCCGACCGATCACCCGTGGCGCAACGCGGCGCAGCATCACTTCCTCTACCGTTCCCACTACTATTTCGACGGCGAGGAGGATTGGGCCGAGTTCTTCGCCCATCGCGCGTCGCGCCGCACGGTGCTGGGGCCGGATTGCTGGATCGGGCATGGCGCGATCATCAAGCCCGAAGTCACGATCGGGGCAGGGGCCGTGGTTGCCTCGGGCGCGGTGGTGACGAAGGATGTGGCCCCCTTCACGATCGTGGCCGGGGTCGCGGCCGAACCGCTGCGGATGCGTTTTCCCGACGAGGTCGCACAGGACCTGCTCGATCTCGCCTGGTGGGATTGGGAGCATGAGCGGTTGCACACGGCGCTGGCCGATTTCCGGGCCCTTCCGGCTGCGGAGTTCGTCGCGAAGTATAAGGGCTAAGGTGCGTCTTGCCGCTTCAGATCATCCGGTCCGATCGTCAGTGCCACCCGGTCGCCGGAAAACCAACTGATACCGAATTCGATGGGTCGCCCGTCCGGGTCTGCGTTGATCGCCTCGGTGCGCAGCAGAGCCGCGCCCTCGGGCAGGCGCATCAGCCCCGCGCGGGTGCCCTTGGCCAGCGTCGCGGTGACCCGGGTCGAGATGCGGACGTAATCGGCCAGCCCCGCCGCGCGCAGCGCCGACGTGACCGAGGCGTGCCGTCTCAGGCCAGCGGGCAGCTCGGGAAACCGTTCAGCCGGAAAGACGGACCGGAAATGCGCGAGCGGCATGTCGTCACCAAGCGAGATGCCTTCGAAGACATGCACCTGCGCGTGCTCGGGCAGGTCGAGCGCCGTGGCTTCCTCGGGAGCCGCGCGGCGGGTCTCGATCCGCAGCACCTCGCGAGAGGGCGTTCGACCCGAGGCGGCGACGTTTTGCTGAAACCGCACGCGCCGCGAAATCGGGTAATCCGCGCGCGGAGCATCGGCCACGAAGACACCCGAACCGCGCCGCGCGATCACGAGACGATCTTCGGCCAGCGCAGCCAGCGCGCGCCGCACCGTATGCCGGTTGACGCCGAAACGCGTGGAAAGCTGCGCCTCGGTGGGCAGCCTCGCACCCGGCGGATAAAGCCCGGCGGCCAGCTCTTCTTTCAGGGCATTGGCGATCTGACGCCAGATTGGCTCGCGGGTCGTCATGGAAATTTCACTTGCCACCTGAGAGGGAATCTGTCCAGATTTGTCTAGTTGTATAGTAATCTAGACAAGTCGGCAAGATGTCCAGTCTTAATCAAGATCAAATGGCGCGGCGCGACCGCATGGGGCTTCTGGCCCGCGCCGAACCGTCGCGGCTCGAAAAGCTATTCCCCGAAATCCCAGTGCATGAGCTGCTGCGGGCCCCCGAAGCGGGCGCGGTGATGGTACGCGGCCGGGTCGGGGCCTCGGGCGGTCCGTTCAACCTTGGCGAAATGACGGTCACGCGCTGTTCGTTGCGCCTCGAGGGGGGCGCGGTGGGCCATGCCTATGTGCAGGGGCGCGACAAGTCCCATGCGCTGCGCGCCGCCGCACTCGATGCGCTGGGCGAGGCTGGTTCGGAGCAGGTCGCGCCGATCCTGAACGCCCTGCGCGCCGAGGAAGCTGCGCGTCGCACCGAACGCGCCGAGAAAGCCGCGGCGACCAAGGTCGAGTTCTTCACGATGGTGCGGGGAGAGGATCAATGAGCGATCTGTCCGGAGGTTTCACCCAAGCCCCCCAGCAATCGGCGCGCGCCTTCCGCGCGGTTCTCGAGGCGATGGCTCGACCCGGCCGCGTGCAGGTGCTCGACGGGGCCGCCCCGCCCGCGCCGCTGTCGCCCGCCGCGGGCGCGGTGCTGCTGACGCTCGTCGATCAATCCACGCGGCTCTATCTCGCGCCCTCGCATGACACGCCCGAAATCCGGCACTGGATCGCCTTCCATTGCGGCGCGCCGCTGGTTGAGGCGGACGCTGCCGATTTCGCGCTGGGCACCTGGGAGGCGCTGCAACCGGTCGCGCGCTTTGCGATCGGCACACCGGATTATCCCGACCGTTCCGCGACCCTGATCGTCGAGTGCGACGCGCTGGCGCCGGCCAATGCCCGCCTCACCGGGCCGGGGATCGAAACCGAAGCCCTCGCGCATTTGCCCGAGATCGCCGCCTTCGCGGCCAATCGCGCGGGGTTCCCGCTGGGCTTCGATTGTCTGTTCACCGCGCAAGATCAGGTGCTGGGCCTGCCGCGCTCGACCGAAGTGGAGGCGATCTAGATGTATGTCGCGACCAAAGGGGGCGAGCGCGCGATCGACGCGGCCCATGAGTGGCTCGCCGAGGAACGCCGTGGCGACCCGTCGGTGCCCGAGCTTTCCATCGCGCAGATCCGCGAGCAGATGCGCCTTGCGGTGAACCGGGTGATGGCGGAGGGCTCGCTTTATGATCCCGATCTCGCGGCGCTTGCGATCAAGCAGGCGCGCGGCGACCTGATCGAGGCGATCTTCCTGATCCGCGCCTATCGCACGACGCTGCCGCGCTTCGGGGCGAGCCTGCCGGTCGAGACCGACGCAATGGCGATCACGCGCCGGATCTCGGCCACGTTCAAGGATGTGCCGGGCGGTCAGGTGCTGGGCCCGACCTTCGATTACACGCACCGGCTGCTGGATTTCAAACTCGCCGCCGAGGGCGAGGCGCCGGAGGCCGCGCGCAAGCCCGCCGATGACACGCCCGCGCCGCATGTGCTCGCACTTCTGGATCGCGACGGGCTGATGGAGCCTCTGGAGATGTCGGATGCCGAGCCCGGCGATCTGACGCGCGAGCCGCTGGAGATGCCCGCCGACCGCCCGCTGCGTCTGCAGGCGCTGACCCGGGGCGATGAGGGCTTCGTGCTCTCGATGGCCTATTCCACGCAGCGCGGCTACGGGCGCACCCATGCCTTCGTGGGCGAACTGCGCATCGGCACCTGCGCGGTCGAGATGGAGATCCCCGAGCTGGGTTTCTCGGTCGAGATCGGCGAGATCGAGCTTTCGGAATGCGAGACGGTCAACCAGTTCACCGGCTCGAAAACCGAACCGCCGCAATTCACCCGTGGTTACGGGCTCGTCTTCGGCCAGAACGAGCGCAAGTCGATCTCGATGAGCCTCGTGGACCGGAGTCTGCGCTGGGAGGAGCTGGGCGAGGATGACACCGGCGCCCCGGCGCAGGATGCCGAATTCGTCCTCTATCACTGCGACAACATCCAGGCGACGGGCTTCCTCGAGCATATCAAGCTGCCCCATTACGTCGATTTCCAGTCCGAACTGGAGCTGATCCGACGCCTGCGCAAGGCGGCCGGGGCCGACATGCAGGAGGCCGCGGAATGACTGACCAAGCCTACAATTTCGCCTATCTCGACGAGGCCACCAAACGGATGATCCGCCGCGCGATTCTCAAGGGCATCGCGGTGCCGGGCTATCAGGTGCCCTTTGCCAGCCGCGAGATGCCGATGCCCTATGGCTGGGGCACGGGCGGCGTGCAGGTGACGGCGGCCTGCCTCACGCCCGAAGATACGCTCAAGGTGATCGACCAGGGCGCGGATGACACCACGAACGCGGTCTCGATCCGCAAGTTCTTCGAACGCACGGGCGGGGTGGAGACTACCACCCACACGAGCGAGGCGAGCGTCATCCAGACCCGCCACCGCATCCCCGAAGAGCCGCTGCGCGACGGTCAGATCCTCGTCTATCAGGTGCCGATCCCGGAGCCTTTGCGCTTCCTCGAACCGCGCGAGAGCGAAACGCGCAAGATGCACGCGCTCGAGGAATACGGGCTGATGCATGTGAAGCTCTACGAGGATATCGCGCGCCACGGCGAGATCTCGGCCTCCTATGCCTATCCGGTGAAGGTCGAGGGGCGCTATGTGATGGACCCGTCGCCGATCCCGAAATTCGACAATCCGAAACTGGGCGGCAATCCCGCGATCCAGCTGTTCGGGGCAGGGCGCGAGCAGCGGATCTATGCGCTGCCGCCCTTCACCGATGTCGTCAGCCTCGATTTCGAGGATCACCCGTTTCAGGCCTCGAAAGCCGATCACGATTGCGATCTGTGCGGCTGCGCCACGAGCTATCTCGACGAGGTCATCACCGACGACCGGGGCGGGCGGATGTTCGTCTGCTCGGATACCGATTTCTGCGAAAGCCGCCGGAGCGCGGGGCATCGCGGGCGGTTGAGCCCGGAGGAGATGGCATGAGGGATTTCAAGGATACCGCCCTTCTGCAGGTCGAGGGGCTGACCAAGCGCTATGGCGCGCGGATCGGCTGCGCGGATGTGAGCTTTGATCTCTGGCCGGGTGAGGTTCTGGGGATCGTGGGCGAGAGTGGCTCGGGCAAATCCACACTGCTGAGCTGCCTCGCAGGTCATCTCACCCCCGATCAGGGGCGCGTGCTTTATCAGGGGCGCGACACCCTCGCGATGAATGAACCCGAACGCCGGGTGCTGGGCCGCACCGACTGGGCCTTCGTGCATCAGAACCCGCGTGACGGGTTGCGCATGGGCGTCTCGGCGGGCGGCAATGTGGGCGAGCGGCTGATGGCGGTTGGCGCGCGCAATTACGGTGCGATCCGCGAGACCGCAACCGACTGGCTCGGCCGGGTCGAGATCGACGCAGGCCGGATCGACGACCGCCCGCGGCAGTTCTCGGGCGGGATGCAGCAGCGCTTGCAGATCGCGCGTAACCTCGTGACCGGGCCGAAGCTCGTGTTCATGGACGAACCGACCGGCGGGCTCGACGTGAGCGTACAGGCGCGGCTTCTGGACCTGCTGCGCGGGCTGGTGCGCGATATGGGGCTGTCGGTGATCCTCGTGACACATGACCTCGCCGTGGCACGGCTGCTGGCCGACCGGCTGATGGTGATGCAGGGCGGACATGTGATCGAGCACGGTCTGACCGATCAGGTGCTCGACGATCCGCAGGCGCCCTATACGCAGCTTCTCGTGTCTTCCGTCCTGCAGGTATGAGCCCATGATCGAGATCGAAAACCTCTCCAAATCCTTTACCCTGCACAATCAGGGCGGCGCCACGATCCCGGTGATGGCGGGCGCGCATCTGAGCGTGGCCCCTGGGGAATGCGTGGCTCTGACAGGTGCGTCGGGCGCGGGCAAGTCCACGCTGATGCGGATGATCTGGGGCAATTACCTCGCGGCCTCGGGCTCGATCCGGGTTGGCGGGCTCGACATCACGCGCGCTGCTCCGCGCGAGATCATCGGTCTCAGGCGCGACACGCTCGGCTATGTCAGCCAGTTCCTGCGGGTCGTGCCGCGCGTGCCGACGCTGCGGGTGGTGGCCGAACCGCTTCTGTCCCTGGGAACACCCGAGGTGCAGGCCGAGGCGCGCGCCGCTGAACTCCTCGCCCGGCTCAATATTCCCGAACGGCTCTGGAGCCTTTCGCCCACGACCTTCTCGGGCGGCGAGCAGCAGCGGGTGAATATCGCGCGCGGCTTCGTGCATGGCTACCCCGCGCTGTTGCTCGATGAGCCCACCGCCTCGCTCGACGCGACCAACCGCGAGGTCGTGCTGCGGCTGATCGAAGACGCCAAGGCGCGCGGCGCGGCGATCGTGGGCATCTTCCACGACGAGGCGGCGCGGGCGCGGGTCTGCGACCGCGAGGTCGATGTCACCGGCTTCACCCCGGCTGCGGCGCGGGGGGCGGCATGAGCGGGCGGCTGATCGCGGTTGTGGGCCCGTCGGGCGCGGGCAAGGACACGCTGATCCGCGGCGCGATGGCGCGTGATCCCGCGCTGCACTGGGCGCGTCGCTCGGTTACGCGCCCGCCCTCGGGGACCGAGCCGTTCGAAAGCCTGACCGAAGACGAATTCGACAGTCGCCTCGCGGCGGATCGCTTCGCGCTGCATTGGCAGGCGCATGGGCTGCGTTACGGGGTGGCGCGGGCCGAGCTGCTGCCGATGGAGGACGGGGCAACCGTTCTCTTCAACGGCTCGCGTGCCGCTTTGGCCGAGGCATATGAGCAGTTTCCCGATTTGCAGGCCATCGAAGTCACCGCCCCGTCCGTGCTGCTGGTCAAGCGGCTCGCGGCACGCGGCCGCGAAAGTGCGGATGAGATCGCGGACCGGATCGCGCGCAGTTGCAAGGAGCTGCCCGAGGGACTGCCCCTGCGCCGGGTGATGAATGACGGCACGGTCGAGGAGGGCGTCGAGCGTCTGCTTGCGGCCCTTCAGCCGGTCAGGGCGTAGCGATGCAGCAGATGGAACCGTCCACTTTCAGGCGCCTCCCCGAAAAGGCACAGCGAGTCGATCACATGCGGCGCGTCCAGATAGGGCGCGAATTCGCGTCGGGCGACGACGGCCACGGCCTCTGCGACCTCGCGGGAAAGGCGGCCGCTCAGGGTAAGATGCATCTGGAATTGCTCGAAGACGTAAGGGTAGCCGAAGCGCTCCAGCAAGTCGCGCTGGCGGTCGCTGAGCGCCTCGGGATTGCGTTTGGCCAGCTCTCTCTCGCTGAGCGGTGCGCGGGTGCGGTCGAGCCGTTCGACCACCTCTCCCGCCATGGCTTGCAACAGCGTCACATCCCCGACCGGACGCAGCGCAAGAAAATCGCCCAGGCGCGCCACTTCCAGCCCGTCCAGCGTGACCGGTGCAAGCTGCCCGGCCAAGGCTCCGAGCGCCTCGCCCAGATCGTCGCCCGTCAGCCCCTCGGCCAGCCGGAACGGCGCCTTGATCGTGGCGTGAAACCCGTATTTGCGCGGTGTTTCGGTGATCTCGGACAGCGGCAGAGGCAGCCCGTCAAGCTGCGGCTGCGCGACCTCGGCACCCGTCACCGCGTCCCAACCCAGCCAGGCCGAGCCAGCCTGCATCAACCCGTCGCGCGGCGCGTAGTAGATCGCATATCGTGTGTAATATCCCATGCCCGCCTTTTCCCCGCGTTTTGTCACGTCGATGTGACACTTCGCTGCGAAAGCGGCAAGACGTTCAACCGGAGCCTCCCATGAGTGACCTCATCCTCGCCAATGCAACCCTCGTTCTGCCCCGCGAGGTGATCCGCGGATCGCTCGTCATCGAAGACGGGCATATCGCGCGGATCGACGAGGGCGCGAGCATTCCCGAAGGCGCGACGGATTGCGGTGGCGATCTGGTGATGCCGGGGCTGATCGAGTTGCACACTGACAATCTCGAACGCCATATCGAGCCGCGCCCCAAGGTGAACTGGCCGCATTCGGCAGCGATCATCGCCCATGACGCGGAACTTGCTTCGGTGGGGATCACTACGGTGTTCGACGCGCTGCGCGTGGGCTCGATCGGTGTCTCCGGCTCGAGCCGGACCGATTACCACGAATATGCGCGCGCTCTCGCGAGTGAAATTCTGGGGATGCGCGATGCGGGCGGGCTGCGCATCAGCCATTATCTGCATCTGCGCGCCGAAACCTGTTCCGAGACCCTGATCGAGGAGCTTGCAAAATTCGGGCCCGAGGATCGCGTGGGGATCGTGAGCCTGATGGATCACACCCCCGGCGAGCGCCAGTTCCGCGACCTCAGCAAGCTGCGCGATTATGTCTGCGGCAAGCACGGGCTAAGCGATGCCGCTTTCGACGATCACGTCGCAAGCCAGATCGCGCTGAAGGAACGCCTTGGTGCGCGTCATCTCGAAGCCGCGATCGCTGCGGCGGGGCGTTACGGCGCGGTGCTCGCCAGCCATGACGACACCACGGCCGAGCAGGTCGCGCAATCGGCCGCGCAGGGCGTGCATTTCGCCGAGTTCCCGACCACGCGCGAGGCGGCCGAGGCATGTCGGGCGCAGGGGATCGCGGTGATGATGGGTGCGCCGAACTTGATCCGGGGCGGCTCGCATTCGGGCAATGTCGCGGCGCATGAGCTGGCAGAAGCGGACCTGCTCGATATCGTCTCGTCGGATTACGTGCCCTCGGCGCTTCTGTCGGCGGCGCTTCTGCTGGGCGATCTCTGGGATGATCTGGCGCGCGGGATCGCCACCGTGACCGCGGCGCCGGCCGATGCGGTCGGGCTTGAAGATCGCGGGCGGCTCGAGCCTGGCAAACGCGCGGATGTCATCCGCGTGCACCGGTTCAACGGGTCCGGTGCGCTGCGCGGCACTTGGGTCAAGGGCGAGCGTGTGGGCTGAAATCTTGCCCGCAACGCCGGTCATCTGATCGTGCGTGTACCGTTCGCGGCAGGCAAAGGGCGACGTTCTCGTTGCGGTGAAGAGGTTTTCGGACCCGTTGGACGCGGCGACCGGGGCGGCGCTTTCGGGGTTGAAGCCGGGCTATTCGGCGCGACTTGGGGCCGCTTTGCGCCATGCCGGGAGAGATCTCGGCCAAGTGCCGCGTCATCGCCGCTTGTTGCTTTTCATCACGGATGGTGAGCCCTCCGATATCGACACGCCCGATCCGGAATATCTGGTTCGAGATGCGCAGCGCGCCGTCCGCAGCCTGAGCGCGATGGGAATCGATGTTTTCTGCGTCGGCCCCGGACCGCGGAACAAGGAACAGGAGGCCGCTATCTTCGGACGGAACGGCTTTATCCAGATCGACACGCTCAACACGCTGCCGGACAAGCTCTTGTCGTTCTATCTCAGACTGACGCGCTAGGTTCGCGCGGCATCCGTCAGGCACTGATCGGCCCCGGACTCGCGGCGCGCAAATCGAGAGGTCATCCACCGGACTTGCGCGCGTCGCGGATCGCGGGATGCAGCGCGCGGTAGCGGGCATATTGCGCGTCAAAGGCGACACGGAGATCCGCGCGTGGGGCGATGCGCTCGGCGATGGCCGGTGCGGTGCAGATCTCGGACGGAGCGGCGTTGGTCGCAGCGCAAAGGCCGAGGCGGGCCGCCCCGAAAGCCGCGCCGTAATCCCCGGCTTCGGGCAGCAGGATCTCGGTGTCGAGATTGGTTGCGATCATCTCGAGCCAGAGCCGCGACCGCGAGCCGCCGCCGACCGCGATCAGCTGATCGACCCGCGTCCCGGCCTCTGCCAGCACCCGCTGACAGTCCCGGAAGGCGAAGGCGACGCCCTCCATCACCGCTTGTGTCATGCTCTCGGCGGTACTCAGATGCGACAACCCGGTGAAACTGCCGCGCGCGGTCGCGTCGTTATGCGGGGTGCGCTCGCCCGAGAGATAGGGCAGGAAGATCTCTTCTCCCGGGCCCCGATAGCCACGCGCCACGGAACCGGTCAGCTCTACGACATCCCGCCCGACCAGATTTGCGATCCAGTTGAGGCTGTCGCTTGCCGACAGGATCACCCCCATCTGGTGCCACATGCCGGGCAGGGCATGGCAGAAGCTGTGTACCGCGCCAGCCGTATTGGGCGAAAACCGGTCATCTGCGACGAAAAGCACGCCGGAGGTGCCAAGCGAGACGAAGCCCTTGCCGGGGGTGATCGCACCTATCCCGCAAGCCGAGGCGGCATTGTCGCCGCCGCCGCCCGCAACGGGGACGGGGCTGGAAATCCCCCAGCGCGCGCGCAGTTCGGTGCGCAATGCGCCTGCGACCGCAGTGCCCTCGACGAGGGCGGGCATATGGTTGCGCGCGAGCCCCGTCGCCGCGAGGATCGTATCGGACCAGTCGCGCCTGCCGACATCGAGCCAGAGCGTGCCCGCCGCATCCGACATCTCCGAGATATGCTCGCCGGTCAGACGCAGCCGAAGGTAATCCTTCGGCAGGAGCACTTTCGCGACTTTCTCGAAGATCGCGGGCTCGTGGCGCGCGACCCAGATCAGTTTGGGCGCGGTGAAGCCGGGCATCGCGAGGTTGCCGGTGATTGCGTGCAGATCGGGGGCGTCAGTTTCAAGTGCCGCGCATTCCTCGGCTGCGCGCATGTCGTTCCAAAGGATCGCGGGGCGCAGCACCGCGTCGGCAGCATCGAGCAGAACCGCCCCATGCATCTGTCCCGACAATCCCAGCCCGCGCAGCGCAGCCATATCCCCGGGCGCCTTCGCGGCCAGCGCGTCGAGCGCGGCGAGCGTTGCCTGCCACCAGTCCTCGGGGGCTTGCTCGGACCAGCCCGGATGCGGGCGCGAGACCGAGAGGGGCTGATGCGCTTCGGCCAGAACCGTGCCGGTCGGGTCGATCAGCGCCGCCTTGACCCCGGAGGTGCCCAGATCGATGCCCAGATAGGTCTCGCGCGTCATGTCTTCTTTCCTAATGCCGCTCAGGACGCGAGATAGGCGTCGATCGCGGCGCTCATGCCCTCGGCCCAGATCATCTCGAGCCAATGGGCGAAAGCGTCGGCGAAACGCGGCGTGTCGGCAAGATCGCCATAGGTCTGGCGCATCTCGAGCCAGCGGCGGGGATCGGATTTCGCCTCCTGCGCGCGCAGCGTGAGCGCCTCCCAGAACGGATCGTTCGGGGTGATCTCGGAGCCGTCCTCGCGGGTGCCGGCGCACATCCGCGCCCAGGCAGCCTCGACCAGTGCAAGCCCGGATACCGGCTTGCCCGCGGCCAGACCCTCGCGCACTGAAGGCAGAACGAAGCCCGGGTGACGCGACGATCCGTCGAAAGCCACGCGCCGCGTCGTGTCGACGATGGCGGGGTTCGAGAACCGCCGCGCGATCAAGTCGACATAGGCCTCAGGTGTCATTCCGGGCACTTCGGCGACATGGGGGGCGATCTCCTCACGCTCGACCTTGTCGTAGAGCGCGCGGATCTTGGGGTGCTCCATGCAGCCCGAGATCGTCTCGACGCGCAGCACCTCGCCGGGCACGGAAATCACCTGATGCCCGCCATTGAGAATGCGGATCTTCATCACCTCGTAATCATGCACCCGGTTCGAGAAGGTCGCGCCCGCGCGGTCCCAATCGGGGCGCCCGGCGCAGAAATCGTCCTCGATCACCCATTGACGGAAATTCTCATGCGTGACCGGCGCCGCGTCGTCGATCCCGAAAGCGAGCGCCTGGGCGAGCTCTTTCGGGCCGGTCGCGGGCACGATGCAATCGACCATCGAATTGGGAAAGGAGCAATTCGCCTCGATCCAGTCCGCGAGCTCGGGATCCTGCATCCGCGCGAGCGAGACCACCGTCTGACGCAGGATGCGGCCATTGCCTTGCAGATTGTCGCAGCTCTGGCCGGTGAAGGGGCCGGTGCCGCGCTCGCGCCGTAGTCGCAGCGCCGCGACCATCGCGCCGAATGCGGTGCGCGGGCGATCGGGATTGGCCGCGTCATGGACGATATCGGGATGGGCCGCGTCAAAGCCCTTGCCGGCGGGGTCGATGTAATAGCCACCCTCGGTCACGGTCAGCGCGACGATGCGGATATCGGGCTCGGCCATCCGCGCGATGAGCGCGCCATTGCCGTCCTCGATCGCGACATAGTCGATCATCGAGCCCACGACCTCGGCCGAGGAGCTTTCGGGGCCAAGTTCGATCAGCGTCGTCAGATAGTCCTGAGCGGCCAGTTTCGCGCGCTGCACGGCGTCATAGGGGCGCACGCCTGCGCCGACGATAGCCCAATCCTGTGCGAGACCCTGCTGCATCAATCGGTGCAGATACCACGCCTGATGCGCGCGGTGAAAATTGCCCAGCCCGATATGCACGATCCCGGCGCGGAGCGCGCTTCGGTCATAGCGGGGCCGCTCCACGCTTTCGGGCAGGCGGTTCAGGGTCGCATTCGAGAGCTTGATGGCCATCTCGGGGGCTCCTTCTTCCGGCGTGGGCCGGTCAACTCATCCAGTTGCCGCCATCGACATTGAGCGTCTGGGCGGTTATGTATCGGGCGTCGTCGGAAGCGAGAAAAACGCATGGATCGGCGATGTCCTCAGGGCGGCCCATCCGTCCGAGCGGCACGGCCTCGCCGACAAGGCGTTTCTTCTCGCCTGGTGCGCGGTGCTCGTATTTCGCGAAAAGCGCGTCGACCTGATCCCACATCGGGGTGTCGACCACGCCCGGCGCGATGGCGTTCACGCGGATCTTGTGGGGGGCGAATTCCAGCGCGAGCGATTGCGTGAGCGAGATCACCGCCGCCTTGGTCGAACAGTAGATCGCGATGTTCGGCTCGCCCCGCCGTCCGGCCTGCGAGCTGAAATTCACGATTGCGCCGCCTTTTCCGCGCCGCTTCATCCCCGGCACGACGGCCTGAATGGTAAAGAGCGTGCCCGCGACGTTGATGTCGTATTGGCGGCGGTAGTCCTCGAAGGTGATCTCTTCGATCGGGGCCATGTTGAAGACGCCCGCATTGTTCACGAGAATGTCGATCCCGCCCCAGCGTGCCTCGATGGAGGCGACGCCTGCCGCGATCTCCTCGCGGTCGGTGACATCCATCGCGACGGCCATCGCCTCGGGGCCGAGGGCGGCGGCAGTCTCTGCCGCCTCCGCTCCGAGCCGGTCGGCCACGGCGACCCGCGCCCCCGCCGCGACATAGGCCGCGCAGATGGCCCGGCCGATCCCGCGCGCCCCTCCGGTGACGAGGGCGACCTTGCCCGCGAGCGCGCTCATGCGATCCGCATCCCGTCCGCGTCGAAGCGATGGATCTTGTCCTCCTGCGGGGTGAGGAAGATCGTGTCGCCATGGCGCAGGCTGACTTCGCCGCTGGTGCGCACGGTCATGCTCTCGGCGAGCCCGGTGCCCATCACGTGGAAGAACGTGTCCGAACCCAGATGCTCGGAAACGCCGACCGTGCCCTTCCACGCGCCTTCGCTGGGCGAGATCGAGATGTGTTCGGGGCGGATGCCGATGGTATGCGCACCAAGTCTCGCGGCTTCCGCGCCGGTGATGAAATTCATCTTCGGACTGCCGATGAAGCCTGCGACGAAGAGATTGCGCGGGCGCTCGTAGAGTTCGAGCGGAGCGCCGACCTGCTCGATCCGGCCCGCTTGCAGCACCACGATCTTGTCGGCCATGGTCATTGCCTCGACCTGATCGTGGGTGACGTAGATCATCGTCGTGGCGAGGCGGTTATGCAACTCGGAAATCTCCAGCCGCATTCCAACGCGCAGCGCGGCGTCGAGGTTCGACAGAGGTTCGTCGAAGAGGAAGGCCGCCGGTTCGCGCACGATGGCGCGGCCGATGGCGACGCGCTGGCGCTGACCGCCCGAAAGCTGGCCGGGGCGGCGATCGAGGTAATCCCCGAGGTTGAGAACCTTCGCCGCCGCTTCCACGCGCCTGTCGATCTCGGCCTGATCGAACTTCGCCATCTTCAGCGGGAAGGCGATGTTCTTGCGCACCGACATATGCGGGTAGAGCGCATAGCTCTGGAACACCATGGCGAGGCGGCGTTTCGCGGGCACCAGCCCGGTCGCATCCGTCCCGTCGATCGCGATCGTGCCGCTCGTGACATCCTCGAGCCCCGCGATCAGGCGCAGAAGCGTCGACTTGCCACACCCCGAGGGGCCGACGAAGACGACGAACTCGCCATCGTTGATCTCCAGATCGAGCGGCGGGATGACCTCGACCTCGCCGAATTTCTTGGTGACCTTGGAAAGGGTGATCTGTCCCATGTCGCGCCCCCTATTTCACCGCGCCGAAGGTCAGGCCGCGGACAAGCTGTTTCTGAGAGAACCACCCCAGGATCAGGATCGGCGCGATGGCCATCATGGAGGCGGCGGAGAGTTTGGCGTAGAAAAGGCCCTCGGGGCTGGAATAGGAGGCGATGAAGGCGGTGAGTGGTGCGGCGTTCGCAGCCGTCAGGTTCAGCGTCCAGAAGGCCTCGTTCCAGGCGAGGATGACGTTGAGCAGGAGCGTCGAGGCGATCCCCGGTATCGCCATCGGCGTGAGGATATGAATTACCTCCTCGCGCAGCCCCGCCCCGTCCATGCGGGCGGCTTCGAGGATCTCGCCGGGGATTTCCTTGAAATAGGTGTAGAGCATCCAGACGATGATCGGCAGGTCGATCAGGGTCAGGATGATCACCAGACCCGTGCGCGTATCCATCAGCCCGGTGTTCTTGAACAGCAGGAAGATCGGGATCAGCACGCCCACCGGCGGAAGCATCTTGGTCGAGAGCATCCACATCAGCACGTCCTTGGTGCGCTTTCCGGGCACGAAGGCCATCGACCAGGCGGCGGGGATCGCGATGATCAGCCCGAGCACGGTCGAGCCGACCGAGATCACCACCGAGTTCATGAAATGCAGGAAGTAGTCCGAGCGCTCGTTGACCTCGATGTAGTTCTCCAGCGTCCAGTTGAAGAAGAGGAAATGCGGTGGCGTGGCCACGGCCTCCCCTTCGGTCTTGAACGAGGTCAGGAAGGTCCACAGGATCGGGAAGAAGATCAGGAAGGCCACGGCCCAGGCGATGGCGGTCACGATCACGCGGCGGCGGGTGGAAACTCTGCGAGCCATGATATCCTCCTCACGCGTCGAGGTTCTTGCCGATCATCCGCATCAGGAAGATCGCAACGATATTGGCGAGGATGACGGCAATGATGCCGCCGGCGGAGCCTCCGCCCACGTCGAATTGCAGCAGCGACTGGGCGTAGACGAGATAGGTCAGGTTGGTCGAGGCCGTACCGGGCCCGCCATTCGTGGTCACCAGGATCTCGGCGAAGACCGAGAGCAGGAAGATCGTCTGGATCAGGATGACCACGGTCGTCGCGCGCGCCAGGTGCGGCACGGTGATATAGACGAAGCGCGAGATCGCCCCGGCCCCGTCCATCTCGGCCGCTTCCATCTGCTCGCTATCAAGCGATTGCAGCGCGGTCAGCAGGATCAGCGTCGAGAAGGGCAGCCATTGCCAGGCCACGATCATGATGACCGAGAACAGCGGCGCATGGGCGAGGAAATCGAAGGGCGGCAGCCCGAGCGAGGTCGCGATCCAGCCGAAGAGCCCGTTCACCGGGTTCATGAACATGTTCTTCCAGACCAGCGCCGAGACGGTGGGCATGACGAAGAAGGGGGCGATCACCAGGACCCTGACGATCCCCTGTCCCCAGATCGGCTGATCGAGGAGCAGCGCCAGCAGCGTACCGCCGACCGTGGTGATGAGGAGGACGCCCCCGACCAGCACCAGCGTATTGATCAACGCGGTGGTGAAGGCGGGATCGGTGAGGAAATACTTGTAATTGTCGAAGCCGATGAAGTTATGCGCGCCCGGCATCAACAGGTTGTAGTTGAGGAACGAGAAGTAGATCGTCATCGACAGCGGGACGATCATCCAGCCCAGCAGCAGCAGGACTGCCGGTGAGATCATCAGCCGCGATGCGGCGCGTGAATGCTTGGTGGCCATCTCCCCCTCCCTCGTTTGACGGCAGAATTTGGTGGCGGGGCCGGTATGGGGCGGCCCCGCCGGGGTGGGCGGCTTACTTGATGTAGCCTGCCTTCTTCATTTCACGCTCGGTCAGGGACTGCGCGTTCTGAAGCGCCTGATCGGCCGTGATCTGACCCGCGAGGGCCGCCGAGAACTGCTGGCCGACAGCGGTGCCGATCGCCTGGAACTCGGGGATCGCGACGAATTGCACGCCGGTATAGGGCACGTCCTGCACCGAGGGGCTCTTCGGATCAGCCGCGTTGATCGACTTCAGCGTCAGATCCGCGAAAGGCGCCGCGCTGGTGTAGTCGGGGTTCTCGTAGAGCGAGGTGCGGGTGCCCGGGGGCACGTTCGCCCAACCTTCTTTCGAGGCGACGAGCGCGGTGTATTCCTTCGAGGTCGCCCATTCGATGAAGGTCTTCGCGGCGTCTTCCTTCTGAGTGCCCGCCGGGATCGCCAGCGTCCAGGCCCAAAGCCAGTTGCCGTTCTTCGCCACGCCATCCTTGTGCGGGGCCATCGCGAAGCCGACCTGATCGGCGACCTTGCTGTCCTTGGGGTTGGTCACGAAGGAGGCCGCGACGGTTGCGTCCATCCACATGCCGCACTTGCCCTGCTGGAACAGCGCCAGGTTCTCGTTGAAGCCGTTCGACGAGGCGCCGGGCGGGCCGTATTCGTTCATCAGGTTCAGATAGGTGGTGAGGGTGTTCTTCCACTCCGGCGTGTTGAACTGCGGGTTCCAGTCCATGTCGAACCAGCGGCCACCCATCGAGTTGTCCATCGCCGAGAGGAAAGCCATGTTCTCGCCCCAGCCGGCCTTGCCGCGCAGGCAGATGCCGTAGATGCCCGCTTCCTTGTCGGTCATCGCGGCGGCGGCTTTCTCGATGTCGGCCCAGGTCGGGTCCTCGGGCATCGTGAGCCCGGCCTTCTCCATCAGGTCCTTGCGATACATGGTGAAGGAGCTCTCGCCATAGAAGGGCAGGGCGTAGAGGTGATCATCCACCGTCAGGCCCGAGCGGATCGCCGGCAAAAGGTCGTTCACGTCATAGCTGTCGGGCAGATTGTCGAGAGCCACGAGCCAGCCCTGCTTGCCCCAGATCGGAACCTCGTAGGTGCCGATGGTCATCACGTCATACTGACCAGCCTTGGTCGCCACGTCCGTCGTCACCTTCTGGCGCAGGACGTTCTCTTCCATGGTGACCCAGTTCACCTTGATGTCGGGATGCGCGGCGTAGAAGTCATCCATCAATCCCTGCATGCGGATCATGTCGCCGTTGTTTACGGTCGCGACGGTGATGGTGGTCTCTGCCATTGCGCCGCTGGCGGTCAAGCCAAGGACGCACGCGCCCGCGAGCGCGCGAAATTTCATTGTCATGTTTCTCCTCCCAAAGAATCCGAGCAGATGCCCAGAGTATGAGCGAATGCTCACTCATGTGCGATTTTCTGTCAACTCCCTTTTCGAAAACCCTCCGGTTCGTGGGAGAAGAGATTAGGAGAGAAGCGCCTCGGCGGTTTGTTCGGACGTCACCAACCCGTTGAGCAGGCGTCCCTTTAGCGCCGCGCGCAGGGGGGTGACCTTCTCGGGGCCCGCAGCGATCCCGATCGTGTGAGCCCCCTCGCGCCCACCCGGGCGCAAGCCGCCAACACGTCGCGACAGGCGGCTTTCGAGAAAACGCCCCTGCGAATCGAAGCACCAGGAGGCGATCTCGCCCACAGCGCCAAGCGCGCGCTCCTCGCGCAGATCATCGGCCGAGATGAACCCGTCGACGTAAAGCGGCGCGCTCTCGCTCATCTGGCCGACGCCCACGAAGGTCACATCGGCCTCTGCCGCGAGCAATGCGACGATCTTGAGCTGCGGCAGCGCGTAGAAACTGCGCCGGATCTCAGGGTCGTCGAGCAGCACCGGCAGGGGCATCGGGTAGTGGCGTGCGTTCAGCTTGTCGGCCGCCCGCATGATCACGTCATAATTCGACGCGGTCCCGTCGGGAGAGATGTTGCCGATCAGGGAAACGAGCTTGTGCTGCTCGCAATTGATCTTCGGCAATTCTTCGACCATCGCGCGCAGCGCGCGCCCGGTGCCAAGCGCGATCGTCTGCGGTTCGGGCTGGCGCAGGAAACGCTCCATCACGCTCGCCGCGACGGGGGCGATCGCATGGGTGGGATCGGCGCCCTCACCCAAGCGCGGGGCGACACGGACGGTTTTCAGGTCATAGCGCCGTTTCAGTTCGGCCTCGAGCGCGAGGCATCCGGCGATGCGATGCTCCAGCCGGACATGGATCAGCCCCTCCGCCATGGCCTTGGAAACAAGGCGCTGGGCGCGCTGGCGCGAGACGCCAAGCTCTGTCGCGATCTGATCCTGGGTCAGCCCGCCGACATAATAGAGCCAGGCCGCACGCGCTGCCGCATCGGTCGCGCTTTCCTCGGGATCGGGCAGGGGCTTTTTCATCAGCGGGCGGGCTCCTTCGCTTGCAACTCCGGGAATTGCACGAAAAAGCGCGAAAAGCCACCAAGTGTCACCTCGGGAGGCGGCATGCCCTCCGGCAGGTGTACATCGCTCATGTGGCTGCCGCCGGTGAAATGGCACAGACGCATCCCGGCTGCCTGGCCTGCGCGCAGGCCCATCAGGCTGTCTTCGATCACGAGGCAGCGCGCAGGTTCCGCGCCCATCTGGGCTGCGGCGTGGAGAAAGAGATCGGGGGCGGGCTTGCCATTTGCGACCTGCGAGGCGGTGAAGATGCGGCCCGCGAAAGCTTCGGAAAGCCCGGTGAGCTGGAGCGAGCGCGCCACGCGTGCGGGGCTTGAAGAGGTCGCGGCGCAAAACGGCACCGCCAGCCGCGAGAGCACCTCGGCAACCCCCGGCATGATCTTCAGATCGCGCTCGAACGCCACCAGGAGACGGGCGCGGTAATCGGCTTCGAACTGGTCGGGGAGCGTGATGCCGAATTCCTCGCGCACGCGCTGGAGCACCACCGGATAGCTGCGCCCGAGAAAGTTCCGGGCGACAAAGCCCATGTCGATCTCGATGCCATGTTCAGCCAGTTCGGCAATCAGCATCCGCGCGCTGATCACCTCGCTGTCGATCAGCACCCCGTCGCAATCGAAGATGACGAGCTCGATGGCTGCGCCCATGTCCACGTCCCTTCGCTCCCCATGTCCAGTGAGCAACCTATCGCGAGGTTGAGCAATTTCTCAAGCGCCAAGGCGTCCTTGCCCCGCAGCCGCGATCCTGCGCTGGTTGACGCAGCGGCCGCGGAACAGCAGTCCAGACCGCGTCGCGATCTATGTCACGAGATCTTCGCCTCGGCTTTGAGCGCATTGGCAAGAGAGCGGAAACGCGCCTCGGCGACCTCTCCGAAAAGTGCGGTGCCGCGCTTGGTCAGCTTCAGCTCCAGAACGCCCTTCTTGGCCGAATATTGGAGCTCTCCGGCGTCGCCGGGGCTGTGGGTCGCGAACATCGATCCGAAGCGCATCGCCTTGCCCAGCACCTCTGCTTCCTGAATGTCCTCGTCGCTCAGCAGGGGCAGGAACGGTTCAAGGCGCGAGCCGTTGCGAGAGTTCTTGTAACGGTGCAGGAGCGCCACTCCGAGCCAGATCCGCTCGGCATGGGACATGGCCGAGTAATTCGCGCGGGTGACATTCTCGAAACAGGCCTCGGCGCGGTAATCGGGATGCGTGCGCCACGTCGTGTCGTGAAGTAGGCAGGCGGCGCGCACGAGGCGGAATTTCTCGGGCGGCAGCGGACCGAAGATCGGCTCGATGAAGGCGTGCAGTTTCTTGCCAAATCCGGGCATCCGGCTCATCACGCGCTCGGTATGGCGGGCAGCCTCGACCAATGGGTCACGGCGGCGCAGGCGCTCGGGCATCTGCTCGTAGAGCAGACCCTCGCGGATACCGTAGGCCGAGACGTCGATCTCCTTGGGCTGGAAGGTCTCGATCAGCTCGCGCAGCACTTGCGTGGCAAGCGGGACCAGCTCCATCCGCGCGGAGGAGGTGCCGGTCTTGGCCCGCAGCTTCTCGTTGTCGGATTTGGCGATCCAGTCGATCGTCTCCACCAACCCCTCGGGGTCCATCCGGTATTCGTGCAAAACCAGCAGCGGATAGCCGCGCCGCTCCATGTCGAGCCGTGCGATCGCGCGCCACGAGCCACCCACGAGGTAGATGCGTTCGTGATCGGTGCCGACCTGTGCGGCAAGCTCGGCCATCGTGGCCTGGATATGCGCGGTGACGGCCTTCTTGCCGCCCTCGATCTGTTGCAGGCGGAACGGGCCGAGTTGCGAGGTGGCGCGGCGCCAGACCTTCCCGGCGCGGATCTCGGCCAGCTCCATCGAGTTGCCGCCGATGTCGCAGACAAGCCCCTCGGCCTCGGGCCAGCCCAGAAGCACGCCCTGCGCCGAGAGCCTCGCCTCCTCGATCCCGTCGATCACATGGACCTTGAGGCCGGTCTCTTTCTCGATCTGCGCGTGATACTCGGGGCCGTCCTCGGCATCGCGCATCGCGGCGGTCGCAACGCAGGTGAGCGGGCCGATATCCATCCCTTCGGCAAGGGCGGCGAAGCGTTTGAGCGCCACAAGGCCGCGCGCGCGCCCCTCGGGATTGAGCCGACCGGTCTCGGCCAGCCCCTGACCGAGGCCCGCCATTACCTTTTCGTTGAAGAAATAAGCCGGGCTGCGGGCCGCCCCGTCGAAGACCACCATGCGGATCGAGTTCGATCCGATATCGACGACGCCGACGCGCGAAAGCGCGCGCACGGACGGATCGTCGAAGAGCGGCTGACCAAAGGGATCCCAATCGTCGCCATCGGCAAGTTCCAGCGGCGCCTTGTTTTTCGTCATCGAGCCCGTCCGAGTGAGTCGTCCGGCCCCACGCTAGGGCTAGTCGAAGCTGTGGGCAAGTTTCGGAACGTCCTGTGCCCCTGCGGAACCCCGGCCCGAGAGCGAGGGATATTCCATGAAGAACCGGTGGCAGGAGAAGAGATCCTCCTTGCCCTCGGGCAGGTGGCGGATGAACTTGCCGTCGGGTTGCAGGATCCAGCTCTGCGCCTCGTCGGCCATGTTCGCGGACATGATCTGGCCGACGATCTGCGCTTTCACGGTGGGGTTCTTCGCCTCGATCAGCGTCTCGACCCGGCGGTTGAGGTTGCGCCCCATCCAGTCGGCTGAGGAGAAGAACACGCGCGCCTCGTTCGAGGGCAGGCTGTGGCCATTGCCGAAGCAGACGATGCGCGAATGTTCAAGGAAACGCCCGACGATGGATTTCACCCGGATGTTTTCGGACAGGCCCTTGATGCCCGGGCGAATGCCGCAGATGCCGCGGATCACGAGCGAGATCTTCACCCCCGCCTGACTGGCGGCATAGAGCGCGTCGATCACTTCGGATTCGATCAGCGAGTTCATCTTCGCCCAGATCTCGGCGGGCTTGCCCTGCCGCGCGTTCTCGGCCTCGCGCGCGATCAGCTCGAGCAGGCGCGGCTTGAGCGAGATCGGCGAGATCGCGAGGTTTTCAAGCCCTTCGGGCTGCACATAGCCCGAGAGGTAATTGAACACCTTGGTCGCATCGCGCCCCAGCGCCGCGTCGCAGGTGAAGAAGCTCAGGTCCGTGTAGATCTTCGCGGTGATCGGGTGGTAGTTGCCGGTGCCGTAGTGGGTATAGGTCACGAGCTGGTCGCCCTCGCGGCGCACCACGGTCGAGATCTTGGCATGGGTCTTGTAGTTGATGAAGCCGTAGACGACATGCGCGCCCGAGCGCTCCAGCCGGCGCGACTGGCGGATGTTCGCGGCCTCGTCGAAGCGCGCTTTCAGTTCGACCAATGCAGTAACCGACTTGCCGTTCTCGGCGGCCTCGCAAAGTGACGAGACGATCGGGCTGTCCTTCGAGGTGCGATAGAGCGTCTGCTTGATCGCCAGCACGTTCGGATCGTTGGCGGCCTGATCGAGGAAGCGCACCACGAGGTCGAAGGTCTCATAGGGGTGATGCAGAAGGATGTCCTTCTGCTTGATTGCGGCGAACATGTCGCCCTCGTGGTCCTGCACGCGTTCGGGCACGCGCGGGGTGAAGGGCGGCCAGAGCAGGTCGGGGCGCTCGCCCAGAACCAGTTCCTTCACATCAGCGATGCCGACGAGCCCCTTTTCCTCGACCACGTCCTCGGGAGCGACGTGCAATTCGCGCATCACGAGCGCTTGCAGGTCCTCGGGCGCGCCGGCCGAGACCGACATGCGGATGACCTGGCCCCGACGGCGGCGCTTGAGTGCGGTTTCGAATTCGCGCACGAGGTCTTCGGCCTCGTCCTCGACTTCGAGATCGCTGTCACGCAGCACCCGGAACGAGCACGAGCCCACATCCTTGTAGCCCGGAAAGAGCGAGCCGAGATGCAGCATCAGGAGCTGTTCGAGCGGCAGGAAGCGGGCTTCACCGGGCAGGCGCACGAAGCGGTCGATCTGCTGCGGGATCGGCAGCAGAGCCTGCAGGCGGCGATGATCGTTGTCGCGCTCCAGCTCGAGCGCGAGGCAGAAGCCCGTATTGGGGATGAAGGGGAAGGGGTGCGCCGGGTCGATCGCCAGTGGCGAGAGCACCGGGAAGACCTTGTTGAGGAAGTGATCCGAAAGAAAGTCGAGGTCGCGCTTGGTCAGCCGCGAGCGCGACACGACATGGATCCCCTCGCGTTCCATCTCGCGCTTGAGCGCCGACCATGTCGCCTGCTGCGTATCCATCAGGCGGCGAGCATTGGCGTTGATCTTCTCGAGCTGCTCGGCCGGCGACAGCCCGTCGTCGGAAGAGTTCACGTTGCCCTCGCGTACCAGCTCCATCAGGCCGGCCACGCGCACGGTATAGAATTCATCGAGGTTGGTGGCCGAGATCGACAGGAACCGCACCCGCTCGAGAAGGGGCACACGCGGATTGCGCGCCTCTTCCAGCACCCGCCAGTTGAAGGCAAGCCAGCTCAGTTCGCGGTTGAAGAAACGCCCCGGTCCGGTGATCTCCGCTTCGGGCAGCGTGATCGGGGTCGGGAAGGGGGACTTGAGGAAATCGGCTTGTGTCATGGCGCGCTTATCGTTGGAGTTTGTAATGCCTGCGTGACAGTTTGCGCGGCTCAGTCGAGACTGTCCAGCACCTCTGCGGCGAGCCTTTGGGTGATCGCGCGACGCTGCGCGAGCGCCTGCCGGTCGAGCGCGGCGACCAGCTTGCGCGCGGTAGCAAGCGAGCGGTCCATCCGCGTCACCAGCCACGAGATCAGGTTCGGCGCCACGGTCAGCTGGCGGTCGGCAAACAGCTTGACCAGAACCGCGGCCAGAAGCGCGTCATCGGGGGGCGTGATGCGCACCGTCGCGGTCGCTTCCATCCGGCTGATCAGGTCGGGTAGGGTGAGGCCCCAGTCGCGCGGCGGCGTGCGTGCGGTCAGCAGCAGTTGCCCGCCCTCGGCCTGCATCAGGTTATGCAGGTGAAAGAGCGCGCGCTGATGCTCGGGACTTTGCGCGATCGCTTCGGCATCCTCGATCACCGCCGCACCCTGGGCGACCAGGTCGGGGGCCATGTCTTCGGTGAGATCGCGGGCGCGGAGCACGTCCGCTCCGTGCTCGTCGGCCCAGATCGCGGCGAGATGCGTCTTGCCCGCTCCCTCGGGCCCGATCAGGATCATCCGCCCCAGCGGCCAGGCCTCTGGGCTGTCCAGCGTGGTCAGCGCCAGCGCATTCGCGGGGGCGATGAAGAAGTCCTCGCGCCCCTGCGCGGAACGCAGATGCAGCGGGAAGGTCAACTGCTCGGCCATTTCAGCTCTCGTTGTCGCTCGTCTCGGCTGCGCCCGTGCCGGTCCCTGTCTCCGCTGGAAGGCTTTGCGCCGACAGGCCGCGATAGAGCGCCCCATGCAGATATTGGTCAATGAAGAAACGCGCAACCACTCCGATCACCGCCGCGACCGGCACCGCGACCAGCATTCCGACGAAACCGAAGAGCGTGCCGAAGGCGGAAAGCGCGAAGATCAGCCAGAGAGGATGAAGCCCCACGGAATCGCCGACGAGTTTCGGCGTCACGAAATTGCCTTCGAGAAACTGGCCAAGCGCGAAAATGCCCGCGACGATCCCGATATTGAGCCATTCGCCCCAGAACTGGAACAGCGCCAGCCCGATCGCGAGCGTACCGCCTATGATCGCGCCGATATAGGGAATGAAGGTCAGCGCACCGGCAACCGAGCCCACGAGCAGCCCGAAATCGAGTCCCGCCGCCATCAGCGCCACCGCGTAGAAAGTGCCGAGCACGAGGCAGACCGTGACCTGCCCGCGCACGAAGCCCGACAGCACCCGGTCGATATCGCGGGCGATCTGGCGGATCGTGTCGACATGATCGCGCGGCAGCCAGGCATCGATCTTGGCCACCATCCGGTCCCAGTCGAGCAGCATGTAGAAGGCCACCACCGGCACCACGACGATGAAGACGACGATATTGACCACCGTCATCGCCGAACTCAGCACCGTCGCAGCCAGCTCTCCGCCGCGCGACTTGATCGCGTTGCCCAGCGAATTGAGCGTGTCATTGACCACGGAGTTCTGCAAAAGGTCCGGGAAACGCTCGTTCAGGAAGCCCTGGAACGAGCGCAGCAGATCGGGCGCCAGCGCCACGAGCTGGCCGAGCTGGCGCACCAGCATCGGCACGATGGCCAGCGACAGCACCACGAAGACCAGCACCGCGATCAGCGCGATGATCGCCGTCGAGGCCGCCCGCGACAGACCGAGCTTTTCCAGCCGGTCGGCCAGCGGGTCGAGGAAATAGGCGATCGCACCGCCCATGATGAAGGGCAGGATCACATTGCCCAGCCACCACAGCGAGAACACAAGCACCAGCGTGGCGACGGTCCAATAGGTGATCTGCTGGCGAACAGGCAGGGCCATTGCGGCTCCTTTGCGAAAGGGCGTTGTCCTAACGTGGCGAAACGGCGAGGGAAATCAAGGGGTGAGCCGCGTCTCGAAAGGCTTCCAGTGGAAGCCTTTAGCGGCGAACGCGCCGTGCGTCACGGCGCCGGGCCACAGGCAGCCGCACCTTGGGGGGCTTGTTTGGAGTGCCAAGGATCGGCCTCGGCCCGGGGCTGGTCACCCCGCGCCGAGGGTCGAGGTGAGATGAGCTATTCTACCACGGAAGGGGACTTTTGAGCGTGGGGGAGGGGCGTTAGGCTCGTTATATTTACAAAGGTTGGGATATTTCGGAGGCCGTATGCATAACCACTATAAAGACATTCTTTCTCGTATCGTCGCCCCACCCGACTGGTTCGACGAAAATGCCGTGCCGCGCTGGGGGCGTTTCTCTCCGCTCTCGGTGGCGAATGTCTATGCAAAAGAGACGGCCTTGGCTGAGATTTGCTGCCAGGCTTGCCGGCACAGTTTTCAGGTCGCCTTCTCGGAACTGAACATGCAACCGCCACGGCTGCGAAACGCAGCGGGCGGAGAGCTTATGCGACTTGCCGAAATCATTGAGGCAGGGCTTCTGCATTACGGCGATCCGCCCAATATAGACTGCTGCGGTCCCGGGCCGACAATGAACTCTGTGCCACTGAGGGTGCTCGAATACTGGCATCATCCGCCGACCCCTTACAATCTGCCGCGCGAGCAGTTCGAGCGCTATCTAGAGGTCTCTCTCGAAACAAAGGGATGGGTGCGGGACCCGCGCTACGAGGTCGCCTTGCGCGGTTAGCCATCTTGCCCAATCCCCCCATTTCCTCTAGGCCAAGCGCAACATAGGACCTCAACGCTCAAAGGACCGCCATGCGCCTGTCCCGCTACTTTCTCCCCGTTCTGAAAGAAACGCCCGCCGAGGCGCAGATCGCCTCGCACCGCCTGATGCTGCGCGCGGGCATGGTCAAGCAACAGCAGGCCGGGATCTATTCCTGGCTGCCGCTGGGCTACAAGGTGCTGCGCCGGATCGAGCAGATCGTGCATGAAGAGCAGATCCGCGCGGGCCATATTCCGCTGCTGATGCCGACACTCCAGCCCGCGACTCTGTGGCAGGAATCGGGTCGTTACGACGCCTATGGCCCCGAGATGCTGCGCATCAAGGATCGCCACGACCGCGACATGCTCTATGGTCCCACCAACGAAGAGATGATCACCGACATCTTCCGCAGCCATGTGGAAAGCTACAAGTCGCTGCCGCTGACGCTCTACCACATCCAGTGGAAATTCCGCGACGAGGTGCGTCCGCGTTTTGGCGTGATGCGCGGCCGCGAATTCCTGATGAAGGACGGCTACAATTTCGACCTGACCAAGGAAGACGCGCTGCACGCCTATAACCGCCACATGGTCAGCTACCTGCGCACCTATGAGCGCATGGGCCTCACCGCGATCCCGATGCGCGCCGATAGCGGCCCGATCGGGGGTGACGATACGCATGAATTCCTCGTGCTGGCCGAGACGGGCGAGTCGGAAGTGTTCTACGACGCCAAGGTGCCCGAGCTGAAACTGGGCAAGCGCGAAGTCGATTACGACAATCGCGACGAGGTGGCGGGCATCTGCGAAGAGTTCACCACCCTTTACGCCCGCACCGACGAGACCCATGACGAGGCGCTCTTCAACGAGATCCCCGAAGACCGTCGCAAGGTCGGCCGCGGTATCGAGGTCGGGCAGATCTTCTATTTCGGCACCAAGTATTCCGAGCCGATGGGCGCGACCGTGAACACCCCCGATCAGGGCAAGGTGCCGGTCCACATGGGCTCGCACGGGATCGGGGTGAGCCGTCTCGTCGGCGCGCTGATCGAGGCGAACCACGACGAGAAGGGCATCATCTGGCCCGAGGGCGTCACGCCGTTCCATGTCGGGATCGTGAACCTCAAGCAGGGTGATGTGAGCTGCGATTCCGCCTGCGAGGCTCTGTATCGCGCCTTTGTCGAGCACGGGCTCGACCCGCTCTATGACGACCGCGAGGAACGGGCGGGGGCGAAATTCGCGACGATGGACCTGATCGGTCTGCCCTGGCGCATCACCGTCGGGCCGCGCGGGATTGCGGCGAACAAGGTGGAACTCACCTGCCGCCGTACCGGCGAGAGCGAAGAGATGTCGGCGGAAGAGGCGGTCGAGAAGGTCGCGGGGATCTATGCGGCGCTCTGATCCGATCGTCGCGCTGGTCGCGGGGCTCCTTCTTGCAGGGGCCGCGCAGGCGGGCGGTCTGGTCGCGTGGTCCGATGCGGATCTGGGCATCGCCGCGCAGGTGCCGCAAGGCTGGGTCTCGGATACGATGCCCGGTGGCGGGGTGTTGTTCTCGGCGCCCGGGATCGATCCACACAAAGCGCCTCATGTGGCGCTGCGGGCCCATGCCGACAACGGTTCGGATCTGGACGCGGCCCATGACCAGCTCCTGCGCGCGATCCTGCTCGATGGCGAGACGGTTCTGAGCGACGACCAGGGCACGGCCGGTTTCGCGATCCGCTCGCAAGATGCTTTCGGAAAGGTGACACTGCACCAGACCGAGCGGCTCGATTGCGCAAGCGGGGCGCTGCTCGCCTCGGTGCAGACCGATTATCCGGCCGGGATGGCAGCGCAGATGGCGCCGCTTCTGGCACAGGTGCCGGCCACGCTGACCTGCCGTTGAGGGGGCGCTGCCCCCGCGCTGACGCGCCCCCCGATGTATTTCGGGCAAGATGAAGAGGCGTGCACCCGCCAAGACGGGGCGTGCGGCCTTGACCTTTCGGACCAGCCGCGCCAGCTTGCGCCGAATTTTGGTGGATGGAGCCGATGGCCGCACGCACTGCCCCGTTTTCCCGTTTCGAGTTCATGATCGCCTGGCGTTACCTGCGCGCGCGTCGCGCCGAAGGGGGCGTGTCGGTGATGACCTGGATTTCGCTCATCGGCATCACGCTGGGCGTGGCCGCGCTGATTGCGACGCTTGCGGTGCGCGCAGGGTTTCGCGCCGAGTTCGTCGGCACCATCGTCGGCTCGAACCCGCAGATCACCGTCTATTCCGCGCCGACCGAGGTGGTGGAGGGATCTGGGGTCTATTCGCGGCTGATCCGCGATTACACGGAGCGCACCGAGCGCATCAAGGCGATCCCGGGCGTGGTGAGCGCCGCGCCTGCGGTGCGTGGTCAGGCGATGGTGAGTTTCGGCGAGCGCTCGAACGTGGGCGATGTCTACGGGTTGGCGTTGAGCGATCTGAAGAACATTCCCAATATCGCCCATTCCGAGGATGCGCAGGGCGATATCGACGATTTCGGTGCAGGGATCGCGATGGGGATCGGGATGGCGCGCGATCTGGGCGTCTCGGTCGGTGACACGATCAAGCTGATCTCGCCCAATGGTGCGAAGACGCCGCTTGGGACGAGCCCGCGGGTCAATGCCTACAAGGTCGTCTATATCTTCTCGGCGGGGCGCTACGATATCGACCAGACGCGGCTCTACATGCCCTTCAGCGAGGCGCAGAGCTATTTCAACCGTGAGGGAGGGGCGGACGAGATCGACGTGGATGTGACCGATCCCGAAGAGGTCGAAAGCTGGGAGGCCGCGATCAGCGATGCGAGCGGGCCGGGAACCCTGCTGTGGACCTGGAAGGATGCTTCGGGCAGTTTCCTGCGTGCGCTCACGGTCGAGGATAACGTGATGTTCATCATCCTCTCGATCCTGGTGCTGATCGCCTCGATGAATATCACCTCGGGGCTGATCATGCTGGTCAAGAACAAGGGCCGCGATATCGGCATCCTGCGCACGATGGGGCTGAGCCAGGGCTCGATCCTGCGGGTGTTCTTCCTCTGCGGGGCGTTCACCGGCGTGATCGGCACGATCGCCGGGCTGACGCTGGGGGTGCTTTTCGCGGTCAATATCGACAGCGTCATGAGTTTCGTGAACTGGCTGAACGGGGGCGGGGTCTGGGATCCGTCGATCCGTGGGATCTATCACCTGCCGGCGAAACTTCAGCCGCTGGACGTGATCAAGGCGGTGGCGTTGTCGCTGTCGCTGAGCTTCATCGTGACGATCTTCCCCGCGCGGCGCGCCGCGCGGATGAACCCGGTGGAGGCGTTGCGCTATGAATGACGTGCTGATCTGCGAAGGCATCGCGAAGAGTTACAACCGGGGGAAGCCCAACGAGATCACGGTGCTGCGCGACCTGAGCCTCACGATCCCGAAAGGGCAGGTGACCGCGCTGGTTGCGCCTTCGGGCGCGGGCAAGTCGACGCTGCTGCATATCGCGGGGCTCCTGGATACGCCCGATGCGGGGCGGGTGGTGATCGACGGCGAGGATCTGTCGGGCGCGCGCGACGGCAAGCGCACGGCGGCGCGGCGCGAGAAGCTGGGTTTCGTCTACCAGTTCCACCACCTGCTGCCGGAGTTTACGGCGGCCGAGAACATTATCTTGCCGCAGCTCGCCAATGGCGTGAGCCGATCCGCAGCCGAGGCGCGTGCGGCGGATCTTCTTGGCCGGGTGGGGCTGTCTGCGCGGATGGATCACCGCCCTTCCGCGCTCTCTGGTGGCGAGCAGCAGCGTGTGGCCTTCTGCCGGGCGCTGGCCAACGCGCCGAGCCTGCTTTTGGCCGACGAGCCGACGGGCAACCTCGATCCCGCAACCTCGGACACGGTCTTCGACGTGCTGATGGGGCTCGTGCGCGAAACGGGACTTTCGGCGCTGATCGCGACGCATAACTTGGAGCTGGCCGCGAAGATGGATCGCGTGCTGCGGCTCGAGAATGGCGCTTTGACGGAGGGGTAAATGATCGTCTTTGGGATTTCGACCTGTGACACGGTGCGCAAGGCGCGCAAGGCTCTGGAAGCGGCGGGCCGGGACGTGGAGTTTCGCGACGTGCGCGCCGAGCCCCTGACGACCGAAGAGATTGCCGAGTTCGAAGCGGCGTTTGGCGAAAAGATCGTCAACCGCGCCTCGACCACTTGGCGCGCTCTGAGCGAGGAAGAGCGCGCGGCGCCCATCGCCGATCTGCTGAGGGCCCATCCGACGCTGATGAAGCGCCCGGTAATCCGCGAGGGCGACAAACTCACGCTGGGCTGGGCGAAGCCGGTTCAGGCCGAGTGGCTCTGAGCGTCTGAGACGCTCGAAAGCAAACGACCCGCGCAAATGGCGCGGGCCGTTCGGGTCAAACCTGTGTCAAACGCTCAGAGCAGTTGCAGATCCGAAGCCGAGGCGCGACCGTCGCGACCCGACTGGAGCTCGTACGACACTTTCTGGTTGTCGGCGAGTTCCTTGAGGCCCGCACGCTCGACCGCCGAGATGTGCACGAACACATCCTTGCCGCCTTCGTCGGGGGCGATGAAACCATAGCCCTTGGTGGAATTGAACCATTTCACGGTGCCAGTGGCCATACCGTCTTCTCCTTCGTAGTCTCCCGGGGGCGAGATTGCCGCCGGGCCGTGCAGCCAGTGTCTTTCGGATCTTCCGGCTGCCTTTTACAGAAGCGAGGCGGTAGGAAAGTCTGCGAAACACGCTTTCCGAGTCTCTATGAGTTTTGCAAAAATGCAATGACAATCCGTGAGGGGCGCAACCCCCTCACAGGCCAGTGAAATTTGGCGATCCGCCTGTTTTTGCGGCAATTATCCGCGCAGGTCCGGCGGGGTCGATTCGGCCACCAGTTCGGCCACGATCTCGTCGAGCGCGACCGTCGCAGTGCGGGTGTCGCCGAGCTTGCGGACCGAAACGGTGCGCTCCTCGACCTCTTTCATCCCGATCGCGAAGATATAGGGCACCTTGGCCAGCGAATGCTCGCGGACCTTGTAATTGATCTTCTCGTTGCGGGTATCGGCCTCGGCGCGCAGGCCCGCGGCACGGAGCTTCTCGGTGACTTCGCGCACGTAATCATCGGCATCCGAGACGATCGAGGCGACCACGACCTGACGCGGGGCGAGCCAGAGCGGCATCTTGCCCGCATGGCTCTCGATCAGAATGCCGAGGAAACGCTCGAAGGAGCCCAGAACGGCGCGGTGGAGCATGACCGGACGATGCCGGTCGCCATCCGACCCCACGTAATCGGCATCGAGGCGCTCGGGCAGGTTCGGGTCGACCTGAAGGGTGCCGCACTGCCATTGCCGACCGATCGCATCGGTCAGGGTGAATTCCAGTTTCGGGCCGTAGAAGGCGCCTTCGCCCTCCTGGATCTCGTAATCGTAACCGGCATTGCGGCAGGCATTGCCGAGGCTTTCCTCGGCATGGTCCCAGCTCTCTTCCGAGCCGATACGCTTTTCGGGTCGGGTCGAGAGCTTCACCGACCAGTCGTCGAAGCCTAGGTCGGAATAGATCCCGGCGAGGAATTCGATGAATTTCTTCGTCTCGGATTCGATCTGGTCCTCGGTGCAGAAGATATGCGCATCGTCCTGCGTGAAGCCGCGCACGCGCATGATGCCGTGCAGCGCGCCGGAGGGCTCATAGCGCGCGCAGGACCCGAACTCGGCCATGCGCAGCGGCAGGTCGCGATAGCTTTTGACGCCCTGATTGAAGATCTGCACGTGACAGGGGCAGTTCATCGGCTTGAGCGCGTTGATCGTCTTTTCGCGGGCATGCTCCTCGTCGACTTCGACGATGAACATGTTCTCCTGATAGTTCTCCCAGTGGCCCGAGGCTTCCCAGAGCTTGCGGTTGACGACCTGCGGGGTGTTCACTTCGACATAGCCGTCGGCGCGCTGCTTGCGGCGCATGTAGTCCTGAAGCGCGGTGTAGATCGTCCAGCCGTTGGGGTGCCAGAAGATCTGGCCCGGCGCCTCTTCCTGCATGTGGAAGAGATCCATCTCGCGGCCGAGCTTGCGGTGGTCGCGCTTGGCGGCCTCCTCCATCATCGTGACCCAGGCGTTGAGATCCTTCTTGGTCTTAAACGCCACGCCATAGATGCGCTGGAGCATCGGGCGGCTCGAGTCGCCCAGCCAATAGGCGCCTGCGACATGGGTCAGCTTGAACGCGTCGGCGGGCACCTGACCGGTATGCTGAAGGTGCGGGCCCCGGCAGAGATCCTGCCAGTTCCCGTGCCAGTACATCCGGATATCCTCGCCGGGCGGGATCCGGTTGATCAGCTCGACCTTGTACGGCTCGTTCGTGGCCAGGTAGTGGTCGATCGCATGTTTGCGGCTCCAGACCTCGGTCTTGACCGGGTCGCGGGCGTTGATGATCTCGCGCATCTTCTTTTCGATGGCGCCGAGGTCTTCGGGGGTGAAGGGCTCTTCGCGGTCGAAATCGTAAAACCAGCCATTGTCGCGCACCGGGCCGATCGTGACCTTCACGCCGGGATAGAGGTCCTGCACCGCGCGGGCCATGATATGGGCGAGGTCATGGCGGATCAGCTCCAGCGCGGGGCCGTCATCGGCCATCGTGTTGATCGCGATCTGCGCATCCTCATGGATCGGCCATTGCAGATCCCAATGCGCGCCGTTGACCTGCGCGGAAATCGCTTTCTTCGCCAGCGAGGGCGCGATCGAGGCGGCCACTTCGGCAGGAGTCACGCCTGCGTCGTACTCGCGCGAATTGCCATCAGGGAAGGTGAGGGAGATCTGGGACATGTCGTCCTCCTCGTCGGTTTGGCGCCCACGGAACGCCCGGTTGCGGGATATATGTTGCCCGAGCCTTTTGCGCGCGCAGGGCGGGGCTGTCAATGGGGCGGGGGAGGCAGAGTTGTCGCGGGGCTTGTCGCCGCCGGAAATTGGCCCGCCGAAATGGGCCGATGCGGCGAAGTTGCCCGCGCTCCTACTCGACGAGCCCCGGCACCGGCAGTCCCGCCGATTGCCACAGCAGCACGAAATTGAGCCCCAGTACCACCGTCGCCCCCAGAACCGCGAGCCACAGCACCGGCCCGCGGATCGCGAACCGGCCCATGATGTCGGGGCGCCGCGCGAAGACCAGAAGCGCCACCATCGGGACGGGCAGAGCGATCGACAACACCACCTGGCTCATCACCAGCGCTTCGGTCGTGTTCACGCCCAGCCAGACGACGACGAAAGCGGGGGCCATCGTGATCACCCGGCGCAACCAGACCGGAATGTGGCGGCGGATGAAGCCCTGCATGATCATCTGCCCCGCCATCGTGCCCACGACCGAAGAGGAAATCCCCGAGGCGATCAGCGAGGTCAGGAAGGCGGCGGCGGCGAACCCGCCCAGAAGTGGCGTCAGTGTGTGATAGGCGGTCTCGATCTCGGCCACTTCGGCATGACCCTGATGGAAGGCAGAGGCCGCCATGATCACCATCGCCATGTTCACCATTCCTGCGACGGCGAGCGCGATGATCACCTCGCGGTTCGAGAAGCTCACCAACCTTGCCTTTTGCGCAGGGTCGCTGGTGAGCGCCCGGTGCTGGGTCAGACCTGAATGCAGGAAGATCGCATGCGGCATCACCGTCGCGCCGATGATGCCCACCGCGATCGTCAGGGCGCGGGCATCGGGCATCGTGGGGGTGGTCAGACCCGCAAGTGCGCTGCCCCAATCGACGGGGGCCACGAACATCTCTGCCAGGTAACAGGCCCCGATCAGCGCCACGAGCGCGCCGATCACGATCTCCATCGGCCGGAAGCCGCCACGTTCGAACATCAGGATCGCGTAGGTGACCACCGCCGTCACGCCCATCCCCCAGATCAGCGGCCAGCCAAACAGCAGTGACAACCCGAGCGCGCCGCCCAGAAACTCCGCAAGATCGGTCGCCATCGCGGCAATCTCCGAGACGATCCACATCGCGATCGTGACGGGTTTCGAGAAATTCTCGCGCGACAGTTCGGCCAGGTTCTTGCCCGTGACGATCCCGACCCGCGCCGAGATCCCCTGGAAGAGCATCGCGATCAGGTTCGCGGCCAGCACGACCCACAGGAGCTTGTATCCATAACCCGCGCCCGCCCCGATATTCGTCGCGTAATTGCCGGGATCCATATAGGCGACCGAAGCGATCACGGCAGGGCCGAAGAAAAGCCACATCGCACCGCGCCGGGGCGATCCGGCCAGAACCTCGGCCATGGCCGACCGTGTCCTGTCACTCATTCCCTGTCCTGCGCGACTGTTCATTGCCCGGGTCTCCTGTTGCTGCGCTTGCGAAATGTAGCCTTGGCTACAAATTTCGCAAGGGGCTAAATTACGTTGACTTGGGAGGAGTGCCCGCGTCATCCTTTTCCTTGGCTTCCGGCAGGCGCTGCGCTATGCGGGCGGCCCCCGCATCAGGCACCCGGCGAGACAGGAGCGATGAGCGAAACCGACCCCTCTCAGATCAAGGGCTTCAACCGTGCCCGTGAGCGCGCCTCCCGGGCGTTGCTGGAGGATTATGTCGAGATGATCGCGGATCTGGCGGCCGAATTCGGCGAAGCTCGGATCACCGAAATCGCGGCGCGGCTCGGCGTGGCTCATCCGACGGCCACGAAGGCCGTTGCGCGGCTCAAGCGGGAGGGACTGGCGGTCTCACGTCCCTATCGCGGGGTGTTCCTGACCGAAGCCGGCGAGGCATTGGCCGAGCAGGTGCGCGCGCGGCACCGAACCGTCGTGGCGCTTCTACGCGCCGTGGGGGTGCCCGAGGATCTGGCCGAGCTCGATGCCGAAGGGATTGAGCACCATGTCTCGACCCGCACCCTCAAGGCGTTCGAGGCTTTCCTTGCCTCACAAGGCGGCAAAACGGGCTGAGAGCCGCTCTGCCTCGCCCGCAAGTCCGAAGGGCGGATTCACCACGAACATACCCGAGCCGATCATGCCATGGCCTTCGCGCGCGGGGGGGAAGCGCACCTCGTGGCTCAGTGCCTCGGGGAAAGCGCCGCGCAATGCGGCGACCATCCCCTCCTGTGCGCCCGAGGCCAGAACCGGGTACCACAATGCGATGATCCCGACGTTCCACTTTTTCGCGACCTGCCCGATCAGCTTCGGCATCGCGACATAATCCGCCTTCTCCTCGAAGCTCGGATCGATCAGCATCAGGCCGCGGCGCGGGGTGGGGGGCGTGAGCGCCAGAGCCATCTCGCGCCCGTCTGCCTTGTGAACGGTGATCTTGCGCCCCACAGCCTGGCGCAACGCGGTGAATTCCTTCGGATGCAGCTCGCAAAGCTGGATCGTGTCGATGTCCCGCAAGAGCGCCATGGCCACCAGCGGCGAGCCCGGATAGGCTTGCGGCCCATGCTTGGCCCGAACCGTGGCGAGCGCCCGCATATAGGGGTGATCGGGCGCAAACCAGCCCAAGCCCTCGATCCGTGCGATCCCCGCCGCCGCCTCGCCCGTTTTCACCGCCTCGGCCGCATCCAGCGCATAGAGCCCGCGCCCGGCATGGGTCTCGAGGTAACTCAACGGCTTGTCCTTGCGCGTGAGGTAGTCGAGCGCCGAGGCCAGCAGTGCGTGCTTGTGCACATCGGCGAGATTTCCGGCGTGATAGGCGTGTTGATAAGACAGCATCGGCGGGCCTCCTTGCGCTCCTTCCTGCCCTGCGCCGCGCGTGAGGGCAATCCCGAAGCGCGGGCCTTCTTCTTGATCCAAATATCTCGGGGGGCGCCGCACGGCGCGGGGGCAGGGCCCCCTCGACCTCTCCGCATGGCGAGAAAAGAAAACGGCGGCGCCCAGGGAGGAGGAGGGGCGCCGCCGTCTCTTTGCTACCTTGGGTCTCAGGGAGGAGGAGAGACCCTTCGGCATGTCCGACGCCGCTTCAGGGAGGAGGAAGAAGCAGCGTCTTACCCTTGGGCCCAGGGAGGAGGATAGGGCCTTCGGTATCTGGTGGGCGGCACCCTCAGGGAGGAGGAGGAGGGTGCCGCCAAAACGATCGGTCCAGGGAGGAGGAGAGGACCTTTCGCATTCTTATCCTCAGTTTGGACCCTTTGGTCCGCATATCAAGTGCTGCACCGCAGCATGCGACAGCCTGTCGCACCTGCGCGCTGATTGTAGGCGGCGACCTCAGGGAGGAGGAGAGAGGTCGCCGCCTGCTCAGCGCGGGTCTCAGGGAGGAGGAGAGAGACCCGGGCAGCTCGGTTCCGGCATCGCAGCGTCTCGCCGCGCGGGGCCGGTATGGTCTGGATGGCGGCGCCCTCAGGGAGGAGGAGGAGGGCGCCGCCGAGTTCCTAAGCCCCAGGGAGGAGGAGAGGGGCTTCGGAAATCAATTACTTGCCGTATGCGGCCTCATAGGCCACGCGGGTGATCATCGAGCGATGCATCCCGAGATCGTCGAGCTCGCGGGAGGACAGCGAGCGGAGTTCGTTGAGCGTCTGACGGTACACCTTGCGACGCGCCATGGCGTCGGAGAGTTTTGCCTTGAGCTTCGAGAAGCCGCTTTCGCTCAGTTGGATGTCGTGAACGAGTGCCATCGTCTTCGCCTCTTCTTTTCTCGTACGGGGCCCTGTGCGTTTTCCCGCTTCTGGGCCCGAATTCGTCACTGCGCTTTCTGTCGCGTTGTCCCTAAGATGGGCTGAATGCTGCGGGTGCACAATGCGCCGAGGCCTCAATGCCGCCATGCAGAAAATGCATGAATGATTCTGACCCATTTCCGAGGCATATGCGCAAGAAACGTGCGCTTCGGATGCATGTTCGCATCTGAACCTGTCGGTTTAGACAGGAATGCGCTTGAACTGCGCGGCAAAAACGCCACAGTTCCCGGCGAATTGACCATTTTGACGGACGCTAACAGTCCGGGGAATCGGAGGGTTTGCATGGCTCTGAGCAAGGAGCAGGTGCTTGATGTGCTGCGTGCAGTCGAGGTGCCGGGGGGCGGAACCGCGGTGAGTCGCGATCTTCTGCGTGCGCTCGCGGTGCAGGACGGGGTTGTGAGATTCGTGCTCGAGGGTGCGCCGCAGGCTGAACTCGAGGCGATGCGCCCGGTGCTCGAAGCGGCGGTGAAGTCGCTGCCTGGGGTGGCGAGCGTGACGATCGTGGTGCCCGCGGGGCCGCCGCGCGGTATGGGCGGGACGGCGCAACAGGCGCGCGGCCCGGCAATCGGCGGTCATCCCAAGCCCCAATCGGGCCCGCAGCCTGTGCCGGGGGTGGCCAGGATCATCGCGGTCGGTTCCGGCAAGGGTGGCGTGGGCAAATCCACCGTCAGCTCCAACCTCGCCGTAGCGCTTTCGCGAGCGGGTAAAAGGGTGGGGCTGCTCGATGCCGATATCTATGGCCCGTCCCAACCGAGGATGATGGGAGCAACGCAGCGGCCCTCTTCGCCCGATGGCCAGACCATCCTGCCGCTGAAGGCGCATGGCGTCGCGCTGATGTCGGTCGGCCTGATGCTGAAAGAGGACGAGGCGGTGATCTGGCGCGGTCCGATGCTGATGGGCGCGATGCAGCAAATGCTTTTCCAGGTGAAATGGGACGAGTTCGGCCCGCTCGACGTGCTCTTGATCGACCTGCCGCCCGGAACCGGCGATGTGCAGCTTACGCTGTGCCAGAAGACGAAACTCGATGGAACGATCGTCGTGTCGACTCCGCAGGACGTGGCGCTGCTCGATGCGAAGAAGGCGATCGACATGTTCCGCAGGCTCGATGCCCCCGTGCTGGGGCTGATCGAGAACATGTCCTCTTATATATGCGCCAATTGCGGGCATGAGGCACATCCTTTCGGTCAGGGCGGGGTCGAGGCGGAGGCGGCGCGTCTGGGCTTGCCTTTCCTTGGTGCGCTGCCGCTTGATCTCGATGTGCGGCTCGCGGGTGATGCCGGCACGCCGGCTGCGGCGGGCGAAGGGGCCGCGGCCGAGGCCTATGCGGCGCTTGCGGAGGCATTGATCGCGCGCGGCGCGGTCTGATCCATTCCATATGAAGATTCGAAAGGGCGCCCTTCGCGGCGCCTTTTTTCTCATTCTGCGCGCGGCGCTTCGGGGGCTCACGGGAATTCGTGGGATCTTGTTCTGGGAATTCACGGGAGCGTGTGGCTGACGTGAGGGGGCGAGTCGCGGCGAAAATCGGGAAATCACAGGGAAATCGCGCCGAGTCGAGGCAAATCATCCTTTCGTGATGGGCGGTTTGAGGCTTGGCCCCTGGGATATTTTCGCCACGAAAGGCGTGCTTGGGTCGATCTTTTGGAAAAAATTTGAATCCTCTGGGAACTTAACCCACCCGAGCTTTGCCACTAAATATGGGGTTGATCCCGAAAATTCATGCCATATAAAGCATGTTTTTCCCGAAGGTCTCAGTTCCTGATGTCCTTTCGGGGTGATCTCTTCCCATTTCTCGGCAAATTTTTTCTTGCGTGCCATGAATTCCCATGGCATCCCTAATTCATCGGAAGCGAGGACACAAAGAGGCATAAAGACCTCACGGCGATACGCAGGTTTCATACAGGCACCCGCTTCACGAAAATAAGAGATCCGGCGCGCGAGCGAGCAGACATCCCCCCAGGTGGCGCGTGCAGTCGGACATACCCAGAGATGGGAACGAGGGCGGCGGATTGGGCAGTGGCAGCAGCCCAATCCGCCGTTTTCATTTCCGGGCTCCGGCCCGGTTCGGGACAGGTGATAGGAGCGCGCTTTGGCGGGCATGTTCATAGGCGAATACACCTTCAAGGTGGACAGCAAGGGTCGCGTGTCGATCCCCGCGCTGTTTCGTCGTGAGCTCGAGGAGGGCGACCCCGACCGTCCGAACAAAGAGCGTCCGCGCATGGTCATCGTCTACGGCGCCGATACCCAGAAAATGCTCCAGGTCTATACGCAGGCCGCTTTCGAAGCGCTGGCCGCCGATATCGCGGCGCTTCCGCGCGGCTCGAAGCAGCGCACGATCCTGCAGCGTCTCGTGCTTTCGAAATCGCATCCGACCGAGGTCGACAATGATGGTCGCCTGGTGATCCCGGCGCCGCTTCGCGCGAAGATCGGCCTGTCGAGCGAGGCCTATTTCTCCGGCGTGGGCGAGACCTTCGAAATCTGGAACCCCGAGACCTTCGCCGCTGCCGACGAAGCGAATATCGACCAGTGGGTCGAGGAGCAGGGCGAAGATTTCGACCCGCTCAGCCTTTTGTCACAGGGGTGAGCCATGTCGGATCGGGACGCCCTGCCAGACGCCCCCCATATCCCGGTTTTGCTGCGGCCGCTCCTTCGGGCGGTCGCGCCTGTCTCCGGCATCTGGCTTGACGGTACTTTCGGCGCGGGCGGCTACACGCGTGGCCTGCTCGAGGCCGGGGCCGACAAGGTGATCGGGGTCGATCGCGACCCGGCCGTGTTCGAGATGGCCGAAAGCTGGCGTGGACAATATGGCGACCGGCTCGAACTGGTCGAAGGCACGTTTTCCGAACTCGATACCTATTGCGAAGAACCGCTCGACGGGGTGGTGCTCGATCTTGGTGTGTCGTCGATGCAGCTCGATCAGGCCGAGCGCGGGTTTTCCTTCCTGCGCGACGGACCGCTCGACATGCGGATGTCGCAAGAGGGGCCGTCCGCCGCCGATCTGGTGAACGAGACGGACGAGGCCGATCTCGCCGATATCCTCTATCAATACGGCGAGGAACGCGCCTCGCGCCGGATCGCCAAGGCGATCGTCGAGGCGCGCAAGGTTCAGCCTTTCGAGACCACGCAGCAACTCGTGAAGGTGATCGAGCGTTGCCTGCCGCGCCCGAAACCGGGCCAGAGCCACCCGGCCACGCGCAGTTTCCAGGGCATCCGCATCGCGGTGAATGACGAATTTGGCCAGCTCATCGAGGGGTTGGAGGCGGCAGAGCGCGCGCTCAAGCCGGGCGGGCTTCTGGCGGTGGTCAGCTTCCACTCGCTTGAGGATCGTGTGGTGAAGCGCTTCTTTGCGGCGCGCTCCTCCACGGGTGGTGGCGGGTCGCGCTATGCGCCGGTTCAGCAAACCCTTGATCCGGCGTTCGAAATTCTCGTCAAAGGCGATGGTCCGGACGAAGAGGAACTGGCCGAGAATCCGCGTTCGCGCTCTGCACGGCTACGGGTGGGGCGGCGCACGCAGGCGCCGGCCGGCAAGGCTGATCGCAGTCAGCTGGGCCTGCCCGCGCTCGTGACCGGAGAGAAGAAGGGGAAACGCCGTTGAGACTGCTTGCCTATCTCGCCACGTCTGTCTTCGTCATGGGGCTCGCCTTCTGGGCCTATCACGTCAATTACGACACGCAGGACAAGCTCGACGAGCTGCGCGATCTCAACCGTGAAATCGCCTCGCTCAACGAGGGTCTTTCGGTTCTCAATGCCGAATGGGCCTATCTCAACCGTCCCGAGCGCCTGCGAGAGCTGGTCAATCTGAACTTCGCCTCGCTGCGCCTGCTGCCGATGACGCCCGAGCAATTCGGCACCGTCGCCCAGATCGCCTATCCGACCCCGCAAGCCGACGCGCCCGACACCTCCGGTCTGTCCGACCCGGTTGATGTGAAGGCCGATCCCGAGGGAGGGAACTGATGCGCACGCCCCTTCGTCCGCTTGCCCGTATCCTCGACGCCCGTGCCAGGGGCGAGAATCCCGACGCGATCGAGCGTGAAAACCGCCGCCTGCGTGGCGAGGCGACCCGCGACAAGGCCCGTCAGCGCGCCGAGGGTCGTCTGCTGGTCATGTCGGTGCTGTTTCTCGCGGCCTTCCTGACGGTCGGGCTGCGGATGGGATCCTTCGCGGCGTCACGCCCCGAAGAGCCGCAAACCGATATCTCGACCGAGCAGATCCACGCTCAACGCGCCGATATCGTCGATCGCAAGGGCAGGGTGCTGGCCACCAACCTTCTCACCCATGCTCTCTACGCCCAGCCGCCGATGATGATCGACCCCAAGGGCACGGTCGACAAGCTGGTCGCGATCTTCCCCGATCTCGATCGCGAACGGCTGATCAAGGATTTCACCGGCGGGCGCAAATTCGTCTGGATCAAGAAGCGCATCAGCCCCGAGCAGATGCAGGCCGTGCATGATATCGGTGATCCGGGGCTTCTGTTCGGCCCGCGCGAGATGCGGCTTTACCCGAACGGGCATCTTGCCGCGCATATCCTTGGCGGCTCTCGCTATGGCACCGAAGGGGTGAACTCGGCCGAGATCCTTGGCGTGGCCGGGATCGAGAAGGAATATGACGGCTGGTTGCGCGATCCGGGCAACGGCGGTCAGCCGCTCAAGCTCTCGCTCGATCTGACGGTGCAGGCGGCGCTGGAAGACGTGCTCGCAGGCGGCATGAAGCTGATGAACGCCAAGGGCGCGACGGCGGTTCTGATGAAGGTCCATACCGGCGAGATCGTCGCGATGGCGAGCCTGCCCGATTTCGACCCCAACGACCGGCCCGCACCGCTTCTGAAGGGCGATCCCTCCGACAGCCCGCTGTTCAATCGCGCGGTGCAGGGGATGTACGAGCTCGGCTCGACCTTCAAGATCTTCGCGGTGGCGCAAGCGATGCAGGACGGGCTCGTCACGCCCTCCACGATGATCGACACCAAGGGTCCGCTGCGCTGGGGCAAATTCAGGATCCACGACTTCCACGATTACGGCAAACAGCTCTCGGTCACGGATGTGATCGTGCACAGCTCGAATATCGGAACTGCCCGGATCGTGCAGCAGATCGGCCCCGAGAAGCAGCGTGAATTCCTCGGCAAGCTCGGTCTGCTCGAGCCCTCGCCGGTCGAGTTGATCGAGGCGCCCACGGGCCGTCCGATCCTGCCCTCGAAATGGTCCGAACTCTCGGCGATGACCATCGGCTATGGGCACGGCCTGTCCGACAGCCCGCTGCAACTGGCCGCCGCCTATGCGACAATCGCCAATGACGGCAAGCGCGTACTTCCCACGCTCATCGCACAAGGCGGCCCGCGAGAGCCGCATAAGCAGGAATTCGGCGCGCCCGAAGGCGATCAGGTCGTCTCGCCTTCCGTCGCGCGCAAGGCGCTGGCAATGATGCGCGCAGTGGTCACGCGCGGCACTGCGAGCTTCGGCGATGTCGCGGGCTATCAGGTCGCGGGCAAGACCGGCACCGCCGACAAGCCCAATCCGCAGGGCGGCTATTACGACGACAAGGTGATCTCGACCTTCGCGGGTGTCTTCCCGGTGACCAGCCCCGAATACGTTCTGGTGCTGACGCTCGACGAGCCGACCGACACCTCGGGCAAGGAACCGCGCCGCACCGCGGGCTGGACCGCCGTTCCGGTGGCCGCCGAAACGATCCGCCGCGTGGCGCCCCTGCTGGGTCTGCGCCCCGAGCCGACCACGCCGGATACGCTCGACGGGATCCGCCTTGTGAAGAAGGATTGAAGCCGCTTTCACGCCCCGTGCACGATGCCGCGCATGGGGCCCGGGCCGGGGTGCTCGCGCCTTGACCTTGCAAGGCTGCCACCGGATAAGTGCGACAAGCTGAGTGAGGGACGAACGACATGGCCGCTGGCAGCAAAATGCTGAGCGAATTGGGGCTGACCCCTTTGCACGGAGGGGATCGCGCGATCTCGGGGCTTTCGGTCGACAGTCGTCAGGTCAAACCAGGTCATCTCTTCGCGGCGCTTCCCGGGACGAAGATCCACGGGGCCGAGTTCATCCCCTACGCGCTGCGCATGGGCGCGGCTGCCGTTCTGACCGATCGCGCCGGTGAGCCGATCGCGCGCGAAGCGCTGGAAGGCACCGATACCGCCATCGTGATCACCGAGGATCCGCGTCAGGCGCTGGCCTTCGCCGCAGCCCTCTGGTTCGGGCGCCAGCCCGAGACGATGATCGCGGTCACCGGCACGAACGGAAAGACCTCCGTCGCGACCTTCACCCGCCAGATCTGGCAGCTGCTGGGCTTCGAGGCGGCCAATATCGGCACGACCGGTGTCGAGGGCAGCTATTCCGCGCCCTCGTCGCATACCACGCCCGAGCCGATCACCCTGCATCGGTTGCTCTCGGACATGGCGGGTGTGGGCGTGACACATGCGGCGATGGAGGCCAGCTCGCACGGGCTCGCGCAGCGACGCCTCGACGGGGTGACGCTGACCGCCGCCGCCTTCACGAATTTCACGCAAGACCACCTCGATTATCATGCGAGCTTTGACGAGTATTTCGCGGCCAAGGCGGCGCTCTTCACCCGAGTTCTGCCCGAGGATGGCGCGGCGGTGATCAATCTCGACGATCCCAAGGGGCAGGAACTCGCGAAATACGTCACCGCACGCGGGCAGGAGCTGATCGGGATCGGCCATTCCGAGCAATGCGAGATGCAGATCCTCGGTCAGCGTTTCGACGCGACGGGGCAGGATGTGCGCTTCGCCTGGGAAGGCTGGACGCAGATGACCCGCCTGCCGCTGATCGGCGGGTTCCAGGCGATGAACGTGCTCACGGCCGCGTCGCTTGCCATTGCTTGTGGCGCCGAGCCCGAAGAGGTCTTCGCCACCCTGCCGCGCCTGACCACGGTGCGCGGGCGTATGCAGCTGGCCGCGACTCGCGAGAACGGTGCGACGGTCTTCGTCGATTACGCCCATACGCCCGACGCGGTGCAGACCGCGCTCAAGGCGCTGCGCCCTCATGTGATGGGGCGCCTCATCGCCATCGTCGGCGCGGGTGGGGATCGTGACACGACCAAGCGCCCGCTGATGGGCAAGGCGGCGGCCGAGAATGCCGATCTGGTGATCGTGACCGACGACAACCCGCGCACCGAAGACCCCGCCACGATCCGCGCCGCGGTGATGGAGGGCGCGCCGGGGGCGATGGAGGTGGGCGATCGTGCCGAGGCGATCCTGCGCGGCGTCGATGCGCTCGGTCCGGGCGACGCGCTCCTGGTGATGGGCAAGGGCCATGAGAGCGGGCAGGTGATCGGGTCGGACATCTACCCGTTCGATGACGCCGAACAGGCGAGCGTGGCCGTGGCCGCACTGGACGGGAAGATCTGATGGGCGTGCTCTGGACTTCGACCGACGCGGCGACCGCGACCCAGGGGCAGGTGACGCAACCTTTTGCCGTGACGGGGATTTCCATCGATACCCGCACGATCCGTCCGGGTGATCTCTTCGTCGCGCTCAAGGATGTCCGCGACGGGCATGATTTCGTACGTCAGGCGCTCGACAAGGGCGCGGCGGCGGCGCTGGTGAGCCGCATCCCCGAAGGGTGTTCGGCATCCGACCCGTTGCTGATCGTGCCCGAGGTTCTGCCCGCGCTCGAGGCGCTGGGGCGTGCCGGACGCGCCCGGTCTCGCGCCCGGGTGCTTGCCGTGACCGGTTCGGTCGGCAAGACCTCGAGCAAGGAGATGCTGCGCGCGGTCCTGTCTGCGCAAGGCAGGGTCCATGCCGCCGAGGCCAGTTTCAACAACCACTGGGGCGTGCCGATCACGCTGGCGCGGATGCCCGAGGACGCCGATTTCGCGGTGATCGAGATCGGAATGAGCAATCCCGGTGAGATCGCGCCGCTCGCCCGCCTCGCGCGGCCCCATGCGGCGATGATCACCACCGTCGCCCCGGCCCATCTCGCGGCCTTTGAAAATATCGAGGGCATCGCGCGCGAAAAGGGAGCGATCTTCGAGGGGCTGGTCGCGGGCGGCACCGCCGTGATCCCGACCGGGCTCGAAGTGACGCCGATCCTGCGTGAGGCGGCGGCGACCGCTGGCGCGGTCGTCAGCTTCGGTCCCGAAGCAGGCTCCGACTACCGGCTGATCGAAGCGCGCATCGCGGGAGACGCGACGGTCGTTCAGGCTGAGCACCACGGAAAGCCGATGCTTTTCAAGGTTATGACGCCGGGCAAGCATTTTGCCACGAACGCTCTGGGCGTGCTGGCACTGGCCGAGGCCGCGGGCTGCGATCCGGCGGTCGCGGCGATGGATCTGGGCTCGTGGTTGCCGCCCGCAGGACGTGGTCAGCGCGAGCGGATCTATCTCGATATCGTGGACGAGGCCGAGAGTTTCGATCTTTTCGATGACGCGTTCAACGCCAACCCGGCTTCGATGGCCGCAGCGCTCGACGTGCTGGCGGGCGCGAGCCCCCGCGACGGGGTGGGGCGCACCGTGAAGGGCCGCCGCATCGCGATCCTCGGCGACATGCTCGAGCTGGGAGCGGACGAAGCCGCGCTCCATGCCGCGATCGCGGATCTGCCCTCGATGGCATCGGTCGATCTGGTGCATATGGCAGGCCCGCGCATGGCGGCGCTGCGCGACGCACTTCCGCGGGCCAAACGCGGTGAATGGTACAAGAGCGCCGAGGAGCTGGCCGAACGCGCGCGCCATCTCGTCGATCCCGGCGACGTGGTGCTGGTGAAGGGCTCGAAGGGTTCCAAGGTCAGCCTTGTCGTTGATGCATTGAAAAAACTGCGCCAGCCCGGCGCGGCCGAGGCGCATAGAGGAAAAGAATAATGCTGTATTGGCTTACCGACCTGTCCGATGGCGGCGGCGTGTTCAACCTGTTTCGCTACATCACCTTCCGGGCGGGCGGGGCTTTCTTCACGGCGCTTCTGGTGGGGTTTCTCTTCGGGCCGTGGCTGATCAACATCCTGCGGATGAAGCAGGGCAAGGGCCAGCCGATCCGCGATGACGGCCCCGAGGGGCATCTGGCCAAGGCGGGCACGCCGACGATGGGCGGCATCCTGATCCTCACCGCGCTTCTGGTCTCCACGCTGCTCTGGGCGCGGCTCGACAATGGCTATATCTGGGTCGTGCTGATGGTCACCTATGGCTATGCCGCGATCGGTTTTGCCGATGATTACGCTAAGGTCTCCAAGCAGAACACCAAGGGCGTGAGCGGCAAGGCACGGCTGGGCCTTGGCTTCCTCCTGGCGCTGATGGCCTCTGTCGCGACCTGGTATCTGCACCCTTCGGAGCTGGCGGGCCATGTCGCGGTGCCCTTCCTCAAGGATCTGATCCTGAATCTCGGCTATTTCTACATTCCCTTCGCGATGTTCGTGATCGTGGGCGCAGCAAATGCGGTGAACCTCACCGACGGGCTCGACGGGCTGGCGATCATGCCGGTGATGATCGCCGCCGGCACGCTGGGCGCGATCGCCTATGTCGTGGGCCGCACCGACTTCACCGAATATCTGGGCGTGCAATTCGTGCCCGGCACCGGAGAACTCGCGATCTTCACCGCCGCGCTGATGGGCGGCGGACTTGGCTTCTTGTGGTATAACGCGCCGCCGGCGGCGGTGTTCATGGGCGATACCGGCTCGCTGGCCCTGGGCGGTGCGCTCGGCGCCATCGCGGTCTGCACCCAGCACGAGATCGTCCTTGGGATCGTCGGTGGTCTCTTCGTGGTCGAGGCGCTCTCGGTGATCATCCAGGTCGCCTATTTCAAGCGCACCGGGAAACGGGTCTTCCTGATGGCGCCAATCCATCACCATTTCGAGAAGAAGGGCTGGTCGGAGCCGCAGATCGTGATCCGCTTCTGGATCATTTCGCTGATCCTCGCGCTGATCGGCCTTGCGACTCTGAAAATCCGCTGATCCCGACAAACGGTTTTCACGCCGCCGATTTATAAGGCGGTGCAATGAAACCTGACCCGGCTATGCCCGATGCGCCGCCTTGCGGGGCGGCGCAGAGGCTGCGAGATTTGTGCCTGTATGCCTTTCGCGCTCCGCTGCATGCAGAGGGGCTGCACGGGGAATGAGAATGGGACAAGGTAAACAAGCGCTGATCTACGGGCTTGAGGACAGGCCTGCACCGGGGCCGGCCTCGCTCGCCGCGCTCCAGCATATCCTCGCCTCGATCGTGGGCATCGTGACGCCTACGCTGGTGATCGGCGGTGCGCTGGGTCTGGGCGAGCACGTACCCTACCTGATCGCCATGTCACTTTTCGTCTCGGGCGTGGCGACCTTCATCCAATCGAACCGGGTCGGGCCGGTGGGCTCTGGGCTCCTGAGCGTGCAGGGCACCTCCTTCGCCTTTCTTGGCGCGATCCTCGCTGCGGGTTTTACGGTGAAAGAGCGCGGCGGCACGCCCGAGGATATTCTCGCAATGATCTTCGGTCTCTGCCTCGTCGGCTGTGTGGTCGAGATCGTGCTGTCGCAATTCCTCGACAAGCTGGGAAGGGTGGTGAACCCGACCGTGACCGGCGTCGTGATCACCGTGATCGGGCTGAGCCTCGTGAAGGTCGGCTTCACCGATTTCGCGGGCGGCGCACAGGCGGGTGAAAACCTCGGTCGGCCGCTGAACCTGGCGCTTGGCACCCTCGTCGTCGCGGTGATCCTGGTGACCACCTTCCTCGGCAAGCCGATGCTGCGGATCGCGGCGATCATGATCGGGCTCATTGCGGGGACGATTGTCGCAGCGCTCTTCGGCATGGTGGACCCATCTCCGCTGGCGCAGGCGCAATGGCTGGCGTTTCCTGTGCCCTTCAAATTCGGCTTCGATTTCGACTTCGGCCTCTTCATCCCGATCGCCTTTCTCTACCTCGTGACGGCCATCGAGACCTCGGGCGACCTGACGGCGAACTCGGTGATCTCGGGTCAGCCGGTGCGCGGGCCTCTCTATCTCAGCCGGATCAAGGGCGGCGTGCTGGGCGATGGTGTGAATTCGGGACTGGCGGCGATCTTCAACACCTTCCCGAACACGACGTTTTCGCAAAATAACGGGGTCATCCAGATGACCGGCGTGGCGAGCCGTCACGTCGGGCGCTACATCGCGGGCTTCCTTGTCATTCTCGGATTCTTTCCGATCATTGGCGCCGTTTTCCTGCTGATCCCCAAACCTGTTCTGGGCGGTGCCACGCTTTTGCTCTTCGGCTCGATCGCGGTTGCTGGCATTCGCATCATCGCCTCCGAGCCGATCGACATGCGCCGCGTCTATATCATGGCGATGAGCTTCGGCCTCGGGCTCGGCGTGACGCTGGTCCCCGAGGCTACGCAATATCTGCCGGTGCTGGTCAAGCAGGTCGTGGCGACTCCGATCACACTTGCGGGTCTCTCGGCGATCCTGCTGTCGCTGCTGATCCCCGAAAGCCCGACATCCAAAGGCGAAATCGCAGAAGAAGCCCAAGAGGCCCCGGTCGGTGGCGCGGAGTAACGCCTCTCACCGCCGAGATTACCATTAAGGGCGGACGGACCTCCTCTTTTCCCATGCGCCGCAGCGGTGTCTGAGCTTCCCGCCCCTTTCCCTTTCCAACCGCTTCAAATATCCCGGGGCAGCGGGGGGTGGCCCCCGCGCGCGACAGGAGACTGCGATGATCCCGGTTCAGGGCTTTGACGGACATAAGGTGGCGGTTCTGGGCCTCGGGCGTTCGGGTCTGGCTACAGCGGCGGCCCTGCGCGCAGGCGGGGCAGCGCCGCTTTGCTGGGATGACAGTCCCGAGGGGCGGGCCCGCGCCGAGGAGGCGGGCTTTGCAATCCACGACCTCACCGGGCAAACCGCCTTCGACGGGGTCGCGGCGCTGATCGTCTCGCCGGGCATTCCGCATCTCTACCCCAAGCCCAACCCGGTGATCGCGGCGGCAATGGCGGCAGGCATTCCGGTCGACAATGATATCGGGCTTTTCTTCCGCTCTTGGGCGACGCGCGAGTTCGACAATTTCGACACCACTCCGCGCACGATCTGCGTGACCGGCTCGAACGGGAAATCGACCACCACGGCGCTCATCCATCATATCCTGCAAGAGGCGGGCCGCCCGACGCAAATGGCGGGCAATATCGGGCGCGGCGTGCTCGATATCGAACCGGCCGAGGATGGCGAGGTCGTGGTGCTGGAACTGTCGAGCTACCAGACCGATCTCGCGCGGGCCCTGACCCCCGACATTGCAGTCTTCACCAATCTATCTCCCGATCACCTCGATCGCCATGCAGGGATGGGCGGCTATTTCGCGGCCAAGCGTCGCCTCTTCGCCGAGGGCGGCCCCGATCGCGCGGTGATCGGGGTGGACGAGCCCGAGGGCGTCTATCTCGCCAACCAGATTTCGATGGGGCGCGAGGACGACCGGCTGATCCGGGTTTCCTCGGCGCGCAAGCTCGGCGACTGGGGCTGGTCTGTCTTTGCCCGCAAGGGGTTCCTGAGCGAATGGCGCAAGGGGCGGCAAATGGCTTCTATCGACCTGCGCGAAATCACTGGGCTTCCGGGCGCGCATAACCACCAGAACGCCTGCGCCGCCTATGCCGCGACGCGCGCGATCGGGATCGCGCCGCGGATGATCGAGCAGGCGTTCCACTCTTTCGCGGGGCTGCCTCATCGCAGCCAGACGGTGGCAGACAAGGGAGGCGTGCGCTGGGTCAACGACTCCAAGGCCACCAATACCGACAGCGCAGCCAAGGCGCTCGATGCGTTCCGCAATATCCGCTGGATCGCGGGGGGGCTGGGCAAGGAGGGCGGGGTGGCGAGCCTCGCGGGCCATCTCGAACATGTGCGCAAAGCTTATTTCATCGGCCATTCAGCGCGTGATTTCGCGTTGGAACTCGCCCCGCTCGAACACGAGATCTGCGAGACGATGGAGGCTGCGGTCGCAGCGTGTGCGCGCGACGCGGAACCCGGAGATACGGTTCTGCTTGCACCGGCGGCAGCGAGCTTCGATCAATATCCCAATTTCGAAAAGCGCGGCGAGCATTTCGCGCAGCTCGTGGATGCGCTGCCGGGGTAAACCCGGGCTTGCGCCCGCGCGTGCAATGGCGATGCTGAGCCCATGAGCGATGCCCCCACGAGCGATGCCGGAGCTATCTCGACCCCGACGCCCGAGCTGCTACCCGCGGGCACGGATGGGATGCTCGTGCGGTTCGCACTCAGCCCCGACCCGGTCGCGATGGCGGCCGCGCAGGGTTTCGAGCGTGCGCTGGAAGAGGCCCGGCCCGCCGGGGTTATCGAGGTGGCGCCCGCGCTCGTCTCGGTGCTGCTGCGCTTCGATCCCGCACAGACCCGGCGCGCCGATCTGATCGCGGCCCTGCGCCCTCTGGCAGAGCGCGCGGCACGCGAGGCAGGTCACCTGCCGGACCCGATCCGCCGCTGGCAGATCCCCGCGGCTTTCGGGGGTGACAACGGCCCCGAGCTTGCCCCCATTGCCCGCCAGCTTGGCCTGAGCGAGAGGGAAGCGGCGGGTGAGATCTGCAAAACGGATCTTCGCGTGCTCGCGATCGGGTTCTTTCCCGGTCAGCCCTATCTCGGTCTTCTGCCCGAACCCTGGAACCTGCCGCGCCTGCCAGAGCTGGTGCCCTCGGTGCCCTCCGGTGCCGTGGTCGTCGCGGTGCGCCAGATCGTGCTTTTCGGTGCGTCCTCGGCAACAGGGTGGCGGCAGGTCGCACGCTCGCATTTTCGCTGTTTCGATCCCGCGCGGACCGAGCCGATGCCCCTGCGCGCGGGCGATGCGATCCGTTTCGTGCCGATCAGCGCCGGGGAACTGGCGGCGCTCGATACGCCCGATGGTTTGGGCGGCGCGCGGCTGGAGCATCTGGCATGAGCGCGCTGCGGGTCTTGCGCGCCGATGGGTTGATCTCGGTGCAGGATATGGGCCGCGAGGGCTATCTCGCCCAAGGCCTTTCGCGCGGTGGTGCGATGGACCGTCTGGCGCTACTGGAGGCGGCTGCTTTGCTGGGGGCAGAGACCCCGCTGGCAGGGCTCGAGATGGCCGGGGCAGGGGGGCTTTTCGAGGTCACCCGGCCGATGCGGATCGCCCTGACCGGCGCGCCGATGCGGGCCGATCTCGACGGGGTGGCATTGCGCTGGAACGCGGCCCATCCTTTTTTGCCCGGACAACAGTTGCGCATCGGCGGCGCGCAGGCGGGCAGTTACGGCTATCTCGTGCCGGGCGGCGAGCTTGCGACACCCGACTGGCTGGGCAGCCGCGCGGCACATCTGTCGGTCGGGATTGGCGCGCGGGTGGAGAGCGGCCTGACGTTGCCCTGCGCAGACGATCCCGCACCGGACCGTCCGGCGCGCGGATTGCCTGCAACCCAGCGTTTCGGCGGTGGCACGGTGCGGGTGGCAGACGGCCCGCAAACCGCGCTGTTTGACCCCGCAGTGATCGCGTCATTCTTTGAAACGGGTTTTGTGCGCGCCCCGCGTGGGAACCGCCAGGGCGTGCAACTCGATGCGGAGACGCGGTTTGCGGCGCAGGGGGCGGCGGGGCTGGCATCTGACGTGATCGGGCCGGGAGACGTTCAGATGACGGGTGACGGCGTGCCCTACATTCTGCTCGCCGAATGCCAGACCATCGGCGGCTATCCAAGGATCGGCAAGGTGATCCCTGCTGATCTGCCGATTGTCGCGCAGGCCCCGCCCGGAGCGCGGCTCCGCTTCTCGCGGCTGTCGCCCGATCAGGCCGATGCGCTCTGGCGGTCCGAGGCCGAGCAGTTGCGCACCCTTCGGGCCGCCTGCCATCCGCTGATCCGAGACCCGTCTGAAATGGGGGATCTGCTTTCCTACCAGCTCATCGGCGGTGTAACCTCGGGCGACGATCTGGAGAGGGGCTGATGCGTATCGATCTCAATGCCGATATGGGCGAGGGTTTCGGCCCTTGGAGCATGGGCGATGACACGGCGCTGCTCGACGTGATCAGCTCGGCCAATATCGCCTGCGCTTTTCATGCGGGCGACCCCGATCACATGGCTGCGGTGATGCGCGCGGCGGTGACGCAGGGAGTGGGCATTGGCGCGCATCCGGGATTTGCCGACATGCAAGGTTTCGGGCGGCGGCGGATGTCTCTTTCCTCCGAGGAGCTCGGAAATCTGGTCGCCTATCAGCTGGGGGCTGCACAGGCGATGGCCCGGCGCGCGGGCGGGCAGGTGCGGCATCTGAAACTTCACGGGGCGCTCTCGAACATGGCGGCCGAGGATGCCTCGATCGCGCGCGCCTGTTTCGAGGCGGCGCTTGCGGTCGATCCCGAACTCATTCTCGTGGTGATGCCTCTGACCGCAATGGACGAGGCGGCGGAAGCGCTGGGTGCGAAGCGGGCGGGCGAGGTCTTTGCCGATCGCGCCTATACCGAAACAGGTCTTCTGGCCCCGCGAGGTACGCCGGGCGCGATGATCCATGATGCAAGCGAGGCGGCCGAACGGGTGGCGGCGATGCTGCGCGCGGGCGGGATCGTAACCGGCTCCGGCAAGGTGCTGCCGTGCCGGATCGACACGGTCTGCGTGCATGGCGACAGCCCCGATGCGGTTGCGATGGCGCGCGCTCTGCGGGGCCATCTCGCGGCCGAGGGGATCGGGATCGCGCGCTTTGGCTGAGGCTCAGGCCTTCGAGGCGATGTAATTCGCGGTCATCAGGTCGAGATGCGCGCCGCCGCCATTCTTGAAGATCGTGATCTCCTCGGCGCTCTCACGACCTTTCGCGGAGCCACCGACCAGATCGTAGAGATCGCCCAGCACGTCGTCTTCCGAGATCACGCCCGCGCGCATCGGGATCAGCAGCTCCCCGATATGGCCAAGCGTTGTCGCGCGGCTGTCGACGAACAACCGTCCCTTTGAGATCAGCGCATCATCAGCCTCGCGCATGTCGGCCTTGTAGGCGCCGATCAGGTCGACATGAGTGCCGGGCCTGATCCAGTCGCCATGCAGCACCGGCTCGCGCGCCATCGTCGCGCAGGAGATTATATCGGCCATGCCTGCCGCCTCGGCCAGATCTGGCGCGGCAGTAAGGGGAATGGCGCTTTCGACATCCTCCACCAGCGCCTGCGCCTGTTCGGGGCGCCGCGTCCAAAGGGTGATCCGCTCAAGCCCCGGAAAGAGCGCGCCATAAGCCGCGATCAGCGAACGGGCCACCGTCCCGCCGCCCACGATCAGAAGGCGTTTGCTGTCGGGCCGCGCCAGAAGTCGCGCGCCAAGGCCGCTATCGGCGGCTGTCTTGATCTCGGTGACGAGCGGGCTTTCGACGATGGCGCGCAGGCAGCCATGCTCGGGCTCGAAGACCAGCATCGCGCCTTGCACCGTCGGCAGGCCAGCCTTTGGGTTCCCATCGAAGACGGTGAAGCTTTTGACGCCGTAGCCCAGCCCCGGCACATAGGCCGAGCGGCTGAGCAGCGTGCCGGTCGCGGGGCCGAGGAAGGTGTCTCCGATCTCTGCTCGCGGGCGTTTGTGACCTTCGCGCAGGGCCTCCACCGCCTCCGCCCAGTCGAGCCGGTTGATCATCGCGTCATAGGTCAGGGTCGGGATGCTCATCGTCTCTCCTTATAACGGGTCGAGCCAGCGCGCCTGGGCCGACACATCTTGTACCTCGCGCGCCTCGCCCGAAATCGCCTGCGCCAGCAGCTCGCCGCAGCCCGCCGAGGCGGTCCAGCCAAGCGAGCCGTGGCCCGCATTGATCCAGAGATTGGGATAGGCGCGCACCCGTCCAAGATAGGGGGCGCTGGCGGGGGTGGTCGGGCGAAGTCCCGTCCAGAAGGTGACATCGTCGAGATCGACCACATCCGCGAAATGGCGTTCGGCATAGCGGCGCAGGATGTCGAGCCGCTTCTCGGGCATGTCGCGATTGCGGCCCGCGAATTCAGCAAGCGCGGTGATCCGCAGGATGCCGCTATAGACGCCGACGGCAAGCCGCGCGGCCTCGTCGATGAAGGGCAGGGTCGGCGCAGCTTCGGCATCCTTGATCCGCCAGCTGCCGGAATAGCCCTTCACCGGATAGATATTGGGCGCAAAGCCCAAGGGGCGCGTGAGGTCGGGGGTCTCGATCCCGGTCGCGAGGATGACGTGATCGGCGGCAATCACCTCGCCGCCCGCGCGGATGCCTGTGATCGTGCCGTTCTGCCGCTCGAACCCCTCGAACTCGGTGTCGTAGCGCAGGGTTACATGGTTCAGCCGCCCCAGATGCGCGCCAAGCTCGTTGGTGAAGAGGTGGCAATCGCCCACGCTGTCCTCGGGCGCGTAGAAGCCGCCAGCGAAATGATCCGTCATCCGGCTCAGGCGCGGGTCTTTCGCGACGATCTCGGCGGCGGTGACCGGCTGGAGATGTGCGCTGGCATGACTGTCGCGGAAGGTCTCGAACTCGGCGCGGTCGGTATGCAGGTAAAAGCCCCCCGCGTGGCGTACGAGCCCGCCAAGCCCGGCCTCTTCGGCGACCACGGGCAGGCGCGCGCGGCTGAACCGGCAGAGCCGTGCGAGCCGGTCGCTATTGGCCCTATGCGCCTCGGTGGAACAGTTGCGCAGGAATTCCAACCCCCAGCGGATCAGCGCCGGATCGCTCCAGCGGCTGACTTTCACGCCCGGATCGCGCCCCGCGGCGGCGCGGATCATCGTGCCGAGCGCTCCGGGTCCGGCCCAGGCCTCGGCATGGCCGATCGAGATGATCCCCGCATTGCCCTTCGAGCACAGGTTCGCCGGCGCCGATCCGCGCTCGATCACCGTCACCTTTGTGCCGCGCCGCGCCAGCGCATAGGCGGTCTGGATGCCCACAACGCCCGCGCCGAGAACGACGACGCTCATGCGCGCCACCCAGAGCGGCGGGCTGCGATGGAGGAATTGGTCGGAAAACCGGGCATTTGCGGCCCCTTCTTGAGAGTCGCGGAGAGGCTATCGGCGCCCCCGAAGCCCGTCAAGCAAGCCCGACTGGCGCAAAGAAATGTGTCGTATGACAAGTAATACAACCTCAGGTGGTGTTTTCGCGACGCAGCACCGATGCGCGATGGCTTTGGCGGGGCTTAGCCTTGGACTCGGCTGCCCGGCACGTCTGGGGACACGGGGCCATTTCCGCCGGGGAGCCCGGCTTTGTAAAGCAAATGGAGTGCAAGATGAAACTGTTCAAACTCAAGACCCTTCGCGACCTGAAGAACGACGAAGAGGGCGTCACCGTCGTCGAATACGGCATCGCGCTGTCTGTTGCACTGGGTATCGGCGCGGCGATTTATGCAGGCCTTGCAGGTGACATCGAACTTGCGATGGAGGCAGCCGGGAAGGCCATGCCGACCACCCAAGCTACCGGTACCTACAACCAATGAACTTAGGGAAGTAGCGGTTCGAGCATTCTCGGAACCGCTGCACCTTTCATCGCGCTTGCTTGGGGCGGTTCGTTATTCGATTTGCCCCAAGCTTTTCAATCCTTTGAAATGGAGAGCGCCATGCGTATCGCATCCCTGCTGACCTTCACCGCCGGTCTTGTCGTTGCGGGCGGCTCGGCCTACCTGGCGCAGAATTTCTTCGAAGCAAAGCTTCAGCGCGAGGCTGCCGCCGAAAAGGCCGGTCTCGTCGAGGTTCTTGCCGCCGCACAGAGCATTCCCTTCGGCCAGACCATCGAATCCCAGAAGCTGACCACCATCGCATGGCCCAAAGAGGCTTTGCCGCCGGGTGTCTTTACCGACACTGCGGCGCTGCTGCCGGCTCAGGGCCAGCAGCCGCGCCGCGCAAAGGCCGAGATCGCGCAGGGCGAGCTGATCCTTGCCTCGAAGGTCTCCGGCTATGGCGAGAAGATCACCATCGTCCAGACTCTTGGCCCGAACAGCCGCGCCATGGCGATCGAGGTCAACGCCTCGAGCGGTGTCGGTGGCTTCGTCACGCCCGGCGACAAGGTCGACGTGATGATGACACGGGGTCGCAACGATACGCTCAAGACCGTCACGATCCTTCAGGACGTCCGGGTGATCGGTGTCGACCAGACCTCGGATGAAAAGGTCAAGACGCCGGGTGTCGCGCGTACCGTGACGGTCGAGGTGACGCCCGAACAGGGCCAGCGCCTCGCTCTGGCGCAAAAGGCGGGGACGCTCAGCCTGACGCTGCGCACGCTCGACGACGCCGAGAGCGAACCGCTGCCCTCGATCGGTCTTGCCGATATCCTGAGCGAACGCCCCTCCAAGCTCGAGCCGACCCAGGTGCGCACGGTGATCATCCGCCGCGGCACCGAAGTCACCGAGACCGCGATCAAGTGAGGCGCGGGGGAGATGGCACGTATCCACGACAGTATCCGGCGCTTTTCCCAAGATGAAGACGGGACGATCCTCGTCTTCTTCGGCATGAGCCTCGTGATCCTGTTCGGATTGGTGGCCCTTTCCTTCGATCTCGGTCGTCTCGGGAGTACCCGCTCCGAGCTTCAATCCTACGCCGATTCCGTGGCGCTGGCCGCCGCAGGAGAGCTTGACGGCAATTCCGACGCGATCTCGCGCGCCAATTCCGCCGCAGCGCTCGTTTCGGACACGCAGACATTCGGTGCGGGCGGGCATTCGCTCAGCTATGCCGAGATCGATCCCGATAATGCTGACGGCGCTGACGTGGTGAGCGACGTCACGCTCACCTACCTCTCGCGGCTGCCGAAAGATACCGAGACAATCGCGGATGTCGCGACGACCGAGCCCGCGAAAGCGGCTTTCGTCCATGCCGCCGTTGCGCGCCACGATGTCAGCGCGACATTCGCGGCGGTCTTCACGACACTGGGGGGCTTTGACGCATTCGACGGCAGCGCCGAGGCGGATGCCATCGCGGGGCTCGAAATTCAGGCCTGCGATGTGACCCCTCTGATGTTTTGTGTGCCCCCGGGATTCAAGGCTTCGGCCAATATCGGCACGATGGTACGTATTCGCGCGGGCGGGAGCGGTGCGGCATGGGGCCCGGGAGACTTCGGCTTTCTCGATCCCGACAAGATCAAGGTCGATGACGAAGGCCCTTGCGCAAAGCTGAACGGCGCGCATCTCGACGCTTGCTTGCTGGGGGCGCAACAGAGCATCACGCAATGCTTCAACCAGCGCGGCGTCGATACGGAGCCGGGCCAGAAAGAAGGGCTCAACGCCTCGATCTTCAATGTCCGCTTCGACATGTATCAGGCGATCATGAACGGGCTGAGCAACGACGAAGACTATGCGCCCGCGCCCAATGTGATCAAGGGGATCATCAAGAAGGATCCGGGGAACAGCTCCAACCAGAATCAGGGCCAGGGCAAAGCGAATTGCATCGGCGAGGCCGAGCAGGTTTCACCTGACACGGTCGGGTTGCCCCGGGACGATTGCTTCATGGATAAAAGCTGCGATCGCTTTGGTGATGGCGACTGGAGCGAGGGGCGCGAAACCTATGTCGCGACGAATTACGGCGCGGGTGTCGACGATCCGCACCCGGACGCGGTCACGCGCTACGATTATTACCTCGCCGAAATCAAGGCGGCCGCTGGCGGCGAGATCCTGACTGACCGCGCCGAGACGGGGCTGCCTACCTGCGCGCCTGCCGCGTCGAGCAACCCCGACCGCCGCGTGCTGATCGTAGCGGGGATCGATTGCTCGGCCGAGACCGGAACCGTGATCAAGGGGGCGATGTCGGACGTTCCCGTGAAGGAATTCGTCAAGGTCTTCCTCACCGAGCCGGTGGGCGAGGATGGCTCGACACCGCCCGTGATGGATATCTGGGGCGAGATCATCGGCTCGGCCAGCAATGGCGGGTCGGAAGATACGGGGACTGGGGGCATCGTGCGCGATGTCGTCCAGCTTTACCGGTGAGCGCGATGTGGGGGACGATCGCATATCCGATCCAAAGCCTGCGCCGTCTCTGGCGCGACGAGGAAGGCGCTCAACTGGTCGAATTCGCGCTGGTTCTGCCGATCCTGCTGGTGCTTTTCGCGACGATCGTCGAGGGCGGGCGGATGTTCCTTTCCTACCAGACGGTAATCGGCGGCGTGCGCGACGCGAGCCGTTATCTCGCCCGTGTCACGCCGCGCGACATCTGTGACAATGAAGACAGTTTCGACGGGCGCGGCGATGATCTGACCGATATCGTGGAAAAGGCCCTGACTGGCGAAAGACTGCTGCCGAGCGGCATCACGGTTACCGGCGTCACTCCGAGCCTGACCTGCACGACGGGTGATTACCGTTTCGGCACCGCCCCGGTCGTCAGCGTCAGCGCGGCTCTGAGCATCACCTTTCCATTCGGTGCGATCTTCTCCTTTGCGGGCGGGCAGACGCTGGGCACGCTCTCGACGAGCGTCGCCGATGAACACCGGGCTTACGGAACATGAGCGCGCGGCTCGCATCTCGCGCCCGCAAGGCGCTGCGCGGCTTTGCCCGCGACGAGAGCGGGGCGGCGCTGGTCGAGTTCGCGCTGGTGATCGGGCTCTACCTGATGATCTTCTTCGCGCTGATCGATTTCGGTCGGATGGCCTTTCATTATGTGAACGCGCAACGCGCGCTTCAGGTCGCGGCGCGGCTGGCGGCAGTGCGTTCGCCCGCGTGCGATGGCGTTCCTCCGATCCACGAACGCGGGGTTACGCCACAAGGGGAGATCGAGCCGAATTTCGGCACGAATTGCAACGCCTCCGACACGACCTGCGCCAATCCCGGCACGATCACCTGCGCGGGCAATGCCGACAATGGCACGGCCAAGGATATCTGGTCGATCGTCCAGCGCGCGCTGCCCAATGACGCCGAAATCGGGGATCTGTCGTTTTCCTATTCCTACGATCCCGACCTCGGCTTCCTGGGGGGGCCTTATGTGCCGATCGTGACCGTCAAACTGCAAAATCTCGACTTCCAGTTCGTGACGCCGATCGGGGCCTTCGCTTCGCTTTGGACGAGCGAGGAGGTCACACAGATATCGCGCGTGACCTTCCCGAGCCTGAGCACCTCGATGCCGGGGGAAGCATTGGGACGGGATGGGACGAGCTGAGAGATGAAGGGGAGAGATGACATGACGAGCGTGAACAAGCAGATGTTCCTGGTGGCCGATTCCGCCGAAGCGGTGCAGACCGAATCCGGGCAGCGCCGACTGAATTTCGCCGCCGAATCCGAGCGTCTCGCGAAGGGCGGTTCCGCCGCGCACGAGGGGCATGTGATCGCCGTTGCGCGCAGCCGGGGCGGGATCGGGGCGACCATGCTCGCGGTCAATCTCGCCCATCACCTCGCCACGATCGGCAGCACGCGCAAGAGCGGTCCGGCTCGTCGCGTTGCGCTTGTGGATCTCGACCTGCAATTCGGCATGGTCGCGGGCTTTCTCGATCTCGAACCGAGCCCCGCGCTTTACGATATGGCGCGCGATGGCGGCATCCCCGATGACACCTTCCTCGATCAATCGCTGCAATCGACCCCGGATGGGCTCGATGTGCTCTGCGCGCCCTCTGCCTTCGCGCCGCTCGATGCGCTGCGGCCTGACCAGCTGCGCGGCCTCATCGAGGCGTTGCAGGCGCGCTACGAATATGTCGTGGTCGATCTGCCCCATGCGCTGGTCGACTGGGTCTCGCCGGTGCTGGCACATGCCGGGCTGATGTATCTCGTGACCGATCTCTCGGTGCCCTCGCTCCAGCAGGCGCGGCGCCTGATCGATGCCTATGCCGAGGACAACCTCGCGCTGGAGATCGAGATCGTGGTCAATCACGAGGCGCGTCCGCTTTTGCCGCACCGTCACCACCAGGAGGCCGCGCGCGCGCTCGATCGCGAACTGCGCCACTGGCTGCCCGATGATCGGCGCGCGGCGAAGGAAGCCGCCGATCGCGGCCTGCCGCTGGGGCGTGTCGCGCGTCATTCGTCCCTTGCCAAAGCGGTGGGCAAACTCGCCCAGGATCGTCTCAAGAAGGCCGCCGCAGCGGCGCACGTCAGCTGAACGGAGGGAAAGACATGTTTCGCAATTTCACCGATCGCGGGTCGAAGCCTTCCGAAAAGGACAAGGTGATCCCTCTGGGGCAACACCGCGCCGCCGCCGGTGCCCCCGCCGATACGCTCGTGCTGCATGAGGCCCCGGTCAAGGCGACGCCCGAAACCGCTCCGGCATTCGAGGAAAGCCAGCGCCGCGCGCTCGAACTGAAAAGCCGGCTTCACGATGCGCTGCTCGACCGTCTGAACCTGTCGATGATCGACAAGGTCGTGCCCGAAGAGCTGCGTCGCGAAGTGGCCACGCTCGTCTCCGAGGAGCTGCGCGACGCCAAGACGCCGCTGCGGGCCGATCAGTTCAAGACGCTGGTCGACGAACTGCTTGACGAGGTGCTGGGCCTTGGCCCGCTCGAACCGTTGATCGCGGATCCCACGATCAACGACATCCTCGTGAATGGCTGCCACAAGGTTTTCATCGAACGCAACGGCGTGCTGGAGCGCACGCAGGTCCGCTTCCGCGACGAGCGTCACCTGTTGCGCATCATCGACAAGATCGTCTCGCGCGTGGGCCGCCGGATCGACGAGAGCAACCCTTGGGTCGATGCGCGTCTTGAGGATGGCAGCCGTGTCAACGCGATCATCCGTCCCTGTGCCATCGACGGCCCGAGCATCTCGATCCGCAAATTCGCCCGCCAGCCTTACACGCTGGAGCGTCTGGTCGGCACCGGCATGATGACCGAACAGGCGGCACATTTCCTCAAGGGGCTGGTGCAGGCACGCAAGAATATCCTGATCTCGGGCGGTACGGGCTCGGGCAAGACGACGCTTCTCAACGCGATCTCGGCGGCGATCGATCCGCGAGCGCGGATCGTCACCATCGAGGACGCGGCAGAGCTTCAGCTGCAACAGGAGCATGTGGTGCGTCTTGAAACCCGCGCCTCCAATCCCAACGGACAGGGCGCGGTGCATCAGCGCGATCTGGTGCGCAATGCGCTGCGGATGCGCCCCGACCGCATCATCGTCGGCGAGGTGCGCGGGGGCGAGGCCTTCGACATGCTTCAGGCGATGAACACGGGCCATGATGGCTCGATGACCACCGTGCACGCCAATTCCGCCCGCGACGCGCTGGGCAGGATCGAGCAGATGGTGACCATGATCGGCCTCGACATGCCTCTCTCCGCGATCCGTTCGCAGATCGCTTCGGGGCTCGACGTCGTGGTGCAGATCGCGCGCATGTCCGATGGCCGCCGCCGGGTGCTCTCGATCTCCGAGATCACCGGGCAGGAGGGCGATATCGTGATGATGCAGGACATCTTCACCTTCCGAAAGAAGGGCACGCTCGGCGATGGCACCATCGAGGGCAACTTCACCGCGACCGGCCTGCGCCCGCGTTGTCTCGAGGACATGATCGCGGCGGGTGTCGAGGTCGACCCTTCAGATTTTGTCGTGCGGGGGTGAGGGGCCATGTTCAACGGGATCGAGAATGACTGGTTCGCCTATCTGACCTATAGCGGCATCGCATTGGGCATGCTGCTGGCAGTAACGGGGGCATTGCATCTGGCCAGCCGCAGCGAGACACGCGGCGAGGCGAAGAGCCGCCGGATGAAGATGATCGCCCAAGGGCGCAATACCGAAGAGCTTCTTGCGCTTCTGAAGCCCGCGCCGCGCAGCGGGATCGCGGCGCATCTGCCGCAGGCGCTTGACCTCGCGCGCCAGCTGCACCGCGCCGGCATACCGATCTCGCCGGACCGTTTCGTGGCGCTTTGCGCCTCGCTTGGGGTGGGGGGCTTCGTGCTCAGCTTCGCGGCTCTCGGCCTGCTTCAGGCGGTGGCCGTGGCGATGGTCGTGGGGGTGGCGCTCCCGGCGCTGGTGGTCCGATTTCGCGCCAAGGACCGGATGACGAAGCTCACCGGGCAGCTGCCCGATGCGCTCGACATGCTCGCGCGGGGGCTCAAGATCGGCCACCCGCTGAACATGACGATCGGGGCCGTGGCCGAAGAGATGCCCGATCCGATCGGGACCGAGTTCGGCCTGATCTTCGATCAGGTGACCTATGGTGACGATCTGCCCGACGCGGTGCTGGATTTCGCGGATCGGGTGGGGATCGAGGATGTGGACTACCTCGCCGCAAGCATCGGCATCCAGCACGGGACCGGGGGCGATCTGGCCCGCGTACTCGAGGTGCTGGGCCGGACGATCCGTGGCCGCATCGCGTTGCGCCGAAAGATCAAGGCGATCTCGGCGGAGGGGCGGGCCTCGGCCTGGTTTCTCAGTGCGCTGCCCTTCGTCATGTTCGGCTTCACCAATTTCATTTCGCCGGGCTATTTCGGCGAGGTCGCCGATGACCCGCTCTTCAAGCCGATGGCTGCGATCGTGCTGCTGCTGGTGGTGCTCAACGGGCTGATCCTGCGCAAGCTGGTCACGTTCCGGATCTGACGGGGAGGAAAGAGTCATGCTGATGACACGTATCGAGAGCATCGCGCTGGAGCTGGGCATCGCGCCCGAGACGGTTCTCGCAGGGGGCATTGGGCTCGGGGCGCTGCTGGTGATCTGGGGGCTTCTGGCGGCGTTCCAGCGCGACCGGGCGGTCGAGCGCATCGCCGCGATCGGCGGGGCCCGCGCGAATGTCCGCGCCGAGCATGCGTTGCTCAAGGCACCGGAGGCCACGCCGGGGCGCTTCATGAAGGCCTTCGTGCCCGCCGACCGTCAGAAACGCAGCGCGCTTCAGCGCAAGCTTGAAATGGCGGGGATGTCCGATGTGGGTGCGTTGCGCCGGTTCACGCTTGTGCGTGTCATTCTCGGTATCGGTCTTCCGGGGCTGTTCCTCGGTCTGTTGATTGCCGCCCGCACGCCCGAACTGAGCCTGCCTTTCGGCCTCTCGGACCGTCTCGGCGGGCTGAGCGGCATGGCAACCTACCAAATCCTGACCGGGCTTGTGGCCTTTGGCTATCTCGCGCCGCTGAAATGGCTGGGCGGACGCATGAAAGAGCGCCGGTTGCGCATCGAGGAGAGCTTTCCGAACGCGCTCGATCTGATGCAGGTCGCGATCGAAAGCGGGATGGGGTTTGACGCTGCGATGACGCGTGTGGGCAACGAGCTTGCGAATACCTCAGCCGAGATCTCCTTCGAGTTCCTGTCCGTACAACGCCAGGTACAGGCGGGTCGCGAGCGCGACGCGGCTTTGCGCGACATGGCCGATCGCACCGGGGTCGAGACGGTGCGTGCCTTTGCCAATGTCGCCACGCAATCCTTGCGCTTCGGCTCCTCCATGGCACAGGCGCTCACGACCTATGCAGAGGAATTGCGTGCGATGCGGGAAATGCGCGCCCAGGAGAAGGCCAACCGGCTGCCGGTGCAGATGTCGGGCGTGCTCGCCTCGCTGATGCTCCCGGCGCTGATCCTGATCTGTCTCGGGCCGATCGTGATTCGCTACCTCAACAATGTCTGAGCCGAATCGAGGCGAAAAGGAATCGTTTCAATTTGCGAAACGGTTGGAAAAACACGCGAAATGCCCAAGTTTGTCTCGGCGCCCGTACTGAAATGTCTACCTGTGGTTGAGCAACTGTCTCTCAAAACTGCCCACAGGCTGCTGTGGATATCAATCCAAAGATTAGCTTAGGGCGACGGTGAAAAGTAGGTTACGCTGGGGGAACTCACACGCTGCCAAGAATATGTGAGTACATTATATAAGTCTTTGGGATGGTGGGGGCCATGAGGGACTATGCGATGGATCGGGGTGGGGACCCCGGTCAGCAACGCGCTATTGAAGCCGGCATGATCGGCGCAGTGGCGCAATGGTGCGAGTGTTTGCACGGAACCAATCCGCTGCGCAGCGCTCTGCGAATTCTGACTGACAGTATCGGAGCAGAGGCGATCGTGCTCTCGCGCTATGCGCGGGCCGGAGAGACGCCGACGCGGGTTCTGGTCCATGACAGGGCACGCTCGGGGAATCGGATCCCGTTGCAGCAAAGCTTCGCCGAACTCTTGCTGGATGGTTATCTCGACAAGGCCAAGCCGGGTTCGACCTGGTACGGAACGATGCGCGACGAAGAGCTTCCGGCCGCCGCCGCGATGCTTCTGGCCCGGCGCCAGCTGCACGAGTTGGTGGTGATCCCGCTCGAGGTGAGTGACCGCGCGATCGACACGATCGAGCTACATTTCTCCGACAAGCTGCGCCATTATCAGCAAGCGGTGCTGACGATCCTTGCCGATACGCTCAGCCGGACCTGGAGCAACCGTGCACGCGGGCTCTTTACCGAGGCGCTGCTGAAATCGGCTGCGGCGCAGGCGGCACCCGCCGTGGGTTCGCCCATCCTGAGCGCGGACAATCCCGCACGGCTCAGTCGCGCCGAGTATCGCGTCTGCCTGCTTCTGAGCCACGGCCAGTCACCCGATCAGATGCGCGGCGAGCTTGGGATCTCGGAATCGACCCTGCGCACGCATCTGAGCAATCTCTATGCCAAGACAGGTGCACGCAACCTGGCCGAGCTGACCTTCCAGCTCGTCTCGGATCTGCCATTCGAGCTCACCCGCCGCCATGCGGGACGGCTGGCATGAGCCTGCAACTGCTGCCGCTGGTCGCTCTGGCGCCGCTTCTGTTCATGGTGGCGTTCAGCGACCTGCGCGAGATGCGCATCCCTAACCGGCTGGTGCTGATTGCGCTGGGGCTTTTCGTCCTGTGCGCTCCGCTTCTGGGCTGGTCCGAGATTGGCGCGCGTCTGACCGTGGCGGGGGTGACCTTAGCGATCGGCTACGTGCTGTTCACCTTGCGTGCCTTCGGGGGCGGGGATGTGAAATTCCTGACCGTGCTGATGCTCTTCGTGCCCTCCGCTGCGGTGGCGCAGTTTCTTATTGTCTTCTCGGTGTCGCTGATCATTGGCAGTGGCATCGCGATCGGCTTGCAACGTGCCCCGGTCGCGGCGCGTCTCGACTGGATGACCTGCCGACGCAGGGGCAAGCTGCCGATGGGCATTTCGCTCGCAATGGCGGGGCTGGCGCTGCCTTACGTGCTTGCGATCGGCTAACCGCGCGTCAAAACTCGGCGAGAAATCAAGAGTTCTTGTGCGTGATCAAGGCGCATCCCTGATTTCTGTGTCATACTATAAAGATAGACAAGGCAGGGGACATGCTATGCGTGGTCACGATTTTCGCTATTGGATGCTCGGCACGGCGCTCGCTACGGGCGTGTTGATGAGTATGACAGGGGTGGCGCTCGCGCAGGATGCGGCGACACCCGTTGCGCCCGCGACAGAGCCCGCCGCCTCGCAAGACGCCACTCAGGTCTCCCCGCGCAGTCGGGCCGAGGCTTTGATTTACGGGCTCGACGGCCAGACAAAAGATGTCGCTGCCGGGCTTGCGCTGCTTGAGACTGCGGCGGCGCAGGGCGATCTTCCTTCCCAGACCTCGCTTGGAAACCTGCTGCTCTGGGGTGGGCCGCTTCCGGCTGATCCCGCACGCGGCGAGGCGCTGCTGTCGGAAGCCGCAGCGGCAGGCGACAGCGAGGCCAAGCTGATCCTTGGCAGGCAACTGATCGGGGGCTGGGCAATTCCCCGCGATCTGGATCGCGGCAAGGGGCTGCTCGAGGAGCTGGTTGCGAAGGGAGATCCAAAGGCCGAGGTCGCGCTGGCCGAGTTCTACCTTTACGGCACGGGACTTCCGAAGGATTGGGAGAAAGCCAAGGCGCTTGCCGAAGCCGCCGCCGACAAGGGCGACGGGCAGGGCATCTGGAAATACGGCGAGATGCTGATGTGGAGCGAGCGCGACCCCAAGGGCGCCGAAGCGATCCTCAACCGTGCGGGCGAACTGGGCGCGGGGCAGGCCTATGCCACGCTCGCGGAAGGCGCGATGTATGGGTATCTTGGCGGCGGTTCGGTCTCGCGCGCGAAATTCGAAGGCTATGCCGAGAAAGCGCGCGCCGCGGGCAACCAGCGCATCGAGGTGCTTGATGCCATCCGCCAGATGTGGGGTATCTCGATGCGCGCCGACGGGCCCAAGACCGTCGAGGAGTTGACGCAGGCCTCCAATGCCGGCAATCGCGAAGCCGCGCGCTATCTGCTGGGGCTTTTGCGCGATGGCAACGGGCTCAATATACAGAAGGATCGCGCGGCGGCCGAGGCATTGCTCAAGGACCATCCCGAGCTTTTCACCGATTCCGAACGCGCGGCGATGCAGTTGAGCATCGATGTCGCGAAGCGGCGCGATCCGAAAGGGATCGCGGCCTCTGCGGCTGTCGTACAATCGCGCCGCGCCGATCTGAGCCAGGCGGCCGCCGAGGATCTCTTCAAGGCTGCGCCGAACGTGGTGATCTACGTCCTTCAGGAGGATCTGAAGGCGAAGGGGCTCTATTCGGGCAAGCTCGATGGGCTGGCGGGGCCGTTGACGCTGAGAGGGATGAACAAGCTGTGCAAGACTGTGCCGGGTGGGCTCAATTGCACGGACGGCATCCTGAGCCGGAAAACCGTCGGTGCCCTTCTCGTGAACCCTTGATCGACAGATCCTGCCCGCGACGCAATCTCGCAGTGAAAACGGCGTGTTCACGGGCAGGATTGCTTTGTGTCAGGGTTATTCACAGCGTAATCTGGTAGTCTTGATATGTTTGAAGGGGCAAATACCTTTCAGGCGTTCGACGGGTCAGGTGGGCAAGGCCCGAGGTGTTGGAAGGGGTAAGAATGTCAGCCGAAAAAGAATTCGTTCCGCCTTTTGTCAGTGGGGCTGGGGCGCTGTCGGGTGCTCAGGCGTATCGCCGCACAGTACTCATCGCGGGCGGAGCGGGCTTCATCGGGTCCAATCTTTCGCGGCGTCTGCTGGCGCAGGGCGACCGGGTGATCTGCATCGACAATCTTGAAACGGGACGTAGCGCCAATATCGAAGGGCTGATCCCCAATCCCGGCTTCGCCTTCTTCCTGCATGATATCGTGGAGCCCTTCACGGTGAAGGGGCCGGTGGACCGGATCTACAACCTTGCCTGTCCGGCCTCGCCGCCGAAATATCAGCGTGATCCGGTGCATACGCTCAAGACCTCTTTCATCGGGGCGCTGAACCTGCTCGCGATTGCCGAGAAGAAAAATGCGCGGATCCTGCAAAGCTCGACCTCCGAAGTTTACGGCGACCCCGACATCTCGCCTCAGCCCGAGAGCTATCGCGGTCTGGTCAACACGGTCGGCCCGCGCGCCTGCTATGACGAGGGCAAGCGCGCCACCGAAACGCTGTTTTACGAAAGCCACCGCCAGACCCATGTCGATGTGCGCATCGCGCGGATCTTCAACACGTACGGGCCGCGTATGGACCCGGAGGACGGGCGCGTGGTGTCGAATTTCGTCGTGCAGGCGCTGACGGGCCAGCCGCTCACGGTCTATGGCGAGGGCGAGCAGACCCGGTCCTTCTGCTATATAGAGGATATGCTCGTCGGTCTGACGTCACTGATGGAGGCCGATGAACTGGAGCCGACGATCTTCGATCCGATGAACCTCGGCAATCCGCATGAGTTCACCATGCTCGAACTGGCCGATCTCGTGCTTCATCTGACAGGGGCGAAGGTGAAACGCGAGTTCCATCCGCTGCCCAAGGACGACCCGCTTCAGCGCCGCCCGGACATCACGCGGGCGAAGACGCTTCTGGGGTGGGAGCCGAAAGTGCCGCTCCATGACGGGCTTATCCCGACGATCGAGTATTTCCGCGAGGAGATCGATATGGCGCAGCAGCGCATCGGCGGCGTGGCATGAGCAAACCGAAGATCCTCGTGACAGGGGGGGCGGGCTATATCGGCTCGCATTGCTGCAAGGCGCTGGCAAAGGCCGGGCGCGAGCCGGTGGTCTATGACGATCTTTCGCGTGGCCATGCGGATGCGGTGCGCTGGGGGCCGCTGGTGGTGGGCGACATGCGCGACCGTGCGCTACTCGAGAAAACGCTGGCCGAGCATCGGATCGGCGCGGTGATCCATTTCGCGGCGCTTGCCTATGTCGGCGAGAGCGTGGGCGCGCCCGAGCACTATTACGACGTGAACCTCGGGGGCATGACCGCGCTGCTGGAGGCGGTCGAAGCGGTGGGGATCGACAAGATCGTGTTCTCGTCGAGCTGCGCGACCTATGGCACACCCGACCGCCTGCCGATCTCGGAGGACCTGCCGCAGGCTCCGATCAACCCTTACGGCCGCACCAAGCTCGTCTGCGAATGGATGTTGCAAGATGCTCAGGTCGCACATCGGCTGCGCTTTGCCGCGCTGCGCTATTTCAACGCCGCCGGGGCCGACCCAGAGGGCGAGATCGGGGAACGTCATGACCCCGAGACCCATCTGATCCCGCTGGTGCTGATGGCGGCCTCGGGGCAGGCAGGGCCGGTGAAGATCTTCGGCACCGATTATCCCACGCCCGATGGCACCTGTATCCGCGACTATATCCATGTCGACGATCTGGCCCGCGCGCATCTGCTCGCGCTCGATCACCTCGAGGCGGGAGGCGAGAGCGTGAAGCTCAACCTCGGCACCGGGCGTGGCGCGTCGATCCACGAGGTGGTGGCCGCGGTGGAGCGGGTGACGGGCCGCAAGGTGCCCCATGAACTGGCCCCGCGCCGTCCCGGCGATCCGGCGGAGCTGACAGCCGACCCGTCCAAGGCGGCCGAGGTGCTGGGCTTCACCGCACGTTACCGCGATCTCGACGAGATCGTGGCCCATGCAGCGCCATGGTTCGGCCTCTAACCGCCCGACCAGCCGCCAGCCGGGCTTGAGCCTGCCGCAAGGACCTCTATCTTGCCCCTCAAAGGCAAATCAGGAGGCAGACATGGCAAGCGATCCGATCGACGCGAAAACCCTCGACAAGCTCGCGCAGGTCGCGGTGAAGGTGGGGCTCAACCTGCAACCGGGCCAGGATCTGGTGCTGACCGCGCCGGTCGAGGCGCTGCCACTCGTGCGCAAGATCGCCGCCGAGGCGTACCGCGCGGGGGCATCGACCTTCACCCCGATCCTCAGCGATGGCGAGATCACGCTGGCGCGGTTCGAGAACGCCCATGACGACAGTTTCGATCACGCGCCGGGCTGGCTCTACAAGGGCATGGCCGAGGCCTATGCCGGGGGCGCGGCACGCATGGCGATCGTGGGCGAAGATCCGATGCTGCTGGCCGAGCAGGATCCCGAGAAGGTCGCGCGCGCCGGCAAGGCCAATTCGATCGCCTATAAGCCCGCGCTCGAGAAGATCTCGAATTTCGACATCAACTGGTCGATCGTGAGCTACCCGACCGCCGCCTGGGCGAAGCGCGTCTTCCCCGACCTGCCCGAAACAGAGGCGGTGGCGAAACTGGCCGCTGCGATCTTTGCCGCCTCGCGTGCCGATCAGCCCGATCCGGTCGCGGCCTGGGAGGCGCATAATGCGGCGCTGCGTACGCGCACTGAATGGCTCAACACCCAGCGGTTTGCCGCGCTCCATTTTCAGGGCGGCGGCACCGATCTGACGGTGGGGCTTGCCGATGACCACGAATGGAACGGCGGGGCCTCGACGGCGAATAACGGCGTCACCTGCAACGCCAACATCCCCACCGAGGAGGTCTTCACCACGCCTCATGCCAAGAAGGTCGAAGGCGTCGTGCGTGCGACCAAGCCGCTCTCGCATCAGGGCAGCCTGATCGAAAATATCGAGATGCGTTTCGAAGGCGGCCGCGCCGTCGAGGCGAAAGCCAGCCGGGGCGAGGCGGTCCTGCAAAAGCTCCTCGATACCGACGAGGGCGCGCGCCATTTGGGCGAGGTGGCGCTGGTGCCGCATGGCTCGCCAATCTCGCAATCGGGGTTGTTGTTCTACAACACGCTTTATGACGAGAACGCCGCTTGCCATATCGCGATGGGCCAGTGCTATTCGAAATGCTTCGTCGGCGGGGGCGAGATGAGCCCCGAGGAAATCGCCGCGAAAGGGGGTAACAGCTCGATGATCCATGTCGACTGGATGATCGGCGGGCCCGAGACCGATATCGACGGGATCACCGCCGATGGCGCCCGCGTGCCGGTTTTCCGCAAGGGCGAATGGGCCGTTTGAGGTTTTCCCAGCTCTGACTGAAAAACGGGCGCATCCTTTCGGGTGCGCCCATTTTTTTGGCGCGACTGCTTCTGCCGGTTATTCTGCTGCACTGCGGAAAGCGGCGAGATTGCCGGGTGTGGGCTGAACCCTCTACCGCTGGGCGCGAAGAGGGTGCCATGTCGAAGAAATTGTCCATCGTCGTCGTCGAAGCCGAGCCCGAGCGAGCCGCCCTGATCGAGGCGAGCCTGCGCGAGGCGGGCGATTTCGAGATTGCTGTGATTGCCGAGACGGCCGGGCTCGCCCGACGCATTTCCGAGCGCAACCCGGACGTCGTGCTGATCGACATGGCCAACCCCTCGCGCGATATGCTCGAAGAGATGGCGCTGGCCTCGGGGCCGCTTGAGCGGCCCGTGGCAATGTTCGTTGATCGAGAAGACGAGGGAATGACCAAGGCCGCGATCGACGCGGGCGTGTCGGCCTATGTCGTGGCCGGGCTGCGTGCGGACCGGATCAAGCCGATCCTGGACGCCGCGGTGGCGCGCTTTCACATGATCCACCGGATGCGGGCGGAACTCGCCGCGACCAAACGTGCGCTGGAAGAGCGCAAGGTGATCGACCGTGCCAAGGGTTTGTTGATGAAGGCGCGCGGCGTCGACGAGGATGCGGCCTATGCGCTGCTGCGCAAAACGGCGATGGATCAGGGAAAGCGTGTGGCCGAAGTGGCGCAGGCGCTGGTTACGGCGGCGGGGCTTCTGGCATGAGTGGCGCGCCGATCTCTGTCGGGTTCATCCCACTCGTTGATGCCGCACCGCTGATCATCGCGCGCGAAATCGGGTTTGCCGAGGAAGAGGGGCTCGACCTCAAACTTGCGCCCGCGCCGAGCTGGTCGACCCTGCGCGACCGCCTCGCAATGGGGCAGATCGAGGCGGCGCATATGCTCTTCCCGATGCCGGTCGCGGCGGCGCTGGGGCTCGGGGGCTTTGGCACCAGGATCGACATTCTTCTGGTTCTCTCGCTCAATGGAAATTCCATTGGCGTATCGCGCGCCCTTGCCGAGAAAATTCGCGCCAACGGGTACGAGTTCGATTTTACCTGCGCCAAACGGGCGGGGGAGGCGCTGATCGCAGCGCTTGACGGGCCGCTGCGCATCGGCGTGCCGTTCCCGTTCTCGATGCATGCAGAGATGCTCTATCACTGGCTTGGTGCGCTGGGGCTGAAAGCGCCGCAGGATCTCGATGTGCGTACCGTGCCGCCGCCGCTGATGGCCGAGGCTTTGGCCGCAGGCGAGATCGACGCCTTCTGCGTGGGCGCCCCCTGGGGCTCGATCGCAGTCGAAACCGGGGTTGGCGAGCTGCTTCTGCCAGGAACCGCGATCCGGGCCAACGCGCCCGAGAAGGTTTTGGCCGTGCGTCACGACTGGGCCGAGGCGGAACCGGGTCTCACACGGCGCCTGATGCGTGCCACCTGGCTTGCGGGGCGCTGGCTTGCACGGCCCGAGAATCGCGGCACTGCAGCTGAAATCCTTGCGCTGCACGAATATCTCGACCTGCCCGCCGAACTGATCGAGCGGTCTCTGACGGGGGAGCTGATAATCTCGCAGCGCGGCGAGCTGCGTCGCGTCAGCGGCTATCTGGAGTTCTTCGAGGGGGCTGCGGCCTATCCCTGGGCGTCGCAGGCGGCGCTGGTCGCGTCGCGTCTCGCCGCTCGGATGGGGCTTGGTCGGGAAGAAGCGATGGCGGCCGCGCGTGCGATCTGCCGGACCGATCTCTACCGCCGCAACCTTGCGGATCTGGGAGCCGAAATGCCCGGCGCGCGCGAGAAGATCGAAGGCGCAATGACCGAGCCGACCGCAGTCGCCACGCAATCCGGCAAGCTGATTCTGTCACCGGATGCGTTTTTCGACGGCTGGATTTTTGATCCCTCAAATCCCTGACGGTGAAAATTTGGGCAAATAAAACGGCCCGCGAAAAATTCGGCCCTTTTGCGGGTGCAGAAATTTCCAAGGTCGTTGACGCCGCAGCTGCACAATGGGATTCTTGACTTATCGAGGCAAGGTCGTCTCGACGAAGACATTCATAGCCGCGCGCTGCAGCGTGGCTTCGGGCAAAGCCGCTCGATCTTAGCGCAGACTTCCACTCCTCCTCCCTGGAAGCGCGCCTGGATCGGGCGGTTTTTTCATTTTCGACGCAAAAATGACGACACAGGGACAGTGAACAATGAAAAAGCTTCTGGCAGCTATCGCTACCACGACGATCTTGAGCGCTCCGGCCTTCGCAGAGATGCTTGATGTCGAGAAGGACGAGCTGAAATTCGGCTTCATCAAGCTTACCGACATGGCGCCGCTCGCAGTGGCCTATGAGAAGGGCTATTTCGAGGATGAGGGCCTTTTCGTCACGCTCGAGCCGCAGGCGAACTGGAAGGTTCTGCTGGATCGCGTGATCGACGGCGAACTTGACGGGGCACATATGCTGGCCGGTCAGCCGCTGGCCGCGACCATCGGCTTCGGCACCAAGGCCCATGTCATCACGCCCTTCTCGATGGATCTCAACGGCAACGGCATCACCGTGTCGAACGAGGTCTGGGAAGAAATGAAGAAGAACATCCCCGTCGACGCCGAAGGCAAGCCGGTCCACCCGATCTCGGCCTCTGCGCTCAAGCCGGTTGTCGAAAGCTACCGCGCCGCCGGCAAGCCCTTCAACATGGGCATGGTCTTCCCGGTTTCGACCCACAATTACGAGTTGCGCTACTGGCTGGCGGCCGGTGGCCTGGAGCCGGGCTACTACTCGCCCGATGACGTGTCGGGTCAGATCGGCGCCGACGTGCTGCTCTCGGTGACCCCGCCGCCGCAGATGCCCGCGACCCTCGAGGCCGGCACGATCTACGGCTATTGCGTGGGCGAGCCGTGGAACCAGCAGGCCGTCTTCAAGGGGATCGGCGTTCCGGTCATCACCGATTACGAGATCTGGAAGAACAATCCCGAGAAAGTCTTCGGCATCACCGCCGAATTCGCCGAGGAAAATCCGAACACGACCCTCGCCATCACCAAGGCGCTGATCCGCGCCGCGATGTGGCTCGATGAGAACGACAACGCCAACCGCCCCGAGGCGGTCGAGATCCTCGCCAAGTCGGAATATGTCGGCGCGGATGCGGAAGTCATCGCGAACTCGATGACCGGCACCTTCGAATACGAGAAGGGCGACAAGCGCGACGTTCCCGATTTCAACGTCTTCTTCCGCTACTACGCGACCTATCCCTACTACTCGGACGCGGTGTGGTATCTCACCCAGATGCGCCGCTGGGGCCAGATCTCCGACAGCCAGCCCGACAGCTGGTATGACGAGGTCGCCAAGTCCGTCTACAAGCCCGAGATCTACCTGAAGGCTGCGCAGATGCTGGTCGAGGAAGGCATCGCGGACAAGGCGGATTTCCCTTGGGATACCGATGGTTACCGGGATCCGACGTCCGATATCATCGACGGCGTCGAGTATAACGGCCGCACTCCCAACGCTTATATCGACAGCCTGCCGATCGGCCTGAAATCCGGTCAGAAAGTGGTCGGAAACAAGGTCGAGGGCTAAGCCCTGACCCCCACGGGCGAGGCCCCGACCTGCCTCGCCCGCCTTTTTCAACTCTCTCGCCCATCAAGGACGCACAGCCATGACCGCCATCGACCCTGACGCCCTGAACGCGCAAGAGGCCCGCGAGGCCCGTCGCGAACGTCTCTTCACCCGTATCAACAAGGCCGATGGCTGGTTCAAGGTACTCGGCCTGAGCTGGGTCACGCCGATCCTGCGCGCCTTCGCGGGCGACAATCCCAAGACGCAGATGAAGGAGATCTGGCAGCTCCTGGGCGTGCCTGTCACCGCGATCGTTCTGTTTCTCGCCGCCTGGGCAACGCTGGCGCCGAAGGTGCAGACCTCGCTTGGCGCGATCCCGGGGCCGGCACAGGTCTGGGAGCAGGTGGGCGTTCTCTATCAGGACCATGCCGACGAACGCGCCAAGGCCGCGGCCTTTTACGAGCGTCAGGAAGTGCGCAACGAAAAGCTCGTCGCCGACGGCAAAGCCGACCGCGTGAAATGGCGCGATTACACTGGCAAGCCGACCTATTTCGATCAGATCTGGACCTCGATCAAGACGGTGTTCTTCGGTTTCGCGCTCGGTACCATCATCGCTGTTCCGCTGGGCATCATGGCGGGTCTGTCGAAGACGGCGAATGCGGCGATGAACCCGCTGATCCAGATCTTCAAGCCGGTCTCGCCGTTGGCGTGGCTGCCGATCGTGACCATGGTCGTCTCGGCGGTCTACACCACCTCGGACGGCATGTTCTCGAAGAGCTTCCTTGTCTCGGCGATCACGGTGACGCTGTGCTCGCTCTGGCCCACGATCATCAACACAGCGCTTGGCGTGGCTTCGATCGACAAGGATCTGGTGAACGTCTCGAAGGTGCTCAAGATGAACACCTGGACCAAGATCACCAAACTGGTGCTGCCCTCGGCGCTGCCGCTCATCTTCACCGGACTGCGTCTGTCGCTCGGTGTGGGCTGGATGGTGCTGATCGCGGCGGAAATGCTCGCGCAGAACCCCGGTCTTGGCAAATTCGTCTGGGACGAGTTCCAGAACGGCTCCTCCAGCTCGCTCGCCAAGATCATGGTCGCGGTCTTCACCATCGGCATCATCGGCTTCATCCTCGATCGCCTGATGTTCGCGATCCAGTCGATGTTCACCTTCTCGAATAACCGGTGATCGCCATGGATATCCTCGAATTCGACAATGTCTCCAAGAGCTTCGGCGAAGGCGCGGAACGCACCGACGTGCTGAAGAACGTGAACCTCAAAGTCGAGGAGGGCGAGTTTCTCGTGCTCCTGGGCTTCTCCGGTACCGGGAAGACGACGCTGGTGAACCTGATGGCCGGTCTCGAGATGCCCAGCCGGGGCGAGGTTCGCTTCAAGGGCAAGCGGATCACCGGTCCGGGCCCCGAGCGCGGCGTGATCTTCCAGAACTACTCGCTGATGCCGTGGCTGACGGTGGACGCCAATGTCGGCCTCGCCGTCGACACGATCTTTCCGAACCTGTCCAGGAAAGAGCGTCAGGAAAAGGTTGATCATTACGTGCAGATGGTGGGGCTTGCCCATGCCAAGGCCCGCCGTCCGGCCGAGCTTTCGGGCGGCATGCGCCAGCGGGTGAACGTCGCCCGCGCGCTTGCGATGAACCCCGAGATGCTGCTCCTCGACGAACCGCTCTCCGCGCTCGACGCGCTGACGCGGGCGAACCTTGCCGACGAGATCGAGCATATCTGGGAAGCCGATAAGAAGACCTGCGTGCTCATCACCAACGATGTGGACGAGGCGATTGTGCTTGCCGACCGAATCATAGCGCTCAACCCCGATGGCACGCTGGGCGAGGAGTTCAAGGTCACGATCCCCCGTCCGCGTGACCGGGGGGCGATGAACCACGATCCCGAATTCAAGCGCCTGCGCGCCGGCGTCACCAATTACCTGATGGATGTGGGGATGCAGGCCAAGGCCGAGGGCAAGCGCCTGCTGCCGGACGTGGTGCCGCTGCATGCGCTGCCCAAGGCGGTGTCGGAGGCCGCGCGCTCGGCGCTCGAAGACAAATATCTCGAATATTCGCAGCTCCATAAGATCTATCCGACCCCGAAAGGGCCGCTGACCGTCGTCGAGGATTTCAACCTCACCCTGAAGAAGGGCGAGTTCGTCTCGCTGATCGGGCATTCGGGCTGCGGGAAATCGACCGTTCTCACGATGACTGCGGGGCTCAACGATGTGTCGAAAGGCGGCATCAAGCTCGACGGTTTCGAAGTGAAGGGCGCCGACCCGGAGCGCGCCGTGGTGTTCCAGTCGCCCTCGCTCTTCCCCTGGCTGACGGCGCGCGAGAACGTGGCGGTCGGTGTCGACAAGGTCTATCCCAAGGCGTCGCGCGCCGAGCGTCAGGACGTGATCGACTACTATCTGGAGCGCGTGGGGCTTGGCGATGCGATGGACAAGCCCGCCTCCGAGATGTCGAACGGGATGCGCCAGCGTGTCGGTATCGCGCGCGCCTTCGCCCTTTCGCCCAAGCTGCTCCTTCTCGACGAGCCCTTCGGGATGCTCGACAGCCTGACCCGCTGGGAGCTGCAAGAGGTGCTGATGGAGGTGTGGAGCCGCACCAAGGTCACCGCCGTCTGCGTGACCCATGACGTCGACGAGGCGATCTTGCTGGCCGACCGCGTCGTGATGATGACGAACGGGCCGCGCGCCACGATCGGCAAGATCACCGAGGTCGACCTGCCGCGTCCGCGCACCCGCAAGGCGCTTCTCGAGCACCCCGACTACTATACCTATCGCGAGGAAATCCTGAATTTCCTCGAGGAATACGAGCACGGCGCTCACAAGAAGAAGGATGCTGCATGATGGCTGAGCGGCTCGTCATCATCGGCGCCGGCATGGCGGCAGGCCGGCTTCTCGACCATCTCACCGAGGAAGCGCCCGGCCGCTATGATATCACGCTCTTCAATGCCGAGCCGCGCGGCACCTATAACCGCATCATGCTCTCGCCCGTGCTGGCGGGCGAGACGCGCTATGACGAGATCGTCACCCATGATGACGCCTGGTATGCGCGCCACGCGATCACCTGCCGCTTCGGCGAACGGGTGAGCGGGATCGACCGCGCCGCGAAGCGCGTCCACGCGCCCGGCGGCGATGTGCCTTATGACCATCTGGTGATCGCGACTGGCTCGAGTCCGGTCATGTTGCCCCTGCCGGGGGCCGATCTGACTGGCGTGATCGGCTATCGCGATTTCGAGGATACCGAGGCGATGATCGCCGCGGCCTCGCGGGGAGGCCGTGCCGTCGTCATCGGCGGTGGGCTGCTGGGGCTCGAGGCAGCCGCGGGCCTTGCCGCGCGCGGCATGGAGGTGAGCGTCGTTCATCTCATGGGGCACCTGATGGAGCGCCAAATCGATCCCGCCGCCGGGTTCTTGCTGCGCAAGGCGCTCAACGATCGCGGCATCCGCGTGGTCTGCAGCGCGGTCTCGAAGGAAATCGCCGGTGAGAATGGCCATGTCCGCGCGCTGATCCTAGAGGACGGGACCGAACTGCCCTGCGATCTTCTGGTCATGGCGGTGGGCATCCGCCCGACCACGGCGCTTGCAAAAGAGGCAGGGCTCGAGGTGGGTCGCGGCATCCTTGTCGATGATCAGCTCCACAGCTCCGACCCCGCGATCTACGCCCTTGGCGAATGTGTCGAGCATGACGGCCAGCTTTTCGGGCTCGTCGCGCCGCTCTTCGATCAGGCCCGCGTGCTTGCCGATGTGCTGCAGGGCCGCGAGGCCGCGTTCACCCCGCCTGAAGTCTCGACGAAGCTCAAGGTCACGGGCTGCGATATCTTCTCGGCGGGAGATTTCGCGCCGGCAGAGACCCGCGAGGAAATCGTGCTCAGCGATCCCGCGCGCGGCACCTACCGCCGGCTCGTGCTCGAAGAGGGTCGCCTGAAAGGTGCGGTCTTCTATGGCGACAGCCGCGATTCCGGCTGGTTTCGCGATTTGATCCGAACCGGTGCCGATGTCAGCGCTCTGCGCGAGACGCTGATCTTCGGCCCCGCTGACCCGCAACCTCTGCCAGCGCCTTATGGCGGGCTGTGCAGCCTGACCGCGTGAGGCCCCGATGACCGATGTCTCTTCCCTCGATCTGCGCCGCGGCGCGCGTGCCTGCGCTGTGCGCACGACCTGCCCTTATTGCGGTGTGGGCTGCGGCGTGCTGGCCGAACCGGACGGGCAGGGCGGTCTGAAAATCCGGGGCGACAAGGCGCACCCGGCCAATGAGGGCAAGCTCTGCTCGAAAGGCTCGGCACTGGGCGATACTGTCGCACTCGATGACCGGCTGCTTGCGCCGCAGGTGATGGGACGCGAGGCGAGCTGGGGCGAGGCGCTTGACCTTGTCGCCGCGAAATTCGCCGCAAGTATCCGCGAGCACGGGCCCGACAGCGTCGCGATGTATGTCTCGGGGCAGCTTCTGACGGAAGATTACTACGTCGCCAACAAGCTGATGAAGGGCTATGTCGGCACCGCCAATATCGACACCAATTCGCGCCTGTGCATGGCCTCTTCGGTTGCAGGCCACCGCCGCGCTTTCGGCACCGACACCGTGCCCGGCCTCTATGCCGATTGGGAAGAGGCTGATCTGGTGGTTCTGACGGGGTCGAACCTCGCCTGGTGTCACCCGGTTCTTTACCAGCGCCTCGCCGCCGCCAAAAAAGCGCGGCCCGAGTTGAAAGTCGTCACCATCGACCCCCGCCGCACCGCGACCACGGATCTCGCCGATTTTCATCTGGCAATCGCGCCGGGGGGGGATGGGGCGCTCTTCAACGGGCTGCTTGCGCGCATCGTCGAGGCTGGTGTCGTCGACAGCGACTATGTTGCGCGCAATGTCTCGGGATTTCCCGAGGCGGTCGCGGCGGCACAGGCGAGCGATCTCGGCATGACCGGGCTGAGCGCGGAGGAACTCGACGCTTTCTATCAGCTCTGGATCGGCAGCGAGAAGGTCGTCACCGTCTACAGCCAGGGCATCAACCAGTCGAGCTCGGGCAGCGACAAGGTCAATGCGATCATCAACTGCCATCTCGCGACGGGCCGGATCGGCAAACCGGGCATGGGGCCCTTCTCGGTCACCGGCCAGCCCAATGCGATGGGCGGGCGCGAGGTAGGCGGTCTGGCGAATATGCTCGCGTGCCATCTCGATATCGAGGAACCCGCGCATCGCGATGCGGTGCAGGGCTTCTGGGTCAGCCCCGAAATGCCCGACAAGCCGGGCCTGAAAGCGGTCGACATGTTCCGTGCGGTCGAGGAGGGGCGGATCAAGGCGCTCTGGATCATCTCGACCAATCCCGCCGTCTCGATGCCCGAAGCCGATCGGGTGCGCGCCGCGATTGAGGGGTGCGATTTCGTTGTCGTCTCGGACATCACTGCGCGCACCGACACCGCGCAGCTCGCCGATGTGCTGCTGCCCGCGACCGGCTGGGGCGAGAAGGACGGCACCGTCACCAATTCCGAGCGCATGATCTCGCGCCAGCGCCGCGTTCTGCCCGCACCCGGTGCGGCCCGGCCCGACTGGCAGATCATCTGCGACGTGGCGGCGCGCATGGGCTGGGGCGAGGCCTTCGCCTATGACGGAGCGGCCGCGATCTTTCGTGAATATGCGGCGCTCTCAGGCGTCGCGGGGGCGCTCGGGCGCGATTTCGATATCTCTGCGCTCGCCGAGATCTCGGACGAAGAATATGAAGCGCTCGCGCCTTTCTGCTGGCCGCAAAGCGCGCGCAAATCGGGCGGGCGTTTCTTCGCGGATGGTCATTTCTACACCAAGGACAACCGCGCCCGGATGTTGCCGATCACGCCCCGCGCGCCGCAATCGCAGCTTAGCGATACCTATCCCTTCCGCTTCAACACCGGCCGCGTGCGCGATCACTGGCACACGATGACGCGCACCGCGAAATCGGCGCGGCTGAGCCAGCACATGGCCGAACCCTATCTGGAGCTGAACCCGGCCGATGCGGCGAAGCTGGGCATCAAACCGGCGCAGCTCGTGAGCGTCGAGAGCCCTGCCGGCACCGCGATCCTGCGCGCGATGGTGAGCGAGCGCATCGGGCGGGGAGAGGTCTTCGCACCGATGCACTGGACCGGTCAGACGGCCTCGGCGGGCCGCATCGACGCTTTGGTCGCGGCCAATACCGATCCGGTCTCGGGCCAGCCCGAGAGCAAGGGCTCGGCAGTCAGTATCACCCCTTTCCCCGCCGCCTGGTACGGGTTCGCGATCGCCGGTGAGGAGATCATGCCGACCAGCCGTTATTGGGCGAAGGCCCGCAGCGCGAAAGGCTGGCGCGTCGAAATGGCTTGCGATGCAGATCCCGAGGATTGGGTCGGTTACGCGCGCGGACTTTTCAATCTGCCCGAGGCCGAGGTGGTGACGCTGCTCGATCCGGCGCGCGGCATTGCCCGCATCGCATTCGTCGCCGAGGGGCAGGTGCTTGCCGCGCTCTTTGCGGCCCCCGAGCCCGTCGCGGTCTCGCGCGCTTTCCTGACGGATCAGATCGGTGCTCAACCGGATCCCGCGCTGATGTCGGGTCGTCCGGGCTCTGACCGCCCCGATCCGGGCGCGACCATCTGCGCCTGTTTCGACATCGGTGTGAACACCATCCTCGCCGCAATCCGCGAGCAGGGCCTGACCTCGGTCGAAAAGATCGGGCTGGCGCTGAAAGCGGGCACGAATTGCGGATCCTGCCGCCCCGAACTCGCAGCCCTGCTGGCGAGCGCCACCCCGGCGCAAGCCGCCGAATGACCGGAGATCAGCCATGACCATGCTTCCTGTCTCGCTCGCCGATGCGTTCCCGACCCCCGATCGCCGCAAGGGCGGGCGGATCTCGCTTGTCGGCGCGGGCCCCGGTGCGGCTGATTTGCTGACCCTGCGCGCGCTCAACCGCCTGCAAGAGGCCGAGATCGTGTTCTACGACCGGTTGGTCGATCCAGACGTGCTCGAGTTCTGCCCCCAGGCGGAACGGATCTATGTCGGCAAGGAGGTCGGTCGTCACGCCTGGCCGCAGGAGAAGATCGACGAGGTCATCGTCGCCGCCGCCCTTCAGGGGCGCCGCGTGGTGCGCCTCAAATCGGGCGATCCGGGTGTGTTCGGACGCGCGACCGAAGAGCTTGCCGCCGCGGCCGAGCACGGTATCCCGATCGAGATCGTCCCGGGCGTCTCGGCGGCTTCCGCAGCCGGCGCCGCCCTCAACCGCTCGTTGACCGAGCGCGGCGCGACCGACCGGCTGGTCTTCGCGACCGCGACCTGCCGCGAGGGGGATGAAACGCCCGAGTGGGTCGAGGTGCTGCGCCCCGGCACGACGCTTGCGCTTTACATGGGGGTGCGCAAGGCCCCGAAGATCGCCGCCGACCTGCTTGCGGCGGGCGTGCCGGGAGAGGTCGAGGTCGAGATCGTCGCCTCCGCCACGACCGTGCGCGAGAAAGTCGCCCGGACCTGCCTGTCGGAATTGGCCGCGACGATCGCACGCGAAGAGATCGCCAATCCCGCGATCATCCTGATACGCTATGCCAAACCGCTCGCGCAAAGCCGGGCAATGGCGGTCGGTGTGGCCGCACAGGCCTGACGCAAATTAAGCCTCATCGTTTCCCCCTCCGGCCGCCTTCCTTCGGGAAGGCGGCTCTTTTTCGAATCGCGCTTGCAGCAGAGAGGGTTAGGCGCCGTTCTCATGGTGCCGCGAAAATGGGCAGCTTCGCCCTGTGCGCAGTCAAACGAGAAGGTCGCGCGACAATTTCGGATCGGCTCCGACGATTTAGCGCAGTTTTCTTTGCAGGTGCAGCATTGAGGGCAGTAATTATGGATTATCAAGTCCTCGGGCATGGCGCCCGGGCTTTCCACCGCAACGGCGCGGTATTTCTCGTCAAGCGCCCCATGAGGGGCACAGCGGCAACGGGGCTGCACCTTCGGATCGCTCGCGATCCGCGGAGATGCACCCGTTTCTTCCTACGCATTCTCCGGACGATTTCGGCCTCGGCCGCCCCAGTCACTCACGGAGACCGCGCATGGAAACGCAGAAACAAAAACTGGTCATCATCGGCAACGGCATGGCGCCGGGGCGGATGCTCGAACATCTCTTCGATCTGACCGACGCTTACGAGGTCACGATCTTCAACGCCGAGCCGCGGGTCAATTACGATCGCATCATGCTCTCGCCGGTGCTCTCGGGCGACAAGAGCTATGCCGACATCATCATTCACGGCCAGGGCTGGTATGACGAGCACGGCATCACCCTCCACAAGGGCGAGAAGGTGGTCGAGATCGACCGCGTCGAGCGCAGGGTGATCTCGGACAAGGGCACTGTCGAACATTACGACAAGCTCGTGATCGCCACCGGTTCGCAGCCGTTCATCATCCCCGTTCCGGGCAAGGATCTGCCGGGCGTGCTCGCCTATCGCGATCTCGACGATACCGAGGCCATGGTCGCGGCGGCCAAGAAGGGCGGCAAGGCGGTGGTGATCGGCGGCGGTCTTCTCGGCCTCGAGGCGGCGGCGGGTCTGCGCCTGCGCGGCATGGAGGTGACCGTGCTGCACCTGATGCCCTCGCTGATGGAGCGCCAGCTCGACGAAGCTTCGGGATACCTGCTGCAGCGTGCGCTCGAAGCGCGCGGGATCGACGTGAAATGCCGCGCCAACACCAAGGCGATCCTTGGCGCCGACAAGGTCGAGGGCGTCGAGCTGGAAGACGGCACCGTGCTTGAAGCCGATCTCGTGGTGATGGCCGTGGGCATCCGTCCCAATTCCGGCCTCGCCAAGGAGGCCGGGATCGAGGTCAATCGCGGCATCGTCACCGACGCGACGATGCGCACCTCCGATCACGCGATCTACGCGCTCGGCGAATGTGCCGAGGTCGATGGCCGCGTCTATGGCCTCGTGGCGCCACTCTACGAGATGGCAAAGGTTGCGGCCCATGCGCTCGCCGGAGAAGAAACCGCCGGGTTCAAGCATTCCGAGACCCCGACCAAGCTCAAGGTCACGGGCTGCGATCTCTACTCGGTGGGAGATTTCGCCGAAGGGGAAGGGCGCGAGGATATCGTTCTGCGCGATGCGCAGCGCGGCAGCTACAAGCGTGTCATTCTCAAGGATAACAAGATCATCGGCGCCGTTCTTTATGGCGATGTGGCCGATGGCGGCTGGTTCAACGAGATGCTGCGTGCCGCGACCGATGTCTCGGACATGCGCGATACGCTGATCTTCGGTCAGGCCCATCAGGGCGGTGGCAGCTTTGATCCCGTGGCGGCAGCCGCGGCCCTGCCGGACGACGCCGAGATCTGCGGCTGCAACGGTATCTGCAAGGGCCAGATCGTCCAGTCGATCACCGACAAGGGCCTCACCGCGTTGAGCGAGGTGCGCGCCCATACCAAGGCTTCGGCCTCCTGCGGTACCTGTGCGAACAATGTCGAGAACCTGCTCAAGGCGGTGCTGGGCGATGCCTTCGAGAAGAAGGCCGAAGGAATGTGTGGTTGCACGCCGCTCGGTCACGGTGAGGTGCGCCGCCTGATCAAGGCCCGCGAGCTCAAGTCGATCCCCGAGGTCATGCAGGAGCTCGAATGGTCGAGCCCCGAGGGCTGCGCCAAGTGCCGCCCCGCGCTGAACTACTACCTCGTCTCGGACTGGCCGGGCGAATACGAAGATGATTACCGCTCGCGTTTCATCAACGAGCGCGTCCACGCCAATATCCAGAAGGACGGCACCTATTCGGTCGTTCCGCGCATCTGGGGCGGCAAGACCTCCGCCGCCGAACTGCGCGCCATCGCCGACATTGCCGAGAAATACGACGTGCCGGAGGTGAAGTTCACCGGCGGCCAGCGTATCGACCTTCTGGGCATCAAGAAAGAAGACCTGCCGGGCATCTGGGCCGATCTGAACGAGCACGGCATGGTCTCGGGCGGCGCCTATACCAAGGGGCTGCGCACGGTGAAGACCTGCGTGGGTCAGGAATGGTGCCGTTTCGGGACGCAGGATTCGATGGGGCTCGGGATCAAGCTCGAGAAATTCCTCTGGGGGTCCTGGACGCCCGCGAAACTCAAGCTCGCCGTCACCGGCTGTCCGCGTAACTGCGCCGAGGCCACCTGCAAGGACATCGGCATCATCTGCGTCGATAGCGGCTATCAGATCGTCTATGGCGGCGCGGCGGGCCTGCATATCCAGGGCACGACCGAGCTTGGCATCGTCGCCACAGAAGAAGAGGTGATCGAGATCACCGCTGCGCTTACCCAGCTCTACCGCGAAGAGGGCTTCTATCTCGAGCGGATCTACAAATGGGCCGATCGCGTCGGCTACGACCGGATCAAAACCATCGTGCTCGAGGACAAGGAGGCGCGCCGCGAGTTGCACGACCGCTTCGTCTTCTCCCAGAAATTCGCGCAAGTGGACCCCTGGGCCGAGCGCGTCGCGGGCAAGGACGCCCACGAATTCAAACCTATGGCAGAATTCAAGCTGGAGGCAGCGGAATGAACGCGCAAGTCGAAAACTGGGTCGCGATCGGCCCGCTCTCCGAAATTCCCCGCCAGGGCTCGCGCCGCGTGCTCTGGGGGCAGATCAAGATCGCGGTGTTCCGCATGTCGGATGACCGTGTCTACGCACTCGAGGACAAGTGCCCGCACAAGAACGGGCCCCTGAGCGAAGGGATCGTGCATGAAGGCTGTGTCACATGCCCGCTCCATAACTGGGTGATCTCGCTCGAGACGGGCGCCGCACAGGGCGCAGACGAGGGCCAAACCCGTACTTTCCCCGTCAGGGTCGAGGACGACACCGTCCTGATCGCATTCTGACGGCCTCCCACCACATCCAACATCGAGGGACGCAAACGATGTCTTATGTTCAACCGAAGGAATTCGCCGCGAAGATGGTCGACGCCGGTGAATCGAAAGTCTTCATGTCGACCAAGGATACCCTGATCCGCGCCTATATGGCGGGGGCCATCCTCGCACTGGCGGCCGCCTTCGCGGTCACCATCGCGGTCAATACCGGCAACTTCCTCGTAGCGGCGCTGCTGTTCCCGGTGGGTTTCTGCACGCTCTACCTGCTCGGTTTTGACCTGCTGACCGGCGTGTTCACGTTGGCGCCGCTGGCGCTGCTGGCCAAACGTCCGGGCGTGACGATCGGCGGTGTCCTGCGCAACTGGGGCCTCGTGTTCCTCGGCAATTTCGGCGGTGCACTGACCGTGGCCGTCTTCATGGCGATCATCTTCACCATGGGCTTCAGTCAGGAACCCAATGCTGTCGGCCAGAAAATAGGCAAGATCGGCGAGGCCCGGACCTTGGGATACGCCGCTGCCGGCGCTTCGGGCATGCTGACCGTCTTCATCCGCGCCGTGATGTGCAACTGGATGGTCTCGACCGGCGTGGTCGCGGCGATGATGTCGAACTCAGTCTCGGGCAAGATCATGGCGATGTGGATGCCGATCCTGATCTTCTTCTACCTCGGCTTCGAGCATTCGATCGTCAACATGTACCTGTTCCCCTCGGGCATCATGCTCGGCGGCCAGTTCACCTGGGTCGACTACTTTGCTTACAACGAGATCCCCGTCGTGCTGGGCAACCTCGTGGGCGGCCTGACTTTCGTAGGCGGCATGATCTACGCCACCCACTTCCGCGAAAGCCCCAAGCGCAATGCCGCGAAGTCCGAAGGCAGCGTCGGCGTCCCCGCTGAATAAGCCTTCGACAGCCCGCAAGCCCCGTCACCCTTCCCGGCGGGGCTTGCACCTTTTCATCCTCCTGTCGTGAAAGGTCCGACCGCCATGCCGAGGGACAGCGCCAGCCAGACCCGTCTCGAGGTCACGCTCGGCCAGTTCGCGAGCGCGGGCCGCAAGGAGAGGATGCAGGATTTTCATGGTGCGGCTCTGCCCGAGGGCATCGAGCGGCGCCTCAAGGGGATCGTTCTGGCCGTAGCCGACGGCATCTCCCCGAGCCCGGTCAGCCATGTCGCCGCCGAAAGCGCGGTGAAGGCGCTGATGGGCGACTATTTCGCGACCTCGCCCGCCGAGACAGTGCGCTCCGCGGCAAGCAAGGTGATTGCCGCGACCAATAGCTGGCTTTACGCCCAGACACGCCATGCCGGGATCGACGATCCGGACCGCGCGCATATCTGCACGCTCAGCGCGCTGATCCTGAAGGCGCGTCGGGCGCATCTGTTTCACATGGGAGACACCCGCATCTGGCGGCTCTCGGGCGCGGCACTCGAGCCCCTGACCGAAGATCACACGGCCCCGGGCGGGGGATGGCTGACGCGGGCGATGGGGCTCGCGCCGCAGATCGAGATCGATTGTCGCCACGTCGATTTGCGTGTGGGCGATGTCTTCATGCTCACCAGCGACGGGGTTCACGCGTACTGGGATATGCGCGCGGTGGCCCGCCGGATCGCGGAGGCGAGCGATCTCGATCAGGCCGCGCGCGAGATCGCCGAGGCGTCGCTCACCGCAGGGTCGCCCGACAATCTCACCATCCAGATCGTGCGGATTGAGGCGCTGCCCGATCCCGAACCCGCCGATCTCATGCCCGAAGCTGCCCACCTGCCGGTGATCGATCCGCCCGCGCCGGGCGAGGAGATCGACGGCTACCGTATCCTGCGCGCGTTGCACGGCAATGACCGTTCGCATGCCTTTCTCGCCGAGGACGGCCTGGGGCGGCAGGTGGTGCTCAAGTTCCCCGCCTCCGAGATGCGCGAGCGCCCCGATCACCTGCGTGCGATGATGGCCGAGGAATGGATCGCACGGCGCTTCGCCTCGCCCCACTTGATGACCGCGCCGCCCGCCCGCGAGCGCACGGCCTTCTATGTCGCCTCGGATTACATCCCCGGCCAGAGCCTGCGCCAATGGATGCGCGACAATCCCCGTCCCGATGCCGAGAGCGTGCGCGAGATCGTCGAACAGATCGACCAGGGGCTGCGGCTGATGCATCGCCGCGAGATCCTGCATCAGGATCTGCGCCCTGAGAATATCCTGATCGGGCGCGACGGGGTTGTGCGGATCATCGATTTCGGCTCGGCCTGGGTTGCAGGCGTCGCCGAAGCGGGGCCGGCGCGCGACGAGGATATCCTTGGCACCCAGCAATACAGTGCGCCGGAATATTTCTCGGGCGAGGCGATCAGCTGGCGCGCCGAGATGTTTTCGCTGGGCGTCATCACCTATGAGATGTTTACCGGCCGTCTCCCCTTTGGGGCGCAGGTCGCACGGATTTCCTCGCCGCGCGATAGGCTGCGACTGCGCTATCGTCCGCTCACCGATCTGCGCCCTGATCTGCCCGACTGGATCGACGCCGCGCTAGAGCGCGCCTCCCATCCCGATCCCGCGCGCCGCCCCGATGCCTTGGGCGAGTTCATCGCCGACCTGCGCCGTCCCGCAGCCGATTACGTCGCGCGCAACCGTCGTCCCCTGATCGACCGCGACCCGCTCACCTTCTGGAAAGTGCTGAGCACGGTTCTGGGGCTCGCAGTGGTGATCTTGCTCGCGAACTTGCTCGCATAACCCCGAATGGCCCGCCAGAGGCCGCTACTGACAGGAGAGAGACGATGACGATGATGATCCCCGATATTCTCGACAAGGAAGACGTGACCGTGATGATCATCGCGGCCCGCAAGAAGCTCGGGCTGAAATGGGCCGAGATTGCCGAGAAGATCGGCATGTCGCCGGTCTTCACCCATTCCGCCTGCATGGGCATGAACGCCTTCCCGGCGGAAAAGGCGAAAGCGCTGTGCGAGGTGCTGGGCCTTCCGGGCGAGGCGGCCGAGGTGCTTGCCGAAAGCCCCACCAAGGTCTTTGACCAGACCGTGCCGACCGATCCCTGCATCTACCGCTTCTACGAGGTGGTGGGCGTCTATGGGCCGACGCTCAAGGCGCTGATCCACGAGGAGTTCGGCGACGGGATCATGTCGGCCATCGATTTCGACATGTCCGTGACGCGCGTGTCGCACCCCAAAGGCGACCGCGTGAAAGTCGAGATGTCGGGCAAATACCTGCAATACAACGCCTGGTGAGGCGAGGCGGGCGCGCGCAGTCGTCCGCGCGCGCCCGCTATCCAGATCGGGTCTTCCCGGTCAGATCCCCTTGGCCAAGCTCTGCGCGATGAGCGCCGCGCGTGTCTTTTCCAGCGAGGGATGGATCAGTGCGTTCTCGATCGCGGCGACCTGCTCGTAATCGAGCGCGTCCAGCGGCTTGCCGCCTGCGAAGGGGGTGGCGCGGGAGATGTCGAAAGCGCTCAGATGCGGGTCCGAGGGCATGTAATACGCCGGATCAGGCCCCGATTTGGCAGCGCTCGACGCGCCATCGGGCATCATGTCTTGCGGTGACGGGCCACTCGCGGCCGATGCGGCCAAAGCGCCGAAAGCGCTCATCGCGATTGCAAGGCCGAGCCGGGTCAGAGTGCGGCAGAAAAACATTGTCTACCTTTCCTTCAGAATGGCGAGAATCGTGGCTTTCTTGTCGGCCTCGTCGGTGCGTTGAACGAGTACGGATTTGATCACCGCGATCTGGCGAGCCGAGAGGTTCGACAGGTCCACATCCCCGACGAGTTCATGGATGCGCTGGATCTCGAGTTGCGAGAGCGGTTGGCCGGCAAATACGCTTTGAGGGGAAAGCGCCGGCAGGGCGGCGACCCCAAGGGCCGCAATCAGGGCAAGGTGTTTCATCGCGAAAAACTCCGGACTGGTACTGGCCTCATGATGGCGGAGCGCATGGGCAAAGCAAGACGGGGGGCATGCAAGTTTCGGTGAACGGCGCCCGCGCCCGCTTGACGTCAGGGGAAACGCGGGGGCTTCCCTGACTGCAAAGCCTTGTGATACCATGGCAAAAAATGAACGGGGCAAACTCACGACCCCGAAAAACGAGCAGGATAAAGCAGGTATGAGGGCCGGGTATCAGGGCACCTTCGTCATTTCGTGGGCGCAAACAGAGATCGACGGCACGCCGGAGCCGCCGACAGAGACCGTCATCATCGGCGCTTGCTGGCGTTGGTCGGGGCAGGCGGTCTGCGTCGATGGCCCCAATGACCGGCTGATCCTGCGCAACGCCCGTGGCGAGGCCGAACTGCGCGCCAAGGCCGCGCGGGCCGTTCGCAAGCTCTTGGGCGAGGCGGTGGGCCAGCCCGGGATCGGCACGCGCGAGGACGAGGACGACACGCCCAACCAGAGCTTTACCCTCACCGATGGCCATCACGCCTATGTCGTGACTCTGATCGAGCTGCCAGAAAGCGGCACCCGCATCCTGATGTTCGCAGGCCGTATGCCGCCCGCGCAAACCGACCTCTGGGTCGTCGATCGCGCGCTTGACCTGCGCCCGAAAGAGCTGCGCAAGGGACCGGCGGGGGTGATCTGTTTCACGCCCGGAACGCTGATCGAGACCGATCGCGGACGTCGCCCCGTGGAGGCGCTGCGCGAGGGCGACAGGGTGTTGACCCGTGACGATGGTGCGCAGCCAATCTGCTGGATCGGGCAGCGCCGGATCTCGGGCGCGCGGCTGCATGCGATGCCGCATCTGCGCCCGGTGCGGATCGGCGCCGGCGCCTTCGGCATCGGGCGCCCCGATCGCGACCTGATTGTCTCGCCGCAGCATCGGATGCTGGTGCGCGGGGCCGCCGCGCGCGCGCTTTTCGCTGAAGAAGAGGTTCTGGTGCGCGCCTGCGATCTGGTGAACGGCCGCCAGATCCGCTTCGAGGCGGCGATCCCCGAGTTGCATTACATCCACTTGATGTTCGAGCGCCACGAAGTGCTCTGGGCAAACGGCGTCGAGACCGAGAGCTTCCACCCCGCCTCTACCCGAATCGAGATGATCGCGCCCGAGCAACGGGCGGGGCTGATGGCGATCCTTCCCGATGTGTCGGAGAACCCGCTGAGCTATGGCGCCTATGCGCGCCGCGCGCTCAAGGCCTCCGAGGCCGCGATCCTGCGCCACGATCTCGCCGCCTGATCCCCGCACCTCGGTTTCCGCGCCTGACGCACAGTTTCGTGCGCATTTTGCGCCTTTTCTCTCGCGCCCGTGCGCCCTAGCCTTGGGTCAAAGGAGACCTCCATGACCAGACCCGTCGTCGGCATCATCGGCAATCGTGGCCTCGTGAATGACCGCTATCCCGTCCATGAGGGCGGGCAGATCAATTCCGAGGCCGTGAGCAAGGTGGCCGATTGCATCCCGCTGCTGATTCCGGCCGATCCCGAATACGTCTCGGTCGAGGAGCTTTGCGAAGTCTGTGACGGGTTCCTGCTGACCGGCGGACGGCCCAATGTGCATCCGGCCGAATATGGCGAGGAACCCACCGAGAAACATGGCACCTTCGATCGTGCCCGCGATGCGATCACCCTGCCGCTGGTGCGCCGCTGCGTCGAGACCGGCCAGCCCTTCTTCGGCATCTGCCGGGGCTTTCAAGAAGTGAATGTCGCGATGGGCGGCACTCTCCATCCCGAGATCCGCGAAATTCCGGGCCGGATGAATCACCGCATGCCCCCCGAAGGCACGCTGGAGGAGGCTTTCACCAATCGCCATATCGTGCATCTCGTCCCCGGAGGGCGTTTCGCGACGCTTCTCGGAGCGGATGAGGTGACCACCAACACGCTGCACGGCCAGGGGATCTGCCAGCCGGGGGCGCGTATCGTCATCGAAGGGCGCGCCGAGGATGGCACTCCCGAGGCGATCTACGTCAAGGACGCACCGGGTTTCACGATGTCGGTGCAATGGCATCCCGAATGGCAGGCGGCGGAAGATCCGGTCTCGCGCCCGCTATTCGAGGCTTTCGGTGATGCGGTCCGCGCCTGGGCGCGCGGCGAACGTCCCGCGGCCTGTGTGGCCTGATACCAAACCGATCTGGGAGAAGAGAATGAAGCGCTCGCGCGTCAATGAGATCATGGCCGAGGCCGAGGAGATGATCCAGGAGTTCGGCTTTCGTCTGCCGCCGTTCGCCTGGTGGAGCCCGGCCGAGTTCAAGGCCCGCCTGCCGCAGGCCCAACGTATCGTCGAGGCCGCGATGGGCTGGGATATCACCGATTACGGGCAGGGCGATTTCGACAGGCTCGGTCTCTTCCTCTTCACGCTGCGCAACGGCGATCTGCGCGACCTTCAGGCGGGTCACGGCATGGCCTATGCCGAGAAACTGCTGATCTCGCGCCGCGATCAGATCAGTCCGATGCACACCCATGTCATCAAGGCCGAAGACATCATCAACCGGGGCGGGGCGATGCTCGCGATCGAGCTTTATGGCTCGGATGCGGAAGGGAATTTCTGCGAGAGCGCCGGCGGGCAGGTGATGTGCGACGGCGTTCCGCGCCGCTTCGAACCCGGCGAGGTGTTGATGCTGCGCCCCGGAGAAAGCGTCACGCTGCGCCCCGGCGACTGGCACGCCTTCTGGGGCGAGGGCGGCGATGTGCTGATCGGCGAGGTCTCGACGGTCAATGACGACAAGACCGACAATATCTTCCGCGACCCGATCGGGCGGTTCTCGGAGATCGAGGAAGACGAGGCGCCGCGCCACCTGCTGGTGAGCGATTACGACAAATTCCTGTAATCAAAGGTATTTGGCGGCTTCCTTGCGGGCGAAGGGCTTGAGCCTTTCGCCATGATCCGCGAGCCAGGCGCGCACGCGCTCGGGGTCTTTCTTGCCCAGCTCCCGCAGCCACCAGCCGATCGCTTTCTGGATGAACCAGTCGCGGTCATCGGCCAGTTGCATAGCCCAGCCCAGAACCTCGTCCCGCACGGCCTCATCCTCGGGTTTGGGGTTACGCTGCTTGGTCCAGGGCAGGGTGAAGACGAAGGCGGCGCGCCGGGTCCACATGTGATCCGAGCGCACCCAGTCCGCCACCTCGTCGAGCCGCGCAGGCTCGGCTTGCAGCCGTTTCGAGCCCGCCTTGGCCACCTGATCGGCAATCGCCCAGGCGTCGAATTGCGGCACCCAACTTGCGATGAGGTCCCAAGCCGCTTCATCGGGGCGCAGCCGCGCCTGCGTCAGCAGCTTGGCCGCCGCGATCCGGGCCTCGTGAATGTCGGTCTCCCAAAGCGCGCGGGCCAATTCCACGCGCCCCGCGACGTCCAGTTGTCCGCGCCAGAGCGACACCATGTCGTCAATCGCCGGAACGGACACGCCCAGATACCGCCTCTCCGCCTTGTGATAGGCGGCCATCTCGGCGGCTTTCCCTGCATCCTCCCAAGCCTCGAGCGCATGGAGTGCGTCCTCAAGCGTGGGCGGCGGGCCGACCGGCGCTTCGTCCTCTTCGGGTTCCTCGAAACTCTCGTAATCCACTTCCGAGGCTGCATAGGCCTCGGCCTCGGCGCGAAGGCGCGCGTCTTCGACGGGGTCGAGCGGGGCGAAATCCTCTGCGCGCGGGCGGGCGATGCGCTTCTTGCCGCGTTTCCGGCTCATTCGACCGTCACCGATTTCGCGAGGTTCCGCGGCTGATCCACATCCGTGCCCTTCGCGACGGCCGTGTGATAGGCCAGAAGCTGCGCCGGGACAGCATAAAGGATCGGCGCGAAAGGTTCAGCGATTTCAGGCAGTTGAATCTGCGCCCAAGTGCCGTCTCCGGCGATCTGAAGTCCCTTTGCATCCGAAGCCAGCAGCACCATCCCGTGACGCGCCATCACCTCCTGCATGTTCGACACGGTCTTGTCGAAGAGCCGGTCGTGCGGCGCCATCACGATCACCGGAACCGAGCGGTCGATCAGCGCAATCGGCCCGTGTTTGAGTTCGCCCGAGGCGTAGCCTTCGGCGTGAATGTAGCTGATTTCCTTGAGTTTCAGCGCGCCTTCAAGGGCCAGAGGATACATCGGCCCACGCCCCAGGAAGAGGATGTCCTGCGCCTCGGCGAGGCTCTCGGCGAGCTTCGCGATCGGCTCCGAAAGGCTCATCGCCTGGTTCAGAAGGCCGGGAAGGCTGCGCAGCGCCTCGGTATGTGCGCTCAAGATTTCATCGTCGATCTGCCCCCGGTCGCGCCCGGCTTTCAGCGCCATCACGGCAAGGACCAGAAGCTGCGCGGTGAAGGCCTTGGTGGAGGCCACCCCCACCTCGATGCCTGCAAGGATCGGCAGCGCGATATCGGCCTCGCGCGCAATCGAGGAACTGGGCACGTTCACCACGGCCACCGTCTTGGCGACATTCTCGGCGCAGTAGCGCAGCGCCGCCAGCGTGTCGGCCGTCTCGCCCGACTGGCTGACGAAGATCGCGAGGCTGCGCGCTGACAGAGGCGGTTCGCGATAGCGGAATTCCGAGGCCACGTCGATTTCACAGGGAATGCGGGCGAATTCCTCGAACCAGTATTTGGCCACTGCGCAGGCGTAATGCGCTGTCCCACAGGCGATCAGGATAATCCGGTCGATGTTGGAAAAGTCCAATTCATCGGGCATGTTCAGCCCCGATTTCGGCAGATAATGTCGCAAAGCATCCGCCAGGACGACGGGTTGCTCGGCGATCTCCTTGGCCATGAAATGCTTGTAGCCGCCCTTCTCGACCTGCGCCTGACCGAGGTCGATGCGTTGCTCGTCGCGGTTCGCGCGGCGGCCCGAGGCGTCGAAGATCTCCGCGCCTGCGCGAGTGACGAAGGCATAGTCGCCCTCTTCGAGATAGGTGATCCGGTCGGTCATCGGCGCCAGCGCAATCGCGTCCGAGCCCACGAACATCTCGCCATCGCCATGTCCGATCGCCAAGGGCGAGCCCTTGCGCGCGGCGATCATCAGGTCGTCCTCGCCATCGAAGAGCCATAGCAGAGCGAAAGCCCCCTCGAGCCGCCCGAGCGCCTCGACCGCAGCCTCCTTCGGACCCATGCCCCGATCCATGAACATGCGGGTGAGAAGGGCAACGGTTTCGGTGTCGGTTTCCGTTTCGGGACTGATCCCGGCTTCGGCCAGCTCGGCGCGCAGTTCGCGAAAGTTCTCGATGATGCCGTTATGGACGACCGCGACCGGGCCGGAGCGATGCGGATGGGCATTTCCGGCCGTCGCCGCGCCATGCGTGGCCCAACGGGTATGGCCAATGCCCGACTTGCCTGCGAGCGGCTCATGCACCAGCAGGTCCGAGAGGTTCACCAGCTTGCCGACCGCGCGACGGCGGTCGAGATGCCCATTGTTAACCGTCGCGATCCCGGCACTGTCATAGCCGCGATACTCCAACCTCTTGAGGCTCTCGACCAGCAACGGTGAGACCTCGTGATTTCCCAAAACACCAATAATTCCGCACATATATCAGGCTTTCTTCAGGCGCCGTTCTTTCTCGGCGCACAGTTTCGCAAATAGCTTTTTCGCCAATCCGGGGCGGTTCACCTGCTCGGCGCGTTCGATCGCGATGGCCTCGGCGGGCACATCCTTCGTGATCACCGAGCCCGAGCCCGTCAGCGCCCCGTCGCCGACCGTCACCGGAGCCACGAGCATCGTGTCCGAGCCGATGAATGCGTTCGCGCCAATCGTGGTGCGATGCTTCATCACGCCGTCGTAATTGCAGGTCACCGTGCCCGCTCCGATATTCGTATGCTCGCCGATATCGGCATCGCCCAGATAGGTCAGGTGGCCGACCTTCACGCCTTCGGCGAGGATCGAATTCTTCACCTCGACGAAATTGCCGATATGCACGTCTTCCGCCAGTTCCGCGCCGGGGCGCAGGCGGGCGAAGGGACCGACGGTCGCCCCGCGCGAGATATGGCAGCCTTCGAGATGACAGAATGCCTCGATGGTGGCGCCGGATTCGATGGTCACGCCGGGGCCGAAGACCACGTTCGGGCCGATCACCACGTCGCGCCCGATATAGGTGTCGAGCGCAAACCAGACGGTTGCAGGATCGACCATCGTCACGCCGTTTTCTTGCGCCTCGGCACGCATCCGTTCCTGGAACAGCGCCTCGGCGCGGGCAAGCTCGGCGCGGGTGTTGATGCCGAGCGTTTCCGCCTCGTCGCAGGTCACGACTTCGGCCGTGAGGCCGCGCTCGCGCGCCGCGGCAACGATGTCGGTGAGGTAATATTCGCCGGCGGCATTCTCGTTCGACAGCCCCGCGACCAGTTCGGTCAACAGCACGGCATCACAGGCAATCACGCCGGAATTGCAAAGCGTTATTGCGCGTTCTTCATCCGACGCGTCCTTGAACTCGACGATCCGGTCCAGCGCGTTGCCGCGTGCGACCAGCCGTCCGTAGCGCCCCGGATCGGCCGCCTCGAAGCCCAGCACGGTCACCGCCGCATCGGAGGCTGCAAGACGCTCCAGCGTCTCGGGGCGGATGAAGGGCGTGTCGCCGTAAAGCACGATCACGCGTCCATCGAACCCGTCGAGCCTGGGCAGGGCCTGCGCTACGGCATGGCCGGTGCCGAGCTGTTCTTCCTGCAACACGATTTCCGCCTCGGGGTCGATCTTGCCCACCGCCCTCTTCACCAAATCCGCACCATGGCCTGCCACGACGATCACCGTCTCGGGTTCGAGCGCGCGGCCTGCGGCCAGCGCATGGGCCACCAGCGGCGCGCGGCCGACCTGATGGAGCACCTTGGGCAGGTCAGAGTTCATGCGGGTACCTTGCCCCGCGGCGAGAGTGATCAGTGCAATGGCCATGAGAAACCTTTTCTTCTGCTCGCCCCCGTTTTACGCATTGGCAACTTTGCCGCAAGTGGGGTGTCTTCACGCTTCCTTTCGCGGTGTTACGAGCGACAAAAGGAGAGCCGATGCGCACGGTGGTTTTCGATCTCGATGGCACGCTGGCCGATACGTCGGGCGATCTGATCGCGGCGGCCAATGCCTGCTTTGCCGCGCGCGGCCATGAGGCGCTTCTCGATCCGGCCAGCGATGCGCTGATCGCTTTTCACGGCGGGCGCGCGATGCTGATGGCAGGGTATGACCGGCTGGGCGTGCCCGAGGCCGAGCGCGAGGAGATGATCGAGGCCGATTACTATCCGCTTCTGGCCTATTACGGCGAGAATATCGACCGTTACACCACGCTTTATCCCGGCGCGGTCGCGGCGGTGCAGACCTTGCGCGCGCAAGGCTACGCCACCGCGATCTGTACCAACAAACCCGAGGGGCTGGCGCGCGATCTGCTGGCGAAATTCGCGATTTCCGACCTCTTCGATGCGCTGATCGGCGCCGATACGCTGCCGCTGCGCAAGCCCTCGCCCGAGCCCTATCATGCGGCGGTCGAGCGGGCGGGCGGGACTGTGGCGGCCTCGCTTCTCGTGGGCGACACCAATACCGATCGCGAGACCGCGCGTGCGGTGGGCGTGCCGTGCATCCTTGTCACGTTCGGCCCCGAGGGGCGCGCCATCGAGCGTCTCGCGCCCGAGGCCTTGCTCGATCATTTCGACGCGCTGCCCGATCTGGCCGCGCAGATGCTCGGGAGCGCTTGACAGGGCAGGGCGCGCGGCACAGCCTGCGCGCCTCTCCTCCGCGAAATCCCATGCACAGTCCCCAGATCGCCCCCGCCAAGCGTCACGCCACCGCTTTCGTCCTGATCGCGGTGTTTCTCGACATGGTGGGCTTCGGGCTGATCATCCCGGTGCTGCCCTCGTTGATCGCGCAGGTGGGCCATCTCGATCTCGCGCAGGCGAGCCGGATCGGCGGCTGGATGTTCGCGGCCTTCTCTCTGGCGCAGTTTCTCTTCGCGCCGCTTATGGGGAACCTCTCGGATCGCTTCGGCCGGCGCCCGCTCCTGCTGCTCGCGATCGGGGGGCTGGGGGTCGATTATCTCTTTCATGCGTTCGCCCCGACCGTGTTCTGGCTGTTCGTGGGGCGGATTATCGCCGGGGTCTGCGGCGCTTCCTACGTGATCGCCAACGCCTATCTCGCCGATGTCACTCCCCCGGCCGAGCGCGCCCGTGCTTTCGGCCTGATCGGGGCGGCCTTTGGCTTCGGGTTCATCGCGGGTCCCGCCCTGGGCGGCTTTCTGGGCGAGCTTGGCCCGCGCGTGCCCTTCCTCGTGGCGGCGGCACTGTCGGGGTTGAACCTGCTCTACGGCATCTTCGTGCTGCCCGAGAGCCTGCCACCCGCGCTGCGACGCCCCGTGAACTGGCGCGCCTGCAACCCGCTGGGCACGCTCGCGGTGTTTCGCCAATATCCGGGCGTCTTGCCGATGGGCGCGGCACTTGGAGTCTATCTCTTCGCCTCGGCTGTTTATCCGGCGATCTGGCCCTTCTGGGGCATGGCGAAGTTCGGCTGGTCCGAGGGGCTGGTCGGACTGACGCTGGCGGGCTACGGCGTCGTCGCGGCGCTGTTTCAGGGCGGGCTCGCGGGCCCGCTTGCGCGGATTTTGGGCGAAGCGCGCGTGGCGGGGATCGGCCTTGTGCTTGGCGCGGTTCTGGCCGTGGCACTGGGCCTGTCGAACAGTCTCGCGATGGTGCTGATCGTGCTCGTGGTGACAGGGATCGAGGGGCTGGTTCAGCCCATGATCTCCTCGCTGATGTCGAATGCCGTGCCCGAGGATGCACAAGGCGCGCTGCAAGGCGGGATCTCGGCGGTGATGAACCTTGCTATGCTGCTGGGCACCTTGTTCTTCACCCAGATCTTCGGGATATTCCTCGCCGAGAACGCCCCGGTGCGCACGCCCGACATGGCCTTCTATGTTGCGGCCATCATTCTTCTGGGCGCGTGGGCGCTGTTCTGGCGCGCAAGGAAACTGTGAGCGATGGACGAGATCTTCACCGGCAATTTCACCCAGCAGGAGCCGATCCCCGAAGACGCGATCGCGAAGGCCGTGGAGGTCATGCGCTCGGGCCGTCTGCACCGCTACAACACTGGCCCCGGCGAGGCGGGCGAGGCGGCGCTGCTCGAGCAGGAATTCGCCGCCTTCACCGGCGCGCGCTATTGCCTCGCGGTCGCCTCGGGCGGCTATGCGCTGGGCTGCGCCCTGCGCGCGCTTGGCGTCGGGCCGGGCGAGAGCGTGCTGACCAACGCTTTCACGCTCGCCCCCGTGCCGGGCGCTATCGCCGCTCTCGGCGCTCAACCCGTTTTTGTCGAGACGACCGAGAACCTCGCCATCGATCTCGAGGATCTGGCGGCCAAGGCCCCGTTGGCGCGGGTGCTGTTGCTCTCGCATATGCGCGGCCATATCTGCGATATGGATCGCCTGATGGAGATCGCGCGCGCCCATGATCTGACGGTGGTCGAGGATTGCGCCCATACGATGGGGGCTCATTGGGCCGGTGTGCCCTCTGGCCGCCATGGCGTGGTGGGGTGCTATTCGACCCAGACCTACAAGCACATGAATTCCGGCGAGGGCGGGCTGATCGTCACCGATGATGCCGAGTTGGCCGCTAAGATGATCCTGCTGTCGGGAAGCTACATGATGTATCCGCGCCATCTCGCGGCTCCCGGCCCGGACGTATTCGAGGCCCTCAAATACGACACCCCCAATGTGTCGGGCCGGATGGACAACCTGCGCGCCGCGATCCTGCGCCCGCAATTGCCGACGCTGCCGGACCGGGTCGCGCGCTGGAACAGCCTCTATCGCGTGATGGAGGCGGGGCTTGCCGACACGCCCGGCCTTGCACTCATCGCGCGCCCGCAGGCCGAGGCCTATGTCGGATCGTCCTTCCAGTTTCGTCTGCCGGGGCGAGACGCGACATCGATGCGCGATCTGGTCGAGCGCTGCGCCGCGCGTGGGGTCGAGCTCAAATGGTTCGGCGCGCCCGAGCCCGCAGGCTTCACTTCGCGCCATGACAGCTGGCGCTATGCCGAGGCGCAGAGCCTGCCCAAGACCGATGCGATCCTAGCGAGCCTGCTCGATCTGCGCCTGCCGCTGACTTTCACCGAAGAGGATGCGGGCCAGATCGCGCGCGTTATCCGCGCCGAAGTTCTGGCCTGAGGGGGGGGAGGGGCGCTGCCCCTCTTTCCTTCGGAAATTCACCCCGAGATATTTGGATCAAGAAGAAGCGGCGCGGGGCTTCTCTTCTTCTTGACGAAAATATCTCGGGGGAGTCTCCTCAGGAGACGGGGGCAGCGCCCCCGGTCTGACAGGCGGTCCTGGGAAAAAACGGTCGGTTGTCGGTTCGGTTCGCGCCGCAGGCAGTGATCGGGTGCAACGCCTCCTATCCTGTTCCAACGCTTCCAGTGCGGATTTGTGCGAGCCCGTGGACGCAGTTCCTCCATGTCGGACCCGCGCTGCGTCGCACTGCTCAAATCGCGGGTTTGCGGTGCAAGGTGCCTTGCTCATAGGCGTAGGCGCATTGGATCAGGAGGTGTTCGCTCCATTGCTTGCCAAGGAAGATAAGCTCGAACGGCGCGCCCGAGGCGTAGTAGCCCGCCGGAACGGTGATCCCCGGGATGCCCGCGATGTTCAGCTCCCCGACGGTCGTCTCGAGGATCGCGTCGCCCGAGTGAAGGCCCGGTAGTTCGCACAGCATCTGCGGATAGACGAGCGCGTCGAGCTGGTGACGCGCGAAGACGTCCTCGATCAGGAGCAGGTAGGCGCGCTTCAACGCGGTGAACTCGGGCAGCGCGGGCGGCGTCGCCGGAGATTTCACGGCCTCGACGAAATCGGGAAGTTCGTTGAGGAAGCCAAGGATCGCCCCCTTCGCGAGCACGTTTTCGTATTTCGTGGCCTCGACGAATTCCTCCCAGGTCTTGATCGCGGCATCGGGGCCGAGCCGTTCGAGATATTTCGTCATGTCATAGGGGATCGATTCCAGTCCCCGACCGTCGAAGAAGGGCGTGCCGGGTGTGATCTGGCGGTAACTCGCGAAATCCGTGCCCGCGAACGGGTCGAGGATAAGCTCTGCGCCCAGATCGGCCAGCTCGTCGATGGTGCGGGCGTAGAGATCGCTGGCCTCAGGGGACAGTTCGTTCTTACGCCATCCCGGCCCGTAGAGGCCGAGCCGCTTGCCCTTCAGCGCGTCCTTCGACAGGCCCGAGGCGTAGCCGCCGTCGGGGATCTTGTCGACGCAGGCGAGCGTCTTGGGATCTTCGGTGGTGAAGCCCGCCAGCACATCGAGGCCAAGCGCCGCATCGGTCACGTTGCGCGCAATCGGCCCGACCACATCGCGATTGCCCGAGAGCGGCACGACCCCGGCATTCGGCACCAGCCCGATCGTCGGCTTGATGCCCACGAGCCCCTGCGCCGAGGCCGGGTTCTGGATCGACCCGCCGGTTTCTTCGGCGAGACCCATGACGCACATATGGGTGGCAACCGCCGCCGCCGAGCCCGCGCTCGACCCGCCCGGCGCGCGGTCCTCGATCGCGGGGTTGATCGTGGGGCCCGCCCAGCTGTCATTGGCGTGGGTTCCGGTCCAGCTCAGGATCGGCACGTTGGTCTTGCCGAGGATGACCGCATCGGCTGCGCGCATCCGCGCCACCACGGGGCTGTCGCGCTCGGGCATCAGATCGACCCCGCCCGCTCCCGAATAGAGCAGCCGCCAGCCCGCCGTGGTGGGGATGCCCGCCATGTCCATCGGATCCTTGACGACGATCGGGACCCCGGCCAGTGGCCCGAGCGCCTCACCCGCCGCGCGCCGGCGGTCGATCTCGCGGGCGGTCTCGAGCGCAGCTTCGTTCTCGAAGATGATCGCGTTGTATTTTCCGTTCAGCGCCTTGACCTGGTCGATGCAGGCCTGCGTCAATTCCTCTGCAGTGAACTGCCCCGAGGCCAGCCCCTCCCGGACGGTGGCGACGGTGAGCGTTCCGAGATCCGGCAGATCGGGATTCGTTTGGGTGGACATGAGAGACTCCTTTTCCGTTTGGCGAGCAAGATGCCGCCAACGCCCGAGCCGTGCGGGCTGGCTCCTAGGTGACAAGGCTCGGTCCGTTGCGCGCAGCCGCGCCCACATGAGGGACCGAAGCCGGGAAGAAAAAGGTCGTCTCTGCCCGCGAAGCTGCCTTCAAAGGCAGAGACGACAAGGAAGCGAGCCGCGCGACAAGGGATCGGCACGCGGCCCGAGCTCATTCCGCAATGCCGACGATCGATTTCAGGACCGAGGCTCCGACGGTGTATTTCGGATCGACCATGTTCCCCAGACGCACGCGGCCGCACTGGGTCAGCAGCATGTAGGCGTCGATCTCGTCGAAACCGAAATCAGCGGCCATCCAGCGGATCAGTTCGCGATAGGCGCCGCGCGCGGCATCTTCCATCGGGCGCGCCGAGCCGACCGTCATGTAGAACTCTTCGTTCTCGAGGCGCGGCGTGCGGATCGTCCAGTTCTTGATCAGGTCGATGCGCACGGTGGTGACAGTCGGATGTTCGACCGCGACGCCGCAAAGCTCACCATCGCCCTGTGCGGCATGGCAATCCCCGAGGAACAGGTAGCCGCCCTCGGTTTGCACCGGCAAGTAGACGACCGCGCCGGGCGCGACATCAGGCAGATCCATGTTGCCGCCGTAATAGTCCGGCACCAGCGACGAGATCGCCTCGGCAATCGGGGCCGTGCCGATCGTGCCGATGAAGGGCTCGTAGGGTAGGCTGATCTTGTCGTTCCATTTCGTGCCTTCCTCGACGGTGATCTCGAGCTTGCGCACCACCTCCGGCAGCGGCGCGGTCAGGAGCGCGGTCTCGAAGGTCGGAACCAGCCCGCCGAATTCGGGCATGATCACGGTGGTGCCCCGCGGCTGCGGACCACGCGGCACGATGCTTTCGATATAGACCGCGATCGTGTCGCCCGGTTCGGCGCCGTTGACGTAGATCGGGCCGTTCTGCGGGTTCAGGAAGGGGAAGTTCAGGATCTCGGTCGGCTTGTCGGATTCCGACTTGATCGCGCCCTCGAAAGCGTCATGGGTCTCGGCGCTGACCACGGTGCCCGGATCGACGGTCAGGACCGGCTCGATCCCGGCGGTGTAGATGTAGGGATAGCTTCCCTGTTCTTCCTCGGTGATCGTGCGCGTCTCGAGGGCCTGACCTTTCGCCACGCCCTTGCGCGCCATGATGGACTCTTCAAACCAGCTCATAAGTTGCTCCTTTCATTCTGAATTTCTGGAAAGTGTTTCGGCGGATCAGACCGACAGGTATCGTCGGATCGTGTCGCGATCCTGCAGCATCTCGCGGTCGAGCTCGGCCACGATGCGGCCCTTGTCCATGACGTAGCAGCGCTGCGCCATTGCCCGGATCATGTCGACATTCTGCTCGACGAAGACCACGGTCACGCCGGTCTCGCGGTTCAGCTCGACCATGATGCGCGCGATGTCCTGCACGATGTTCGGCTGGATCCCCTCGGAGGGTTCGTCGAGCAGGATCATCGAAGGGTCGCCCATCAGCACCCGCCCGATGGCGAGCTGCTGTTGCTGACCGCCCGACATCGTGCCCGCGCGCTGATCGGCGCGTTCTTTGAGGATCGGGAAATAGCGGTAGATCTCGTCGACCTTGCCGGGGGTGGACTTGCCCGCGATGCTTTCGCCGACGAGCAGGTTTTCGAGCACGGTCATACGCGGGAAGACATCGCGCCCCTGCGGCACGTAGCCGATGCCCTTGCGCGCCCGGTTATGTGCGGAGACGAGGTCGATAGAGGCACCGCGCAGGTTGATCGAACCCCTGTCGGTCGGCAACAGCCCGATCAGCGTCTTCATCAGGGTCGATTTGCCGACCCCGTTGCGCCCGATCACGGCGACGATCTCGCCCTCGCGGACCTGAAAATCGACGCCTTGCAGAACCGGCTTGCCGCCATAGCCCGCATTGAGCGCGATCACGTCGAGAAGGACTTCCTTACGCATCAACTTCTCCCAGATAGATGGCGGCGACACGTTCATCGGCAGTGATCTCGTCGATGGTGCCCTGCGCGAAAATCTTGCCGAAATGGAGCACGGTAACCTGGTGGGCGATCTGGCGCACGAAGGCCATGTCGTGTTCGACGGCCAGCAAGGTCATGCCCTCGCGGTTGAGCTCCTGAAGCATCTCGCCGGTGGCGAATGTCTCGTCAGGGGTCATCCCGGCGGTCGGTTCGTCCAGCAGCAAGAGGCGCGGCTTCAGTGCCACCGCCATGCCGATCTCGAGCCACTGTTTCTGACCGTGGCTGAGATTTCCCGCGAGCTGCTTGCGGTCCTGCGAGAGTTTAAGGAACTCCAGCAGCCGGTCGATCTCCTCTTGCAGGATCTCGGGCGCGACATGGTGCTGAAGCGCGATCGTCAGGTTCTGCTGGACACTCAGTTCCTTGAAGATGCCGGGCACCTGGAACTTCACGCTGATCCCCTTGCGGATGCGCTCGAAGGGCTTCGCGCGGGTGATCTCCTCGCCGTCATAGAGAATCTCGCCGCTATCGGGCAGGTGCTCGCCCAGGATCAGCTTGAAGAAGGTGCTCTTGCCGGCGCCGTTGGGACCGATCAGGCAGTGCATTTCTCCGGGCTGGAGCGCGAAATCGACATTGCCCGTGACGTGAAGCCCGCCGAAATGCTTGTTGAGCTGGCGTGTTTCGAGAATGGCCATCACCGCTCTCCTTCCAGTTTGGATTTCCGGCGCATGAAGGGCGAGAGCAGCGCGATCACGATGCCACGCGGGGCGATCAGCACGGTGATCACCAAGAGCGTCCCCATCACGATCAGCGCGTATTGGCTGCCGTAGATCGTGAGCGACTGGAACACGATGAGCACCGCGAGCGTGCCGACCAGCGTCGTCGTGAGGTCCGTGCGTCCGCCGACCGCGACCCAGACGATGGGCAGCGAGGCCGCCGTCATGCCCATCGAGGCGGGCGTGATGTAGTTGCCCCAGGAGGTGTAGAGCACCCCCGAGAGGCCCGCGAGCGCAGAGCCGATCACGAAGGTCGCAAGCTGATACTTGCGCACGTCATAGCCCAGCATCTCGGCGCGCATCGGGTTCTCGCGGATCGCCACGATGACATTGCCGAAGCGCGAGTTCACGAGGATGCGCAGCCCGAGATAGCAGACCAGCAGCAGCACCAGCGTGACGTAATAGAGCGTCACGTCCGGGTAGAGGACGATATTGCCGCTCGGCCACGGGATCGTCAGCGAGGGCATCGCCCCCATGCCGTTGAACCCGTTGAGGCGCGCCTTGCCGATCGCCCATTCCGGCCCCGCCGTCTGCGCCATGAAGCGTTCGAGCACCAGCGTCACCGAGAGCGTCACGATGCCAAGGAATACGCCGCTGATCCTGCCGAAGAACAGGAAATAGCCAAGGATCGTCGCGAAGAGCGCGCTGATGCCCACCGCAAGCGCGAGCGAGATCAGCGTCAGCCCATAGGCGTCCCCGAGGTTGATCGTCAGGACCCCGTAGGCATAGCCCGCGACCCCGAAGAAGGCGGTCTGGCCGAAGCTCAGCGCCCCGCCATAGCCCCAGATCAGGCTCAGCCCCATCGCCATGAAGAGCCAGTTGAAGAAGTAGACATTGTTGCCCACGTCGTAGCTGTCGGCGAAGAACGGATAGGCGCAGGCGGCCAGCAGGACGACGCCGAAGCCAGACCAGAATTTCGGTCCCTTGCCGAGGGTTTGCGGCCCCTCGATGAGCTTCAGGAAGGAAATGAAACGGGATGCGCTGCTCACGTCAGGCCCTTTCTTTCAGGATCTTGCCGCTGATGCCGCGCGGCAGGATGCGGATCACGATGATGACGGCGATGAGCATGCCGATCTGACCGGCAAGCTGGCCCTGCCAGGAGGTCAGCGAGGCCTTGATGAAGCCAAGCACGACCGCGGCGGGCGCCGTTCCGAGGAAGATATCCGCGCCACCCACGACGACGGTCACGAACGCCTCGACCATGAAGGCCGCGCCCATCGTCGGCACGAGCGTCATCGTCGGCGCGTAAAGCCCACCGGCGAGGCCAGCAAGCGCCGCACCCAGACCGAAGGTCAGGCTGTAGATCAGGTTCGTGTTGACCCCGAGGGCCTCGGCCACATGCGGCACCTGGATCGTGGCGCGGGCGAGGATGCCGAAGCGGGTCTTGGTGAACATCAGCCACAGCGCGGCGAGGGTCACGAGCGCCATCACCATCAGCACGATGCGGTAAATCGAATAGGAATAATCGCCGACCGAGAAGCTGCCGAAAGGCGTGCCGCTGCCGGCCATCGTCGTGCCCAGCACGATCAGCGTGCCCTGGGTGACGATCATCGAAATGCCCCAGGTCGCCACGATCGTATCGAGCGGGCGTTTGTAGAGCGGACGGATCACCACGACCTCGACGATCATTCCGGCGAAGCCAGCGGCAAGGGAACCCAATGCGATAGCGATCGGCAGGGGCACGCCCATATGGGTCGCGCTCGTCGAGACATAGGCGCCGCAGAGGATGAATTCGCCATGCGCGAGGTTGATCACACCCATCATGCCGAAGATCACCGCGAGGCCGCAGGCGCTGAGCACGAGGAAGGCGAAGGCGTCTCCAAACTGATAGAAGAAGCTGAAAAGAGAGTAGAGGAACTCCATCGACCGTCCTTTCTTGGTGGCCAGCGTTCGGGAAAATCCGGGGAAGGAGAGATGCGGAGCCCCGAGGCCCCGCATCCGCAGGCGTCGGATCAGTTCGACGGCAGGTGCGACGGGGTATATTGGTCGCTCGGGTCGCTCTTGGTCAGGTCGCAACCGACATCGCCCAGCCAGTAGGGCTTGATGTCATCCCAGGTTTTCGGGAATTCGATCGAGTGATCGGCGTTGACATGAGCGAGATAGATCGTGTGCGAGGTGTGCTGGCTCTTCGGGTCGATGCACATCTTACCTTCGGGCGCGTCGTAGCACAGGTTGCCATCGGCGAGCGTGGCGCGCACATCGGCCAGTGCGGTCGAACCACCCGCTTTCTCGACCATCTCCTTGTAGAGATAGACTGCAGCGTAGGAGTTCTCGGCTTCCTGGTTGATATAGGGCTCGTCGGGGAACATCGCGTGGAACTTCTCTACGAAGGCCTTGCTTTCCGGCGTGTCGATCTCCTCGACATAGTTCACCGTCGCATACATGTCCTTCAGGCTCGGGGGCGTGAAGCGCTTGTGCTCGTAGCCCTGACCGACATTGACCGAGGAAGCCATCGGCAGATCGAGGTTCGCCGACCCGGCCTGCTCGTAATAGGACGACTGCGCGGTGCCCACGAGGAGGGTCACGACGAAATCAGGCTTGGCGCCCTGGATGTTCTGGATCGTCTGCGAGAATTGCGACACGCCGAGCGGGATGAACTCCTCGCCCACCATGGTGCCACCGTTTTCCTTGACGATGTTGCGCACCCATTCGGCCGAGATCTGGCCGAAGTTGTAGTCGGCGGCGATCGTGTAGACGTTCTTGCCGTATTTCTCCATCATATAGGGGATCAGCGTCGAGAACTGCTGCTCGGGCACTGCGCCGGTGACGATCATGTTCGCGTCGCAGACGCCGCCTTCATACTGGTTGTTGTAGAAGGCCAGCCCGTCGAACTGATTCACGATCGGGCGGTAGGCTTCGCGCGAGGCCGAGGAGAAGCCCGCGAAGACCACGTCCACCTTGTCGCGCTGCAGCACGCGGCGCATGAATTCCTGATAGCGGGTATTGTCCGACTGCGTGTCGTAGATCACCAGCTCGATCGGACGACCGGCGATGCCGCCCGCGTCGTTGATCTCCTTGGTGGCCAGCTGGATGCCGTGGACCTTGCCGATGGTCGCGAGCGCAAAGTCTCCCGACTGGTCTTCAAGCACGCCGATCTTGATCGGGTCCGCTGCCTGAGCCGCCATCGGCCCGGCAAAAGACAATAGGGTAGCGAGCACCGAAGCGGTGCTGATCAGTTTCCTGGTCATTTTCAACTCCTTGTTGAGGTTTTCCGGGTGCCCTTTTCGGCTAGTGCGCCTGACACCTCTTCTTCGTTTCACCGCGATCGAGATCGCTGTCCGGGTTTGCCAGCATCAGGGACTCGCAATGGTCCTCGACGCTGACGCGCGCGCGCATGCTGTCCTTTCGCAGAAGGTCGTATGCGGCATCTTCGTTAAGTCCGCGCTGGCGCATCAGCGCCGCGACGGCCTTGATCACGTAAATCCTCTTGCGGCGGCGTTCGCCCATATCGTCGAGGCTCACTCTCAGCCCGTCGACATGCTCGAACGCATTCACGCCCAGATAGAGGGCGGAGTAGACGGCCCCGCTATGGATCGGTTTTTGCAGGAAGGACGCAGCCCCGAGTTGGAGCATCGCCTTGAGCCGGCTCGGCGCTTCCGTGCCGACCAGTCCGACCGTCGGGCAGGGCGCGTGCAGGCTCGACACGTTGTAGCTGCCGGGCCATGCGAGCGGCAAATTCAGATCGCCGTCGATGATCACCAAGTCGGTGTCCGGTGCCAGATTGTCCGGCAATTCGAAGTCCTGACGCAGTGGGACGGGCCGGGCGTCCGGCTCCAGTCCAAGCCGGCGCAGCGTCGCCTCTAGAATGCCCAGTGACTGGCCTTCCGTCGTGAAGATCACCGCCCTGCGACCTCTGAAGTTTTGCGCGATACGGGGTGCCTTCATGAAACCACCCTCACATACTTGCGTCGCTGTGCGGGCTCGAAGGCCGTCGTGGATGTCACGAGGTAAGGATCCGCCGCGATCGGCTCGGGGGCCTCGATCAGGATGTCGAACTCGAAATCGTTGCGCGACAACCCGATGCGAGGGGTGAGCGAGGCGTGATAAGTGTCGGGGTCGATCGTGACCCGTCCCTGCGGCGCATCGAAAACCTGTCCCGCAGCCGCCTTGAGAACCGGCCCCACCTCCGCCGTGCCAGCATCCGAGACGGATTTGGCAAGCATATGAATGGCGATGTAGGCGGCCTCCGCTTCGGCCGAGGCGACAGGCCCCTCGGGGAAGGCCTTGCCATAGGCCTCGACGAAGCGCTTGTTGCGCTCGCCTGCGAGGGACGAGAAATAGACGCTGGAGCTTATCTGCCCGTCGGACCCGACGGGGCCGATCGCGCGGAGTTCGGGCTCCGACAGGTTGCAGCTCGCGATCGGGAAGCGTGTGGTCTGCTTGATCCCGCGCGCTTCGCAGGTCTCCCGGAAGGCCCGGAAGAACGCGTAGGAAGACTCGCCAATCAGCGCGTTGAACACGAAGTCGGGCTCGGTCTCGAGGATTTCCTCGATGATGGCGCCCATTTCGGTCTCGCCAACGGGCAGGTAACGCTCGGCCAGCACTTCGCCGCGACGCCTTTGCAGCTCCTCGCGCATCACCCGGTTGCTTTCCCAGCCCCAGATGTAATTCGAGCCGATGCAATAGGCGCGGCGGCCGAAACGGGCGCACAGAAAGTCGATCAAAGGCGACATGTGATGGTTCGGTGCCGCGCCGGTATAGATGACGTTGGTTGAGCTCTCGAAACCTTCGTAATGCGTCGGATACCACAGGAGCGCGTCATGCTTCTCGAAGAGCGGGATCACGTCCTTGCGGCTCGACGAGGTGTAGCATCCGCAGACATGGCGAATGCCCTGATCGAACATGCTCTGAACGGCGGGTGCGTATTTGTGCAGCTCGCTCGCGGGGTCGATGTGGACGGGGCGGAAGGTGACCGCAGCCGTCGGGTCCGCGTTGATCTCGTCACAGGCAAGCTGCGCACCGTTGAGCTGCGTATGCGCTACCCGGCCATAAGAACCGGTGGTCGAGAAAAGCAGGCCGATCGGTAGTTCGATACGTGTCATCTGGCTTCTTCCAACGGCAAGAAACCCCAGAAGCAGAATCTGCTTTTGGGGCGGTAATGCCGACATATCTTGAGATTTCAACGCGCCGTAGCGAGCACATTTGCTCTGCGCTTAAGTGAACGCTAGGTAAGGATCACGAAGCTGTCAATAGGCGCGCATCATCGCTTCTCTTCTTCAATTCTTCAGTTGGAATTTGCTTGCTATTGAAGCCCGCTGCGAAACCCGTTGCTTGAAAATTGAGCGCAACTCGGACGCAAAGGGCGGATTCGGGTGCCGCCCGGATCTCTTTGCAGGTGCTGGGGCTGATCCAGAGAGAGTGGGACTGTCGCGCGCGAGAGGCATCTGCCGGGGCGCGGGCATCTTTGTTCGTGAGTCGCTGAAAGGGGAGGCCTCGACGCATGTTCGGATGCGCCAGCTCCGATCGAGCGGCGCCATGTCATCAGAAGGATCGCAAGGGCCCCTCGGGCGTGCGCGTCGTGCCATCGCCGTACTGCGCCCCACTATGCGCGGTCGCGACGCCTCCCGATGGGCGCAGGCCACGACGCGCAAAACGCTCGCGAGAGATTACGCGAATATGCTGTACTGCCCTAGATGCTTGATTTTCCGGCGGTGCCTTCGCTAGATCAGGCGAGATGAGGAGGCAGGCCCGGTGCTGATACAGGTTGGACAGGCGCGCACGATCGCGGTCGATCTCCGGCTGGCGATCTGGTTGTCGCTGGTTGCCGGTGCCGTCAATGCCGCCGGGTTCCGCGCCTTGGGCTATTTCTCGGCCAATATGACGGGCAATGTCTCGACGGCCTCGGATATGCTCGCGCTTGGACGGTTCGCGGGCGCATTCTGGCTTTTGATGTTGCTGGCGGCCTTCGTGTTCGGAGCCTTTGTCTCCGGGCTGCTGATCGCCGCCGGCGAACGGCGCAATCTGCGCGGGATCTATGCTTTCTCCATCCTGTTGGAGGCGGGGCTTCTGGTGGGGCTTGCGCTGTTGGACCTGACCTGGTCGGCGCAGGCGGGCGGGCAATTGATGATGGTGGGGCTGAGCATGCTGATGGGGCTGCAGAACGCCGCGACCACGAAGATCTCGGACGCGAAGGTGCGCACCAGCCATGTCTCGGGGATCGCGACCGATCTCGGCCTGGAGCTGGCGGAACTCTCGCGCGGGCGGGCGGCGCTCGATCCGGCGCGGCGCGACGTGCTGCTCGCAAGGCTGGTTCTCCATCTCGCGACGTTGTTTGCGTTCTTCGGCGGCGGGATTTCGGGGGTTTGGGGCTACGAGCAGATCGGGCCGATGGTCTTCGTGATCATCGCGGCGCTGCTGATGCTGATCGCGCTGCCCGAATTGCGCAAGGCCTATCGCTCCGGCGAGAACGGGCGCGGATAACGCAATGCACCGCCGATTATGGGCCGCTTGCAAAGAATAAAGTATACATTCGCAAAAAGACCCGCTATGGACGCGCTTTCCGTCGCGCCCTGCGACCCTGCGCGGCACGGCTCGCCGCACTCGACTGGACTTCTCCTCATATGATCTCTCCCCTTTCCGAAGCGCTCGCCGAGCGCGGTTACGACACACTCACCCCGGTGCAGGAGGCGGTGATCGCCCCCGAGCTTGCAGGGTCGGACCTGCTGGTCTCGGCGCAGACGGGGTCGGGCAAGACGGTGGGGTTCGGGCTTGCGATCGCGCCGACGCTGCTGGGCGAGGCGGAGAAATTCGGCCCGCCCGCGGTCCCGCTGGCGCTGGTCGTGGCGCCGACGCGCGAACTGGCCTTCCAGGTCATGCGCGAACTGAGCTGGCTTTACGCCAAGACCGGCGCGGTCGTGGCCTCCTGCGTGGGCGGCATGGATATCCGGCAGGAACGGCGCGCGCTTGATCGCGGCGCCCATGTCGTGGTCGGCACGCCCGGTCGTTTGCGCGACCATATCGAGCGCGGCTCGCTCGATCTGGGCGATGTGCGTGCGGTGGTGCTCGACGAGGCCGACGAGATGCTCGATCTCGGCTTCCGCGAGGATCTGGAATTCATTCTCGGTGCGGCGCCGGAAGAGCGCCGGACGCTGCTGTTCTCGGCCACCGTCTCGCCGATGATCGCGCGGCTGGCCGAGCAGTTCCAGCGGGACGCACAGCGGATCAACACGATCGGCGCGGCCGAGCAGCATGCCGACATCTCCTATCAGGCACTGCGCGTCGCGGCCTCCGACAGCGAGCACGCGATCTTCAACCTGCTGCGCTATCACGCTGACGAAAGCGCGATCGTCTTCGCCAATACCCGTGCAGCGGTGACGCATCTCACGACGCGGCTCGGCAATCGCGGCCTCGCGACGGTGAGCCTTTCGGGTGAACTGAGCCAGGCCGAACGCAGCCATGCGCTGCAAGCGATGCGCGACGGGCGGGCGCGGGTTTGCGTGGCGACCGATGTGGCCGCGCGCGGGATCGACCTGCCCAAGCTCAGCCTCGTGATCCATGCCGATCTGCCGACCAATACCGAGACGCTCCTGCACCGTTCGGGCCGCACGGGCCGGGCCGGGCGCAAGGGGATCTCGGCGCTCATCGTGCCGCCGAAGATGGTCAAGCGCGCCGAGCGCTTGCTGAAATGGGCGAAGATCGATGCGGAATGGGGGGTCGCGCCCTCGGCTGACGAGATCCTGCGCCGCGACGAGGAGCGGCTGATGTCCGATCCGTCCTGGGAGACGCCGCTGACCGAGGAAGAGGCCGCTTTCGCCGCGCGCCTGCTCGCGCAGCGCAGCCCCGAGGTGGTCGCGGCGGCTTTCCTGCGCCTGCACCAGTCGCGCCATGCCGCCCCCGAGGATCTTCTGCCGCCGGAGACGAAACTCGCCCGCGAAGAGCGTGATTTCGGGCCTAGCCGCTGGTTCGCGCTTTCGGTCGGGCGCGATGACCGGGCCGAGCCGCGCTGGCTGTTGCCGGTTTTGCGTCGCGCGGCCGATCTCGAGCGCAACGCGATCGGCGCGATCCGCATCCAGCAGAGCGAGACCTTCGTGGAAATCGCGGAGTCGAGCGCCGAGCAGTTCCTGGGCGCACTCGACTCCGAGGGAGCGCTGACCGAGGAGATCTCGGTGCGTCCGCTTGACGGTCCGCCGAATTTCCAACGTGGCCGCTCCCCGCGCCCCGAAGGCGGCAAGCCGCGCTTCGAGGGCAAGAAGCCGCGCCCGGACCGTCCCGCGCGCAAGTTCGACGACGCCCCCAAGCCCGAGCGCAAACCCCAGCCCGCGCCGGAGCGTCCGAAAGCCTGGGAGCCGAGGGAAGAGGGGGGCAAGCCCTCGAAATTCGCCAAGGCGGCTCCGAAGGCAGAGGGCAAGCGCAAGGCAAAATGGGCCCCCGAGACCGAGGCGCTCGACCTGCCCGAGTTCGATGGCGAACCCGCGCGCAAGCCCGCGCCCTCGGGCAAGGGGGCGAAATACGCGCCGCGCAAGCCGGCGGGCGGAAAAGGTGGAAAGCCGTTCAAGAAGGGCAAGCCCGGCGCTGCCGGGGACGGAAAACCCTTCAAGGGCGGTGCAAAACCCTCGCGCAAGCCGCGCGCCAGCGGCAATGACGCGCCGCGCCGACCGAAGCGCTGACCTCTCTAAACAGCTGACGAAAACGCCCTCCTTGCCGGGGGCGTTTTTCTTTTTTGCCAAGCTGGCGCGCAAGGAAGCCCTCTCGCCCGCCCACTCGACGCGCCTCATCGTCACCCGCGCCCAGAGCCGCTTTCGATCTCTGGGCACTTGACGCGACTCACTTTGCCCGAGTAAATGAACGAGCGTTCAATAAACCGGGGGAGGAGATCCGATGTTCGCAGGCTCGATGGAGTTCGATCTGGGCGAGGATATCGCCGCACTTCGTGACATGGTGCGCCGCTGGGCGGCGGAACGGGTGGCGCCGATCGCGGCGAAGACCGATCTGGACAATGAATTCCCCAATGAGCTCTGGACCGAGATGGGGGAGCTTGGTCTGCTCGGGATCACTGTCTCCGAGGAATATGGCGGGGCAGGGATGGGCTATCTCGCCCATGTGGTCGCAACCGAAGAGATCGCGCGGGCTTCGGCCTCGATCGCGCTCAGCTACGGCGCGCATTCGAACCTCTGTGTGAACCAGATCAAGCTGAACGGGTCGGAAGAGCAGAAGAAGAAATACCTCCCCGGGCTGATCGCCGGGACGAGCGTCGGCGCGCTGGCCATGTCGGAATCGGGGGCCGGTTCGGACGTGGTGGGCATGAAGCTCAACGCCGAGAAGCGCAACGGCTACTATGTGCTCAACGGTCATAAATACTGGATCACCAACGGGCCGGATGCCGATACGCTCGTGGTCTATGCGAAGACCGACCCGGAGGCCGGGAGCAAAGGCATCACCGCCTTCATCGTGGAAAAAGACTTCAAGGGCTTCTCCACCTCCAAGCATTTCGACAAGCTCGGCATGCGCGGCTCGAACACGGCGCAGCTCTTCTTCGAGGATTGCGAAGTGCCCTTCGAAAACGTGCTGGGTGCGGAAGGCAAGGGCGTGCGCGTTCTGATGTCGGGTCTCGATTATGAGCGCGTCGTGCTCTCGGGCATCGGCACCGGTATCATGATGGCCTGTCTGGACGAGGTCGTGCCCTATTCCAAGGAGCGCCAGCAATTCGGCCAGCCGATCGGGAATTTCCAGCTCATGCAGGCCAAGATCGCCGATATGTATGTCGCGATGAACACCGCGCGCGCCTATACCTACGAGGTTGCCAAGGCCTGCGATCGCGGCGCGGTGACGCGTCAGGACGCGGCGGCGACGGTGCTCTATGCGTCCGAGCAGGCGATGGTGCAGGCGCATCAGGCGGTTCAGGCGCTGGGCGGGGCCGGGTTCCTCAACGATTCCAACGTCTCGCGCCTGTTCCGTGACGCCAAGCTGATGGAGATCGGCGCGGGCACCTCGGAAATTCGTCGGATGTTGATCGGCCGCGAGATCATGGGGGGCGCGTGATGCGCCCTCTGGCGATCCCTCTCGCATTGGCGCTGATGGCCGCCCCGGCCTTCGCGCAGGAGCCGCAGGTCGATCCGGCCACGGTCCGCGCCTGTTTTGACGATGCAAGGGGCACCACACCGGATTGCATCGGTGAGGCCGCCGCAGCCTGCCAGGCACAGCCGGGCGGGGAGACGACGCTGGGCATCTCGGCCTGCCTTCAGGGCGAGGCGCAGGCTTGGGACGATCTGCTGAACGCGCAATACAAGGGCGTGCGAGCGCGGCTGATCGAACAGGGCGGCACCGAGCTGGCGGACCAGCTGCTTGATGCGCAGCGCACCTGGATCGCCTTCCGCGATGCCGATTGCGGGCTGGTCTATTCGATCTGGGCCGAGGGCTCGATCCGCACCGTGATGGCGTCGGATTGTTATCTTCACAAGACCGCGCAGCGTGCTTTGGAGCTGCGCGATATGGGGAGCATGGAATGAAACTGTCCTCTCAGGTTCTCACCTCCTCGGAGGGGTTTGCGAAAAACCGCACCGCGCATCTCGACGCGCTCGCCACGGTGCGCGCGGCGGCCGAGGCCGCGGCGGCAGGTGGCGGCCCGGCTTCGCTCGAACGGCACCTGTCGCGTGGCAAGATGGCCCCTCGCGAGCGGGTGGCGGGGCTCCTGGACCCCGGTTCCCCCTTCCTCGAAGTGGGCGCGACGGCGGCACATGAGATGTATGGCAATGCCGCCCCTTGCGCGGGCGTGATCGCCGGGATCGGCCGCGTGATGGGGCAAGAGGTCATGGTGGTCGCGAACGACGCCACCGTGAAGGGCGGCACCTATTACCCGCTGACGGTGAAGAAGCACCTGCGCGCTCAGGAGATCGCCGAGGAAAACCATCTGCCCTGCATCTATCTCGTCGACTCGGGCGGCGCGAACCTGCCCAATCAGGACGAGGTCTTCCCCGATCGCGACCATTTCGGGCGCATCTTCTTCAATCAGGCGCGGATGTCGGCCAAGGGCATCGCCCAGATCGCCGTGGTGATGGGCTCGTGCACGGCTGGCGGCGCCTATGTGCCCGCGATGTCGGATGTGACGATCATCGTGAAGGAACAGGGCACGATCTTCCTCGCCGGTCCCCCGCTGGTGAAAGCCGCGACGGGCGAGGTGGTCAGCGCCGAGGACTTAGGCGGCGGCGACGTGCATACGCGGCTCTCGGGCGTGGCCGATTACCTCGCCGAGGATGACGCCCATGCGCTGGCGCTTGCGCGCCGCGCTGTCGGCTCGCTGAACCGTGCCAAGCCCTCGACCGTGCAATGGCAGGCCGAGGAAGAGCCCGCCTACGACCCCGAGGAAATCCTCGGCGTGGTGCCGGCAGACCTGCGCACGCCCTACGATATCCGCGAGGTGATCGCCCGTATCGTGGACGGCTCGCGCTTCGACGAGTTCAAGCCGCGCTTCGGCGAGACCATCGTGACCGGTTTTGCCCATGTCAAAGGCTGCCCGGTGGGGATCGTCGCCAATAACGGCGTGCTCTTCTCGGAAGCCGCGCAGAAGGCCGCGCATTTCATCGAACTGTGCTCGCAACGCTCGGTGCCGCTCGTTTTCCTGCAAAACATCACCGGCTTCATGGTCGGCCGTAAGTACGAAAACGAGGGCATCGCGCGCCACGGCGCCAAGATGGTCACCGCCGTCGCCACGACCTCGGTTCCGAAGATCACGATGCTGGTCGGCGGCTCCTTCGGGGCGGGAAATTACGGCATGGCGGGCCGCGCCTATTCGCCGCGCTTCCTCTGGACGTGGCCCAATTCGCGCATCTCTGTGATGGGCGGCGAACAGGCCGCGGGCGTGCTTGCCACCGTCAAACGCGACGGGATCGAGCGCAAGGGCGGCCAATGGTCCGCCGAGGAAGAGGCCGAATTCAAGCGCCCCACCATCGAGATGTTCGAGCGCCAATCGCACCCGCTCTACGCCTCGGCGCGGCTCTGGGATGACGGCATCATTGACCCGCGCAAATCGCGTGAGGTGCTGGCGCTCTCGCTTTCCGCCGCGCTCAACGCGCCGATCGAACCGACCCGCTTCGGCGTGTTCCGGATGTAAGTTTTTCGCCTCCGGCGGAGGTATTTCGAGCAAGATGAAAACCGCATTTCATCTTGCCCGAAAAATACCTCGGGGGGCTCGCAGCGCGAGCGGGGGCAGCGCCCCCTCCGACGCTCTCAAGAGGGAGACCGACATGTTTTCCAAGATCCTGATTGCCAATCGCGGGGAAATCGCCTGCCGCGTGATGGAGACCGCGCGCAAGCTTGGCGTCGCGAGCGTGGCCGTCTATTCCGAGGCCGACGCGCAGGCGCGCCATGTCGCGATGGCCGATGAAGCCGTGGCGATCGGTGGTCCGGCGCCGAAGGACAGCTACCTGCGCGGTGATGTTATCATCGCGGCGGCGAAGCAGACCGGTGCGCAGGCGATCCATCCGGGCTACGGGTTCCTCTCCGAGAACCCCGATTTCGTCGAGGCCGTCGAGGCGGCGGGGCTCACCTTCATCGGCCCTTCGGCCAAGGCGATCCGCGCGATGGGGCTCAAGGATGCGGCCAAGGCGCTGATGGAAAAGGCAGGCGTGCCCGTCGTGCCGGGCTACCACGGCGAGAACCAGGACCCCGAGCATCTTTCCGGCGCGGCAGACACGATCGGCTACCCGGTCCTGATCAAGGCCGTCGCGGGCGGCGGCGGCAAGGGGATGCGGCTCGTCGAGAAACCTGCGGAGTTTGCCGATGCGCTGGCCTCGGCGCAGGGAGAGGCGCAGACCGCTTTCGGCAACCCCGCCGTTCTGATCGAGAAATACATCGGCTCGCCGCGCCATATCGAGGTTCAGGTCTTCGGCGATGGGGAAAAGGCCGTGCATCTGTTCGAGCGTGACTGCTCGCTTCAGCGTCGCCATCAGAAGGTGATCGAGGAGGCCCCGGCGCCGGGCATGACGCCCGAGATGCGCGAAGCGATGGGGCAGGCGGCGACGCGTGCGGCCGAGGCCATCGGTTACAAGGGCGCGGGCACGATCGAATTCATCGTGGACGGCTCGGAGGGGCTGAGGCCCGACCGGTTCTGGTTCATGGAGATGAACACCCGCCTTCAGGTCGAGCATCCCGTGACCGAGGCGATCACCGGGGTCGACCTGGTCGAGTGGCAGCTGCGGGTAGCCTCGGGCGAGCCGCTGCCCTGCGCCCAAGGTGATCTGACGATCACCGGACATGCGTTCGAGGCCCGGCTTTATGCCGAGGACGTGCCGGCTGGCTTCCTGCCCGCGACGGGGACGCTCTCGCATCTGCGCTTTGCCGAGGACTGCCGCGCCGATACCGGGGTGCGAACCGGTGACACGATCAGCCCGTGGTATGACCCGATGATCGCGAAGGTGATCACGCATGGTCCGACCCGCGCCACCGCGCTTGGGCAGCTCGCCCGCGCGCTGGAGGAAACCGAAGTGGCGGGGACGGTGACGAACCTCGCCTTCCTCGCACGGCTCGCGCGGCACGAGGGCTTTGGCAAAGGTGTGGTCGATACCGGGCTGATCGGACGCGAGATCGAGACCCTTTCGGCCCCGGTTGCCACGCCTGCCGCCGCCAAGGCGCTGGGGGTGATCGCGGCGGCCGGGCTTTGGGAGGGGGAGGCGAGCGGCTTCAACCTTTGGGGCGCACCGCGCCGGGCTGTCCCGTTCGAGGAAGAGGCCGCGATCCGCGTGCAGGGCCCGGGCCATGTCACGGTCGAGCTGGGCGAGGCGTCGCATGACTGCGTGCTCGCCGAGGATGGCTGGCGCGTCGATGGCGCGAAGACCGGCGCGCGGATGGCGCGCGAAGCGGATGCGGTGACGATCTTCCTGCATGGCGCGCATCGTTTCGAGATCCCCGATCCTCTGGCGCGCGGCAGCGATGCCGAGGCCTCGGACCTGACGCTCGCCCCGATGCCGGGGCTGGTGAAAGCGGTCTTCGTCGAGGCGGGGCAGCAGGTTTCCGCGGGCGACCGGCTCGCGATTATGGAGGCGATGAAGATGGAGCACACGATGCTCGCCGCGCGCGATGGTGTGGTGGCCGAGGTGCTCGTCACCGCAGGCGCGCAGGTCGAGGCGGGCGCGGCGCTGATCCGGCTGGAGGAAGAGGAATGATCCGGCTGCACCACGTTCCCGGTTCGCGCTCGATGCGAGTGTTGTGGCTGCTCGAGGAGCTGGGGCTGGAGTATGAGCTGAAAACCTGGTCGCTGACCGATGGCTCGCTGCGCAGCCCCGAGTTCCGCTCGATGTCCCCGGCGGGCCGCATTCCGGCGCTGGAGATCGACGGGCGCTCGATCTTCGAGAGCGGCGCGATCGTCGAATATCTTGCCGAGCGCCATCCCGAGGCGGGGCTGGCGCCGCCCTTGGGGGAGGCCTCGCGGGCTGACTATCTTGAATGGGTGCATTTCGCTGAGACGCAGGCCAACATCCTGCAAAACCTCAACTTTCATCACATCTTCCTACGCCCTGTCGAGGCCCGTTCGGTTGCGATGACCAAGCTCGACACGAAGCGGCTCGAGGTCACGATGAAGGCGCTCGAGGCGCATCTGGAGGGGCGTGACTGGCTGCTCGGAGCGTTCTCGGCGGCCGATTGCATGCTGGGTTTCAACCTCGATGCAATGTTCCGTTTCGTGCGGGCCGAGGGCTTCCCGGCTATCGCGGCCTATCGCGCCCGGGTCGAGGCGCGCCCTGCCTATGCGCGGGCGGTCGCGGCGGGTGGCGCGAGCATGTATGCGCAGGAGTTCTACGAGGTTTCCGATGCCTGAGTTGGTCGAGATCTTCGAGATGGCCCCGCGCGACGGGCTGCAGAACGAAAAGCGCGAGATCGCGCTGGCCGACAAGATCGCGCTGGTCGATTGCCTGAGCCGCGCCGGGTTCCGCCGGATCGAGGTGGGCTCTTTCGTCAGCCCGAAATGGGTGCCGCAGATGGCGGATTCGGCCGCCGTGTTCGCGGGGATCGCGCGCAAGCCGGGGATTTCCTATGCGGCGCTGACGCCCAACATGAAGGGCTACGAGGCAGCGATTGCGGCGGGCGCCGATGAGGTGGCGATCTTCGCCTCGGCCTCGGAAGGGTTTTCGCGCGCAAACCTCAATTGTTCGATTGCGGAAAGCCTGGAGCGGTTCACGCCGATCATGGAGGCCGCGAAGGCTGATAATGTGAAAGTGCGGGGCTATGTCTCGGTCGTGACCGACTGCCCGTTTGACGGGGCGACGCCGCCCGAGAACGTCGCGAAGGTGGTGGCGAGCCTGCGGGATATGGGGTGCTATGAGATCAGCCTTGGCGACACGATCGGGCAGGGCACGCCGGAAAGCGTGACGGCGATGTTGCGTGCGGTGCTGGAGGAAGCACCGGCGGAGCAGCTTGCCGGACATTACCATGACACGAGCGGTCGCGCGCTCGACAATATCGAGGCATCGCTTGAACTGGGCCTGCGGGTCTTCGATGCGGCGGTGGGCGGTCTGGGCGGCTGTCCCTATGCGCCGGGGGCTGCAGGCAATGTCGCGACCGAGGCCGTGAATGCGCGGCTCGTCGCGCTGGGATATGAGACGGGGCTGGATGGGGCGGTGCTGGAAGAAGCAGCGGCGCTGACACGGAAAATGAAAGGGCCCCAGAAATGAAGGAGCAACGCGATGTTTGAGACGATCAGAATCAGCACGGACGAGCGCGGCATTTCGCGGCTCACGCTCGCGCGGGCGGAAAAACATAACGCGTTGTCCGAACAGATGATGGAGGAACTGACCACGGCCATCGCGCAGCTCGGCGCAGATGAGGCGGTGCGCGTCGTGATCCTTCAGGCCGAAGGGCCCAGCTTCTGCGCGGGCGGCGATCTGAAATGGATGCAGGCGCAAATCGCGGCTGGCGCGAAGGAACGCGCGGCAGCGGCGCGCAAGCTCGCCACCATGCTTCAGGCGCTCAACACCTGCCCGAAGCCCGTGATCGGCGCGGTGCAGGGAAATGCGTTTGGTGGCGGGATCGGCATGATGTCGGTCTGCGACGTGGCGATCGGCGTCGAGGGCGCGAAATTCGGCCTGACCGAGACCAGGCTCGGCCTGACCCCGGCGACGATCTCTCCTTATGTGGTCGCGCGGATGGGCGAGGCGCGGGCGCGTCGCGTCTTCATGTCCTCGCGGCTCTTCGAGGCCGCCGAGGCACGTGATCTGGGGTTGTTGGCCAAGGTCGTCTTGCCCGAGATGCTGGAGCGGGCCGTGATGGCCGAAGCCGAACCCTACCTTGCCTGCGCGCCCGGCGCGGTAGGCGAGGCGAAGGCGCTGGTCCGCGCTCTGGGACCGAAAATCGACGAGAGCACGATCGACATGACGATCGAGGCTTTGGTCACCCGTTGGGACTCTGCCGAGTCGGCTGAGGGAATCAGCGCCTTCTTCGAAAAACGCGCTCCTGCGTGGAAACGCTGATTCGGCGCAATTTCCGAAAAATCAAAACCGCGTTAACGTTGTGATAATTTCGCGACGGCAGCATTTCGCCCCGGCCCAAGCGCCACAGGAGAAAGCGCGATCGGGCCTGCGGCCCATTTTCGCATGCATCGGTATACAAAATCGCTTTCCTCCCCTGCGGAAAGCGATTTTCCGACCCTCGCTCGGTTGACCCGCAGGGGGCGCGGGGCTATTGCTCGCCTAGCCGGAACCTGCGCGACATCTCGTCGCGATGTTAGGGAGCCAAAAGCCCATGCATGACATGCTGCGCGAATACCTTCCCATCCTCATCTTCCTCGCCATGGCGGTCGTATTGGGGCTTGTGCTCCTGGCGGCAGCTGCGGTGCTTGCGGTGCGCAACCCCGATCCCGAGAAAGTCTCGGCCTATGAATGCGGGTTCAACGCCTTCGACGATGCACGGATGAAATTCGATGTTCGTTTCTACCTCGTCTCGATCCTGTTCATCATCTTCGACCTCGAAGTGGCCTTCCTCTTCCCCTGGGCGGTCGCCTTCGGGCAGATGTCGATGGTGGGTTTCTGGTCGATGATGGTCTTCCTCGCGGTTTTGACCGTAGGATTTGCATATGAGTGGAAGAAGGGGGCGCTGGAATGGGCGTGATGACCGGGGCAAATACCGCCGGAGCGGACCGCGAAGTCGCGACTCAGGCACTGAACAAGGAGTTGCAGGACAAGGGCTTCCTGCTCACCACGACCGAGGACATCATCAACTGGGCCCGTAACGGCTCGTTGCACTGGATGACCTTCGGCCTCGCCTGCTGCGCCGTCGAGATGATGCAATGCTCGATGCCGCGCTATGACCTCGAGCGTTTCGGCACCGCGCCGCGCGCCTCGCCCCGCCAGTCCGACGTGATGATCGTTGCGGGCACGCTGACCAACAAGATGGCCCCCGCGCTGCGCAAGGTCTACGACCAGATGCCCGAGCCGCGTTACGTGATCTCGATGGGGTCGTGCGCGAATGGCGGCGGCTATTACCACTATTCCTATTCGGTGGTGCGCGGCTGTGACCGCGTCGTGCCGGTCGATATCTACGTTCCGGGCTGCCCGCCCACGGCGGAGGCGCTGCTCTACGGCATCCTTCAGCTGCAACGCAAAATCCGCCGTACCGGCACGCTGGTGCGCTGAGGAGAGCGAGAGATGGACGATACTGCCCTTCAGGAACTGGCTGCGCATATCGAGCTGAAACGCCCCGATGACGTGGTCTCGACCGAGATCGCCTTTGGCGAGCTGACGGTGACGATCACTGCGCAATCGGCGGCGAGCTTCGTGGAATTCCTGCGCGACGATTCAAGCTGCCTGTTCTCGAACCTCGTCGACATCACCGCCGTCGACTGGCCCGAGCGCCCGCAGCGCTTCGATGTCGTCTGGCACTTCCTGTCGATGTATCGCAACCAGCGTATCCGCGTGAAGGCGGCGATCCGCGAGGAGGACATGGTCCCCTCGATCACCGACATTCACCCCAGCGCGAACTGGTTCGAGCGCGAGATCTTCGACATGTTCGGCATCCTGTTCTCGGGGCATCCGGACCTGCGCCGCCTGCTGACCGATTACGGCTTCCGCGGGCACCCGCTGCGCAAGGACTTCCCGACGACCGGTTATGTCGAAGTGCGCTACGACGAAGTGCTCAAGCGCGTCGTCTACGAGCCGGTGAAGCTCACGCAGGAATACCGGCAGTTCGATTTCCTCTCCCCCTGGGAGGGCGCGAAATACATCCTTCCGGGTGACGAGAAGGGAGAGGCGAAATGATGGACGGCGATATCCGCAACAATGTCTATGATGACGGCTCGCGCGATCAGCTGACCGACGAGCAGCGTATCCGCAACTTCAACATCAACTTCGGTCCCCAGCACCCGGCCGCCCACGGCGTGCTGCGCATGGTTCTGGAACTTGACGGCGAGGTGGTGGAACGCGCAGATCCGCATATCGGCTTGCTGCACCGTGGCACCGAAAAGCTGATGGAGAGCCGCACCTACCTGCAGAACCTGCCTTATTTCGACCGCCTCGATTACGTGGCGCCGATGAACCAGGAACATGCGTGGTGTCTCGCGATCGAGCGTCTGACCGGCACGGTCGTGCCGCGTCGCGGGCAACTGATCCGCGTGCTCTACTCGGAAATCGGGCGCATCCTGAACCACCTGCTGAACGTCACGACGCAGGCGATGGACGTGGGGGCGCTGACCCCGCCGCTCTGGGGCTTCGAGGCCCGCGAAGAGCTGATGGTGTTCTACGAGCGCGCCTGCGGTGCGCGCCTGCACTCGGCCTATTTCCGTCCCGGCGGCGTGCATCAGGACCTGCCGCCGAAGCTCTTGGACGATATCGAGGAGTTCTGCGGCCGCTTCCCGAAACTGCTCGACGATATCGAAGGTCTGCTGACCGAGAACCGGATCTTCAAGCAGCGTAACGTCGATATCTGCATCATCTCGGAAGAAGAGATCCAGCAATGGGGCTATTCGGGTGTGATGGTGCGTGGCTCGGGCCTCGCTTGGGACCTGCGCCGCGCGCAGCCCTACGAGTGCTATGACGAGTTCGACTTCCAGATCCCGATCGGCAAGAACGGCGATTGCTACGATCGCTACCTCTGCCGCATGGCCGAGATGCGCGAGTCGACCAAGATCGTCCTGCAATGCATCGAAAAGCTGCGGATGCCGGAAAATCAGGGCGACGTGCTCGCGCGCGGCAAGCTGACCCCGCCGAAGCGCTCGGACATGAAGACCTCGATGGAGAGCCTGATCCACCACTTCAAGCTCTATACCGAGGGTTTCCACGTCCCGGCGGGCGAGGTCTATGCCGCCGTCGAGGCGCCCAAGGGCGAATTCGGTGTCTATCTGGTCGCCGACGGCACCAACAAGCCCTACCGCGCGAAGATCCGCGCCCCGGGCTATCTGCACCTGCAATCCATGGACCATGTCGCCAAGGGCCACATGCTCGCCGACGTGTCCGCAATCATCGGCACGATGGATATCGTGTTCGGGGAGGTTGACCGCTAATGCTTCGTCGTCTGCATCCGGAACAACCCGCGAGCTTCGAATTCACGCCCGCGAACCTGGAATGGGCCAAGGCCCAGATGACCAAGTTCCCGGTCGGCCGTCAGGCCTCGGCGATCATCCCGCTGCTGTTCCGCGCACAGGAGCAGGAAGGCTGGCTGAGCCGCCCGGCGATCGAATATGTCGCCGAAATGCTCGACATGCCCTATATGCGGGCGCTCGAAGTGGCGACCTTCTACTTCATGTTCCAGCTGAGCCCGGTGGGCTCGGTCGCGCATCTGCAGATCTGCGGCACGACCTCGTGCATGATCTGCGGCGCGGAAGACCTGATGAAGGTCTGCAAGGAAAAGATCGCACCCGAGCCGTTCCAGCTTTCGGCCGATGGCAAGTTCTCGTGGGAAGAGGTCGAATGCCTCGGCGCCTGCGCGAACGCGCCGATGATGCAGGTCGGAAAGGACTATTACGAGGACCTGACCGAGGAGAGCCTCGCGAAGATCATCGACGACATGGCCAAGGGCGACGTGCCGAAACCCGGCTCGCAAACCGGTCGCTTTTCGTCGGAGCCCGCCTCCGGCCTGACCTCCTGCGCAGAAACCGCGGGCGAGAAGGAAGACTATAACGGGTCTGTCGGCCTCGCGGTCGGCATCGGCGACACGATCAAGCGCATCGACGGCACCGAAGTGCCGCTGGCCGCCCCGTGGCAAAGCTCGGGCCAGCGCGGCCCGATTGGCACGATGGGGCAGGAGCGTCCGCGTTCGGCCGTCCAGCAGGACGAGGCCCGCAAGGCCGCGAAAGCCGCAGCCCCGGCAGCTCCCGCGAAGGCACCGGAACCGGCGCCCGCCGCCAAGACCGGCGCGAGCGAGCCTGTCGAGGCCGGCGAGAAGCCCGCGATGCTCGAGGCGCCGCGCGACGGTCAGGCTGACGACCTCAAGATGATCAAGGGTGTCGGGCCGAAGCTCGAACAGCTCCTGCATTCGATGGGCGTCTACCATTTCGACCAGATCGCCGCCTGGAGCGAGGCCGAGCTGGCCTGGGTCGATGCCAATCTCGAAGGGTTCAAGGGCCGTGCCAGCCGCGACGAATGGGTCGCGCAGGCGCAAAACCTCGCGACCGGGGCGGAGACCGAGTTCTCGGCCCGCGCCAAGAAAGACGGTATTTACGAGTAAGCGAAGGGTGCCCCCCATCGCATGGGGGTGAAGGGGAGCTAGGATGGACGATCAGTCGCAAGGTTGCCGCGGAAAAGCAGGTATCTGGGCCGGGATCACGGGGCTCGTGGTTGCGGTGTTCCTCATGGTGGTGGCGCATGAGACGATCTTCGTCGCCGTTTTCATGGGGCTGCTGACCGTCCTTCTGTTCGGCGGGTTCCTGATCTGGGCCTTCTGCTCGGGCCGTGGTGCGCCGGGCGCGGCCGATGGCACGGGCGACACGCCCTCGCTCGAAGACACGACCCCGGTCGAGGCGTTCAGCGCGCAATCGCCCGAAGGGGCTGCGGCGCATGCTCAGGCGGCTGCCGCTATCCCGACGCCTGCGCCCGCACCTGCTCCCGAAGTGACGGCGACCGAGGTCGAGCCTCCCAAGGCCGAAGAGCCGACGCCTGAAGCGCCCGAGCCCGAAGAGACCAAAAGCGCCGAAGAGACGAAAAGCGCGGAACCGGAGGCCACTCCGGAAGCCTCGCCGCTGGCCGCGATGTCGGCGCAGGTCGATGCCGAGACCCAAGCGGGTCAGCCCGCCGCAGCCGAAGGCGCGGGTAAGAAGCCGCGCGGGCTGAAAGCGCCGCGCAAGGCGGGCGCGGATGACCTGAAGAAGATCGAAGGCGTCGGGCCGAAACTGGAAGAGACGCTGAACGGCTGGGGTATCTGGCATTTCGACCAGATCGCGAAATGGGGTCCCGAAGAGGTGGCCTATGCCGACCAGAACGTGCCGCGTTTCAAGGGCCGCTGCACGCGCGACAAATGGGTCGCGCAGGCGAAAATCATCGTCGAAGAGGGCATGGACGCCTTCCTCGAACGGGCGAAGACGAACGACTACTGAGCGGGGGTGAATGAGCAAGGACCGGAACACGGACAGGCTGGACGGGCGCAAACCGGCGCTGATCATTGCCTTGACCACGGTCCTCTGGCTCGCCCTGCAATGGGTCGGAAAGCAACAGGGCTGGTCCGCGCAGGTGGCGCTGATCGGCGATCTCGCGGCACTGGCCGCCTATATCTACGCGCTGGCACTTGTCTGGCGCATCTGGCGCCGGGGCTCCGGCAAGTGAGGGAAGCGATATGCTGAAGGATCAGGACCGGATCTTCACCAATATCTACGGCATGCATGAACGTTCGCTGAAGGGCGCGCAGATGCGCGGCCATTGGGACGGCACGGGCGAGATCCTCGCGAAGGGCAAGGACTGGATCATCGACCAGGTGAAGGCCTCGGGCCTGCGCGGTCGTGGCGGTGCGGGCTTCCCGACCGGCCTGAAATGGTCCTTCATGCCCAAGGAAAGCGACGGGCGTCCGGCTTTCCTCGCGATCAACGCCGATGAATCCGAGCCCGCGACCTGCAAGGACCGCGAGATCATGCGCCACGATCCGCATACGCTGATCGAAGGCGCGCTGATCGCCGGCTTCGCGATGGGCGCGGCGGCGGCTTACATCTACATCCGCGGCGAATATGTGCGCGAGAAAGAGGCGCTCCAGCGCGCCATCGACGAGTGCTACGACGCGGGTCTGATCGGCAAGAACGCTTGCGGGTCGGGCTTCGACTATGACGTCTATCTCAGCCACGGCGCGGGCGCCTATATCTGCGGCGAGGAAACGGCGCTTCTGGAAAGCCTCGAAGGCAAGAAGGGCATGCCCCGGATGAAGCCCCCGTTCCCGGCGGGCGCGGGCCTCTATGGCTGTCCGACCACGGTGAACAACGTGGAATCCATCGCCGTCGTCCCGACCATCCTGCGTCGCGGCGCGGATTGGTATGCCTCCTTCGGGCGTCCGAACAATACCGGCGTGAAGCTTTTCGCGATGTCGGGCCATGTGAACACGCCCTGCGTCATCGAAGAGAGCATGTCGATCTCGATGAAGGAGCTGATCGAGAAACATGGCGGCGGCGTGCGCGGTGGCTGGAAGAACCTCAAGGCGGTGATCCCCGGCGGGGCAAGCTGCCCGGTCCTGCCCGCGCATCTGTGCGAAGACGCGATCATGGATTATGACGGCATGCGCGAGCTGAAGTCCTCCTTCGGCACCGCCTGCATGATCGTGATGGATCAGCAGACCGACATCATCAAGGCGATCTGGCGTCTGGCCAAGTTCTTCAAGCATGAAAGCTGCGGCCAGTGCACGCCGTGCCGCGAAGGCACCGGCTGGATGATGCGCGTGATGGACCGTCTCGTGCGCGGCGAGGCCGAGATCGAAGAGATCGACATGCTCTTCGACGTGACCAAACAGGTCGAAGGCCACACGATCTGCGCATTGGGTGACGCGGCTGCCTGGCCGATCCAGGGCCTGATCCGCCATTACCGCGAAGAGATCGAAGACCGCATCAAGGCCCGCAAGACGGGCCGCATGGGCGCGATGGCTGCCGAATGAAGCAACCCGCCGGATATCACCTGGCCGAGCTGAATATCGGCCGACTGGTTGCCGAACCGGGCGACCCGCGTGTGGAGGCTTTCATGAAAGCCCTCGATGCGGTGAACGCGATTGGCAAGCGGTCGGACGGGTTCGTCTGGATGATGGAAGGCTCGGGAGAGCCCGGCACCGGCAATACCGAGACCAAGATCGGCGGCGATCCGTGTTTCGTGTCGAACCTGACGGTCTGGGAAGACGTGGAAAGCCTCGAGGCTTTCGTCTGGAACACCGTGCATCGCGCCTTCTACGAGCGCCGCGCGGAATGGTTCGAGCTTCTGGGCCAGCAGCATTTCGTGATGTGGTGGGTGCCTGCGGAGCATCAGCCGACCCTCGACGAGGCGCTGGAGCGGCTTGACGACCTGCGCGCGAATGGCCCGTCGGACCGGGCCTTCGGCTGGAAGGACCTGCCGCAAGCAACGCTGTGGAAGACGCGCGCCTGCGCGGCGGAGGCGGCATGATGCGGGCGGTGATCATATCAGGCTGCGCGCTCTCGCTGGCGGGCTGCATGGGCGTTCCGGGCGGTAACGAAGCCTCGAAAGGCCCGAACCGTCTCACGGCGGTCGCGGGCTACACGGCAGGCTATGACGCGGCGGGCGCGCTCGTCGTGATGCGGCAGGCCACGCCGTTTGCGAATTACGACGGCGCCGAGGCGAAGCGCGCCGCGAATGCAATCTGCGGCGGGGCGGTGGCCTCGTCGATCGACGATACCTATCGGGATGGCGCTTGGGTCTTCGCGGAGGGATGCGCATGACGACGTATTTCTTCGCACTCTATCCGCCGACCCTTGCGGTCTTACTCCTCGTGGCTTTCCCGGTGTTGACGGTCTTGTTGATGCGGCGCGCCGGTATTCGCGGTCCGATGCTGTTTCTCTCGGCCATCCCGCCAGCGATGTTGGTCTTGGGTGGCTTCGTGTTCCAACTGATGATGGCATGGCAGCAACCGCCGCTTGATCTGTTGAAACTCGCCATGGCCAAGACCATCGCGATATCCTTCGGCGCGCTGTCGCCGCTTCTTATTCTGGCCATCGTCAAATGGCCTGTTCTCAACAACTCCCGCACTCAAGTGGAGGCGAACTCGTGAGCGACCTGAAGAAGATCATCATCGACGGCCAAGAGGTCGAGGCCGACCCGAACCTCACGCTGATCCAGGCGTGCGAGCAGGCCGGGATCGAGGTTCCGCGCTTCTGCTATCACGAGCGCCTGTCGATCGCGGGCAACTGCCGGATGTGTCTGGTGGAAGTCGTGGGCGGCCCGCCCAAGCCCGCCGCCTCCTGCGCGATGCAGGTGCGCGACCTGCGCCCGGGCCCCGAAGGACAGCCGCCGGTGGTGAAGACCAACTCGCCGATGGTCAAGAAGGCCCGCGAGGGGGTGATGGAATTCCTGCTCATCAACCACCCGCTCGACTGCCCAATCTGCGACCAGGGCGGCGAATGCGATTTGCAAGACCAGGCAATGGCTTACGGGGTGGACTTCAGCCGTTACCGCGAGCCCAAGCGCGCCGCCACCGAGCTGAACCTCGGCCCGCTGGTCGAAACCCATATGACGCGCTGCATCTCCTGCACCCGCTGCGTGCGCTTCACGACGGAAGTCGCGGGCATCACCCAGATGGGCCAGCTTGGCCGGGGTGAGGATAGCGAGATCTCGAGCTACCTGAACATGACGCTCGACTCCAACATGCAGGGCAACATCATCGACCTGTGCCCGGTGGGGGCGCTGGTCTCGAAGCCCTACGCGTTCACCGCCCGCCCGTGGGAACTGACCAAGACCGAAACGATCGACGTGATGGACGCGCTCGGCTCGAACATCCGTGTCGATACCAAGGGCCGCGAAGTGATGCGCATCCTGCCGCGCAACCATGACGACGTGAACGAGGAGTGGATCTCGGACAAGACCCGCTTCGTCTGGGACGGGCTGCGCCGCCAGCGTCTCGACAAGCCCTATATCCGCGTCGACGGCAAGCTGAAGCCCGCAAGCTGGGGCGAGGCACTGAGTGCCGCCGCCGAAGCGATGAAGGGCAAGAAGGTCGCCGCGCTCGTGGGCGATCTGGTCTCGACCGAAGCCGCATTCAGCCTCAAGCAGCTGATCGAAGGTCTGGGTGGCAAGGTCGAATGCCGCACCGATGGCGCGCGCCTGCCGATTGGCAACCGCTACGGCTATGTCGGCAATGCGAAGATCTCGGATATCGAGACTGCGAAAGAGGTCGTGCTGATCGGCACCAACCCGGCCATCGAGGCTCCAGTGCTCAACGCCCGCCTCCGCAAGGTCTGGGCCAAGGGCGGCAACGTCTCGCTGATCGGCGCGGCCTGCGATCTGACCTATGATTACGCGCATCTGGGCACGGACCGTGCGGCGCTGGCGAAAGCCGTGGCCGAGGCCGGTGCGACCGAGGGCGCGCTGGTGATCGTGGGGCAGGGTGCCTTGAACGAGGCCGATGGCGAGGCCGTTCTCGCCCATGCGATGAAACTGGCCGAGGCGATGGGCGGCAAGCTCATGGTTTTGCACACCGCCGCGGCCCGCGTGGGCGCGATGGATGTGGGCGCGGTGACCGAGGGCGGTCTGCTGGCCGCGATCGACGGCGCCGAGGTGATCTACAACATGGGCGCCGACGAGGTGGAAATCGCACCGCGTTCGGAAGGCGGTCCGTTCGTGATCTATCAGGGCAGCCATGGCGATCGTGGCGCGATGCGCGCCGACGTGATCCTGCCGGGTGCGGCCTACACGGAAGAACACGGGCTCTTCGTGAATACCGAAGGGCGTCCGCAGCTGGCCTTCCGTGCGGGCTTCCCGCCGGGCGAGGCGAAGGAGAACTGGGCGATCCTGCGTGCGCTTTCGGCCGAACTTGGCGCCAAGCAACCCTGGGACACGCTCGCCGGTCTGCGCCGCGCGATGGTGGCCGCGGTGCCGCATCTCGCGCAGGTCGACACCGTGCCGGAAAACGAGGTTCAGCCGATCGCCCCGCGCGACATGGGTGCTGCGACCTTCCGGCTGCCGATCCGCGAGTTCTACCTGACCAACCCGATCGCACGGGCCTCGGTGGTGCTGGCGGAATGCTCGGCGCTGGCCAAGGCGCGGGCCGAGACCCCGGTCGCGGCGGAGTAAAGACTGATGAACCTGAGCCTCACCCGGATCGCACCGCTTGCCCCCGGCCTTCTGGCCGGGCTGGCGGCCTGCGCGCCGAGCGAGGGGAAGGACAGCCGGGCCGAGCCCGGCAAGATCGACTATCGGGGCGTCGAGACGCGCCTTCTCGATGGCGATCTGGTGGAGTTTCGCGTCGCGCTTTCGGGCGAGGGCGCGGGGGAAGACGCGGTGAGCGATTACGCACAATGCGCGGCAGCGCAATATGCGCTGATCCGCGGTTACGGCTTCGCGCGCCACGTGCGCACGAACGTCAAGGAAGAGGGTGGCATCTGGCGGGCGGATGCGGTCTACACCATTTCGCCCGCCCTGCCGCAAGGGCTGAAGACGATCGACGCTGAAGTGACGGTCGGCGACTGCGCGGATCGGGGAATTCCGACGGTTTGAGGACAGTGGGGAAACATGGCTGAGTTTTTGGCGACACCTTGGGGCACTTTCCTGCTCATTCTGCTGCAGGGCCTGGCGGTCATCGCATTCGTGATGATCTCGATGATCTGGCTGGTCTATGGCGACCGCAAGATCTGGGCTGCGGTGCAGATGCGGCGCGGGCCGAACGTGGTGGGTCCGTGGGGTCTGATGCAGACCTTCGCGGATGCGCTCAAATATGTGGTGAAGGAAATCGTCGTGCCCGCGGGCGCCGACAAGTTCGTCTATTTCCTCGCCCCGATCCTGAGCTTCGTGCTGGCGCTTCTGACCTTCGCGGTGATCCCCTTCGCCGACGGTTGGGTGCTGGCCGATATCAACGTGGCGATCCTCTTCGTCTTCGCGGCCTCCTCTCTCGAAGTCTACGGCGTGATCATGGGGGGCTGGGCGTCGAACTCGAAATACCCGTTCCTCGGCTCGCTGCGCTCGGCCGCGCAGATGATCTCTTACGAGGTCTCGATCGGCCTGATCATCATCGGCGTGATCATCTCGACCGGCTCGATGAACCTCTCGGCCATCGTGCACGCGCAGGACACCGGCTATGGCCTGCTGGGCTGGTACTGGCTGCCGCATCTGCCGATGGTGGCGCTGTTCTTCATCTCGGCGCTGGCCGAGACCAACCGGCCGCCCTTCGACCTTCCCGAAGCGGAATCCGAACTCGTCGCGGGCTTCATGGTGGAATACAGCTCGACGCCGTACCTGCTGTTCATGGCCGGCGAATATATCGCGATCTGGCTGATGTGCGCGCTGATCTCGATCCTTTTCTTCGGCGGCTGGCTCTCGCCCATTCCGGGTATCCCTGACGGGGCGCTCTGGATGTTCGCCAAGATGGTTTTCTGGTTCTTCATGTTCGCGATGGTGAAGGCGATCGTGCCGCGTTACCGCTACGACCAGCTGATGCGCATCGGGTGGAAGGTATTCCTGCCGCTGTCGCTCGCCTGGGTGGTGATCATCGCCTTCCTCGCGAAATTCGAAATCTTCGGGCAGTTCTGGGCCCGCTGGGCGATGGGGAGCTGATAAATGGCTTTCGACTATAACCGCGCCGCCAAGTATTTCCTGCTGGTGGACTTCATCAAGGGCTTCGGTCTGGGCATGCGTTACTTCTTCGCACCCAAGCCCACGCTGAATTACCCGCATGAAAAGGGGCCGCTGAGCCCGCGCTTCCGGGGCGAGCACGCGCTGCGCCGCTACCCCAATGGCGAAGAGCGCTGCATCGCGTGCAAACTGTGCGAGGCGATCTGCCCCGCGCAGGCGATCACCATCGACGCGGAACCCCGCGCCGACGGTTCGCGCCGCACAACGCGCTACGACATCGACATGACCAAGTGCATCTACTGCGGCTTCTGTCAGGAAGCCTGCCCGGTGGATGCCATCGTCGAAGGTCCGAATTTCGAATTCTCGACCGAGACCCGCGAAGAGCTGTTCTACGACAAGCAGAAGCTTCTCGATAACGGCGCCCGCTGGGAGGCCGAGATCGCCCGCAACCTCGAACTGGATGCGCCCTACAGATGACCGACGATTTTTCGAAACTGTTCAGCTCGATGATGGAGCAGGGGGCCGAGATGGCCCGCCTGTTCAACCCGGCGCTGGAAAGTTTCAACCCCGCCGCGATGGAGAAGCTCTTCCCCACCATGTCGAAGGACATGATGGAGATGTGGTTCGGAAAGACCTTCAACCGTGAAGGGCTCGACAGCCGCACCCGGCTTCTGGTGACGATCGCGGCGCTGACGGTTCTGGGCGCGCAGGCCGATGCGCAGCTGCGCCTGACGATCCGTCACGCGCTCGAGGCTGGGGCCACGCAACGCGAGATCGCCGAGACGATCTTTCAGATGAGCATGTTCGGCGGCGTGCCCGCCATGACCAGAGCGCTTGAGATCGCGCAATCGGTCTTCGACGAGAAATCGGGAGAGAACGCATGACGGTGTTTGCTTTCGCCTTCTACCTCTTCGCCATCACGGCGGTGGTTGCGGGCTTCATGGTGGTGATTTCCAAGAACCCCGTCCATTCGGTGCTCTGGCTGATCCTGACTTTCCTCTCGGCGGCGGGGCTGTTCGTGCTGCTGGGCGCGGAATTCGTCGCGATGCTGCTGATCATCGTCTATGTGGGCGCGGTCGCGGTGCTCTTCCTCTTCGTGGTGATGATGCTCGACATCGACTTTGCCGCGCTCAAGGGCGAGCTGGCGCGCTATATGCCGCTGGGGCTGCTGATCGGGGTCGTGATGCTGATCCAGCTCGGGATCGCCTTTGGCGCCTGGCGCACCTCCGACATGGCCGAGAGCCTGCGGATGGCGCCGATGCCCGAGGACCAGACCAACGCGCATGCGATCGGCATGCTGATCTATGACAAGTATCTCTACCTGTTCCAGACCGCGGGGCTGATCCTGCTGGTGGCGATGATCGGGGCGATCCTGCTCACGCTGCGCCACCGGGTGAACGTCAAGCGCCAGAACGTGATCGCGCAGATGCATCGCGACCCGGCCAAGACGATGGAAATGGTGGACGTCAAACCGGGGCAGGGGCTGTGAGCGGACAAAGAGAAGCGCAAGACGCGCACCGGAAAACGAGGATGAGAACATGATCGGACTGGAACATTACCTTGGCGTCGCCGCCGCATTGTTCGTGATCGGCATTTTCGGGATCTTCGTGAACCGCAAGAACGTGATCGTCATCCTGATGTCGATCGAGCTCATGCTGCTCGCGGTCAATATCAACCTGGTGGCCTTCTCGGCCTATCTGGGAGACCTCGTGGGGCAGATCTTCACCATGTTCGTTCTGACCGTCGCCGCCGCCGAGGCCGCGATCGGGCTTGCGATCCTGGTGGTCTTCTTCCGCAACCGCGGCTCGATCGACGTCGAAGACGTCAACGTGATGAAGGGATAAGGGACGATGGAAACGATCATTCTCTTTGCGCCGCTCGTCGGTGCGATCCTCGGCGGCTTCGGCTGGCGTGTGATCGGCGAGAAGGGTGCCATGGTTCTGACCACGGGCCTTCTGTTCCTCGCCTGCGCACTCAGCTGGATCGTCTTCCTCACGATCGGTGAGACGACCCAGCATATCCACGTGCTCAACTGGATCACCTCGGGCGATCTGGACGTGAGTTGGTCGATCCGCATGGACCGCCTGACCGCGATCATGCTGATCGTGGTGACGACGGTCTCGGCGCTCGTGCACCTCTATTCCTGGGGCTACATGGCCCATGACGAGAACTGGACCGAGAAAGAGAACTACAAGGCGCGCTTCTTCGCCTACCTGTCGTTCTTCACCTTCACCATGCTGATGCTGGTGACCTCGGACAACCTGTTGCAGATGTTCTTCGGCTGGGAAGGCGTGGGCGTTGCGTCCTACCTTCTGATCGGCTTCTACTACAAGAAACCTTCAGCCAATGCCGCGGCGATGAAAGCCTTCATCGTCAACCGCGTGGGCGATTTCGGCTTCCTGCTCGGCATGTTCGGCCTGTTCTACATGACCGGCTCGCTGAAGATGGACGATGTCTTCGCCGCCGCCCCCGCGCTGGCCGAGACCGAGCTGCACTTTCTCTGGACCCAGTGGAACGCGGTCGAGTTGATCGGCTTCCTGCTCTTCGTGGGCGCGATGGGGAAATCGGCGCAGCTCTTCCTGCACACCTGGCTTCCCGACGCGATGGAAGGTCCGACCCCGGTGTCGGCACTCATCCACGCCGCGACCATGGTGACCGCGGGCGTCTTCCTCGTCTGCCGCATGTCGCCGGTCTACGAATACGCACCGCACGCGAAGGACTTCATCCTGATCATCGGCGCGACGACGGCCTTCTTCGCCGCGACCGTGGGTCTGGTGCAAAACGACATCAAGCGCGTGATCGCCTATTCAACCTGCTCGCAGCTGGGCTACATGTTCGCCGCCGCGGGCGTGGGCGTCTACTCGGCCTCGATGTTCCACCTGCTGACCCACGCCTTCTTCAAGGCGCTGCTGTTCCTTTCGGCGGGTTCGGTCATCACCGCGATGCATCACGAACAGGACATGCGTAACTACGGTGGCCTGCGCAAAAAGGTGCCGGTGACCTTCTGGGCGATGATCCTGGGCACGCTCGCCATCACCGGCGTCGGCATCCCCTTCACCCATATCGGTTTCGCGGGCTTCCTGTCGAAGGACGCGATCATCGAGAGCGTCTGGGGTGGCAACGGTGCGGGCTATGCCTTCTGGCTGCTCGTGATCGCGGCGGTCTTCACCTCGTTCTACTCGTGGCGTCTGATCTTCATGACCTTCTTCGGCAAGGAGCGGGGCGATCATCATGCGCATGAGCATGCCCATGAGAGCCCGCTCGTGATGACGGTGCCGCTGATGGTGCTTTCGGTCGGCGCGGTCTTTGCGGGGATGGTGTGGTACAACGCCTTCTTCGGGGATCACACGAAGCTGCTGAAATTCTTCGGCATGCCCGCTCATGAAGAGCACATGGTCGCCGAAGGCGCGGGTCACGGTGCGGGTGAAGAGGCGGCTGGCGAACAGGCAGCGGCGGGTCACGGCGCGGCCATGACCGAGACCGAGGCTGAACATGCCGTGGTCGAGGACGCCAAGGACTCGCCCGACATGGGCGCCGCGGCGGCCGTGCTCGCCAATCCGGGCGTGGCTCCGCAAGGCGCGATCTACCTGCATAGCGAGAACGACGTGCTCGACCGCGCGCACCACGCGCCGGCCTGGGTGAAGCTGTCGCCCTTCGTCGCGATGCTCTCGGGGCTGATCGTGGCGTGGCTCTTCTACATCAAGGACACGAGCCTGCCCAAGCGCGCCGCCGAGGCGCAGCCTGCGCTGTATCGGTTCCTGCTCAACAAGTGGTACTTCGACGAGCTCTACGAGCGCATTTTCGTGCGCCCGGCGCTCTGGCTGGGGTACCAGTTCTGGAAGAAAGGGGACGAGGGCTCGATCGACCGTGTCATCGACGGCATGGCCGTGGGTATCGTTCCGACATTCACAAGGTTCCTTAACAGGATGCAATCGGGCTATCTGTTCCACTACGCTTTCGCGATGGTGATCGGTCTCGTGGTGCTCATGTTCTGGGTCGTCCTGAACGGGGGGGCCAACTGATGCAACACCTGCTTTCCATCGTCATCTTCACGCCCGCTTTCGCGGCGCTCATCCTTGCGCTGGTTCTGCGCGGGGGTACGGAGGCCGCTGATCGCAATGCGAAATGGGTGGCGCTGACCGCGACTTCGGTCACCTTCCTGATCTCACTGTTCCTGCTCGCCGGGTTCGACCCGTCGAACACGGGCTTCCAGTTCATGGAAAAATACGACTGGATCATGGGCTTCCAGTATCGCGTGGGTGTCGACGGTCTCTCGATCCTCTTCGTGATGCTGACGACCTTCATGATGCCGCTCGTGATCATCGGCAGCTGGAACGTGACGGACCGCGTGAAGGACTACATGATCGCCTTCCTCGTCCTCGAAACGCTGATGGTGGGCACCTTCGTCACGCTCGATCTGGTACTGTTCTACCTGTTCTTCGAAGCGGGTCTCATTCCGATGTTCCTGATCATCGGGATCTGGGGGGGCAAACAGCGCGTCTACGCCGCGTTCAAGTTCTTCCTCTACACCTTCTTCGGCTCGGTCTTCATGCTGGTGTCGATCATCTACATCTACTTCCACACCGGCACGACGGACATGCCCGGGTTGCTCATCTACGAGTTCCCATACACACCGGTGCACATACTCGGGATAACGGTCCCCGGCGGGGTGCAAACGCTGCTCTGGCTCGGTTTCTTCATCTCCTTCGCGATCAAGATGCCGCTCTGGCCGGTGCACACCTGGCTGCCTGCCGCGCACGTTCAGGCACCGACCGCAGGTTCGGTCGTCCTGGCCGCGATCCTGCTGAAACTGGCGGACTATGGCTTCCTGCGCTTCTCGCTGCCGATGTTCCCGGTGGGCAACATGGTGGTGGGGCCCTGGGCGATGTGGCTTGCGGTGATCGCGATCGTCTGGACCTCGCTGGTGGCGCTGGTGCAGACCGATATCAAGCGCGTCATCGCCTATAGCTCGGTCGCGCACATGGCCGTCGTGCTGCTCGGGATCTTCTCGGGCACCCAGCAGGGTATCGAAGGCGGTATCTTCATGGTGATCGCGCATGGCTTCACCTCGGGTGCGTTGTTCCTCGTGGTGGGTGTGGTCTATGACCGGATGCATACCCGCGAGATCGCGGCCTATGGCGGGTTGGTAAAACGTATGCCGGCCTACGCCACGATCTTCATGTTCTTCACCATGGCCAATGTGGGCCTTCCCGGCACCGCGAATTTCGTCGGCGAATTCCTGATCCTCACCGGCGTCTTCCAAGTGAATACCTGGGTCGCGGTCTTTGCCACCACGGGTGTGATCCTCTCGGCGGCCTATGCGCTCTGGCTTTACCGCCGGGTCGTGTTCGGCGACCTCATCAAAGAGAGCCTGCGCTCGATCACCGACCTGACCACGCGCGAGAAATGGATCTTCGCACCGCTCGTCGCGATGACGCTGATCCTTGGGGTCTACCCGGATCTGGTGACGAATATCATCGGGCCCTCGGTGACCCAACTCGTCCAGAACTACCACGATGCCTTGCCGGACAAACTGTTGTCCGACCTGGTCGAACACTGAGGAGCTAGAGGGATGACTTCTGCGGATTTCTCGATCGTCCTTCCGGAGTTTCTGCTCGCCATCTACGCGATGGCGGCGCTTCTGGCGGGTGTCTGGTTCGGCAAGGACGCGCTGGCGCGCACGATCCTGTGGGCCACCGTGGCCGCGATGCTGGTCATCGCCGCCTGGATCGGCCTCGCCGAAGCGGGCGCGCATGAAGCCTTCGGCGGGCTCTTCATCGACGACGCCTTCTCGCGCTTCGCCAAGGTCATGGTGCTGATCTCGGCCGCGCTGGTGATGGCGATGAGCGCCGATTACATGGAGCGCCGCGGTCTGCTGCGCTTCGAGTTCCCGATTCTCATCACGCTTGCCGTCATCGGCATGATGATGATGGTTTCGGCGGGCAACCTGATGTCGCTCTACATGGGCCTCGAGCTGCAATCGCTCGCGCTCTACATCGTGGCCGCCCTGCGCCGCGACAGCGAGCGGTCCTCCGAAGCGGGCCTGAAATACTTCGTCCTCGGCGCGCTCTCCTCGGGCATCCTGCTTTACGGCGCCTCGCTGACCTATGGTTTCGCGGGCACCACGCAATTCTCGGGCATCGTGCAGGTCGTTCAGGCCGGGCATCTGCCGATCGGGCTACTCTTCGGCATGGTCTTCCTGCTCGCGGGGCTGGCCTTCAAGGTGTCGGCCGTGCCCTTCCACATGTGGACGCCGGACGTCTATGAGGGCTCGCCCACCCCGGTCACCGCTTTCTTCGCGACCGCCCCGAAAGTGGCCGCGATGGCTCTGATCGCACGGCTTGTCTTCGACGCTTTCGGTCAGGTGCCCGATGAGTGGAGCCAGATCCTCGCGCTGCTGGCCGGGTTCTCGATGGTCTGGGGCTCGCTCGCCGCGATCGGCCAGAAGAACATCAAGCGCCTGATGGCCTATTCCTCGATCACCCATATGGGCTTCGTGCTGCTCGGCATGTCTGCGGGCACCGCCGAGGGCGTGCAGGCGATGCTGACCTATATGGCGATCTACGTGACGATGAACGTGGGCGTCTTCGCCTTCATCCTCTCGATGGAGCGTGACGGCCAGCCGGTGACCGACATCAAGTCGCTCAACCTCTATGCGCGTCAGGATCCCACGAAGGCGATGGCGATGCTGGTGCTGCTGTTCTCGCTCGCGGGCGTGCCGCCGATGCTGGGCTTCTTCGCCAAGTTCTCGGTGCTGCAAGCGGCGCTGCATGCCGGCTATATCTGGCTGGTGCTGCTGGGCGTGATCGCTTCGGTCGTGGCGGCCTTCTACTACCTGCGCATCGTCTACTACATGTATTTCGGCAAGGAGGTCGATCCGCTCGACAACCGTATGCCGGCGATCCAGTGGGTGTTCCTGATGGTGTCGGCTCTGGCGATGGTTCTGGGGATCTTCAACCTCTTCGGCATCGAAGGCGCGGCGCAGGCCGCGGCCGCCGCCCTTGTCAACTGATCGGGAGAACTGGCCCGAGGGCGTGGCGCGACACGTCCTGCCCTCGGTCGACAGCACGATGAACGAAGCGGCCCGGCTAGCGCCGGGCCTTTCGGGTTCTGCCTGGATCTTTGCGCATCGGCAGACGGCCGCGCGGGGGCGTCGTGGCCGCGACTGGCGCGCGCCGGAGGGCAATTTCTCGGCGACGCTGGTGATGCGGCCCGACGGGGGCCTGGCGCAGGCCGCGCTCTATTCCTTTGTCGCGGCGCTCGCGCTCGAAGCGGCGCTGGCCCATGTGGCGGGGCCGCATGCGCGGCTCTCGATCAAATGGCCCAATGATGTGCTGCTCAACGGCGGCAAGATCGCCGGTATCCTGCTCGAAAGCCTCAATGGCGGCGCGCAGATCGCGATCGGGATCGGGGTGAACCTCGCCCAAGCCCCGCCGCGCAACGAACTGGAGCCCGAGGCGATGCCCCCGGTGAGCCTTGCGGGCGAGACCGGCCTGAACGTCACCCCCGAAGAGTTCCTGCCCATGCTCGCGCAGGCCTTCGCCCATTACGATCGCCAATTCCGCGATTACGGCTTCGACGCGATCCGCAACGCCTGGCTTGCACGCGCGGCCCGTCTGGGCGAAGAGATCACCGCGCGCACCGGCACACAGACCTATCGCGGGACGTTCGAGACCATCGACGAGACCGGCGCCCTTATCCTCACCGGCCCCGAGGGCCGCCGCGCCATCTCGGCTGCGGATATCTTCTTCTGACGTGAAAGGGGGAGCCCTATGCTTCTCTGCATCGACTGCGGCAACACCAATACCGTCTTCTCGATCTGGGACGGCGAGGACTTCATCTCGACCTGGCGGATGGAGACCAATCACAAGCGTACCGCCGATGAATATTACGTCTGGTTGACCGGTCTGATGCGTCTGCAGGGGATCGAGGCCGGGATCAACTCGGTGATCGTCTCCTCGACCGTGCCGCGCGTGGTGTTCAACCTGCGTGTGCTGGCGAACCGCTATTTCAACTGTCGTCCGCTCGTGGTGGGCAAGCCCGAATGCCGCCTGCCGGTCGATCCGCGCGTCGATCCCGGCACCGGGGTCGGGCCGGACCGGCTGGTCAACACGGTGGCGGGTTTCGACCGTCACGGTGGCGACATCATCGTCGTCGATTTCGGCACCGCGACCACCTTTGATGTGGTGGCCCGCGACGGCGCCTATATCGGGGGCGTGATCGCTCCGGGGGTGAACCTCTCGCTCGAGGCGCTCCATGCCTCGGCCGCGGCGCTGCCCCATGTCGACGTGACGATGCCCGAGAAGTCGATCGGCACGAACACCGTCGCCTGTATTCAGTCGGGGGTTTTCTGGGGCTATATCGGTCTCGTCGAAGGCGTGGTGCGCCAGATCCGGCTCGAGCGCGACCGGCCGATGAAGGTCATCGCGACGGGCGGGTTGGCCGAGCTGTTCAGTCAGGGCTTTGACCTCTTTGACAGCATCGAATACGACCTTACCATGCATGGCCTGCGCCTCCTCCACGACTACAACAAGGACTTCCCCGCGTGAGTGACAGACTGATTTACCTCCCCCTGGGCGGTGCCGGCGAGATCGGCATGAACGCCTATGTCTATGGCTATGGTCCCGAGGGGAAGGAGCGGCTGATCGTGGTGGATCTGGGGGTGACCTTCCCGGATATGGACGGCACGCCCGGCGTCGACCTGATCTTCGCCGATCTCGAATGGCTCGAGGACAATGCCGACCGGATCGAGGCGATCTTTATCACCCACGCCCATGAAGACCATATCGGCGCGCTCCCCCACGTCTGGGGCAAACTGCGCAAGCCGGTCTATGCGCGTGCCTTCACCGGACGGATCGGGCAGCTGAAACTCGAAGAGGCCGGGATCCCGCCCGAGACGATCTCGATTGTCGAGCCGCGCCCGCAAACCATTTCCTGTGGCCCCTTCACGGTGCAATTCGTGCCGGTCTCGCACTCGATCCCGGAAAGCTCCGCGCTGGTGATCGACACGCCCGCGGGCCGCGTCGTGCATACGGGCGATTTCAAGCTCGACGGCAACCCGATCGTGGGCGAGCCCTTCGACCCCGAGCTCTGGCACGAGATCGCCAAGGAAGGCGAGGGCGTGAAAGTTCTGGTGAGCGATTCCACCAACGTGTTCTCGCCCCAGCCCGGCCGGTCGGAGGCCACGCTGGCCGAGCCGCTGGCCGAGTTGATCGCCTCGCAACAGGGCATGGTGGTTGCCACGACCTTCGCCTCGAACGTGGCACGGCTGAAGACGCTTGCCGAGGCGGGCAAGGCTGCGGGTCGCTCGGTCTGCCTGCTGGGCCGCGCGATGAAACGCATGGTTTCGACCGCCGAGGAAACCGGCGTTCTGATGGGCATGCCCGGTACAATCCCGGCCGAGGAAGCCGTCGAGGTGCCGCGTCAGAACCTGATGCTGATCGTGACCGGCTCGCAGGGCGAGCGTCGTGCCGCCTCGGCCCAGCTAGCGCGCGGAAAGTATCTCGGGTTGCAGATGAAGGAGGGCGATACGTTCCTGTTCTCCTCCAAGACCATTCCGGGCAATGAGCGCGGCGTGATCCGCATCATGAATTCGTTTTCCGAGATGGGCGTCGACGTGGTCGATGACCGGGGCGGGCTTTATCACGTCTCGGGCCATGCGAACCGGCCTGATCTCGAGGCCGTGCATGACCTGCTGCGCCCGAAGATGCTGATCCCGATGCATGGTGAGCACCGCCACCTGCGCGAGCACGCAAAAATCGGCGCCGACAAGGGGATCGCGTCGGTCGTCGCGACCAACGGGACCATGATCGACCTGACCGGCGATTTCCCGAAGGTCGCGGAACATATCGAGGCGGGCCGGACTTATCTCGATGGCTCGGTGCAGATCGGGGCTCTGGATGGTGTGGTGCGTGACCGCATCCGCATGGCGCTCAACGGTCTGGTGCTGGTCACGGTCATCCTCGACGAGGAAGACCAGGCCCTTGGTGAGCCCTGGGTCGAGCTGATGGGCCTGCCGAAAACGGGGCGCTCGGGCGCGCCGCTGGCCGAGCAGATCGAGGATGAGATGACCGAGTTCCTCGACCGCGCGCCGGTCAAGATCCTGTCCAACGACGACAAGATCGACGAGGCTCTGCGCCGCATCGCGCGGCAGGTCTCGATGGAAGAGATCGGCAAGAAACCCGAGGTGATCGTTGTCACCAGCCGCCTGATGGAGTGAGCGCGCTCCCGCGCCCATATTCCGACGACATAAAAAATCCCCGCCCGAGGATGCCTCCGGCGGGGATATTTTTACAAACTCGAAAGGATCAGCCTTCGGCGCTGTCCTCGGCCGTTTCTTCCGATTTCGAGGGACGGAAGGAGACGGTGAGGAAGTCGGGGACGTGATCGCCCATGCCGACGACATCATTGTCGCGCTCGCGCCGGTTTCGGCCACCGCGCGAACGGCGGGACTTGTTATCGTCCTCGAATTTCGGCTCGGTCCGGGTCTCGATGCGCTGCTCCGGCTCGGCGGGTTTCGCCTCGGCCTGTTGCGGGGCGTCGGTCTGAGCCTCTTTGATCGCTTCGGGTTGGCTGGCTTCGCGCTTGCGGTCACGGCTACCGCGTTCGCCACGCTCGCCGCGTTCCCGGCCACGACCGCCGCGCGAGCGGCCGCCCTTGTCGTCTTCGCGCTTGCGCGCGGGTTGCTTCGCGCCTTCGGAAAGCTCGAACCCTTCCGGCGTCTCGGCGCGGGGGATTTCCATCTTCACGAGGCTTTCGATCTGGCTGAGGAATTTCTCGTCCTGCGGCACCGCGATCGAGATCGCCGTGCCCTTGCGGCCCGCGCGACCGGTGCGGCCGATACGGTGGACATAGTCTTCGGCATGCATCGGCAGGTCGTAGTTGAACACATGGCTCACTGCCGGAATATCGAGGCCGCGCGCGGCCACATCCGAGGCCACGAGCACCTTGAGCGAGCCGTCGCGGAACGAATCCAGCGTGCGCATGCGCTGGCTCTGGTCGAGATCGCCATGGATCGGGGCCGCGTCGAAGCCGTATTTCTGCAAGGACTTCGCAACGATATCGACATCGACCTTACGGTTGCAGAAGACGATCGCGTTGGTGCAGGTCTCGCCCTCGGCGCTGATCAGCGCGCGCAGCAGTTCGCGCTTGGCCTTCGCCGTCTGGTCGCGCCGCGCCGGGGTGATCTCCACCAGTTTCTGGGTGATCGTCTCGGAGGTCGTCGCCTGACGCGCAACCTCGACGCGCACGGGCGCGTGCAGGAAGGTGTTGGTGATCCGCTCGATCTCGGGCGCCATGGTCGCCGAGAAGAACAGCGTCTGGCGGGTGAAGGGCGTGAGCTGGAAGATACGCTCGATATCGGGGATGAAGCCCATGTCGAGCATCCGGTCGGCCTCGTCCACGACCATCACCTTCACGTCGGTGAGGATCAGCTTGCCGCGCTCGAAATGGTCGAGCAGGCGGCCCGGCGTGGCGATCAGCACGTCGACGCCCTTGTCGATGAGCTTGTCCTGCTCGCCGAAGGAGACGCCGCCGATCAGCAGCGCGCGGGTCAGTTTCGTGTTCTTCGCGTAGAGATCGAAGTTCTCCGCCACCTGCGCGGCCAGTTCGCGCGTCGGGCAAAGCACCAGCGAGCGCGGCATCCGCGCCCGGGCGCGGCCACGGCGCAGCAGGGTCAGCATCGGCAGCGTGAAGCTTGCGGTCTTGCCGGTGCCGGTCTGCGCGATGCCCAGCACGTCCTTGCCTTCGAGCGCGGGCGGGATCGCGCCCGCCTGGATCGGCGTGGGCGTCTCGTAGCCCGCATCGGCAACGGCGGAAAGGACCTTCGGGTCCAGCTTCAGATCGGAAAATTTGGTCATTGGGGTCCTTGGAATTCCTGTATCGCGTCCTGTCGCGGCCCACGTCGGAGGGGAACCGCACTTGGGCGCTTGAGGAAACCGGGCGCCCTGACTGCGCCTCGCCGGATTGCGAGGCTTCGCGCACGCCCTAGCCGATTGCGACGTAAAGGTCAATCTTTACGCCGGAATTGACGCAGGGGGCGAGGGCTTGCATAGGGACACGGAACCTGACCTTCTGGAGCGGGTTTGGCCCGAGTAGGTTTCTGAGGGACGATCATGGCAGTTGCGGAAAGCGCGGGGCTCGGCCCCGTCCTGGCCTTCGGGCTGGTGGGGGTATTCGGCGTGGGGGCGCAATGGCTCGCCTGGCGGCTGCGCCTGCCCGCGATCGTCATCATGCTTGCCGCGGGTCTGATCGCGGGTCCCGCAACCGGACTTTTGAACCCGAGCCGTGATTTCGGAGAACTTCTCAGTCCATTGATCGCGCTCGCCGTGGCGGTCATTCTCTTCGAGGGAGGGTTCTCACTCGATCTCCACCGGCTGGGTGATGCGAAATCGGGTGTGAAGCGGCTTGTGTTCATCGGCGCGCCGCTGGGCTGGCTGTTGTCCACGCTGGCCCTTGTCTGGGGCGCGCAGCTCAGCTGGGAGAGCGCGGCCGTGTTCGGCGGCATCATGGTGGTCACCGGTCCAACGGTCATCGCCCCCTTGCTGCGCACGGCGAAACTGGCACGCAGGCCGGCGCGGCTTCTGCAATGGGAAGCGATCGTCAACGACCCGATCGGCGCGCTGGCAGCCGTTCTGGCCTTCGAGGTGGTGATCACGCTGCGCTCGAACCTGCCCATGGGAGAGGCGATCGGCCATCTCGCGCTTGGCATCGCCTTCGCGGCGGTGATCGGCGGGGCGGTGGGCTGGGGGATCGCGCGGGCTTTCGGCCGTGGTCTCGTGCCCGAATTCATGAAGGTGCCGGTGCTGTTCGCGACGTTGTTGATCACTTTCGCCGTCACCGACAGCGTCCTGCACGAGAGCGGCCTTCTGGCGGTGACGGTGATGGGTCTGGTGATCGGAAACGCGGATCTGCCCTCTTACGAGGAACTCCGCCGTTTCAAGGAACATGCGACCGTGCTGCTCGTCTCGGGCGTCTTCATTCTGCTCGCGGCCAATATCGAGATCGACCAGCTTGCGGCGCTGGACTGGCATGCGCTTTTGTTCGTGGTGCTCGTGGTTCTCGTCGCACGGCCGCTGACGGTGCTGATCTCGCTGATCGGCTCGGGGTTGCCGCGCAACGAGCGGCTGTTCATTGCCTTTACCGGCCCGCGCGGGGTGGTGCTCGTGGCGGTGGCGGGGCTTTTCGGGCAGCGCCTTGCCGAGGTGGGGGTGCTTGACGGGGTCCGGATCGGGCCGCTGGCTTTCGTGCTCGTTCTGCTGACCGTGATCGTGCACGGCTTCACGCTGGCGCCGATGGCGCGGAGGTTGGGGCTGGCCAATACCGACAAGCCGGGGTTGCTGATCGTGGGGGGCTCGCGCTTTACGACGGCGCTGGCCGAAACGCTGATGAAAGCGGAGGTGCCGGTGTTGATCACCGATCCGAACCACGCTCACCTGATCCGGCCGCGCGCCAACGGGATCAAGACCTTCTACGGTGATATTCTCGGTGAAGCGGCCGAGGATACCGTCGAACTGATGTCCTATTCGACGCTGCTCGCGGCGACCGATAACGATGCCTACAACACGCTTGTCGCAACCGATCTCGCGCCGGAGCTGGGTCGGGACAAGGTCTGGCAGATGCCGCGGCTCAAGGACGACCGCGAGCGCCATGCACTGCCCACCCAGCTTGGTGGACGGCGTTTCGGGGCTGGGCGGACGCTTGAAGGGTGGGAGAAGCTTCTTGCCGAGGGTTGGATCTTCCGCGTGACGAAGATCACCGAGGAATACGGTCTGCCGCAATGGCGCGAGAAGCGCCCCAATGCGCAGCCGGTGATGGTGATCGCGCGCAACGGAGACCTGCGCTTCGTCACCGATCCGGAGGCGATGAAGGTCGAGGCTGGCGCGCGGATCATTTCTCTTCTGCCGCCTGAGGCACAGGAGGAAGAGGTCGCGCAGAAATCCAGGGCGGGAGAGAAACCCTCGGGTCAGCCGGGGCCTGCGGCGCCTATTCCGTGACGGGACTTCATCCTTAGCAGGGAAGGGGGCCCCGGCGATGTTTGGCGGGGGCACGCCTGGCTCGCTACGCCAAAGCGCCGGTTTCGTTGAGAGGCATGGGTGAGCGCGCATTGACGGCGGACGGGGCGTTGTCTCACCTTGTCAGACCGGAGGCGCGCGGGAGGTGGCCCGCTCCGCCCGGGCGTGCGCTGCGCCACAAACGGCAAACGTGATCGGAGGGGCGCGCGAGTTTCAGCACCGAGTGCAGGTCATTGGGGCCAAAGAGTTCGCTATTGGCCAAACCCAAAGCTCTTGAAAAAGAAATCCCCAGCACTGTCTCGCAGTGCCGGGGGTTAGTTTTTGCGTCAGCCTTTGACCGCGCCGCTTATTCCGCGGTGAGCAGCGGCGGCTTGGAGCCCGAGATCCGCTTGCGGCCCGGTTCCTCGACCTTGATGACGATCTTGTCGTCCTTGACCGAGACCTTGGCCACGCCGCCCTTCGTGAGCTTGCCGAAGAGCAATTCCTCGGCCAGCGGCTTCTTGATGTGCTCCTGAATGACGCGGCCCAGCGGACGCGCGCCCATCTTGTCGTCGTAGCCCTTCTCGGCGAGCCAGTTCGCGGCGGCCGGGGTGAGCTCGATATGCACGTTGCGGTCGATGAGCTGCGCTTCGAGTTGCAGCACGAACTTGTCGACCACCTGCAAGATGACCTCGCGCGGCAGCGGTGCAAAGCTGACCACGGCATCCAGACGGTTGCGGAATTCGGGCGTGAAGGTCCGCTCGATAGCGGCGGTATCCTCGCCCTCGCGCCGGTCGCGCCCGAAGCCGATCGCGGATTTCGCCTGTTCGGCAGCGCCCGCGTTCGAGGTCATGATCAGGATCACGTTGCGGAAATCGACGGTCCGCCCGTTATGGTCGGTGAGTTTCCCGTGATCCATCACCTGCAGCAGGATGTTGTATACATCCGGGTGCGCCTTCTCGATCTCGTCGAGCAGCAGCACGCAATGCGGGTGCTGGTCGATCGCATCGGTGAGCATGCCGCCCTGATCGAAGCCGACATAGCCCGGAGGTGCACCGATCAGGCGCGAGACCGCGTGTTTCTCCATGTATTCGGACATGTCGAACCGGACCAGCTCGACCCCGAGCGTATCGGCGAGCTGCTTGGCAACTTCGGTCTTGCCGACGCCGGTCGGGCCCGCGAAGAGGTAGTTGCCGATCGGCTTCTCGGGCTCGCGCAGGCCTGCGCGGGCCAGCTTGATCGCCGAGGACAGCGCTTCGATCGCATTGTCCTGACCGAAAACGACACGCTTGAGCGACTTTTCGAGATCCTTCAGCACCTCGGCATCGTCCTTCGAGACATTCTTCGGAGGGATGCGGGCGATCTTGGCGACGACCGCTTCGATCTCCTTGGCGCCGATCGTCTTGCGCTTCTTGCTCTCGGGCAAGAGGTGCTGGGCCGCGCCCGCCTCGTCGATCACGTCGATCGCCTTGTCGGGCAGCTTGCGGTCATGCACATAGCGCGCCGACAGCTCCACTGCCGCCTTGATCGCGTCATTGGTGTAGCGGATGTCGTGGTGCTTTTCGAAATAGGGCTTGAGACCCATGAGGATCTTGATCGAATCCGGCACCGAAGGCTCGTTCACGTCGATCTTCTGGAACCGGCGCGACAGCGCGCGGTCCTTCTCGAAATGCTGGCGGAACTCCTTGTAGGTGGTGGAGCCCATCGTGCGCAGCTTGCCGCCCTGAAGCGCGGGCTTGAGCAGGTTCGAGGCATCCATTGCGCCACCCGAAGTCGCGCCGGCGCCGATCACGGTGTGGATCTCGTCGATGAAGAGGATCGCGTCGGGATGCTCTTCAAGCTCCTTCACGACCGCCTTCAGGCGCTCTTCGAAATCGCCGCGATAGCGGGTGCCTGCGAGCAGCGCGCCCATGTCGAGCGAGTAGATCGTGGTTTTCGACAGGATCTCAGGCGTTTCGCCCCGCACGATCTTGAGTGCGAGACCTTCCGCGATCGCGGTCTTGCCCACGCCGGGATCGCCCACCAGGAGCGGGTTGTTCTTGCGGCGGCGGCACAGCACCTGAATGCAACGCTCCACCTCGTGCTCGCGCCCGATCAGCGGGTCGATATCGCCCTTCTCGGATTTGACGTTGAGGTTGACGCAGTACTTTTCGAGCGCGCTGTCCTTCGCGTCGGCCTGAGCGGGCCCTTCGGCCTTCTGCTCTTCCTCGGCGCCGGACACGGGACGCGTTTCACCGAACTCGGGATCTTTCGCGACACCATGGGCGATGAAGTTCACCGCGTCATAGCGCGTCATGTCCTGCTCTTGCAGGAAATAGGCGGCGTTGCTCTCGCGCTCGGCGAAGATCGCGACGAGCACGTTCGCCCCGGTCACTTCCGAGCGGCCCGAGCTTTGGACATGAATCGCGGCGCGCTGGATCACCCGCTGGAAAGCGGCGGTCGGCACGGCTTCGGACCCTTCGATCTCGGTCACGAGGGTGGAGAGTTCGTCATCGATGAATTCGACCAGCGTTGCACGCAATTCATCGAGATCGACGGCGCAGGCTTTCATCACGCGCGCGGCATCGGGCTCGTCGATCAGTGCGAGGAGCAGATGCTCGAGCGTCGCCAATTCGTGTTTTCGGGCGTTGGCGAGCGCCAGTGCACCGTGAATGGCCTGTTCGAGCGTATTGGAAAACGACGGCATGAGCTGCTCCTTTCCTGCGAGAGGTGGCGCGAGGGGATACCCGAGCCATCCTGACCTCATACTTTTAAAGTTCGGTGGAATTTGCTGCGCTTCAAGTCTTTTCACGCTCAAAAAGCGACACGGGTCCGATTCGTGCGGAAAAAACGGTCACTTCGTCGCACCGGCGGTGCATGAGCGCACCAAGGGCGCGCAATATGTTGGGGGTTTTGCGGATGATGCTCCCCATATGGGGAGGGTTTCCGCCCGTTCAAGGGCTGTGCCTGTTACTTGGGCGACTCGGAGCGCGATCGGGCAGCGTCCTCCTGCGTGTCTTCAGGAACGGGCGGTCGCCGGGTCGTCGTTTTCTGCAACGCAGCCGCGATATCGGCCTCCTCGGCATCTTCGGGCGCGGTGTCATCTACGCCCGTCGCAGGCGCTTCCGGCGCGTCCATTTCGTCCGCGTCCTCTTCGTCGAGATCCGCTTCGCGATGGGCGGCCGGGGAATGTTCGAGAAGCAGCGCGATGATATCGGTTCGGGTCAGGATGCCCACCAGCCGCCTGCTTTCCGTCACCGGAATCACGCGGGCCTCGCGGTGGGCGAGCCGTTCGAGAAGGGTGCCGATCGGGGTATCGCCCTCGACCGTTTCGATATCGGTGTGAAAAATTGCGCGCGCTTCGGCCTCGGGTGGGGCCGCGCGGAACCGCAGCGGGCGGCGCAGCACGTCGAATTCCTTGAACAGCTCCTCGAGCGCGTCATGCTGGTCGACCACCCCGAGGTAGTATCCCGCGCTGTCCACCACCGGCAGGGTGTGCACGTTCAGCGCGGTCATCTTGCGCACGATCTCCGATAGCGGCGCCTCGGGCGATACGGTGACGGGGTTTTGCGTCATCAGATCGCGCACGCGGGTATCGGCCAGAAGCGCTTCGGCCGCGCGGTGCTCGGCTGCGGCCATCAGACGGGCCAGATCGGCGGGGGCCACGTTGGCGGACTGGTTGAATTCGACAAGCAGCTCTTGCAGGTCGCGCTGGCTCAGAGAGCGCGCAGGCCCGCGGGCGCGGCCCACATGGGCGGGATGATGGGCGAGCGGGCGGGTCGGATAGGCGATGCCGAAGAGACGGTTCCAGAGCATCGCGGAAAGGATCAGAATCGCCGTCATCATCCCGATCGGGAAGATCGCGAAGCCGAAGCCGACATGGCGGCCCGCCTCGTGTTCGAGCACCGCGAGCAAGGCGATCCCGGCGGCCGGCGGATGCAGCGCACGCGCGGCCATCATCGCGACGATCGCGCCCGCGACCGCAATCCCGTCGGCATAGGGCGGAGGGATCAGCATCAGCACCGCGACCGGCACCACCGCCGAAATCATCATTCCCATCATCGCCGCCCAGGGCTGGGAGAGAGGTGAATTGGGCAGGACGAAGAGCAACACGGCGGTCGAGGCGAAGCTGGACACGAGATAGATCCCCGCCTCGCGTGAATGGGGTAGGGTGGTCACGATGAAGGTGACGAAGAGGATTGCCACGCCAGCCCCGATCGCTCCGCGCAGGATATCGACCGCCGGGCGGCGGCCCATCGAGGGACCGAAGCGACGGAATTGGCGGCGGATGTCTTTCGGAAGCTGGCTGAGCGGCATCGGATCGTGATTTGAAAAGGCGCGTCAGGTATCGCCTTTGCGCGGTCGGGATGCAAGCGGACGCGACGGTGCGGAACATGGAGGGCGCGATCGCGGGCGCGCTTGGCGATGCGGAGCAAACGCGCGCTTGTCATCCTCTCACCCCCCGCTATGTTCGGGCGCGGTTCCACATCGGGAGAGAGTATGAGCGGTTCGGTGGACAAGACCCTGCGCATCGCCAAGGCACAGGCGAAAAGCGGTGCCTTTGCCGAGGCCGAGGCGCTCTATCGCGAGGTGCTTGCCCGCTTTCCCTCGAACAAGCGCGCACAGGCGGGGCTGGCCGAGTTGCAAGCGGTGCGCGGACAGGGGCCGCTGGGTCAGCCACCGCGGGCGATGATCGAGGAGCTTGTCGGGCTGGCGCGGGCGCGCCGTTTTCGTGATCTCGTGGCCGCGACCGTCCCGGCGCTCGCGCGGTTCCCGCGCGCCGAGCCGATCCTTGAACTGCGTGCGGTCGGCTTGCTGAATATCGGCGATCATCGTGGCGCGGCGGATCTTTACAAGCAGCTTGCCGATATGCGCCCGATGGATGTCGAATTGCTGGGCAAGCTTGGCAATGCGCGGCTGATGGGGGGCGATGCCGAAGGGGCCGTCGAAACCTTCTCACGCCTGCTGGAGCTGCGTCCGGGCGATGCGGTGGCCCACAACAACCTCGGCAATGCGCTGGCCAATCAGCGCGAGCCCGAGCGCGCGATGGAGCATTACGCCGCAGCCGTCGCCGCCCGGCCCGACCTGCTGCCCGCGCGGGTGAACCTCGGCAAGCTTCTCTACCTGCGCGGCGAGGTGCCCGAGGCGCGCCGCCACATCGAGGCGGCGGTAAAGCTTGCGCCGGACAACCCGAACCTGCTCGATCTGCTGGGCAATCTGCTCAAGGCGCAGGGAGATACCGAAGGTGCGAAGGCGCAGTTCGACGCGGCGCTGACGCTCGCGCCGAAATCGGCAGCGATCCATCTCAACCGGGCGCTGGTGCAGAAATTCCAGCCCGGAGACCCGCAGATCGCGACGCTCGAGGCGCTTCACCGCAACCCCTCGACGCCTGTCTCGGATCGCTCGCAGTTTGGGTTCGCTTTGGCCAAGGCCTATGAGGATCTGGGCGAGATCGAGCGTTCCTACGCCCGGCTCAAGCAGGCCAATGCCGAGCGCAAGGCCGAGATCGGATACGATACCGCGCAGTCGCGCAAGCTCTTTGACCAGATCCGCAAGGCCTTTCCCGCACCTCATGCGCCGATTGCACCGCTGGAGGCGCCGACGGGTCCCGAACCGATTTTCATCCTCGGTCTGCCGCGCTCTGGCACGACTCTGATCGAGCAGATCATTTCCAGCCATCCCGATGTGGTGGCGGGCGGCGAGCGCGAGGAACTCAACTCCGCGCTCAAGGCGCTAGACTGGTCGTCGGTCGCCGGTTTCGAGCGCGAGGGTGCGAAGATCGAGGCAAGCTATCGCGAGATGCTGCGTCGCTTCGGGGGCGAGGCGGGCTTCGTGACCGACAAGATGCCGTCGAACTTCCTTTGGATCGGTGCGATCCGGGCGCTCTTTCCGAAGGCGCGCATCGTGCATGTCCAGCGCGATCCGCGCGCGGTGCTCTGGTCGATCTACAAGATGCGCTTCACCGGGACGGGTTATGGCTTTGGCTATGACCTTGGCGACCTCGTGGCCTATCATGGCTTGTACCGCGAGTTGATGGCGCATTGGCGCGCGCTTTTTGGCGATGCGGTGATCGATGTGGATTACGAGGCGCTGACGGCAGACCCGGAACCCGCGATCCGTGCGCTGATCTCGGCGCTGGGGCTGCCCTGGAACGATGCCTGCCTGCGCCCGCAGGACAATACCCGAGCCGTCAATACCGCCTCGAACCTGCAGGTGCGCCGCGCCATCTACACGGGCAGTTCGCAGGATTGGCAACGCTACGCGCATCTGATCGGCGAGGCTTTCGCCGGGCTTCCGGAATAGGTAAAGCTCATTGGCGAGCCTTCCGGGGCAGTGAAGGAATACTGAGGGGAAAGACATGGCTGGTTCGGTTGACAAGCTTCTGCGTACGGCTCAGACGCAGGCCAAGAGCGGAGCATTTCGCGAGGCGGAGGCGACCTATCGCGAGCTTCTGGCGCGTTTCCCCGCGAACAAGCGCGCTCAGGCTGGGCTGGCGGAACTTGCCGCGACTGTCGCGAATGCGGTCGGCCGCGAGCCGCCGCGCCAACTGATCGGCCAGCTCTTCGCGCTCAAACGCGCCGGGCGAGATCGCGACATGGTGGCACTCGTCAGGAAGGCTCGCATGCAGTTCCCCCGCTCGCTCGCGCTGCTCGAAATCCACGCCAACGGGTTGTCGGCGCTCAATGACCGCGAGGGGGCTGCCGCGCTCTATCGCGAGCTGACCAAGCTCAACCCCTTGAACCCGGACTATTTTGGCAATCTCGGCAACGAGCTGATGCTGCTGGGCAAGTATGACGAGGCAGAGGACGCATATGAGCGTATTCTGGAACTGCAACCGACCAATCCGGTTGCTCTGAACAATCTCGGCAACGTCAAGAACCGGCTCGAGTTCAACAAGGAGGCGCTCGATCATTACGAGGCGGCGGTGAAAGCGGCCCCGAATTACGTCGAGGCGCGGCTGAACCTCGCGGAGACGCTTCTGTCCTATGGTGACGTCGCGAAGGCCGGTCAGCAGGTCGAGGAAGTCCTCAAGATCGACCCGGGCAACCTCTACGCCCGGACCAAGGGCGCGATCGTCACGGCGCGCATGGGCGACAAGGAGGCTTCGCGCGAACAGATCGAAGCGGTGCTGGCGATCGAGCCGCATTTTGGCCCTGCGCTCAAGGTCAAGGCGGGCAACCATACCTTCGTGAAGGACGACCCCTTCTTCGGCGTGATGGATGTCGCCCTTCAGGATCCGACGATCGTGGGCAAGGACCGGGCCAATCTCGAGTTCACGCTTGGTCGGGCCCGCAACGATCTCGACGAGCCGGAGGCCGCTTTCGCCCATTTCGCGCGCGGCAATGCCATCCGCAAGGAACTGGTCGGGTATCACATCTCGAAGGATGAAAAGCTCTTCGCCGAGATCAAGGCCGGGTTCGCCGAGCCGCGTCCCGCGTTGCCTGCGGAAACCGGGCAGGGCCCCGATCCGATCTTCATCCTCGGCATGCCGCGTTCGGGCACGACGCTGGTCGAGCAGATCGTCACCGCGCACCCGATGGTCGCGCCGGGCGGCGAGCTTACCGATCTGGGTACGGGGCTGCGCCGTTTCGACTGGGCCGATCCGAATGGCCTGCAGGAGATCGGTCCCGAGCTGCGTGCCTCCTATCGCGAGACCCTGAAATCGCTCGCAGGCGACAAACCCTATGTCACCGACAAGATGCCGCTGAACTTCCGCTTCATCGGCGTGATCAAGGTCCTCTTCCCGGATGCGAAGATCATCAACCTGCACCGCGACCCGCGTGCGGTGCTCTGGTCGATCTATCACCACAACTTCGCTTCGGACGGGAACGCCTATGCGCACGATCTCGATGATCTCGTGGATTACTGGCATCTCTACAAGGATATGATGGCGCATTGGAACGCGCTCTATCCGGGCCAGATCTTCGACCTGAAATACGAGGCGCTGACCGAGGATCCCGACACGGTGATCCGCTCGCTGATCGATTATCTCGGCCTGCCCTGGGACGAGGCCTGCCTGCGTCCGCAAGACAACAAGCGCGTCGCCAAGACGGCCTCGCGCGAGCAGGTCAAGAAGCCGATCTACAAGGGCAGCTCGAACGCCTGGCAGAAATATCGGCCCTTCGTGGAGAAAGCCTTCTCGCGGCTTGATGTCTGGACAGACGCCTGAGGATTTGCGCGGTATCGCGCGGCGGACTGTAGCCTGACGACGGACCAGCACGGAGCGCGGCCATGCCCGAGATCTCTCATCTGATCGCCTTCGCGGCAGTGGCGCTTGCGATGGTGCTCAGCCCGGGGCCGAACATGATCTATCTAGTCTCGCGCACGATCTGTCAGGGGCGCGGGGCCGGGATGATCTCGTTGGGCGGGGTGGCGCTGGGCTTCGTCTTCTACATGTTTTGCGCGGCCTTCGGGATCACGGCCTTCGTCCTTGCGGTGCCCTTCGCCTATGATGCGCTGCGGTTTGCGGGGGCGGCCTATCTGCTCTGGCTCGCCTGGCAGGCGGTGCGGCCCGGCGGGCGGTCCGCCTTCGAGACGCGCGAGCTGCCGCGCGACGGGCCACGCAAGCTTTTTGCTATGGGCTTCGTGACGAACCTTCTCAATCCGAAGATCGCGGTCATGTATCTGTCGCTGCTGCCGCAATTCATCGACCCCGAGGCGGGTTCGGTTCTGGCGCAATCGCTGGCGCTGGGAGGGGTGCAGATCGTGATCAGCGTGGCGGTGAATGCGGGGATCGTGCTTGCAGCGGGAACCATCGCGGGGTTCCTTGCCGCGCGTCCTTTGTGGAGGTGGGTGCAGCGCTGGGCGATGGGAACGGTACTTGCTGCGCTTGCGCTGAGCGTGCTGCGCGAGGCGCGGCGCTAGGTCTCAGAACCGATCCTTGCGGGCGCGCGCTTCGGTGAACACGGCGAGCGGCGTGGCGTCTGCGGGCAGGCCAAGCGCCGCGCGCAGCCTTGAGTCGGCGCCGCGCAGGAAGGGATTCGTGGCTTTCTCCAGACCAAGCTCGACTGGCAGGGTTGGGCGCATCTGGGCGCGCGTGGCGCGCACTTCCTCCATCCGGGCGAGCAGGTTCGGGTTGTCGGGCTCGAGCGAGAGCGCGAACCGGCCATTGGCCTCGGTATATTCGTGCCCCGAACAGACGAGCGTCTCGTCGGGCAGTTCGCTGAAGCGGGTCAAAGTGTCGAACATCTGCGCCGCCGAACCCTCGAAGAGACGTCCGCAGCCCCAGCTCATCAAGCTGTCGCCGGAAAACAACAGGCCCGCCTCGGGGAAGTAATAAGCGACATGGCCCACGGTGTGCCCGTCGGCGGGCATCACCTCGACATGCTCCATCCCGATCGCGAGCTTCTCGCCCGGCGCAACCTCCTGATCGAGCGGCGGAAGGCGATGCGCATCGGCCGCCGCCCCGATCACCTTCGCCCCGGTCGCCGCGGAAAGTGCCTTCACCCCGTCGATATGGTCGGCATGGTGATGGGTGATCAGGATGAGATTCGCTTTCCAGCCTCGCTCGGTCAGTGCCTTGAGCACTGGCGGAGCCTCGGGCACGTCGATCACGGTGGTGGTATCGGTCGCTGCCTCATGCACGACATAGGCGTAATTGTCCGCCAGACAGGGAACGATCAGCAATTCGACGGCCATGGTCTTTTCTACCGCATTGATTATCTTGTCACATAGCTAAGCCCAACGAAGCGGAAGGCGCAATGCATCTCGACGTTCTCGACCTGCGGAATTTCTATTACCGCACGCAGCTTGGCCGGGCGGCGCAACGGGCGATCCGTGATCGTGTCGAGGCGCTGTGGCCAGCGACCGGGCCGAGTATGGCGGGGCAGACCGTTGCGGGCTATGGGTTCGCGGTGCCGCTCCTGCGTCCTTATCTGGAACCCGCGCGCCGGGTGATCGGCTTGATGCCGGCGGGGCAGGGGGTAATGCCTTGGCCGGCGGGGATGCCCAATGTTTCCGTGCTGTGCGACGAGGCGCGCTGGCCGCTGGAGACAGGGCGGGTGGATCGGCTGATCGTGATGCATGGGCTCGAGACATCGGATAATTCCGACGCGCTCATGGAGGAATGCTGGCGCGTGCTGGGGCCGGGCGGGCGCGCGCTGTTCATCGTGCCCAACCGCGCCGGTCTCTGGGCGCCGCGTGAAACGACGCCCTTCGGTTTCGGCAAACCCTACACGCTGGGTCAGCTCGACCAGCTCGCGCGGCGCTCGGGTTTTGTCCCCGAGCGACACACCGGCGCGCTCTATATCCCGCCGAGTCACCGGCGCTTCTGGCTGCGTTCGGCCGCGATGTGGGAGCGGATCGGGGTGAAGGTCTCTGGGGTGCTCGCCGCCGGGGTGATCATGCTCGAGGTCTCCAAGCAGGTTCACGCACGGCACAATTCGGGACTCGGCGCGCGGGTGCGCAAGCCGCTCTCGATTCTCGAAGGGGCGGTGAAACCGGCGACAGACCCGGTCTGACCCGGTCTTTCAGCAGGCTGATCCAGGGCGCGCGCTGGACGTCACGCGAAATTTTACTCCGCCCCGCGCCCGTCGCGGCGAAATCACCTGTCGCGAATTGCCGTGGTGGGGGAAAGTTTCGAACCTGCCGCCGGTTTTTCCAAGCCTGTCGTGGTGAATCACCGGGATCCGCGAAATCGCCGCGTGGGCCGGAAAATTCGTGTTAGCGCCCTCATTTTCGGCCCGCGTGTGTCACCTTCTCGCGACGAAGTGCAAAATGCGGGCTTCTGCTCACATTCTCGTGCTCAAGACGGTTGCGAGGGGGGGATTGCTCTGCTAGTAGCCTCCCCGATAAGCGGTGCGGAGAGGCTGGATCTCCCGCGCCGGGGGAGCGCCCTCTCGGCACCGAAACGGTCGAGTGAGGGCAACAAGCATCGGAAGGGTGGACGTGTCCGAACCAGCTTCGATTTCCGCAAGCATCGCCGGCCGCTACGCGCTGGCAATTTTTGAACTTTCACGCGAAGAAAATTCCCTCGCGGCGCTCGAAGCCGATGTGACGGCGCTTTCGGACGCGCTGGCCGGTTCGGCCGAGATGCGCGAGATGATTTCCTCGCCGATCTACAGCCGCGACCAGCAGGCCGCCGCCGTCGGCGCGCTGGCTGGCAAGATGGGTTTGTCGGCTCCGATGTCAAACGGGCTGCAGCTGATGGGCGCCAAGCGTCGCCTCTTCGCGCTGCCGCAACTCCTCAACTCGCTCGCCGCTCTGATCGCCGACGAGAAGGGCGAAGTGACCGCCGAGGTCACCTCCGCCAGTGAACTTTCCGCAGCTCAGGCCAAGAAACTGGCCGAGGTGCTGAACAAGCAGACGGGCAAGACCGTCAAACTGAACACCGCTGTCGATGAAAGCCTCATCGGCGGCATGATCGTCAAGCTGGGCTCGCGCATGGTCGATACCTCGATCCGCTCGAAGCTCGCTTCCCTCAAGAACGCCATGAAAGAGGTCGGATAAACATGGGCATCCAAGCAGCTGAGATTTCTGCGATCCTCAAGGAGCAGATCAAGAATTTCGGGCAGGACGCCCAAGTCGCCGAAGTCGGCCGCGTGCTGTCGGTTGGCGACGGTATCGCGCGCGTCTACGGTCTCGACAACGTCCAGGCCGGTGAAATGGTCGAATTCCCCGGTGGTATCCGCGGGATGGCGCTGAACCTCGAAACCGACAACGTCGGTGTCGTTATCTTCGGTTCGGACCAGGACATCAAAGAAGGCGACACCGTCAAGCGCACGAACTCGATCGTGGACGTGCCGGTCGGTGAAGCGCTGCTCGGCCGCGTGGTCGACGGTCTCGGCAACGCGCTCGACGGCAAAGGCGCCATCGAAGCGAAAGAGCGTCGCGTCGCCGACGTGAAAGCCCCGGGCATCATCCCGCGTAAATCGGTGCACGAGCCGATGGCGACCGGCCTCAAGTCGGTGGACGCAATGATCCCGATCGGCCGTGGCCAGCGCGAACTGATCATCGGCGACCGTCAGACCGGCAAGACCGCAATCGCGCTCGACACCATTCTGAACCAGAAGTCGTATAACGACGCCGATCCGTCGAACAAGCTGCACTGCTTCTACGTCGCCGTCGGCCAGAAGCGTTCGACCGTTGCCCAGCTCGTGAAGAAGCTCGAGGAAACCGGCGCGATCGAATACACCACCGTGATCGCCGCGACCGCTTCGGACCCCGCGCCGATGCAGTACCTCGCGCCCTACACCGCGACCGCGATGGCGGAATACTTCCGCGACAACGGCATGCACGCGCTGATCATCTATGATGACCTCTCGAAGCAGGCTGTGGCCTATCGCCAGATGTCGCTGCTGCTGCGTCGTCCGCCGGGACGTGAAGCTTACCCGGGCGACGTGTTCTACCTCCATTCGCGCCTGCTGGAGCGTTCGGCGAAGCTCAACGAGGACTTCGGTTCGGGCTCGCTCACCGCGCTTCCGGTCATCGAAACCCAGGCGGGTGACGTGTCGGCCTACATCCCGACCAACGTGATCTCGATCACCGACGGTCAGATCTTCCTCGAGACGGAACTCTTCTACCAGGGTATCCGCCCGGCCGTGAACACCGGTCTGTCGGTGTCGCGCGTTGGCTCGTCGGCTCAGACGAACTCGATGAAGACCGTGGCTGGCCCGGTTAAGCTGGAACTCGCCCAGTATCGCGAAATGGCGGCCTTCGCCCAGTTCGGCTCGGATCTCGACGCCGCGACCCAGAAGCTGCTGAACCGCGGTGCGCGTCTGACCGAGCTGATGAAGCAGCCGCAATACTCGCCGCTCACCAACGCGGAAATCGTCGCCGTCATCTTCGCCGGCACCAACGGCTTCCTCGACGGTATCCCGGTTTCGCAAGTCGGTAAGTTCGAGCAGGGCCTGCTGGATTACCTGCGCAACTCGCGGAAGGACATCCTCGAGTGGCTGACCAAGGAAGATCCCAAGATCAAGGGTGAAGCCGCCGACAAGCTCAAAGCCGCTATCGCCGACTTCGCCAAGACCTTCGCGTGATTGGCCTGAAAGGACAGGGACATGCCCAGCCTTAAGGACCTCAAAAACCGGATCGGAAGCGTCAAGAACACGCGGAAGATCACCAAGGCGATGCAAATGGTCGCCGCGGCGAAGCTGCGCCGCGCCCAGGAAAGCGCCGAGGCCGCGCGCCCCTATGCCGAACGGATGCATTCCGTGATGGCGGGGCTGGCGGGCTCGGTGAAGGGCTCGGACACTGCGCCGCGCCTGCTCAAGGGCACCGGCTCGGACAAGACTCACCTTCTCGTGGTGATGACGGCCGAGCGTGGTCTGTGCGGTGGCTTCAACGCCAACATCGCCAAGCTGGCTCGCCAGCATGCAGAAAAGCTTCTTGCCGAAGGGAAAGAGGTGAAAATCCTCACCGTCGGCAAGAAGGGCCGCGATGCGCTGCGCCGGGAATACGGCCAGTATTTCGTGGGTCACGTGGACCTGAGCGAAGTCAAGAAGCTGAGCTATGACGACGCCCAGGGGATCGCGCGCGATCTCATCGGCCGCTTCGACAAGGGCGAGTTCGATGTCGCGACGATCTTCTTCTCGATCTTCGAGAGCGTGATCTCGCAAACGCCGACCGCCAAGCAGATCATCCCCGCTTCCTATGAACCGGAAGAGGGCGAAGAGCACGTGCCGACGGTCAATTACGATTACGAACCCAGCGAGACGCAGATCCTCACCGACCTGCTGCCGCGCGGGATCGCGACGCAGATCTTCACGGCTCTGCTGGAAAACGGTGCCTCGGAACAAGGTGCGCGTATGTCCGCCATGGACAGCGCGACGCGCAACGCGGGCGAGATGATCGACAAGCTGACGATCGAATACAACCGCTCGCGCCAGGCCGCGATCACCAAGGAACTCATCGAAATCATTTCGGGCGCCGAGGCGCTCTGACGGAACCGGAGAAATTGAGACATGGCAAGCAAAGGTAAAGTGACCCAGGTCATCGGCGCCGTCGTCGACGTGCAGTTCGACGGCGAACTGCCGGCGATCCTGAACGCGCTGGAAACCACCAACAACGGCAAGCGCCTCGTTCTCGAGGTTGCTCAGCACCTCGGCGAGAACTCGGTGCGTACCATCGCAATGGACGCGACCGAAGGTCTCGTGCGCGGCGCTGAAGTGACCGACATGGGCGCCCCGATCTCGGTGCCGGTCGGCAACGCGACGCTCGGCCGCATCCTGAACGTGATCGGCGAGCCCGTGGACGAGAAGGGCCCGGTGGAAGCCACCGAGACCCGCGCGATCCACCAGCCCGCGCCAGACTTCGAAAGCCAGGCAACCGCCTCGGAAATCCTCGTGACGGGCATCAAGGTCATCGACCTTCTCGCGCCCTACTCGAAGGGTGGTAAGATCGGCCTGTTCGGCGGCGCCGGCGTGGGCAAGACCGTTCTCATCATGGAACTGATCAACAACATCGCGAAGGTGCACTCGGGCTACTCCGTGTTCGCCGGTGTTGGCGAGCGGACCCGTGAAGGCAACGACCTCTATCACGAGATGATCGAATCCAACGTCATCAAGCCCGACGATCTGTCGAGCTCGCAGGTGGCTCTGGTCTACGGTCAGATGAACGAGCCTCCGGGTGCACGCGCGCGTGTCGCTCTGACCGGCCTGACGCTGGCCGAGCAGTTCCGCGACCAGTCGGGCACCGACGTTCTGTTCTTCGTCGACAACATCTTCCGCTTCACGCAGGCGGGTTCGGAAGTGTCGGCGCTTCTGGGTCGTATCCCTTCGGCCGTGGGCTACCAGCCGACGCTGGCCACCGACATGGGCGCGATGCAGGAACGCATCACTTCGACGAAAGCCGGCTCGATCACCTCGATCCAGGCCGTTTACGTTCCGGCCGACGACCTTACCGACCCGGCTCCGGCCACCACCTTCGCCCACCTCGACGCCACGACCGTTCTGTCGCGTGCGATCTCGGAACTCGGCATCTACCCGGCTGTGGACCCGCTCGACTCCTCGTCGCGCATCCTCGACCCGGCGATCGTCGGCGAAGAGCACTACAAGGTCGCCCGTGACGTGCAGGAGATCCTGCAGCGCTACAAGGCCCTCCAGGACATCATCGCCATCCTCGGGATGGACGAACTGTCGGAAGAGGACAAGCTGACCGTGGCCCGCGCCCGTAAGATCCAGCGTTTCCTCTCGCAGCCCTTCGACGTTGCGAAAGTGTTCACCGGTTCGGACGGCGTTCAGGTTCCGCTCGAGGACACGATCTCCTCGTTCAAGGCGGTTGTCGCTGGCGAATACGATCACCTGCCCGAAGCAGCCTTCTACATGGTCGGCGGCATCGAGGAAGTGAAAGCGAAAGCCGAGAAACTCGCCGCTGCGGCGTAAGGAGGCGTTATGGCCGACACGATGCAATTTGACCTGGTCGCCCCCGAGCGCAAGCTCGCCTCCGTCGAGGAAGCGGTCGAGGTCATGGTGCCCGGTTCGGATGGTGACCTCACGGTCATGCCCGGCCACGCGCCTATGCTGACGACGCTGCGGCCCGGCAAGCTGACGCTGGTGACGCGTTCGGAAACCCAGAGCTACGCGGTAACGGGTGGCTTCGCCGAGATCACCCCCGAGGGGATCACGGTTCTGGCCGAACGTTCGATGCCCGCGGAAGAGTTCACCAAGGAAGTCCACGATCGCCTGATCGAGGAAGCCCGCCGCGTCCATGACGAAGCGCATCCTTCGGTGGCCGATATGACCGCGAAGCTTCTGGCCGATATGGAAGCTCTTGGCGCGCATATGCTGGGCTGAGCCGTCGTTTCAAGGAATGGAAAAAGCCCCGGGTTTCCGGGGCTTTTTTATTGCGCGGCCCATGCGTAAACTGAGGCGTGCAACGGCCGGAAAGAAAGCTCGATGATCACAGTTGAGAGCCATCGATTGGGATTGCAGCAGGGCTCGCTGGTGCTGTTCTCCGATTTTCAGGATGGCGGCACGATGTGGACCGGCGACGGCCCGCGCGAGCTGCGCAAGGCGGTGCGATTCCCCGAACCTTTCCGTGGAAAGCCTATGGTGCATGTCTCGCTTTCGATGTGGGACGTGGATGGTGAGCACAACTCTCGGATGGATATCTCGAGCGATGGGGTGACGTCCGAGGGGTTCGTCATCGTCTTTCGCACCTGGGGCGACACCCGCGTCGCCCGGGTGCGCGCCGACTGGATGGCCATGGGCGGCGTCGGACATGAGGACGATTGGGATATCCCATAAGGACCGTGCCCCGGCACGCGTCGCCGCCTTTTGACGGTGGGCAAAGAAAAACGCCCCGCGCATGTGCGGGGCGTTCTCATTTGTCGCCTGGGCAGGGCGGTCGAAACCGCCCGTCACCCTCTTAGTCAAGCGCCTTGAAGTTCAGCGCGGCGCCGTCCTTGATACCCGAGAACCAGCGCGCCGTGACGGTCTTGGTCTTGGTGTAGAAGCGGAAGGCGTCGGGGCCGTATTGGTTGAGGTCGCCGAAGGCCGACTTCTTCCAGCCGCCGAAGGTGTAGTAGCTCAGCGGAACCGGGATCGGGAAGTTGATGCCGACCATGCCGACATTGACCTTCGAGGCGAAGTCGCGCGCGGTGTCGCCATCGGCGGTGTAGATCGCGGTGCCGTTGCCATAGGGGTTGTCGATCACCAGATCGAGCGCCTCTTCGTAGTTCTTCGTGCGCACCATCGACAGCACCGGACCGAAGATCTCTTCTTTGTAGATGTCCATCTCCGGGGTCACCTTGTCGAAGAGCGACGGGCCGACGAAGAAGCCCTCCTCATAGCCCTGCAGCGAGAAGTCGCGACCGTCGACCACGAGATCCGCGCCCTGTTCGACGCCCGAGTTGATCAGGCCCTTGATGCGCTCTTGCGCCTGCTTGGTGATGACGGGGCCATAATCCACGTCGTCGCCGCCGGTGTAGGGGCCGACCTTGAGTTTCTCGATCTTCGGCACGAGGCGCTCGATCAGGGCTTCGGCAGTGCCTTCACCCACGGGGACCGCGACCGAGATCGCCATGCAGCGCTCGCCAGCGGCGCCGTAGCCCGCGCCGATCAGCGCGTCGGCGGCCATGTCCATATCCGCATCGGGCATGATCAGCATGTGGTTCTTCGCGCCGCCGAAGCACTGCGCGCGCTTGCCGTTATTCGCCGCGCGGCCATAGATGTATTGCGCGATCGGGGTCGAGCCGACGAAGCCCACGCCCTGGATCGTCTCGTGGTCGAGGATCGTGTCCACGGCTTCCTTGTCGCCGTTGACGACCTGCAGGACGCCATCGGGAAGACCGGCTTCCTGCGCCAGTTCCGCGAGCATGATCGCGGTGGTCGGCACGCGCTCGGACGGCTTGAGGATCATCGCGTTCCCGGCCGACAGCGCCGGGCCCATTTTCCACAGCGGGATCATGGCGGGGAAGTTGAAGGGCGTGATGCCCGCGACGACACCAAGCGGCTGGCGCATCGAGTAGAGGTCGATGCCAGGGCCCGCGTCGCCGGTGTATTCGCCCTTGAGCAGCATCGGCGCGCCCATGCAGACTTCGATCACTTCAAGGCCGCGCTGCACGTCGCCTTTGGCGTCCGGAATGGTCTTGCCATGTTCCTTCGACAGCGCCTCGGCGAGCTTGTCCATGTCGCGCTCGATCAGTTGACCGAACTTCATCATCACGCGGGCGCGGCGCTGCGGGTTGACCTTCTGCCATTCGAGCTGCGCTTTCGCGGCATCCGCGATCGCGGCGTCAAGCTCGGCTGGGGTGGCCAGCGCGACTTTGGCGATGATTTCGCCCGTGGCGGGGTTGTAGACATCGCCGAAGCGGCCCGAAGTGCCTGCAACGCGCTTGCCGTTGATCCAGTGACCGATCTCTTCCATGAGAACCTCCTCCTGCAAAGACTCATTCGATTGGGTTGCGCGAACTCTAGCCTTGCGAAAATGCCGATAAAAGAGGAAGTAACTCAAAAGCGTTTTGCAATTTCGCAAAGGTGAGGCCGAATGGACTGGGATGATCTGCGTATTTTCCTTGCCGTAGCGCGGGCGGAGAGCCTGTCCGGCGCGGGCCGCAGTCTGAAGCTCGACGCCGCGACGGTCGGGCGACGGGTCTCGCGGCTCGAGGAAGCCTTCGGCTCCAAGCTTTTCGTGAAATCGCCGCAGGGCTATGCGCTCTCGGAGGCGGGCGATCGGCTCTTGCCCCATGCCGAAGCCGCCGAACAGGCTTTCGCCGGCGCCGAGGAGGAGCTGTCAGGGATCGCGGGGCAACTGACGGGCCAGCTGCGCATCGGGGCCCCCGATGGCTGCGCGAATTACCTCCTGCCACAGGTCTGTGCGAAGATCGCCGCGGAGAATCCCGGCCTCGAGATCCAGATCATCGCCCTTCCGCGCGTGTTCAACCTCTCGAAACGCGAGGCCGACATGGCGATCGCGGTGTCGCGCCCGACGGCGGGGCGCCTGACGGTGCAGAAGCTGACCGATTATCATCTCAGCCTCGCCGCCCATCGCGATTATCTCGCCAACGCCCCCCTGGTGCGGGACAAGTCCGATCTCTCGGTGCATCGGATGATCGGGTATATCCCCGACATGATCTTCGACAAGGAGCTCGACTATTTCGCCGAGACCGGGGCGGAGATGGTAGGGCTCGCCTCGAACTCGGCCTCGGTGCAGATGCGGATGATCGAGGCGGGGGCGGGCTTAGGCATCGTGCATGACTTCGCGATCCCCTTCGCGCCGGGGGTCGTGCGCGTGCTCGGCGACGAGATCCGGCTAGATCGGGCCTTCTGGCTGATCCGCCATGCCGACGACCGCCGCTCGGAACGGCTGACGCGTTTCGCGGAGGCTTTGGGGCAGGGTTTGCGCGACGAGGTGGCCCGGCTTGAACGCGCCGCGTTTGAAACAACTCTGGCGGGCCTGTGAACGCGACAGAGTTGACAGATCGCGCCAACCGGTGAGACGCTTGAAACAAGAGGATGTTTTCAGGGAGGTCGCGATGCAGGTTATGCAGATTCTCAAGGAGAAAGGGCAGGGCGGCGTGTACACCGTCTCGCCCGATATGAAGCTCAGCGATGTGATCGCGGCGCTCTCGTCGAAGCGGATCGGCGCGGTGATCGTCTCGACCGATGGCGAGACCGTGGAGGGAATCGTCTCGGAACGCGACGTGGTGCGCGAGATCGCCCGGCGCGGTGCCGCCTGCCTGACGCTGCGCGCCTCGGAGGTGATGACGCGGGAAGTCTCGTGCTGTGCGCCGATGGACAGCACCGAGGCGGTGATGGAGCAGATGACCGAGGGGCGTTTCCGCCACATGCCCGTGAAGGACAAGGGCAAGATGGTTGGCGTGATCTCGATCGGGGACGTGGTCAAGGCGCGCCTCGGTGAACTTCACATGGAAAAAGAGTCGCTTCAGGGCATGATCATGGGCAACTGATGCCGCACTGCGGCACCTTCGGGCTTGCATTTGGGTGCGCAATATAGTTGCGTGCCCAGAGCTTTGCGGGCGATTTTGGAGGATGCCATGCGGATCGGTCTTTACCCCGGAACCTTTGATCCGGTCACGCTGGGCCATCTCGACATCATCGAACGCGCGATGGCGCTGGTCGATCGTCTGGTGATCGGCGTGGCGATCAATCGCGACAAGGGGCCGCTCTTCGCGCTGGAGGAACGTGTCGCGATGGTGCAGGCGGAATGCGCCAAGATCACCGAACGTCGCGGCGGCGAGATCGTCGTGCACCCGTTCGAGAACCTGCTGATCGACTGCGCCAAGGATGTCGGCGCAAGCGTGATCGTGCGTGGCCTGCGCGCGGTGGCCGATTTCGAATATGAGTTTCAGATGGTCGGCATGAACCGCGCCCTCGACGCCTCGGTCGAGACGGTCTTCTTGATGGCCGATGCGCGTCGTCAGGCAATCGCCTCGAAGCTGGTCAAGGAGATCGCGCGGCTTGGCGGGGATGTGTCGAAATTCGTGACCCCCGATGTCCGCACCAAGCTGGTAGGCAAATTTTCAGCCTGAGCGAGGCTCAGAACTGGGGCAGCGCCCCGATCGTTACCAAAGCCTTGAGGACCGCGTCCACCGCGACAGCGGCCAGGATCATGCCCATCACCCGGCTGATCACCATGGCGCCGGTGGTGCCGATCAGGCGGTGCAGCGGGTTGGCCAGAAGCAAGATCACCAGCGTCACCAGCAAGACTGCGCCCATCAAGGCCGCGGTGATCGACTGATGAATGACCGAGAACCGGTCGTTATCCGTCAGGATAACCACGGCGAGCATCGCACCGGGCGAGGCGATCGACGGGATCGCCACTGGAAAGACGGAGGTTTCGCGGACCCGATCTGCCTCGTCGATCTCGCTCTGGGGTTTGCCCGAACCAAAGATCATCGTCAGCGAGAAGAGAAACAGTACGATCCCACCGGCGATCTGGAAGGCGGGCAAAGGCAGGCCAAGCGCTTCGAGTACGATTTGTCCCAGAACTATGAAAAGTCCCAGCACGATGAAGGAAACGAGCACGGCGCGGCGCGCCACGGCATGCCGTTCAGCCTCGCTCATGTTGCGGGTCACCGCAAGAAAGACCGGCAAGGTGCCGATCGGGTCGATCACGACCCAGAGGGTGATGAACTCCTGCAAAACCTGTGAAGGGCTGAGCACTGATCTTCCTTCCCGAAGAAAATGTGTGAGAACAAGAGATGTTAGCACGGCGCCAATGCCAGTGCCATGCAGCCACTTGCCCGGATGCCCCTCTTCGCGGGCTGTCCATACGGGCAGGAGGGAATACGGGCAGGAGGGAATGATCCCGAGACCATCCCCTCCTGCCCTGCCGAAAACCGGCGGGCTTGCTCCCTGTCAGCCGTTCGACTTGGTCGCAGCGGTTTGCGGTGCGGCGGTGGTCGCCGAGGATTTCGTCGCCTGGCCCGCCTGCCGCGGCAGTTGGGCCAGCCCCCACTGGTCGATCACCACGCCGTCCTCGACGCCTTTCAGCGCCAGGTTGGCTTCGTAGTATTTGCCCGATTTGATCAGCTTCGCCGCAACCTGGAGATGGGTGAGCGAGAGTTTGGCCGGCACCATCGCCGCCGCGACCGACACGTCGATGTTGCTCGCCTTCAGCGTCTCGGCCGCTCCTTTCGCATCGCCCTTGGCCATCTGATCATTGGCCGCGCTCACCGCCTTGGAATTGTCCGGCGTGACAGTGAAACCCTCGCCCAGCATGATCGAGCTGTCGAAGGGCACATAGGTTACGCCCTGCTGGCCCGATTTCGACGGGACCCCCCATTTCGCCTCCGAGGTTTCGGCCGATTGCATCTTGGCGATCGCGTCATTCGTCATCTGCGTCGCCATGTCGGTATTGCCGTCGAACAGCGCCAGCCGCGCCGCGCGCACCTCGCGCATCGCGGTATAGGCATCGTCGACCGTGGTCAGCAGCTCCGTGTCATTCGAACTCGACGTGGTCTTCGCGACCGCATCCGCGCTTTTCTGGTTCGTGGCGGCGGGGCTCGTCTGATCGGCAAGGGCGGGCAGGACGCCATAGGCGAGCGGTCCCGCGACAAGCGTTCCCGAGAGCATCAGCGCAAGAAGCTTCGAATTGCGTTTCATGAGTCTATTCCTTTCGAAAGTCTCGATACGGTTCTCTTGGGCTGCGCAAAACTTGCCGCCCATGGACCCAAAACGCGCGATCGTGCTCGGGGCTCCATCACCTGTCCTCAATGATCCGGTCGCGATCGCGAGCGGTGGCCGCCGCTCCGTGAGGCATGTGTGAGCCGTGAGACGAAAAGGGCGACCCGCATCGGGCCGCCCTTCTTCTTGATCCAAATATCTCGGGGGAGCCCGCCGATCCGGCGGGCGGGGGCAGCGCCCCCGTTCTTCCTCAGATCAGCTTGCCCATCGCCACGGCCGTATCGGCCATGCGGTTCGAGAAGCCCCATTCGTTGTCGTACCAGGTCAGAATGCGGACCATCCGGCCCTCCATCACCTTGGTCTGATCCATCGCGAAGGTGGAGCTGTGCGGGTCATGATTGAAATCGACCGAGACATTCGGGCGCTCGGTGTAACCGAGAATGCCTTTCATCGGCCCGTCGGCTGCGGCTTTGATCGCGGCGTTGACCTCTTCGACGGTGGTGTCGCGCGCGGCCTCGAAGACCAGATCGACGACCGAGACATTCGGTGTGGGAACGCGGATCGCGACGCCGTCGAGCTTGCCCGCCAGCTCGGGCAGCACCAGCCCGACCGCCTTTGCGGCACCCGTCGAGGTCGGGATCATGCTCATCGCCGCCGCGCGGGCGCGGTAGAGATCCTTGTGCATCGTGTCGAGCGTCGGCTGGTCACCGGTATAGGAGTGGATCGTGGTCATGAAACCCTTGGAGATCCCGATCGCGTCATTGAGGACCTTCGCCACCGGCGAGAGGCAGTTCGTGGTGCACGATGCGTTGGAGACCACGAGATCGTCCTTGGTCAGCACGTCCTCGTTTACGCCATAGACAATCGTCTTGTCGGCGCCGGCTGCGGGGGCGGAGACCAGCACGCGCTTCGAGCCGTTCTCGAGGTGGAAGGCGGCCTTTTCGCGCGCGGTGAAGATGCCCGTGCATTCCATCGCGATATCGACCTCGCCCCAGGGCAGTTCCTTCGGATCGCGGATCGCGGTGACCTTGATCTTGCCGCGGCCTGCGTCGATCCAGTCCTCGCCGGTCTTCACCTCTTGCGGGAAACGGCCATGGACGGAGTCGAATTGCAGCAGATGCGCGTTGGTCTCGACCGGGCCGAGATCGTTGATCGCGACCACCTCGATATCGGTGCGTCCCGATTCCACGATGGCGCGCAGCACGTTACGCCCGATCCGTCCAAATCCGTTGATGGCAACCTTGACCGTCATTTCCGTCTCCTCTGGCTGGCTGCCCGACGGGGAGTCGTGTCGGGCAGAATTCCCGTTAACGCTAACAAGCGCGTTTGCGCCCGCAGGTCAACCACCACGATAAACGCTTAGCGCCAGAAGGCGATATATTGAACGAGGTCCAGGAGCTCTTTTGCCAGAAAAAGAAGGATGCGCCCTTCATTGAAGAGCGCATCCGAAAAAATGAGCACGACGGTGATGCCCGCCAGCCAGAGCGCGATGCGATTGGTCATCTGTCCCTCTCGCGCGCCCCTGCCGGCGCGTCAGTGCAGAAGCCGCCCCATCGCACCAGCCACGTCAGCCATGCGGCAGGAGAAGCCCCATTCGTTGTCATACCAAGCCAGCACGCGGACCAGCTTGCCCACGACCTTGGTCTGGTCCGGGGCGAAGATAGAGGATTGCGGGGTGTGATTGAAGTCGATCGAGACCTTCGGCTCGGGATCGTAGCCCAGAACCATGCCCATGTAGCCGGCAGCGGCCTCGCGCACGATCTCGTTCACCTCGTCGCGGGTCACGGTTTTCTTGGCCTCGAAGGTCAGATCGACGGCAGAGACATTCGGGGTCGGTACGCGCAGGGCGGTCCCGTCGAGCTTGCCTTTCAGTTCGGGCAGCACTTCGCCGATGGCCTTCGCCGCACCCGTCGAGGTCGGGATCATCGCCATCGCAGCCGCGCGCGCGCGGTAGAGATCCTTGTGGCGGCGGTCGAGCGTGGGCTGATCGCCGGTATAGGAGTGGATCGTCGTCATCACGCCCGATTCGATACCGATCGCATCGTTGAGCACCTTGGCCAGCGGCGCGAGGCAGTTGGTGGTGCACGACCCGTTCGAGACGACGTGATGCGCCTCGGTCAGCTCGCGGTGGTTCACGCCGTAGACGATCGTCTTGTCGGCATTGGTCGCAGGGGCCGAGACTAGCACGCGCTTGGCGCCGCGGCCGAGGTGGACGGCGGCCTTGTCACGGGCGTTGAACTTGCCGGTGCATTCGAGCACGACATCGACGCCGTCCCAGTCCAGTTCGTCGGGATTGTAGGTCGACATCACGTCGATCGGGCCGCGGCCCAGATCGAGCGTCTTGCCCTCGACCTTCACCGGACCGCCGAAGCGGCCATGGACGCTGTCGTATTTCAGCAGGTGGGCATTGGTCTCGATCGGGCCGGTGGCGTTGATCTTGACGACCTGCACGTCATTGCGCGCGGCTTCTGCGATATGGGCCAGAGTGCAGCGCCCGATACGGCCGAAACCGTTGATGCCGATAGTGACGGTCATGGTGAACTCCCCCGCAAGGACCGGAATTTGGCGAGGGGATACCATTGTATGCAAATCGGGAAAAGATTTCAGATCAGCTTGTTAGCGAAAACATCATGTGTTTGCGATAACGATTGGCGATTGGCGGCGCTTTGGGCCCCTCGAGTGCCGGCCAAGCGCATTGAGACAGGGGCGATGTCGTCTTGCGATCGTCGTCGCGAATCGTGGTGCCGGAATGGGACCTAGTCTCCATCCTCGGCGACCAGGAAGATTTCTCCGGCGGTTTCCATCTCTCGGATCGCGCCGACGATCTCGCCCATCGCCTCCTCGGCATCCTTGTCCTTGACCTTTCCGAGATTGGCCATCTCGTCGCGCAGGTTCTGCGCCATGCGTTGCGACATGTTCGTGAGCATGAACTCGGCCGAAGCCTCCAGCGGGCCTTTCGCCCCGGCCAGCGCAACGACAAGGCGCGCCTGATCGACAGTGCGCAGGATCTTGGGGATATCCCGCGGGTCGATGCGGGCGGGAATATTGGCGAAGGTGAAGATCGCTTTCTTCACCTCTTCGGCAAAGGCGAAATCTTCCTCTTCCAGCCCTTTCAATACCGCCTCGCGCGTCGCCGAGGCCGAATAGTTCAGGATGGCGCCGACGCGTTCGACCGGACCGGTGTCAAAGGCCTTTGCGGGCCGTGCATCGAGTTGAGATGCGAGCGCCTGCCCGATCCGCAGCACCGTCTCGGGGGCGACATTGCCGGTCAGCGAGACGGCGTAAGCCACACGGCGCGCCTTGTCGCCGGGCAGCTTTCCAAGAAGCTCTGCCGCCTTCGCCACCGAGAGCTTCGAGAGCATCACCGCGCCCACCTCGGTGCTTTCCTCTTCGAGCACAGGCAGAAGCAACTCTGCCGAGAGGCCGGTGATCCGCTCCCACGGATCGGCGCGCGAACTGCCCGAGGCAAGGCGGCGCAGCCGGGTCGAGGCGGCGGGCGAAAGCTGGCCGTCGAGCAGGGACAGCGCCCCGTCGAGCCCGCCGGGAAACGCCAGACCCACTGCCTCCAGCGCGTCGCAAAATTCCTCTACCACCGAGACGAGCGTGTCGCGGTCGACCAGGCGCAGTTCTGCCACCTGTTCGGCCAATGCGGTCTGGTGATCTTCGCTGAGTTCACTGAGCGGCAGTTTCAATCCTTCGGAGGAGAGAAGCCGCACGATGATCGCGGCCTTCTGACGCCGCGACAAGCTGCCCGCCCCCGGTGAGGGGGCGCTGTCATCGTGGATTTCCGGCCCGGTCAGCTTGCCGAGCGCCATCGGCGCAATCGCGTTCACCGTCCCCTCCGTTGCAGCCTGAAACCAGCGGTTCGAGGCAGCCTCGCACGGTGGCGGTTAAGACGGTCTTACCGTCTGCGTGATCAGCTTGATTGCAGCACGCAGGACTTGGCGTCCTTGTCCCAGATCTGACCGGTCGGGCAGGACATCGAGGCCTGATGCTCGCGCGGGCATTCGGCGCTGGCGGCGAGCGGGGCAAGGATCAGCACGGTGGCTGCGATAATCGTACGGGTCATCGGCAATCTCCCTTTGCAGATGACTTAGCGTAATCCGAATCGCGCGCTGCGCCTATAGTCAGGTGACATAGGCGCAGCGCGGCTTTGTCATTCGCCGAAAACGCGGGCGAAAATCGTGTCGACATGCTTGGTATGGTAGCCCATGTCGAATTTTTCGTTGATCCCGTCCACGCCGAGCGCGGCCACGACGTCCTTGTCTGCCAGCAGTTGCTCGCGGAAATCGACGCGGTCTTCCCAGACCTTGAGCGCGTTGCGCTGGACCATCGCATAGGCGTCTTCGCGCGACACACCGGCTTGGGTCAGTGCCAGTAGCACGCGCTGCGACATCACGAGGCCGGGGAACTTGTTCATGTTCGCCAGCATGTTCTCGGGGTAGATGATCATCTTGTCGACGACGCCCGCGAGACGGTTGAGCGCGAAATCGAGCGTCACCGTCGCGTCCGGGCCGATGCCACGCTCGACCGAGCTGTGCGAGATATCGCGCTCATGCCAGAGCGCCACGTTCTCCATCGCGGGCACGACGGTCATGCGCACGAGACGCGCGAGGCCAGTGAGGTTCTCGGTCAGGACCGGGTTTTTCTTGTGCGGCATCGCCGACGAGCCCTTCTGGCCCATCGAAAAGAACTCCGCGCCTTCGAGCACTTCGGTGCGCTGCATGTGGCGGATCTCGATCGCGACATTCTCGATCGACGAAGCGATGACGCCGAGCGTCGCGAAGAACATCGCGTGACGGTCGCGGGGGATGACCTGCGTCGAGATCGGCTCGGGGCGCAGGCCCATCATCTTGCAGACATGCTCTTCCACGCGCGGGTCGATATTGGCGAAGGTGCCGACCGCGCCCGAGATCGCGCCGGTGGCGACTTCTTCCTTGGCGGCCTGCAGGCGGGCCTTGTTGCGGTCCATCTCGGCGTAGAAGCGCGCGAAGGTCAGGCCCATCGTGGTGGGCTCGGCATGGATACCATGCGAACGGCCGACGCGGATCGTGTCCTTATGCTCGTAAGCGCGCTTCTTCAGCGCGGCCAGAACCTTGTCGAGATCGGCGAGCAGGATGTCGGCGGCGCGCACGAGCTGCACGTTGAGGCAGGTGTCGAGCACATCCGACGAGGTCATGCCCTGATGCACGAACCGGGCCTCTTCCGAGCCGACATGCTCGGCGAGGTGCGTCAGGAAGGCGATCACGTCATGCTTGGTGACGGCTTCGATCTCGTCGATGCGGTCCACGTCAAACTCGACATCCTTGGCCTTCCAGACGGCCTCCGCGTTTTCCTTCGGGATCACGCCGAGCTCGGCTTGCGCGTCGCAGGCATGGGCCTCGATCTCGTACCAGATCTTGAACTTGGTGGCGGGTTCCCAGATGTCGACCATCTCTTTGCGGGCATAACGCGGGATCATCGGCGGCCTCTTCGATTGCAGGTGGTTGAGGCGGCTTCTAGACTGCACCTGCCTTTGGGGCAAGGGAGGCCTGATGCCGCAACTGTCGGATTTCGAGGGGGACTGGGTGCTGACGCGCCAGATCGCCCATTCAGACGGCAATCGCGCGCGGTTCGAGGGCGTGGCGTCGTTCGAGCCCGAAGGGGTGGGTCTGCATTACCGCGAGGCGGGCGATCTGATCCTGCCGACCGGGCAGAGCTTTCGCGCCGAGCGCAGCTATTTCTGGCGCGCCGAGGGCGGCAAGATTGCGGTCGCCTTCGAGGATGGCCGACCGTTCCACAGTTTCGACCCGCTCTCGCCCGAGGCCGCCCATTGGTGCGAGCCTGATGATTACCGCGTGCGCTACGAGTTCGGCGATTGGCCGAACTGGCGCGCGGTCTGGCGGGTGCAGGGGCCGCGCAAGGATTACGAGATGATCTCGGACTATGCGCCGGGCGGCGACTAGGGTTGCGCTGATCCCTCTTGCCGAGGCGTGCGGGAAGGGGCAGCATCGCGGCCATGAAAGACCTCGACCTGTCTCCGATCTTGCAAAAACGTCTGAGCTTCGCGCCCTGGGTGGACCCGCGCACGCGGCGGCTGCCCGGCGTGATCCCGGTCAGCGTCGAGGACTGGTTCGAAGTCGATGACGCCTATGCGGCGCAGATGGCGCTGCGCGACCGGTTGCTCTCGCAAGAGCCTGAACTGGTCTATGCGCTGTCGGACCACGCGCGCCCGGCGGCCGAGGAGCTGTTCGACACGGTTCTGCCGCTCCTGCCGCCGCTCGGGTTTTCGCTGAACGAAGATCAAGCGATCCGACCAGACGGCGTAACCGTTCCGCTCGACCGCTCCGATCCGCTCCGCACGCTGGGCCGGCTTGTGCAATGCGACCTGTGTCTGATGGAATCCGATCCCGAGGCCTTCGACCATGCCGAGCATGTGCTGACCGGGGGTGTCTTGTGTTTCCCCTCTGGCTGGACGCTGCGCGAGAAATTCATGCGCCCCATGATGCGCATCCACGAGCCGATCGAGATCTATACGGATGATCTCGGAAAGCGGGTGCAGCGGTTGATGGACGGAGTGCAGCCGGGCAGGGGGCTGATGCGCGGGACGGCCTCGCAGTCAGACGCGCACCTGCACGACCCGCGCTCGGAATATGAATATCGTCATGGCTCTGACGGCTCTCCTTATATACGGGTCGAGCGGCAATGCCTGTTCCGCCTGCCGCAGACCCGCGCGGTGATCTTCACGATCCACACGCAGGTCGTGCGGCGCGAGGATCTGACGGCCGAACAGGCGCTGGCGATGGAAGAACATTCGGTCCGGCACGCGGACTGATCAGACCTCCTGCATCAGCCGCCAGCGCGTCTCGGCCATGTCTTGCGTGATCATGCCGGGGATCAAGAGCGCGTCTATCAACCACCACAGCCCGACGAGCGCGAGCGGGATATACCCGATCAGGATCGGGGCGAAGAGCGTGCCGATCCCGGTCAGCATGAGCATGATGAGCCCCGAGCCGACCCGGCCCAGATACATCCGGTGCACGCCCAGCATCGGCAGCAGGAACCACAGCAGGTAGCCCACCAGCGCCGACTTCTTCTCATTGGCGACGCGCTGCTCGATATAGAGGGCGCGGCTGTCATCTCGGGTCATGTTAATCTCCATAACATCTTTGCTTCGATATGGGGAAGGTTTCAAGGCGATCAAGGGGAAGCGAAGCAAACACCGGGGGCGAGCCCATGTCGTCCGTTCCCGAATTTTTGGGAATCGGGCTGCACAAATTGTCGCACCTTTCTCAATTGTTACAAAAATATGAAACACTCTAAGGTTTAATTTGTTTAAAATCATATGGTTATGAGGCGACCCTCAAGGGATTGTGTTCGCGCCCGTGATTTCTGGCCCAGAAACAGGCCTAACAATTGTCCGGTTTCGTCACATTCTCGGACGAATTCCCCCAGAAAACACCCTCGACGAAACGCGGTCAGAATCGAACCGCGTAGAAGGTAGAGTTTTGGGGAAAGCCATGTCGGACCTTTCGACAAATTGCGTGCTCGAACAAACGCGTGAAACCCGTCGGGCCCTCTCGTTTTCGAGAATTGGCTACGAAGGGCTCGGCAAACGCCTGTTCGACGTTGCTGTCGTCGTCGCGATTCTCCCGATTCTGCTTCCTCTGGTGGCAATGCTCGCGCTCTTGGTGCGCCTCGACGGCGGCCCTGCTTTCTTCGCGCAGACCCGGATCGGCAAGGGCGGGCGCAATTTCCGCTGCTACAAGCTTCGCACGATGCGTATCGACGCCGAAGCCGAGCTGGCCCGTCTTTGTGCCGCCGACCCCGAGATCGCCCGCGAGTGGGACATCCACCAGAAGCTCGAGAACGATCCGCGCATCACCCGCGTCGGTGCTTTCCTGCGCCGCACCAGCCTCGACGAGCTGCCGCAATTCTTCAACGTGCTTTTCGGCTCGATGAGCCTTGTGGGTCCGCGCCCCTTCATGGAAGAGCAGGAAGACAGCTATCGTGGGGCGATGGGCCGTGCCTATTTCGAGATGCGTCCGGGCATCACCGGGCTGTGGCAGGTGGCGGGCCGTTCGGCGACGGCCTTCGTCGATCGCGTCCGCTATGACGAGCGCTATTACAAGCGTCTTTCGTTGAGCAACGATATCTGGCTTTGCCTGATGACCTTCGCGGTGGTGCTGCGTCAGACTGGCCGGTAAGCCCCGAGAGACCTTTGTTCAAAGCGCCCCGTAACGGGGCGCTTTTCGTTTCAGCCCTGAACCTGAAGGAAACGCAGCCCCTTGCGGTCGATCCAGGCGGCACTTAGCACGCCGGTCTCGCACGCGCCCGTATCAAGCGCGATCCGGCCGGATTCGGCGAAGGGCTGCTCTACCACCCAATGCCCATAGGCGATCCATACCCCGTCACGGCGCGGGGCGCTGACGAAACGCGGATGCCCCCAGAGCAGCGCATCCGGGCTTTGGCGTTCGAGCGGGTGATAGGGATCGGCCCCCGCATGGGTCGCTGCAATCTGCCCCTCGCGCCACATCGCGGGCCGCGCGTCGAGCCAGGCAAGCAGATCGGGCCCGATTGCATGGGCGAGATCCATCCGCAACGCATCGAGCTCCTCCGGGTCGGGCCGGTCGGGGTCGGGTGGCGTCAGCCCGAAGCTGCGCAGCGTCGCATCTCCCCCGACCTTCAGCCAGCGCACGGTGTTGCGGTCGGGCGAGATCAGGAAATTGAGCAGCATCCGTTCGTGATTGCCCATAAGGCAAATCATCCGCGCGGGATTGGACATCTGCGCGGCCTGCAACATCGCAAGCACATGCGCCGAATCCGGTCCGCGGTCGATCATGTCGCCCAATGTCACGACACGGGCGCGCCCTGACTCGGGTTCCGCGCCGATCCGCTCGAACATCGCGCCCAGCAGATCCGCGCGCCCGTGAATGTCGCCGATAAGGCAGATCGGCGCCTCGGGGCGCGGAAATCCGTCGGCGGCCGCGTCGGATTTCGAAAGGCGGGAGAGTAGGGATCGCAACATGTCTGGAATTCCGGGTCACGGCGGGCTGGAAACCCGCGTCCGGCTGCGACATAACTCTCAAAGAGCCTGAGAAAAAGAGGCTCACGACAAAATGGGCGGCAAACCGCCCCCGGGGCAATACGGCAGGGTAGATGACAAGACGAATTCTGATCGTGGTGGAGAACCTCCCCGTTCCGCTTGACCGGCGCGTCTGGGTCGAGGCCACCACGCTGAAAGCGGCAGGCTACGAGGTTTCGGTGATCTGCCCGATGGGGCGCGGCTGGGATGCGCCCTACGAAGAGATCGAGGGCATCCACATCTACCGCCACCCCGCGCCGCCCGAGGCCCATTCCGGCGCCGTCGCCTATGCGCGCGAATATTGGCACGCGATCAAGGCGTGGTTCCGGCTGGCGAAAGTCGTCCGGCGCGAGCGTGGCTTCGACGTGATCCAAGGCTGCAACCCGCCCGATCTGATCTGGCTTCTGGCGCTGCGCTATCGGTTTTCCGGCGTTCGCTACATGTTCGACCATCACGATGTCTGTCCGGAGCTGTTCGAGGCCAAGTTCGACAAGAAGGGGCTCTTGTGGTGGGTGATGCGGATATGGGAGCGGATCACCTTCGCCACCGCCTCGGTTTCGATGGCCACGAATGAGAGCTTCCGCCGGATCGCGATCGAGCGGGGTGGCATGGCCCCCGAGGATGTCTTCGTCGTTCGCTCCGCACCACGGGTCGAGACATTCCTGCCCGGTCCGGGCGATGCCTCCTATCGCAAAGGCGCGAAAACAGTGCTCGGCTATATCGGCGTGATCGGCCAGCAGGAGGGGATGGATCTGCTGATCGCCGCGGTGGAGCATCTGATCCGCAATCTCGGCCATTCCGACCTGCATGTGGTGATCGTAGGCTTCGGCCCCGAGCTGCCCGATGTCGAAGCGGATGTCGCGGCGCGCGGGTTGAGCGACTATTTCACCTTCACCGGGCCGCTCTATGGCGAGGAGATGCTCGCTGCGATGAACGCGATCGATATCGGCGTCGCGCCCGATCCGAAGAACGCGATGAACGACATCTCGACCATGAACAAGGTCATGGAATACATGACACTCGAAAAGCCGCTCGTGCAGTTCGATCTGACCGAGGGACGCGCCTCGGCCGGAGAGGCTGCACTTTACGCGCGCGCCAACGATCCGCGCGATTTCGCAGCGCGGATCGCGGCCCTGATCGACGCTCCCGAGATGGCCCGCGAGATGGGACGCAAGGGGCGCGCGAGAGTGCTGGAGGCGCTCTCCTGGGACTTTTCGGCCAAACAGCTTCTGGTTGCATACCATCGGATTTTTTCCAAGATTGAGAAATAATCCCATTTGCGTTGCGGTGTTTGTTTCGAAATCGGAGCCAAAGTCTTGAAATTTTAGCAAATTTCTGCTTGATTGATGCCCCATTTGCGCCGCAAATCAGAGGGGAGGGTGCGTTTGATTTGATGCCCGTCGGGGCCGATCGGGCGCGAACCGATCCGGTAGAGGCTTTTCCGCGTGGGGGCTGACATGGCGATTTCGAAGAGACAGGGTTTCGGGGCTGTTGCCCTTCTCTGGGGCGCCATGACGGTGGGGGCGGCGATGGCGGGAGATCTTCGTGAGATCGCGCCTGCCGCCCCCGGCCTTACCTCCCGCTCGTATTACGACCCGGTCATCCATGCGCTCAATCTCGGTCTCACCCCGGCGATGGCCGACGCGCGCGTCGATGCCGCGATCAAGGCCGCCGAAAGCTGTCCGTTGGTCTTCGATACACGCAAGCCGATCCCGCATTGCTGGGAAGGCAGGCAGCAACTGGGTTCCTGATCCCGGTCTCTTCCAGGACGCACGCCTTGGACTTGCTCAGTTCGGAATATAGTCGCCCATAACCGGCAGCGATGTCGCGATGAAACGGGTGAGACGTGCATCGCCCGCGCCCGGATCCTCGCCTGCTGCCAGCGGCGTCACATAGCGTACCAATGCGCCATCCGTGCGCCCGCGCGTCACCCCGTCTGCGATCACCGAAAGCTTTGCGCGCCAGTCGCTCGTCATCGCTACGCCGCGCTCGTCGAACCAGTAATAGACAAGTTGCCGGTTGAGCCCCTTGGCGATGATCGCGCGGTTGACCTCGAAGGGCGCGCGGCCGGGCAGGGCGATACGGTGCGGGGTGAAGGCGCTGACCTCCCAGCCGCCCGCAGGCAGGCAGACCTCGGGCGAATGGATGCCAGTGCCGCCGGTCTGATCGGCATACCAGGCGACAAAGAGGTTCACTCGCGCGTCGCTCGCGGCATCGGCGTAGATCGCGTTGAGGTAATCGCTTGCGCCAAGCACATCCTCGGTTTCAGGCGCGAGCGGATGGCGCATTCCCTCCCAATCCCCGATCCGGCCCGGGAAGGTCGCGAAGGCGAAACGATCGGGCAGAGAGCTCCCCATTCGCGGCAGGCTCAACCAGGCGGCGCTTGCCAGCGCGCTAAGTCCGAGCGCCATGATCAGGGCGCGCGAGGGGGCGACGCTCAGCAACCGCCGGGCCTCGGGGGCGAAGCGGCGATAATCGAGATCGAGCGCCTCGGCCAGCGGAAGCGGGCGCGGCGTCAAACGTTGGAGGCCGATCGCGGAGAGGCTCAGGATCGCGATGGCGGCCCCGAAGATCACCCAGCCTTCAAAGACATGAAGGAAGCCCTCCGCCTGTCCGATCCCGTAGGAATTGACGAGGATCGCCACCACTCCGATGCGCAAGCTGTTGAGCGCCACCGTCAGCGGGGCCGCCATCGCGAACAGCACCGCCTTGTGCCAGAAGGGGCCACGATAGAGGATGCCGAAGAGATAGGAAAAACTCAGGATCGGGAACAGGTAGCGCAGCCCCGAACAGGCTTCGGCCACCTGAAGCTTGTAGACGCCCAGGTCGATCACGTTGCCTTCCAGGAAGACCGGAATGTCGACCGCGCGCACCAGCGTGACGCCCAGCTCCGAAGAGACCATCTGCAGCGCGATCGTCAGCCGCCAGTAGAGGATCTGCGGCAAAGGCAGCATGAAGATCAGATGCAGGACGGGCTTCCAGTGCCGCCGTCCCGCGTCCCAGCCCATCACCAGCAGCACCACGCCCATCAGCCAGACGATCAGCGCGTAGGTCACGATATCGGGGATCTGCGCCAGCGTCCCGAAAGCGCCGAGCGCGAGCCCGAGCCCGATCACCACGATCCCTGGCCAACGGCGCGTGGGACCATCGGGCAGGGCGGGGGCATGGCGCAGTTCTCGAGCGAAAAGGTAGAGCGAGATCATCGGGATGATCGGCCCGTGGCTATATTCCGGCGTGGACCAGGCCGCCGCGAGGCTCTCGATCCCTAGGGCAAAGAACGGGGACGAGATCAGCGCAAGGGCGATCAGGCCGAGCGCGCCCCAAGGCAGGGCGCGCACCCGTGCCGGAAAGGTGCTCGTCGTGATCATCTGCTCGCCTCTTGGCCGTCTGATGCGGCGCTTGGTGAAATCCTACCCGCGACGGGGGGAAAGCCAAAGCGCAAAGCGCGTTACAAGCCGGGCTGCGGGGCGCTGCGCCTCTTTTTCTGTGCGAACGGGGCGGTTTGGCAACGCTCAGGGAGCTTCGCGCAGCTTCTCGAGCGTCGCGGGGGCGTCGGCCATCTGCGCGGGCAACCGATCGCCGGCCAGCGCGACTGCCTGCGCCAGCACCCGTGCGGCTTCCTCGCGTTCCCCGGTCGCCGCCAGCGCCATCGCATAGTGATATTGTGCGAGCGCCACTTCGGGCATCCCGGCCGCCGCCGCCGCGAGCAGTGGCATTGCGGTCTTGTAATCGCCCCGCCGAAATTCCGCCCAGCCATAGGTGTCCTTGAAGGCGGGTTCGGGGCGCTCGCGGAAGCGTTTGGCGATGCGCGCGGCGCGCTCGAGGCTCGCCTTGTCGTCTCGATGCTGGCTGAGCAGGCTCGCGAGATTGTTGACTACGATCAGATCGCCGCTGTCGCGTGCGTAAAGATCCTCGTAAGTGGCGATCGCCGCGTCGAAATCGCCCGATTTCTCTTCCGAGCGGGCGCGGTAAAGCAAAAGCACCGGATCGGCCTGCGGCGCGGATTTCAGCGCCTGCGCGATTACATCGGCCGCCTCTGTCTCCTTGCCCTGCGCGGCCAGCAGCCGGTAGAGCTGGCGCGCGGGGGCGGGATCGGCGGGCGCCTCGGACATGAGTGCGCGCAGCCCTGCCTCGGCGCTTTGCGGATCGCCGAGCATCGCGGCGAGATTGGCCGAAAGCATCCGCAGCCCGCGATCTTCAGGGCGGCGCGTGAGCTGTTCATCGAGATAGGCGCGCGCGGCTCCTGCGCGTCCGGCCCCGATCTGCGCCTGAACCACCGCCGCGACGGCCATATCTCCACCGCCATTGGCTGCGGCCAGCGATTTGAGCGTCTCGATTGCGTTGTCGGTGCGTCCGCGCCCCATCAGGATCGCCGCGCGGATCGACTGTGCAAGCGCCTCCGTCTCGGGAAGGCCGAGCGCGGCAAGCTGATCGGCGATCGCATGGGCCTGGGGCCAGTCATTATCCCGAAGCGCGAGATCGGCCTGACGTTGCAGGATGCCCGGCGTGCCGGGATTGCGCTGGGCGGCCTCGGCAAGCAGGTCGCGTGCGGCCTTGCTCCGATCCCGCGAGAGCAGGAAATCGGCATAGCGGATCGCCTCGGGGGCTGCGTGATTGGCGGCTTCGTAGGCTTGCGCGAACCGTGCCCGTGCGAGATCGGGGGCGCCTTCGCGCAGATCCGCCTCGGCCATCAGCGTCAGGGTGTCGGGATTGGTCGGGTCCTGTTGCAGCGCGGTGCGCAGATCGACGATCGCAGCGTCGAAATTGTCCGAGGCGATCGCCCAGCTTGCACGCTGTTGCAGTGCCGGGACATTGAGCGGCGTGGCCTTCAGCACCGTCTCGATTTCGGCGCGCGCCGCATCCGACTGACCTGCGGCCTCGAGCATGCGCGCATAGGCCACGCGCATCCGTCCGCGCTCCTCGCCCTCGGGCAGACGGGTCAGAAGCGCCTTCATCCGGGTGAGCGCATCGTCCTTGCGGCCAGCACGAAACGCGAGATCAGCGCGCATCGCGGAGAAGATCGCCTCGTTGGGTTTGCCCTGCGACTCCGTGATCAGCTTATCGAGTTCGCGCGCGGCGGCGTCAGCGCCACGCGCTCGGGCGAGAAAGCGCACCAGCTCGACATAACCCTCTGTCTGGCTTTGCGGGTCGGTGGCGAGCCTGCGCAGGAAACGCGCCGCGCCCTCGGGATCATCGCGCAGCACATACCAGGCGACAAGCGCGGTGCGTGTCTTGGGATCGTCGGGGAAGAGCGTCTGCATCGTCTCAAGTTGGGCGCCGATCTTGTCGGTTCTGTTCAGTTCACTGAGCAACTCGAGGCGCAGGACTTGCAGGCGATATTGCCTGGGTTCGCGGGTCAGTGCGGCATCGAGCGCGTCGAGCGCGCCTTCGCGATCACCTGCCGCGTTGCGCGCATCGATCAGGACGTGCCAGGCGGTCGGCACATCGGGCGCCTCCTGCGTGAGCCGTTCCGCCGCTTTCGAGATCTCGGCATAGGCGCCACGGTCGGACCGCGCCATCGCCGCACGCAGGGACAGCGCCACCGAAACCGCGCGCGCGCCGGGATCGTCAGGCAAGAGCTCGAGCGTGCGGCGCGTCTGGTCGCGCGCGCCGGTCAGGTTGCCCGAGCGCAGCGACAATTCGGCCAGGATACGGTGAATGTCGGCAAGGTCGGGATATTGCTCGGACAGGCGCAGATACTGGCTATAGGCCTCCTGAAGGCGGCCCTGCTGAAGCAGGATATCGGCATAAAGCCTGCGCGCTTGCTGATGCGAGCTGTCGTAATCGAAGACATTGCGCAGTTCGACCAGCGCGCGCGGGACGTCGCCCTGCGCCAGAAGTTCCTCGGCCGAGCGGTAAAACGCCTCAGCCTTCTCCTCCTTGCTCTTGCAGCCCGAAAGGGCGAGGCCTGCGCAAAGCACGAGTGCTGCGGATCGCACGGAAAAAGGTCGGGACATCTGTTCTGGCCTGCTCGTCGCGCTCTCTCCGGCGCCTTTGGGCACTCTAGCGATTTTGCACGTCCCGATAAAGCCTTTCGCGCTTTGGCATGGGGCGCCGCGAGGGGAGGGGTGTGAAACTTGCGACAGATGTGCCGCAGCACCGGGTTTTGGGCAGGGGAATGTTGCGATTTGCGCAGATTTCCGCTTCACTGCCGGAAATCAGAAAGAGGCCGCAGGCCCGGAAACAGGCATGAACGAGATCTACACCGAATTTTTCGGACTTGCGGAGCGGCCCTTTTCGCTGCTGCCCGATCCCGATTTCATCTTCTGGTCGCCCGAGCACAAGCACGCGGTGACCATGCTCGAATATGGGTTGTTCTCGCGTGCGCCGATCACGCTGATCACCGGGGAGGTCGGCGCAGGCAAGACGACATTGCTGCGCTACTTGATGGCCTCGATCTCGGATGACGTGACGATGGCGCTGGTCTCGAATGCGCGCGGTGGTCGGGAGGACGTGATCCGCTGGATCATGCTCTCGCTTGGTCAGCGGATCGAGCCGGGCGAAGACTACGTGCTCATCTATGACCGTTTCCAGCAATTCCTGATCTCCGAATATGCCGCGGGGCGGCGCGTGGTCGTGGTGATCGACGAGGCGCAGAATCTCGATGCGGGCGTGCTCGAAGAGCTGCGCATGATCACCAATATCAATGCCGACAAGGACGAGCTGGTGCAGCTTATCCTGATGGGCCAGCCCGAACTGCGCGACCTGATCTCAAAACCCGAACTGCGCCAGTTCGCGCAGCGCGTTTCCTCGGGGTTCCATCTTGGACCGATGGCGGCCGATTGCGCGCAGGCCTATGTCGATCATCGCCTCTCAGTCGCCGGGGCGACGCGGCAGATCTTCACGCCGGAGGCTTCGCAGAAGGTTGATGCCTATTGCGGCGGCATCCCGCGTTTGATGAACCAACTCGCCGATCTTGGCATGGTCTATGCTTATTCCGCGCGCTCGGATGAGGTCACCGCCGAGATCATCGACAAGGTGATCGAGGACAATGTCTTCTATCTGCCCGTCGAGAGCCAGCGTCAGCGAATGCAGGCCGTGACGGGCGGTCGCGAGGATGATCTTGCCGCGCGCGGGAGGACGTAATGCGCGATCTGCGCTTCTACGCGATGCTCCTGCTGCGCCGTCTGCACTGGCTGATCCTGCTCACGCTGATCGGGACGATGGCGGGGCTTGTCGTCGCGCGGTTGATCACGCCGATCTATCAGGCGAACGCGCTGTTGGTTGTCGAGGGAGAGCGCATCCCCGATCAGCTCGCTTCCTCGACGGTGCAAACCGACACCAATGCCAAGTTGCAGGTGATCCGCAAACGGGTGCTCGCCCGTGAGAACCTTCTCGACATGGCGCGCCGGATGGACCTCTTTCCCGCCCTGCGCACGGCGTCGGGCGCGCGCGATGTCGACGCCGTCTTCGAGGCGCTGACGGGGTCAATCTCGATCGAGATCAGCAAGCAGGCAAAGTCGAAAACCGCGCCTCAGGAAGCGACCTTCATGACCGTGTCCTACATCGCGGGCTCGCCCACGCGGGCCGCGCAGGTCGCGAATGAACTGGTCACGCGCATCCTCAAGGAAGATGCCGATATCCGAACGAAGGCCGCGCGGGACACGCTCGATTTCTTCTCGCGCGAGGTCGATCGGCTCAATTCCGAGCTTGCGAAATCCTCTGCGTCGATCCTCCAGTTCAAGCAGGAAAATTCCACTGCATTGCCCGAGCGCCTGCCGCTGCTGCGCGACCAGCTTGCGGCGCTCCAGCTTTCCACGCCACAACTGGCCGACAAGATCAGGGAGGTCGAGGACCAGAAGGATCGGCTTGTCCGCCGCCGGGAAGTCTCGGGCGAGACGGTCGATCTCGATGCGATCTACCCACCGGCGCAACGCGATCTGGCCCGGCTGGAGGCGCAACGCGACGCGCTTCGCCAGGTTCTGCCCCCGGACGACCCGCGCATCGCGGCGCTCGGGGCGCAGATCATGGAGCAGGACGCCGGCGCCACGGCACCGCTCGCAAAACCTGCCTCTGCTTTCGAGGAACGCCTGCGCGCGCTCGAAAACGATCTCTTCACCGCTCGCGCGCGTCAGGAAGCGGCCGAAGTGCAGATGGAACAACTCCAGGCCGATATCGCCAAGGTGCCAGCCAATGCGGCCGCGCTCGAAGCGTTGCAGCGCGATTACGCAAACCTGCTCGACCAGTACGATCGCGCGACAAGGGCCCGCGCGGTCGCCGAGACCGGCGACACGATCGAGTCTCTGGCGAAAGGCGAGAAGCTGACCGTGATCGATCAGGCGGTGGCTCCCAACGAACCGGTCAAACCGAACCGCAAAACGATCGCCGTCGCGGGGTTCGGGGCGGGGTTCGTGCTGGGGCTTCTGGTGATCATCGGGCGTGAGCTGCTCAACCCCGGCATTCGCCGCCCCGAGGATCTGCAGCGCCAGTTGGGCATCAGCGCCTTTGCGACCTTGCCCTATATCGCGACGCCTGCCGATCTCGCGCGGCGTCGGCGTCAATTCGTGATCTCCTCCGTGATGGTGTTGGGTGCGCTGATCGCGGTGCTTGCGCTTGTCGGGCTGCTCTACATGCCGCTCGACCGGATCTTCTGAGGGGGGAGGGGCAGCGATGGCCGAGAGAATTCGGGATGCGATTGCCAAGGCCCGGGCGGCTAGGATGGGACAAGGCGGAGCCGATCGCCGCGCGCTCGGCGCGGCGCACCAGACACTGACATTGCGCGCGGGGCCCGCCGGGGCGGCATGGTCCGCGCTGTCGCCACTCGAGCCGAGCCCGGTCGGTCTGCGTACCAACCGGGTCGTCGCGCGCGAGGGTGGAGCCGAGTCTGCCCCCTTCGACATGCTGCGCACCAAGATCCTGCAGCAGATGCGCTCGAATGGCTGGACGCGCCTTGCGATCACCTCGCCTTCGGCAGGCTGCGGTAAATCCACCATCGCGCTCAACCTCGCCTTCAGCCTCGCACGTCAGGAAGAGATCTACCCGATCCTGCTCGAGGCCGATCTGCGCCGCCCCTCGCTGGCAAAGCTGCTCGATATCGAAGCGGGTCCGCAGGTTTCCGAAGTCTTCGCGGGACGTGCCGAATTTTCCGATTACGCTCTGCGGGTGGGGCCGAACCTCGCGCTCGGGCTCAATACCAAGCCCGTCGATCACCCCGCCGAGTTGATCCAGTCGAGAACCTCCGGCGAGGCCCTCAAGCGCATCGAGGCGATCTACCAGCCTGATCTGATCATCTTCGACACCGCCCCGGTTCTCGTCAGCGACGACACGCTGGCGCTTGCGGCCTATGTCGATTGCGTCCTGATCGTCGCCGCGACCGAAGAGACGACGATCAAGGAAATCGACATCTGCGAGCGCGAACTGGCCGAACGCACCAACGTGATGGGCGTCGTCGTCAACAAGTTCCGCTTTTCGGGCCCCGAATACGGATATGGCTACGGGTATGGCTATGGCTATGGCGAGGAGAACGCGGGCTGAGCGCCCCTTTGCCTTCCGTCATGCCCGTGCCATATAGCCTCGATAAGGCGACCCCGGCCGGTCCCGGCTGCGCCGTGACTCATGGCCGTGACGGTTGTACCGCCCCATGCGCCAAACCCAGATCCGAAAGGCCGACATGACCCGCATCATCCAATCGCTCGCCGAGATTTCGAAACCCTATGACGTGCTGTTCTGCGATCTCTGGGGCTGCCTGCACAATGGCGTGGCGCCTTTTCCCGAGGCTGTCGCGGCTCTTCAGGGCTTTCGCGAGCAAGGCGGCAAGGTGGTGCTTCTGACCAACGCGCCGCGCCCGGCGAAATTCGTGATCGCAGCGCTCGACCGGATGGGCTGTCCGCGCGATGCCTACGATCTCGTCGTCTCTTCGGGCGATGCCGCGCAGGATGCGATGTTCGCGGGAGCGGTGGGCAAGAAGGTCTGGCATCTCGGCCCCGACAAGGACAACGGCTTCTTTACCGAGGTTCCCGAGGAATGGCAGGGTCAGGCCGAGATCACCCGAGTCGATTTCGACGAGGCCGACGGGATCGTCTGCACCGGCCCCTTCGACGAGGAAACCGAAGTGCCCGAGGATTACCGGCCGAAATTCCTGCTCGCGAAGACGCGCGAGCTACCGATGCTTTGCGCCAATCCCGATATCGTCGTCGATATGGGCGACAAGCGGATCTACTGTGCGGGCGCGCTCGCCGCGCTTTATGAGGAAATGGGGGGCGAGGCGATGTATTTCGGCAAGCCCCATCCGCCGATCTACGATCTCGCGCGGCGCAAGCTGGCGCGGCTCGGCGGCGTTGATGACGCGCGCATTCTCGCGGTGGGGGACGGGATCAATACCGATGTGCCGGGCGCCGCAGGGGAAGGGATCGATTGCCTCTTCGTCACCGGTGGTCTGGCGCATGACCAGTTCGGCCCCGATCGCGAGAATCCCGACCCGGAGCTGCTGCGCGGCTGGCTCGGCGCGCGCCAACAGGACCCGCTCTATACGATCGGGACCCTGCGCTAGCCTAAAGGCCTAAGGGCAACTTTGTTGCGCCTTTGATCTCATTCGGGTAAAAAAGTTGCGCAGGCATCTTGCCTGCGCGCTTCTGCATATGCTATGCCGCAGCGCAACATGAACTTCCGGCAGGGACTTATGGATATGCTCGACAACATGCCCCGCGGCACGATCTGCATCGAAGATCTGGAAATCGGGATGGTTCGCTATCTGCGCAAGCAGATCACCGACCGTGATATCGAGATGTTCGCCGAGGTATCGACGGACCATAACCCCGTGCACCTGGATGACGATTACGCACGGGACACGATCTTCGAGGGTCGAATCGCCCACGGGATGCTGACCGCTGGCCTGATCTCGGCGGTTATCGGTGAGCAACTGCCCGGTCACGGCACCGTCTATCTGGGTCAGTCGCTCAAGTTCATGGCGCCCGTACGCCCCGGCGACGTGGTCTATGCCGAGGTGAAGGTGATCGCGATCGACCATTCGCGCCGCCGTGTCACGCTTGAAACCCATTGCGCGGTGGGCGATACGGTTGTCGTGAAGGGCGAGGCGCTGGTTCTGGCACCCTCGCGGAAATTCGACTGACCCGGCGGACCCCGCCGGAGGGCGGGGTGATGAAACGCGTAACCTCCTGGACATCGCTTGATAATGCGGCCCGTGGCGCCTCTGTCGCCATGGGCAATTTCGATGGGATCCATCTTGGCCACCAGTCGGTGATCGATCAGGCGCGCGGTCGTGACGCGCCGCTCGGCGTCATCACCTTCGAGCCTCACCCGCGCGAGTTCTTCGCTGCCCGTGCGGGAAAGACCTTGCCGCCCTTTCGCCTGATGAGCCCCGAGTCGCGCGCCAACCGGCTCGCCAAGCTCGGCGTCGATGTTCTTTACGAACTGCCCTTCAACGAGACGCTCGCCGACATGTCCGCCGAGGCTTTTGCCCGCGAGGTTCTGGCCGAGGGGCTGGGCGTTACGCATGTCGCGGTAGGGGATGATTTCCGTTTCGGAAAGGGCCGTGAAGGCGACACCGAAATGCTTGTCGAGCTTGGCCGCAAATACGGTTACGAGGTCACGATCGCGCCGCTTCTGCATGTCGAAGGGGTCGAGGCCTCTTCCACGGCCATTCGCACCGCGCTGGCCGAGGGACGTCCCGAGGACGCCGCGAAGATGCTGGGCCACTTGCACCGCATCGACGGCGCCGTTTTGCATGGCGACAAACGCGGGCGCGACCTTGGTTATCCCACTGCGAACATGTCGGTGGCGGGGCTGCATCTGCCGAAACTCGGCGTCTATGCGGTGAAAATCGACGTGCTGACCGGCAAGCATCAGGGAAATTACCTTGGTGCCGCGAGCCTCGGCGTGCGCCCGATGTTCGGCGAGAACACCCCCAATCTCGAAACCTTCATCTTCGATTTCAAGGGCGATCTCTACGGCGAGCATGTCTCGGTCGCTCTGGTCGAATATCTCCGGCCCGAGATGAAGTTCGACGGGCTCGACGCGCTGGTGGCCCAGATGGACGCAGATTGCGCGAAGGCGCGGGAGATTCTGGCGGAGTAGGCGATCGAGGGCGGCGCCCGACCTCGGGTGGGCGCTTTGTGCCGCTCGTGGATAGGCGCTTTTATCTCAAAAGCCCGCAGGTAGCTCGAACGCGCGCGCCATCGCCAATGCGCCCTCCCGGGGGGAATGAGGAGGGACCGTCGCGCCAGTGGCGCGGCGTAAGCACGACGAATGGGCGCGGCCCGGGGATCGTCGCCCCGCGCCAGTTCTCTTCCCCCCATCATTCCCAAACCAAAGATCCGGTAACGATCTGCCGATCCCCCCTTTCCATTTCCCCGCCGCTGCCCCATTTTCCGCGCCATGACCAAACTGCGCCCCGAATTCTGGAAGCTGCCGCTGAAAAAGCTCACCGCCCCCGAATGGGAGGCGCTGTGCGACGGCTGTGGCAAATGCTGCCTGAACAAGCTCGAATACGAGGATACGGGCGAGGTGGTTTTCACCCGCGTCGCCTGCCGGCTTCTCGATGGCGAGACCTGCCGCTGCACGCAATACGACATTCGCCACCAGTTCGTCCCCGAATGCGTGACGCTGACCCCGAAGACGATCAACAAGATCGCCTACTGGATGCCCGCGACCTGCGCCTATCGGCTGCGCTTCGAAGGCGAGCCGCTGCCCGAGTGGCACTACCTGATTTCGGGCTCGCGCGAGACCGTCCACGAGGCGGGCGTGAGCGTGCGCGGCTGGACCGTGCCCGAATTCGAGGTGCCCGAGGACGAATGGGACCAATACACGATCGAGGACCTCTCATGAATTTCGCCTCCGACAACACCTCCGGCGCACATCCCGCCATTCTCGAAGGCCTCGCCGCCGCCAATGCGGGCCATGTCCATTCCTACGGCGCGGACCCGATCACCGAGGGCGTGCAGGCGAAGATCCGCGAGATTTTCGAGGCGCCCGAAGCGCGCGTCTATCTGGTGGCGACCGGGACCGCGGCCAATGCGCTCTCCTGCGCGATCCTGACCCAGCCTTGGGGGGCGATCTTCTGCCATCGCAACGCCCATATCGAGGAAGACGAGTGCGGCGCGCCCGAGTTCTACACGAATGGCTCGAAGCTGGTTCTGGTCGATGGGCCGGATGCGAAGATGGACCCGGAGCTGCTCGCCCGGACCATTTCCCATACGGGCCGGGGCGGCATCCACAACGTCCAGCGCGGCATGGTCTCGATCACCAACTCGACCGAGGCAGGCGCGGTCTATTCGCCCGCCGAGGTGGCGGCGCTGACCGAGGTCGCGCGGCGTTTCCACCTGCCGGTGCATATGGACGGGGCGCGCTTTGCCAATGCTCTGGTCGCGGCCGGATGCACGCCCGCCGAGATGACGTGGAAAGCGGGCGTCGATGTACTCAGCTTCGGTGGCACCAAGAATGGCTGCATGGGCGTCGAGGCGGTGGTGATTTTTGACCCCAAACGCGCCTGGGAGTTTGAGCTGCGCCGCAAGCGGGGCGGGCATCTGTTCTCGAAGCACCGCTTCCTCGCAGCGCAGATGCAGGCCTATCTGACCGATAACCTGTGGTTGAAGACCGCCCGTCATGCCAATGAAATGGCGCGCAAACTTTCCGAAGGCGTCAGCAAGATCGAAGGCGCAAAACTGATCCACCCCACCGATGCCAACGCGGTCTTCGCGGCTTTCCCGCGCGGCGCCCATAAGCGCGCGCACGAGGCCGGGGCCTATTACTACCTCTGGCCGTTCGATCAATCGCTCGAGGGCCCGGAAGAGGAACTTCTGGCCGCGCGTCTGGTGTGTTCATGGGCGACGACGCCTGAGGAGATCGACGCTTTCCTGTCGCATCTCGCCTGATCTCAGCGCCGGGGCAGGTCGCGAAACGCGAGTTTCTCGGGCGGCCCGTGCCATTCGGGATGCTCCGCCTGCGCGGCCTTCAAGGCCGCGCGAAAGCGTCGAAGCGCGCCAAGCCCGGGGATGCGTGGAATATGCGCGAGCTCCCAGTGGATGCCGTTTATCGGGTCGTCGAAGAACACCGCGTAATAGCCGGGCGCATAAACAGAATATTCCTGTGGCGCCTCGGTGACCGACAAGCCGCGCGGGATCAGGAAGTCACGGTGAAACGCATCCACCTCGGCCCGAGATTTCGCCCAGAGCGCGATATGATGGATGCCCACCGCCCGCGCCTCGTGATCCAGCTTCTCGCCCGATCGCGCGGGCTGGATGCCGATATAGGAATGCGGCATCGGAAAGCGCGCCATGTAATAGGTCGAGCGATACCCGATATCGAGCGTCCAGAAGCTCCGGTATCCAAGCCAGCCGAACATCGCATCGTAGAAGGCGATGGAATTCTCGTAATCGAGCACCGAGAACTCGACGTGATTGACCCCGCGCCAGCGCATGAGCGACCTCCATGTTCCGCTTCTCAGGTAACCGCGCAGCTTTGACAATCAAGGCGCCCTCACGCGATCAGGATCGGAAGAGATCAGTACGCGACTTCAGACGTTGAGTACTTCGTACCCTGAAAGTCGGGAAATCGCCTCATTCGCGCCGCGCGCGCGTCGCCATCGCGCGCGACGCTGTGGTCATGCTGATGCGCCTCGCCAATCCGTTCGTTCTGCCTGCCGCCGGGTCTCTTCCCGCTCTGTCGCGGCGCGTCCTGGCGCTTTCGGCGATGGCGGGGCTCTCGGGGTGCCTCTTCTACAGTCACGTGGCGCTCGCGATCGGCGCGATGCCGCTCTGGCTCTTTGCGGCCTGTCTCTATGCGCTGGGTGTCGGGCTGAGCGCGGCGTTTATCCTGGCGTTTCTGCCGGGACTGAGCCGGTTCATCGCCTTTACCGCGGTGTCGCGACTGGGACTCGCGCTTGTCGCCGTCCAGAGCCCCTCGGTTGCGTCTGTGCTGATCTCCACGCCTGCGCTCAACGCGACCCTGGTGGTCGGCCTTGCTCTCGCGCTTCAACAGCTCGCCCGGGTCCAGCCGCAATTCGCCCGCGGCGTGCACCGGCTGGCTCTGAGCTGATTTCTTACATCTCGGGAACAGGGTAGGGCGGTTGCCATGGGGTCGCCGTTCCGTCCTGCGTGACCGTTTCCGCCGTGATCTCGAAAAGCACCAGATGGCTCAGTTCGGGACGCGAGCGCGAGGCATAGATCAGTCCCTGCGCGCCCGCCGACCGCGCACCATCCGAAAAGACCCAGGTGGGCGAGGGGGCGCCCGCCGCACGCCCATCTTGCCACACGATCGAGGCCGCGGCCTGATCGGGGGTGCCGCGCAGATCGACCATCTTTTCTGCGGTGATCCTCAGGGGCACGATCACGCGAGGTGGATCGCCCGCCCGCACGTAACGCCGAAGCGCCACAGCCGCGCCCTCCGCGCTCAGCGAGGCATAAAGTGCCGGCTGCCCGGAATGATGAAACCGGCCCTCCGGGTGGCGAGCCGGTTCAAGCACTTGAACGACGCGGTCGGCAGAGAGGATCCGCCAGACCGTGCCGTTGAACGAGATCACTCGGCCTCGCCCTGCTCGGCAAGCCATTTCTCGGCGTCGAGCGCGGCCATGCAGCCCATACCCGCCGAAGTCACCGCCTGACGATAGGTGTGATCGGTAAGGTCACCGGCGGCGAAGATGCCGGGCACCGAGCTGCGGGTCGAGCCCGGCTCCACCCAGACATAACCGCCCGCCTGCATCTTCAGGCTGTCCTTGACCAGTTCCGAAGACGGCGCGTGCCCGATTGCCACGAAGAAGCCGTCGCAGGGGATCACTTTTTCCGAACCGTCCACGGTCGATTTCACCCGCACGCCGGTGACGCCGAGGGGCGCTTCGGTGCCGAGGATCTCCTCAACGGTGTGGTTCCATTCGATCTCGACCTTGGGGTTCTTGAACAGGCGATCCTGCAGGATCTTTTCCGAACGCAGGCTGTCGCGGCGATGCACCAGCGTGACCTTCGACGCGAAATTGGTCAGGAACAGCGCCTCTTCGACCGCCGTGTTGCCGCCGCCGATCACCACGACTTCCTTGCCGCGATAGAAGAACCCGTCGCAGGTGGCGCAGGCCGAGACGCCGAAGCCCTTGAATTTCTCTTCCGAGGGGATGCCCAGCCATTTCGCCTGTGCACCGGTGGCAAGGATCACCGCCGAAGCCTCGTAGGTGGTGCCCGAATCGCCTTTCGCGATGAAGGGGCGCTTGGAGGTGTCGAGCTCGGTGATCATGTCCATGATGATCTCGGTGCCCATCGTGCGGGCATGCTCTTCCATCTTCACCATGAGGTCGGGGCCCTGAATCTCTTTCTCGCCGGGCCAGTTTTCCACCTCGGTGGTGATGGTGAGCTGCCCGCCCGGTTGCATGCCCTGCACGAGAACCGGCTCGAGCATCGCTCGCGAGGCATAGACGGCCGCCGTGTAACCCGCCGGGCCGGAGCCGATGATCAGGACCTTGGTTTTCTTCGTCTCGGACATGCCCGCCTCCTTTGAAATCTGCCTGTCGGATATAATCGGAGCACGCCGCGGCGAAAAGCCCCCGCTTGCTGCGGCGAATTGCTCTTGCGGCGACCCGCGCGAAATATTATTGCGCAACACGACGCCCGCAGGTAAGTTCCGCAGCAAGTCACGAAGGAAAGTTTCAAATGCCCACCTCTCGGCTCGACGACATCGACCGCAAGATCCTCGCCGAATTGCAGGCTGATGGTCGGATGACCAATGTCGAACTGGCCAAGCGTGTGGGCATCTCTGCGCCTCCCTGCTTGCGTCGTGTGCGCACGCTGGAAGAGGCGGGTTATATTCGCGGCTACCATGCCGATGTGAACCCGCGCGAGCTGGGATTCGAGGTTCAGGTCTTCGCGATGGTGCGTCTGCATTCGCAGGCCGAGTCGGATCTGTCGGCCTTCGAGGGGCGTTGCCGCGACTGGCCGCTCGTGCGCGAATGCCACATGCTCAACGGCGAGATCGATTTCGTGCTGAAATGCGTGGCTCCTGATCTGTCGAGCTTCCAGAGCTTCCTCACCGGTGAGCTGACCGCAGCCGATAACGTCGCGAGCGTGAAGACGAGCCTCGTGATCCGCTGCGCCAAGGACGATCCCGGCGTGCCCTTCGACGTTCTCGAAGAGCGCATCTCCAAGCTCGCCTGAGCGTTTCCAGTTCCTGATCCGAAAGCAGTGGGGCGCCGCCCCTCTCTTGGTTGCGTGAGATGTCGGCGGGGACAGCGCCCCTTTCAGCGCGTCTCTTTCGGGCGCATCACGAGCCAGATCAGCGCGCCGCCCGCAAGCGTCAGGAAGGGCAGCATCGCGAGGTTGACCGCCTGCCAGCCGGCTTCCGTGTTGCCGCCCTGAGCGCAATTCATCAGGCCGCCCGACGATAGCGATGCGAGGAACACGCCGCCGAAGACGATGAAATCGTTCATCCCCTGCACATGGCCGCGCTCCGAGGGCTCATGGGCCGAGGCGAGCATCGCGGTGGAGCCGATGAAACCGAAATTCCAGCCCAGGCCCAGCAGGATCAGGGCGAGGTAGAATTTCTCGAGTTCCACCCCGGTCAGGGCCACAGCGCCTGAGGTCGCAAGGATCACCAGACCGGCGCCCACGATCGTTTCCTTGCCGAAACGCGCGATCAGGTGGCCGGTGAAGAAGCTGGGCAGATACATCGCGAGAACGTGAGCCGAGACGATATTGGCCGCGTCCCCTTGCTCGAAGCCGCAGCCCACGACTGCGAGCGGGGTCGAGGTCATCACGAGGTTCATCAGCGCGTAGGAGACCATGCCGCAGATCATCGCCACCACGATGACCGGGTCCTTGAGCAACTCGCGCCGGGTGCGGCCTTCGTGATGCTCGTGTTTCTTGCGCCGCCCCGGAGCGGGGATGTCGAGGAAGGCGAAGAGAAAGGGGCCCATCGCGTTGATCGCGATGATCGCGAGATAGGTGGCCATGAAGGGCACGAGCATCGCCTGGCTCGTGACCTTCACCAGTTGGGGGCCGATGATGGCAGCAACCAGCCCGCCCGCGAGCACATAGGAAATCGCCTTGGCCTGGAATTCGGGACGCGCGGTGTCGGTCGCGGCGAAACGGTAGAAGCCCTGGGCCGACATGTAGATGCCGGTCAGGAACGAGCCGCCCAGAAAGACCCAGAACGAGCCGATATAGAGCGCATAGGCCGCAATCGCCGCACCTGTCGCGCCCGCGACATTCGAGAGCAGAAAGCCCGCGCGACGTCCGTAAGCGCTCATGAATTCCGACATCGGTTGCGCCGAGAGCACCGAACCCAGCACGATCAGCGACAGCGGCAGCGTCGCGAAGCAGGGGTTCGGCGCGAGCATCTGCCCCGCCAGCCCTCCCACGGTGAAGATCATCGGCATCTGCGCACCCAGCAGCGCCTGGGCGAGCACGAGGACGATGGTGTTGCGCTTCTCGCGCGGGAAGTCCTGGGGGGAGGTGATATCGCTCATATCCGCTTGCTAGCGCGCGCGAAGAGGGCTGGCAAGCGCGCGCGTGATAGGGCAGGGTGGCGGTCATGGTCGGACGTATCATCACTTGCGAGGCGGATATCGAAGAGGGCACCGCCTGGCTGTGCCGCGCCGAGCCGCGTTTTGCCGAAGTTTGCGAGATGACGGGCCCCTGGCCCCTGCGCCGGCGCGAGGACGGGTTCGCCGCCCTGCGCGATGCGATCATCGGTCAGCAGGTTTCAGTGGCGGCGGCCAATTCGATCCGCGCGAAGGTGCTTGATGCAGGCTTCGCGGATCCCGTCGCGATCGCGGGAGCTTCTGAGGATGATCTGCGCGCCTGTGGCCTCTCGCGCCAGAAGGTGCGCTACCTCCAGGCACTGGCGGGATCCGGCGTCGATTTCGAAGGGCTGCGCGTCCTGCCTGACGAGGAGGTGATCGCCCAGCTTCTGCCGATCCCGGGCATCGGTCGCTGGACGGTCGAGATGTATCTGATCTTCGCTCTGGGCCGCGCGGATGTCTTCGCGGTGGATGATCTGGCGCTGGCCGAGGGCGCGCGTCTTCTCTTCGATCTGCCCGAGCGGCCGAAACGCAAGCAGTTCAACGAGCTTTCCGCCGTCTGGTCGCCCTGGCGCGCGGTTGCGGCGCGCGGGCTCTGGGCCTATTACGCCGCGTGCAAGAGACGTGAAGGAGTGGCGCCATGACGCGCAAGCTGGAAGCCGGTCGCAAGGGGCCGCAATCGGGGCAGGTGAAATCGGCGGTGGTCTTCCTGCACGGCTATGGCGCGGACGGTGCGGACCTGCTGGGACTCGCCGATCCGCTGGGGGGGCATCTGCCCGACACGCTTTTCATAGCCCCCGATGCACCCGAACCCTGTCGCGCGGCGCCTTATGGCCGGCAATGGTTTCCGATCCCCTGGCTCGACAATTCGACCGAGACGGAATCGCTCGAGGGGATGCGCGCGGCGGCCGAGGATCTCAACGCGTTTCTCGACGCGGTGCTGGACGAGCAGGGGCTGAGCCCCGCGCAGCTTGCGGTGATCGGTTTCTCGCAAGGCACGATGATGGCGCTCGAGGTGCTGCCGCGTCGTGCCGAACCTGTGGCTGCTCTGGTGGCGTTCTCGGGCCGCCTGCTGCGTCCCGAGGCTTTGGGGGGCGAGGCGCTCAGCAAACCGCCCGTGCTGCTCGTACATGGCGATCAGGATCCGGTCGTGCCCTTTTCGGACATGGGCAAGGCGGGCGACGCGCTGGTTTCGGCCGGCTTTGATACCTACGCGCATGTGATGAAGGGCACCGGCCATGGCATCGCGCCCGATGGTCTCTCCGTGGCCCTTGCCTTCCTGCGCGACAAGCTGCCCGGCTGATCCGTCACCTGCCTGTCACAGCCTTCTGATAATTCGTGCTGCAGAGCAGCAATTCGCGAGATCAAGAGGCTTGCCAGATCGCGAACGCCATATATAGTTATCGTTAAGGCAGGGGCGGACCCCGCCCCTGGGCCGAGGCAGGCGACAGGGCGAGGACGGAGTCACCCATGCTGGACGAATGCGACAGGATCGATTTTCGAACGCAATTCACCCGCGAGCCAGCGGCGCTGAGGCGACATCCCGCGCTCGTGCTCAACGCTGATTTCAGGCCGCTTTCCTACTACCCGCTATCGCTGTGGCCCTGGCAGGAGGCGATAAAGGCGGTCTTCCTCGACAGGGTCACGATATTGGCCGAATATGACGAGGTGGTGCGCAGCCAGCGCGAGGCCTTCAAGATCCCCTCGGTCGTCGTCCTCAAAGAATATGTCCGACCCCAGAAGCGCGTGGCTTTCACGCGCTTCAATCTTTTTCTGAGGGACGAATTCAAGTGCCAGTATTGCGGCAAGAAGGGCGATCTGACCTTCGATCACGTCATTCCGCGCTCGCGCGGGGGGATCACCAGCTGGGAGAATGTCGTGGCGGCCTGCGCGCCGTGCAATCTCAGGAAGGCGAACAAGCCGCTCGAACGCTCCGGGATGCGCCTTCTCAAGCCCGCGCGTCAGCCACAGCCGGAAGACATGCTGCGTATCGGGCGGCGCTTTCCTCCGGGATACCTGCATGAGAGCTGGATGGATTTCCTCTACTGGGATACCGAGCTCGAAGCCTGAGGTCGTCGCGGGCTGTCGATCATGTCGCAGGCGGGCGATTTGACTGGCGCAAGGCGCGTCCGGCGCTTATGGCTTTTGCCATGACCGAGACTCTGCCCCCGTGCCCCGAATGCGCCTCCGAATTCACGTATCAGGTGGATGCCCTGCTCATTTGCCCGGAATGCGGCCATGAGTGGTCGCCCGGTGCCGAGGCGGAAGGCGAGGCCGTGGTGCGCGATGCGGTCGGCAATGTCCTTTCCGATGGCGATACCGTCACCGTGATCAAGGATCTCAAGGTGAAGGGCTCTTCCTCGGTGGTGAAGGTCGGCACGAAGGTGCGCGGTATCCGGCTCGTCGAGGGTGATCACGACATCGACTGCAAGATCCCCGGCATTGGCCCGATGGGCCTCAAGTCGCAATTCGTGAAGCAGGTCTCGGACTGAGGCAACCCCGCCAAGCGACCCAAGGCGCCTTTCACGGTCTTCCCGAGCGGTCGGAAGGGTGGTTCACGCCAGCGGCATCGGGTCGCGGCTGAAAAAGCTCCTCAGGTTGGTGAGGCCCGCGAATTGCGCCGCGACGAGCACCAGTGCACCGATCCAGGTAACCAGAATGCCCGAGCTGCCCGGGGCGGGCAGGTAAGCAAGCACGAGAACGGACAGGATCGTGAAGACCGTTGCGAGAGCCGCGCGGTTCACCTCGGGAAGTTCCATCACTTTCGACAGGCGCCATAGCGCCAGTGCCAAGCCCGCCAACTCTCCGATAATGCCCAGCCAGATCACGGGGAGCATCGAGCCTGTCTGAACCAACGCCCAATAGCTGAGCGGGAGCACCGCTATCCTCGGCACGTTCCCCCAGAGCCCGTTATCGGTCTGTCCTGCGGAAAGCGCGACCGTGCTCGGCCCGTTCTTGATGGCGCGGATCGTGTTGAGAAGTGCAAAGGGGATCAGGAGCGGTAGGAGGCTCGCATATTTTGCTCCCAAGACTGCGACGACAACGATCGGCCCCACGAGGAGGGTGCCCAGAAGGAGGGTGGAGCCCGTGAGGAACATGCCCTCAAATGTTGCCGCGGCGAACCGGCGATGCTCGGCTGCGTCATCGCGCCCATGTGCGCTCGACAGTTTCGGCAGGAACAAGTTCTGTACCGATTTCGCACCGATCAACGAGGGCGTCAGTGTCAGTGTCATCCCCATCGCGAAGATCGCCAGCTCCTCCATGCCCGCAAGCCGCCCGACGATGATCTTGTCGCCCTGAAAGACCAGATACATCAGCGCTGCATTCGCAAGGAGCGGCATCCCAAAATGCAGGCTCTCGCGCATCACGGGGCCATCGAGGCGCGGCCTGTAGGGGCGCTCGGCGACGAAATGCGAGGTCAACGCGCCGAGGGCCGCATATAGCAAGATCGCCCAGAGCGCCGCGCGCCAGTCGTTGAAGATCAGTGCCAGTGGCCAGACCGCGATGAAGGCCACAAGGGCGGGCAGGGTGCCGGTCAGTATCAGCGGACGATAACGGCCGGCGCGCTGGGCGCGGTGGATGTCGAAATGCTGCAGCGCGTTAAAGAGCGGCACCAGTGCCAGCCAGCGATAGGCCGAAGCTGCCTGCGGAATGCCCAGGAACTGAGCGATCGGTCCGGCCAGCACCAGCAGCGCCAGCGCGCCCAGCCCCCCACGCAGCAGCTGAAAGCCCTGGAGAGCGGCCTGGAAATCGGGTTCATCCCCGCGCTTCGACTGCACGATCTGTTGCTGCAAGCCCAGCGTCGAGGTCATCTCGATCACCGCCATGATCATCGCGAAGGTTGCGGCCACGCCGTAGTCGGCCACCGGGATCAGCCGCGCGAGCAACAGGTTGCGCGCCAGCAGCAACGCCGAAGCGGAGGCGTTTCCGGTCACGATCAGAAGGGCGGTGCGAAGCATCTCTCGTCCGGCAAGGCGCGAGACGTCAGATCCGCGCGGGTTCATCCGCATAATCCTGTGCCGCGACCCGAGAGGTCAAGCGTACTGCCTCATGCCGGTGCGGGAACCTGTGACATGAGCGCCACGCAGCGCGCATCCCGCGCCGCGCCGCAGACTTGTCAGGACTCCGGCTTTGCTGTTCAACTGCGTCGCAAAACGAGAATGATCGAGCATGACCACCCAAGCCCAGACCCCGACGCCGCCGAGCGCCGCGCTTTCTCTCGTGGCGGCTGGTGATCTTTGCGCGGGCTGTGGGCTCTGCGCCGGACTTGCGCCCGAGGCGGTGACGATGGCAGTCGATGCGCGCGGGTTCCTGCGGCCAGTGCAGCGCGGCCCGATCCCGGCCGCGCAGGAGGCTGCGATCGCGGCGAGCTGTCCGGGGCTCGGTCAAAGCGCGCGGCCCGCGAAGCCGGGGCAGGAGGTGCTCTGGGGGCCGTTCGAGCGAATGAAGACCGGCTTTTCCACTGATCCCGCCTTGCGTCATGCGGGAGCCTCGGGTGGGGCGCTCTCGGCACTCGCTGCACATCTTCTGGAGACGGGGCGGGTCGATGCGGTTGTGCAGATCGAAGCCGATCCAGCGAACCCGACCGGCAATCGGACACGGATCAGTACGGCACGTGCTCACATCCTCGCCTCGGCGGGCTCACGCTATGCGCCCTCCGCGCCACTTGCTGGGCTTGCGGCGTTGCGCGCATCGGGGCGGCGTCACGCGTTCATCGGCAAGCCCTGCGATGCGGCGGCGCTGCGCGCGGCTGCCGCGCGAGATCCGGCGATCGCTCATACCTTTCCGGTGATCCTGTCTTTCTTCTGTGCCGGCGTGCCAAGTGCGCGCGGGGCCGAAGAGCTTCTCGCCGCGATGGGGGCGGATGCCGATCGTCTCGAGAGCTTTCGCTATCGCGGCAATGGCTGGCCCGGTCGGGCCGTCGCCAAGCTGAATGACGGAACCGAGCGCGAGATGTCCTATCACGAGGCTTGGGGCGGGGTGCTCTCGGGTCATGTCCAGCATCGTTGCAAGATCTGCGCCGACGGCACGGGGGGCGCGGCTGATCTGGTTTTCGCAGATGCGTGGGAGGCGGATCCGCGTGGATATCCGATCTTTGACGAGGCGCCGGGGCAAAGCCTGATCGTGGCGCGCACGGCACTCGGGGTCGAGCTTCTGTCAGAGGCGGAGGGGGCAGGTGCGCTTGAGACCCAACCTTTCGACGTGGCAGAGCTCGCTGCGATCCAGCCCGGGCAGCGCGAGAGGCGACGGGCGCTTTTCGCGCGCCTTGCAGCGCTGAAGCTGATGCTGCGGCCGGTGCCGCGTTACGAAGGGCTCAACCTGCGTGCCTGTGCGCGCCAGAACCCGCTTTCGCGGAACGCGCGCAATTTTCTGGGCACGCTGCGCCGTGCGTTGCGGAGGCAAGCATGAGACGCCCCCTGCGCATCTGCCTGATCTTTCATTCGACGCGCTCCGACAATCTGGGCGTCGGCGCGTTGACGGTCTCCGAGATTGCCTTGCTGCGCGATCTGGCCGCGAAGGCGGGCCGGGCGCTGGAGATCACCGTGCTCGACTGGAAGGACCGCCGCGCGCCCTATGTCGCGGGCGATGACCTGCGGTTGATTGAGGTCGATGGTGCTTTTCTTAAATCACCCAATGGCTTGCTTGCTGAAGTTAAGGCGGCGGATCTGGTGATCGACGTGGGCGGCGGCGACAGTTTCGCGGATATCTACGGGGCCAATCGGCTCCTGAAGATGTTTTGGATGAAATTCGCGACCCATCTCGGGCGCACCCCTCTGGTGGTCGCGCCCCAGACCGTCGGCCCGTTCTCGAAACGCTGGGCGCGCTGGCTGGCGGCGGCGACGCTGAAACGCTCGGCACTCGTCGCGGTGCGTGACGAACGCTCGCAAGCCGCGCTGCGTGAGCTGGGCAATCGTGGGCCCTCCGTTCTGGCCTCCGATCTCGCATTGCGGCTGCCGTATGACGCCCCTCAGTCGCGGGACAATGGCCCGGTCCGTGTCGGTCTCAACGTTTCGGGGCTGCTGATGGCGGGGGGCTATCACGGGGGCAATGATTTCGGCATGACACTCGATTACCCGGCGCTGATGGCGCGCGCGATCGAGTGGTTCAAGGGGCAGGGGGCGGAGGTCCATCTCGTGCCCCATGTGATCGTCGCGGAAGGGCCGATGGTGATCGAGGATGATTACCGCGCCAGCGCCGCATTGGCCGAGGCGCATGGCGTGATCTGCGCGCCCGCTTTCGCCAGCCCGTCAGAAGCCAAGAGCTATATCGCGGGAATGGATTTCTTCGCGGGCGCGCGGATGCATGCCTGCATCGCGGCGTTTTCCTCGGGCGTGCCGGTCGTGCCGCTCGCCTATAGCCGCAAGTTCGAGGGGCTGTTCGGCGCGCTGGGTTACGCCCATACGATCGATTGCACAAAGGCCGATGCGGATGCGGTGATGACCGCGTTGCAGGACGGATTCACCAATCGAGCGGCGCTTGCCCAAGAGGCGCGCGCGGCTTTGGCGCGCGGGCTGGACCGGCTTTCAGCCTATGACGCGGCGCTGTTGCAGTTGATGGAGGCGCTGTGATGGTCGAGGCCGCTGTCATCATCCCGCATTACAACGATGTCGAGCGGCTGATCCGCTGCCTCGACACGCTCGCGCCGCAGCTTGATGCGCGCTGCGAATTGCTGGTGGTGGACAATAATTCCACCGTCGATCTGGCCCCGATCCGCGCTGCTTACCCCGATCTGCGGATCGTGACCGAGGCGAAGAAAGGCGCGGCCGAGGCGCGCAATCGCGGTGTGGCCGAGACGACAGCGCCGCGGCTTTTCTTCATCGACAGCGATTGCGTGGCCGATCCCGACTGGATCGCGACGGCCTTTGCCGTGGCCGAGAGGGGCGATCTTGTCGGCGGGCATGTCTTCGTCTTCGACGAGACCCCGCCGCCGCGCTCGGGCGCGGAAGCCTTCGAGACCGTCTTCGCCTTCGATTTCCGCCGCTATATCGAGGAGAAGGGGTTTTCCGGCACGGGTAATCTCGTGACCCGTCGCGACGTCTTCGAGGCGACGGGGCCGTTCATCGCGGGGCTGTCGGAGGATCTCGACTGGTGCCGCCGCGCGACCGCGAAAGGGTATCGCCTCGTCTATGCGGAAGAGCTGCGCGTGGGTCATCCCTCTCGGCAGGACTGGGCGGCACTGAGCCGCAAGTGGCGGCGGCTGACCGAGGAGGGCTTTGGCGTGAACGGCTCGGGCGCCATGGACCGGCTGCGTTGGGCGGGCAAGGCGCTCCTGATGCCGGTCTCGATCCTCGCCCATATCCCCAAGGTGCTGCGTCACCCGGGACTGAGCGGCGCGGGCGAGCGGATGCGGGCGATCGGGACGCTGGCTCGGTTGCGGCTTGCGCGGATGGGCTGGATGTTGCGTCAGGCGCTCTTCGGCAAGCTCTAGCGGCGCGAGGGCCACAATCGGACCGCCTCTGCCCTCGGAACGTGAAAATCCTTGCCCGAACGAACGCCCGCGCCCTATTTTTGACGTAAGACAAGGTTAGAGCGGCGTTAACAAAGTCGCCAAGACAGGCAGGAAGCGATGGAGCAGATCGCGACAGAACAAGGGCATCTTGCCCGTGCCTTTCGGCGCGGGCTCCTGGGCTGTGCGCTCGCTTTGGTGCTCGCGGGTCCGGTTTTCGCCAAGGATTGGAAAGTCGGGTCACCGCAGGAGTTGACGGAAGCCCTCTCGCGTATCGCTGCGGGAGATGTGGTTGAAATCGCGCCGGGAAATTATCCTGCGCTGACGCTCTACAAGAAGGCGGGCGAGCCCGAGGCACCGATCGTGATCCGTTCCGCCGATCCGGAAAAGCCAGCCCGGATCGAGACCATGGATCTACGCGAGGTGAGCCATCTCGTGCTCGAAAATCTCACCTTCGATTACACCTATACCCCAGGCGATGCCGCCAATACGCGCCCTTTCCAGGTCTTCACCACGCGGGATTTGCAGATCCGCGACAGTCTCTTCGACGGCGATGTGGCGCCGCCCGATCCTGTCCAGCCCGAGCTTGGCCCCTTGCCGACTGGCTTCGGGTTGGCGCTGCGCTCCTCGACCGAGATAACGCTTTCGCGCAACGAGTTTCGGGGGTTCTATCGCGGAGCGATTATCACCGACTGCACCGATCTGACGCTCGAGGATAACGACATCCACGCGATGCGGATGGACGGGCTCAATTTCGCGCAGGTCGAACGAGTGCGGATTGTCGGCAATCATATCCACGATTTCCGGCGTGCGATCGACACCGGCGATCATGCCGACATGATCCAGTTCTGGACCGCCGGAACAGAGCGCCCGAGCCGCGATATCGTGATTGCGGGCAATGTGCTGAATTCGGGATTGGGCGGGTTTACCCAGTCGATCCTGATGCGCAACGAACTCGTCGATCGCGGCGAGGCGGGCGAGGAGATGTTCTTTCGCAACGTCGAGATCCGCGACAACGTGATCGTCAATGCGCATCTGCACGGGATTACGGTGGGGCAGGCCGATGGCGTTAAGGTCGAAAACAACACGCTGATCCACAACGTTTTTTCCGAAGGTGAGACGCGCGATCCGGTGCTCTGGATTCCGCAGATACGGGTGGCAAAGACGTCGCGCGACGTGATGATCGCGCGCAATGCGGTCAGCGAGATCGCAGGGCCGGTCGGACAGGCTGACTGGCGCGTGAGCGGCAATCTCCTGATTCAGGATACGACGCCGGGGCGGGCAGATTTCTACGATGCACTCTTCGTGGCAGCGCGTACCGGTCTGCCTGACGACCTGACCAATTTCTCCTATCTGCCCGGCGGTGCTCTGGCCGGCTCTGGCGTGGGCGCGCCGATGCTTGATACGCTCGATCGAACGCATGGCTTCCAGCCGGTGATGCGCTTCGATCGCGCGCCCGAGGGCGGGCTCGACATGCTCTTTGACGCGCGCAAGACGCTATTGCCCGACGGGGTGAACCCCGAAGAGGTGCGCTATGACTGGACGATTGCGCAAACCGGAAAGATCGAGGGCGCGGACGTGCCGCTGCGCTTTGCCGAGCCCGGGATCTACAATGTCGCGCTGAAGGTGACGCTGCCCGACGGTCGCGCGGCCTCAAGCTCGGGCCGTATCGCGGTCATCGACGAGCGTGTGGTTAGCTATGATCCGCAACTCGGCCGGATCATCTCGCATGTGGGCGCCGAACCCGAGGCGCTCGACACCTTGCCTCTCAGTCCCGGTGCGATCGAGTTCGGTCGCGGCGATGGGGCGTTGGAAATTCCGCCCGGCATGATCGCTCCCTTCTTCGGGGCCGACCGTTTCAACCTCCATTTGCGGCTTCGGGCGATGGGGGATTACAAATCCGCAGGCGAGCTCCTGCGCGTGCATCAGTCGCTCTTCGTGAAGGCCACGGGGCGAGGCAGTTTCACCGTTGATTTCCGGCCCGAGACTGGACAGCGCCTGTTCTTGCGCACCAAGGCGATCGCGCTCTTCGACGGGGAGTGGCACGACATCACGTTGCGCTATTCCTCGCGCGACAAGCTCTTCGAGGTGCTTGCGGGCGACGAGGTGATCGGAAAGGGCACTGTCTCGGGGCGGGTGCGCAAGATGGAATATTGGGGGCTGGCCTTCGGCAATCCTTTCGGCAACAAGGACAGCTTCCATGGCGAGCTCTCGGCGATCGATCTTGACGCGAGCGGCCCCACGGTGACCGGAGCGATGCGGTGATGCGGGCCGGCGCCCTGGGGCGCGAGGCCTATGGTGCCGCTCGATACGGTTCGCTGGCCGGGGCTCTTCCCGACGCAGCACTGGCAAAGACGAAATTGCCTTTGCCCGTCTTCATCTTCCTGTTGGCGATCCTGTTTCCTTTCAAGTTCAACCTCGGCTCGCTTGCGCTGACCGGTCCGCGTCTCGTCCTGATGGTGATGACGGTGCCGCTTTTCATCCGTCTTTTCACCGGACGCTACGGGCGTATCTTGCCGGTCGACTGGCTTTTCCTGTTTCACACGATCTGGCTGTCGATCGCCCTCGCGGTAAACAATCCGGACCGGGTGATCCAGCAAGCGGGCTCGGTCGGGATCGAGTTCTTCGGCGGGTATCTCATGGGGCGCGCCTTCATTCGCACCCGCGAGGATTTCGCGGCGCTCGGCCGCGTTCTGATCTGGTCGGTCCTGTTGATGACGGTGTTTTCGCTATATGAGACGAAAACCGGCACCACCTTGATCCCGACCCTGATCGACAAGATCCCCGGCATGGGAACGATCACGATCAACTATCAAGATCCCCGTATGGGACTTGAGCGCGTCCAGGGGCCCTTCGCTCATCCAATTCATTTCGGGCTTTATTGTTCGGTGGTTTTCGCCTTCGCCTTCGTGGCCTTCGACGGGATCAAGTCGCTGTCGTGGCGGATCGTGGCGAGCGGGCTTATCCTGCTCAACGGTTTTCTCGCCCTGTCTTCGGGTGCGCTGCTCTCGCTTCTTTTGCAGATCGGACTGATCGGCTGGTACATCGCGCTGCGACGTCTGGAGTGGCGCTGGTGGCTTCTGGTCGGGTTGGTGAGCCTCGCTTACGTGACGGTGGATCTGATCTCGAACCGCTCGGCGATCATGGTTTTCCTGAGTTATGCGACCTTCTCGGCCCATACCGCCTACTGGCGCACCATCATCTTCGAATGGGGCCTCAAGAATGTCTGGGCGAACCCGATCTTCGGCATCGGTCTCAACGACTGGGTGCGGCCCTGGTACATGTATTCGGGGAGCATGGACAATTTCTGGCTGGTGATGGCGGTCCGTTACGGCATTCCGGGGTTCGTGCTGGTAACGGCGGGGTATCTCTGGGGGCTCTTCAAGGTGATGTTCCGCGATTTCAGCGGCGACGTTAGGATGCAGAACTTCCGCAGGTCCTGGGTCTTCACCTTCGCGGGCATGACCTTCACGCTTTGCACCGTCTATGTCTGGGAATCGATTTACGCCTTCACTTTCTTCCTTTTCGGTGCGGGCATGTGGATGCTAACGGAAGAGGTGAAGAAACGCTCCACCGACGACCGCAGCGAGACTGACGCTTCAGCGAATGGAGAAGACGCCGTGGGGCGCAGGTCCGGGCAGCGCAGCGCAGCCTATACGCGCTTTGCCCAGACGCATCGCCGCACCCCCCGCTAACGCCCGATCTTGGCCCGCGCGTCCGGGCTGAGCGCCGCCAGAACGTCCGCAGGCGGGGCCATCCCGAAGAAGCCGCGCAGCAGCGCGCCGGCTTCTGGCCGATGGCCCTTGGCGCCGAGTTGCGCGGCCTTCGCGAGCGACCAGAGCGCGCCGCCGATCAGCCCTTTGGGGAAGTGGCGGCGCAGGAACATCGCCCGGGCGCGGTGCTTGAAATATTGAGAGAAGGGCGAGGCGACCGAGCCCATCCGCTGCGAGCCGATCGCGGTGCCCGCGACATGCCGCACGACCGCGCCTTCACAAAAGGAAATCGGCAGATCGCCCCGGCGCAACGCCCAGTCGACCTCTTCGTAATAAAGGAAATATTCCTCGGTCATCGGCCCCGCGCGCTCGACAAAGGCGCGGGTGGCGACAAGGCTCGCCCCGGTCACGAAATCGATCCGCGATGGGTCGGGGGCAGGGGAACTCGCAGGAGCGAACTGATTGAGGTTATGGGTGATCCCGGTGCGCCGGTCGATCACCCCGCCATCGATCTGGATCTTCTCCGGATCGTCGCCATAGACCACCCGATGTGCGATCATCGCCGCCCCGCGCGGCCCCGGATCGTGGGTTGCGAGCAGATAAGGCGTCTCGGGAGGCACCACGCAATCGGGATTGAGCAGCCAGAAGCGCTCAAGGCCCGGATTTGCCGCCAGCCGGGCCAGTCCGAGGTTGACGCCCGCCGCGAACCCGCCATTGGTTCCGGCCTCGATCAGCGCAATCCCTTCCTGACCCGCCTCCGCCGCTCCCATCAGATCGGGAACCGCGGCACGGATCACATCGACCGTGTCATCGGGCGAGGCATTGTCGACCACGACCACATGCAGCGCGACACCCGTCGCCGCGCGCAGCGAGGCAAGGCACGCCCCGATCACATCGGCAGAGCGATAGGTGACGATGATGACGCCAAGCGCGGGACGGTCCGAGGCCATGATCGGGCCGCTCAGACCCCGCGCGAGAGGGCCGCGACGCCGGTGCGGGCGACCTCGGCCAGACCCAGCGGGCGCATCAGATCGGCGAAAGCGTCGATCTTCTCGGGCGTGCCGGTGATCTCGAAGACGAAGCTCTCAAGCGTCGAGTCCACCACATTGGCGCGGAAGATCTCTGCCAGACGCAGAGCCTCGATACGCTTGTCGCCCGTGCCCGAAACCTTGATCAGCGCCAGTTCGCGCTCGACCGGCGAGCCCTCGACGGTCAGGTCCTTCACCTCGTGCACGGGCACGATCCGCCCGAGCTGCGCCTTGATCTGGTCGATCACGCTCTCGGTGCCGCGGGTGACGACGGTGATCCGGCTCTTGTGACCCTTGTGATCGACCTCGGCCACGGTGAGGCTGTCGATATTGTAGCCGCGCCCCGAGAACAGTCCGATCACGCGGGCCAGAACGCCCGCCTCGTTATCGACGATCACGGCGAGCGTATGCGAGCTCTCGATCTGGCTGTGGCTGTCGCGCAGGTCGTAGGCGGAGTGGCTCGAGGAGCCTTTCTTGATCTTCAGAGCGGCCATTGCCTCTCTCCTTTACGTTGTTCGGACCCGATCTTCGAATTGTTCCAAATATCCCGGGGGTCCGGGGGCAGCGCCCCCGGCCGCGATCACACCAGCGTCGCGCCTTCCTTGAAGGCATCGGCATCGGCGGCCAGCAGCATCTCGTTATGCGGCTTGCCGCTCGGGATCATCGGGAAGCAGTTCTCGTGCTTCTCGACGAGGCAGTCGAACAGCACCGGCCCGTCGTAATTGATCATCTCCATGATCGCATCGTCGAGCTCGGCGGGGTCGGAGACCTGGATCCCCTTCCAGCCGAAGCTTTCGGCGAGCTTCACGAAATCGGGCAGGCTTTCAGACCAGCTCTGCGAGTAGCGTTCTCCATGCAGCAGCTCCTGCCACTGGCGGACCATGCCGAGGCGCTCGTTATTGAGAATGAACTGCTTCACGGGCGTGCGGAACTGCGAGGCGGTGCCCATTTCCTGCATGTTCATCAGCCAGCTCGCTTCGCCCGCCACGTTGATCACGAGCGCGTCGGGATGGGCAATCTGCACGCCGATCGAGGCAGGGAAGCCGTAGCCCATCGTGCCGAGGCCGCCCGAGGTCATCCAGCGGTTCGGATCCTCGAAGCCGAGGAACTGCGCGGCCCACATCTGGTGCTGGCCGACCTCGGTCGTGATGTAGCGATCCATGCCCTTGGTGAGCTCTTCGAGGCGCTGCAAAGCGTATTGCGGTTTGATCGTCTTTTCCGAGTTGGTGTAGGCGAGGCAATTCACCGCACGCCACTCGTCGATCTTCTTCCACCATTTCTCGAGCCCGACCTTGTTGACCTTGCGCCCGCGCGCTTTCCAGACCTTGAGCACATCTTCGAGCACATGGCCGATATCGCCGAGGATCGGCAGTTCGACCGGGATGATCTTGTTGATCGAGGAGGCATCGATATCGACGTGCACCTTGGTCGAGCGCGGCGAGAAATCGGGGATGCGCCCGGTGATCCGGTCGTCGAAGCGCGCGCCGAGGTTGATCATCAGGTCGCAGCCATGCATCGCGAGGTTGGCCTCGTAGAGCCCGTGCATCCCCAGCATGCCGAGCCACGACTTGCCCGAGGCGGGGTAGGCGCCCAGACCCATCAGCGTCGAGGTGATCGGGAAGCCGGTCGCGTCCACGAGTTCACGCAGCAACTGGCTTGCGGCGGGGCCCGAGTTGATCACGCCGCCGCCGGTATAGAAGACCGGGCGCTCGGCCTGTTCGATCAGCTCGACGAGCTGGGTGATCGCCTCGAGATCGCCCTTCACCTGCGGCTGGTAATTGTCGGTGCGCGCGGCCTTCGGCGGGGTATAGGTGCCGGTCGCGAATTGCACATCCTTGGGCATGTCGATCAGCACCGGGCCGGGACGGCCCGAGGTGGCGACGTGGAAGGCCTGATGGATCGTCTCCGAGAGCTTGTCGGTATCCTTCACCAGCCAGTTATGCTTGGTGCAGGGGCGGGTGATGCCCACGGTGTCGGCCTCCTGGAACCCGTCGGTGCCCACCATGAAGGTCGGGACCTGGCCGGTGAACACCACGAGAGGGATCGAGTCCATCAGCGCGTCGGTCAGGCCGGTCACCGCATTGGTCGCGCCCGGGCCCGAGGTCACCAGCACCACGCCGGGTTTGCCCGTCGAGCGCGCATAGCCCTCGGCCATGTGGACGGCGGCCTGCTCGTGGCGGACGAGGATGTGATGAATGTCGTTCTGTTGGAAAATCTCGTCGTAGATCGGAAGAACCGCGCCGCCGGGATAGCCGAAGATCGTATCGACCCCCTGATCCTTCAGCGCCTGCACCACCATCTTCGCGCCGGTCATCTGCCGTGCCATATGCTCACTCCATATTCCCGCCAACGGGTCCAGCCCCGTCTGTCGTCGCCGCATCGTCCTGTCAAGAAAAAGCCCCCGGCTTTGAGGCGGGGGCGCATGGGAACCTTCATGGTCAAACCGTTACCGGCCCATGCGCTTGGCTCCTACGATGACAAGAAGAATCGCATTCATCGCGAATTCCTTTTTCGATGCTTCGCGCGGACATTATGAGCGCTCGGAGGGGGCGTCAATGCCCAAAGCCTGAATAAAGTGTCGCGGGTGGCCAAATTTTTTCCCGAAAATTGCGCAAGCTGCGATTGCCGTCGCAACTTTGCGAAATTCACGGTGGTCCCGTCGCGGGGAATTGAGCATCGCGTGACGCAGGGTGAGGCGAAATGGGCCTGAAATTCGATCGCGTTGGGGTGGGAGCCGTCGGAGGTGGTCAAGTGATTATACCAGATTGCCCTTAATTGCTTGACCTTTCTTGTCCGCTCGGTCAATCACGGGAGCAATGGCCCTGAGGCGGGGCAAGAAACTAGGGAGGAAGTGAGATGGGCGCTTTGCTGGCCCTTTCACGACTGATCGACACCATCAACGAAAGAGTGGGCAAGGCAGTTGCCTGGCTGATCCTCGTGTCGATCCTCGTGAGTGCGACCAACGCCATCGTTCGCAAGTTGTTCGACATGTCGTCGAATGCCTGGCTGGAACTGCAATGGTATCTCTTCGGCGCGGCGTTTCTCGGAGCGGCGGCCTATACGCTCAAGCAGAACGAGCATATCCGGATCGACATCGTCTATGGCGCTTTCTCGCGCCGGGTGCAGCATTGGATCGACCTTCTCGGCCACATCTTCTTCCTGATGCCCTTCGTCATCCTGATGCTGTTCAAGCTGACGCCCTTCGTGATGCTGTCGCTGCACTCGGGCGAGATGTCCACGAACTCGGGCGGCCTGATCCTGTGGCCGGCGAAGATGCTCCTGCTGATCGGCTTCTGGCAGCTCTTCTTCCAGGGTGTGTCCGAGATCATCAAGAAGATCGCGGTGATGCGCGGCCTGATCGAGGATCCCCATGCCGACAGCGCGGGGCATCACGGTCATGATCCGATCGCCGAAGAGGAGGGCCTTTGATGCTTGAGCTTATCGCGCAGAACATGGCCCCGATCATGTTCGTCTCGCTGATCGTCTTCCTGCTGATCGGCTATCCGGCGGCCTTCGCGCTCGCCGCCAACGGTCTTTTGTTCTTCGTCATCGGCGTCGAGCTTTCGGGCTACTCGGGTGGCTCGATCAACCTCAGCTGGCCATTGCTGAACGCGATGCCGGAACGCTTCTGGGGGGTCTTGAGTAACGAGACACTCCTGGCCATTCCATTCTTCACATTCATGGGGATCGTGCTGGAGAAATCCGGCATGGCCGAGGACCTTCTCGACACGATCGGCCAGCTCTTCGGCCCGGTGCGCGGCGGTCTGGCCTATGCGGTGATCATCGTGGGCGCGCTTCTGGCCGCCACCACGGGCGTCGTCGCGGCCTCGGTGATCGCGATGGGTCTGATCTCGCTACCGATCATGCTGCGTTACGGCTATGACCGGAAGGTGGCGACCGGCGTCATCGCGGCGTCAGGCACGCTCGCGCAGATCATCCCGCCCTCGCTCGTCCTGATCGTTCTGGCCGACCAGCTCGGCCGCTCGGTGGGCGATATGTACAAGGGCGCGCTGATCCCGGGTCTGGTGCTGACCGGCATCTACCTTGGTTACGTGCTGGTGATGTCGATCATCAAGCCGCACTCGATGCCCGCGCTGCCGAAAGAGGCGCGCACGCTGGGTTCTGGCGTGATGTCGCTGATCGTGGCGCTTGCGGGCGCCGTGGCCATCTACATCTTCGCCGAGAAGTATTTCGAGGCGAGCGGGTCGAGCGTCAACAACGCCGAGATCATCGCGGCAGGCGTGGCGGTGATCGCGATCTATGTCGTGGCACTGCTCGACAAGGGGCTGAAGACCAACCTGATGAGCCGTCTGGCGCAGCAGGTGGTCATCGTGCTGATCCCGCCGCTGGCGCTGATCTTCCTCGTGCTTGGCACGATCTTCCTCGGCGTGGCTACGCCGACCGAAGGTGGTGCGATGGGTGCGGTGGGTGCGCTCGTGCTCTCGGCAGTGAAGAAACGCCTGTCCTATCAGGTGGTGCGCGACGCGCTGGCCGCGACGACCCGTCTGTCGGCCTTCGTGCTCTTCATCCTGCTGGGGGCGCGGGTTTTCTCGCTCACCTTCTACGGCGTGAACGGGCAGATCTGGGTCGAGCACCTGCTGACCTCGCTTCCGGGCGGCCAGCTGGGCTTCCTGATCGTGGTCTCGCTGCTGGTGTTCTTCCTGGCCTTCTTCCTCGACTTCTTCGAACTGGCGTTCATCATCGTGCCGCTTCTGGCGCCCGCCGCCGAGAAGCTGGGGATCGACCTGATCTGGTTCGGCGTCATCCTGGGCGTGAACATGCAGACCTCGTTCATGCACCCACCCTTCGGCTTCGCGCTATTCTACCTGCGCTCGGTCGCGGCCAAGGTGCCCTATATCGACAAGGTCACCGGCAAGAAGATGGAGCCTGTGAAGACCTCGCAGATCTACTGGGGGGCCATTCCCTTCGTGTTCATCCAGATCGCGATGATCGCCATCGTGATCGCCTTCCCGGGCATGGTGATGCACTACAAGGGCAAGGTCGTGGATCCTTCCACGGTCGAGATCAAGCTGCCGACCATGCCGGGGCTGGATGGTGGCGGTCTTCCCGGGTTCGGTGGCTTGCCGCCGCTCGGGGCGCCGGGTGGAGCGCCCGCTCCGGGTGCGCCCGCTCCGGGCGGCTTGCCGCCGCTGCCGACGCCGGGTGGCAACTAAGAGATCAAGCGGCGGCCCTGCGGGGCCGCCCTTTTCTTGTGACTGGAGAGACTGAGATGCGGATCGTTCGATACTTTCTCGTGGGGGCCGTACTGGCAGGGCTGGCGGCGTGCGGAGACACCACGGAGCAGCGCGCGGCGACGGGCGGTGTGGGTGGCCTGGTCGTGGCGGGGCCCGTGGGCGCGGTCGTCGGGGCCGGGCTTGGCGTCGTCACCAAGACCAACTGACCCCTGAGCCGGGGAACCGGGAGAGGGGATCGCGCGTCTTCCTGATGGCTGGCCGCCTTCGCGGCTGATTGACCGGAGAGGAAAATGAGATGCGTAGTCTAGCACTTTTGATGGCGATGGGCCTCGTGGGCATGCTTGCGGCCTGCGGCGATACCGTGACCGAACGCGCCGCGACCGGTGGCGTGGGCGGGCTTGTCGTGGCGGGTCCCGTGGGTGCGGTGGCCGGGGCAACCGCCGGGGCTGTCACGACGCAGTAACGCGAGGGGCGGTGCGCTGATGCAGGGTCTTCCTGCGCCCCCGACCAAGGCCCCACTGCAGAAACGAAGAAGGCCCCGGAGTGATCCGGGGCCTTCTCGTTGTCTCAGGGGCGCTCTCAGAGCTTGAGGTTGCCCGCGGCCTGCTGGCGCATCATGAAGTAGTCGAAGTTGAACTCCGACAGCTGCCACCAGCCATACGCGTCATTGCGGAAGGCGAAGATGTGGTCATGCACCTTCTTGAACCCGGCATTCGAGGCGCCGATCTCGGCATAGACTTCCTGCGCGGCCTTGAAGCAGGCGTCGAGGATGTCCTGCGAGAACGGACGCAGCTGCGTGCCCTGCGCGAGAAGCGTCTTCAGTGCGGTCGGGTTTTTCGCGTCATAGGACGCCATCATGTCCGAGTTGGCCGCCTGGGTCGCCGCCTGCAGCGCGACCTTGTAGGCCTCGGGGAGTTGGTCATAGGCGTTCTTGTTGAACATGGCGTGCAGGCAAGCGCCGCCTTCCCACCAGCCCGGGTAGTAGTAGTAGGGCGCGACCTTGTAGAAGCCGAGCTTCTCGTCATCGTAGGGGCCGACCCACTCGGTGGCGTCGATTGTCCCCTTCTCGAGCGACGGGTAGATGTCGCCGCCGGCGATCTGCTGCGGCACGACGCCGAGCTTTTCCATGACCTTGCCGCCGAAGCCACCGATGCGCATTTTCACGCCCTTGAGGTCTTCCACGGTGTTGATTTCCTTGCGGAACCAACCGCCCATCTGGGCGCCGGTGTTGCCGCACGGGAAAGCGGTGATGCCGTAGTTCGCGTAGAACTCGTTCATCAGATCATTGCCGCCGCCATAGTAGAACCAGGCGTTCTGCATGCGCGCGTTGAGGCCGAAGGGCACAGCGGTCGCGAAAGCGAAGGTCGGATCCTTGCCCCAGTAGTAGTAGGATGCGGTGTGGCAAGCCTCGACGGTGCCGTTGGAAACCGAGTCCATGGCTTGCAGGCCCGGGACGATCTCGCCAGCCGCGAAGACCTGAATGTTGAATTTGCCGTCCGTCATTCCCTTGACGTAATTCGCCATCGTCTCGGCCGCGCCGTAGATCGTGTCGAGCGATTTGGGGAAGGACGAGGTCATGCGCCAGGTCACGGTCGGGGTTTCTTGCGCAATGGCCGGTGCGGCAAGCGCACTGCCCGCAGCCGCGGCAGCCCCGCCAAGTGCGCCTTTGCGCAGGAAAGAGCGACGATCCATATGGTATTCCTCCCGGTTTTGGTTCTCGTCTTGACAGGTTCCGCCCGCTCCTAGCCCGAAGGCTCCCTCCGCGGGCGTCCATGGCGGTCACTTTACTTGACCGATTGCACCTGTAAACCGGCCTTTTCCGGCTTTTCCCGGTTTTTGGTCAAATCCTCGCGTGCCGAGCCTGCGGCATAAGGTTTCGCACACACATTTCGAATGGTCATAAAAAAGCCCCGGCGCATCGCTGCGCCGGGGCCGGATCATTGGATTGACCAGTCGAGGCGACCGGTCAGGCCGGGACGGTCAGAGCTTGCCCTGGTTCGCCTGGCTCATCATGAAGTAATCGTAGTTGAACTCGGCCAGCTGTTCCCAGGTGAACCAGTCCTTGCGGAAGTCCTTGATGGCCCCCCAGATCTTCGCGAACTCGGCGTTGTTGGCCTCCATTTCCGCATAGACCTCGTTGGCTGCGGTGAAGCAGGCCTGCATGATCTCGGGCGAGAAGGCACGCAGCTGGGTGCCGTTGGCCACCAGCGTCTTCAGCGCGGCCGGGTTCTTCATGTCGTACTTCTGGAGCATGTCCGAGTCAGCCGCCTGCGCCGCGGTGTGCAGCAGCGCCTGGTATTGCTTCGGCAGACCTTCCAGCTTCTCTTTCGAGAAGAAGAAGTGGACCGTCGGGCCACCTTCCCACCAGCCGGGGTAGTAGTAGTAGGGCGCGACCTTGTAGAAGCCGAGCTTCTCGTCATCATAGGGGCCGACCCATTCGGTCGCGTCGATGGTGCCTTTTTCCAGCGCCGGGTAGATGTCGCCGCCGGCGATCTGCTGCGGCACGAGGCCGAGCTTTTCCATCACCTTGCCCGCGAAGCCGCCGACACGCATCTTCAGACCCTTGAGGTCTTCGACCGAGTTGATCTCTTTGCGGAACCAGCCACCCATCTGCGCGCCGGTATTGCCGCCCGGAAGGCCGTAGAGGCCCTGCTTGCCCAGGAACTCGTTATAGAGCTCGATGCCGCCGCCGTGATAGTGCCAGGCATTCATGCCGCGTGCGTTGAGCGAGAAGGGCACCGCCGCGCCGAGCGCCCAGGTCGGGTCTTTGCCCCAGAAGTAGTAGCCCACGGTGTGACAGGCCTCGACGGTGCCATTCATCACGGCATCGGCGACCTGCAGGCCGGGGACGATCTCGCCCGCGGAGAAGACCTGGATCTTGAAATTGCCGTCCGAGGCTTCTTCGACCATCTTCGAGAGCACTTCCGCGCCGCCATAGATCGTGTCGAGCGATTTGGGGAAGGACGAGGCGAGGCGCCAGGTGATCTGAGGGTTGCTCTGTGCGATCGCGGGCGCAGCCAAGGTGCTCGCAGCCGCACCACCCAGCGCAGCTTTCGTCAGAAAGGAACGACGGTCCATGATGGATCCTCCCATGTTTGCTTCGAGATGCGGGGAGCATTGTCCCCGCCGCCCGCGCATCCTCCAATGATATCGCGGGCCTGTGGGGACCGTTTCACCACAGACCGAAACTGTCCAGTGATGGCGCGTGCTCAAACGCTTACGATCACAAAAAAAATTCTCAGAAATGGTTTGACGCGGGAGGGCTGCACAAGGGTTGGGCAGCTGCCTGCGAATCCGGCGACGGGTCCCGGCCCGAAGCCTTCAGCTTCCGCGTGTATCGGGCAATTGGATGCGGGCGACCTGCTCGGCGATCGGGTCGACCGAGAGCGGATGTGTCTCGGTTTCGTGGCTGGCCGGGTCCCCGATATCGATCCAGTTTCCGCCCTTGTAGATCTCGAGCGCACTGAAATTCGCCTTGTAGCCCATCTTGCGCGAGCCCGGTACCCAATAGCCCAGGTAGACATAGGGCAGGCCGACGCGGCGCGCGATCTCGACATGATCGAGGATCAGATAGGTGCCAAGGCTGTCCTTGATCCGTTCGGGCTCGTAGAAGGAATAGACCATGGACAGCCCGTCATCGAGCACATCGGTGAGGCAGGTCGCGATCAGCGCGCGCATCGAGCCCGGCGTCTCGGCGCTCTCGCGATATTCGATCACGCGCGATTTGACCGGCGTCTCCTCGATCATCGCGGCAAACTCGAAGATATCCATATCGGCCATGCCGCCATCGGCATGGCGCGTGTCGAGATAGCGGCGGAAGAGGGCGAATTGCTCTTCGGTGGCCCAGGGGCTGGTCGCGGTGCGGCGCAGGTCGGTATTGCGCTTGAGTACGCGGCGCTGCGATTTCGTCGGCACGAAATCCGCGACTCGGATCCGGGCCGAGAGGCAGGCCATGCAATCGGCGCAGGATGGCCGGTACAGCACGTTCTGCGAACGCCGGAATCCCTGCCGCGACAGCGCGTTATTAAGCTTTTCCGCACCTTCCCCTTGCAGGGCCGTGAAAAGTTTACGCTCTGACCTGCCATCCAGATAGGGGCAGGGCTGCGGCGCGGTCACGTAGAACTGCGGAGCGAGCGGAAGCGAATGGCGCATGAATGCCTCGATCGGGGCGGGTTGGCTCGAAGGCTAGCAAAGAGGCTCGCACCCGCCAAGTGTTTCCTTCTCCACACATAGAAGGCGCCCCGGTCAGGTCAACCGGGGCGCCGAGGGAAGTCGGGAAGGGAGGCGCGATCAGGCGCGTTCGCTCACTTCGGCATCGTCCTCCCGAGCAGCCGCCTTGGCGCGTTCGTCCATGTACTGGTCGAACTCGGCCTTGTCGCGGGCCTCGCGCAGGCGGCGCAGGAAGTCTTCGAACTCTTGCTGCTCGCGCTCGAGACGCTCAAGCGTGTCGGCCTTGTAGGCGTCGAAGGCAGCGTTGCCGGTCGTGCGCGAGACATGCAGGCGGGTCGAACCGCAGCAACCGAAAGCGCGGCGCTGGGTGGCCTCGCCCGTGCGCCAGCGGCGCCCGAACCGACCGGTGAAGAGAATGAAGAACAACAGAACCAGGCCCAGCGGGCCGGCGAAGATGAAACCGGCCACCATCAGCGCGATCCACGCGCCGGGGCCGTTCCCATCCATCCACTCGATCGCACGAGTGAACCAATTGCCGCGCGGGGCGGGAATCGTGTTGGTGGAATAGGCGGACATCGGAACCTCCGGGTTGAGTATGTGAATGCTTTTCACATCTCCAAGATCGGAAGCGGGCAAGCGCTTTGCAAGTGGGTATGTGAATGTTTTTTACATCCTTCGCGCAAAGCACCGGAATCACGTGTGTTTATTCGATGAAGTCGGCCCGTTTCGCGCCGCTGATACGCTCCAGATCGAAAGGCGTGATCGAAAAGACATGGCGCGGCGTGCCCGCCGCGGCCCAGACCGTGTCGAAATCGAAAAGCCGCGGATCGAGAAAGGCGGTGATCGGGCTGATATGACCGACCGGGGCGACGCCGCCGATGGCAAAGCCCGTCTCCGCGCGGATCAGGCCGGCATCGGCCTTGCCGAGCGGTTGGCCCGCGACGGCGCTTGCCTTCTCGGCGCTGACCCGGTTCGCGCCCGCGGTGATGAACAAAACGACATGCCCGCTCTCTTCACCGCGGAAGATGATCGACTTGGCGATCTGATCGACCTCGCAGCCCACCGCGTCGGCGGCCATCTGGGCGGTGCGCGCCTCTCCCGGTTCGGAAATCTCGAATTCAGCTCCCGCCGCCTCGAGCGCCGCGCGGACCCGTTTGAGTGATTTGCTCATTCCAACTGCTCCCAATATCCCCGCCGGAGGCATCCGGCATCTCTCTTTCGCACCCCGGCCGGGACATCTAGGACGAGATGCCGCCCCGATCCAATCCCCCCGATCCCCATTGACCCGCGCGCGGGGCACGGTAAGCATGACGCCATGCCTTTCGCCACCCGTCTCACCCGTGCCCCGCTCCCGTTCGAGCCCGAACGTGCCGAGGAAGCGCGCGCGCTCTTTGGCGATCTGGCGCCCGAGCTGCGTGAGCTTCTGGCCGGAACGGCCGGGTGCAGCCCTTATCTCAAGGGCTTGATGGAGAAGGAGGCAGACTGGTTGCGCCCCGCGCTTGCGGGCAACCCCGAGGCCGCGCTGGCCGAGGAATTTGCGCGCCTCGGTCCGGTCGCGCTGTCTGATCTGCCAAACGAGCTGCGCCGCGCCAAGCGCCGGGTGGCGTTGCTTGCGGGGCTGGCCGATCTCGGTGGGGTCTGGTGTCTCGAAGAGGTGACCGGAGCGTTGACGCGGCTGGCTGATCTCGCGGTCGATCTCGCCCTGAAACGGCTCGTCGGCGAAGAGATCCGGCGCGGCAAGATCCCCGGCGCGACCGAAGAGGACGCCGAGACCGCCGCCGGGATGGTCGCGCTTGCCATGGGCAAGATGGGGGCGGGGGAGCTGAATTACTCCTCCGATATCGATCTGATCTGCCTCTTCGATGAGACCCGCTACGACGCGATCGACCAGATGGAGGCTCGCGCGGCGCTGATCCGGGCGACGCGGAAGATGGCGGGAATGCTCAATGACCGCACCGCCGAAGGGTATGTCTTCCGCACCGATCTGCGCCTGCGCCCGGATGCGAGCGTGACGCCGGTCTGCATCTCGATGGGGGCGGCCGAACTCTATTACGAATCCGAGGGGCGGACATGGGAGCGCGCGGCCTATATCAAGGCGCGCCCCTGCGCGGGCGATATCGCGGCCGGAGAACGGTTTCTCGGAACGCTGCGCCCCTTCGTCTGGCGCAAGCATCTCGATTTCGCGGCGATCCAGGACGCGCATGACATGCGGCTGCGCATCCGTGAGCATAAGGGGCTGCACGGGCCGATCGAAGTGCCGGGCCACAACATCAAGCTCGGCCAGGGCGGCATCCGCGAGATCGAGTTCTTCACCCAGACCCGCCAGCTGATCGCGGGCGGGCGTGACGAATCCTTGCGCGATCGCACCACCGTCGGCGGGATGCGCGCGCTTGCCGCGAAGGGCTGGGTGCCGGGTGATGTGGCCGAAGAGTTGATTGCCCATTACCGCGAGCATCGTGAGATCGAGCACCGCATCCAGATGGTCAACGATGCTCAGACCCAGCTCCTGCCCACGAACGAGGACGCGCTTGCGCGGATCGCGGCGATGATGGGCGAGGGGAATGTCGCGCGCTGGTCCGAGCGGCTGCGCGCGCGGCTTGAGCGGGTCGAAGCCCTGACCAATGATTTCTTCGCGCCCGACGAGGCGAGCGAGCGGCCCGAACTGTCCGAGAGTGCGCGCCAGATCGTCGAAGGCTGGAGCAGCTATCCCGCGCTGCGCTCCGAACGCGCGCGCACGATCTTCAAGCGGCTTGAACCGGAATTGCTGGGCCGGATGGCGCGGGCGGCCAATATGGATGAGGCGTTGACCCAGTTCGACGGCTTCCTCAAAGGGCTGCCTGCCGGGGTTCAACTTTTCTCGCTCTTCGAGGCTAGCCCGCAGCTGATTGATCTGATTGTCGACATCTGCGCAACAGCGCCGGGGCTTGCGAGCTATCTCTCGCGCAATGCGGGCGTTCTTGATGCGGTTCTGGGTGGCAGCTTCTTTTCGCCCTGGCCCGGGCGCGATGCGCTGACGGTCGATCTCGAGCGGCTTCTGGCGCAGGCGGGCGATTACGAGGCGGCGCTGATCGCGGCGCGTCGCTGGGCGAAGGAATGGAAGTTCCGCGTTGGCGTTCATCACCTGCGCGGACTGGTTGATGCGTCCGAGGCGGCGGGCCAATATGCGGATGTGGCGGGTGCGGTACTTGCAGCGCTCTGGCCCGCGGTCCAGGAGGAATTCGCGCGCCGTTACGGGCCATGCCCGGGCAAGGGGGCGGTGGTTCTGGGGATGGGCAGCCTCGGGGCGGAGCGGCTTCATGCGCGCTCGGATCTGGATCTCATCGTCATCTACGATCCCGCCGGACAGGACTATTCCGAAGGCAAGAAGCCCCTTGCGACAAGGGCTTACTATGCAAAGCTCACCCAGGCGCTGATCACGGCGCTCTCGGCGCAGATGCCTGAGGGGATGCTTTATGAGGTCGATATGCGGCTGCGCCCGTCCGGGCGCCAAGGGCCGGTCGCGACGGCGCTTTCGAGTTTTGCCGATTACCAGTTGAACGAGGCCTGGACCTGGGAGCATCTCGCGTTGACCCGGGCGCGGCCGGTGGCGGGATGCGCGGATCTGGCCGCCGAGGTCGAGGCGATCCGGCTCGAGGTGCTTGCGGCCAAGGGCAAGGCGGAAAAGGTATTGCCCGATCTCGCCGAAATGCGCGCCCGGATCTTCGCGGCCAAGCCCGTTAAAGGGCGCTGGGAAGCCAAGATCGGAGCGGGGCGGTTGCAGGATATCGAACTTCTTGCGCAATGGTTCGCGCTCCACGAGGGAGCGCCGGCGCGCCGGGTCGAGGCGCAGCTCAGGATCGGACCGCGTGCGGGATTGGTCGACAAGCCGACGGGGGAGGCGCTCGCCTCGGCCTATCGCTTCTTGTGGAGACTGCGCGCGGGCGAGAAACTGCTGAGCGACGACGCGCTCGATCTTGAGGCGTTGGGCGAGGGGGCAACCGCCTTCATGCTGCGCGAGACGGGCATGGAGACGCTCGAAGCGCTAAGCGCGCGGCTCGAGGCTGCGACAGCCGAGGTCGCGGCCATCGTCGATCGGATTTTGGGGGGCTGAATGGGGCGCAAACTGATGGATATGAACGAGGCGGATCCGAAAGGGCTGATCCGCGAGAGCTACAAGATCGACGGGATCGGCGAGGCCGAATGCCGGTCGATCTTCATGGATTGGGCGCTGAGCCTTGCTCCGGGTCTGGATGCGAAAGAGGCGATCCGGACGGTTTTGGTGGGGTATCAAGGGCCGCCCGAGCACCCGATGAGCCGGGTCCTCAGCGAAGGGCTGACCCGCGAGAGCGGAGCGCCCGTGCGGCGCGGCGGCGCGCGCGGACGGCGCTTCTAGGGTCGCTCAGCGTGGCAGGGCGGCCGCCTCGCGCGCGAGCGCTTCGATCCCCGCCCAATCGCCCGCCTGCACCATCGCATCGGGCGCGACCCAGGATCCACCTGCACAAAGAACGTTCGGCAAGCTCAGGTAATCATTGGCATTCTTTATGCTGACCCCACCCGTGGGGCAAAAGCTCACCTGCGGGATCGGCGCGCCGATGGCCTTCAGTGCAGGCGCGCCGCCCGAGGCTTCGGCGGGGAAGAATTTCAGCACGTCGTAGCCGATCTCGTAGAGCTTCATCACCTCGGAGGCGGTGGCAGCGCCGGGCAAAAGGGCCAGCCCCTCATCCTGGCAGGCTTTCACAAGACGATCCGTCGCCCCGGGTGAGACCCCGAATTTCGCACCCGCCGCTTTCGCGGCTTTCACATCCGCAGGCGTGAGCAACGTTCCGGCCCCGACAACGCCCCCCTCGACATCCGCCATCGCGCGGATCGCATCGAGCGCGCAGGGCGTGCGAAGGGTTACTTCCAGCGCGGGCAGGCCACCCGCGATGAGAGCTTTCGCAAGCGGGACCGCATGGGCCACGTCCTTGACCACGATCACCGGCACGATCGGGGCGAGTTCGCAGACCTTGCGGGCGGCGGCGGATTGTTCGGAAGGGGTCATGGGATCACTCCAGTCTTGGACGTCCGCGCGGGCGGAAAGGGCAGAATACCTCCGGCATGGATATCTGAGGCAATTGGACAGAGCGTTCTGAGTTCCAACAGCCCGAGAAGTTCCTCCGGAGGCAAGAAATCAAAGCACCACCGAGGCCCCGGAGGTCGCGGGGCCGACATGGGCACGGAAGGCAGCAAAGAGCTCGCGACCGATGCCGAACTGGTTGGCGCTCAGATCGGGCTGGACGGGGCTGCGGGCGTCGAACCCTTCAGTGAGGCAAGTCAGCTCGCCCGTCACCGCGTCGAGCCGCACGATATCGCCGTCCTGCAGCTTGGCGAGCGGGCCGCCATCAGCCGCCTCGGGCGAGACATGGATCGCGGCGGGCACCTTGCCCGACGCGCCAGACATCCGGCCATCGGTCACCAGCGCCACTTTCAGCCCGCGATCTTGCAGCACCGAGAGAGTGGGGGTGAGCGAGTGGAGCTCCGGCATCCCGTTCGCCTTGGGGCCCTGGAAGCGGACGACGACGATCGTGTCTTGCTTGAACTCGTCGCGCTTGAAGGCTTCCTTGACGTCCGCCTGATCGTGGAAGACCCGCACCGGGGCCTCGATCTGGCGGCGCTCTTCGGCGACGGCGGAGACCTTGATCACGCCGCGCCCGAGATTGCCATTGAGTTGCTTCAAGCCGCCGGTCTTCTGGAACGGATCGGCGGGTTTGCGCAGGATCTTGTCGTTGAGGCTGTCTTCCGGCCCCTCGACCCAGACGAGACCGTCTTCGGTCAGCTTGGCGTCCTGCGTGTAGCGCGTCAGCCCATCGCCCGCGACCGTCTTGGCGTCCTCATGCAGCAGCCCCGATTTCAGCAGGTGGCGGATCATGAATTGCAGCCCGCCGGCGGCATGGAAGTGGTTCACATCGGCCAAACCGTTCGGATAGACCTTCGCCAGAAGGGGCACCACCGAGGACACATCGTCGAAATCCTCGAGGTCGAGAATGATCCCCGCCGCGCGCGCCATCGCGGGCAGGTGCAGGATATGGTTGGTCGAGCCGCCCGTGGCCATCAGCCCCACGAGCCCGTTCACGAAGGCCTTCTCGTCGAGGATTTCCGAGGCCGGGCGGTAATCGTTGCCAAGCGCTGTAATCTCGGCCGCGCGCTTGGCGCCAGCAACCGTCAGCGCCTCGCGCAGTGGGGTGTTCGGGTTCACGAAGGAGCTGCCGGGCAGATGCAGCCCCATGAACTCCATCAGCATCTGGTTGGTGTTCGCGGTGCCGTAGAACGTGCAGGTGCCGGGGCCGTGATAAGAGGCCATCTCGGCTTTCATCAGCTCGTCGCGGCCGATTTCGCCCGCGGCGAATTGCTGGCGCACGCGGGCCTTTTCGTCATTGGGCAGGCCCGAGGTCATCGGCCCGGCGGGAATGAAGATCGCGGGGATGTGGCCGAAGGTGGCCGCCGCCATGATCAGGCCCGGCACGATCTTGTCGCAAACCCCCATATAAAGCGCCGCATCGAAAGTGTTGTGGCTGAGCGCCACACCCGTCGCGAGTGCGATCACATCGCGCGAGAAAAGCGACAGCTCCATCCCCGGCTGGCCCTGCGTGACCCCATCGCACATGGCAGGCACTCCGCCGGCGACCTGCGCGGTGGCGCCAACCTCACGAAGCGCCGCCTTGATCAGCTGCGGATAGGTTTCGTAGGGCTGATGGGCCGAGAGCATGTCGTTATAGGCGGTGACGATCCCGATATTCGGTGAGCGCCCTTCGGCGAGCGCGTCCTTGTCGTCGCCCATCGCGGCATAGGCATGGGCCTGATTGCCGCAGGTCAGGTGGGCGCGGGCGGGTCCGGCCTCTGCCGCTTCGCGCATCCGGGCGAGATACGCGCCGCGCGGGCCTTCCGAGCGGGCACGGATACGATCGGTTACACGGGCGATTGTGGCGTCGAGGGTCATCGGCTTGGGCCTTTCCTTGCTCTGCGGCCGCCTGTGGGGAGGCGTGGCGGACAGCGTGGATCGAAGGGATGCGCGTCCTCTAGCATGTTAGCGCTAACGTCGCAACCCGGAAAGCTACATGTTTATGTGGGGCGGGGCAGGGCGCTGGCAAGGATCGGGGCTTTCGCGCTCAGGCGCTTGGCGCTAGGAAGGCCCAAGATCAAGGAGTGCCCGATGAGCCAGCCCCGTCCCGTTGTCCGCCTGCGTCCCAAAGCCGAAGCCCGCGCGATTCGCCACGGCTTCCCTTGGGTCTATGCCGATGAGCTTGTCGTCGACCGGCGCACCAAGACGATCGCGCCCGGAACGATCGCCACACTCGAGGACGCCGATCGTCGCCCGCTGGCCACGGTCACGGTGAACCCGAACTCGAAAATCATCGCGCGGGTGATGAGCCGCGATGCGGAGGCACAGATCGACCGCGCCTGGATCGCGGCGAAACTGAGCCGGGCGCAGGAGATGCGCGCGCGGTTGTTCGCGACGCCTTTCTACCGGCTGATCCATGCCGAGGCGGATGGGCTGCCAGGCGTCATCATCGACCGCTTCGGGGACGCGGCGGTGATTCAGCCCAACGCCGCCTGGTCCGAGGTGATGATCGCGGATCTGGAGGCTGCGCTGGCCGAGGTCACGGGCGTCACGACGATCATCAAGAATGGCTCGGGCCGGGCGCGCAACCTTGAAGGCCTTACCGAGGAGACGCTCGTGCTGCGTGGTGGTGTCGATGCCCCGGTCGAGGTGCCGATGAACGGCGCGATCTACATGGCGGACCTGCTGGGCGGGCAGAAAACGGGGCTCTTCTACGACCAGCGTCCGAACCACGCCTTTGCCGCTCGACTGGCGCAGGGCGTGCGGGTGCTCGACGTCTTTTCCCACGTTGGCGGTTTTGCTCTGGCGGCGCTGGCAGGGGGCGCGCACTCGGCGATCTCGGTCGATGCATCGGCGCCGGCGCTCGACCTCGCGACCAAGGGTGCGCAGGCGATGGGGGCGGGCGATCGCTTCTCGACCCGTCAGGGCGATGCCTTCGATCAGCTCGACGCGTTGGGCCAGGAAGGCGCGCGCTTCGATCTCGTGATCTGCGATCCTCCTGCCTTCGCGCCTGCCAAGCCCGCGCTGCAAGCCGGACTGCGCGCCTATGAGCGCATCGCGCGGATGGCCGCGCCCCTCGTGGAAAGCGGTGGCTATCTCGTGCTGTGCTCATGTTCGCACGCCGCCGATCTGGCGCAGTTCCGCGCCGCCTGTACGCGCGGCATCGGCAAGGCGGGCCGTAGCGCGCAGCTGATCCATACCGGTTATGCCGGACCCGATCATCCGATGCTGCCTCAACTGGCCGAGTCGGGCTATCTCAAGTCGCTTTTCTTCCGGCTCGACTGATGCAGAAGATCCTGCTCGACGCCTGCGTTCTCTATCCGACGGTTCTGCGGGAAATTCTGATCGGGGCGGCGAAGGCGGGGCTCTACCACCCGCTCTGGTCGGCCCGCATTCTGGAGGAATGGGCCCGGGCCGCCGCGCGCCGTGCGCCCGCCGACGAGGCCATTGCACGCGGCGAAATCGCACTGCTTCGGGCATCCTTCCCCAAAGCGGAGATCGCACCGCAACCGGGGATCGAGCAACGCCTTGTCCTGCCCGACGACAACGACATCCATGTGCTTGCGGCGGCCATCGCGGGGAGTGCCGATGCCATCGTCACCTTCAACGCGCAGGACTTCCCGCGCGGTACCTTGGCCGGCGAAGGTCTGGACCGGCGCGATCCGGACGGCTTCTTGTGGCAACTCCTCTCCGAACATCCCGAGGAAATGCGGCAAGTGACCGAGGTCGTGCGTGCCGAAGCCGAGCGGCTGTCCGGCGAACCCCAGCCGATCCGTGCCCTGATGAAACGTGCGCGCCTTCCTCGCTTCGGCAAGGCTCTGGCGGGCTGAAGAGGGGGCGCTGCCCCCGTCGCCGGAGGGCGACAAATTGTGACCTGGCTGGGGGCGCTGCCCCCGTCCTCTTCGAGGACTCCCCCGAGATATTTCGATCAAGAAGAAGGCGGTTTCTTTTCTTCTTCTTGATGCAAATATCTCGGGGGTGAATTTCCGCAAGGAAAGAGGGGGCGGCGCCCCCTTTCGCCCTCTTGACCGGCTGCGATGGCGGGGTCATTGAAGGGTCATGATCGGTTTCATCACTTGCCAGACCCGTGGCACGGCGGATCGCCTGCTCGCTGACCTCGCTGACCGGCTCGTGCAAGCGGGGCGACCGGTGATCGGCATGGTGCGGGCGCAAGCTCCGCAGAGCTTCGAATGCGAAATGCATCTTCGGCTGCTGCCGGGGGGCGAAATCCGCGCGATCTCGCAGGACCTGGGCAAGGGCGCTTCGGGGTGCTCGCTCGACGCTGGTGCGCTCGAAGAGGTGGTCGCGCGGGTGGCCGCAGCCTTGGAACGTGCAGGGCCGGAGACTGTGGTCGTGCTCAACAAGTTTGGCAAGCAGGAGGCTGCCGGTCGGGGGTGCCGTGAACTGATTGCGCAGGCCATGGTGTCGGATCTGCCGGTGCTCCTGTCGGTCCCGCCGGAGACGAGAGCGGAATTCGACGCCTTCGCAGAGGGGCTCGCCGAAGAAATCGTGCCGGATATTCAGGCGCTTGAGGCGTTTCTCTCCCGCGAGGCCGCTTAATCGCAGCTGTGACATTGTTTGAGAGGCTGGCAATGCTAGACTCGAAGGGCGAAGGTGAGTAGAAGGGGCGCGTTAGCGCTAACGGATCTCAAACACGGAGCAGCCCATGGTTTCGCGCGTCATTCCCGTCGACCGGTTCGATTTGGTGATCTTCGGCGCAACCGGCGATCTCGCCAACCGCAAGATCCTGCCTGGTCTCTTCCGTCGCTTCTGCGCGGGCCAGATCCCCGAAGGCTCACAGATCATCGGGGCCGCGCGCTCCGAGATGAGCCCCGAGGAATTCCGCGAGCAGACCGCGGCGGCGATCGCCGAGTTCGGCGGCAAGCAGTCGGGGGATCGGGAAAGCCTCAAGGGGTTCCTCGCGCTTCTTGATTACGTGCCGATCGACGCGAAGGGGGAGGAGGGCTGGGAGGCCCTGAAATCCAAGGTGCGCCCCGAAGAGATCAATGCCTTCTATTTCTCGGTGGCGCCTGCGCTTTTCGGGGATCTCGCCGAGCGGCTGCACAAGCGCGGGATCGCCGGCAAGGACTCGCGGATCGTCGTCGAGAAGCCTTTCGGCCGCGATCTCGCGTCGGCCAGGGCGCTCAACGCGACGCTGGCCAAGCATTTCGATGAAACGCAGATCTATCGGATCGACCACTATCTCGGGAAAGAGACGGTTCAGAACCTGATGGCCGTGCGTTTCGCCAACATCCTCTTCGAGCCGCTCTGGAACAGCCAGTTCGTCGACCATGTGCAAATCACCGTGGCCGAAACGGTCGGCGTGGGGGGGCGCGGATCGTATTACGACAAGTCGGGCGCAATGCGTGACATGGTGCAAAACCACCTCATGCAACTTCTATGCCTGATCGCGATGGAGCCGCCTTATCACTTCGACCCGGACGCGGTGCGCGACGAGAAGCTCAAGGTGATCCGCGCGCTTCAACCCGTCGCGCCGGCCGATATGGTGCGCGGGCAATACCAGGCGAGCAAGGATGCGCCGGGGTATCTCGAGGATGCCGAGAACCCGGCTTCCAAGACCGAGAGCTATATCGCGATGAAATGCCATATCGCGAACTGGCGCTGGGTGAATACGCCATTCTATCTGCGAACCGGCAAACGCCTGCGCGCGCGAACGTCCGAGATCGCGATCACCTTCAAGGAGCCGCCGCATCTGATCTTCGACGAGGCCGAGGGCGAATGGCGCGAGAATGTGCTGGTGATCCGGCTCCAGCCCAACGAGGGGATGAACCTCAAGATGATGATCAAGGAGCCGGGACCGGGCGGGATGCGCCTCGTGCAGGTTCCGCTCGATATGTCCTTCGCCGAAGCCCTCGGCGAGGAGGCGGACATTACCGATGCTTATGAGCGCCTGATCATGGATGTGATCCGGGGCAACCAGACGCTGTTCATGCGTGGCGACGAGGTCGAGGCCGCCTGGGCCTGGACCGATCCGATCATCGAGGGCTGGGAAGAGCGGGGCGACAAGCCGCAGCCTTATGACAGTGGCTCCTCCGGGCCCGATGACGCGCTGATGCTGATGCATCGAGACGGGCGCCGCTGGCGGGAGATCCGCGAATGATTTTCAAGAGTTACCCCGATCGCGAGTTCCTGATGATGGGGCTCGCCGATCGCATCGCGAGCCAGCTGCGCGAGACGATCCAGACGCAGGGGCATGCCACGTTTTCGGTGCCCGGCGGGACCACGCCGGGGCCGATCTTCGATATTCTCTCGGGTGTCGATCTCGATTGGGGGTCGGTCGCTGTGCTGCTCAATGACGAGCGCTGGGTTCCCGAAAGTTCCGAGCGCTCGAACACCCGGCTGATCCGCGAACGTCTGTTGACCGGGCGCGCGGCCAAGGCGACGCTTGTGCCGCTTTATGCCGACGCGCCGCGGCCCGAAGACCGGATGGAAGAACTGGCCGAGGGTATCAAGCCGCATCTGCCGATTTCGGTCCTGCTTCTGGGCATGGGCGCGGATATGCACACCGCGAGCCTTTTTCCCGGCGCGGACCGGTTGGCCGAGGCACTGTCGGACGATGCGCCGATCCTGCTGCCAATGCGGGCCGAGGCCGCGGGCGAGCCGCGCATCACGCTCTCGGCGCCCGTGCTGCGCGACGCGATGCACACCCATATCCTGATCACCGGTAACGAGAAGCGCAAAGCCATCGAAGCCGCCGAGAAACTTCCCGTGGAACAGGCGCCGGTGCGCGCCGTTCTCAAAGACGCGACCGTTCACTGGGCTGAGTAAACGATGACCATCTGGCAAGACCTCCTCGACAAGGCGCAATCCGTACAAAACCGCCAGATCGCGGAATTGTTCGAAAATGAAAACCGCGCGGCAGGGTTCAGTCGCGAGAGCGGGCCGTTCCTGTTCGATTTCTCCAAGACGAATATCGACGCGGAGACCTTGGATCTGCTGGTGGAACTGGCCGAGGAAAAGGACGTGGCCGCCCGCGCCGAAGCGATGTTCTCGGGCGCGAAGATCAACGAGACCGAAGGCCGCGCTGTGCTGCACACGGCGCTGCGTAACCTCGACACGGACGTTTTCGTCGATGGCGAAAACGTCATGCCGGAGGTCCGCGCGACCTATGCGCGGATGGTGGATTTCGCCCGCGATGTGCGCGAGGGCAAGTTCACGGGGCAAGGGGGTGCGATCACCGATGTGGTCAATATCGGTATCGGGGGCTCCGATCTCGGCCCGGCGATGGCCACGCTCGCGCTCGCGCCCTATCACGACGGGCCGCGCTGCCATTTCGTCTCGAATGTCGATGGCGCGCATATCCATGACACGCTGGCCGATTTGGACCCCGAGACGACGCTGGTGATCGTGGCCTCGAAGACCTTCACCACAATCGAGACGATGACCAATGCCGAGACGGCGAAGCGCTGGATGGCCGTGAAGGTCGCGGACCCGGCACAGCAATTCGCGGCGCTCTCGACCTCGGCTGAGAAAACCGCCGCCTTCGGGATCGACGCGTCGCGCGTCTTCGGCTTCGCCGATTGGGTCGGTGGTCGTTATTCGATGTGGGGGCCGATCGGGCTGTCGCTGATGATCGCGATCGGGCCGGAGGATTTCGCCGATTTCCTCAAGGGCGCGGCTGTGATGGATGCGCATTTCCGCGCAGCGCCCTACGCCGAGAACCTGCCGGTGCTGCTCGCGCTGGTGGGCATCTGGCATAACCAGTTTTGTGACTACGCCACGCGCGCCGTTCTGCCCTACGATCAGCGGCTCGCACGGCTGCCCGCCTATCTCCAGCAACTCGAAATGGAGAGCAACGGCAAGCGCGTCAGCATGGATGGCAAGGATCTACCCTATAACTCTGGTCCCGTCGTCTGGGGCGAGCCGGGCACAAATGGTCAGCACGCTTTCTACCAGCTGATCCATCAGGGCACGCGGGTGATCCCGTGCGAATTCATGGTCGCCGCCGAAGGGCACGAACCCGATCTGGCGCATCAGCATCTTCTGCTCGTGGCCAACTGTCTTGCCCAATCCGAGGCGTTGATGCGCGGGCGTTCGCTCGACGAGGCTACCGCGATCATGCGCAAGAAAGGGCTCGATGGGGCCGAGCTCGACCGTCAGGCGCGCCACCGTGTTTTCCCCGGCTCGCGGCCATCGACGACTCTGCTTTATCCCAAACTGACGCCGGAGGTCTTCGGCGGGATTGTTGCGCTTTATGAGCACCGCGTCTTCGTCGAGGGCGTGATCCTCGGGATCAACAGCTTCGACCAATGGGGGGTCGAGCTTGGCAAGGAACTGGCGCTTGCACTGGCCCCTGTGCTGAGCGGCGAGGATTCCGGGGAGGGCAAGGACGGCTCGACCCGTCAGCTCGTCGCCCGCATCCGTGCCTTGCGGGGCTGAGATCCCGCGCTTGTGACGGAACGGTCCCTCTGCTCGGGCGTTTTTCCTGACTGGACTGTAATCTGTTGAAGGAGAGGGCCGATGATCGAGAAGATGGACAACAGCCCTGCGGGCGTCGCGGGACTCGATGTCTCCGGCACGGTTCTGGCGCGCGATGTGACCGAGGCATTGCGCATGGTCGCGCCAACCGAAAGCCTGCTGGTTGAGGTTGCGCCGCGCTTCGATGGCTATATGGCCGAGCTTGTAGGCGGGATGCGCCGCGCGTGCCGCGACGGGCAGGCACAACGCTGCGCGCTGGTCGTGCCGGAAGACATGCGCGACGAGGCGACGATGCAGGGCGAGGGCGACGGTCTGCGCATTTTCACCGCACGCGAAGCCGCAGAAAGCTGGCTTGCCTCTTAACGCAGACCGATCTCGGCGAGCGCCACGGCAAGCTCGCGGGGCAGCGCGTCTTCTCGGGCACGCCCTTGGGGCAGATCGCGCGGGGCGTCCTCGGGTTTGAGATAGCGCCAGCCCTGGAAGGGACGGCGCATCAGTGCCTCGGTGCGCACCACTTCCCGGTCGAGAACGATCGCGCAACGGGCGATCCCGTCTGCGCCCATCACTTCCGACAGTTCCAGCACGCGTTGTCGCGCCAGCACGGCCCCCTTGAACACCCAGTAGAGCGAGCCGCCGTTCAGGATCTCATCCGCGCGTTTCGGCCACATCCGCGTGACATGCATCGCCGGGCCCTTGCCGTAGCGACTGGCCTGCCACGCGATCAGGTCCTCGACCTTCTCGGCGCCCACGCAAAGTTTGATCAGATTGACGGTGTCATTCTCTCCCATGGTTTCTAGTTAGGATTTTGATCCCGTCGCGGCAATGTCCGATTTGCGTCTGGTCAGGACGAGGGGCCTTAGGTATAGTGTTTATCCGCCCCCGGCGCACGATATGCGGCGGGGGCGTCTGATTTCTGAGCATATCCGCACCGACCGTCGAGAGGACCGAATGAGCCGTTTTGCCGCCCCCATCGCCGAGCAGATCTGGGACATGAAATACCGCCTGAAAGAACAGGACGGCACGCCCATCGACGCGACGGTGGAAGATAGCTGGCGACGCATCGCGCGGGCACTGGCCGAGGTCGAGGACGAACCTGCGGAGTGGGAAGAGAAGTTCTACAACGCGCTGGAAGATTTCAAATATCTTCCGGCTGGACGGATCACCGCAGGTGCGGGGACGGGCCGCGCGGTGACACTGTTCAACTGCTTCGTCATGGGGACGATCCCGGACAACATGGGCGGGATCTTCGATATGCTGAAGGAAGCCGCGCTGACGATGCAGCAGGGCGGTGGAATCGGTTATGACTTCTCCACCATCCGGCCCCGCGGCGCCGAGGTGAAGGGCGTGGCCGCCGATGCCTCGGGCCCGCTGTCATTCATGGATGTCTGGGATGCGATGTGCCGCACGATCATGTCGGCGGGCTCGCGCCGCGGTGCGATGATGGCGACGATGCGCTGCGATCACCCCGATATCGAGAATTTCATCACCGCCAAGCAGGATTCGGCGCGGCTGCGCATGTTCAACCTGTCGGTGCTGGTGACCGATCCCTTCATGGAAGCCGTGAAGGCCGACAAGCCGTGGGATCTGCAATTCGGCGGCAAGGTCTATCACACGCTCAACGCCCGTGATCTGTGGAACAAGATCATGCGCGCGACCTACGATTACGCCGAGCCGGGCGTGATCTTCATCGACCGCATCAACAAGATGAACAATCTCAACTATGTCGAGCAGATCGCCGCGACCAACCCCTGCGGCGAGCAGCCCCTGCCGCCCTATGGCGCCTGCCTGCTTGGCTCGATCAACCTCGCACGTCTGGTGACCAACCCGTTCGAAGGCAATGCCGAACTGGATCCGGCCAAGCTCGACGAGTTGGTGCGGCTCGCCGTGCGGATGATGGATAACGTGGTCGACGCCTCGCGCTTCCCGCTGGAACAGCAACGCGAAGAGGCGCAGAACAAGCGTCGTATCGGTCTTGGCGTGACGGGGCTGGCCGATGCGCTTTTGATGCTGGGCCTGCGCTATGGCTCGGAAGAGGCCGCCGCCCAGACCGAGGCCTGGATGAAGCTGATCGCGCGGGCGAGCTATCTCGCCTCGGTCGATCTGGCGAAGGAAAAGGGCGCGTTCCCGCTCTTCGATGCCGAGAAATATCTCAACTCCGGCAATATGTTGCAGATGGATGATGATGTGCGCGAGGCGATCCGCACCCACGGCATCCGCAATGCACTGCTGACCTCGATCGCACCGACCGGGACGATCTCACTTTACGCGGGCAATGTGTCGAGCGGCATCGAGCCGGTCTTCGCCTATGCCTATACCCGCAAGGTGCTGCAGCCCGACGGCTCACGCACCGAGGAAGAGGTGGTCGATTACGCCGTGCAGATGTGGCGCGACAAGTTCGGCGACACCCCGCTGCCCGACTATTTCGTCAACGCCCAGACCCTCGCGCCGCTCGATCACGTCCGGATGCAGGCGGCGGCGCAGAAATGGATCGACTCGAGCATTTCCAAGACCATCAACTGCCCCGAGGATATCGCCTTCGAGGAGTTCAAATCGGTCTATATGGAGGCCTGGGACACGGGCTGCAAAGGCTGCACCACCTACCGCCCGAACGATGTGACGGGCTCGGTTCTCAGCGTCTCCGAGAAAGAGGAGAAGGCGCCGGAAGTCGATCAGGGCGCCGAGGTGGTCTACCTGACCGAGCCGCTCGACCGTCCCGCCGCGCTTGAAGGTTCGACCTACAAGATCAAGTGGCCGGGCTCCGAGCACGCGATCTACATCACCATCAATGACATCGTCCAAGGCGGCCATCGCCGTCCCTTCGAGGTCTTCATCAACTCCAAGAACATGGAGCATTTCGCCTGGACCGTCGCGCTGACCCGCATGGTCTCGGCCGTGTTCCGCCGCGGCGGGGATGTGTCCTTCGTGGTCGAAGAGCTGAAAGCCGTGTTCGACCCGCGCGGCGGCGCTTGGATGCAGGGCAAATACGTCCCCTCGATCCTCGCGGCGATCGGCGGTGTGATCGAGCGCCACATGATCGCGACGGGCTTCATCGAAGGCGAGGGAATGGGCCTGAAATCCGACCCCGAAGCCGAGCGCATGATCGTCGGTGAAGCCCCGCGCGGCAAAGCCTGCCCGTCCTGTGGCAGCTACGCGATGCGGATGGTCGAAGGCTGCATGACCTGCGCCGATTGCGGCCACAGCAAGTGCGGGTGAGACGGGCGAGGGGCGGAAGCTATTGAGCGCCGCATAAAATGTCCATTCCGGTAGGTTTTTGTCCATTCCGGAAAGCATAAAGTGACCATCGAAGGCTCTGCCTTCGGTGGTTTTTCTTTCATTTCAATGCTTTGTCAGATCTCCGGCAAGGGAGCTTTCTGACCCGTTTTCCGGCGCTCCGGCCCGGTTGACGTCGCCTCGCGAAATCGACTTAACCTCCACCCAAACCCGGGTTCCTCATCATCGACGCCTCGCGAACAGCCGTCTCGCGAGGGGCGTCAGCGGCGCATGCCGCCTGACCAGAAGGAGCCTGCCATGTCCGACCATTTCCCGATCTGTGATCTACGCTTCGATCTTGAAACCTCGCCCGCGAAGATCGAGGCCGAACTCACCAGATTCTTGCGCAAACTGCGTTGGGTCGCACAGGGCCACGATCCGGCTGACTTCGACGCGGTGCTCGATGATGAGTGCTGGGACGACGCTATGCGTGCGTGTCGCCCCAGCTTGCACGATGGCGACAGGATCCGGCGTCGGGCCTCTGCCCTCGCCGATCGGCGGCTCCGCGCGTCAGGAATGGCGCATCTGGGCCGTGAGGCACGTGAGGCGCTGGCGGGGCTCAAACACGGCGTGCGCATGGTGCGGCTCGCGAGCGAACACTGCGCCGACGAGATCGCCGCCGCTCTGCACGAGGAGATGCCCTGGATGACCCGCGCGAGCGAGATCGCCTGGCACGCCTTGCGCGAAAGCGTGCGCGAGGGTGCTCCGGCGGTGCGCTTCCCGCCCCTCTTGCTCGACGGACCTCCGGGCATCGGCAAGAGCCATTGGGCGCGTCGCTTGGCGGAGTTGATCGGCATGCCCTCGGAACTGATCGATGCCGCGAACGAACCCGCGGGCTTCGCGGTTGCGGGCAGTCAAAGAGGTTGGGCGACGGCCCAACCCGGCCGACCTGTGGAACTCATTCTGCGCGAGCGTTTCGGTAATCCGGTCATCGTGATCGACGAGGTGGATAAGGTCGGCGATGTGCGTTCAGATCGAGGCTTCAGCTTTGCGCTGAGCAATGCGCTCCTGCCGCTGCTCGAACCCCTCAGCGCCCGGACCTGGAACTGCCCCTATTATCGGGTGCGCTTCGACATGCGCTGGATCAGCTGGATCCTGACATCGAACGATCGCCGGGCCGTGCCTGCGCCGCTGCTGAGCCGCTGTCGCGTGCTCGATATCCCGCCGCTCTCTGGCGCGCATCTGGCGTATTTCGCGCGCCGCGAAGGGGCGGCGCGCGGCCTGCCGGCGGATACGGCCGACGCGCTGGCGGACATGCTGCGAGGCGCCGAGCACGGCTGGGATCTGCGCGCGGTGATCAAGCTGATCGATGGTCTCGTGGCGCACGAGAACCGACCGACTTTGCAGTGAAGAACAGTCGAGCAAATGAACGAGTAAATTGGGAACCGGTCATTTGGTGTGCTCCCCAAAAATAGCGCATTGCTTAGGAATCCTCGACATACCGTGATCCGCACCCCAGAGCTCTACCGCCCTTAGGCAGAGTTTCCCGGCTTTGCTCAGGGTGACGGGCTGGTGACGCCC
>NZ_MPZW01000005.1:0-289644 GCF_002020275.1 Thioclava sp. L04-15 | reverse complement strand
AAACTTGTTCGTCGTCTTGCTCATGATGCTCCATCCTACTCAGGAGTTGGAGCCTCCGGCAAACATGGGGCGGTTCAATCTGGGATTTGAGGTGCGCCCACTGGAAGAATTCAGTGGAAAAGACGTCGAAAACCGCACTCAGAGCCCCAAAGCGGCCTTGGATCGGGTAAGATCGAAGGAGCAGCCAAATCTTGGAACCAATAGAAATTCCGGCCCGATGGGCGGTCTGGAGGTAGAATGACGAACAAAAACATTGAACAAGGGGACACGCGCGCGGTCATCTACTGCCGCGTGTCCAGCACAAAGCAGAAGACCGAAGGCAGCGGCCTCGAAGGTCAGGAGCATCGTTGCCGCCAATATGCGGCTGCGCAAGGCTACGAGGTCGAAGCCGTGTTCCCCGACGATGCGTCGGGCGGCGGCGACTTCATGAAACGGCCCGGCATGGTCGCGCTACTGACCTACCTCGATGCGCAGCCCGACAAGGACTACGTGGTCATCTTCGATGATCTCAAGCGCTTCGCGCGGGATACCGAGTTTCACATCAAGCTGCGGCGCGAGTTTCTGCAACGCGACGCGCGGATCGAATGCCTAAACTTCAAGCTCGACGATACGCCCGAGGGCAAATTCGTCGAAACGATCTTTGCGGCCCAAGGCGAGCTGGAACGCGAGCAGAACAGGCGGCAGGTGATCCAGAAGATGAAGGCGAGGGTCGAGAAAGGCTATTATGTCTTCCATCCGCCTGTGGGCTACCGCTACGCCAAGGATCGCATTCATGGCAAGTTGCTCGTCCGTGACGAGCCTGTGGCTTCGATCATCGCCGAGGCGCTCGAAAGCTATGCCAGCGGGCGGCTCGCGTCACAGAGCGAGGTGATGCGCTTCTTTGAGAGTAAGCCTGATTTCCCGAAATCCTCCGATGACGGCAGCGTCCGCATCACCAAGGTTAGGGAAATCTTGGAACGTCCAACCTACGCGGGATACGTCGAGGCCCCCAATTGGGGCGTCAGCTTGCGCAAAGGGCATCATGAGCCCCTTATCAGCTTTGCCACGCATGAGCGCGTCCAGGCGCGCCTCAAGGGCAATGCCAACGCTTCCGCGCGCAAGGACATCAACGAAGATTTCCCGCTACGGGGATTCGTGCTGTGCGACGATTGCGGGAAGGCTATGACCTCTTGTTGGTCCAAGGGGCGCAACAAGCACTATCCCTACTACCTTTGCGACACGCCCGACTGCGCGTCTAAACGCAAGTCTATCCCGCGTGCCGATATCGAAGAGGGAGCGGAAGCGATCCTTCGCTCTCTGCAACCCGCCACGCAGCTCTTCGATCTGGTCAGGGCCATGTTCATCGACGTTTGGGAAATGCGTCTCACCGAGGCGCGTAGCGCCAGAAAGACGCTAGAGTCCCAGATTAAGGACATCGACGGCCAGACTGAGGCGCTCCTTGATCGGATCGTCGAAGCGACGAGCCCGTCTGTCATTCAGGCGTATGAAGCGCGGATCGAAAAGCTGGAACGGCAGAAGATCAGGCTTTCCGAACAGGCGGCGCAAATTGTGCCTCCGAAGGGGCGCCTAGAGGAATTTATCGAACACGCCCTGACATTTCTGGGAAACCCTTGGTTTCTTTACGAAAAGGGCGGATTCGCCTTCAAGCGAACTGTGCTGAAATTGGCTTTCGCAGAGCCTCTGCGATACAGTCGCGATGGAGGTTATCGAACCGCTAAAATCACCTTTCCATTCAAGGTGTTAGCGGATTTCTCAACACAAAAGTGCGATTTGGTGGAGCCAAGGGGAGTCGAACCCCTGACCTCTTGAATGCCATTCAAGCGCTCTCCCAACTGAGCTATGGCCCCACCGGAGGTCCAGCGCGGGGCGTGCCCGGCTGCGTGGGGAGGCGTATAGGCAAAGCGCCGAGAGGGCGCAAGAGGAATTTTGCGCGTTCCGCGCGGATTTTCCGTGGCAACGGTTATTCCCTTGCGGCAGCGGAGGAAAACCGGCGCCGGACGCGATCGCCCGCACGGAATGAGGTGGGGCTGCAGGCGCGTGGCAGGCATGGAAAAAGGCGCGAAGGGATGCCCTCGCGCCTCGATCCGAACCCGTCCGGGGTAACCCGGTCAGCTGTCTTCCTTGTCCTCGGTGCTGACATCGGCGATGTCGTCGAGCGAGACGTTGTCGTCATCGTCATCCTCGAGCAGATCATCGTCGAGATCCACGTCGCCGGTGTCGGCGTCGAGATCGTCATCTTCGAGGTCGATGTCCTCTTCCTTCTGCGACGCGGTCTTGTCGGTGACCAGAGTGCGCGTGCTGCCGGCGTTCAACGCCTCCAGCGTGAAGGTGTTGTTGCAGACCGGGCAGGTCATCGGGTCGTTATTCAGGTCGTAGAAGCGGCTCGCGCAATGCGGGCAGAGACGCTTGACGCCCCATTCCTCTTTCGGCATGGAATTCTCCTGCACACTTATCCAGCAGAGTCGCAGCCAACTGCCACAGCACAGGCTGGGTGTCAAAGCCTTTTCGCGCGTTTTTTCAGGGCTGCGACTGCGCGGCCCGCCCAAGGGAGAGACATTGCCCCGCGAACCGCACATTCCCGAGCTGCCCGATCTGGAGCTGGTCCTGCGCCGCTCGGGCAAGGCGCGGCGCTTCTCGCTGCGGGTTTCGCGGGTCGACGGGCGCGTGGCGCTGACGATCCCGCGCGGCGCGAGCGAGCGCGCGGCGCTGGCATTCGCGCGGGCGCAGACCGATTGGTTGCGCAAGGTGCTCGACGAGGTCGCGCCGGTGCGACAGGTGCGATTCGGTGTCGAGATCCCCTTCGAAGGGCGGGCGCTGCGCATCGAGCCCGGGGCCTTGCGCGCACCGCGCATCGAGGGGGAGCGGCTGATCGCGCCCGAGGATCCAGCGCGGCTGGGGGTGCGGCTCGAGACCTTTTTCAAACATGCCGCGAGGGTACGGCTGCAAGCGGCAAGCGAGAGATATGCGGGCCAGCTTGGTCGGCCCTTCTCCTCGATTACCCTGCGCGACACCCGTTCGCGCTGGGGGTCGTGCAGCGCCTCGGGGGCGCTTTCCTACAGCTGGCGGCTGATCATGGCGCCGCCGGAGGTGCTCGATTACGTCGCTGCCCACGAGGTCGCGCATCTCGCGGAGATGAACCATTCGCCCGCTTTCTGGCGCGTCGTGGCAGAGTTGCGTCCGGGGTTCAAAGCCGAGCGCGCCTGGCTCAAGCGCGATGGCTCTGCGCTCCATGCAATCCGGTTTCGCGATTGACGGACGCTGCAAACGTGATCACAAAAGCGCCATGACCACGATTACCACCCGTCCGATCGAAACGGCTGCGCATGACCGGCTTTACCGGAACCTGCGCCAGCAGATCATGGTGGGAGAGCTGTTGCCCGGCACGGCGCTGACGCTGCGGGGGCTGGGCAAGCAATACAATGTTTCGATGACACCCGCGCGTGAGGCGCTGCGGCGGCTGGTGGCGGAAGGGGCTCTGACGCTGTCGAGCTCGGGGCGGGTGACAACGCCGGAGCTGTCGAACGAGCGCATCGAGGAGCTGGCCGCCTTGCGGGCGTTGATCGAGCCGGAACTGTCGGCGCGGGCCTTGCCGCGTGCCCACCTCGCACTGATCGACCGCCTCAGCGCGGTCAATGTGGCCAATGCCGAAGCTGTCGCGAAACAGGATGCGGTGGGCTATATCCGCACCAACCTCGAATTTCACCGCACGCTCTACCTGCGTGCTCAGGCGCCCGCGATGCTGGCGGTGATCGAGACGGTCTGGTTGCAACTCGGCCCGACGATGCGCGCGCTCTACAACAAGGTGCAGCGCAACGAGCCGCCGCGCCATCACCGGATGATTCTCGCAGCTCTCAGGGCAGGGGACGAACCGGCGCTGAGGCTGGCCGTGCGAACCGATGTGACGCAGGGTTTGCGCCATCTGGCGCAGCGGGGCTGGTAAAACAGGGCGATCAAAGGCCCCCATGCCTCCATAAAAACGGCTTGAGCGACTTGACGCGGAGCAGGTTTGGCCTTATTCCGCGCCAACGGATTTTCGGGCGCTGCCAGACGGCGCCCTTTGATGTTGGGGCCGGAGCGCGATTCGCGTGGGCTGGCCGGGAAAGAAACGAAGGAAGAATGCCATGTCGCGCGTTTGCGAACTGACCGGCAAGGGCCCGACCACGGGCAACAAAGTGAGCCACGCGAACAACAAGACGCGTCGCCGCTTCCTGCCGAACCTGAACGATGTCACCCTGATCTCGGACGTCCTGGGCCAGAGCTTCAAGCTGCGTATCTCCGCGGCCGGCCTGCGTTCGGTCGACCATCGCGGCGGTCTCGACGCGTTCCTCGCCAAGGCGAAGAACGAAGAGCTGTCGGCGAAGGCGCTGAAGATCAAGAAAGCGATCGAAAAGGCCCAGGCTGCCGCCTGATCCTCGTGATCCGACAAGATTGCGAAGGCCCCGCTGGTTGTCCCGGCGGGGCTTTTGCCATGCGCGGAGGATGCCAGGTCGGTCTTGGCTTTGCATCGCCTTGCGCGACGCGCTAGCTTGAGGGCCACGCGCGAACCGGCCACCTTCCGACAGAGGAGGGGCCATGAGGAGGACACCCCTATGATCCGCAAATTCCTGATGCTGGCGGCCGCCTGCACGATCGCCATGCCCGCCTTCGCCGACGAAATCGAAATCGTCGACGCCTATGTGCGCAGCTCCAGCCCGATCGCGAAATCGGCAGCGGCCTTCATGGATATCCGCAACACCACCGATCGCGACGACCGGCTCGTCTCGGCCAGTTCCGATCTCGCGGCGCGGGTCGAGCTGCACACCCATCAGGTCGGCCCCAATGGCGAGATGCAGATGCGCGAGGTCGAGGGCGGCTTCCCGATCCCCGCCCATGGGGGGCATCTGCTGGCCCGTGGCGGCGATCACGTGATGATGATGGGGCTTGGCCATCCGATCCATCAGGGCGATCTGGTGCGCCTGACGCTGGTCTTCGAGAAGGCGGGAACGATGGTGCTCGATGTGCCTGTGGATCTCGAACGCGGTCAGGACATGACGCAAGACGATCCGGTCACCCATGGTGAGGTCAGCCATGGCGGCATGACCCACGGCGAGATCACCCATGGCGATCCGCAGCTTGGCAAAACCGAAAGCGATATGTGAGGATTGCGCGGCGGCCTAGCCGTGCAGCAACTCCAGCATCGTGGCCGCCGCCGCCGAAGGCGCGTTCTGCCCATCGGCCACTGCATCGCCGAGCTCGGTCATCTTCGCGCGGATCTGCGGATCTTCGCGCAGCCGGGCCAGCAGCCCCTCGCGCACTTCGGCTTCGAACCAGTGGCGCGCCTGCTCGGCCCGGCGGCGGTCGAAATGCCCGTTCGCGCGACGCCATTCGGCGAGAGTCTGCATCTCTTCCCAAGCCTTTTCCAGCCCGTGTTCCTCGATCGCCGAGACGGGCAGCGCTTTGGGGAACCCCTCGGGATCCTGCGGGCGTTTGCGCAGCAGGCGCAGTGCGCCCGCGTAATCGGCCACCGTGCGCATTGCCGCCGGTTTCAGATCGCCATCGGCCTTGTTCACCAGGATCAGGTCGGCCATCTCCATGATGCCACGTTTGACGCCCTGCAGCTCGTCGCCGCCCGCGGGCGCCATCAGCAGAACGAAGAGATCCACCATCTCGGCCACCAGCGTCTCGGACTGGCCGACGCCCACGGTCTCGATCAGCACCACGTCGAAGCCTGCGGCCTCGCACAGGCTCACCGCCTCGCGGGTGCGCCGCGCGACACCGCCGAGATGGGCTTGCGAGGGTGAGGGGCGGATAAAAGCGTTGGGATCGCGCGAGAGGCGCTCCATGCGGGTCTTGTCGCCGAGGATCGAGCCGCCCGAGCGCGCCGAGGAGGGATCGACCGCCAGCACAGCGACGCGCAGCCCCTTGGCCGTCAGCATCATCCCGAAGGCCTCGATGAAGGTCGATTTGCCGACGCCCGGCGTGCCCGAGAGCCCGATACGCAGCGCCTGACGCCCTTCGCCGGCCAGTGCGTCCAGTAGCGCCGTGGCCTTCGCGCGGTGCTCGGCGCGTCCCGATTCCACCAGTGTGATCGCGCGGGCAAGGGCCCTGCGGTCGGCGGCGAGGATGCGGGTGGCGAGATCGGCGGGGCTTTGGTCACTCATCGGCGGGCTTTCGCTGATTTTTTGCTTTCGTGTCAAAACTGACATGAGACGTGAAGACTTATCGGTTACTTGCCTTCACCCTGCGACCTATGTCCAGAGCGAATGGAAAATTCCCGAGGTGAACAAAGCAATGACCTCTCTTCTGACCCGCATCTCTTGGCCGCTCGCCGGTGTCATGGCCGCGGCCATGCTCGCAACGCCGATTGCCGCCGTGCCGGCGCGCGCCGATCAGAGCGACCGGATCGTTTTCGACGTGGAGCTCAAGGGTATCCGCGCGGGCGAACTTTCGATCAATGGCAAGATCACCGAGGGCGCCTATGGCGCGAACGGTGTGTTGCAGACGGCGGGGCTCGTGGGGTTCCTGCGCAAGATCAAGTTCACCGCGAGTGTTTCGGGACTGTTTTCGGATGGCCGCTTCACTCCGCTCAAATATACCGAGGTGGATGACGCGCCGAACCGCGATTCCCGCCATGAGATCATCTACAACAACGGCACCCCGGTTTCGGTCAGCCGCGTGCCGCCGCGCAAGCCCAAGGACCGCGACGTCGATCCGGCGAAACAGGGCGGCACGGTCGACCCGCTGACCGCGCTTTATGCGGTGCTGCGCGACGTGCCGCGCGACGAGGCCTGCAAGCTTGACGTGAAGATGTATGACGGGGCGCGGCGGTCTCAGGTGCGCCTGTTCGATCCCAAGCCCGATGGCAAGGGGCTCGTCTGCTCGGGCGAGTATCGCAGGCTCGAGGGCTTCTCGGAGAAGGACATGAAGGAGAAGAGCCGCTTCGCCTTCACCCTCTATTACGATCCGAGCGCTAAGGGCGGTTTGCAGGTCGACCGGATCGAAACCGATACGATCTATGGAAAAGGCCGCCTCACTCGGCGATAAGGGCCGGGTGAGCAAGGACAACCTCTCCCTTCCGATTGATGCGGTGCTGCCCGAGCTGCGGGCGGCGCTGTTGGCGCATGGCCGCGCGGTGCTGATGGCGCCTCCCGGGGCGGGCAAGACGACGCGCGTGCCGCTGGCGCTGCTCGATCAGGTTGAAGGCCGGATCGTGATGCTCGAGCCGCGCCGGTTGGCCGCGCGCGCCGCCGCCGAACGGATGGCCGAGACCTTGGGCGAGAAGGTGGGCGAGACGGTCGGCTACCGGATCAGGGGCGAAGCGAAGGTCTCGAAAACCACCCGGATCGAGGTGGTGACCGAGGGCATCCTGACCCGCGTGCTGCAATCGGACCCGGAGCTGTCCGGCATCGGCTGCGTGATCTTCGATGAATTTCACGAACGCTCGCTCAATGCCGATCTCGGGCTGGCGCTGGCCTGGGAGGTGCGCGGCGCGCTGCGGCCCGATCTGGCGCTGGTGGTGATGTCGGCGACGCTCGATGCCGAGCCGGTGGCGGCGTTGCTGGACGATGCGCCGATCGTGGTATCCGAGGGGCGTGCCTATCCGGTCGAGACGCGCTGGCTGGATCGTCCGGTGGATAGCTCGATGCGCTTCGAGGCGGCGATGGCGGGGTTGATCGTGGAGGCCGCCGGGGCGACGAGCGGCAGCCTGCTGGCCTTCCTTCCGGGCGAGGGTGAGATCCGCCGCGTTGAGGGGCTACTGAAGGGGCGCTTGCCCGATGATATCGCGATCAGGCCTCTGTTCGGGGCGATGGAGTTCGCCGCCCAACGCGCCGCCATCACGCCCGCACCCTCGGGGCGCAAACTGGTGCTGGCCACCGCCATCGCCGAGACCTCGCTGACGATCGAGGATATCCGCGTCGTGATCGACGGCGGCAAGGCGCGGCGCGCGCGGTTCGATCCGAGTTCCGGCATGGCGCGGCTGGTCACCGAGCCCGTGAGCCGTGCCGAGGCCGAGCAGCGCCGGGGCCGTGCGGGGCGCGTGGCCGAGGGGATCTGTTACCGGCTTTGGACCAAGGGCGCGGAAGGGGCGCTGCCCGCCTTCGCCCCGCCCGAGATCGAGGTGGCGGACCTGACGGGGCTAGCGCTGGAACTCGCGGTCTGGGGCAGCGATGGCGAGGATCTGGCCTTCCTGACCCCGCCGCCTGCACATGCGATGGCCGAGGCGCGCGCGCTGCTGGAGGAATTGGGCGCGCTGAAATCCGGGCTGATCACCGAGCATGGGCGCAAGCTCGCGAAACTGCCGCTGCATCCGCGGCTTGGCCATATGCTGCTGACGGCGGGTGCGGAGGCCGCGCCCCTCGCGGCGCTTCTGGCCGAGCGCGATCCGCTGCGTGGCGCGCCCGCCGATCTGACCCTGCGCCTCAGTGCCGTTCGCGATCCCAGACGCTTCGAGGCGCGCCACCCCTACACGCCCCATCGCGGCACGATCGAACGTATCCGCTCCGAGGCGAAGCGTCTCGCCCGTCTCGCGCCCGACACGCGTGAGAGCTATTCCCCCGCCGAGCAGCTCGCGCTCGCATACCCTGATCGTGTGGGCCTGCGCCGCAAGGGCGATGCGCCGCGCTTTGTGCTTTCGGGTGGCAAGGGGGCGGTTGTGGCCGAGGGCGATCCGCTGGGGGCGCAAAGGCTGATCGTGGTGAGCGATCTCGACGGCGATCCGCGCGAGGCGAAAGTGCGGCAGGGCATCGCGATTTCCGAGGCCGAACTGCGTCGCCTCTATGCCGACCAGATCGCCTGGGAGGACGTCTGCGACTGGTCGAAACGCGAGGGCCGGGTGATCGCGCGCAGGCAGGAGCGCTTCGGGGCGCTTGTGCTCGACGATCGCGTCTGGAAGGACGCCCCGCGCGAGGCGCTGGCCCATGGAGCGCTGGCCGGGCTGCGCCAGATCGGGCTGCCGATGAGCGCGGCGGCACGCCGCCTGCAGGCGCGGGTGGAGCTGTTGCGCGGGCAGGGCGCCGACCTACCCGATTTCTCCGACGAGGGGTTGCTCGCCTCTGCCGAGGACTGGCTGTTGCCCTACCTTGGCAAGGCGCGCACCGAGGCCGATCTGCGCAAGATGGAGCTGACCGATGCGTTGCGCGCGGCGCTCGACTGGGAGCAGATGCAGCTGGTGGACCGCCTTGCACCGGCGCATTTCGAAACGCCGCTGGGCCGCCGCGTCCCCATCGACTACGCGGGCGAGGCGCCCGGTATCGAGATCCGCCTGCAGGAGATGTTCGGCGTCACGACCCATCCCACGGTCGGTCCGAAACGCCTGCCGCTGCGGATCACGCTGCTATCGCCCGGCCACAAGCCCATTCAGGTCACGATGGATCTGCCGGGGTTCTGGGCGGGATCTTATGCCGATGTGCGCAAGGATATGCGCGGGCGCTACCCCAAGCACCCCTGGCCCGAGGACCCGCGCGAGGCGGATCCGACCCTGCGCGCCAAGCCCCGAAAGTGAGTGCGCGCATTTGCCCTGATTGACCCTGTGCCCCGCTTTGGGCCAAATCGCGCGAAAATGACGAGGGACATCCATGACCGAAACGCTGAGCTTCGAGGACCGCAAGCGCCTCGTGATGACCGTGCTGATGACGCCCGATCAGGCGAATTTCTCGGGCAAGGTGCATGGCGGCGCGCTTCTGAACTGGCTCGACCGGGTCGCGTTCTCGCTCGCCTCGCGCTACTCGCAGCGCTACGCGGTGACGCTGAGCGTCGATCAGGTGACCTTCCAGCAACCGATCAATGTGGGCGAGCTGGTGACGTTTCGGGCCAGCGTGAACCATACCGGGCGCACCTCGATGGAGGTCGGTATTCGGGTCGAGGCCGAGAACATCACCGCCGGCACGCGGCGCCACACCAATAGCTGCTATTTCACGATGGTCGCGGTGGATGAAAACGGCAAACCCGCTGAAGTGCCCAAACTGGAGCCCGCGACGAAGGAAGAAAAGCACCGCTGGCACGCGGCCGAGCTGCGCCGGGCGCTGCGCCGGGAATTCGCCGCGAAGATGGAAGCTGCGGCCGATCACGACGAGGATTGAGGCCGCCAGGCGCTTTGTCATCGTGCCTTCCGAACGACAAGGGGCCGCCTCCGTGCCGCCCCTTGTCTTGTGTGGCACTTGCCTCTCAAGCGGGCACGGCAGAGCCATGCAGCAGTGCGGTGCGACGCTCGGGCGAGATCTTGAAGGCCTTGGAGAGCTGCGAGATGAAGGCGATCTCGGCTTTCTCGAATTTCCCATCGGCCATCGCGACCAGCATCGCGGCACGCAGCACCAGCTCTTTCGCCTCGGTTTTCAGCCCCTTGCCGAGGGCTCGGAAATCCGCCGGTTGCAGATCGCTGCGCGACATCTCCGCGATTTCGGCGATCAGGCGCGGATCGCAGTCTTCTCCGGTCAGCCTTGTGACGATGCTTGCGATCGTGGCGACCTCGTGGGGGCTGACCGCGCCATCGGCCTTGGCCATCGCGCAGGTCACATCCGCGATGCGCTGCGCGACCGGGGGGAGCGCTCCGAGCGCAGCTTTGCGCTGCTTTGCGGCCCGACCCTGGCCCAGCCGCGCGCGCAGCAGTATCAGCAGGAGAAAACCGATCGCACCGAAGGCGATATAGCCGTTCATCTTCTGCGCCGTGCTGAGCTGAGGCTCGTCGGGCAGATCGGCCGGGAAGATCCCCGCCTGCTTGCCTGCTGCGAGCTTTTCGGCCGTGATGGGGTAATATTGCCCTGCGTCGCATTTGCCCGCGGCCATCGCGTAGCCATCGGCGCTGTAATAGATCGGAATGCCGAAGACATGGTTTTTCGTCTTGAGCGCGCAGAGCGACAATGCGCCCTTGCCGTCCGGATCTGGGAGCGGGATGGCGGCGACGAATTCGAGAAACTCGCTATGACCGAGCCGTCCGCGGGCTTCGGCCTGTGTCGCCGTGGTCGCCAGCGCCGCAAGGAGAACGAGCGCCGGAATGGATCTGGGGTGCATGACAGGCTCCAACTCAAACTCAAATAGGCCCGGGCGAGACGCCACGGGCCTATCGAGAATCGCTGTCATTTGCGGCCTGAATAGGGCTCTAACCCGGCAATTGTTTACCGGGCGACCCTCAATCAGGCGTGGATCGCACCGTCACCGCAAGCCAGTGCCGCCTCGCGCACCGCCTCCGAGAAGGTCGGGTGGGCATGGCAGGTCAGCGCCACGTCCTGCGCGGAGGCGCCGAATTCCATCGCCACGCAGATCTCGTGGATCAGGTCGCCGGCGCCGGGGCCGATGATGTGGCAGCCGAGGATACGGTCGGTTTCCTTGTCCGCGATCAGCTTCACGAAGCCTTCCGACTGGAACACCGCCTTGGCGCGGCCATTGCCCATGAAGGAGAACTTGCCGACCTTGTAGGCGCGGCCCTCCTGCTTGAGCGCTTCTTCGGTCTTGCCGACCGAGGCGACCTCGGGGGTGGTGTAGATCACGCCGGGGATCACGTCGTAATTGACGTGGCCGTGCTTGCCGGCGATGACCTCGGCCACCGCCATGCCCTCGTCCTCGGCCTTGTGCGCGAGCATCGGGCCGACGATCGCGTCGCCGATCGCGTAGATGCCCTTCACATTGGTCGCCCAATGCGCGTCGGTCTTGATCTGACCGCGCGGCAGCATCTCGACGCCCGCGCCCTCAAGACCGAGGCCCTCGGTGTAGGGCTTGCGGCCCGTTGCGACGAGCACGGTTTCGGCGTCGAGGGTGGCCTCGCTCTCGTCCTTGCGGAGCTGGTATTTGACGGTCGCCTTGCCGCCTTTGACCTCGACACCCTGCACGGCGGCGCCGAGCACGAATTTGAGGCCCTGCTTGGACAGGATCTTCTGGAAGTTGCGGGCAACCTCGCCATCCATGCCGGGGGTGATCGCGTCGAGATACTCGACCACGGTCACCTCGGCGCCGAGGCGGGCATAGACCGAGCCCATCTCAAGGCCGATGACGCCCGCGCCGATCACCACCATCGACTTCGGCACTTTCGGCAGCGAGAGCGCGCCGGTCGAGGTCACGACGGTCTTCTCGTCGATCTCGATGCCGGGCAGCGAGGCGGGCTCGGAGCCGGTCGCGATCACGATGCTCTTCGCGTTGTGGACCTCGTCGCCGACCTTCACCTGACCGGCAGCCGGGATCGAGCCCCAGCCCTTGAGCCAGTCGATCTTGTTCTTCTTGAACAGGAACTCGATACCCTTGGTGTTGCCGTCGATCACGTCCTGCTTGTAGGCCTGCATCTGCTTCCAGTCGACCGAGGGAGCTTTGCCCTTCAGGCCCATCTTGGCGAAGTTGTGCTCGGCCTCGTGCAGCGAATGGGTGGCGTGCAGCAGCGCTTTCGAGGGGATGCAGCCCACGTTGAGGCAGGTGCCGCCCAGGGTCTCGCGGCCCTCGACACAGGCCGTCTTGAGGCCCAGCTGCGCGCAGCGGATGGCGCAGACATAGCCGCCCGGGCCGCCGCCGATCACGATCACATCATAGTCTGCCATTGGTCTTGCTCCTTGAAGTCTTGGCGCGCGATCTCGGCGCGCGGAGTTTGTCTTTGCGCGGCAGCCCCGCGCGGGTGTCAGTTTTGCGCGGAGACCCGCGCGGGTGTCAGATCAGCGCGGCCACGACCAGCGCCAGGATTGCGAAAAACGAAAAGCCCCAGATGAGCGAGCGCCACGGCACAAGCCCCATCAGATAGGCCGGAATATAAAGGATACGCGCGATCAGGAAGCACACCGCCGCGCCTGCGGTAACCTGGTCGGCCTGACCCGAGAGCACCACGATCAGCACCGCAGGGGTGAAGAGGATCAACCCCTCGAAGGAGTTGTTCACCGTGCGCTGCAACCGCCCCAGCAGGACCGATATCTCAGGTGCTGCCTTGTCGCGCGGGCTCAGCGGGTAGCGCGTGCCCAGCTCGCGATTGGCCGTGATCGAATAGGCGACCATCAGGCCGAGATGGAGAAGCAGCGCAAGGGCGAGGGTGGTGAGTTCGGGGGTCATGTGTCGCTCCCGGTGGAGAGGGCGGACCGGGGGGCTGCCTGCCCCCCGGACCCCCCGGGGATATTTGGACCAAGAGGAAGGGGCAGGGACTGCCGCCTTCGTTCCTGTCTTTACAGATCCATCAGCAGGCGGCGCGGGTCTTCCAGCGCTTCCTTGACGCGCACGAGGAAGGTCACGGCGCCTTTGCCGTCGACGATGCGGTGGTCGTAGCTCAGCGCGAGATACATCATCGGCTTGATGACGATCTGGCCGTTTTCGACCATCGGACGCTCTTGGATCTTGTGCATGCCGAGGATGCCCGATTGCGGCGGGTTGAGGATCGGCGAGGACATCAGCGAGCCGTAGACGCCACCGTTCGAGATGGTGAAGGAGCCGCCCTGCATCTCGGCCATCGACAGCTTCCCGTCGCGCGCACGCACGCCGTATTCGGCGATCTGCTTCTCGATCGAGGCGAAGCTCAGCTGGTCGGCGTCACGCACGACCGGCACGACGAGACCATTGGGCGTGCCCACCGCCACGCCCATATGGACGTAGTTCTTGTAGACGATTTCGTTGCCGTCGATCTCTGCGTTGACTTCCGGCACTTCCTTGAGCGCGTGGCAGCAGGCCTTCACGAAGAAGGACATGAAGCCGAGTTTGACGCCGTGCTTCTTCTCGAAGAGGGTCTTGTACTCGTTGCGCAGATTCATCACGCCCGACATGTCCACCTCGTTATAGGTGGTGAGCATCGCGGCGGTGTTCTGGCTGTCCTTGAGACGCTTGGCGATGGTCGCGCGCAGGCGGGTCATCTTCACGCGCTCTTCGCGGCTGGCATCGTCTGCATTGACCGGCCCGCGCGGAGCCTGTGCCGGGGCCGGGGCCACGGCGACGGTCGCCGGTTTCGGAGCGTCGGCCGCCTTGGCCACGTCTTCCTTCATGATCCGGCCATCCTTGCCAGAGCCCTGAACCGAGGCCGGGTCGATGCCCTTCTCGGCCATCAGCTTCTTGGCCGAAGGCGCATCTTCGACGTCCTTGCCGCCCGCCGACGCCGGAGCGGCTTCGGCCGGAGCGGCGGCGGCGGGTGCAGCAGCCCCAGCCGAGGCGCCCTCGGAGATCACGGCGAGCTTGGCCGAAGCGTCGACGGTCGTGCCTTCCGCGGCGACGATCTCGGTCAGCACGCCCGCGGCGGGGGCGGGAACCTCGACCGAGACCTTGTCGGTCTCGAGTTCGCACAGCATCTCATCGGCCGCGACCGTGTCGCCGACCTTCTTGAACCACGTCGAAACCGTTGCCTCGGTGACCGATTCACCAAGGCTGGGCACCATCACATCGACCATCTTTCCCTCGTTCGATTGGGGTTGGGCGGCTGCCGCCGCCGGTTTGTCTTCCTGCTTCGGAGCGGCGGCCGCAGCCCCCGCCTCTTCGATCGTGGCGAGAAGGGCTGCAACGCCCACCGTGTCGCCTTCGGCGGCGACGATCTCGCCAAGCGTGCCGGCGGCGGGCGAGGGAACCTCGACCGTCACCTTGTCGGTTTCGAGCTCGCAGAGCATCTCGTCGGCGGCGACCGCATCACCCGGTTTCTTGAACCAGGTGGCGACGGTGGCTTCCGTGACGCTCTCTCCGAGCGTGGGAACGCGGACTTCAGTGGACATCGGTTCAACCCTCCAGTGCATCGTTGACGAGCGCGTCCTGCTCGGCCTTGTGGCGGCTGGCCAGACCCGTTGCGGGCGAGGCCGAGGCCGCGCGGCCAGCATAGCGCGCACGTCCGTGTTTCGCGTCGATCTTGGCCAGAACCCATTCGATATAGGGTTCGACGAAGGACCAGGCGCCCTGGTTCTTCGGCTCTTCCTGGCACCAGACGATCTCGGCATCCTTGAAGCGCGTGAGCTCTTTGGTCATCGCCTGGGCGGGGAACGGGTAGAACTGTTCCAGACGCAGCAGGTAGACATCGTCGAGGCCACGTTCGTCGCGCTGCGCGAGCAGGTCGTAATAGACCTTGCCCGAGGAGATCACGACGCGCTTGATCTTGTCGTCCGACTTCAGCTTGAGATCCGAATTGCCCATCTCGGCATCGTCCCACAGAACGCGGTGGAAGGTGGAGCCGGTGGTGAACTCCTCGGCCTTCGACACGCATTTGGGGTGACGCAGCAGCGATTTCGGCGTCATCAGGATCAGCGGCTTGCGGAAGTCGCGATGGATCTGGCGGCGCAGGATGTGGAAGTAGTTGGCCGGCGTCGAGCAGTTCGCGACGATCCAGTTGTCTTCCGCCGAGAGCTGAAGGTAGCGCTCGAGACGCGCCGAGGAGTGCTCGGGGCCCTGACCTTCGAAGCCGTGCGGCAGCAGGCACACGAGGCCCGACATGCGCAGCCATTTGCGTTCGCCCGAGTTGATGAACTGGTCGAACATGATCTGCGCACCGTTGGCGAAATCGCCGAACTGGGCTTCCCAGAGCGTGAGCGCCTTCGGCTCGGCCAGCGAGTAGCCGTATTCGAACCCGAGCACCGCATATTCCGAGAGCATCGAGTCGATCACCTCGTAGCGCGCCTGCCCCTCACGGATATTGTTGAGCGGGTAGTAGCGGTCTTCGGTGTTCTGGTCGATGAAGGCGGAGTGACGCTGCGAGAAGGTGCCGCGCGTCGCGTCCTGACCCGACAGGCGCACCGGGTAGCCCTCGGTCACCAGCGAGCCGAAGGCGAGCGCCTCTGCGGTTGCCCAGTCGAAGCCGGTCCCGGTCTCGAACATCTGCTTTTTGTTTTCGAGCAGACGCGTGACGGTCTTGTGCATCGCGAAGCCATCGGGCGCGGTCACGAGCGCCTTGCCGACCTCCTGGAACGTGTCGGGCGCGATTGCGGTGCTGCCGGGCTCGTATTCGCCCTTCTCCTGCTCCATGCCCGACCAGCGGCCATCGAGCCAGTCGGCCTTGTTGGGCTTGAAGACCTTCCCGGCTTCGAACTCTTCGTTCAGGTGCGACTGGAAGGCGGCCTTCATGTCCTCGATCTCGCCTTCGGGGATCAGCCCGTCAGCCACGAGACGTTCGGTGTAGAGCTGCAGCGTCGTCTTGTGGGTCTTGATCGACTTGTACATCACCGGGTTGGTGAACATCGGCTCGTCGCCTTCGTTGTGACCGAAGCGGCGGTAGCAGAAGATGTCGAGGACAACGTCCTTGTGGAACTTCTGGCGGAACTCGATCGCGACGCGGGCAGCGTGCACGACGGCCTCCGGATCGTCGCCGTTCACGTGGAAGATCGGGGCTTCCACCATCAGGGCGATGTCGGTCGGATAGGGCGAGGAGCGCGAGAAGTGCGGCGCGGTGGTGAAGCCGATTTGGTTGTTCACGACGATATGGATCGTGCCGCCGGTGCGGTGGCCGCGGATGCCCGAGAGCTGGAAGCACTCGGCCACGACGCCCTGGCCCGCGAAAGCCGCATCGCCATGCAGCAGGACCGAGAGCACCTTGGTGCGATGCTCCTGATCGTTGAGCTGGTCCTGCTTGGCGCGCACCTTGCCGAGCGCGACGGGGTTCACCGCTTCGAGGTGCGAGGGGTTCGCCGTCAGCGACAGGTGGACCTTGTTGCCATCGAATTCACGGTCGGCCGACGCGCCGAGGTGATATTTCACGTCGCCCGAGCCGTCCACGTCCTCGGGTTTGAACGAGCCGCCCTGGAATTCGTGGAAGATCGCGCGGTAGGGCTTTTGCAGCACGTTCGCGAGTACCGAGAGGCGGCCGCGGTGCGGCATGCCGACCACGATCTCTTCGAGACCGAGCTGGCCGCCCCGCTTGATGATCTGCTCCATCGCCGGGATCAGCGCTTCGCCACCGTCGAGGCCGAACCGCTTGGTGCCCATGTATTTGACGTGCAGGAACTTCTCGAACCCTTCCGCCTCGACGAGCTTGTTGAGGATCGCCCGGCGTCCGGTCTTGGTGAAGGTGATTTCCTTGCCGTAGCCTTCGATGCGCTCTTTCAGCCAGGCCGATTGCTCGGGGTCGGAAATATGCATGTATTGCAGCGCGAAGGTGCCGCAATAGGTCCGCTTGAGCACGTCGATGATCTGGCGCATCGACGCAATCTCGAGGCCGAGCACGTTGTCGATGAAGATCGGACGATTCATGTCGGCATCGGTGAAGCCGTAGCTCTTGGGGTCGAGCTCGGGGTGATGCTCATGCTCGCGCATGCCCAGCGGATCGAGATCGGCGTTCAAATGGCCGCGAATCCGGTAGGCGCGGATGATCATCAGGGCACGGATCGAGTCGAGCACGGCGCGTTTGACCGCCGCTTCGTCCAGCGCGATACCCGCCTCGGCGGCCTTCTTCTTGATCTTCTCGCCAGCGGCCTTGCCCTCTGCCATCACCGGCCATTCGCCGGTCAGCGCGGCGGTGAGGTCATCGGCGGCGACCGGCGGCCAGTCCGTGCGTTCCCAGCTCGCGCCCGTGGCGGATTTCCTCACATCCTGATCGGGATCGCCGAGCGAGGCGAAGAACGCGGCCCAAGCGGTATCGACCGAGGAAGGATCCTCGACGAATTTCGCATAGAGCTGCTCCACGTACTCGGCATTCGCGCCTTGCAGGAACTGCGAGGCATTGAACTGGTCGTTGGGGGATTGGTCTGTCATTTTCCTCACCTCGGTGCGGTGAACATCAAACTGTGTGGCGGTCCGGTCAGGGATGGGCCGCGTGTGTGAGCGGGGGTGCGATATCGGGTGTCACGTGGTTGCCGCCCGGTGCGATCGCAAGGGGGCACGCAACGGCAAACGGGACAATGTGGATTTGAGCGGAGCAGGGCATGGCAGGGAACTCCGGCGTGCGGCACATCATGACAGGCACTCCACGACGAGCACCTGCACCCCCGGAGCATTGTCCTCCGGACGCGTGATGTAAGAGCTTTGCACCGGGCTGCCGCGCTTCGCGCAGATCCGCGTCGGGGCCTGATCAACCGTGCCGGGCTGGGCTGCGACGGGATCGAACCAGACATAGGCGGGTTTCGTGCCGAGCTGAACGGCCGCGACCGCGTCGCCATTGATGCCCGTCAGGGTCTGGAACATGCCGTGCGAACGCTCGTCGCGCGGCACGGCCGGGGCAGGGGCATGCGCAGTCAGATCAGAGGCCTGCGCGCCTGCGGGAGCGAGAGTGCCCCCCGGCCCGATCGAGGCGGACCGGCTCTCCACGCAACCTGCCAGCAGAGCGCAAGCAACCAGCCCCGTAAGCGGGCGGGTGGTGCGCCGTGCTCTGGCGAGTGGCATGGGTCCGGTCCTTTCGTCGTGAGACCGGAGCCGCGCGAACGCGGCCCCGCTTGTCTTCAGTTCGGGCTTATTCGCCCTTGATCGCCTTCATCACGGCTTCGCCGAGCGTGGCGGGGCTGTCAGCGACGACGATACCGGCCGATTTCATGGCTTCGATCTTCGACTCTGCATCGCCCTTGCCGCCCGAGACGATCGCGCCGGCATGGCCCATGCGGCGGCCCGGAGGTGCTGTGCGGCCCGCGATGAAGCCAGCGGTCGGCTTCCAGCGGCCCTTCTTGCGCTGCTCGGCGAGGAATTCCGCGGCTTCTTCTTCCGCCGAACCACCGATTTCACCGATCATGATGATCGACTGGGTTTCCGGATCGTCGAGGAACATGTCGAGCACGTCGATATGCTCGGTGCCCTTGATCGGGTCACCGCCGATGCCGACGGCCGACGACTGGCCGAGGCCCATGTCGGTGGTCTGCTTCACGGCCTCATAGGTCAGCGTGCCCGAGCGCGACACGACGCCGACCGAACCGCGCTTGTGGATGTGGCCGGGCATGATGCCGATCTTGCAGGCGTCGGGCGTGATGACACCGGGGCAGTTCGGGCCGATCAGGCGCGACTTGGAGTCGATCAGCGCGCGCTTGACCTTCATCATGTCGAGGACCGGGATCCCCTCGGTGATGCAGACGATCAGTTCCATTTCCGCGTCGATCGCCTCGAGGATCGAGTCGGCCGCGAAGGGCGGGGGAACGTAGATCACGGTCGCGTTCGCTTCGGTCACGGCCTTGGCTTCGTGCACCGAGTTGAAGACCGGCAGGTCGAGGTGCTTCTGACCGCCTTTGCCCGGGGTCACGCCGCCGACCATCTTGGTGCCGTAAGCGATCGCCTGCTCCGAGTGGAACGTGCCCTGCGAGCCGGTGAAGCCCTGACAGATGACTTTGGTGTTTTCGTTGACGAGAACTGCCATGATATTAGCCCTTCACCGCTTTGACGATTTTCTCTGCGCCATCCGACAGGTTGTCGGCGGCGATGACGTTGAGGCCGGAATTGGCGATGATTTCCTTGCCCTTCTCGACGTTGGTGCCTTCGAGGCGCACGACGAGCGGGACCTGCAGGCCGACTTCCTTGACCGCGGCGATAACGCCCTCGGCGATGATGTCGCAGCGCATGATGCCGCCGAAGATGTTCACGAGGATGCCTTTGACGTTCGGATCCGACGTGATGATCTTGAACGCCTCGGTCACTTTCTCTTTCGTGGCGCCGCCGCCGACGTCGAGGAAGTTCGCGGGCTCGGCGCCGTAGAGCTTGATGATGTCCATCGTGGCCATCGCGAGGCCCGCGCCGTTCACCATGCAGCCGATCTCACCATCGAGCGCGATGTAGTTGAGGTCGTACTTGGAGGCTTCGAGTTCTTTCGGATCCTCTTCGGTCTCGTCGCGCAGCGCGGCGATGTCCGAGTGGCGGTAGACGGCGTTGCCGTCGAAGCCGAGCTTGGCGTCGAGAACCTTGAGATTGCCGTCGGTCATCACGATCAGCGGGTTGATCTCGAGCATCTCCATGTCCTTCTCGGTGAAGGCACGGTAGAGATTGCCGAGCAGCGCGACCATCTGCTTGACCTGCGGGCCTTCGAGGCCCAGCGAGAACGCGACGCGACGGCCGTGGAAGGCCTGGTAGCCCGTGGCCGGGTCGATCGAGAAGCTCAGGATCTTTTCGGGGGTCGAGGCCGCGACTTCCTCGATGTCCATGCCGCCTTCGGTCGAGGCGACGATCGAGATGCGCGAGGTGGCGCGGTCGACGAGCAGCGCGAGATACAGCTCGCGCGAGATGTCCGAGCCGTCTTCAATATAGATGCGGTTGACCTGCTTGCCGGCCGGACCGGTCTGGTGCGTCACCAGGGTCTTGCCGAGCATCTGCTTGGCCAGCGTCTCGGCCTCTTCGACCGACTTGGCGAGGCGAACGCCGCCCTTTTCACCCGCTTCGGGCTCCTTGAAGTGACCTTTGCCACGGCCGCCGGCGTGGATCTGAGCCTTCACGACCCAGAGCGGGCCGTCGAGCTCGCTCGCGGCGGTTTTGGCTTCTTCAGCCTTGAGAACGACGCGGCCATCCGAGACCGGAGCGCCGTAGCTCTTGAGGAGCTGTTTGGCCTGATATTCGTGGATATTCATCCTTGGATACCCCATGCTGGTGCGATTTGCAGGGGTTCTAGGCGCTTTGAGACTTCACTCAAACTGAAATCGCGACAATTCGCCTCGCTCGGCCTGAAAAAACGACATATGTGATCACAGGCCCAAAATGTGTGATCACAAATGCCAAAATGCTGCACTGTGGCATGCGGGCACTGGCACGACTCGCGAAAATCGAGTCAGTTGCGGGAAAGGGACAGTCGAAGCATGACAGGCGTATGACGCAAAGTGAAGAGATGCCGCGCTGGGGCGTCGTGGCCACCGTGGATGAGCCCGCAGCGCTGGTCGCGGCCTATGTCGCGCATCACCGCGCGATCGGGGCGAGCGAGGTTCATGTGTTCTTCGACCGGCCCAACCCCGAGGCCGAGGCTCTGATCGGCGGGGTCGACGGCGTGTTCGTCCACCATTCGGGCGAAGATGGCTGGGCGCGGGGCTGGCGCAACAAGCGACCGGCGCGCCATCAGGGACGGCAGAAATACAATGCGACCCGGACCCTGGCCGAAACCGATCTGGATTGGCTCATCCATTGCGATGCGGACGAGTTCGTGAGCCTCGCGCGCCCGCTCGAATGGGAACTGGCCAAGACCGGGGAGCAGAAGGCGTGGCTGCGGCTCGAGGTGGACGAGCGCTGTTATCTGAGCAAGGCGCCCGGCGCCGATATCTTCGCGGGTGCCTTCCGCCGACGCTGGGATGGTTTCGCCGAGGAAGGGCTGCTGTTCTATGGTTTGCGCGCGCGCTACCTGCACAAGGGGCTTGCAGGCCATGTCGCGGGCAAGCCGGTGGTGCGCTCGGGGCGCGGCTATGCGATCGGGGTGCATTTCCCGCTCAGCCATTGGGACAGCACGGTCAACGATCTGCCCTATCGACCCAGCTACAACGCGCGGCTGATGCATTTCGACGGGCTTACGCCGCTGCATTTCCTGCTCAAGATGCTGCGTCGGGTGACGACCAAGGTGACGGGGCAGCCGGTGCCCTATGTCAATTCGCGCACCGCCCAGTTCAACGAGGCCGCCTTGCGCGCCGAAGATCCCGATGAGCTGATGCGGCTGTGGTGGGACGTCCAGGGCCTGCGCGATTACGAAGCCGAGGAACTGGCGGCGCATGAGCTGTTGATCCGCCCGCAGCTGGCCATCGCCGAGGAAACACACGCGCTCTTTGGAGATAAGGTCGATCTGAGCCCAGCAGGGTTCGATCGCGCGCTGATCCGTCACGAGGCGGATCTGATCGGCCGGCTGCACGACGCGTTTGGCTTTGACCCCGAGCCGCTCGTCAGTTCAGCGTGACCATCATCGCCCTGACGGACTCGCCGGCCAGAAAACGCAAAGAGCGCGCCCGAAGGCGCGCCCCAAATTCGGATCAGGCTTGATTTTCGATCAGGCGAGGGTGCTGTCGATGCCCTTGCAGGCTTCCACGAGGCCCTTCACCGCGTTGACCGAATTGTCGAACATCGCCTGCTCGTCCTTGTTGAGCTTGATGTCGATGACCTTCTCGATGCCGCCAGCGCCGATCACAGTCGGCACGCCGACATAGAGACCGTCGAGGCCGAGCGCGCCTTTGACGTAGGCTGCGCAGGGCAGGACGCGCTTCTGGTCTTTCAGGTAGGCTTCCGCCATCTCGATCGCCGAGGTCGCCGGGGCGTAGAAAGCCGAGCCGGTCTTCAGCAGGCCGACGATCTCGGCGCCGCCGTCGCGGGTGCGCTGGATGATCGCGTCGAGCTTCTCCTGGGTGGTCCAGCCCATTTCGACCAGGTCGGGCAGCGGGATGCCGCCAACGGTCGAGTAGCGGGCGAGCGGCACCATCGTGTCGCCGTGGCCGCCGAGCACGAAGGCGTTGACGTCGCGCATCGAGACGCCGAATTCGACCGACAGGAAGTGGCGGAAACGCGCGGAGTCGAGCACGCCGGCCATGCCGACGACTTTCTCGGCCGGCAGGCCCGAGAACTGCTGCAGAGCCCAGACCATCGCGTCGAGCGGGTTGGTGATGCAGATCACAAATGCGTTGGGCGCGTGCGCGGCAATGCCTTCGCCGACGGACTTCATGACCTTGAGGTTGATGCCCAGCAGGTCGTCGCGGCTCATGCCCGGCTTGCGCGGAACGCCGGCGGTGACGATGCAGACATCTGCGCCCGCGATGTCGGCGTAATCATTGGTACCCTTGAAGGTGCCGTCGAAGCCTTCGGAGGGGCCCGATTCCGCGATGTCGAGGGCTTTGCCTTGCGGCGTGCCTTCGGCGATGTCGAACAGCACGACGTCGCCGAGTTCCTTGATGGCGGCGAGATGAGCGAGCGTGCCGCCGATCTGACCGGCGCCGATAAGGGCGATCTTGGGTCTGGCCATTTGGTCCTCCGGGTGGGTGGATTGGGTAAATCTGACGCGGTTCAACTAGCTCTTTGGTTCCCAAAGGGCAAGGGTGCTGCGCTGCGGCGGGGCGCGGAAGCGAAAAAATGTATGCAAATGTATGCCGAAGCGGTCCGCTTTCGGACTTTGCTTACATTCTCTTTTCGGGGCTGCGGTTCCCTTCGACCCGTCCCCATGCAACTCAGGGACAACGGTCGGGCAGGGCGATTCTCGATCGGGAGGGAAAACGCGATGTTGGAACTGAGTGTGACGGGCTGGGCCCTGGCACTTCTTGCTGCGGTGATGGTCGGCCTGTCGAAGGGCGGTATCCCGATGGCGGCATCGATCTCGGTTCCGGTGTTGGCGATGGTGATGGATCCGGTCGCGGCCGCGGGGCTCTTGCTGCCGGTCTATATCGTCGCGGACATTTTCGGCCTCTGGGCCTATCGCAAGGCGTTCGACCGGCGTGTGCTCGCGATCATGATTCCCGCCACGACGATCGGGATCGGCATTGGCTGGGCCACCGCCGAGATCGTGTCCGAGCGTTGGGTGACGCTGATGGTGGGGACGATCGGTGCGGTGTTCGCGCTCAACGCGCTGTTCCGGCATCGGCCCGGCGCGCGCCAGGAGGCGAAGGTCGCGCCGGGGCTGTTCTGGGGCACGATTGCGGGCTTCACCAGCTTCGTCAGCCATTCCGGCGCGCCGCCCTTTCAGACCTACACGATCCCCCTCAACCTCCCCAAGCAGGTATTCGCGGGCACAGCGACGGTGCTGTTTTCCTATGTGAATCTGGCCAAGCTCGGCCCCTACATCGCTTTGGGCGAGGTGAACTGGGATTCGTTGGGCACGGCGATGATCCTCGCCGTTCCGGCCTCGGGAGCGGTGTTTCTCGGGGTTTGGCTGGTGAAGCGGATGCCCACCGAGATCTTCTACAAGATCGTGATCTGGGCGCTGCTGCTGATTTCTCTAAAGCTGATCCACCAGGCGATTTTCGCCTAGAGCGCGGTGTCCTGAGCCGGCAGCGTTTCGGCAAGCGCTTCGAACGCTTCACCCGAGGCGATCAGGCAGCTTTGCCCGTTCGCGCGCGTAACGAGGATCGTCCAACTCCCGCTTTCGGAGGCGAAGATCTCGAGCACCGCGTTGTTTTCCGCCAGCGCGATGGCGCGGCGGGTCTCGAGATAGCGGGTCTGGAGTTGCGACACGAGATCGGCGCGCTGGCCGCAAGAGGCGGTTTCGGCGGGCGCGCGCTGCGCAAGCGCAACCACCAAAGCGAAGCCGAGGGAGAGGCCGATCATCTTTTGCAGCATAACGCGCCCTTTCGTCACAGAAGTTCCGAGCCTGCGCCGCGAGATGCGAAAATAGGGTTAACCTCCCGCGCGAGCGCCGCGCAGCGCCCCGCAAAACGGCGATTTTTCTGCGTTGCGGCAAATCGGGGCTTGCCGATTCTGTCTCGTTTGTGCGATCTGGCGAAAGAAAATTGCGAGATGGAGAATCAAATGGCCCGCCCGACCCGTTCCGTGCTCTACATTCCCGGCTCGAAAGAGCGTGCGCTGGAGAAAGCCACGGGGCTGGCCTGTGATGCGATCATCTTCGATCTCGAGGACGCCGTTGCCATTGACGAGAAGGTGAATGCCCGCGCGCTGCTGGCGAAGACGCTGGCCGAGGCCGATTACGGTCCGCGGATGCGGATTGTGCGGGTGAACGGGCTCGACACCGACTGGGGCCGCGAGGACATCCTCGCCTTTGCCGAGGCGATCCGCGCAGGCGCCAAGGTCGATGCGATCCTGATCCCGAAGGTCTCGACGACCGCCGATCTCGACGCGGTGGCCGATCTGATCCCGGGCGTGCCTCTCTGGGCGATGATGGAGACCGCGCTGGGGATGCTCAACGCGGGCGTGATCGCCGCGCATCCGCGGCTCGCGGGCATGGTGATGGGCACCAACGATCTCGCGAAGGAACTCGGGAGCCGCTTCCGCGCCGACCGTCTGCCGATGCAGGCGGGGCTGGGCCTGTGCCTGCTGGCGGCCAAGGCGCATGGCAAGATCATCGTCGATGGCGTCTATAACGCGTTCAAGGATGACGAGGGGCTGAAGGTCGAATGCGATCAGGGTCGCGACATGGGCTTCGACGGCAAGACGCTGATCCACCCGGCGCAACTGACGGTCTGCAACGCCGCCTTCGCGCCTTCGGAAGCCGAGATCGATCTCGCCAAGCGTCAGATCGCGGCCTTCGAAGAGGCAGAGGCCGCGGGGCAGGGGGTTGCGGTCGTGGATGGTAAGATCGTGGAGAATCTGCATATCGTCACCGCGCGGCAGATCCTCGCCAAGGCGGAGGCGATTGCCGCGCTTGGCAGCTAAGAGGCAATCGCAATGGCACTTCTCATCCTCGGCGTCCTGATCTGGTCGCTGGCACATCTCGCGAAACGGATCTTCCCGGGCTTCCGGCGCGCGCTCAAGGGCGCGGAGCGTCCGATGGTGGCCGCACTCGTTCTGATCAGCGTCGTGCTGATGTTCATCGGCTGGCGCGCTGCCGATCCGGTTTTCTATCTCTGGACGCCGAACGCGGCGCTTAAAGGCGTCAACAACCTGCTGATGCTGTTCGCGGTCTATCTGTTCGCGGTCTCGGGCATGAAACTGTGGCTGAGCGGCAAGATCCGTCACCCGCAGCTGACCGGGGTGAAGACCTGGGCGCTCGCGCATCTTCTGGTCAATCCGACTCTGCCGGGGATCGTCCTGTTCGGCGGTCTGCTGGCTTGGGCGGTGCTGGAGGTGATCCTGATCAACAAGCAGAGCAAGCCCGCCAAGCCCAACCCGCAGGTCAATATCGGTAAGGAAATCGGTGGCATCGTCGGCACGCTGATCGTCTATGGCGCGATCGCAGGCATCCACTACTGGTTCGGCTACGCGGTTTTCGGGGCGTAACATGGCATTGATCTATCGTTTGCTTACCGAAGACGACACCTCGGCCTTTTGCCACAAGATCAGCCTCGCGCTGTCGAAGGGCTGGGCGCTGCATGGCGATCCGCAATACGCCTTCGATCAGGCGAAGGGCGTGATGCGCTGCGCGCAGGCCGTGACCAAGGAAATCGCGGGCGAATATCACCCCGACATGAAGCTGGGAGAGCAATGATGGGCAAGACCAATCCGGGCCGTTTCTTCGAGGATTACAAGATCGGCGACGTGATCCGCCACGCCGTGCCGCGCACCGTCGCGGAAGGGGAGCGCGCGCTTTATCACGCGCTCTATCCTGCGCGCCATGCGCTCTATTCCTCGGACGAATTCGCGGGCGCCTGCGGTCTCGACGGCTCGCCGCTCGACGATCTGATCGCCTTTCACGTGGTCTTCGGCAAGACGGTGCCGGATGTCTCGCTGAACGCGGTGGCGAACCTTGGTTATGCGGAAGGGCGCTGGATCAAGCCGGTCTACCCGGGCGATACGCTGCGCTCCGAAAGCGAAGTGATTGGGGTGAAACAGAACTCGAACGGCAAATCCGGGGTGGTCTATGTCCGCACCCGCGGCTTCAACCAGATGGATGAGGTCGTGCTGGAATATGTGCGCTGGGTGATGGTGCGCAAACGCGACTTTGACGCCCCCGCGCCCGAGACAGTGCTGCCCGAACTGGCGAAGGTCGTGGCCCCTGAGGATCTGGTTGTCCCTGAGGGGCTGAGTTTCGAAGGCTACGATTTCGACCTCGCGGGCGAACCGCATCGCTGGGGCGATTACGAGATTGGCGAGAAGATCGACCATGTGGACGGCGTCACGATCGAGGAAGCCGAGCACATGATCGCGACGCGCCTGTGGCAGAACACCGCCAAGGTGCATTTCGACGCCACCTTCCGCGAGGATGGCCAGCGCCTGATCTATGGCGGGCATGTGATCTCGATGGCCCGCGCGCTCTCGTTCAACGGGCTGGCCAACGCGCAGATGATCGTGGCGCTCAATGCCGGCGCACATGCCAACCCGTGTTTCTCGGGCGATACCGTCAAAGCCTGGTCGGAAGTGCTCGACAAGGCAGAGACCGGTGTGCCGGGTGTCGGCGCGATCCGGCTGCGTCTGGTCGCGTTGAAACAGGGCGCGAGCGAGTTCGCCTATAAGGGCGAAGACGGAAAATACCTCCCCGAAGTGCTGCTCGATCTCGATTACTGGGCGCTGATGCCGACCTGATCGCGGCGGGAGACTCACTCGCGGGGGCTGCGGTCTCCGCGAGCGTTAACATGTGATCACGCTCAGAATTTATGTGATCACAAAGCGAATTTTTCACCCCTGTTTGAGCGCAAATCACAGTTTTTCATGCTCTGAGCGCGTGACTTGGGGGAAAATTGCGTTAGTAACAAACCCAATTCCGGCCAGCTCCGCGCAAGCCCGGACCCCGTTCATGGGGCGCTGCTTGCGTCGAGCCCAGCGAACAAAGGGACCGATCATGGCTGAAGTGAAACAGGTTGAGCGCCCGCTTTCCCCGCACCTTCAAATCTACCGCCCGCAGATGACGTCGTTCTCGTCGATCATGACGCGGATCACCGGCAACGGGATCATCGTCGGCGTGCTGCTGCTCGTGTGGTGGCTGCTCGCCGCCGCGACGAGCCCTGCCTATTTCGACTTCGTGAACGCGATCGCGACCTCGTGGTTCGGCGATCTCGTCTTCACCCTGTCGCTGCTGGGCGTCTGGTATCACTACCTCGCCGGGATCCGGCACCTGATCTGGGATACCGGTCGTTACATGGACATCAAGACCGCCGAGATGCTCGGCTGGATCTGTGTCATCGGCTCGGTCGTGCTGACCGCGCTGACCCTCATCATCATTCATCTGTAACGGAGGCCGAGATGCGTTACCTCACCGACCGCAAGCGCGCCGTTGGCAAAGGTGCCTCGGGCACCGGTACCGAGCATCACTGGTGGATGTCGGCATCCGCCGTGGCGCTTGCCTTCATGATTCCGACCTGGCTCTACATCGTCGGCACCACGCTGGGCGCTGACCAGCAGACCGTAATCTCCACCTTCGCGAGCCCCTTCCCGGCGATCCTGACCGCGCTGATTGTGATCGTCGGCATGCAGCACTTCGCGAAGGGCACCGAAGTCTGGATCGAAGACTACGTGCACGGCACCGCCGGCAAGGCGCTCAAGATCGCGATGCATTCGCTGGCTTACGTGATCATGGCGACCGCACTCTATGCACTCGGCAAGATGGTCTTCATCGGCCTTCTGCTGGGCAACTGATAACGGGACGAGGCAAATGGCTGCATACGAATACGAAACCCACAATTACGACGTGGTCGTGGTCGGTGCCGGTGGCTCGGGCCTGCGCGCCACGCTGGGCATGGCCGAACAGGGCCTGCGCACCGCCTGCGTGACCAAGGTCTTCCCGACCCGCTCGCACACCGTCGCCGCGCAGGGCGGTATCGCCGCGTCCCTGGGCAACATGGGCCCGGACAGCTGGCAGTGGCACATGTATGACACGATCAAGGGCTCGGACTGGCTCGGGGATAACGACGCGATGGAATACCTCGCGCGCGAAGCCCCCAAGGCCGTCTACGAGCTCGAGCATTACGGCGTGCCGTTCTCGCGCACCGAAGAGGGCAAGATCTACCAGCGCCCCTTCGGCGGCCACACCACCGAATACGGTGAAGGCCCGCCCGTGCAGCGCACCTGTGCCGCCGCTGACCGCACCGGCCACGCGATCCTGCACACGCTCTACGGACAGTCGCTGAAGAACAACGCCGAGTTCTACATCGAGTATTTCGCGATCGACCTGATCATGTCCGATGACGGGCAGTGTCAGGGCGTCGTCTGCTGGAAACTCGACGACGGCACGATGCATGTCTTCAACGCGAAGATGGTGGTTCTGGCCACGGGTGGCTACGGCCGCGCCTATTTCTCGGCTACCTCGGCCCATACCTGCACCGGCGACGGTGGCGGCATGGTGGCGCGGGCTGGCCTCGCGCTTCAGGACATGGAATTCGTGCAGTTCCACCCGACCGGCATCTACGGCTCGGGCTGCCTCATCACCGAGGGCGCGCGCGGCGAGGGTGGTTACCTGACCAACTCCGAAGGCGAGCGCTTCATGGAGCGTTACGCGCCGACCTACAAGGATCTGGCCTCGCGTGATGTGGTGTCGCGCTGCATGACGCTAGAGATCCGCGAAGGCCGCGGCGTGGGCGAGCACAAGGATCACATCTTCCTCAACCTCAGCCACCTTCCGCCGGAAGCGCTGGCCGAGCGTCTGCCGGGGATCTCGGAATCGGCGAAGATCTTCGCCGGCGTCGACGTCACCAAAGAGCCGATCCCGGTTCTGCCGACCGTGCACTACAACATGGGCGGTATCCCGACGAACTATCATGGCGAGGTCATCAACCCGACCGCCGACAATCCCGATGCGATCGTGCCCGGCCTGATGGCCGTGGGCGAGGCGGGTTCGGCTTCGGTGCATGGTGCAAACCGTCTGGGTTCGAACTCGCTGATCGACCTCGTGGTCTTCGGTCGTGCCGCCGCGATCCGCGCCGGTCAGATCGTCGATCCGAACAGCGCCAACCCGATCATCCCGAAAGCCAAGATCGACGCGATCTTCGACCGCTTCGACAAGGTGCGTTACGCCGATGGCGGCACGCCGACGGCCGAACTGCGCCTCGAGATGCAGCGCACGATGCAGGCCGACGCGGCGGTGTTCCGCACCGACAAGACGTTGGCCGAGGGTGTCGAGAAGATGAAGGTCGTGGCTTCCAAGCTGGACGATCTGAAGGTCACCGACCGTTCGCTCATCTGGAACTCGGACCTGATGGAAACGCTGGAACTCGAGAACCTGATGCCGAACGCTCTGGCGACCATCGTCGGCGCCGAGGCCCGCAAGGAATCGCGCGGTGCGCATGCGCACGAGGATTACCCGGATCGCGACGACGCGAACTGGCGCAAGCACTCGATCATGCATGTCGATGGCAACGAGGTGAAACTCAGCTTCCGCGCGGTCCATCTCGATCCGCTGACGCCCGAGGCCGATGGCGGCATCGAGCTGAAGAAGATCGCGCCCAAGAAGCGGGTCTACTGATGCGCCTCGGACCGGCATATGGGCTGATGGCGGCGGGGCTCGGCCTCGCTGCCTGCGGTCCCATTCCGGTCGAACAGGCCGAACGCCAGTGCTACGCCCAATATGCTCCGAAAGCGCCGGTCACCGGCTCGGCGGGCATGGGCGTCACGAACGAGGGTTTCCACTCCGAAGTGGAACTCGACTTCAATCTCGGCGTCACGGTTCAGGGCGATCCCTCAGAGGCCTACAACGCCTGCGTTTACAGAAAATCCGGCCGGATGCCCACGCGGCCGCTCTATTCGTACTGACGGAAAGGGGACCAATCATGGTTCAGTTCACGCTTCCGAAGAATTCCAAGATCCGCGTCGGCAAGACCTGGCCGAAGCCGGATGCCAAGAACGTCCGCAAGTTCCAGATCTATCGCTGGGACCCGGACACCGGGGAAAACCCGCGGCTCGACACCTATTTCCTTGATATGGACAAGTGCGGGCCGATGGTTCTCGACGCGCTTCTCAAGATCAAGAACGAGATCGACCCGACGCTGACCTTCCGCCGCTCGTGCCGCGAAGGTATCTGCGGCTCCTGCGCGATGAATATCGACGGGATCAACACGCTGGCCTGTATCTATGGCCTCGACGAGATCAAGGGCGACGTGAAGATCTATCCGCTCCCGCATATGCCGGTGGTGAAGGACCTGATCCCGGACCTGACGCATTTCTATGCCCAGCACGCCTCGATCATGCCCTGGCTGGAAACCAAGACGAACCGCCCCGAGAAGGAATGGCGCCAGTCGATCGAGGATCGCAAGAAACTCGACGGTCTCTATGAGTGTGTGATGTGCGCCTCCTGCTCGACCTCGTGCCCGAGCTACTGGTGGAACGGCGACAAATATCTCGGCCCGGCGGCGCTTCTTCACGCCTATCGCTGGATCATCGACTCGCGCGATGAGGCGACCGGGGAGCGTCTCGATGCGCTGGAAGATCCCTTCAAGCTCTATCGTTGCCACACGATCATGAACTGCACCAAGACCTGCCCGAAAGGCCTGAACCCGGCCAAGGCGATCGCCGAGATCAAGCGGATGCAGGTCAACCGCGTGGTTTAAGCCACAGTGCATATAGCGGGTGGCCGAAGTGCTTACCCCAATGGATTGTAGAAGGGCGGCGCAAGTCGCCCTTTTTGCTGCGTTGCAGCGAGCGCATATCGCACATGCGGCATTTTCGGGTTTGATTTTCCGCGGATGAGCCTAAATGTCCTCGCAGGGAGGAACTCGCAACTGGAGAGAGTTCCATGGTGGAAATCGTCAAATTCCCGAAAGGGACGCAACCTGTTCAAGTCGCCGAAGAGCATCTGGCCTATTACACCCCCGAGAAATCCGCGACCGTACTGATCGCGCCGGCAAAGCCGCGCAAGGAAACCGGCCTCGAGGCGGTTGAACTGATGTACGAATATTACAACGCCGCCTGAGCGTTGTAGCGAAAAGCGTTCTGTCGCGACTGCCCCGGTCCTGGACCGGGGTTTTTCTTTACGTTCGGGAAGGGCAGAGTGGCGCAAAAGAGGAGCCTTTCATGCACCCGAGACCCGAACATGAGCCGCCCGAGAACGCAGAAGCGCGCAAGTCCCTCGCCCCGGTGATCTGCTACCCGGTTGAAACCCTACCTGAGCCCGACCTCAGCGCCTATCGCTCTGCCCGGAACGGTTGGGAAAAGGTCGCGGACCTGCGCGTGCCGCCACGCGAAGCCCTGGCCTTCGAGGTTCCCGCCGGACATTTCTTCCGCATCACCTCGCTCGAGGGGCCGCAAGTTGGCGATTTGAACCTGTTTTCCGCGGACCTGTCCGAGCGGTTCTATTCGGGCAAGACCCGCGCGCTGCATGGCACCCATCTCAGCCGGGGTGACCGGATGTGGTCGGGCTTTCCGACGCTTCGGCCCATGGCAACGATCACCGAAGATACGCTCGACTGGTATGGGATCGACCCGTTCGGTGGCTCGGTCCATGACGTGATCGGCACGCGCTGCGATCCCTATACGCATTGCCTGCTTTCCGATGGCGGGCAGTATCACCATTGCTGCCATTCGAACCTGACGCGCGCATTGGCCGAGGCGCGCAACCTTTCGCCGCGCGAGGCGGAGGCGCTGGTGCATGACGTGCTCAACGTCTTCATGTGCACCGGCTTCACCCGCGAAACCGGGCAGTATTTCATGAAGGCCAGCCCCGTTCGGCCCGGCGATTTCCTCGAATTCTTCGCCGAGATCGACCTGCTGGGGGGTCTCTCGGCCTGCCCGGGCGGGGATTGCTCTTCAGAGCACAGCTCGGACACGGCGGCCTGCTACCCTCTGGGCGTGGAGATTTACCGCCCCGCGCACGCGCCCGAGGGCTGGGTCCAACCGGCGGCCAACCGATACGACCGCAGCCACGGGTTGTAAGCGGGCAGGCTCAGCGCGACGAGGTCAGCGAGACGAAGACCTCTTCCAGCCCCGGCTGTTCGCTTGCGATATCGCGGATCTGGATGCCGGCGGCGCGCAGCGCGTCGAGGATATCCTCGGCCGAGGTCTCGTTGCGCGAATAGGAAAATGCCATCTCCCCACCCGCGCGGGTCTCCATGCTCACCCCGTCCGGCAAGCGGATTTCCTGGCTGACAGCGTTGCGCGGCTCGACGACCAGCGCCTTGCGGTCCATGCGCTTGAGAAGGTTCGGCGTGGTGTCGCGGATGATCAATTCGCCGTGGTTGATGATCGCAATCTCGTCGCACATTTCCTCGGCCTCTTCGAGGTAATGCGTGGTCAGGATGATCGTCATTCCCTGCTCGTTGAGCTTGCGCACATTGCGCCAGAGCATCGCGCGCAGCTCGATATCGACGCCTGCGGTGGGCTCGTCCAGCACGAGGATCTGCGGCCGGTGCACCAGCGCCTTGGCCAGCAGGAGCCGCCGCTTCATCCCGCCCGAGAGGTTGCGCGCATAGGCCTCGGCCTTGTCCGTGAGCCCCACCAGTTCGAGGATCTCATCGGTCCAGCGTTCGGATTTCGGCACGCCATAGAGCCCCGCCTGCATCTCCAGCGCGGCACGCGGGGTGAAGAACGGGTCCATGTTGAGCTCTTGCGGCATCACGCCGATCGCCGCGCGCGACTGGCGCGGGTTCACGTCCTGATCGAAGCCCCAGATCACCACGCGGCCCTCGGTTTTCTTCACCAGCCCCGCGAGAATGTTGATCAGCGTCGATTTTCCGGCCCCGTTTGGCCCCAGAAGCCCGAAGATCGAGCCCGCCGGGATCGACAGATCGAGCCCCTTCAGCGCCTCTTTCGGTTCCTGTTTCTTGCCGCCCGCATAGGTCTTGCGCAGCCCGGAGACCTCGATTGCCTGCTGTTCCAACTTGCCCCGCCTTTCGCGATTGCTAGAATGCGCCTGAATGACAGGCGCGGGTTCTCGTGCCTTATATAGACGGAGCTTCCATGACTGCCACCCATTCGCCCAATGCCCCCGAGGCGCCGGAAACCGAGATCGTCACCACCTGGAAAGTCGCCTGCGATGGCGGCGAGGGTGCTTTGGGCCATCCGCGCGTCTGGCTGTCGATCCCGCGCGATACCGGCTTCGTCGAATGCGGCTATTGCGACAAGAAATACGTGATCGACCGCGACCACGCGCATGACGATCACTGAGCCACTCTTGCCGCCCGAGCGGGCGGCTCGGGTGCGTGCGAGTGCCGAACATCTCGACTTCGAAGACCCGGCGCTGTTTCGCGACACTTTCGCGCGGCTTTACGCGGTCCATCCCGAACTTGATCAGCTGCTGCCCAACAGCGAGGGCGGGCAGCAGCTGAAATATGCCGCGATGATGGAGGTGATCCTTGCGACCCTCGATCCGCCCGAGGAGCAGGAACTGGAACTGCCGGGCCTCGGCCAGATGCATGTGCTCTTCGGGGCCGAGCCGGACTATTATGCCTGGCTGTCAGAGGCCGTGATCGCAGGGATCGCGGCCAAGCTGGGAGATCTCTGGACGTCCGAGCTGGAGGCCGACTGGGCCGAGCTTCTGAGCGGGGTGTCGGCAAAGATGATTGCCGGCGCCGAGGCGCTGGAGGCGGACCTCTGAACGCGGGCCCTCACTTGCCCTTCTTCGCCGCCGCCTTCATCCGTGCCAGCAGTTCGGCCTTGGGGTCTTTCTTGCCGTAAGGCGTCTTGTCGGTGCCATAGGCATTGTGCTCGGCGTGCTTGGGCGTGTTCTTGGGCTGTTTCGCCCCGCCCATCTTGGAATAATCCATCGGTTCGATCCTTTGTCGTTGTGGTTGAGATGGGGGATTTCGGGGCGTCTGGCAAGGGCTGTGCGTTCATCCCTTCGCCCGGGCGACCAGCCCCTGGCCGCGCCCGACCCTCACACCGGGAGGGCGCGTTGGCGAAGTTTCGCGGGTTCAAGCGACCTGCGGGCGTTTGAGATAAAGCGCCAAGCCACGCGCGGAACACAGCGCCCACCCGAGGCTATGGCGCGCCCCTTTACGCCCAGCCGCCCCCGATCCTCTTTCCCTCCGCACCCCCCTGTGGCACAACCGGGCCCAACGCGTGAAGGAGGGCCTCGCAATGGCATTCGGCAAAGGTTGTCACCTGCATCTGATCGACGGCTCGGCCTTCATCTTCCGCGCCTATCACGCGCTGCCGCCGCTGACGCGCAAATCCGACGGGCTGCCGATCGGGGCGGTCTCGGGCTTTTGCAACATGCTCTGGAAATATATCGAGGACGCCAAGGGTTCGGACGCGCCCACCCATGCTGCGGTGATCTTCGACAAGGGCAGTCATACCTTCCGCAACGACCTTTACGATCTCTACAAGGCCAATCGCGAAGCGATGCCAGAGGAGCTGCGCCCGCAGATCCCGCTGACCCGGGAGGCAACCAAGGCGTTCAATATCGCCTGCGAGGAACTTGCGGGCTACGAAGCCGATGACATCATCGCGACTCTCTCGCGTCAGGCGCGCGAGGCGGGTGGGCGCGTGACGATCATCTCGTCCGACAAGGATCTGATGCAGCTCGTGGGCGGCGGCGTCCAGATGTTCGACGCGATGAAGAACCGGGCGATCGGGGTCGAGGAGGTCGAGGCGAAGTTCGGCGTCGGCCCGGAGCGCGTGATCGACGTTCAGGCGCTTGCGGGCGACTCGGTCGACAACATCCCCGGCGCGCCCGGGATCGGCGTGAAAACGGCGGCGCTGCTGATCAACGAATTCGGCGATCTGGAAACGCTTCTCGCCCGCGCGGAAGAGATCAAGCAGCCCAAGCGGCGCGAGACGCTGATCGAGAAGGCCGATCAGATCCGGTTGTCGAAGCGGCTCGTGACGCTCGACGAGCAGACCCCGATCGAGTTCACCCTCGACGATCTGGAACTGCGTGAGCCAGATCCCGACCAGTTGATGGATTTTCTCAACCGGATGGAGTTCCGCACGCTGACCCGGCGTGTGGCCGAGAAATTCGGCACCGAGCCGCCACCCGTGCCCGAGGTTTCGGCAGTGCCTGCGAGCCACGACGAACCGGCGCAGGAGATCGAGCAGCCTGCCTTCGAGCCTGACAGCTACACCTGCATCCGCGATGCAGGTGAGCTTGCGAAATGGCTCGACGAGGCGCGCGCGAAAGGCTGGGTTGCGGTCGATACCGAGACCACCTCGCTCGACGAGATGCAGGCCGAATTGGTGGGCGTCTCGCTTTGCATCGAGGCGGGCAGGGCCGCCTATATCCCGCTGGGGCACAGCTCGGGCGGCGACGACCTTTTCGGCGGCTCCGAGCGTGTCGCGGGCCAGATGGATTTCGATGAGGCGTTGACGCTCCTGAAACCCGTGCTCGAAGATCCGGCGATCCTGAAGATCGGGCAGAACATGAAGTATGACTTCAAGATCTTCGCCCGCCACGGCATCCGCGTGGCCCCGATCGACGACACGATGCTGATGAGCTACGCGATGTTCTCGGGGCTGCACGGCCACGGGATGGATGCGCTTTCGGATCGCTATCTCAACCACCAGCCGATCCCGATCAAGGAGCTGATCGGGACAGGGAAAAGCCAGGTCACCTTCGACAAGGTCGAGATCGAAAAGGCCACCCGCTACGCCGCCGAGGATGCCGATATCACCCTGCGCCTGTGGCAGCTGTTCAAGCCGCGCCTGCATCGCGAGCACGTCACCACCGTCTACGAGACGCTCGAGCGTCCGCTCGTGCCGGTGCTGGCCGATATGGAGATGGCGGGGGTGAAGGTCGACGCTTCCGTTCTGGCCCGCATGTCCAATGCGTTCGCGCAGAAAATGGCGCAGCTCGAAGACGAGATCGGCCAGATCGCAGGCCAGCCCTTCAATGTCGGCTCGCCCAAACAGTTGGGCGAGATCCTCTTCGACACGATGGGCGTCGAGGGCGGCAAGAAGGGCAAGACCGGTGCTTACGGCACGGGCGCCGATGTGCTCGAGGACGTGACCACGATGGAGGACACCAACCCGCAAGCTGCGAAACTCGCTGCCCGCGTGCTCGACTGGCGCCAGATCTCGAAGCTGAAATCGACCTATACGGATGCGCTCCAGACCCATGTGAACCCCGAGACGGGCCGCGTGCATACGTCCTATGTGATCTCGGGGGCCAATACCGGGCGCCTCGCGTCGACCGATCCGAACCTGCAGAATATCCCCGTGCGTTCGGAAGAGGGGCGCCGCATCCGCGAGGCTTTCGTGGCGCGCGAGGGCTGCAAGATCGTCTCGCTCGACTATTCCCAGATCGAGCTGCGCATCCTCGCCCATGTCGCAGACCTGCCGGAGATGCGCGAAGCCTTCAAGGAGGGCCTCGACATTCACGCGGCCACCGCCTCCGAGATGTTCGATGTCCCGCTCGATAAGATGACGCCCGAGATCCGCCGTCAGGCGAAGGCGATCAATTTCGGGGTGATCTACGGCATTTCCGGCTTCGGTCTGGCGCGTAACCTGCGCATCCCCCGCGCCGAGGCCCAAGGCTTCATCGACCGCTATTTCGAGCGCTTCCCCGGTATCCGCAAATACATGGACGACACCGTGGCCTTCGCGAAGGAACACAAATTCGTCCAGACGCTGTTCGGCCGCAAGATCCACACGCCGGACATCATCGCCAAGGGCCCCTCAGCAGGTTTCGCCAAACGCGCCGCGATCAACGCGCCCATCCAGGGCGCGGCCGCCGATATCATCCGCCGCGCGATGGTGCGCATGCCCGAGGCGATCGAGGGGCTTCCGGCGAAAATGCTGCTCCAGGTTCATGACGAACTGATCTTCGAGGTCGAGGACACGGCCGTGGAGGACCTGATCACCGCCGCCCGCGCCACGATGGAAGGGGCGGCAGAACCTATGGTGAAGCTCTCGGTGCCGCTGGTCGTCGATGCGGGGCAGGGGGCGAGCTGGGCCGAGGCTCACTGAGCCGCGGTCTGGCGCACGAGCCTGTTGGTCACGCGCCGCGCGATCGGCGCGACGATCAGCACCGCCGGATAGGCCAAAGCCCAACTCGAAAGCCAGCTCGATGCCCAAAGCGCGGCGAAATTCTCGACCAGCCCCGCCGCGCGCAAGGTCGCAATGCCCGATACCAGCAGTGACATGATCCCCGAGAGGATCAGGCTGAAGATGAAATGTGCATAGCGGGCGGGGATCATCGGGTCACCTCTTGAGCGCTCGGAGCGGGAAGCTCTCATTTTGGTGAAGGCGGCGTGAGGGGCAACGCACAAACCCGTGTGAGGATCCGCGCAGAACGCCGCGAACGCATTGACCTCGCGGGCGTGCAATGTTGAGACTGCGGGAGCCTTCGGCGGGGATATTTTGGCCAACTCGAATGAAGCGCCTATGCTTCGCCTTGGCTCAAATATCCCCCGCGGAGCGTCCCACCGCGCCACAGGCGCAGAGGATAGAGAAAGACGTAGATGCCCCACGATCACTCCCACCATCATCTCGACGAAACTGCGAGTGACAATCGCGTGCTTTGGGCCGTGGTCGTCAATGTGGTGCTCACATTCGCGCAGGTCGCGGGGGGCGCGATCGCGGGCTCGATGGCGCTGATCGCGGATGGGGTGCATAATTTCTCCGATGCTGCGGCGCTGGTGATCGACCTTGCGACCGCCGCGCTGACCTATGCGCTCTCGAAGCACAGCCTCAATATTCGTGCCGCCTTCCTGCACAACCTCGCCGATGCGGGGGCCTCGGTCGCGGTCATCATCGGTGGCGTGGTGATCCTGCTCTATGACTGGCGGCTGGTCGATCCGATCCTGACGATCGGGATTTCGGTGTTCATCCTCTGGCATGTGTTCACCGATCTCAAACCGGTGCTGCGCATCCTGATGCTTGGCGCGCCGCCCGAGAAGGATTGCACCGAGGTGCGCGTCGCGCTGGGCGCGGTCGAGGGCGTCGAGAGTGTCCATCACGTCCATCTGTGGCAGATCGACGAGCGCCGGATCTCGGTCGAGGCGCATCTGGTGCTGGCGGAGGGGCAGGATTATGCGCCTGTGATCGCGCGGGCGAAGGGGATGCTGGCGCATCGCTTCGATATCCACCACGCGACGCTGGAGCCCGAAAGCGCGGTCTTGGGCTGCGCCGATCATCCGGCGCATTGAGGGCTCAGGGTCTCGGCAACCAAGCCAGCGTTTCACGCGTGTCCGACTGCGGTGTATATTCGGCCGAGGCATGGCCCGCATAGCCCTCGGCATCGAGGGTCGCGAAAAAGACGGCAAGATCGATCTCGCCCGACCCCGGCCCGCCGCGTCCTGGCGCATCGGCGAATTGCACATGCACCGCGCGGTGCCCGTGCTCGGCCCAGGTTCCCGCCACGTCCTCGGTCAGCATCTGCGCGTGATAGGCGTCGAATTGCAGATGCAGGTTGGGCGCGCCGACCTCCTCCAGAACCTCGGCCGCCAGATCGAAGCTGTTCAGGAAGTAGTCTGGCATGTCGATCGGGTTGATCGGTTCGATGGTGAGAGAGCGCTTGGGCGCACGCGCGGCGGCCCATTTCAGGTTCTCGACATAAGTCTTGCGCGCGACCATCCCCTCGGCCTTGCCTGACATGATGTGGATATGGCGCGGCTTGAGCACATCGGCGAAGCGAATCGCCCGGTCGAAATCGCGCCGGAAGCGCTCCTCGCAACCGGGCACGGCGGCAAAGCCGCGATCGCCGCCCGTCCAGTTCGGCGGCGGCACGTTCATCAGCACGAAGGTCAGATCGTTGCGGATCAGCTCGTGGCGCATTTCCTGCGCCGAGAACTCGTAGGGAAACAGCACCTCGACCGCGTCGAATCCGGCCTGTTTGGCCGCCGCGAACCGCTCGATGAACGGCAGTTCCGTAAAGAGGAACGTCAGGTTGGCGGCGAATTTCGGCACGTTACAGCTCCGCTTCGGGCAGGATCGGGAAGAAGCTGCCACAGGAGATCACGCCGAGCCAGTCCTGCCCCTCATGTTTGCGGGTGACCGCCAGATCGACGAGCCGGTAGAAGCTCTTGCGGTCGATCAGTGCCTCGAGCCCGCGCCGCACATGCAGATAGGGGCGGGGCTCGCCATCTTCGCTATGTTCGACCCGGATCGCATGGTCTGCATCGGCGAGAACCGCGTCGCCCACATTCGTGGTGAAACGAATCGTCTGGGTGTCGCCGTCACCCTCCACTGTGAAATCGACGGCGATGAAGGGCGCGTCCTCGACCTGGATGCCGACCTTCTCGACCGGGGTCACGAGGAAGTATTTCCCGTCTTCGAGTTTCAGAATCGATGAAAATAATCGCACCAGCGCCTCGCGCCCGATCGGGGTTCCCAGATAGAACCAGGTGCCATCGCGGCGGATCTCCATATCGAGATCGCCGCAGAAGGGCGGATCCCACAGATGCACTGGCGGCGGGCCTTTTTTGCTGGCCTTTTTCGCGGCGGAGGCGAGCCCGTCTGCCGTGGGGGAATGGGCGGAAACTGTCTGTTTGTGATCCGTCATGCGAGTTTTGCCGTTGGTCGGAGCGTGGATATCTGCTTTGCTGGCAAAGATAGGCATCAACGGGGAGATTGTCATGGCCGAGCCCGAAAAGCTGATGGAAGATATCGAGCGCCTTGGCGGCAAGCTCGCGCAGGCGCGGGCCTCGATCGACCGGCGCTTCATCGGGCAGGACCGGGTCGTCGAGCTGGTTCTCGCCGCGATGCTCTCGGGCGGACATGCGCTTCTGGTGGGCCTGCCGGGGCTCGGCAAGACGCTTCTGGTCGAGACGCTCTCGACGGTGATGGGGCTGAACTCGAACCGGATCCAGTTCACGCCGGACCTGATGCCCGCCGATATTCTGGGTTCCGAAGTGCTGGAAACCGCACCCGATGGCAGCCGCGCTTTCCGCTTTCTCGAAGGGCCGGTTTTCTGTCAGCTCCTGATGGCCGACGAGATCAACCGGGCCTCGCCCCGCACGCAATCCGCGCTGTTGCAGGCGATGCAGGAGCGCGAGGTGACCATCGCCGGCCAACATCGCCCGCTTGGCCCGCCTTTCCATGTCCTCGCCACCCAGAACCCGATCGAGCAGGAGGGCACCTATCCGCTGCCCGAAGCCCAGCTCGACCGCTTCCTCGTGCAAGTCGACGTGGATTACCCGGACCGCGAGACCGAACGCTCGATCCTGCTGGCGACCACCGGCGTCGTGGCCGAGGGGGCGCATGCCGTCTTCACCCCCGCCGAGCTGATCGAGGCGCAGGGGATCGTGCGGCAGATGCCGGTGGGCGAGAAGGTCGTCGATGCGATCCTCGATCTGGTGCGCGCCTGCCGTCCACGCGAGGCCGAAGCGCCCGAGTTCATCCGCGGTGCGCTGGCGTGGGGGCCGGGGCCGCGAGCCGCGCAGGCATTGATGCTGACGGTGCGGGCACGCGCGCTGATCAACGGTCGCCTTGCGCCGACGATCGAGGATGTGCAGGCGATGGCGCGCCCGGTGCTGATCCACCGCATGGCGCTGAGCTTCGCGGCGCGCGCCCGTGGCGAGACGCTGGGCGATCTGATCGACCGTGCCGTTGCCGAGATCACCGGGCCGAGCGCTGCCGGGGCTGCCGCTTGAGCGTAACGCCCGATACGGAGGCGCCGGGGGTGATCCCGGCGCTGCGTCTGCGCCGCGAGGCGGAAGGGGCAGCCTCTGCGCTGCCGCCTTTGCTGGTCGCGGCCGAGCATCTGGCGGCCACCGTCCAGATGGGCGCGCATGGCCGCAGGCGGGCGGGCTCAGGTGAGGAATTCTGGCAATACCGTCCCGCCCATGCGGGCGACGAGTTGCGCTTTGTCGATTGGCGGCGTTCGGCGCGGTCGGACAATCAATATGTGCGTGAACGCGAATGGCAGCTCGCGCAATCGGTGCATCTGTGGATCGATGACGCGGCCTCGATGGGGTTCACCGGGGCCGAGACAGGCCGCAAAGCGCGGGTCACGAAATCCGAGCGCGCGCGGGTTCTGGGCCTTGCGCTCGCGGTGCTGATGATCCGGGGCGGCGAGCGGGTCGGGCTGACCGGCCCGCTTGCCCCGCCGCGCCCGGGCCGGGCGCAGCTGATGGAGCTTGCAGGGCTCTTGTCGCGCGCAGGCAGCACGCAGGATTACGGCGCGCCCGAGATCGCGGGCGTCACGCCGCAATCGCGTGTCGTGCTGCTGTCGGATTTCTTCGGCGATCTCGGCCCGATCGAGGGGGCTCTGGGCCAGCTTGCCGACCGGGGCGTGTCGGGCGTGATGATGCAGGTGCTCGATCCCGACGAGGAAGCGTTCCCGTATGACGGACGCACGATCTTTCAGTCGATGTCGGGCGCGTTGGTGCACGAGACCCGCAAGGCGGGTGATCTGCGCGCACGTTACCTCGACCGTCTGGCGGCGCGGCGCGATCAACTGGCGGGGCTTGCGCGCAACGCGGGCTGGCAATTCTCGACCCATCACACGGGCGACCCGGCGCAAGGCGCACTCCTGTGGCTTTACTCCGCGCTTGAGAGGGGGCGGTGATGTGGATGCTCGGCCCCATCGGCTTTACCGCACCCTGGCTGTTGCTGGGGCTGATGGCCTTGCCGGTGATCTGGCTGATCCTGCGTGCGGTGCCCCCCGCGCCGATCCGCCGGAGGTTCCCGGGGGTCGCGCTGCTTCTGGGGCTCAAGGATGAAGAAGTCGAGGCCGCCCGCACACCGTGGTGGCTGCTGGTGCTGCGCCTGCTCGCGCTCGCCGCCGCGATCATCGGTTTTGCCGGACCAATCCTGAACCCACAACGTGCGGTGCCGGGGCAGGGACCGCTGCTGATCGTGGTCGATGGCAGCTGGGCCTCGGCGCGCGACTGGCCGCGCCGGATCGAACGGATGGCGACGGCACTTCAGGATGCCCAGCAGGCGGGCCGTCCCGCGGCGGTGATCTCCCTTGCCGATCCGCCGCCTGCGCAGGTGACTTTCTCGGATGCCGGGGCCGTTCTGCAATCGCTGCCAGGGACCAAGCCCGAGCCATGGGCGCCGCAGGCGTTCGACACGGCCAACCTGCCCGAAGGCGGGTTCGAAACGCTCTGGCTCTCGGACGGGCTTGCGCGCGACAGCCGCGCGCCGCTGCTGCAAACCCTTGAAAGCCATGGTCCGGTCAAGGTGTGGCAGCCGCAATTTCCGGTTCTGGCACTTGGCGCGGCCCGGATCGAGGATGGTGCGCTTGTCGTGCCTGCCTATGCCTCCGCCGCCCTGCCAAGCCCGCGCGAGGTGGCTGCGATCGGGCGTGATCCGGCGGGGATCGAGCGCGAACTGGCGCGTGAGCCGCTCGATTTCGCGGACAAGACCGCGACCGAATTGCGCTTCGATCTGCCTCCCGAACTGCGCAATCGGATCAGCCGCATCGAGATTACCGGGGCGCGCTCGGCCGGGGCGGTCAGCCTGACCGACGACGCGGTGAAGCGGCGCAAGGTGGCGATCCTCTCGGCCGCGCGCGACCGCGAAGGCCTCGAGCTTCTCTCGCCCACCCATTACCTGCATCAGGCGCTTGGGCCCACGGCCGACCTGATCGAAGGCACGCTGGCCGATGTGCTGACGGCCGACCCGGATGTGATCATCCTCGCCGATATGGCCGATCTGCCCGAGCAGTCGAAGCTGCAAGACTGGGTCGAGAAGGGCGGGCTCTTGATCCGCTTCGCAGGACCGCGCATGGCCAATTCCGATCTCGATGTCGATACGCTTCTGCCGGTACAACTGCGCGCCGGGGGGCGCTCGCTGGGCGGCACGATGAGCTGGGGCGACCCGCGCGCGCTGGCGCCCTTCCCGGAGGGCTCGCCTTTCGCGGGGCTTGTGATCCCCGAGGACGTGACGGTCAAGGCGCAGGTCATGGCCGAACCCGCGCCGGACCTGTCAGAGCACACGATTGCCGCGCTGACCGATGGTACGCCGTTGGTGACGCGCGCGAAGATGGGGCAGGGGGCGGTTGTCTTGTTCCATGTGACGGCCAATGCCGAATGGTCGAGCCTGCCGCTGTCGCTCCTCTTCCCGCAGATGCTGGAGCGGCTTGCGGTCTCGGCGCGTCCGGCCGCGCCCGAAGAGGCTGATCTGGCGGGGCAAACCTGGGTGCCGCAGAAGCTGCTCGACGGGTTCGGGCGGTTGCAGGATGCCGGCGATGCGCCGGGGGTACCGGGTGAGGATCTGGCCAAGGCGGTTCCGGGGCCGAAGCTGCGTCCGGGCATCTACACAGCCGATGATCGTTCCGTGGCGCTCAATGCCTTGCCGCGCGACGCTGTGCTGTCGCCCGCGACATGGCCCGCGAGCGTCCCCGTCGAAGGAGCGGCGGAACAGCGCGAGATGCCGCTCAAGGGCTGGCTGCTCGCGGCGGCGCTCGCGGCGCTTCTGATCGACATCCTCGCGACGCTTGCGCTTTCGGGCAAGCTCTGGGGGCCGCGCGCGATGAAAGCCACCGCGATGATCGGTGCAATGATCTTCGTGGGTCTCGCGCCCCCTCAGGCGCGCGCGGAAATGGACCCGGCCCGGGCGATCGAGGCTGCCTCCAATGTGGTTCTTGCCGCTATGCCCACCGGCGATCCCGAGATCGACCGGGTTTCGATGGCGGGGCTAACGGGGCTTTCGGGAGTGCTCAATCGTCGCACCACGGTCGAGCCTTCCGAGCCTATGATGGTCGATCTCAAGAATGACGACCTCGCGGTCTACACCTTCATCTACTGGCCGATCACCGCAGATCAGCCCGCGCCCAGCCCGATGGAATACGCCAAGCTCAACCGCTACCTGCGCGGCGGCGGAATGATCCTGTTCGACACCCGCGATGCAGATGTCGCGGGCTTCGGCGAGGCGACCCCCGCCGGCAAGCGCTTGCAGGCGCTGGCCGCACCGCTCGATATTCCGCCGCTTGCGCCGATCCCGGACGATCATGTGCTCACCCGCACGTTCTACCTGCTTCAGGATTTCCCCGGCCGCTATGATGGCACGATCTGGGTTGAAGCCCCGCCCGCCGATGCCGAGCGCGCCGAGGGCATGCCGTTTCGCAATCTCAATGACGGAGTGACGCCGGTGGTGATCGGCGGCAATGACTGGGCAGGTGCCTGGGCGATCGACGCGCGCGGCATGCCGATGTTCCCGGTCGGGCGCGGCCGCACCGGAGAGCGCCAGCGTGAGATCGCGGATCGCTTCGGGGTGAACCTGGTCATGCATGTGCTGACCGGTAACTACAAATCCGATCAGGTCCATGTGCCCGCGCTTCTCGAAAGGCTCGGGCAATGAACGGGTTGTCGGTGATTTTCGCGCCGCTGCTGCCTTGGCCCGTGATCTGGGTCGGGGGCGGAGTGGCGCTGGTGCTGCTGGCGCTGGCGCTCTGGCGCGGGCTGCGCGGCTGGGCGCTGCGGGCTCTGGCCGCGCTTGTGCTGCTCGCGGCGATTGCGCAGCCCTCCCTGCAACGCGAAGAGACCGCGCCCCTTTCCGATATCGTTCTGCTGATCGACGACCGGTCGGCGTCGCAGCGGCTCTCGGACCGGGCGGATCAAACCGATGCGGCGGTCAACGCGCTTCAGGCGCAGCTGGCCGCCATGCCCAATATCGAGACCCGCCGCATCAGCGTGCATGACGGCGCCGACAATGCGGGGACGGAACTTGGTGCCGCGCTGGCCGAGGCGCTTGCCTCCGAGCCGCGCGCCCGGGTGGCAGGCGCGCTGATGGTCACCGACGGGCAGGCCCATGATGCAGCTCTTGCACCTGTGCTCCCCGCGCCGTTGCAGGTGCTTTTGACGGGAAAGCGGTCCGACTGGGATCGCCGCATCCTGATCGAGACCGCGCCTGCTTTCGGCATCATCGGCGAGGAGACCGCGATCCGGCTCAAGATCGAGGATATGGGCGATGTGCCTGCGTCGACCGGCGGCACGGCCCAGATCACCATCTCGATCGATGGCAAGGACCCCAAGAGCTACACCGTGCGCACCGGGCGCGATCTGGAACTGCCGTTGACGCTCGATCACGGGGGGCAGAACGTGGTGCAATTCTCGCTCGCGCCCGTCGAGGGCGAGTTGACGGATCGCAACAATGTCGCCACCGTGCAGATCAACGGCGTGCGCGACCGGCTGCGGGTGCTGCTGGTTTCCGGCCAGCCCCATGCGGGCGAGCGCACCTGGCGCAACCTGCTGAAATCCGATGCGGGCGTGGACCTCGTGCACTTCACCATCCTTCGCCCGCCGGAGAAACAGGACGGTGTGCCGGTCTCGGAGCTGTCGCTCATCGCCTTCCCGACGCAGGAGCTGTTTGTCGACAAGATCGACGAGTTCGACCTGATCATCTTCGACCGCTACGGCGCGCGCGGCATCCTGCCCTCGGCTTATTTCGACAATATCAAGGATTACGTTGAGCGCGGTGGCGCGATCCTCGTGGCCGCCGGGCCGGAATTCGCGACTGTCGAAAGCCTGTTCCAGACCAGCCTCGGGGATATCATGCCCGCCCGGCCGACCGGCCGGGTGATCTCCGAAAGCTTCCTGCCGCGCCCGACCGATATTGGTCTGCGCCATCCCGTGACCGCGGGGCTCAAGGGCGCGCCCAAACCCGAAGGCGAAGGCGACGATACAGGTCCCCATTGGGGCCACTGGCTGCGCCAGATCGAGCTCGCCAATCCGACGGGCGAGGTCGTGATGTCCGGGGCCGAGGGCAAGCCGCTTCTGGTGCTCTCGCGCGAGGGCAAGGGGCGGGTCGCGCTTCTGGCGTCGGATCACGCCTGGTTGTGGGACCGTGGTTACGACGGTGGCGGGCCGCAGCTCGAATTGCTGCGCCGGATCGCGCATTGGGAAATGAAGGAACCCGAGCTTGAGGAAGAGGCCCTTTTTGCCGAGATCGAGCCCGGGTCCCTCTCGATGCAGATCGTCCGCCGCTCGATGGAAGAGAGCGTGCCGCCGGTGACGATCACGCTGCCCGATGGCTCCACGCAGGAGATCACGCTGAACGAGACCGCGCCGGGACGTTTCACCGCTCGCTGGAGCGCGCCCGAGGCTGGGCTCTACCGCCTCAAGGATGGCGATCTGGAGCGCGTCGTCGCGATGGGTCCGGCCTCGCCTCGCGAATTCGAACAGACCATCGCCAGTGCTGACCCGCTCGCCGCTGCGATCGCGGGCTCGGGCGGTGGCGTGACGCGGCTCGAAGATGGCATCCCGCGTATTCGCGAGATCCGTGCGGGACGTCCCTCGGCAGGGCGCGGCTGGATCGGCATCACCCCGCGCGGGGCGACAGCAACAACCGATATTCGCGTCCAGCCCTTGCTGCCGGCTTGGGCGTGGCTGCTGCTCGCAGCGCTTCTGACCGTCAGCGCCTGGCTTGTCGAGGGCCGCAATCGGCGCGGGGAGGGCGGGGCCGCCGCTTGATCCGGGGCCTGATCCGAGGCGGCTGCAGCAGATGAGGGGATTGCCCGACAAGTCCTTCGCGTGTAGCAGATGTTAGCGGTATCGGCCCAAAGATAAGACGGAGGAGACCCCGATGATCCTGAGCTGCGGCGAGGCGCTGATCGACATGCTCCCGCGCGAAAGCGCCCAAGGCGAGGCGGCCTTCGCGCCCTATCCGGGTGGGGCCGTATTCAATACCGCGATCGCATTGGGACGGCTGGGCGCGCGTTCGGGCTTTCTCTCCGGCCTCTCCGAGGATCTTTTCGGTCAGATGCTGATCCGTTCGCTCTCGGATAGCGGCGTCGATGCGGGGCTTGCGGTGCGCTCGGACCGGCCTACGACGCTGGCTTTCGTGACGCTCACCGACGGCCATGCGAGCTACGCGTTCTATGACGAGAACACCGCGGGCCGGATGTTAAAGATCGAGGATATGCCCCGGATCCCGGCCGATGTGACGGCGATGTTCTTCGGGGGGATTTCCTTGCCGGTCGAGCCATGCGGGGCGGCTTACGAGGCACTGATGCTGCGTGAGGCCAAGACCCGCGTGACGATGATCGACCCGAATATCCGTCCCGGTTTCATCCGCGACGAGGCCGCCTATCGCGCGCGGCTCGACCGGATGATCGCTGCGGCCGATATCGTGAAGGTCTCGGACGAGGATCTGCGCTGGCTGGAAGGGCCGGGCGCGATTGCGGATCTGGCGCGGGGGCTGCTGCGCAAAGGGCCGAAGCTTGTCTTCATCACCGAAGGCGCAACCGGCGCGCATGGATTTTCCGCCGAGTGCGAGATCTTCGTGCCTGCGCGCAAGGTCGAGGTCGTCGATACCGTCGGCGCGGGCGATACGTTCAACGCGGGCGTTCTCGCCGCGCTGGATCGGGCCGGGGCGCTCGACAAGGGCCGGATCGCGCGGGCGGATGAGGGGCTGATCTCTGACTGTCTCGAGCTTGGCGTCAGGGCGGCCGCCGTCGTGGTCAGCCGCGCAGGCGCGAACCCGCCCTGGGCGGAGGAACTCGCATGAGGGCTTTGATACAGCGCGTCTCGGAAGCCTCCGTCACCGTCGACGGAAACCGCATCGCCGAGATCGGGCCGGGCCTTCTGATCCTCGCCTGCGCGATGCAAGGCGACGACGAGAAAACCGCCGAAAAGCTGGCCGAGCGAATCTCGAAGCTGCGCATCTTCAAGGATGACGCCGACAAGATGAACCGCGCGGTGGGCGATGTCGGTGGGGCCTGTCTGGTGGTCAGCCAGTTCACGCTGGCCGCCGATACCTCGCGCGGCAATCGCCCCGGCTTTTCCAGCGCAGCGCCGCCCGAGATCGGCAATCGTCTCTATGAGCATTTCGCGGCCCATCTCGCGGGCCTTGGCCTGCCGGTTCAGACCGGAGAATTCGGGGCGGATATGAAGGTGGCCCTGCTCAATGACGGGCCCGTCACGATCTGGATGGACAGCGCTGACCGGCCATAGGCCTCAGATCAGCGTCCCTTCCTCGAGCTTCAGCTTTACTTCGAGCAGCACTTCCTGAAGCGCCTGCGCCTCTTTGAGCATGCGCTTGGCCTCGTTGAGGCTGATCGTGCCGTCGGCGATCGAAGCGTGATATTCGGCCATCAGCATCGCGAAACGCTGGCTGAGCGCGACGACGTCGGAATTGATATTGCCCTCGGAGGAGTTACGCTTGGATTCCTTCCAGCTCACGGTGATGCCCGACAGATCGGCCAGCGCCACCGTCACATGCGGGAATTCGGCTTCGGCCTCGAGCCGGGCGACCACGTCGATCGGCATGAAGCGATCGCCGTTTTCGGGATCGTTCGAATAATAGCGCCCGAGAGTGGCCTTCGACTTGCCACAGAGCGCCGCGGCCTTCTCGATGCCGATGTCCTTCACCAGCGCTTCGCTGTGCTTCTTGAGATAGCTGCCGATGTGATCGCCCATAGCGCGCCTCCAGGGGGGAAAGCCGTTTGCGCTTTCCCCTTAGCCCCCGCGACGAAATTTGTCACATCATAAGTGTTAGGAAATGCGGGATTTCCCGCCTGTAGAGTACGAGTTCGCCCTGGAACCCCCTAACTTCCCGGGGCGGCGGGCTTCGCCGACGGAGCACAGGCCGTCTGGCGAAGCCTTGCCGTACTTTACGGCTTTGGCTAAGCCAAGGCATGGCCAAGCTCTATTTCCATTACTCCACCATGAATGCGGGCAAGAGCACGATCCTCTTGCAGGCGTCCTACAACTACATCGAGCGCGGGATGCAGACCTTGCTCGTCACGGCGAAGCTCGATGACCGGGCTGGGGATGGTCAGATCGCGAGCCGAATCGGGATCGGGGCAAAGGCCTCTTGCTTCACCGGCGAGACCGACATGTTCGAAATGATCAAGTCTCGGCTCGATCGCGGGCCTTGCGCTTGCGTATTTGTGGATGAAGCACAATTTCTGAGCGAGACACAGGTCTGGCAACTGGCCCGTGCGGTCGACGATCTGCGCGTGCCGGTGATGTGCTACGGGCTAAGGGTGGATTTCCAGGGCAAGCTCTTCCCCGGCTCGGCGGCGCTTCTCGCGCTGGCCGACGAGATGCGCGAGGTGCGCACGATCTGCCATTGCGGCAAGAAGGCCACGATGGTCGTGCGCATGGGGGAAGGCGGCCAGGCGTTGCGCGACGGCGATCAGGTTCAGATCGGTGGCAACGAGACCTATGTGAGCCTCTGCCGCCGCCACTGGCGCGAGGCGATGGGCCGCGACTGACCGCCTATTCGGTCGCTATCGGGACGAAGTCCGGGGCGATCACTCCCGACAACGTGTCGAGATATATAGTGCTGCCCGTAATTTCGCGCACGATCGCCTCCACGGCGGGCTCGCCTGTCGCGCCGTCCGCCTTGATCTGGGCGATGGCCTTGTCGAACTGGGTCTTGAAGGCGCGGGTGTCGTAGATCTCGGGCTCACTCTCATAGACCGCGACCATGCCGTAGCGCCGCACGCAGACCTCGCCGATGTCGCAAGGGGTGCCCTGAAGGCGGACGATCCATTTCTTCGAGCCGATCAGGACGGCGGCGTAGAGGATCGCGGCCAGTTCCGGCTCGACATGTGAGTCGAGCAGGACGTCATGGAACATGCGCTGCGTCTGGAGCCAGCCATAGACCGGCCGCACCGATTTCGAATAGTGGTCATGCAGCACCGCCGCAGGCAGGTATCGCAGCGTCATCGGACCACCCACGAAGGGCTGCGCCCATTGCGGGATCGAGGCGCCGTCGGTGCAATCGCCCTTCACGGTCAGCCAGCCGGTGCCGCTTTCATCGATATAGCCGAAGCGCTCCTGCACCTGCCACGGGCCGGGGAAGGTGCATTCCGCGTCTTTCTTCAGCTTGAGTTGACCCACGAACTTGCCCGAGGGCACAAAGGGTTCCGCGCAAGAGGACTGCGCGGTGAGAAAGGGCAGGATCAGGATCGTTCGGACAAAGCGAAGCATCATGGTCACTCCCCCCGCCATCCATTCTGCGGGCGGCGTCATGGGAGTGTAGCACGAGGCAGCCGCTTTCGGCGCTTAGATCCGTTCGACGACGACCGAGCCCACCGAATAGCCCGCCCCGAAGGAACAGATCAGCCCGATCTCGCCCGGCTGGAAATCGTCCGAGTATTTCGCGAAGGCGATGATCGACCCGGCCGAGGACGTGTTCGCGTAATCCTGCAGGATGTTGGGTTGCTCATCCGGTTCAGGGTCGCGGCCCAGCACCTTCTTGCCCAGGAAATCGTTCATCGTCTTGTTGGCCTGATGCAGCCAGAGGCGGTGCAGATCGTCCGGCTTCACGCCGGTCTCCGACAGGTGTTCGTGGATGTGTTTGGCCACCATCGGCATCACTTCCTTGAAGACCTTCCGGCCCTCCTGCATGAACTGCATGTCGCGCCGGTCGGCCACGCCATCGGGGCGGGTGCGGCGCAGGAAGCCGTTGTTGTTGCGGATATTGTTAGAGAATTCGGTGGCGCAACGGGTGGAACGGATGAGGAAGCCGTGCGGCGCATCCTCGCGCCGTTCGATCAGCGTCGCGGTCGCGACATCGCCGAAGATGAAATGGCAATCGCGGTCGCGCCATTCCAGGTGTCCGGAGGTGATCTCGGGGTTCACCACCAGCGCGCGGCGCACCGAGCCCGTCCGGATCATGTCGGCGGCGGCCTGAATGCCGAACGTGGCGGAAGAACAGGCCACGTTCATGTCGAAGGCAAAGCCACCCGCACCGAGCAGTTTCTGGATCTCGATCGCGACAGCAGGGTAGGCGCGCTCCATGTTCGAGGCCGCGCAGATCACCAGATCCACCTCTTCGCCGGTGCGGCCCGCCATCGCCAGCGCCTTGTGGCAGGCGTCGAGCGCGATCTCGGCCATGATGCCCGGCTCGTCATCCGAGCGCTGGCGCAGGCGCGGATACATCCGGGTCGGGTCCAGCACGCCGTCCTTGTCCATCACGTAGCGCTGCTCGATGCCAGAGGCTTTCAGGATGAACTCGACTGAGCTGTGATCCTTCGCCTGCACCTCGCCCGCGGCGATGGCCTCGGCATTCTCGGCGTTGAACAGATCGGCATAGGCGTTGAACGCCTCGACCAGTTCGGCATTGGTGATGACGTCCTGCGGAGTGAAGACCCCGGTTCCGGTAATGACAGGTTGATGCATCGGCTCCTCCTTGGCAGACCCTCCCGCCAAGGAGGCAAAAGATCAAGCCGTGACGCGGTTCGGAGGTTCCTTGCCGTCGCGAAAGGCGATCAGGTTATCGACCGCCATATGCCCCATCGCGTCGCGCACCTCAAGCGCGGCGGTGCCCAGATGCGGGAGCAGCGTGACATTGTCCATCCCGCGCAGCGCTTCGGGCACGAAGGGCTCGCGCTCGTAGACATCGAGGCCAGCCCCCGCGATCGCGTTCGATTGCAGCGCCGCGATCAGCGCGGCCTCGTCGACGATATCACCGCGTGCGATATTGATCAGATGCGCATGGGGCTGCATTTTCGCGATTTCTGCCGCACCGATCAGATGGTGGGTGGCGGGGCTTGCAGGCACCGCGATCACCACGAAATCGGCTGTTTGCAGCAGTTCGTTCTGGCTGACATGTTGCGCGGGGAAGCCCGGATCGGTGGGCGTGCGCTTGGTGTAAAGCACCTCCATTCCGAAGCCGAAATGGCAGCGCCGCGCGATGGCTGTGCCGATCCGGCCCATGCCGATGATCCCCACCTTCTTGCCCGACACGTGATGGCCGAGGAATTGCGTGGGAGTCCAGCCGGTCCAATCGCCGCGCCGCACGTAACGCTCGCCGGCGCTGGCGCGCCGCGCGCTCATCAGGACCAGCATCATCGCGATATCGGCGGTCGCATCGGTCACGGCGCCCGGCGTGTTGGTCACGGTGACCCCATGCGCTTCGGCTGCGGCCACGTCGATATGGTTATAGCCCACCCCGAAATTCGCGACGATCTGGGCGCGGGGAATATCGGCGAAGGCGCGGGCCGAAAGCTTGTCGCCCAGCGTCACCAGAAGCGCGTCGTAATCGGCAAGCGCCTGATGCGCCTCCTCTTCGGTCATCGGGGCCGAGCCGTTGCGGAAGGTCGCATCGAATTCCTTCGCCACACGGGCTTCGACCTCGTCGGTCAGCTTGCGGGTCACGAGCAGTTTCATCAGAACATTCTCCCGCCGATTGGCACATCCTTGTCGGGCGTCAGCAGCACCACCTCGCCCGCCTCATCGGGCACGCCAAGCACCAGCGCCTCGGACATGAAGGGCCCGATCTGGCGCGGCGGGAAATTGATCACGCCGAAGACGAGTTTGCCGACCAGCTCCTCGGGGGCGTAATGCACGGTGATCTGCGCCGAGCTTTTTTTCACGCCGATCTCGGGGCCGTAATCGACCCAGAGCTTGATCGCGGGTTTGCGCGCCTCGGGGAAGGGCTGGGCGTCGGTGATCCGGCCGCAGCGGATATCCACCTTCATGAAGTCATCAAAGGAGATCGTCATTTCCCGAGCTCCCGGTTGCGCGCGATATTCGCGGCGACGGCGCGGCGCATCAGCGGCGGCATGCCGGTCTCCGGATCCATCAGCACCTCGAGCGCCGCAGCCGTGGTCCCGCCCGGAGAGGTCACGTTCTCACGCAGTTTAGACGGGGTTTCGTCGCTGTCCTCGGCCAGCTGACCCGCGCCGCCGACGGTCGCCTTTGCAAGTCGCATCGCAAGATCGGGGTCGAGCCCCTCGGCCACGCCCGCCGCCGCCATCACCTCGATCAGGTGGAAGACATAGGCGGGGCCGGAGCCCGAGACGCCGATCACCGCATCCATCTGGCCTTCATTGTCGAGCCGGACGACCTGACCCACCGCGCCCATCAGCGCCTCGGCCGTGTCGAGATCGGCCGGTGTCGCATTCGGATTGCCGACGATCGCCGTCACGCCGCGCCCGATTGCGGCGGGCGTGTTGGGCATCGCGCGCACCAGACGGGTCTGGCCGCCCAGCATTTTTTCGTATCCTGCGATGGTGATCCCGGCCGCGACGGTCACGAACAGCGTATTTCCCTGCGCCATTGCCGAGAGCCGCGGCAGCGCATCGGCCATCATCTGCGGCTTCACCGCAACGAGCACGACGGCAGGATTTTCAGGCAATTCGGCGTTCAGATGCACGCCCGCGCCGTTCAGCCAGTCGGACGGGTGTGGATCGACCACCCAGACGGAGTTGGCGGAAAGCCCGCCCTTCAACAGCCCCTGAAGGATCGCGCCGCCCATGCGTCCACAGCCCAGAATGACGAGGCCACGGTCGGAAATGTTCTCAAAACTCATGCTTCCGCCTTTGGTTCGAGGGGGAGATTAGGCGCGCCCGTAAGCCTCCGCAATGGCGACCTGCATCGCGTCTTCGGGATCGCGTTCGCCCCAGGTCGCGAGCTGGAAGGCGGGGTAGAAACGCTCGGAAGCGACAACCGCCGCGCCGATCAGCCGGTCGAGCTGTTCGGGGCCGGGCAACTGACCGCCCGAGAGCACCAGCCCGTGCCGCCACACCATCAGGCGTTGATCGGGCCAGAAGGTGAAGGCGCCGGTCCACACCCGGTCATTGACGCGATTGAGCAGGTCATAGAGCGCGCCTTCGCGGGCGCTCGGCGGGTCCATCTCGAAGGTGCAGATCAGGCGCAGCGTCTCGTCCATGTCCGACCAGGCGAGGGTGATCGAATAGGTTCGCCACTGGCCTTCGACCGCCATCGCGATCTGATCGTCGGTAACCCGGTCGAATTCCCATTGATGCGCCTCGGCCAGCGTCTCGACGATGTCGATCGGGTGGAGTTCCTCGGCGTTCAGATAGTCTTCGCTCAGCGCCATGCTCGTATCCCCCTGCCTGTTTTGGCGCCCTGGAGTACAGCTCCCCTAGGGCTTGTCGGCTTTACAAGAAAAGGCGGTGGCAGCCGCCTGTCCCTACCAGATATCGTGTAGGCGGAGGGGCGATCTGTAAAGCAATTTATGGTGGATAAAGTGGGGGTGGCCCACGAAATCTGGGGATAGATCATCCACATTGCAGAGGCGCGGCGCGCGGGTTTGTGGATAAGTCTTTGACAAGGCTTGGAAATGCAAAAAGCGCCCGAATATCGGGCGCTTTTTGGAAGACGGTTTGGTGGAGCCTAGGGGGATCGAACCCCTGACCTCGTCATTGCGAACGACGCGCTCTCCCAGCTGAGCTAAGGCCCCTCACCGTGGCCGGGTATTTCGCGCAAGGCGCCGGGCTTGTCAAGCGGCCCGCCCCGGCTTGCGTGAATTTTTTCGCCCCGGCCGGTGGTTAAGGATCAGGCGGGGATCGAAATCTTCGATTTCACGAAGGCCACGAGATCGGCCGCCGGTCTGGCCCCTGCCGCGCGGGCGGCTTCGCGCCCCTTGTGGAACAGGATGAAGGCGGGGATGCCCTGGATCCTGTAGCGCTGAGTCGCGGTCGGGTTGACCTGGGTGTTGATCTTGGCGAGGCGCACATGCGGCGCCAGAATGCCGGCGGCTTGCTGGAATTGCGGGGCCATCGCGCGGCAAGGCCCGCACCAAGGCGCCCAGAAATCCACCAACAGCGGCAGATCGTCTTTCTCGGCCTTCGCGAGCGTCGCGAAATCGACCTCGGCCACCTTGCCGGAGATCAGCTTGTTCCCGCAGGTGCCGCATTTCGGTCCGGCCGAGAGCTTGTCGGCGGGAACCCGGTTCGCCTGCCCGCAATCGAAGCAGGTCACTCGGTAGGATTGGGTCATGTCACCGGTCCTTTGCATTCAACTTGCACAATATATCAGAATGGCTTGTCGCGAATACAAGGAGACGACATGACGCGCTGGACCGAGCTCACGCCCGAGCGGCAAATGGATCTGCGAGCCGCCTATGAGGTGGAAATGGCGAAGCAGGGCGCGACCTGCTCGCTCGACGAAAAGGTGGTGCGCTTTGCCAATTGGCTCGCGCCGCAGGGCATCGCCTTCGGGATAGAGGATCTGCCGGGGCGGCGTTGAGGCCGTCTCAGCGCTTCAGATAGGCAATCGCCCCGACCACGATCAGCGCCGCAATCACCGCGAAGGCGATCTTCCAAGGCGACCAGGGGCGGTCGCCCTGCACGCGGCCCGTCTGGGCGTTGACGACGAACCGATAGGAGCGGCCGCGGAACTTATAGGCGGCGGTCCAGACCGGTAGCAGGACATGCTTGAAGGTCTCGGCCGAGAATAGCGGATCCATCGAGCCGATGCGCTGTTCGTCGCCGCCGATATCGCGGCGGATGTCGGACTGGATCACGCGGATCATCTCGGCTTGGGCGGCGTGATGACCCTCGTGAAGCTCGACCGTGTAGCCCTCGGCCGAAAAGCCCGCGAGATAGTCGCGCCGGTAGGGTTCGAGCGCGCCGAGATCCCAGGGTTGCAGCGCCTGAACGTAACCGGGCGGCAGCGAGCGCGCGGCATAGATCAGCACGTCGTCGAAGCTCCGCGAGACCTGCCCCGCCACGGGGGTCCAGCGGATCCGGCGCACCTCCTGCGAGTGATAGACCGTGCGGCCGTTTTCACGCACGGCAACCTGACGGGTCTCGAAATAGGCATCCCCACGCTGGCCGGTATAGCGCGTGCGGGTATCAGCATCGAAGGTCCAGAACGGCGCGTAGACCCCAGCCATCTTCCGCCCCTTGCGGGCATATTGCGACAACCCGTTGGGCGCGAACCACAGCGAACCCAGCCATTTGGAGAGCGCAGCCCGGGCCTGATCCTCGGTGATCTGGAATGGCAGAACGCCTTGCGGCTTGATCAGCCGTGTCGTGCCGGTATCGGTGACGACGGGAGTCGCGCAGAACGGACATTCGGTCGCGTGCTCGCCGTTTTGCAGCTCGATCGTCGCGCCGCAATTGGGGCAGGAGACGGTGCGGTGCTCTTCCATTTCCTGCGCTGGCATCTCGCGCCCGAGCGCCTGTTCCAGAGGGATCTCGCGCAGATGCACTTCGCCGCGCCCGGTCGCGGCGGGAATGTCCTGGACGTGACCGCAGTGATCGCAGACGAGCCGCGTCTGGCCCGGCGCAAAGCGCAGGTCCGCGCCGCAGCTTTCACAGTGGTAGTGGCTTTCGCCGCGTGGGTCGGCGGGGACGGGAGACTTGCTCCGCCCCACTTTCGGGATCCCGGTCATGGGCTCAGCCCGCAGGCGGCGCGGCAGGCGGCGGAGGCGGGGGAGCGATGGTGAAGAGCTGCGCCAGTTCGGTCACGTCCTCGGCGCGCATCCAGCCGTTCTGGCCCGGAGTCCAGACGAGGCTGTCGCGGGTCAGCGAGCCCTCGGCGACCATCCGCCCCAGATGCCCACGCCCGTAAGGCCCCTGCGTCTGGCCGTTCACCGCGAGATGCCAGACCTTCTCGACCGGCGGGGGAGGCGGCGGTGCGGCGGCTGCGGGCTGCTGCGGCATCTGCCCCCACGGCCCCATCTGCTGGCCCATCGCCATGCCCATCCCGGCCCCCATGCCCGCGCCCATCGCGGCGCCCATTCCGGCCGAAGCACCCGAGCCAGGCTGGCCCATCGCTTCGGCGGCATTGAACTGCATGTATTTGTTCAGATCACCCACGATCCCCATCGAGGTGCGCTTGTCGAGTACGGCCTCGACCGCCTCGGGCAGCGAGACGTTCTCGATATAGAACTCGGGCAGCTCCAGACCGTAGGCGGCGATCGTCGGCGCGATCGCCTTGGTGATCAGCTTGCCCATATCGGCGGTGTTCGCGGCCATGTCCAAGACGGGAATGCCCGAGCTGGCAATGGCGCGCGAGAACTCTTGCACAATCACGTTGCGCAGCTGGTAGCTGATCTCGTCCGAGGTGAATTCGCCATCGGTGCCGACGATCTCGGTGAGGAACTTGCCCGGATCGGAGACGCGCATCGAATAGGTGCCGAAGGCGCGAATGCGCACCGGACCGAACTCGGGGTCGCGCGCCATGACCGGGTTCTTCGTGCCCCATTTGAGATCGTTGAACCGGGTCGTGTTGACGAAATAGATCTCGGACTGGAAGGGCGATTTGAACCCGTGATCCCAGTGCTGGAGCGTGGTCAGGATCGGCAGGTTGTTCGTTTCCAACATGTAGAGGCCGGGGCCGAACACATCGGCGAGCTGGCCTTCATGGACGAAGACCGCCGCCTGCCCCTCACGCACAGTGAGCTTCGCGCCATATTTGATCGCATGGCCCTCGCGCTCAAAGCGCCAGACCATCGTATCGCGCGTGTCGTCGGTCCAGCCGATGACATCGATGAATTCACCCGAGAGAAAATCGAGAATGCCCATGGTGCGTTATCCTTCCAGCGTTCAGCTCTCGCCGCCCATCAATTCGGTGGCAATGGTGGTCACGATCGGGCGCGCCTCGGCCTCGGTGATGCCGGGGCGCAGGCGCGGGTCATAGAGAATGCGCAGCAACAACTCGTCATGCCGGGTCAGCAGCGAGAATTCCTCGTCGTCATTGAAGATCGAGGGGCGCGCGCGCGGGTAGTCATTGGCAAGCCCGAGGCCTTGTGCGAGCTCTTCGTGGATGCAGCTCGTGCGCAGGCTCGGCGGATGCTCGCCACGGATCACGGCCACGGCCTGAGTGTAGACCGGGCTGTTGCCTTCGGAAAATGCGAAAACCACGCAATAGGTCGAAAGCGGCAGGTTGGTGATCGCCTCGACGCTGGTCTCGTCGATGCCGGGCACCAGCTCGCGCAGGCGCGGGCCGATGGCGCGGCGCTCGTCCTCGGTCAGGAACAGCACGTGGAAGTTACCACCCCCGCGAACAACGCTGACGGGGTGTTTCGACGCCCGCGCGAGTTTGCTGGCATAGGCCGTCACTTCGGCGCGATCCGAGGCGCGATCGGTTTTCGGAATCGCCGCGCCGAATTCGATATCCATGCGCACCGGTTGCTCCCAGCGGCGCAGGCGCGAGGGCGTCTGGCGCGCGACGAACCCACCGCCTTGCGGCGTGTATTCATCATAGAGCGCGATCTGCACGAAATCCTGCACCAGCTGGCGGGTCGTGAAGGGCGCGTCGCGCGGTTCGACATCGGTTCTCAACTGGCCGCGCGCCTCCATTTCAGCGGCGGTCCGGCTGTAATAGGCGTGCATCTCACGCGAGAGCGCGCTGGGCGCCGCGACCCCGGTGCGGTCGAGATCGGCGGGGGCTTCAGGCGGGCGCGCGGCCTGACGCGGGGCGAGCGGCGAACCGCCCATCCCCGGAATACAGCCCGAAAGCGCGAGGGACCCCGCAATCCCGAGCGACCAGCGCCAGACGCGCCCGCGTAGCATCATGCGGCCCCGCCGCCCTGTGCCGAGGATTTTGCCGCCGCCAGCGTGTCGCGCAGCTTGTGCTCCATCTCGACGAGATCCTTTTCTGCCTCGGCGCGCTTGCGCTTGCCTTCGTCCGCGATGCGCAAGGAGTCCTCGATCGTCGCGATCAGATCGGCATTGGCCGCCTTCACCGCCTCGATGTCGAAGACACCGCGTTCCATCTCGGTGCGGATCTCGGCATTGGCCTCGCGCAGGTTCTTGGCATTGGCGCGCAGCAGGTCATTGGTCAGATCATTGGCTTCGCGCACTGCGCCCGCCGCCTCGCGCGAGCGCTGAATCGTCACCGCTTGCGCCAGTTGGGTCTCCCACAGCGGCACGGTGTTCACGAGCGTCGAGTTGATCTTCGTCACGAGGCTCTTGTCGTTTTCCTGCACCAGCCGGATCGAGGGCAGCGACTGCATCGTCACCTGACGGGTGAGTTTCAGGTCATGCACGCGGCGCTCCAGATCGTCACGCGCGGCGCGCAGGTCGCGCAATTCCTGCGCCTTGAGGACCTTCTCCTCTTCGGGCGCATCGGCCACGGCCTGTTCGAGCGCGGGGATGTCGACCGAGTCGATCTGGTGCAGCTTCTCGGTGCCCGCAGCAATATAAAGCGCGAGCTCGTCATAGAAGCGCAGCGTCTTGTCATAGAGCATATCAAGCGACTTGATGTCTTTCATCAGCTTGTGCTCGTGGCTCAGCAGCTCGTCGGTCACGCGGTCGATCTGGCCCTGAACTTCCTCGAAGCGGGCGACGAAATTCGCGAAGGGCGCGGCGCGGCCGAGCAGTTTTTCCCACCAGCTGCGGGTACGGCGCACGTCGAGTTCCGACACCGAGAAGCCGCGGATCGTGGTGACGATGCGGCGCAGACTGTCACCTGCGGGGCCCACATCCTTGTTCTTCACGCCCGAGAGCATCTCCTGGCTGATCGCCTGGAGGTCGGTCTGCGCACGCGAGCCGAACTGCACGATCGAGCCGGTATCGCTCATGTCGAGCTCGGCCATGCGCGAGCGGATCGCCTCGGCCGTCTCCGGCGGGGCCTGATCGAGCGGCACCACCGCCTCGGCAGGGCCCGGCTCGGGCAGGAGGGTGCCGGTCAGCCCCTCAACCTCGGTCATCAGCTCGGTCGCCTTCTGGCGGGTCGTCTCGGTCATCTCAGGCCTCCTTGCGGCATCGGGCAAATCACCCGCTCACACTCTTCAAATGTCACTCTCGCCCGTTGGCGGCGGCAACCCCTTCGCGCGCGAGTCGGTCGCGCAGCACCTCGATCTCGATCTCCAGCCCCTCGCGCCCGTCTTCGAGCATCTTCTTCGTTCGGGCGGTGAAATTGGCCTCGAGGTCGTCAAGCAGGGCCGCGTAATCGTCGCGGGCCTTCGCGTCGCGAGTATTGCGCCAAAGATCGGCGAATTTCACCGTCGCGTCGCGCGCGCCCTCGAGATAGACGGTCATGTAACGGCGTGCCTGGGCAAGGTCGCCGGGATCTTCCTCGACTGCGCGGAACAGATCGCGCGCGGTGGTGGCGAACTGGTCGACACGGGAGATCAACACACGCTCACCCGAAGGGGTAATGGCGCTGCGCATCTGGGTCAGGTAGGCCTCGCCTTCCTTGACGACACGGGCGACGCGCTCCTGCTGGAACGGGTCGATATCCTCCATGCCCTTGTCCTTCATCGGGTCGAGTCCGAAGGCCACGAGCGAGATGATCGTGCCGATCACGCCGATCGCGCCAGCGCCGATCATGCCAAGCTCGGGGGCCTGGGCGCCGAGCGCGAGGCCGATGCCGTAAAGCACCGAGCCCACGATCTTGCGCGGAAAAGCAGGGCGGCGGGCGGCGGCGCGGGCGACATAGGCGAACTCGGCGCGCAGCCCCTCGCGGATCGTCCAGGCGGCACCTGCGATCAGTGCAAAGGCGCCAAGCGCGCGGGCCAGCGCAAACGGGCCCTCGCCGAAGGCGCCCAGCAGGAAGGGCAGGGCGGCCGCCACGATCCAGAACGGGCGGCCCTCTTCGGGATGACGGGTGTCGGGACGACGATGGGCGGGAATGGTGCGCGCATCGCTCAGGTCGGGACCGGTGCGAGGCGTGCCTTGTGGGCTGTATTTTCCGCCGTAACGCTGGGCCATCACACGCTCCCCGTGAGCGCGACCGACAGCGTCAGCGCGATCATCAACCAGAAAGCGATTCTCTTTTGCGCGCTGCGCGACATCGCCAGCCCCCCGTGCCAGCCACACGAGAGCGCGGAATTTCCGCGCCCTACAGGAATTTATAGGCAGGCCAGCGGAGTTGTGCCAGAGGCGGGGTGTGAAATTCGCGCAAAACCGCCGAGGGAAAATGCGCGTGCTTTTCCCCCTCGGCGATTCCCTTTCAATCGATCACTCGCGCGATTTGCCGCGCGGGCCCCCCTTGGGGCCGCTGCCGAAGGGACGGCCACCGGGTTTGCGGTCGCCATCGCGGTGGGATTTGAAGCCCTCGGCGCGCGGTTTGCCGCCCGGTTTTCCACCATGCGACTTGAACCCTTCCGAGCGCGGCTTGCCTCCCGGTTTGCCGCCATGGGACTTGAACCCCTCCGAACGCGGCTTGCCGCCTTCGGGGCGGTCGCCGCGCGGTTTGACGAAACGCGGCTTGTCCCCCTGCGGACGGTCCTCGCGCTTGCGGTCGTAACGTGGCTTGTCGCCTTCGTCGCGATGGGATTTGAACCCGCCCGCCCGCGGTTTGCGCGGCCCGCCGTCGCGTCCGCCTTCACCCTTGCCTTCGAACCGGGGCTTGCCGAAGCGCGGCTTGTCCCCACGGTCGCGGTCGTCACGATCCCGATTGAAACGGGGGCGGTCACCCTGCGGACGGTCGTCCCGATCCTTGCGGAAACGCGGTTTGTCCTCGCCACGATCATCGCGATCACGGTTGAAGCGCGGCTTGTCACCGCGCGGACGGTCGTCGCGATCGCGATTGAAACGGGGCTTGTCACCGCCGTCACGGTCGGACTTGAACCCACCCGTGCGCGGCTTGCGCGGCCGATCCTCGCGACCGCCCTCGTCGCGATCCTTGCGGAAACGCGGCTTGTCATCTCCGCCACGGTCATCGCGGTCGCGGTTGAAGCGCGGTTTGTCGCCACGCGGACGATCATCGCGATCCCGTCCGAAGCGGGGTTTGCCATCGCGTGCGCCCCGCTCGGGGCGGTCGCCATCGCGGCGCGGCTTGCGCTCGGGGCGATCCTCGCCGCCTGTGGGCGCGTCTTCCAGCAGTCCGCCGAGCTGATCGCGCAGCATCCGGCGCTTCACTTCCATCACGTCGCCCGGTTGCATGTCCATCAGACGGAACGGGCCATAGCTGATGCGGATCAGGCGGTTCACCTGCAGGCCGATTTCGGTCATGGCGCGGCGGATCTCGCGGTTGCGGCCTTCGCGGATGCCCACGGTCAGCCAGGCATTCGCACCCTGCTGGCGGTCGAGCGAAACTTCCATCGGCAGGAATTCCTCGCCGTCGATGGTGATGCCCTGACGGAGCGGGTCGAACAGCTGCTCGGTCGGGCGACCGTTCACACGCACGCGGTATTTGCGCAGCCAGCCGGTCTCGGGCAGTTCCAGACGGCGCTTGAGGCCGCCATCGTTGGTCAGCAGCAGCAAGCCTTCGGAGTTGAGGTCAAGACGACCGACATTCAGCACGCGCGGCATGCCCTCGGGCATTTCGTCGAAGATCGTGCGGCGGCCCTGTTCGTCCTTCTCGGTCGTGACCAGACCCAGCGGCTTGTAATAGAGCCAGAGCCGCGTTTCCTGCGGCGCGTCGATCGGCTTGCCGTCGATGGTGATCTTGTCGGTCGCCGCCACGTCGAGCGCGGGCGAGGTGATCTGCTTTCCGTTCACCGCGACCTTGCCGGCGAGGATCATCTTCTCGGCGTCGCGGCGCGAGGCCACGCCGGAGCGCGCGATCACCTTGGCGACGCGTTCGTTGGATGCGGATTTGCTGGGAGTATCGGTCATATCTCTGGTCCTTCAAGGGGAGGGGGCGCCGGACTCACTCGGGCGCGAAGGCTCGGGCTCTACACCTTTCCATCTCGCTTGGGAAGCGTCTTGATAAGGGCTGGTTTGCAAGCGATGAAGGGGCATGAGTTTCCGGTCTTTCATGCAACAGGCGCTGGCGGAGGCGCGCGCAGCCGCAGAGCGCGGCGAGGTGCCCGTGGGCGCGGTCATCGTCTCGCCTATGGGCGAGGTCGTGGCGGCAGCGGGCAACCGCACGCGCGAGCTGGCTGATCCCACAGCCCATGCCGAGATCCTCGCGATGCGCGAAGCCTGCAAGGCAGTAGGCTCCGAGCGGCTGCCGGGATACGACCTCTATGTCACGCTGGAGCCTTGCCCGATGTGCGCCTCGGCCATTTCGCAGGCCCGGATCGCGCGGCTCTACTATGGCGCGGCCGATCCGAAATCGGGCGGGGTCGCGCATGGCCCTCGCGTCTTCACTCACCCGCAAAGCCATCACGTCCCCGAGGTCTATGACGGGATCGGCGCCGCCGAGGCCGAGGCTTTGCTCAAGCGCTTCTTCGCTGCAAAGCGGTAGCGATGCGGCGGGTTCACTCGGCGGCCAGCCGTCGCTCTTCCTCCTCTGTGGCACGGTAAAGATAGTCGCGTGTCAGCGGCACATCACCGACCTCATGGGCGAGTTGATACTGGAACACGACTTGTCCGCCATGTCGGAAGGCCATCTCCGAGGCCACGAGATAGAACCGCCACATCCGGCAGAATCGTTCGTCGTAAAGCGCGCAGGCCTTCTCGATATTCGCCTCGAAGCGGTCGCACCAATGTTTGAGCGTTTCGGCATAATGAAGGCGCCAGACCTCGAGGTCGGTAGTGACGAGGCCTTCGTGTTCGATGGCGTTCGAGGCCTCCGACATCGCCGGACAATAGCCGCCCGGGAAGATGTATTTGGTGATGAAATCCGCCGTCGCGCCGGCCGGTCCCGAGCGACCGATGAAATGGATCAGTGCCACGCCCCCGGGGTTCAATAGGGAGCGCACCTTGCCGAAATATTCGCGGTAATGGGGGACGCCGACATGTTCGAACATGCCGACCGAGACAATCCGGTCGAAGCTCTCTGCCACGTCGCGGTAATCCATCAGCCGGATGTCGATCTTGTCTTCCAGCCCAGCAGCCTTCACCCTCTCGCGCGCCATCGCGTGCTGTTCGGTCGACAGGGTGACGCCGACCACCTGCGCGCCGAAATCACGCGCAAGCGTCAGCGCCATCCCGCCCCAGCCGCAACCGATATCCAGAACGCGCATCCCGGGCTCGATCAAGAGCTTCTTCGCGATATGGCGCTTCTTCGCCTCCTGCGCCTCGTCCAGCGTCATCTCGGGGCGCTCGAAATAGGCGCAGCTGTATTGCCGGTCCTTATCGAGAAAGAGATCGTAGAGCGCGCCCGAGAGATCGTAGTGATGCGCGACATTGGTGCGCGCCTTGTTGACCGGGTTGAACTGTGCGAAACGCCGTCCGAAGAAACGGCTCGCTTCGCGCGGCTTTTCGAACCAGGGCATCCCCGCCCCGGTCTGGTTGCGCACGGCGAGCGCCAGAAATCCCCGCAGGTCGTCATCCTCGATCGTATAGTCGCCGTCGGTGTAGCCCTCACCGACGCCCAGATCAGGCTTCAACACGATCTTGCGCACGACATCGGGGTTGCGGATCGTGATCCGGATCGGCGGGTCCGTCGCATCGCCATATCGTCGCCGGGTGCCATCAGGGTATGTCAGTTCCAGCGTGCCCTTGCGCATCAGGTGGCGCAGCATGCGGTCGAGTAACGCGTCCCAGGCTCTCATTGGCGTCTCCGGGTCTTGCGGGACGCGCCTGCGCCCCACGGGTGGCCGACGATGGGGGAACCGGGAAAGCGGCTCGGGGTTCCCTTCACCGGTCACGTTAACTGAAAGTTTGCGTTTTTTCGACCCGGCGCACCGTGTCGTGACTAAGGGGAGGCTGTGAACTGCTGCACAGCTTGACTTTTGCCCGCTCAACAGGTGTATCGGCGCGACAATACGCAATTCTCGATCCGGGGAGCCTCCCATGCATGCCTTTCGCAGCCATACCTGCGCCGATCTGAGCGCCGCCAATGCCGGTGAGACCGTCCGCCTCGCGGGCTGGGTCCATCGCGTGCGCGACCATGGGGGCGTGCTGTTCATCGATCTGCGCGACCATTACGGCATGACGCAGGTGCTCTGCGACGGCGACTCGGCCGCCTTCAAGGCGATGGAGAAAGTGCGCTCGGAATGGGTGATCCGCATCGACGGCACGGTGAAGCTGCGCGACGCGAGCCTGATCAACCCGAAGATCCCGACCGGTGAGATCGAGGTCTATGTTCGCGACATCGAGATTCTCGGCGAGGCCGAAGAGTTGCCGCTGCCGGTCTTCGGCGAGCTCGACTATCCGGAAGAAACCCGTCTGGCCTATCGCTTCCTCGATCTGCGCCGCGAGAGCCTGCACGACAAGATGATCCTGCGCTCGAACGTGGTAAAGTCGATGCGCAAGCGGATGTGGGAAGCAGAGTTCAACGAATTCCAGACCCCGATCATCACTGCGTCCTCGCCCGAAGGCGCGCGCGATTTCCTCGTGCCCTCGCGCCTGCACCCGGGCAAGTTCTACGCGCTGCCCCAGGCGCCGCAGCAGTTCAAGCAGCTGATCATGGTCGGCGGTTTCGACAAGTATTTCCAGATCGCGCCGTGCTTCCGTGACGAAGACCCGCGCGCCGATCGCTCGCCCACCGATTTCTACCAGCTCGACGTGGAGATGAGCTTCGTCGAGCAGGAAGACATCTTCAACACGATGCAGCCGGTTCTTCAGGGCGTGTTCGAGGAATTCGCCGATGGCCGCACCGTCGATCCGGTCTGGCCGCGCATCCCTTACGCCGAGTCGATGCTGAAATACGGCTCCGACAAACCCGATCTGCGCAACCCGATCGAGATGCAGGTGGTCTCCGATCACTTCCGCGACTCGGGCTTTGCGATCTTCGCGAAACTGCTCGAGCAAGAGGGCACCGAAATCCGCGCGATCCCGGCCCCCACGGGCGGCTCGCGCAAATTCTGCGACCGGATGAACAAATTCGCGCAGGAACAGGGCCTGCCGGGCATGGGCTATATCTTCTGGCGCAAGGCCGAAGACGGCTCGGGTCTCGAGGGCGCGGGCCCGCTGGCGAAGAATATCGGTCCCGAGCGGACCGAGGCGATCCGCCTGCAGCTGGGTCTGGGCGAGGGCGATGCGGCCTTCTTCCTTGGTGGCGCGCCTGCCAGCTTCGAAGCGGTTGCAGGCCGTGCGCGCAACGTGATCGGCGAGGAGCTTGGCCTGACCGACAAGAGCCAGTTCAAATTCGCCTGGGTCGTCGATTTCCCGATGTATGAGGCCGATGACGAGGGCAAGATCGACTTCAGCCACAACCCGTTCTCGATGCCCCAGGGTGGCACGGATGCGCTCGATGGCGACCCGCTGCAGGTCAAGGGCTACCAGTATGACCTCGCCTGCAACGGCTACGAAATCCTCTCGGGCGCGATCCGAAACCACAAGCTCGACATCATGTATCGCGCCTTCGAGATCGCCGGCTATGGCAAGGACGAGGTCGAAAAGCGCTTCGGCGGAATGGTCAAGGCGTTCAAATATGGCGCTCCGCCCCACGGCGGCTGCGCGGCCGGGATCGACCGGATCGTGATGATTCTCGCCGATACCGCGAATATCCGCGAAGTCATCATGTTCCCGATGAACCAGCGCGCCGAAGACCTGATGATGGGCGCGCCCTCCGAGCCGATGAACGAGCAGCTGCGCGAGCTGCGCCTGCGGGTGCTGCCCAAAGAGGACTGATCCGCGCGCCTGCGCCGCACATCAAAAGGCCCCGCTCAGGATCGAGCGGGGCCTTCTTCATTCGACTTGGCGGAAATATCCCGGGGGGCTGGCGGCTCAGTCTTCGAGCGAGTCCTTTTTCTTCTCGTCGACCAGCGACATTTCCTTTTTCTTCCGGGCACGGAATTTCTCGCCGTAATTCTCGATCTCGCTGTTGTCGATCACCTCGCGGGCGCGGGTGAAGACTTCATCTTCTTCCTCGTCCATGTGGTGGTTGTAATCGTGTTCGAGCTTGTGGAACTTGTTGAGCCAGCCGGGGCTCGCCATGTCCATCTCGTTGAGCTCTTCGAGAAGATCGTCGAGCTCGGCATGTTCCTCGACCGAGTGACGCGCAGAATCCTGACCCCAGGTCTTGCTCATCAGCTTCGAATAGAACGTCTCTTCCTCGGCAGCGGAGTGGGACTTGATGTCGTAATAGAATTCGTCCCAGGCTTTCTTGCGGGCCATGCTCGCGCCGGTCGTATCGGCGATGGTCTTGAGCAGCGCGCGGTGATGGTCGTGATCGGCCTTGATCGCATCATAGATCGAGGTCATCGGGGAATCCTCCGTCAAAATGGAATTTGACGGCTTAACGCGAGGCGGGTGCCGCGGGTTCCGGCCAGCCTGCGCGCGTAAGGCGCCTCAGAGTGCGCCCCCCGCCGCGATGCGTGCCTCGAGCAGCCCGCTCACCGCACGTATGTCGGCTTGTGACGGGCCACCCGTGCGCCCCAGTCGCCGCGCGGCCTGATCGAGCGCCGCGTCATGGGCCGAACGCGCGATGCTGGCGAGGAAATGTGCCGCGTAGGGGATCTGCGCACCGTCGCGCCCGGCCTTGAGCACCTCTGCGAGATGCTGGAGGTCGTCGCGCAGCGCGATCGGGTCCGGGATGATGACCGTGTCGCACAGGACGCGCAGCCCCGGCGGGCGCAATTCGGGCGGCAGGGCGGCAAGGATCGCTTCCTGAAAGACCGCGAGGCTCTCGACAGGTTTTTCAAGAAAACCGTCCGCGCCGGCGGCGAGCGCTTCCGCACGCAATGTCGTGTCGCCCGAAGTTCCCAGCACAACCGGCAGCGCGCTGCGCATGCCGCGTATCTCGGCGATCAGCTCGGCGCCCGATCCGTCGGGCAGGCCCATATCGACGATCACGACGCCCGGTCGATAGGTCCTCAGGTGGCGATGGGCCGAGCGCAGGCAATCCGCGCGCCGGATCCGCGCACCCGAGCGCAGGCATAACAGCCGCACCGCCTCCGAGGCGAAGCGGCTGTCTTCGACCAGCAGCACAGTCAACCCGGTCAGCGGGCGCCCGGGCGTCGGCGGTTTGTTGGTGATGGTGTCGATCGTGTCACTCATGTCTAGCCCCCTGGCGAGATTCGCTTGTCTGCTTCAGTAGGGCGTAAACTGCCTAACGCGGCGTTAACGCGAACAGGGGTGACGAGGCTTGCGCGAACCTCTTCGCCCCGCTAGGCAAAGGGCGCACAGTCACGAAGGAGAGCCAGATGATCGGACGCCTGAACCATGTCGCCATTGCCGTGCCCGACCTAGAGGCCGCTTCGGCGCAATATCGCGACACTCTCGGCGCCACTGTCGGCGCGCCGCAGGACGAACCCGATCATGGCGTCACGGTCGTCTTCATCGAGCTGCCCAACACCAAGATCGAACTGCTCTACCCGCTGGGCGAAGACAGCCCGATCAACGGGTTCCTCGAGAAGAACCCTTCGGGCGGCATCCATCACATGTGCTTCGAAGTCGATGACATCCTCGTCGCACGCGACAAACTCAAGGCCGAGGGCGCGCGCGTTCTGGGTGCCGGCGAACCGAAGATCGGCGCGCATGGCAAGCCCGTGCTGTTCCTGCATCCGAAGGACTTCAATGGCTGCCTGATCGAGCTGGAGCAGGTCTGATGAGCCTCACCGGCGGGATCATCCTCTTCGCGGTCATCTGGTTTCTCGTCTTTTTCATGGTCCTGCCGATCAAGCTGAAGACGCAAGGGGACGTGGACCAAATCGTGCCGGGCACCCATGCAGGCGCGCCGCACGAGGCGCATCTGGGCGCGAAGGTGAAGATCACGACGGCGGTGACGGTCGTGCTCTGGGCGATCATCGCCACGGTCCTCCTGTCGGGGATGATCACGCTGGAAGATATCGACTTCTTCGGCCGCCTGCGCCGCTGAGCGCTCGGAACAGAGACCGGCGCTGACGGGTTGGGGGGCTGGAAGAGAGGCCCCATGATCCCGCAATGGTTCACCCTGTTTAGCTGGCTTGCGCTCGCGACGGGCGTGCTGTCTTTTCTCTATCTGCTGCGCGAGATGCGCCGCGATCCGCCCCATATGGCGATCATGGCCTGGGTCTGGCCGATCTGCGGGCTGTTCGCCGGGCCGTTGGCGGTCTGGTTTCACCGGCGCTGGTCGGGCCACCGGAACGCGCCTTTTCCGGTTTCGGTCGCGAAGGGCACGCTGCATTGCGGCGCGGGGTGCACCCTGGGCGACATCGCCGCCGAGAGCCTTGCGCTGGTGATCCCGTCCATCTTGATCCCCTTCGGCTGGCCGGGGTTCTGGAGCGAGAGGATCTTCGCGCTCTGGGGGATCGACTATGTTTTCGCCCTCGCGATCGGGATCGTGTTTCAGTATTTCGCGATCGCGCCGATGCGTGGGCTGGGGCCGGTGGAGGGGCTTAAAGAAGCGGCCAAGGCGGATGTCGCCTCGCTCACCTTCTGGCAAATCGGGATGTATGGGATGATGGCGATCTTCCATTTCGCCGTCTTCAAGGGGCTTTGGGGCGCCGATGTCACGGCAGCCGATCCCGAGTTCTGGTTCGCGATGCAGATCGCGATGCTGCCGGGATTCGTGACCGCCTATCCGGTCAACTGGCTGCTGATCCGCGAGGGCATCAAGGAAGAAATGTGAAGCTCGCGGCGCGGGATTACCCGCGCCGGCCCATGATCGCGTGGAACAGGTGGGTGAAGCCCGCAGCGCCCAGAACCGGCACGAAGAGGTTCAGGAGCGGGATCGAGAGCGGCACCGCCATCAGCGCGCCGGCTGCCCAGACAGTCGCCTTGTTGCGCTCATAAAGCGCGAGCGCCTCGTCACGTTCCATCCGGCGCAGCGCAGCCATCTGGAAATATTCGCGCCCCAGAAGGTAACCGTTGAGCCCGAAGAACAGGAACGGCGCGAGCGGGATCACGAAGGGATAGATCGCCAGTGCGATCAGGTTCGCCACGATGATCACCCCGAAGAAGCGCAGCGTGTCCGAGAGGCTTTCGGAGAGGGTCAGTTTGCGCACCGGGGGCAGGGCGGGGTAATGCGCATCCTCGACCATCTCGGCCACATCCTCGAGGAAGAAACCGGTAAAGGCCGAGGCCACGGGCACCATCAGGAACATGCTCGCGATCAGCATCACGCCCGCCGAGACGATCGAGAGCGCGGTGTCGATATGGCCGATCTCTCCGATGAAGGGCAGCGAGAAGCTGTCGGGCACGAGCCAGCCGATCAGCCAGACCATTGCGACATAGATCGCGATCAGCAGGCCCAGCGACAGTGCAACGCCGATACCCACAACTTTCATCGCGCCGGGGCGCAACAGATCGCCCCAGGCTTTCACGTAACTTGCGAAGATCATTCGGTCATCCAGCTGGTGATCGCATCGAGATCGGGGCGGGGGCGGTCGACCGGGGTGACGGCCTCGGTGCCGAGATGGATGAAGCCCGCGACGCTCTCGCCCGGCTGCAACCCGAGCAGATCTCGCCCGAAGGCCGCGTCATGCGCAGCCCAACCGGTGAGCCAGTTCGCGCCCCAGCCCGCCGCCAGCGCGGCATTGAGAAGGGAGAGGCACACCGCGCCCGCGGAATAGACCTGCTCGATATGGGGCACCTTGTCGCTTTCCTTGGGCGAGAGGATCACCGCCACGCAAAGCTGGCTGTCGAGAAACTGCTTGCCCGCCTTCGCGACCTTGTCCGCCGGCAGGCCCTGAGCTTCGGCGCGGGCTTCGGCTTCGGCACCGAGGCGCAGCGCGGCGTCGCGGGTGATCACCAGAAACCGCCACGGCTCGAGCTTGCCATGATCGGGGCTGCGTGCGCCTGCCGTCAGGATTTCACGCAGCGCCTCGCTGTCCGGCGCGGGCGCCACGAGAGTCTTGGCCGGGCGCGAACGACGGGTGAGCAGAAACTCCACTGCCGCCTCGTTGCGTCGGGCCGGGTTCACGGGGGTCATTTCGGTCATCAGCGTCTCCGTTTCCTGCGCCAGATATCGGGCGAGCGCGGGCGGATTACAACCACATGATCCCGCAACGCCAGCGCGGGCGTCTTGTGCGCAAGATTGCAGCGCCTATGCTGCGCGTCGATGACAGATCTGAGCCACCTCGCCGTGTCCGGCACCGAAATTGCGCTGCGCGTGACGCCCAAGGCCTCGCGCAACGAGATTCGCATGGTCGAGGAGAGGTTGCGCGCCTATGTGACGGTGGTGCCCGAGGGCGGCAAGGCAAATGCGGCCGTGCAGAAATTGCTCGCGAAGGCGCTGGGGGTCGCGAAGACGCGGCTCACGCTGATCCGGGGCGAGACCGCCCGCGACAAGGTCTTCCGTCTCGACTGATCCTCAGCCGTCCTCGGTCGGGGCTTCGCTCTTCTTGAGGCGATAGACCCCCTCGGGCAGGTTGAGCGCCGCGGCCAGTTCGCGCAGCTGCGCATGGCTGAAGGTGATCGTTTGCACCTGATCGGTCTGCTCGTCGAGCTGTTCGACCACCACGCAATCCTCGAAAGAGGAAATCGTGATGTCTTCCTGAAGATAGTCGCGCGGATCGGCCCCCTCGTCGACGAGGGTGATCACGGTCGCGTCGAATTCGTGTTCGATGGTAAACATGAAATGATGCTAGCGCGGCGCTGGCGGCTGCGGAAGCGAAATCGCGCGCGTCGTGTAACAGTTGATCACCGTTGCGCTAGTCGAACGGGCGGGGGCGGGCTAAGCTGACGCAAGAGCGACGAAATTTCACGCTGTTTATGAACCGTTTGTCCGAGTCGATGCCGATCACACGCCCGCTTCGCCTGATCCTTCTGCCTTTTCTGGTCGCACTTGCAGGCTGCGTGGCGACGCCGGTCGCGCAGGTTCCGAACGCGCCACCCCCTTCGCCAGAGATCACCGCACGCGCCGAACAAGCGGTGGATCGACTCGTGGCGGTGGCACAGCGCATGGAGCCGCAGATCGAGGCGGAGTGTCGCGCGCGCACGACCGGGCGCAATTGCGATTATCTCCTCGTGGTCGATGACCGGCTCGACGAGCCACCCAATGCGTTCCAGACCACCGACCGCGCCGGTCGTCCGGTCATCGGGGTCACGCTCGCGCTGGTGGGCGAGGTGCGCAATGCCGATGAGCTGGCCTTCGTGATCGGCCACGAGGCCGCCCATCACATCGCCGACCATATCGCATCGCGCCAGCGCGACGCGGTGATCGGCGCGGTGTTCCTGGGGCGTGCGGCGCAGGCGCAGGGCGCGGATGCGCACACGATCCAGCAGGCGCGGCAACTGGGCGCGGAACTCGGGTCGCGGATCTATTCGAAGGATTACGAGCTCGAGGCGGATCGGCTCGGCACGATCATCACCTGGGATGCGGGCTATGATCCGCTCAAGGGCGCGGCCTTCTTCATGCGCCTGCCCGATCCCGGCGACCGGGTCCTGGGCACGCACCCGCCCAATGCCTTGCGCATCGACGTGGTTCGCGACACCGTGGCCGAACTGCGCCGGGGCGCAGGGGCAGGGAACCTTGCACGCCCTTGAGCGATTGAGGCTGAAACACAAGGGCGCCACGATGCGCCTGACACGGGGGACGGATGGCGATCTTTTCGCAACTGCGCTGGCGGTTGAAGAATGTCTTGCGCGAGATCTGGGTGCGGGTGAGCGCCTTCGGCCTGCTCGGCATCGTGACCGCGCTTGGCGCAGCGGGGTTTGGCTATATCGTGCCGCCCGAACTTGGCATGAAGATGGGGGCGGGCTCGGTCGAGCCGATCCTCCAGATCATCGCCACCGCGATGCTCACCGTCACGACCTTCTCGCTCCAGATTATGGTGACCGCCTTCGGTTCGGCCCAGACCGGCGCCACGCCGCGCGCGATCAAGCTGCTACAGACCGACCGCATCACCCAGAACGTGCTGGCGAGCTTCATCGGCGCCTTTGTCTTCTCGCTGGTGGGCATCATCGCGCTCGAGACCCAGATCTACGACGACTCCGGACGTTTCATCCTGCTGGTGGTGACGCTTTTCGTAGTCGCGATCGTGGTGTTGTCGCTGTTGCGATGGGTGCAGCATCTAAGTGAGTTTGGCCGCTTGGGCGACGTGATCTCGCGGGTGGAGAAGGCTGCGCGTGCGGCGCTTGTTACCCGCTGTGCCGAGCCCTGGCTGCGTGCGCAATTTTGGAAAGACCCGCCAACAGGTGTCTTCGGGGTGGCGTCGGACCGGACCGGCCATGTCCAGCATGTCGATATCGGTGCGCTCGAGAAGATCGCACGTGCTAATGAGTGCCGCATCTGGCTATGCGCGCCGCCCGGCGAGTTCGTTCATCGCGCCGTCGATCTGGTTCTGTGCGACGCGCTTCCCGTCGATGCCGAGGGGCGCGAGGCAATCGAAGAGGCCGTCCGCGACGCCTTCACCATCGACCACGCCCGCGATTTCGATCAGGACCCGCAATTCGGCCTGATCGCTCTGGCCGAGATCGCCTCGCGCGCGCTTTCTCCCGGGATCAACGACCCGGGCACAGGCATCGACATTCTCGGGCGGTTGATCCGCGTGCTGGCCGACTGGCACCCGCCGGGCACCCCGCATCGCGAGTTCGAGCGCGTTCTCGTGCGTCCCATCGCGCCGGGCCAACTGATCGAGGATGCCTTCTCGGCGATCGGTCGCGACGGGGCGGGGATGTTCGAGGTCGCGTTGCGGCTTCAGGAGGTGCTCTCGGCACTGGCGAAGATCCAGCCCGAGCATTTCGGGGAACCGGCGGCAATTCAGGCTTTGCGCGCGGCCGAGCTCTCGCAATCGGCGCTCGTCGTCGAGGCGGAGCGCACGCGCATCACTGCGCTTGCGCAGGAAACCGCCGCGCGATTCGGCGGGCCGGGAGAGACAACCGGAGCTTGATCTGAATCATGGCTGGCTCGCTGACGCCACGGCACAGTGGCCGTATCACACAGGGAGACCGGCCATGTGCGCAGCGAAGAATCTCAACCGTCACGCCGCCATGATGAACCGCATGGCGCAGCTCATGGGGGCCGATCTGAGCGCCGAGATGGCACAGGGCCGATTGAGCGCAGAGGGCTGGAAGGATGCCTTGGTCCGCTGCACCGAATGTCGCGACCCCGAAGCCTGCGTAGTCTGGCTTTCGGAGAACGATCCCGAGCAAACGCCTTTACACGCGCCACCCTCCTACTGTGAAAACCGCCTGATGATGTCCCGGTTGCGCGATGCAGCCCGGGCCCGGACCGAAGGAGTGGAATGATGGGTATGCAAAACAGTATCGACCTGAATTTCTGGCTGACCCGCGGCATGGCGCGGCGGATCGGAGTGAATATCTCCGAGGCAATGCATGACGGTTTTCTGACCCAGGCCGATTTCGCGCAGATGATCACGACATGCCGGACCTGCGGGCGTACCGAGCTGTGCTTGGCGATCCTCGCCGAGAAGGGCGCGGACCCCGAACCGATCCCCGAGGATTGCCCCAATTCCGCGATCCTCAACTCTCTGCGCGCGCTGCACTGAGCGCCGCGCAATCGGTGACGAGGCGATCCGGTCGCCTCTCACTTTTCGTTCGTGTGCTTTCTTCGCTTTTTTAACGACCGGTGCGGCCTGATCGGCTATGCTGATCGCTGCAAGCAGGGCCTTGTCGGATTGGGCACGCTCCGAGCCGTCGGCCGTTGGCAAGTGGTACTGCGCTGTGGCTGAAGATCCCCGAAATTATCCGAAAAAAAAATCCCGCCGCGGCTTAGCTTCCCTAGAAAAGATGCAGCCCATAATTTTCATTCGTAGGCACGTTGACGGGTTGGTGACCCTGTGAGCCCCTTCGCCTCAATGTGCGGGACGGCAAAGACATACTCAACACAACGAAGCCGATACTCTCGAGAAGGCTTGAATTACCCGATGATGGCCCGAGCGCGAAGGCCATCCCTTTCCGACCGTCCCGAGGCGCTAAGGCAAGGCAACGTCCCGACCGGCAAGGGCGGGATTTTGGGGCTGACCAATGGCGCTGAAAGAAGACACCCGGGATTGTTCTCGATGATGAGCAGATTGTCGGCATTGCCGATCTCACGGTGCCCACGGACAAGGCGGATTACTCCCCCGGCTCCAGCGCGATCATCACCACCGAGGGCGTAGAGGTCGGGGGGTGGCGTGACCTTCGAGGTCGATCACACGTTACCGATCCGGTCCCCTATGGCGTCTACGGGACCGCTGACGACATCACAGTCGATCTGGAGCGTGGCGGCCATGGCAGCGGGATGGTGATCGATAGAGACGAGGCCGATCTCGACAGTAAGGCCAAAGGCATCGTCGTCACCGAATGGCATGTGAACCCGGATGCCTCCCTGAATGAGACCTTCCTTCTGAATGCCGCCAGACGAGGTGGTTCCACCAATGCGAGTCTTGCCGATGGGTTGGCTACACTCTCGGCCGGTGGAGGAACGGCCGCAGCGTAATTCCGACGCCGGGTGATGAGCCTGAGGTGAAGGTTGTAGGCCGCGATAGCGATGTCTCGCGCGTTTTTGCGGGCACGCCCTCAGCCTCTGATGGCGTCGGCAGCCAGATCTGCACCCCCCGCTGGGATTACTCCGGAAATGCGTGGCAATCCTTGACGGAAATTTGTCCCGGAACGTGAAGAGCCATGGGCGCGGCTAAGTTCCAGCAGCAAGCTTACGGTGGTCTAAGGTATCACGCCCCGAGGAGCCGCGAAGCGAGCCTGAACGCTATCTCGATGCGCGTGCCCGCAGGCAAGACGCTCGCTTTCATCTCAGGGATGCCTGCCGATTTGACGCTTCAGACCGGGGGGCGCTCGCTCTTCGACTAAATTCTGCGTCCGTTCGCCGACAGCTTGCGTGGCAGCTTCCGGGAAAGCTGATCGCGCTCTTTCGCCCCGACCTTCAGATCCCCTGCGCCACGCGGGCTTTTCGGGTCGAGCTGAGCTTCATGCCCGGCGCGGTCAGCCGCTCTTCCGGGCCAACCCATGCATAGGCGAGCAGACAGGGGTCGATATCGGCTGTTGTGATGCGATGCTCATGATCGGGACGGTTGAGGATCAGCGATCCCGGCGCATGCACGGCGGTGTCGTTTTCCGACCAGGGGCCGGACACGGAAATATAGCTCTCCTCGATCTCACTATGGCTGTGCTGCGGATAGGTCGTCTTCGGCGCAAAAAGCACGAAGCCGAGGATCAGCCGCTCCGAGCGAACCGGGCCGCGGGGGCCAAGCACCTCGCAATAGGCATATTTGCGCGCGAGCGCCTTTGGCACTTTCTCGTAGCCATATTCCCAGGTCAGCGCCGGGGCCACGCGGCCCAGAGCGCGTGCGAGCCCGGCAACCGCGCCTCTCTCGCCCAAGTCGAGCGCGCGCGGCAGATGTGCGGTGACGGGCTTTGCCTCGGGGCGGCGCGGGGTGATCTCGGGATTGGCGTCGATGAGTTGCGAAAGCGTGTCGCGGACCCGTTTGCGATGCGAGCGGATCAGCCGACTGCCACCCGCAGAGCCGTGGCGGTAAAGCGTGTCGAACTCGCGCAGCAAATAAAGCCAGTCCGGCAGGTCGCACAGGTGCGGCGGGCTCTCGGGGGTGGTCTCGGACAGGGGCAGGGTCATCGACAAGATCCAAAGGGCGGGCGCCGGTTGACGGCGGGGTTGCGGGGCGTCTTTTAGGTTAGTGTGCCAGCGCGCGTCGCCAGATCAAGGGAGCGTCGCGTCAGCGCATGAAATCGACACGATGGAAAAAGGGGACCCGAAAGGGAAAGAGACCGGGTCTTGCCGCGTGATCCGGTATTCCGCAAATCGAATGCGGGCCGTGGCGATTTGCCGTAGCGATTTGGCTCGCGATGGTTTCAGGGGGAGACGATGGCAGCCCGTAGGGGAATCGAACCCCTCTTTCCAGGTTGAAAACCTGGCGTCCTAACCGATAGACGAACGGGCCACGCGTCGCTCTTGCAGGATGGGAAGTGGCAGTCCGTAGGGGAATCGAACCCCTCTTTCCAGGTTGAAAACCTGGCGTCCTAACCGATAGACGAACGGACCACGCGAAGCCTTCCGGCAGTACCTGCGTGAGGTGGAGCGGTGTTTAGGCCAGAGAACCGTGACTCGCAAGAGGGTTTTTGCGGATTTGCGGAAAGTTTTTCTTCTCCCGTGACGCCTGCCCGGAAAGCGTTGAAAAACATTGGTTTCGGTGCGGATGCCGAAGCTTCGTCTCAGGCGCGCGCGGCATCCTCGAGACGCAGCTGAACCTTGTTGCGCCCGCCCCAGGAGTTGATCTCGAGCCGCCCCGCGAGGTGGAAGCGCCCGGCCCCGGGCTGGCTCAGCACCGGGCCGAGCGGGCCATCGAACGCGCCAAAGCAAACCGCCTCGATCCGCGCGCCCATCCCGTCGCCAAAATGGAAGCGCAAGTGGCTTTCTCCGATGCGGCGCACGCCGGTGATCTCCATGCCCGCAAAGGCAAAACGTGGGGCAGGGGCGCCCTGTCCGAAGGGGCCGGCGCGCTCGAGGTCTTCGATCAGCTGCGCGCTCGCGGCGCCGGGCATCAGGAGCCCGTCGAGGCGCAGATCACGCGGGCCGATTTCACCCGCGCCCTGTTTGGCCAGCAACTCCGAGAGCCGCGCCATCGCGGCCTCGAGCTTGTCTTCCTCGACGGTCAGCCCCGCCGCCATCTTGTGCCCGCCGCCTTTCAAGAGCAGCCCTTCCGCCGCGACGCGCTGGATCGCCGCGCCGATATCGACGCCCGCGACCGAGCGGGCCGAGCCCTTGCCGATCCCGTCCTCCAGGCCGATCACGACCGAGGGGCGGTTCGTCGCCTCTTTCAGCCTTGCGGCCACGATCCCCACGACGCCCGGATGCCAACCGGGACCGGCGGCCCAGACGAGCGGAGCGTCGGCGCCACGCTCTTCGGCCTGGCTGAGCGCCGCCTCGCGCACGGCGTTTTCGACATCACGGCGCTCGGTGTTGAGTGCATCGAGGCGTTCCGCGATGGATTGCGCCTCATGCGGATCGTCGGTCGCCAGCAATCGCGCGCCCAGATCCGCCGCGCCGATCCGCCCGCCCGCGTTGATCCTGGGGCCCAGCACGAAGCCCAGATGATAGGCGGCAGGCGCCCGGTCGAGCCGCGCCACATCCGACAGCGCCACAAGACCGGGCCTTTCGCGCAACGCCATGATCTTGAGCCCTTGTCGCACGAGCGCGCGGTTGCAGCCTGTGAGTGGTGCCACATCGGCCACGGTCGCCAGTGCCACGAGATCCAAGAGCGCCATCAACGGCGGGCCCTGCACGCCCTCCTCGCGCAGCTGCCGGTTCGCCTCGACCAGCATCAGGAAGACAACCGACGCCGCACAAAGATGCCCCAGTTCGCCGGTTTCGTCCTGACGGTTGGGGTTCACCACGGCCAGCGCCGGGGGCAGGGTCTCGCCGCCAAGGTGGTGGTCGAGAATGACCACATCGGCGGGTTTGGCGGCGGCGACGGGCTCGTGGCTCAGCGTACCGCAATCGACGCAGACGATCAGCGGATGCTCGGCGCCTAGGGCCTCCATCGCCGGGACGTTCGGCCCATACCCCTCGTCGATCCGGTCGGGGATATAAAGCGTGGCCTCACGTCCCATAGCGCGCAGCCAATGGATCAGGAGTGCCGCCGACGAGCCGCCATCCACGTCGTAATCGGCAAAAACGGCGATCTTCTCGCCCGATTTCACCGCCTTGAGGAAACGGGTCGCCGCCGCCTCCATGTCGCGCAAGCTCCGCGGGTCGGGCAGCAGCTCGCGCAGGGTCGGCTCGAGGAACCCCTCGGCCTCTTCCGGGGCTACGCCGCGCGCCACGAGGATGCGCGCCAGCGGCAGGGGCAGGCGCGTCTGTTGCGCCATTGCCTCGGCCAGCCGGTCGGCCTCGGGCGAGGGCCCCACCCAGCGCCGGCCGGTCAGTGATTGGTCGACGGAAAGAAAACTGCTCATGAGCCGGGTTTAGCCAAATCCGATCCGGCCTTCCAGCGCCTAGTCGGGGCGATTTTCCAGCAGTGCCTGACGCGAGTCCGAGGCAAACTCGCGCCGCCAGAGCATGCCGGTGGTGAAGACCACGGCCCCGATCAGCGCGTAAGGCCCCAACAGCCAGGCCAGCGTCGCCAGCGCGAAATAGACCGAGCGCAGCCCGCGATTGAAACTTTTCGCGGCGTTGATGTTGATCTGCGCCGCCTGTGCCGCGCGCGGATAGGCGAGCGGATCCTGAGGATCGTTGGGCACCGCCGCCATCGCGATCGCGGCATAGGAAAAGAGCCGGTGCGACCAGACGAATTTCAAGAACGCGTTCGCCCCGAAGAGAACGGCGGTCAGGATGCGCGCTTCCCAGAGCAGATCCGGCCCGCGATCGAGGGCGAAATCGCTCGCGATATTCGCCAGGGGCTGCGGATTGGCGATCAGCGCAAGCCCCGCGCCGATGGCCAGCAGCGAGGTCGAGGCGAAGAAGGTCGTCGATTGCCGCAGCCCGTCCACCATCGCCGAATCGAAGATGCGCGGCTGGCGCGTCACCAGCTGTCGCATCCACTCGCGCCGGTAACCCGCCATCAACTTGCCCATCGATGGGCGCGACGGGCTCGAATGCTCGGTCATCCAGCCGATCACCATCCAGGAGACCACCAGAAGCGCCAATGCGGCAAGGTCGAGCGGCCCAAGTGGGCCGATTTGCAAGGACTCGGTCATGCTGATCAGTTAGCGTGATGCAGCTTGTCTTGTCACCGGGGCTTATTGGTTATATTTTCTGACCAACCGGGAGGAGTTGCTCATGGAAATGCCCAAGCCGAATGACGATCTGCTGGCGCGCAAGCCGCAGATTATCGCCCGTCTGCGCGAAGTGCTGCCCGCCGATGCGGTGATCGATGACCCGAACGAGACGCGGGCCTACGAATGCGATGCGCTCTCGGCCTACCGCTGCCAGCCTCTGGGCGTGGTGCTGCCGCGCTCGACGGCCGAAGTCGCGTCGGCCCTGAAAGCCTGTCACGAGATGGGCGTTCCTGTAGTGCCGCGCGGCGCGGGCACATCGCTTGCAGGGGGCTCGATGCCGCAGGCGGATTCGGTGGTGCTGGGGCTCGCGCGGATGAATTCCGTGCTCGAGACCGATTACGCGAACCGCTTCATCCGGGTCGAGGCGGGGCGCACGAACCTCTCCGTTACCGGCGCAGTGGAGAGCGACGGCTGGTTCTACGCGCCCGACCCCTCGTCGCAGCTGGCTTGCGCGATCTCGGGCAATATCGCGATGAATTCGGGGGGCGCGCATTGCCTGAAATACGGGGTGACGACGAATAACCTCCTTGGCGTGACGCTGGTCACGATGGAGGGCGAGGTGGTCGAGATCGGCGGGCCGTATCTGGACGCGGGCGGGCTCGATCTTTTGGGCCTCATCTGCGGCTCGGAGGGGCAGCTGGGCGTCGTGACCGAGGCCACGCTGAAGATCCTGCCCAAGCCCGAGGGCGCGCGCCCGGTGCTGATCGGGTTCAATTCGAACGAGGTCGCGGGCGCCTGCGTCGCCGATATCATCAAGGCGGGCATTCTGCCGGTCGCGATCGAGTTCATGGATCGCCCCTGCATTGTCGCGACCGAGGCCTTCTGCCATGCGGGCTACCCCGATTGCGAAGCGCTCCTGATCGTCGAATGCGAGGGCTCCGCGGCGGAGATCGACGAGCAGATCGGCATGATCCGCCAGATCGCGGGACGTCACGATCCGGTCGAGTTCCGCGAAGCGCAATCGGCTGACGAGGCCGCGCGGATCTGGCTCGGCCGCAAATCCGCCTTCGGCGCGATGGGGCAGATCAACGATTACATGTGCCTCGACGGCACGATCCCGGTTTCGGAACTGCCTTTCGTGCTGCGCCGCATTGGCGAGCTGTCGAAGGAATACGGGCTCGATGTGGCGAACGTCTTCCATGCGGGTGACGGCAATATGCACCCGCTGATCCTCTATAACGCCAACAAGCCGGGCGATCAGGAGCTGTGCGAGAAGCTGGGTGCCGAGATCCTCAAGCTCTGCGTCGAGGCGGGCGGCTGCCTGACCGGCGAACATGGCGTGGGCATCGAGAAGCGCGACCTGATGGATGTGCAGTTCGCGCCCGCCGATCTGGAGGCGCAGATGCGGGTAAAGGATGTGTTCGATCCGAAATGGCTTTTGAACCCCGCGAAGGTGTTTCCGCTGGGCGCGAGTGCGAGCCGCCGTGTGAGCTGACGGGGCGCGAGCTGAGGGCGGGGAGGGGCGCTGCCCCGCTCGCTGTCGCGAGCCCCCGGGATATTTTTGCCAAGAGGAAGGCAGATTTCATGAGAGTTGAAAGCGAAGCGCAGCTGGCCGAGGCCGTCCGCGATGCGGGTGGCGCGCTGGCCGTGCGCGGAGGGGGCACGCGGCCGGTGGGGCGCTGTCTGGGCGAGCCTTTGGAAGTCGGGATCACGGGGATCACGCTTTACGAGCCGGGCGCGCTGACGCTGGTGGTCGGGGCCGGGACGCCTCTGGCCGAGGTCGAGGCGGCGATTGCGGCGGAGGGCCAGCGTCTGCCGTTTGAGCCCGCGAATTGGGGGCCGGTTCTGGGGGCTCCGGGCGTGAGCACGGTGGGCGGCGTCGTTGCGGCGAATGTCTCGGGCCCACGCCGGGTGCAGGCCGGGGCCTGTCGCGACAGCCTCATCGGGGTGCGGTTCGTCGACGGGCGCGGTCAGGTGGTGAAGAACGGTGGACGGGTGATGAAGAACGTCACTGGATACGATCTGGTCAAGCTGATGGCCGGGAGCTGGGGCACGCTGGGCGTGATGAGCGAGGTGGCCTTCAAGCTGCTGCCCGCAGCGCCCGCGCAGGCGACCGTCGTGATCGACCTTCCGGCAGGGGCCGCGACTGTGGCGCTGGCGGCGGCGCTGGGTTCGCCCTTCGATGTTTCCGGCGCGGGCTGGGTGCCGGATGTCGGCGCGGTGGTGCGAGTCGAGGGGCTGGCCGAGTCGGTCGCCTATCGCGCGGGTGAGCTTCGCAAGCTTCTGGAGAAATTCGGCCCGGTTCGGATCGAGGAAGAGGGATCGGCCGCGATTTGGGCCAGCCTGCGCGATCTGGAGCCGTTCGTCGGCAAACCGGGCGATCTTTGGCGCTTTTCGGTCAAACCCTCGGAGGCCTCGGAGATTGTGGCACGTCTGGGCGGGGAGGTGCTCCTTGATTGGGGCGGCGGGTTGATCTGGGCGCTATTGCCCGAGGGGGCCGAGGCGCGCGCTCTGGCAGCGCCCTATTCGGGCCATGCGACCTGCATGCGCGGAGCGGCGGGCGTCACCTTCGAACCCGAACCCGCGCCGATCGCCACGCTCACGACCGCGCTTCGGGCGCAATTCGACCCGCGCGGTATTCTGAACCCCGGAAGGATGGGCTGACATGCAGACGAATTTCACGCCCGAACAGCTGGAAGATCCCGGCGTCGCGCGCGCCAACGAGATCCTGCGGGCCTGTGTGCATTGCGGATTTTGTACCGCGACCTGCCCCTCGTATCAGGTGCTGGGCGACGAGCTCGACAGCCCGCGCGGGCGGATCTACCTGATCAAGGACATGCTCGAAAGCGGGCGCCCGGCGGATGAGAAGACGGTCAAGCATATCGACCGCTGCCTGAGCTGTCTGGCCTGCATGACGACCTGCCCGTCGGGGGTACATTACATGCACCTGATCGATCATGCGCGCGCCCATGTCGAGAAGACTTACAAACGGCCGATGATGGATCGGTTGCTGCGCTGGACGCTGGCCAAGATCGTTCCCTATCCGGGGCGCTTTCGTCTGGCGATGGGCGGGGCGAAGCTGGCGAAGCCCTTTGCGGGTCTGCTGCCCGATAAGCGGCTGCGCGCGATGGTGTCGATGGCACCCAAGACCATCCCGCCGGTCAGCCGCAATGACGATCCGCAGGTTTTCGCGCCGATCGGAGAGAAGAAATACCGCGTCGCGCTGCAGATCGGCTGCGCGCAGCGCGCGCTCAACACCGATATCAACGATGCCACGATCCGGCTGCTGCGGCGGTTGGGTTGCGAGGTAGTGATCCCGAAGAACCTTGGGTGCTGCGGGGCGCTCTCGCATCATATGGGCCGGGAAGACGAGAGCCACTCGCAGGCGGCGCGCAATATCCGCGCTTACCTAGGCGAGGGCGATCTGGATGCGGTGATCATCAACACTTCGGGTTGCGGCACGACGGTGAAGGATTACGGGCATATGTTCCGTAACGATCCGCTGGCCGAGGACGCCGCGAAGGTCGCGGGGCTGGCCTGCGATATCTCGGAATTCCTCGTGAAGATCGGCCTGCCCGAAGGCAAGGGCGGGATGCGCGTCGCCTATCACGCCGCCTGTTCGCTGCAGCATGGACAGCAGGTGAAATCTGCCCCGAAGGATCTGTTGAAGCGTGCGGGCTACGAGGTGGTCGAGCCCGCCGACAGCCATCTGTGCTGTGGCTCGGCCGGTACCTACAACCTGCTGCAACCCGAGATCTCGGAGGAGCTGAAACGTCGCAAGGTAGCGACGCTCGAGGCCAAGCAACCAGAGGTGATCGCGGCGGGCAATATCGGCTGCATGGTCCAGATCGGGGGCGGCACCGACGTGCCGGTCGTCCATACGGTCGAGTTGCTGGACTGGGCCACGGGCGGGCCGAAGCCGCCCGCTCTTGCACAAAGCTGATCTGCGCCACAATCTGGCCGTATCGGGGCGTTACGAAAACCGTGACGCCCCTTTTCTATCGGAGCCCTGATGCGCGCGCTTGCCCTGCTGATCTCGCTGCTTTTCGCCGTGCCGGCGCTGGCCGAAGATGTCGGCGCGCCGCTTACGCAGTTGGAGACCGGCGATCAGACGCGCGGCTGGGAGGCGGTCGGGCGACTCGATCTGGGGCAGGGCAGCTTCTGCACGGGCACGCTGATTGCCGCCGATCTCGTGCTGACGGCAGCGCATTGCCTGTTTGATCGGCGCACGGGCGCGATGATCGACGCGCGCGACATGGAGTTTCGTGCGGGCTGGCGCAATGGCCGGGCCGAAGCCTATCGCAAGGTCTCGCGCGCCATGGCGCATCCCTCCTATCGCTATGAGGGACCGCAGGGGATGAAGCGCTCTTCCTTCGATCTTGCGCTGGTCAAACTCGCCCAGCCGATCCGGTTGCCGCAGCTTCAGCCCTTCGCGCTCTCCGACGCAGCCCCCTATAGCGGCGAGCAGGTGGGAGTTCTTTCCTACGCGAAGGGGCGTTCCGAAGCGCCCTCGCTGCAAAAGGCCTGCGCGGTCATCGCGCGCGAGAACGCCACCGTCATCATGAGCTGCTCGGTCGATTACGGGGCGTCGGGCGCGCCGGTCTTCAGCTTTGCCGATGGCACGCCGCGCATCGTCTCGATCGTCTCGGCCAAGGCGGAACTGGGCAAGGAGCCGGTCTCCATCGGATCGCTGGTGAGTGGCGTCGCCGATCTGCGTCAGGAGATCGAGGCGCGCGATACGCCGCGCGGCGCGCAGGAAATCCGCGCGGGCGGGGCAAAATTCGTGCGGCCGAACTGAGGAGGCGAGGATGCGGATCACGGGCCTCATCGCGGGTGTTCTTTTTGTCGGGCTTCTGGGCTCGGCGGCGCAGGCGGAAAGTTCGCTCGACCGGCTGTCGCAACGCGCCGATCTGTTCGGTTGGGAAGCCGTGGGCAAGGTCGCAATCGGAGAAGGCGGTTTTTGCACCGGCGTTCTGATCGCGCCCGATCTGGTTCTGACGGCGGGTCACTGCATCTTCGATCGCTCGCGCAACGCCGCGCGCCCGCCCTCGGAAATCCGTTTCCTCGCCGGTCAGACCGGCGATATGGAAATCGCCGCCCAGCCGGTCGCGCGCATGGTGGCCGATCCCGATTACGCGCCTTTCGTCCCGATTTCCGCCGAGACGGTGCGCCATGACGTGGCGCTGCTGCAACTCGCGCGCCCAATCCCCAGTTCGGTCGCCGCGCCCTTCCGGGTCGGCACCGTCGGGCCCAAAGGCACGCAGGTCTCGGTCGTCTCTTATGCGCGGGGTCGCGCGGACATGCTGTCCTGGCAGAAGAGTTGTTCCGTCTTCGGGCGCGGCGAGGGGCTGGTGGGCTTCGATTGCGATGTGAACCATGGCTCTTCGGGCGCGCCGGTCTTCGATCGCTCGGGCGTGGCTGCGGGAGAGCGTGCGCGTGTCGTCTCGCTCGTTTCCGCGGGCTCGCGCAAGGATGGCGAGGTGAGGGCCTACGGGATGGAGCTGCCGGCCATCGTCGAGACGCTCAAATCGGCGCTGCGCTCCGGGCGCGGCGTGATCGAAGGGACAAGCCCGCAGGCGCAGGCCCCCGCCCCGAGCATCCGCAGTGTCGGGCAGACGGGCAGCGGCACGCGCGTACTGTCGGGCGGCAGCGCCAGCGGCGCGAAATTCCTGCGCCCCTGAACGGGTTTCATGCGCCAGCGCGCCCCTCTTGAAACGCCGTTTTTCCACACCCAAATTCCGTTGTGTCGGGATGCCTGATGAGGGTTCCGGCGCTTCAACTGCCCGGCCCCGCGACAGGGGCGGGTTACCATAGACATCGCTCAAGAGAGGATGACACCATGCGAAGCTTTGATCTTTCGCCCCTTTACCGCGCCACTGTCGGTTTCGATCGCGTGGCTGACCTGATGGACCGCGCACTCTCCACCGACCTCGCGCAGCCGACCTATCCGCCCTACAACATCGAGAAGACCGACGAGAATGCCTATCGCATCTCGATCGCCGTCGCCGGGTTCTGCTCGGACGAGTTGGCCGTCGAACTGAAAGACGGCGCGCTTATCGTGACCGGGCGCAAGGCCGAGGACACGACCGACCGCACCTACCTCCATCGCGGCATCGCAACCCGCGCCTTCGAGCGCCGCTTCGCGCTGGCCGATCATGTGAAGGTGACGGGCGCCACCCATGAAGATGGGATGCTCCACCTTGATCTCGTGCGCGAGGTTCCCGAGGCGCTCAAGCCCCGCCGGATCGAGATCGCCGGGCCGAGCAAGGCCGAGACCAAGCAGGTCGAGACCGTCGACGCCTGAGGCGCATCACGGTTCATGAGACGGGCGCGGGGGATTTCCCCCGCGCTTTTGTTTTGTGGGGGGAAGGTCGACCGTGGCCCCTGGCTAGTCGCCCTGCGCCAGCGTCATAATTGAGAACGGGTAAAACATCTCACAGCGGTCTGAGATCTTTGGTGCTCCGCCCGCGACCTCGGCCTCCGATCTGTCGAAACACATCCTACCAGCGCGCCATCCGCCTTGAAGAGCGGCGTCCCACGTGCGGGATAGCGTCAGCGAGGCTGAGGTCGAACGGACGCCGAGCTGGAAAAAGGGGTAGAGCATGATCCAGGTGCCGCACAGTGGATGGCCGCAGGTCGCGACGCGGGAATTGCCGTCGAAATAATAGCGTAGCGCTCGGGCTGATCGCACGGCATCGCGCGTTCCAGATGACGACCCCGCCGTGTGAAGATCCGGGCGGTGGAACTGGGAAAACGGGTGGATGTCTGGACGGCCTCTCTCAACTCAGCCACGTGGCAGGCCACAGGGTTGCCGGTTCGGAGGAAGCTCCATTTTTCTCGCGCAACTCGCGCCCGGGACAGCGCCTCACGGCGCGATCATGTCGCCGATCAGCTTGATTTCTTCCGCCCCTGCTGCACGGGTCTTTTCCTCGAGACGGCGATAGGCAGCCAGCACCGCCTCGCCCTCAGGGGTCAGTGACGCGCCGCCACCTTTGGCACCCCCGCGCGAGCTTTCCACCAGGGGGGCACGAAAATTCGCGTTCATCACCTCGACGAGGGACCAGGCGCGCTTGTAGCTCATTCCCATCGCGCGACCGGCCGCCGAGATCGAGCCCTCGCGGGCGATTTCTTCGAGCAGCCGCGCCTTGCCCGGGCCCAGCATCGCTTCTCCGAAGTAGAGGCGCAGCATCAGCCGGGTCAGTTCCATCTTGGCGCTCCTTAAGCCTTTCGCGTCCCCAAGCCAGAGTCTGATCCTATCCGCGTGCGAGTTCAAGAGGTCGTCCGGTCACGCGGCCGTGTCGAGATGGCCCATGGTGATTGACCGTCGCGATTGACCGTTACGAAGCGCCCACCCCCCTTGCACTCCCCGCGTGCTTCGGCGAGCGTGGCGCGCACTATTTCGGAGCCTTCATGTACGTCTCGATCGCCTGCCTCGTGGGGGCCTATCTTCTCAGCCAGTTCTACCGCACATGCCTCGCGGTGCTGACCCCGGTTCTGAACCACGAGATCGGGGTGACGGCGGGCGATCTCGCGGTGTCGCTGGGGCTCTGGTACGGGGCGTTCGCACTGATCCAGATCCCGATCGGCGAGGCGCTGGACCGGATCGGGCCGCGCCGGACGGTCGGCGTGCTTCTGGGTCTTGGCGGCGGCGGAGGGGCTGCCGTTTTCGCGATGGCGCAGGGGCCGATGGGCATCCATCTGGCGATGATCCTGATCGGGGCAGGCTGCGCGCCGGTGCTGGTGGGCAGCTATTTCATCTTCGCGCGGGCCTTTGCGCCAGTGCTCTTCGGCACGCTCGCGGCCTCGATGATCGGGGCGGGGAGCCTGGGTAACCTTGCTGGGGCCGCGCCGCTGGCCGCCGCGATCGAGGCATTTGGCTGGCGGCCCTCACTCTGGGCGCTGGCCGCGATCACGCTGGCGGTCGCAGCGCTCATCCTGATTTTCGCGCGCGATCCCGAGCGGGTCGAACAACCCGCAGGCCGCCGCGGCACCGCGCTTGACGTGCTGCGCCTGCCGGGCTTCTGGGTGCTGTTGCCGCTGACGGTCGCGAATTACACCGCCGCCGCCGGTATTCGCGGAGTCTGGGCAGGGCCCTATCTCGCGGATGTCTTCGGGGCGGACGCGCATCTGATCGGCAAGGTGACGCTGGTGATGGGGCTTGCGATGATCGCGGGCAATTTCGCCTATGGCCCGGCCGACAAGATCTTTGGCAGCCACAAGCGCGTAGCGCTTTACGGCAATGCGGTGCTGGCGCTGGCGCTGACGGGGCTGTGGCTGATGCCGGGGCAGTCGCTGTGGCTGGCGACCGCGTTTCTGGCAGCAATCGGGTTTTTCGGCGCCTCTTTCCCGGTGATCATGGCGCATGGGCGCACTTTTTACCCACCGCATCTGACGGGGCGGGGCGTGACGCTGCACAACATGTTCTCGATCACGGGCGTGGCCGCGATGCAGTTTGCCTCGCGGCCCGTCTTTGACGCGGCCTCGGCAGGCCATACCGCGCCGGTGGCCTATGGGATGCTTTTTGCCTTCTTCCTCGCGCCGGTGGTGATCGGGCTGGCCTTCTACGTTTTCGCCCGCGACAGTGGGGACGGGTTGCGCTAGAACCTGCCCATGACCCGGCTCGGATTTTTCATCAATCGCACCCTGCGCCGCGAGGCGCCGTTGGCCGCGCTTTCGGTCTCGCAAGAGGCATTGCTGCGCGAGCTATCCGGCAAATCGGTCGCGCTGGTGGGCAATGCGCGCGCGCTGGCCGAGGGGAAGGCGGGGGCCGAAATCGACGCGCATGACGTGGTGATCCGGATCAATCGCGCACCGATGCCCTCGGCGGCGAGCCACGGGACGCGCACCGACTGGTTGGCACTCGCGACCTCATTGCCGCAGGCCGAACGTGCGCGCATCAATCCGGGCCGCATTCTCTGGATGAGCCACAAGCGCAAACGGCTCGATTGGGAGACCGCCTCCAGCCCCGGGTTCTACCTGCACCCGTTGAGCGAATACGAGGCGCTGAAGGCCCGGCTCGGCGCGCAGCCCACCACCGGCGCGATGCTGATCGACATGCTGGCGCGCTCGGGCCTTGCGCGGCTCGACCTCTACGGGTTCGATTTCTTCGCCTCGCTCTCGCTCTCGGGGCGGCGCACCGCCGACAAGGTCCCCCATGATTTCGCCGCCGAGGCCGAAATGGTCGCGCGGTTGACGGAACGTGATCCGCGCATCATTCGGAACTGATCTGCGACGAATCCCTTTCATTTCCTCAAGCAAAGCGGTAGGAAGCCGCGTTCTTTTGGAGCAAGGAGGTCCTAGATGGGCTATAAAGTCGTCGTTGCGGGCGCCACGGGTAATGTGGGCCGCGAAATGCTGAACATTCTGGCTGAGCGCCAGTTCCCGGTCGATGAGATCGCCGCGCTCGCCTCGCGCCGGTCGCTCGGCACCGAGGTCAGCTTTGGCGACAAGACCCTGACTACCAAGGACATCGAGGGGTTCGACTTCTCGGGCTATGACATCGCGCTCTTCGCGATCGGTTCGGACGCCACGAAGAAATACGCCCCGAGCGCGGCCGCGCAGGGCTGCGTGGTGATCGACAACTCGTCGCTCTACCGCTACGACCCGGAGATCCCGCTGGTCGTGCCGGAGGTGAACCCCGAGGCGGTCGACAACTACAAGAACAAGAACATCATCGCGAACCCGAACTGCTCGACCGCGCAGATGGTCGTGGCGCTCAAGCCGCTGCATGACCGCGCGAAGATCAAGCGCGTCGTGGTTTCGACCTACCAGTCGGTCTCCGGCTCGGGCAAGGAAGCGATCGACGAGCTCTGGAACCAGACCAAGGGCATGTATGTGCCGGGCCAGGAAGTGGAGCCGAAGGTCTACCCCAAGCAGATCGCCTTCAACGTGATCCCGCATATCGATGTCTTCCTCGACGATGGTTCGACCAAGGAAGAATGGAAGATGGTCGCCGAGACCAAGAAGATCGTCGACCCGGCGATCAAGCTGACCGCGACCTGCGTGCGCGTGCCGGTCTTCGTGGGCCACTCGGAAGCGATCAACATCGAGTTCGAGGAATTCCTCGACGAGGACGAAGCGCGCGACATCCTGCGCGAGGCGCCGGGCATCATGGTCGTCGACAAGCGCGAGCCGGGTGGCTACGTCACCCCGGTCGAATGCGTGGGCGAATTCGCGACCTATATCTCGCGGATCCGTCAGGACTCGACGATCGAGAACGGCATCAACCTGTGGTGCGTCTCCGACAACCTGCGCAAGGGTGCGGCGCTGAACGCGGTGCAGATCGCTGAGACGCTGGGCAAGCGCTGCCTGAAAAAAGGCTGAGCTTCGGCCTTGAGAGATTTGGAAACGCCCGGTCGGAAGGCCGGGCGTTTTTCGTTTGAGCGCGAGGGACGCGCCCGATCCTTGGTTGGGCGCTTTGATCCGGTTGTGGCTTGGTGCTTTATCTCAAAAGCCCGAAGGTCGCTTGTGCGCGCACTGACATCACCAATGCGCCCTCCCGGGGGGAGGGTCGGGCGCGGCCCGGGGCTTGTCGCCCCATGCCAAAAGAGCCTACCGCGTCACCCGCTTCACCCCGAGATAGGCCCCGTCGCCCGCGGCCGCGATCCGGGCCTTGCCGGCCTCGATCCCCTCATAGGCCACGCTCATCGTGTGGCCGTTCGCATGGATCATCGTCTCGGCATCGCAGACGAGCGCGATGTGCCCTTTCCAGAACAGCAGGTCGCCCCGTTGGACCGGCGTTCCCTCGGGCAAAACCTCTCCCAGCTCGGCCCATTGCATGTCGGTGTCTCCCGGCACGGATCGGCCGCAGAGCGCATATCCCATCTGCGCAAGCCCCGAACAGTCGATGCCGGTGCGGCTGTTGCCGCCCCACAGGTAGGGCGTGCCCAGAAGCCTCTCGGCAACGGCGACGGGATCGCTCTCGGGGGCATCGAGCGGGCGCAGATGTTGGCGCGGCACATAGCCCTCGGGGGTCACAGCGAACATGCGCTCTTCGCCAGTGACCGCCAACCGCGCGCCCATCGAGAGCGCCATCACCTCGCCGCGCTTGATAGAGGCCTCGCGGTAGAGATGCGTTGCCGGCGCGCTGACCACATGGGTTGCGCCCACCGGCGCGCCAAGGGCTGCATCCGCGACCCAGCCGCAATAGCCGTCCCATGTGGCTTGCACGAAAGTATGCTCCCCGCGCCGGTCGATCATCGTGACCTCGGCACCGAACAAGACCTGCCGATCGCGCAAGCCGCCCGGATCGGGGCAGAGGTCGGTGACGGGGGCAATCACTCGCGCGGGTGCGCCATTGGTGAAACGCGCGGCCTTTAGCTGGCCGCGCAGGGTCTCCAGCGCGACCTCACCGGAAAAGGGCAGGCGGCGGCGATCGCTCATTTCAGCACCTCCGGCAGGGCGGCGAAGATCGCCCGCGCGCCCTGGCCGACCCCGCCTTTGGGTCGGGCTGGGGCATTTGCAGGCTGCCAGCCGTAGATGTCGAAATGGGCGAAACGCGGGGTCTCTGTCACGAAACGGCGCAGGAATAGTGCGGCGGTGATCGAACCGGCCATGCCGCCCGAAGGTGCGTTGTCGAGATCGGCGATGCCGGGCTCGATCTTCGCCTCATAGGGTTCCCAGAACGGCATCCGCCAGAGCGGATCGGCCACCGTTCGCGAGGCCGTCGCCAGCGCCTCGGCCAGCGTGTCATCGTCGGTATAGAAGGGCGGGACATCCGGCCCCAGCGCCACCCGCGCCGCGCCGGTCAGCGTCGCCATGCAGATCATCAGATCGGCCGGGGTTTCATCGGCATAGGCCAGCGCGTCGGCCAGCACCAACCGCCCTTCGGCATCGGTGTTGTTGATCTCGACCGTCAGCCCCTTGCGGCTGGTCAGGATATCGCCGGGGCGGAAACTGTCGCCGCCGACCGAGTTCTCCACCGCCGGGATCAGCACGCGCAGCCGCAACGCCGCGCCCGTCGCCATGATCATATGCGCAAGCCCCAGCACCGTGGCCGAGCCACCCATGTCCTTTTTCATCAGCCCCATCGAGGCGCCGGGTTTGAGGTTCAGCCCGCCGGTGTCGAAACAGACCCCCTTGCCGACCAGCGTCAGCGCCGGGCCTTCGCCGCCCCAGTTCAGCTCGATCAGCCGCGGCGCACGCGGCGAGGCGCGCCCGACCGCGTGGATCATCGGGAAGTTCTGCGCGAGCAGGTCGTCGCCTTTGACGACCTTCACCGTCGCACCGTGCCGTTCGGCCAGAAGGCGCGCGGCCCCCTCCAGCTCATCCGGCCCCATATCGGAGGCGGGCGTGTTGATCAGATCGCGGGTGAAGGCCTCGCCCTCGGCGATCGCCTCGAGCCGCGCCGCGTCGAGTCCCTCCGGGCAGACAAGCCGCGCCTTCGGCGGCGCGCTTTCTGCATAGCGAGCAAAGCGATAGCCCGCGAACAGCCAGCCGAGCGCGGCTTCTTCCGCCATCTCCTTCGGCCAAGCGCCGGTGAATTCCCACGCGCCTTCGGGCAAGGCCTCTGTCGCGCGCGCAAGGGCGAAGCGTTCTCGAGCACGTTTGACGGCTGCGCCGAGCCCCACAAGCGCCCCCTCGACGCCTTCCGCACCGGGCAACAAGATCACCTGACCGGCCCCCGCCTTGAAGCCCTGCGCCGTCACGAAAGCCGCCTGTGCCGGGGGCAGCTCGCCAAGCGCCGCCTCCAACCCGTCGGGCGCGACCGGGATGAGCGGGCGCGATTCCTCACCGCTTTGGGCGAAACGCATCGCGGGACGATCGGAGAGGAAGAAGAATTCGGCGGACATCGCGGCTCCTTGGGCTGTTCGCGCCCAAGCCTAGCGCCCCCGCGCGCGCCCGCAAGGCCCGATCAGACAGGCCCGGTCACGAACTCAGATCGCCCAGATCCCAGACCTCGGTCAGCGACCGTTCGGCAATCCGGCCCAGACGCGCCATGACCGCCGATTGCGCGACCGGATCGTCCTGCTCGACGCATTGCGCGAGGTGGCGCGCTGCGCGGACCATCGAGGTCAGCCCGACCTGCTCTGCCAGTTCGCAGATCTCTGCGATGGTCGCGCGAAGCCGTGCGCGATGAGCGATCTTCGCGGTGTCCTCAAGTGTGGTGAGAAGGCCCGCGAGATCCTCCATCGCCGCTGATATCACCCGCTCTGCCCCGTCCTGTCCAAGCTCTGCGTAAAGCACGACGAGCCGCGCCGGATCGAGCGCCATTGCCTCGTCGCAGCGCAACCTTGAAACCTGTGCCATCCCCGCACCCCTTTCGTCTGATCACTCTCACCGAGGGGCACTCTCGCGTCGACGTCTCAAGATTCGGTTGAGCGATGCGGAAAATCTTCTCGAAACGTCTCGAAAATGCGCATGCTGCACGCTATGTGACGCTGCGGGAGCATGAAACGGAGATCCAAGAACCGATGAGAGACCATGTGAAACCGCTGCCGAGCTATCTGGTGAGCCGCTATCAGGGGTGGCATGCCACCTCCTATGCCGAGAACCGCGCCTGGTATCGCCGCCTTGCCGAGGAAGGGCAGCGCCCGCGCTCGATGATCATCGCCTGTTGTGACTCGCGCGTGCATGTCACCTCGATGTTCGGCGCGGATCAGGGAGAGTTCTTCATTCACCGCAACATCGCGAACCTCGTGCCGGAATTCACCCCCGATGGCGATCACCACGGCACCTCGGCCGCGGTTGAATACGCGGTGACGAGCCTCAAGGTCGCGCATCTGATCGTGCTTGGGCATTCGAATTGCGGTGGCGTTGCCGGCTGCCATGCGATGTGCTCGGGCCATGCGCCGGAGCTGGAAGAAAAGAGCTCTTTCGTCGGCACCTGGCTGAACCTTCTGCGCCCGGGCTATGAGCGCGTGACCGAGCTGCCCGCCGAGGAACAGGTTCTGGCAATGGAACGCGAAGCGGTGAAGATCAGCCTCGAGAACCTGATGACTTTCCCCTTCGTGCGCGAGGCGCTTGATGCCGACCGCATGACGCTGCACGGGCTGCGTCATGACATCGGGGAAGGCACGCTCGAGCAATATGACGCGGCGACCGATCGCTTTGAAGTGATCTGAACCCACCTGTCCTGAACGGGCCGGGATCGCGTTCACCGGGCATTAAGCCCGATGCGCGATGCTCGGCCCATGAAACAGCATCGACTCGTCTCCCTGCGCCTTCCGCTCGACCTGATTGACCAGCTCGGGCGGGAGGCCCGCGCCTTGGGCCTGTCTCCGGCGGAGATGGCGCGACAGGCATTGCGACAGGGGCTGACCTCCGACACGGCAGATGACGAAGAGGCATCGGCGATGCAGCCCGAAATGCGCGCGGTGCAGGAGGCGCTCGATCGCGCTTCCGATTGGTTTGAACTGCAACAGAGATTGCGGAATGCGGGCTTCGTATTGCGGGCAGGTGCGTGCGGGGCGATTGGCTTACACGACTGGCCCGCGAACCGTTTTCTCATTCCGCTTGATGAGGTGGGCACAAGCCCCGCGGAACTTGTGCTGCGTTATCGCGCGCCCTTTCCGGGCAGAGCCGCCGCGCCCGAACTGTCCGTGCCGCCCGCGCAACGAATGCTGGGAATGAAAAGACCCGCAACCCCGGTTTCCACGGCGTTGCGGGCTTACCTGACCAAAGCCGCGCGCGACGCGGCCTGAGTGTGATTAGCGCAGCGTCTTGTCGGTGGGCCAGCGCAGCGTCGTTTCGGTGCGCAGCATCTTCTCGGCCCCGGCCGGCAGGTCGAACCGCCAGGCCAACACGCCGCGCTTGTGATCGTAATCGGTCTCGCTCGCGGGGGGGTCGACCTTCGTGGTGATCTTGAGGTCTTCCTGCTCCGAATAGGGCACGCGGTCGATCACCCGCATCGGCCAGTCCTGCCCGGTCAGGTTGTTCACCTCGATCTCCACCACCTCGCGGCGCTCGTTCGATTTCGTCAGGATCCCGTGATCCCCCTCCATCGTATCGGGCATGCGGCGGCTCACCCGGATCCCCTCGATGGGGCCGAACCCGAGGGTCATCTCGTCGCCGGCGGCCACCATCGGAAGCCAGGTCTGTCCCACCACCGCGCCATCGGCAAAGAGCGTGGCGTTGCCCGGCAGCAGGATCTCCCCGGTCGCGTTGGTCCCTTCGGCGATGCGATAAGCGGTCTCGTCGGACAGCGGTGCGGCCTCGGCGAGCACCTCCATCGGCAGGGTCTTCTCGTCGAGGCTCAGCCGCAGGTCATCCACCCCGTCGCGGATATCGACGGAAGCGGGGTAGTGATAGGTGACCGTTTCGCCCTGCATCTCCATCTCGGCGCGATCGCTCAACATGGCTTCGGCAACCGGCTCGGGGGCGGCACCGGAGGTGCGCGCGAAGGTTTTGGGCGCGGGCGAGATTTCGATCGGATCGCCAATACGGGCAAGGCGCGGATAGACTTCGCCGGGTTCGGCCTGCCCGCCGGGGCGCGCCGTTGAAAGCGTGAGATCCACCCCGCGCCAATCCTCGCCGCTTGCCTGATGCACGGAGACGAAACGCTCCATCTGCACGGCGTCGGCCGCGCGATCTAGGCGCAGATCGTAAGAGGGCTGCCAGCCCGCATCGCCGGTAAACGTAGTGATCGTAAGCGTGCCCGCGCCTTGCACGGTGGCGCGCAGCACGTCGTGATCCTCGGCGGGGTTCAGAAGCGCATCAAGCGCCGCCTGTGCCTGTTTGACTGCCTCTTGCGCTGGCTCCAGCCCGGCCTCGGCCTTGCGGGCTTCGGCCTCGGCTGCGATCGCGGCCTCGCTCGCGGCGAGGATCTGCGTGCCGACCATCTCGGCAAGCGCCTGCAATTGCGCAGGGTCGACGACTTGGGGCTGGGCCCCCTTGAGGAAAGCGATCTGATCGCGCGCGGCCTGGGCCTTGGCGCGGATTGCGGCAAGCCCGTCCTCCTGTGCCGCCAGCGTCTCCTGTGCGGCCTTCAGCGCGGCGCGCGCGGCCTCCACCTGTGGAGAGCCCGCCGGATCGAGCGCGGGCGCGCGCCCCGAGATCAGACTGACTGCGCCCACGCGGACGCCCTCGCCCGCGATCCGGAGGCTCTGGATATCGGTATCCGCGGGCAGGCCTGGCACATAGAGCTCATGCGTGCCCTCAGGCGCTGTGAGCGTAACCTCCCGCACGACCTGCGCGCCGCGCGGGAACAGCGTGACGGCGGTGATTTTCGCGGGCGCTTCGATCGTATCGGCGAAAACGGGCAGTGCGGTCGCGGCCATGAGGGCTGCGGTCAGAGAAATGCGCATCGGGTCCTCCCTAATCGGTTATCGCGAGCCTGCGGCGTGGCGTGGCCTGATGCAAGCGATCTGGTAAGGGCTGGGCGGCATGTCGCTGGGACAGGGCGATATTTTCCCGTTCGGGCGGGGCCTCAGTCGACCGAGCGGATCAGCTTGCGTTCGAGCACGCGCAGAACGGTGCGCAGATCATGGCCGCGCCGCAGGATCTGACCCTGTTGGCCGATCACCGCGTATTGGCCTTGCTTGCTGCGAAGGGCAGGGCGTTTCTCGATGCGGAAAACGGGCACCTCGGCGGTGCGGCGGAAGATCGAGAAGATTGCGACGTCGCGCAGAAAACTCATCCCGTAATCGCGCCATTCCCCCGCAGCGACCGCGCGTCCGTAGAGCGAGAGGATCACCGAAAGCTCGGCGCGGTCAAAGGCGACCTGCTGGGGCTGGCCGGAGGCGTTCGGGAAGGGGGTCGGCGTCTGAACCGTCATCTCGAAATGGTACATCGCGCGGGGCGCAAATCAAGCCTCGCAGCGCGCGCCGCATTCTCGCCGCAAAAAAATCGTGGAATCGCCCCACTCCGCGCGAGTTCCTGCCGATTTTCGGGGCGATAAAGAACTCAGCGGAAAACGCTAAACCCCCGGCGGTGTCGTTAACAGCCCCCACCCAGTTCGCACCGTCGGGGAGCTTTCCGCACTGGCAGCAAAAAGCCCTCGCTCAATTACCGGGACGAGGGCTTTTTCTTGCCCGCAGGCCATCGTCCTCAGTAGCACTTCACCTCGGTAATCACATCGTGTGCGTCGAGCAGGACGTTCACGCGCTCGGCATTGTAATCCATCGTCACCGCCTCGTCCGGACGGATCACGCGCAGCGCGCCCTTGAAATAGATCGCGTCGAGCGCCGCCACATCACGCCCGACTAGCGCCGCGATCGCGGGCGGAGGGCATATGCCGGGATCGCCCGCCTCGCCGGAAGCCGGGCTCTCTCCGGATTTGCAGCCCGACAAGGCAAGCATCCCGGCACACAGGGTGAGCGCCGCCCGCATTCTCAGCCGCAGTCGATATTGTAGATATTGCCCGCCGCATCGAGGCGGAAGACCACGCGCTGCGGGTTGTAGATCTGGTCCTCGACGCCCCGCCACTCGACGACGCGATAGGGGCGGGTGATAGCCAGGGTCTGGATCTGCGATGCCGGCTGACCGAGTACCGAAACGTAATTTACCGCGCCGCAGGTGTCGGGCTCGCGCTCTTCCAAGCCGCCCGCGCCGAGCGTCACGGCCGGCGTCATGTGCGGCGCTGGCGAGGACATGGCCTGATCGGGCGTGTCCTCGAGCGCGGTATCGGGATTGCAGGCTGCCAGTGCCAGAACGGCAGCGATAGCGGAAAACGGTCTCAACATGTCGCACCCTTGATTGCAAACGCCGCGCCGATAGCGCAGTCTCCTGCCAATTCTATACAAGGAGGAAACGCCCATGAGAACCCGTGCCGCAGTCGCCCTAGAGGCGGGAAAGCCGCTCGAAATCATGGAAGTGGAGCTCGAAGGCCCGAAAGCGGGCGAGGTGCTTGTTGAGATCAAGGCCACGGGCATCTGCCACACTGACGAGTTTACCCGGTCGGGCGCGGATCCCGAAGGCATCTTCCCGACGATTCTCGGCCATGAGGGCGCGGGCGTCGTGCTGGAAGTGGGTGAAGGTGTCACCACGCTCAAGCCCGGCGATCACGTCATTCCGCTCTATACGCCCGAATGTCGCGAATGCCCGTCCTGCCTGTCGGGCAAGACGAACCTGTGCACCGCGATCCGCAACACCCAAGGTCAGGGCCTGATGCCGGACGGCACCACGCGCTTCAAGATGCTCGATGGCACGCCGATCTACCACTACATGGGGTGCTCGACCTTCGCCAATCACACGGTGATGCCCGAGATCGCACTGGCCAAGGTTCGTGACGACGCGCCTTTCGACAAGATCTGCTATATCGGCTGCGGCGTGACCACCGGGATCGGTGCGGTAATCAACACGGCCGGCGTCGAGATCGGATCGACCGCCGCTGTGTTCGGCCTCGGCGGGATCGGCCTGAACGTGATTCAGGGGCTGCGCATGGCAGGCGCGGACATGATCATCGGTGTTGATCTGAATGACGGCAAAGAGGAAATGGCGCGCAAATTCGGCATGACCCATTTCGTGAATCCCTCGAAATCGGACGTTCCGGTGGTGCAGCAGATCGTCAACCTCACCAAGACCGAGCGCGACCAGATCGGGGGAGTGGATTACTCCTTCGATGCCACGGGCAATGTGCAGGTGATGCGCGACGCGCTGGAATGCTCGCATCGCGGCTGGGGCGTTTCTGTCATCATCGGGGTGGCCCCGTCCGGTGCAGAGATCTCGACCCGTCCGTTCCAACTCGTCACTGGCCGCACCTGGAAAGGTACCGCGTTCGGCGGCGCGAAAGGTCGCACGGATGTGCCGAAATTCGTCGAGTGGTACATGAACGACAAGATCGAGATCGACTCGATGATCACTCACACCATGCCGCTCGAAGACATCAACAAGGCCTTCGATCTGATGCATGCGGGCGAGTCGATCCGCTCGGTCGTGATTTACTGATCCGACCCAGGAAGTTCCTGCGCGCGCCCGGCGTCACCGCCGGGCGTTTCGCATTTCCGGGTCAGGGAAGGATCGCGAGCCAGGCCCAGATCGTCAGGATCGAGAGCGCCGTGGCGATCAGAACCGCAGAGGCGGCCACCCGTCGTGCCACGCCGTAGATATTGGCGAAGAGGTAGGCGTTCACCCCTGGCGCCATTGCCGCAGTCAACGTGGCCGAGCGCAAGGCAGAACTGTCCACCTTGAAGGCGAAATGAGCCAGCCCGTAGGTGATTGCAGGGTGCAGCAGCAGCGACAGGCCCGTAATCATCGCGATTGCCTTCGCGTCGCCCTCGGGGCGGTAACGATAGAGAACGCCACCGAGCCCGAACAAAGCCGCCGGGAGGGCTGCGCGCGCCATCATGTCCATCGAGACCTGAATCGGATGGGGCAAAGGCAGCCCCGTCAGGCTGGTCACGATTTTGATCGCGAACCCCGTGAGGATGCCGATCACGAGCGGCGTGCGCAGCACCCCCACCAGCGCATTGAGGCCAACGCGCCCAAGGCTCGTGCCGGTGCCCGACGAGCGCACCATTTCCATAGCGAGGATGCCGATGGTGTAAAGGAAGGGCGAATGCACCGAGATGATCGCGAAATTGCCCGAAAGTGCAGCCTCGCCATAGGCTCGCTCGGTGATCGGCACGCCCAGGAGCAGCGAGTTCGAGAACAGGCAGGCAAAACCGATCGCGACACTTTCGGGGCCATTGCGCCCCATCATGCGCGCGCCGCTGATCCCGATCGCGAAGGAGATCAGCGCCCCCGCATAGAACGCCGCCATCATCGGCCAGTTATAGCTTTGCGAGAGGTCGAGATTGGCGATCGAGCGCGCCAGCAGCACAGGCACCGCGAAGTTCTGCGCAAACCGCATCAGCCCATCGACCGCGCTCTCCGAAAAGAGCCCCCGCCACGCCACGACATAGCCGAAACCGATCACGAGGAAGACCGGAAGAATGACGTCGATCAGCGCGCTCATTCGAGCGCGAAGTCCAGCACCATCCCGTCATGGGCCGGGCGCACGTGATCGGGCGTCTCGGCGGCCACGGCATCGTGGTCGAGGTCGATATGCATATTGGTCAGGATCGCGCTGGCAGGCTTGGCGCGCTCGATCCATTCCAGCGCGCGGGCCAGATGGGCGTGGGTCGGATGCGGCGTCCGGCGCAGCGCGTCGAGCACCCAGCAATCGAGCCCCTCCAGATGCGCCCAGGCGGTCTCGGGGATCGCGGAGACGTCAGGCAGATAGGCCAGCCCGCCAATGCGGAAGCCAAGCGCGTCGATATTGCCATGCTCGACTTCGAAAGGCTGGAAGTGGATCGACCCGCCCGCGCCGGTGATCTCGAAGGCGCGCTCGCGGTGGATCGCGTTCAGCTCGCAGATCGGTTTGTAATTGCTGTCGGCGGGCTGCACGAAGGCATAGGCGAAGCGATCGAGAAGGGCGGCTTCGGTATCGGCATCGGCCCAGACGGGCAGGCGGGTGCGCATGTTGAAGACGATCTGGCGCAGGTCGTCGATCCCGTGGACATGGTCGGCATGGCTATGTGTGAAGACCACGGCATCAAGCTCGCCCACGCCCGCATTCAGCAGCTGCTGGCGCATGTCTGGCGTGGTGTCGATCAGCACCCGGGTCGTGCCGGCGGGACTTACCCGCTCGACCAGCATCGAGCAGCGCAGCCGGCGGTTCTTCGGATTGGCCGGATCGCATTCGCCCCAGTGATTGCCGATCCGAGGCACGCCACCCGAGGAGCCGCAACCGAGGATGGTGAAACGCATCCGGTTCATGCGGCGAGGCTCCCCCGTTCGCCATGTTCGGCGGCTTTGCAGAACAGGCGATCGAAATTGGCCTGGGTCGCGGCGGCGAATTCTTCCAGGGGCAGGCCGAACACCTCGGCGCCGACCTTGGCGGTGTGGGCGGTATAGGCGGGCTCGTTGCGCTTGCCGCGATGGGGCGGCGGCGCGAGATAGGGGCTGTCGGTTTCCAAGAGGATCCGATCAAGCGGGGCGGCGGCGAAGATATCGCGGACTTCCTGCGATTTCGGGAAGGTCGCGATGCCCGACATCGACAGGTAGAAGCCCAGATCCACCGAGGCCTGCGCCAGACGCGGGCCCGAGGAATAGCAATGCATGACGCAGCTGTACGGCTTGGCCTTCATGCCCTCGGTCAGGATCGCCTCCATATCCTCGTCTGCATCGCGCGAGTGGATGATGAGCGGCAGCCCGGTCTCCTGCGCGGCCTCGATATGAAGCCGCAGCGAGACCTTCTGCACCTCGGCGCTTTCGGCCGTGTAGTGATAGTCGAGCCCGGTCTCGCCGATGCCCACGAATTTCGGATGCTTGGCCAGCGTCACCAGTTGCTCGAGTGTCGCCATCGGCTCCTCGGCCACGCTCATCGGGTGGGTGCCGGCGGCGTAGAAGACGCCGCGATGCGCTTCGGCGATCGCGCGCACGGAAGGCTCGTTTTTCAGCCGCGTGCAGATCGTCACCATCCGCGTCACCCCGGCCGCATTCGCGCGGGCCACGATCGCGTCGCGCTCGCCGTCGAAATCGGGGAAGTCGAGATGGCAATGGCTGTCTGTGATCTCGGGCGGGAGGGTCAAGTCTGGCTCCTTTCGCGCGGGCTCAGGGCGCCGCGGCTGTGATCTCCAGAACGATATCCATCACGAGCGCGGCAGGGTCAAGGTTGACCGCCCGGCCATGGCGGGCGCGCGCTCCCATTGCATCATGGAGCGTCGCCCATTTCATCGCTGCCTGTTCATCGGGCGAAAGTCGGGCGAGCAGCTCGGCCTCGCCAGGCGCGGCTTCGGGCTGGGGCGGCCCCATCACGCCCGCGCGGGCGGCGCGCGACAGGAAGAGGTCGATCAGGTTCAGCACCAGCTCATAGCGGTTTTCATTGGCCTTGCCGGTGCAGCTTTCGGCCAGCGCCAGTGCGCCCAGCCGGTCGAGCCGGGGCAGGGTGGCCATCAGGCTCACCAGCTTGGCATAGGTCGCCAGCCCGTCCTGATTGATAAGGCGGATCGCGGCCCCCACCGAACCGCCCGACAATGCGGCCAGCGCAAGGTGGTCGATCTCGGGGGGCTCGCCGTCATCCTCGGCGGCAGCGATCGCGGCCTCCATCTGCGCGGGCTCCAGAGTGCCCAGCCGCAATTCGCGGCAACGCGAACGGATCGTTGGCAGCAACCGCGCGGGTTGATGCGCAATCAGCAGAAATGTGACGCGCGCGGGCGGCTCTTCGAGCAGCTTCAATAGCGCATTGGCCGCCTGCACGTTCATCTCGTCGGCGGCGTCGACGATTACCACGCGCCGCCCGCCCTCGGCTGCCGAGAGATGCAGGAAGGATTTCAGCTTGCGCACTTCATCGACGCGGATGTCTTGCGAGAGCGCGGATTCAGTGGCGTTGGGGCCGCGCCTGAGCACGAAAATACCCGGTTCGGACCCTGCATGGATCCGGCTGAGGGCAGGGTGGTTCGGGTCGGGCTCAAGGCTCGCGGGCTTTTCCGGCTCCCCGAAGAGGCCCGGTCCGTCATCCCCGGGCTGGGTCAGCAGAAAGCGCGTGATCCGCCACGCCAGCGTGGCCTTGCCCACGCCGCGCGGGCCGGTCAGCAGCCAGCCGTGATGCAGTCGCCCCATGTTGAACGCGTCGAGAAAATCCTCTTCGGCCCGCGTCTGACCGACCAGCCGCGCCGTGTCGCGCGGATGGCGCGCTCCGGGGGCTAGGGTCGGATCGGGAAGGTCGGCGAGGCTCATGGCGGCACTCTAGTTGCGGGCGCGGGCGGTTTCCAGCGTGGTTTTGGCAGTTGGAAGGCAATTCGGCACGGGCGCGCGGCCGTCAACTTTTCAGTTCGAGCTGCACGACACCCAGCACGTCGGCGGCAATCGCATTCGGCTCCCGCGCGCCATCGATGACGCGGAACCGGCCCGCGAATTCCTTGGCGAGCGACAGGAACCCCGCGCGCATCTTTTCCTGCAAACCGACGCCGAAATCCTCGAACCGTTCCTCGGTGCCTTGCCGACCCTTGGCGCGCGAAAGGCCCACTGAAGGGTCGATGTCGATCAGCACCGTCAGGTCCGGCTCGCGCCCGATCATCAGTGTGTGCAACTGATCCACCACGGCGCGCAGATCGCCGCGCGATAGGCCCTGATACATTCGCGTCGAATCCGCGAAGCGGTCGCAGATCACCACCTTGCCAGCGGCAAGCGAGGGCTCGATCACGCGCTCCAGATGGTCGCGCCGTGCGGCGGTGAACAGCAGGATCTCCGTCTCCGCCGACCAGCGGTCGGGGTCGCCTTCAAGCACGAGCCTGCGGATTTCCTCGGCGCCCGGAGAGCCGCCCGGCTCGCGGGTCAGGACCACCTCGTGGCCCTCATCACGCAACGCCTCTGCCAGCATCCGCGCCTGCGTGGATTTACCTGACCCGTCGATACCTTCGAAGCTGATGAACATGTGGGACTTAGCTGTTGACGCGTTCCATCGCCGCGTCGAAGGCCTTGCCCGAGAGCCGCGCCAGCGCCGCTTTCACGCGCACCACGAAGCCGCCTTTCTTCACGTCTTCGGTGGCGATCAGCGGCACCTCGGTCGGCGCGTCGAGCCCGGGCACGGTGATCACGAGCTTGCCGATCTGCTGGCCTTGCTTGACGGGGGCTGCGATCGGGGCGTCGAAAACCGCCTCTGCCGTCACCTTGTCCTTGGCGCCTGCGGGTATCAGGAGCGAGAGATCCTTCTCCGGCGCAAGGCCCACGGTGGTCTTGTTGCCAAGCCAAACCGGCGCTTCGGCGAGCTTTGTGCCCGCCTTCGCCACATCCTTCATCACGAATTGCCGAAACGCCCAGTTCGCGACGGCCTCACCTTCCTGACGGCGCGCCTGCTCGGACGGCATCCCCGCGAGCACGAAGACGATGCGCCGATCACCCATCACGGCGGACCCGACGAGGCCATATCCGGCTTCCTCTGTGTGGCCGGTCTTCATCCCGTCCGCCTTCCAGTCGGCTGCCTTGATCTCGAGCAGCGGATTGCGGTTCTCGGCATTGGCCGGGGCACGATCCTTGTAATTGAAATGGGTCTCGCTGAAGAAGTGATAGTATTGCGGGAAATGGGTGATGATCCGGCTCGCGATGACGCCCAGATCATGCACCGACATGCGCTGACCGGGATCGGGCCAGCCGCTCGCATTGGCAAACATCGAGTCATTCATCCCGAGCTGATGCGCACGCTCGGTCATCAGTTCCGCGAAGGCGGATTCGGACCCCGCGAGCCCTTCGGCCACCGTCACGCAGGCATCGTTGCCCGAATTGATGATGATGCCCTGGATCAGGTCGCGCACCGCCGGACGGTCGGTGGTGTTGAGAAACATCGTCGAACCACCCATCGATTGCGCATGGGCGGAGACCGGGAAGGTCGTGTCCATCGTCACGCGCCCATCCTCGAGCGCCTCGAAGAGCATGTTGAGCGTCATCAGCTTCGACATCGAGGCGGGTGGGATCGGAATATCCGCGTTCTTGGCCAGAAGCACCGTCTGGGTCGTCAGGTCGTAGACCCAGGCGGCCCGTGCCTTGGTATCGAAGGCGAGGGCGGGCAGCGCGGTCAGGCTCGCGATGAGCGTTGCGGCGATCAGTCGGAAGAAGGTCATGTCTTTCGCACCGGTCCTATTTCGAAACGGGATAGGCGTCGGGATAGCCGAGCCCGTGAATTGTTGTCTCAAGCGACTTGAGGTCGGCTTTCGTGGGTGCCGGTCCCGCGATCACGCGCCAGAAGGTCTTGTCGTGGCTCGTTTCCTTGGTGATCTGGGCGATCACACCGGCCTTGGACATCTGGTCCACGGCCCGCTTTGCATTGGCCTCGACCGAGAAGATCCCGATCTGGATATACATGTTGCCCGCAGGGGCCTTCGGCTTGGCAGGTTGGGCGCTGGCGACCGGTGGCGCGGGGGCGGGCGCCGGGCTGGGCGCGGCACCGATCGCGGGCTTGGCAGGCGTGGGCGCCTTGACCGGTGCAGCCGGTTTCGCGAGGTCCGCCGCAGCGGTGGCCTTGGCGGCTTTCTCGGTCGCTTTGCCCGTCTTGTCGGCCTCTGCCTTGGCGATGCCTGCCGAGGCGGCCGCTTTCACCTCGTCGAGCGATTTCTGCTCGACCGTCTCGGGCTTGGCGATCACCGGCTTGTCGACGAGCGGCTTGGGCTGTTCGACCGGGACCGTCTCGCGACGCAGCGCCACGACCGAAAGCTCGGTCGGCGCGCCTGCGAGCATGCCAAGCGCATCGGCTGCGTCCGAGCTCACCTGCAGCTTCGGCCCCGGATTATCGGTCTCACGCTTGAAGAGCGCGCCGATGACGAACTTGCCATTGGCGGTGTTGCGGATGATGACCCGCTCGGGGTCCTTCACGGTGGGATGCGCGACCCAGACGCCGCCGAGCGAGGGGCGCCCGTCCCACAGGCCCTTCTCGTCGGTCGAGAAGACCTGCGGAGCCTCGATGTCGCGTTCGACCATCTTCTGTTCGGTCTGAGGGGCGACCTCGCCAGCGGACGTCGCTGCCTCACCATCGGGTTTTGCCTTGAGGAACCCGAGACCGCCGCCGCTTTCCTGACACCCGGCGAGTGCGAAGCCCGCCCCCAGCATCAGCGCGAGCCCGGCGATGCGCTTGCCCGTCTTCCCATCCTGCCCCGTCATTTCCGTGCCCCCTCTTCGCGCGGTTGTCCCGCCTCTTGATGCCCGCCTGACCCGCCTCCGCGGGTCTCTCATGCGCCTGCTTGCGCGCAACCTCGCGCGATCCTAGCGATTTGCACAGCCCATGAAAAGCAGGCCCGAGCCCCACGCGCGGAAATCGGCGCGAAACACTTTCAGAATCGCGTGAAGCGGTCTAATCGGGGCGCGTCGGAGGAGTGGCAGAGTGGTTTAATGCACCGGTCTTGAAAACCGACGTAGGTGAAAGCCTACCGTGGGTTCGAATCCCACCTCCTCCGCCACAAAACCTTACGAGGCTTTGGCAAATTGCCAAGCAAAAACAAGACGTTAGGTTGCCGCGCCCCGCGCGCGATCCGTCGTTTTGGCTTGTTTTGCAACACATTTCGCCGCACAATCCGCACACACCACTAGCGGGGAGACGGCCATGACCATCATGAAGCGGGGCAGCACTTACCACCTGCGCAAGCGCGTGCCGCGCCGCTATGAGGGCGTGGAAGAGCGCAAGAGCATCTGGGTCAGCCTGCACACGGACTCCCTTACCGTCGCCCAACAGAAAGCCCCTATCGCGTGGCAGCACATTGTTGAGGGCTGGGAAGCCCGGCTTGCCGGTGACACAAGCGACGCGGAAAAGCGTTTCGAGGCAGCCAAGAATCTCGCCGCCGTCCGGGGCTTCCGCTATCTGCCCGTGGCGCGCGTGGCCGAGCTGCCCCGCAAAGAGCTGGTGCAGCGCATGGAAGGCGTGATCCGCAAAGACGGCGAACCGGACATGCGCGAAGCGGCTGCCCTTCTGGGCGGCGTGAGCGAACCACCGATCACGGTGACTCGGGCTCTTGAACTCTACTGGGGCTTGGTCGCGGACAAGACGCTTGGCAAGAGCCCGGACCAGCTCCGCCGTTGGGAAAACCCACGCAAGAAAGCCGTGAAGAACTTCGTGGACGTGGTAGGCGACAAGGCCATTGGCGAGATTACCGGCGACGATATGCTGGAATTTCGCGACTGGTGGTTTGACCGGATGCGTGACCAAGGACTCACGCCCAACTCTGGCAACAAAGACCTTATCCACCTTGGCGACGTGCTGAAGACCGTGAACCGCATGAAGCGGCTCGGGCTGGTGCTGCCCCTCTCCGATCTCAGCTTCAAGGAAGGCGAGGCACAGCAGCGCCCGCCCTTCTCCGAAAGCTGGATACGCGAAAAGCTCTTGGCCGTCGGGGCGCTGGACGGGCTCAACAAGGAAGCCCGCTGCATCCTTCTGGCAATGGTCAACACCGGGGCGCGGCCGAGCGAGCTGGCGGCCCTCACAAGCGATCAGATACGGCTTGGCGCGGCCACGCCGCACATTTCGATTGAGCCCGTTGGACGCCAGCTCAAGACGCGCAACGCGCGCCGCGTCATCCCCCTGACAGGCGTGAGCCTGAAGGCAATGGCGCAATGCCCCGACGGCTTCCCCAAGTATCGCACCAGCTCCGCCAGCCTCTCGGCCACGGTCAACAAGTATCTCCGGGCCAACAGGCTCTTGGAGACGCCCGGACATTCTCTTTACGGGTTGAGGCATAGCTTTGAAGACCGGATGTTGGCGGCGGGGATTGATGAACGGATCAGGCGCGACCTTTTCGGCCACGCCCTTGACCGTGAACGGTATGGCAAGGGGGCGTCCCTTGCAGACTTGCAGAGGTTGATTCAGCGCGTCGCGCTTTGAATGAGGGCGCGTGCCCGTGCCACCACGTCATTGGCGGCGATAGCTTCCAGCTCGGCAATGTCGGACTCTATGCGCTCGAAGATCGGGACATAGACAGGATCGGCCACCACCAGCTTTGCAGCGACTTCACGAAGCCGCTTCAGTTCTTCCAACTCCATCTGTTGATACCAAGGGCAAGCGCATTGCGTGGAGAGTAGACGCGCCGCACATGGCTGGCGGGATGGTCAGTCCCGCATTGAAAGGCCGAGCGGTCCCATCACCCGGCCCTTTGCTTAGAACGTGCCGTTGAGGCGGACGCGGACGGACCCGGACGGGTTGCCCGCTGCCGAGACGGCCACGCCGATCTTGGTGTTGCCGCTGGCGGTGCTGGTCACAGCCCCGTCGGACGTGCGGAAATAGACCGCATCGCCCACGGCCAGTTCGTCGGTGGAGACTTTTGGCATCTCGAAGACGCCTTCCGTCACCAACACCAGCGGATCGCCAATGGCAGCGTCGCCCGACGCGATGCCGAAGAGATTGCCGAGTTTGACGCCATCGCCAGAGCTGGCGGCGGCCACGGCGGTCACGGTGAGGTTTTCACCGGGTTGCACAAAGTTGCGCATTTCAGGTTCCTTTCGAGGTTCGGAAATGAAGGGTGGCCGGCGTCCGACGCCCGGCCAGCTCGGCAATTTGCCGGTCCAGCGACGCCAGAGCGGCGGCCATCTGGGCGTCGGACTTGTATTCGACTTCCTCGCCATTTTGGTCGCGGAAGCGCCGCACGCCGCCCGCGCGCGCCGTCAGAAGCGCGTCACGGGCTTGCGTGAGTTGGTCGAGCGTCAGGGCCATTACGAAGTCGCCACGCGCTGCGCGCCGCGCCAGTCGAGCCAGCCCGCGCCGAAGTCGAGGAAGCCCCGGAAGGATAGCCCCAGCGTGTCCCAGCTTTCGCGGCGCTGGACTTGGACGCCCTCGGCCCCGCTCAGGTAGGCGTAGCGCAGGCAGGCGAGACGGGCCGGGTCCGCGAAGAGATACCACGTGCCCGACGGCAGACGCGGTTCCACCAGCAGCTTCAGCTTGCCCGCGAAGGGGTTCACGTCCGCCGTGGTGCCGGGCTGGATCGCGGCAAGGATTTCCTCGGCCTCGGTTTCCATATCGGCGGGCACCAGCAGGTAGCGCGGCGGCGCGTCGATGATGGTTTTGCCATCGGTGCCTTTGCGCAGGCGCATGGCTTCGCGGTTCTCGGTCAAGGTCGCCTTGGACGGCAGCCCGGCGGTTTCCCCGATGTTGCCCCGACTGACGTCGAAGACGGGCGTGCCGTCGCGCATATCCGGGTTGCCCGTCAGCATCGCCACCATGATCGCCGCTTCCGTCTGGGCAGCCGCCTCGCCAAAGGCGCGGACGGTGTCGCTCAGAAGGTTCAGGTCGTCATTGATGATGAGATTCCGGGTCAGGTCGATGCGCCGCCCGAAGGTCTTGAGGTTGATGGTCTCGCCCTCTTCGGCCCGGCTGGTGGCAGTGAACTCGCCATTCTCGGCCATCTCTTCCAGCTCGCCCATTTCGCCAAGGCGGATTGCCGTGCTGGTCTTGAAGTCCCGGAGCGTCTGCTTGCGGCAAAGCGCCTTCAGGGGGCTTTCAGCGGCCCGGTAAGACGCCATCGCGGTCTTGCCCGTCGCGTCCATGACGGTCAGGGCGAAGTCGCTTGTGCCGTGCGCGGCGGCGCGGTGCAGCACTTCGTCCCGGCTCATGCCGCGCGTGCTGGTGCCCATGCGCTCCACGGCCTCACGGGCCATGTCCATCAGGCTCACGTCCGCATAGGTGCGCGACGCCTCGGGCAGCTCTTCCAACCCGCCCATGCGATAGGCCAGCGCCTCCGCCTGCCGGGTGCGAATGGTGGCCGGGTCTTCGTTCGAGCCATGCACGCGGACCACGGGGGCCGAGCGGCGGGATTGTTGGGCGTCGAAGACGGCAGCCTTGGCGGCGGTCATGTCGGCTTCGTCGTCAATGAGCTGGTCGGCCAGCTCCGGGCCAAGCCCGGCAGCGCGGACAAGCCCCCGGATGTCGCTCCGGCGTTGCGCTTCCGCCTCTTGCGGCGAAAGGGTTTCGATGGTCTCGGGCATGGGTTCCTCTTTCTGCCGTAGACGGGCGGACGGGTCCGCCGGATTAGAGGTCAACGTGACCTCGGTGAGACGCCACCCGGTCGGGCTCTTCACCCGGCCTTGCGGCGTATTCCGTTCGGTCCAGCCCGAGACGCGATAGCCGATACTGACGCCGCTCACGGTGCCGTCCGCAATCCGCTGGACCACAGGGGCCGCGTCTTCGGCGCTGGTAATTTCAAGGACGGCCACCACGGCGTCGCCTTCCACCGCGATGGACCGAACGCGACCAAGCTGGTCGCGGACAGAGGCGGTGCGATGCGAGTCCAGGACGGGCAGCCCGTCAGCGCCCGACAGGTCCAGCGTGTCGGCGGTCAGCACCTCCAGAAACGCCCCCCGGGCATCGCGCCGGGTCACGGGCGACGGCGTGGCGATCACGGCGGACACGGTGCGCGTCTCAGGGTCGTAGCTGTTGGGGCGAGTCTGGGCGGCCCTCGTAAGCAGGTTATCGAGGGGCATTCGAGACTCCACTACTGAAGGACAGGCCAAGCTCGGATTCCCGCGCCCGGTCGTCGGCAATCTCGCGGTCCAGCTCGGCCACGTTCCAGCCGAGTTGCGCGACGGCTTGGCGGCGGCTGGTCAGCCCCATTTCGAGGGCAGCGCGGGCCGCCTCCATGTCCTTTTGAGGGTCCACCTGCATCGGGCGCGGCGGCAGCCATTCGGCTTTGCGCGCGGCGGCAAGGTCGGCCACGTCCAGACGCCCGGCCACGTATTCGTCGGTGACGAAGCGTTGGAAGACCGGATTCAGGAATTGGGGGACAAGCGTGTGGTAAACGTATTGCTCCACCTTGGCCCGGAACGGCAGAAGCCCGGCCCGCAGGCTGGAATAGTTCGCTTGGCTCAGGTCGCCGTCAACAAGGTGCTGGGGCACGCCAAGCCCGGCGGCAATCTGGCCGAGCGTTAGCTTTGCGAAGGCGATGGACTCCTTGGCTTGCTCGGGCGCGGCGAACTTGATGTCAGTGCCGCCCGGCAGGACGCGCACCACGCCGGGTTCAAGGGAAATGTCGCCGCCATCAGCTTCGGGGAAGGCTTCACCAGCGCCGCCCATGTTCGTGGTGTCGGTGACGAAGCCCGCGAACATGGAAGAGATTTTTAGCCCGACAAGCATGGCATCAAGGGCTTGGTCCAGCTCATTGACGGTCAGCAGGATCGGGGCGAGCTGGGAAATGCCGCGCACTTGGCCCGGGCCGAGCTGGCGGAAAATGTGGATCACGTCTTCAGCCGGAACGCGGATGGACTCCTGCGCGGTCGGGAAAAGATCGGTCGGGCGTTCCGGGCGGAAGTGATAGGCGCGGCGCGTGCCATTAGCGGCGAACTCCACGCCCGCCACCACATAGCCGCCGTCACCCAAGTCGCGGGTGTCGGACTCGTCCAGAGCCTCGGCAGGGTATTGCCGCCAGACGGTGCGCCCGTCGCGGTTCTCGGCCACGAAGAGGGCTTCCCCGTCCACGATCTCGGCCAGCACGGCGGCGGCGGTCATGCCCCGGAAGTCGGTGCGGCCTTCGGCGTCCAGATCGGCGTCGGGAAACGCCTTGTCGATAAGCGCGGCCAGATCCTTGTCAGGATAGGCCGAATTGGCTTCAATGCCCGCCCCCACGGCCTCGGCCACAATCGCGTCCACGGCGTTGCGGATATAGCCGTTGTTGGCATAGGCGTGCCGAGCCCGGGCGCGCACCGGAATGGCGGCGGCCAGCGTCTCGGTGCCATGCGAGCCGAAGTGCCGCCCGAAGCCCGCGCCGCGACGGCCACCGGCAGCCGCTTCGAAGGATCGGACGGCAACCGGGGCCGCGTCGCGTTTGAAGGGATTGAGGCGGGACAGCAGGGACATGGCTTAGTGCGCCTTCCCCATGCGGTCGATACGTGCCGCCAGCTCCGGGAAGAGCGGCGTGACCGGCACCAGAAGGTCGGCCATCGGCTCCACGTCGGGCGCTCGACCGTAATACTCACCGTCGCCAAGCGACAGATAAGCCCCACAATTGACCGCGCCCCGCTTCTCCGCCCAGCGAAGATGCAAAGACACATGAAAATCGGGGGCAGCTTCGTATTCTTCCCACAGCCGAAGCGCCGGGGATTCCGCGGGCGGGTGCGGGAGGTCGGGCCCCACTTCGGCGCGGGCGGGGTTGCGGCTGTCCGTCTTCCACGCCTGAAGACGTGTGGCGGCGGCTTGCATGGCCGCTTTCGACAGGCCGCCAAGGTCCACCATGCGGGACAGGACAGCGGCAGTAAGGGCATCGCCAATCGAGAAAAGTAGCGTGCCCCTGCCATCGCTATCGGAGCGTTGGCGGGTGACGATGTAGCCCTTGGCGACAAAATTCTTGATGCGCAGGCGAGCGGAGTCAGGCGACAGGGTCTCGCTTGCGATGAGTTGCCCGAGCTGGGCAGCGGTAAAGGTCTTGGTCACGGAAACCTCCATAGGTTGCCCCGCCACCATACGAGCAGCAATGTTGGAAGTAAAGGATTCGGAAGTTGTCAAATCCGTTTTTTCAGTTTATGAGTCGAGTCGTGGCCCGGATGCGGAGTGCGGGCCGCGAAAAGCCACAGGCGGCCGGGGATTCCTCACTCCGGCCGCCGCCCGCAAAACAGGACAATCAGATGCACTCGCTTTACCAAAGGCGGCTCGGCCTTGCCGGGCTCGCAACCATGAACGGTTCCCAACGCAAAGGCCAAAATAGCGTCGTGCGGTCCGGTCGCCAGCGGCGCAAGGCGTTCGAGAAAGAACAGGACGCCTTGATTGAAGCGGCGTGGAAGCGGTGGGGCGACGTGGAAAACATGCCGCCGGAAGAGCGGGCTAAACTGCACCGACAGATTGACCGGCTGCACCGTGAGTACTGCGGCCGCCAGTGAAGATTCACTATGACGTCACAAAAACGGCGGGTCATTATGCCCGCCGCCTTGCCATTTCTCGATTTCAGTCTACTCGCTCATTCAGCGATGGAAGCGGCGGCAGCATAATTCCAGAGGCGGAACTATGTTGACTAAATTCCGCACGAAAATATGGGTAGGTTGCAAACCGGCCGACTTTCTCAAAGAAGAACCTAACGTAGCCTTCATCAAAGTCAGCCATTCCGTTGTAGGCAACAAGGTACTCAGAGACGAGCTTAAGAACCTTTTTCCGTCCCAGCTTTATTTCCGCATTCCAACGATACTGACCAATCAGTAGACCCGTCTCTTCATCGAAATAGAAGCCGCTCGGCTCTCCAGAAAAGCCATGAACCATGTTCTCAAGGTCTTCAAGCGCTTCAAAAACCTCTGGTTTGACAGAGTAGTCAGAGCTGATGAGCTTGATGTCTCGCAACCGCGCCGAGACAGTGAGTTTGGCATAGATGTCATTGTCGAACTCGGCGGGATCGCCCGCCGAGACGTCTTGCTCAATACTGGTATTTTCAACCATCACGCGGCCAAATCACGCTTGTTGGGTCCGGTCGAATTAGCTGCCTTTTCCTGCCATACCGACGGGGAAAGGCGCGGATTGACATGCAACACAACGGACCTGAACTCTTTAGCTCTTTCTTCGGGCAACGTTCCGCGAATATCCTGCTTTCTGACCAGCTCGAAGTCATCGCCAAGTGCATGAGCAATGCGCGCGATAGTCTTCAACGTCAGGTTGGGACCATTGCTAGAAAAGATTTGCGAAACGCGTGCAGGCGTCATTCCGAGGCGGTCTGCAAGCTCCCTATTGCTCATCCCCTTACGATTCATTGCCTTCTGAAGTGCCACCTGCGTAGAAAACACCAAAGCCTCGATCGCATAGGCTTCTTCTTCGCCCTTTTGCGGCCCCAGCAGCTCTTTATTGATGGCCATCTCTAATCTCCCACATTCTTCGCCACTCTTTTGAGCAACTTTTGGTCAGCTTTATTGTTCTTCTTGAACACGCCCTCCGAGCACATCAGCGCTCTCGGAGGACCTTTTTGGAAGCACCCGTAGATGCGTAGCTGGTAGGACTTCGCTACGTAAACCATCGCCTTCTTGCCCCCAGAGCAAGCAAAACGCCCCTCAGCCTTGAACTGTTCATTGTTCAAGTCCTGCGGGCCATGCTCGCAAAGGTGATCCAAAATTCGCTCCATCCTTGCTTTGTCTTCTGGCGGGGCATTGTTGTATGTTTCCAGCGCTTTAGGCGCGAACCAGATTTCGCAATGAGCACCCCAGAAGACCTTCTTGTATCCGTCAACCAAACTAGTCTGCCCGACTCTTCGTTAAGCTATAGCTAAACACGGCACACACCGTGTCAATACGACTTTAGCTAAATGCTACTCCTCGTCGCACACAGCGCTGTGAAATTTGCAACACCGCCACGCCTCAAGCAAGCCCACTCAGCCACTTTGACCGCACCACCGTAGCGGGTTTCTTTTCCACCGTCACGGCCTCAACCTCTTCGGCGCGGCGGTCCACGCTGGCGTTCACCAGCGCCCGGACGGCCATGGCGTAAATCACGCAGTCCAGCGACTCCGCGCGTCGGCCGGGCGTGCGCTCCCATTGCCGGACGGGGGCACCGCGCCGATAGCGGACCACCAACCGTTCGGACGCCAGCTCCTCATAGAAGCGCCCTTCCAACGTGTCGGAGAAGCGGACAGAGCGGCCGCGGGTCAGCCGGTTGATAAGCTGCCCTTTGAGCCCGTCCACGCCCACGATGAAGAGCCGCGCGCCCCGCGTGTCGCTGGCCTTGATCGCCTGCCGGTCGCCCGATGCCCCCTTTACGGCATAGATGCGGCGGCCCATACGAGGTCGGCAGAAGCCAAGGACTCGGTCCATTGTCACGCCGTCGCCTGCGTCAATCCCCGTGGCGTCCACCCGTAGGAAGCCGCCCTTGGGGTGCTTCCAGATGGTGCGCAGGGCGTCGTCGAGCTCGACCCACACGTCGTCGCCCATCGGGTCGCCATAGATCACGTCTTGCGCCAAGATGAAGACTTCATCCCTGCCCCAGCCCACGACGACCATTTCCAGCCGGTCGCGCTGCACGTCCACGCCACATGTGACAAAGAGCACGTCCCCCGGGATCGCGTCGGGCAGCCCGAAAGGCTCCGCCCGGGCGGCCAGTGCCGCGTCATCAATCTCTTCGGCGGCCTCGCGCCAGCCTTGGCCCATGAGGGTGTTGGTCCAGACTTGCAGCTTGTCGGGGTGCGCCTTCGATTCAAGAAACTCTTGGGCGATCTTGCCCCAAGAGGCGTTCGCCAGCGTGGACACAAGCGCGTTGAGCCGGAAACCGGCGTGGCCCTCCACCTCAGGCCGCGTGACGCGCCAGCGCCCGGCGGCCACCATCGCGGGCTTGTGCCGCTCTTCGGTCACGGCCCCGCAGCTCGGGCAGACATAGGCAGCTTTCAAGGGCTCGCCCTCGGGCCACTGAATGTCCGCCCACGTGATTTCATGGAAGTCGCCACAGCGCGGGCACGGGCACTCATAAACGCGGGAGTCGCTGTTGCCGTAGCTCCGCAGCACGTTGGACGTGGCCTCAAGCGTCGGGGTGCTGCCAAGCACGATCTTGCGATTGGGGAAGCTCAGGGTGCGGCGCTCGGCCAGCGTGAGGGGCGAGCCCTCGGCCCCCGGCTCCATCGCGTCGGCTTCGTCGATCAGCAGGACGCGGACATTGTGGCGGCGCAGGTTGCGGGGGCTCTTGGCGGCCACCACCTTGAGGCTGCCACCGGGGAAGCGCCGGGACAGCAGCGTGTTGCGCCCGGCTTCGTCGGTCTCGGCAGACATGAGCCCCTTCAGCTCGGGCGTGGCCGAGAAGATCGGTTCCAGATCGCTCACCACGTAGTCGCGGGCGTCCGCCTCGGTCGGCTGCAAGACCATGATCGGCGCGGGTTCATTGGCGATGTAGGCGGCCACGGTGCCCGAAAGCAGCGTGGTCAGTCCGACGCGCACCGGCTTCACCACGGTCACGCGCTCAATGAGCGGGTCGGAAATGGCTTCCGCGATGCCCCGTTGATACGGCCAGAGCGTTACACGCCCGGGGGTGGCCGAGACGCCTTCAGGCAGCCGCATGGTGCCTTCGATCCAATCGGGCAGGCTCAGGCGCGGCGGCGGCTTCAGCGCGGCCATAGCGTTGCGGCGGGTGCGGGTCAGGGTGTCAGTCATGTTCGGCCAGCTCCATCAGCACGTCGCGGACTTCGGCGTCCAGCGCGGCAAGGTCATGCGGGGTCAGGTGGCCGAGCTTGCCAGCGGCCCGGCTCGGCAGAGCGAGGAAGGCGGCGCGCACGTCCCGCAAGACGCCAGCCCATTCACGTTCCACCTCGGCGGCGGCGATCAGCTCGCCACGGGCTCGGGCGTTCTGGAAGGCGAGCTTGTCCGCGTTCTCTTTCGCCAACCGGAGCTTTTCGGCGGCCAGCTCGGCGTCGGCACGGCGGCCAGTGGCCCCGGCGCGGGCGTGGTCGCAATAGGCTTTGACGGCGGCCCGGAGCGGAAACCGCTTGTCCGCGTTCCGGGGGATCACGCCTTCCCGGGCGAGGGCCGAGACGCGGTTAGCGGTCAGGCCGAGCCATTCCGCCAGCTCGCCAGCGGTCACGCCTTCGGGCTCCGGGCCACCCACCAGCGCGTCGATTTCTGCCATTTCAGTCTTGGGGATCATGCGGGCCTCTCGGGAAAGTTGGGAACGGCGGGAACGGCGGTAAATTCGGGAAAAACCGGGTTTCCCATTTGAAATTTCCTGTGCAGCCTGCGGCTTTGGGACTCTCCGCCACCCCCGACGCGCCCAGAGGGGGAAGGACCCACACGGGAACGCCGGTAAAGCCGGGAAATCTGGTAATCTCCCTCAGCTCTGCAATGTCTGGGGCTTGGGCAGACCGGACACCCGGAAACCCCTAAAGGGGTGTGTCCGTGTCTGTCCGGCCTCGCGCCCACCTTTGCCCGGCAGACAAGACTGGACATGTCCGGCAATGTCCGTGTCTGTCCGGTCCTACACATCGTCAAAGTCCTCGGTGAATTGTTCGTTGTCGCGTTTCCGCTCCACGAATTTGCCGTCTGCGAAAATGACCACTCCTTCCCGGGTCAGGCTTTCTACGGCCCGCTTGAAGGCTTTGCGTCGCGAATCCGCATTGTCAGAAGCAGATACTTCGCGCCCGCCAATGCAGGCGTCCCGCCAAGACTCTTCCGGCACGTGCATTGTGCCTCTTCCCAGATCGCGAAGAACGGAAAGAGCCGCGCGGGCGCTGGCGGTAAGTTGCGGACTACGGGCACGGCTGGCATTGTCCGCCTCTTCACAGATCGCCGCCGTGATCGCGTCCCCGTCTTCATCGGTGCCGATTTCCCGGACGCCCACGGTAAAGGCCAACTCTTGTTCGGTCGTGCCGTTGCGGTTCTTGGACGGCTTCACGCTCACCCCGCCGTCTTCCTTCTTGAGGTAGAGCGCCACATCCAGCGCGCCGTTCAAGAGGCTATGACCACGGGGCAGCCCGTCGCCTGCCTTCGTGTCGTGGTGGATCAGCACGACAGCCGCCCCCCACTTGGTCAGGGATCGGGCAGCCGCCACGACTTGCCCCATGCCTTTTGCGTCGTTTTCTTCCAGCCCCGGGAACGCCACGGCCAAGGTGTCGATCACGACAAGCGCAGGCCGCCGCTCCTTGACCGCCCGTTGCAGGGCCTTGAGCTGGCCTTGCTTGCTCAGAAGATCGGAGACTCCTTCCACCACCTTGAAGTCGGGTGCGTCGCCATGCTCGGCTTCCAAAGCCTGCACGCGCCCGCGCATCCCGTGCCCGTCTTCCGCTGCCACGTAGAAGACGCCACCAGCCTTCACGCGCCGCCCGAAGACCTCGGCCCCTTGGGCCACGGCGTAGCCAAGGCGCGGCGCGAAGAGGCTCTTACCCGCCCCCGGAGCGCCCACAATGGCCGCCACGTCGCCTTGAGCAAGGAGTCCCTTGATGATGTAGGAACGGGCTGGCGTGGCGGCACAATCGCTCGGGCTCAGGAACACCAAACTATCGACGCGCTCGGCCCCCGTCTCGGGCATGGGCAAGTCATCGAAGTCGTCAGCAATCTGCCATGCGTCAAAGGCTTCGCTGCACCACCCGGCGCGCTGCGCCACCCGGATCAGCCCCATGACGCTCGCCTTGGCCCCGGTGTGCGTATTGGGTCGGTTCCACTTGTCCTCGGTCTCTTCGAAGCTGTAGCCGCCCCAGCCTTCCGAGAACTTGTGCGCCAGCTCGCGCCCCTCTTCACTGCCGCCCGTTTCGTCGTGAATCGCGCGAATGGCAGCGAACCATGCGCCCTCCGTGCCGTAGAGCTGTTCACGCACCTTTTTAGGGATGGACAACACGGCTTCAGAGAGGATTTCAAAGGGGATGCCCACCGGCTCGAAGGTGGCCCCCTCGGGCCGCGTCTGGGGTTCAAGCCCTTCCGGCCATTGGGGCGCGCAACCGAAGCTCTGAAGGTCGGCCCAGAGGTCCACGTCGCCCGAAACGAAGCGATAGCCGTCAGAGCCCGGTGCAGCCGCCCAGCCACGATTGGCGCGAACGTCAACGCCATCCAGAAGGTCTTGGGCGCTGCATTGCCCCGGCACGTGGGCGCACCAATGGTGCAAGCCGCCGGTGCTGGTCTCGATCACGACGGGCGAGTCCACGGTTATGCCAGCCGCCTCGCAAGCCGCCACGCCGTCCTTCCCATGCTTCCGGTCTAGGTCCACCACGTCGATACCCGAACGCTCGCCCGTGACAAAGCCGACTTGGGCGTCGGGCCACTTGGCGAACCATCGCTCAATTTGCCGGGCGTCGGTCGTCGCTTTGTTCGGCCAATCGGTGATCCGGGGCACCTTCTCTCGCTTCGCGCCGCGATCCACCCAATGCCAAGGCAGAACGGGGATGCCTTTCGCGGCCAGATCAAGGGCGGCCTGAAGGTTGTCAGAGACTTGGCCTTCGTGGGCTTTCGGGTTATATTTAGTCTGCATCGTTCAGCCTTTCTTAGATGCCACGGCGCGGGGACTTGCCGGTCCCGCACGCCAAATTTCAGGTAGTCCGTCCCTTTCGCAGAGGGGGCGGGTTACTCATTTCAGGATAGCGGGAAAGCGGGTTTCGTGTCATCGTGACACGGAAGGTGACAATCAGATTTTGCAACACACACTGCAACACATTTTGCGGCGCGCGAGTTTTCCAAGTATCTGATTTTGCGTTTTTATTTTTACAAACGTCAGGCTTGGAGCGGACACCTCCTCCGCCAACGGTTTCGCCGGGTTTGGTCGGTCAGCCCCGCCCCGAGGCCCCCCCACCACAAGTGCACGAGAAGCTGTCGTTTCAGGGTCCGGGAAATCGATCCGTGCGGATTTCATGTCGCAGATTTGCGTATGCTGTGGTGGGGCGTCTCGTGACAGGTCGGCAAAAGATCAGGGGAATTGGAGTCGTGGACGTCTGGAACGCGCATCGCGAGGAAACGATCGGCGGGAGTTCGGTTGTGGTAAGAGCCTGTTTCGACGGGAGGGCAAGCCCGTACCGATTACGGTGCGGAGCACCCACGCGAAGTAATCTTTGCCGATGCCCGCACCGCGATGCTTCCCCTTCCTGATCGGATGCCTGCGGGAGTTGAGGGTTCCCGCGCGGTTCTGTCGCGCCGCGCGGGAGAGGTGCTTTACTACTTGCGATCGAGGATCGCAGAGAGCACGCGCCGCAGGTCAGCCTGAAGCGCATCGGTCAGGCGATTGGCGCGCCAGACGACACGGTGGTCCGGGCGCACCAACAAGCAGCCGCTATCGGAAATCTCGCGCAGCCGCGCCCAATCCCCGGCATGATCGGCATGGGGCTGGCGTGGCCCGATGAGATGCGCTTCAATCGCGATCCCGAGCTCTTGAGCCAGCGCATGTGTCGCCTCGATCCAGGCCTTTCCGTCGAGCCCCGTCAGCACTGTGAAATGCCCGTGCCCGCAGAGATCAAGCGTGGAGACCCGTTGCCCGCCCGTGCGATAAAGCCATGCATGCGGCAGGGGCGCGCCGGGCCATGCGGTTGGCTGATAATGCAGCTCTGCATCGAGCTCAAAGCTCGGCTCGATCTGACCGTCGGTGACGATCGCCGCTGAGCGGTAGCGCTGGTTCATCTCGACCCCGTGCGCATCGAACTCGTATTTCTTGAATGCGATCGCCTTGCGGATGGCCTCGCGCTGTTTCTCGGCCGCCGGAGTCGTATTGCAGCGCGCTTCGAGATTCTTCTGCATCTGGACGGGATCGACGCCGCCATCCATCCCGAGCGCATCGAAGATCGGGCCGGTTTCGCCGATCGACTGGTTCGCGCGGGTTACGATCTGCTTGGCGACGGGCGCGCGCTCGGCGTCACAGCTTTCCAGAAGTTTTTCGCCCGCCTGGCCCTTCAGGACCATCGCAAGTTTCCAGGCGAAGTTGAAGGAGTCCTGAATGGAGGTGTTCGAGCCGAGGCCGTTTGACGGGGGTGGCGGTGAATCGCGTCGCCCATGCAGAAGACGCGGCCGTTTGAAACCTCTGTCGCATAGTAGTTGTTCACCGTCCAGGTGTTGGCGCTGAGCAGTTCGATCTCCAGCTCCGGGTCGCCGATCGACTGGTTCGCAACTCCTGTCGCGAATTCCTCGGTGACATCAGGTTCGGGTTCGTTGACGTCGTAGCCCCACACGACCAGCCATTCGTTCCACGGGCGCACCATCCGGATCAGCCCCATGCCAATTCCGCCGATATCGGTGCCGGGATGCATGGTTTCGTGAAAGGAGGTCGACTGAAATATCGTTTTCTCTCTGATGATTGCGGCGATTGTCGAGCATCTTGCGTGGGTGCAGCGCTGGGGGCGCATCGGGGCCTCACATGTCGGCCGGCGGGACCCGGGGCCGTCCGATACTGTCAGCACCCTCCCGGATCTGCCCGGAATTGGACGCTGCGTCATCCGCCTCCGCTATCTAGAGTGCCTACAGGGGAAATACGTGGGTGGATGACGATAGATCGTCCCCGGCGTTAAGTGTGGGGACGAAATGTCGAGCAGCGCGAAACGCGATTCCGCTGGCATCCGCCGGGAGCGGAAAGCCGCCATCATGGTCTTTGTGCTAGGCACCACGGTGGGCTTCGGCCCCGCCCTGGCCGATAGCGTGCTCGAGGTGACGGGGGCGACGGGCCAGCCCGGCACGGCGAGTTCGCCCGGCTCTGCAGGCGCCGATCTGGCGCCGGGGGCGTTTAGCTTCGATCTACCCGCAAGCGTCAGTGATTTCGGGTATCTCTTCATCGGCGGGAGCGGCGGGAATGGTTTCGCCGGGGCCGATGGGGCGAATGGCGGCAATGGCGCTCCGGTCTTCTCCTCGGGAACGGATGGGCGTGCCGGATCTCAAGGCGCAGCGGGTGTCGCGGCCACCGATGCGGGCCCTGCGGGGGCGGCATCGGGGATCACGCTTGATCTCAATGCGGATCTGACGACCGGGATGAGCGGCGCCATGGTCGCCGGCGGCACGGGCGGGCTCGGGGCGAAAGGTGGGAATGGCGGCGCTGGGGGGAGCGGCAGCTATGGCGCGGATCAGGCGACGCCCGAACAATCGGGCGGGCTTGGTGGCCGCGGCGCAAATGGCGGTGTGGCTGGCGAGGGCTCGCGCGGGGCGACAGGCGGCGTGGCCAGCGCCAACAGCCTGAGCAATTTCGCGGCGCTGGATGCGGGCGCGGACGGGCTCTCGATCATGGGCGGAGCGGGGGGCGCGGGCGGTGCGGGTGGTCTGGGCGGCGCGGGCGGGTATGGCGGGCAACCCGGCCTGCCCGGACATCCAGGCGTCGCCGGGATCAACTATCTCTACAAGGCCCAGAATGGCGACGAGGTTTATTACGACGGGCTCGGCGCCAGCGCAGGGAGCGGCGGGGCCGCGCGCGGTGGTGGATTGGGCGGCATCGGCGGCGACGTCACGGACAACACCGTCTACAACAGCGGAACGATCGCAGCCGGAGCCAACGCCACGCGGCTGAGCGCCGGTGCAGGCGGCGCGGGCGGAGATGGCGGGCGCGGCGGTGATGGTGGCGTTGGCGGCGACGGGGTGAACGTGCCCTTCTCGGCCGGAAATGGCGCCGCTGGCCCTGCAGGACCAGGGCTTGTCTACCCGGGCACGAACGATTGTTATGGCGACACTGCCTGCGGCGCGCCGGGGGGCGATGGCGGGCATGGCGGCGACGCGAGACTGCGTGGGGCGAGGAGCGGCTATTTCGGAGATAGTTACGGCACCGGCGGCGCGGGCGCGGCTGGGGGCAGTGGCGCGCGCGGCGCGGATGGGGGCGCGCTTGCGCGTAACACGGTGACCAATGACGGCGCGCTGAGCGCCTCAGGCGACGGGATCGCGCTCGCGAGCGGCGATGGCGGTGCGGGCGGCGCAGGCGGCGATGGCGGGAATGGCGGCAGCGGCGGCGACGGCGCCGACGGGGTGAAAGGGGGCGATGGCGGCCGGGGTGGCAATGGCTCTGGCGGGGACGATGGCATCATCGATTCGAGCCTGCATGCCTATCCGGGCGGCAACGGGGGCAATGGCGGCGATGGCGGCTTCGCAGGCCGTTCCTCATCCGGAGCGAATGGCGGACGCGGTGGCAATGGCGGACGCGGCGGCGATGGCGGGCGCGGTGGTGATGCGGGGGACCTGCAGGACAACACCATCACCAATCGCGGCACGATCGACGCAGGCGGTATCGGCATTTCTCTGGCTGGTGGTCAGGGTGGCGCTGGCGGCGCGGCAGGGGTTGGCGGTGTCGGCGGCGCGGGCGGCCTGGGCGGCGCAGGGGCGCCTGCGGCGCTGGCAGGGCCCGGCGGTTCGGGTGGCTCGGGCGGCGATGGGGCTTGCCTTGAGATCGGGGTGCCCCCGCTCGCGGTGACGCTGGTTTGCGCGGATGATGGGTATGACGGGATGCCCGGTTTTGCCGGGCGCCCGGGTGCGGCCACGAGCGCGGGCGCGACAGGGGCTACGGGCGCCACCGGGCAAAGCGGTTTCCTGGGCGATGGCGGCAGCGGCGGCAGCGTTGTCGGCAACACGATCACCAATGACGGCACGATCACCTCGGGCGGGGACGGGATCGCCCTGATCGGCGGTGACGGCGGTGCGAGCGGCAGCCGGATCGGCGATGGCGGCGCGGTCAGCGGCAACACCGTCGCCAATACCGGCGAGATCACGGCGGGCGGCTTCGGCATCCACTTTCAGGGCGGCGCGGGCACGATCGCAGGCGAGGTCTCCGATAACAGCGTGACGAATGACGCGACCGGCGCGATCACGGGCACCACGGGCGTCTACTTCGGGGCGGGCACGAATAACAGCCTCGACACAACGGGGATCTTGCGCGGCACCGGCGGCACGGCGCTGGCCTTCACCTCGGGCAACAACATCGCGACCTTCCAGCACGGCTCGCAAACCTTCGGCGCGCTGCAAGGCGGCACCGGCGACGATCGCTTCGTGCTGAACAACAACGCCCTGATCACGGGCGAGATCGCGGGCAATGGCGGCAATGATACGCTCGAACTGAGCTTTCGCCGCGTGCTGCCCTCGGAATACGCGATGCTGCAGGCGCTGCAGACCGATACGGACAGCTTTACTTTCCGCTTCGAGGATTACGCCTATTCCGGCATCGAGCAGATCGACTTCGGCACGCTGCAACTGTCGGATTTCGGCCAACGCGCCACCTATGCCAACCAGATCGCGGTGGGGCTCGCGCTCGACAATCTGGCGTTCATGACGCGCGACCTCGACACCGCCACCTATGGCATCGACGAACTTTCGCCCGATCTCGACTTGGCGTTGCGCCAGCTCACGCCCGAGCTCTATGATATCCCGCGTGCCACCACGCTCTCCGCGCTCTGGGCGCATCGCGGTGTGGCTTTCGACCGGCTGGATACGGCGCGTGATCAAAAGGGCAGCGCGTTCTGGGTACATCTGAGCGGTCGCCACGCCGTCATCCATCGCTCGAGCGACGTGCTTCTGAACTACACGACGGGGTCGTTCACCCGGATGATCGGGGCCGATCTCCTGGCCGGGGACGGTTACCGGATCGGCATGGCACTGGGCGACGATCATGACGTGTCCTCCGCGCGGGGCTACGGCGCGCCGGATTCCTCGCTCAATAGTGCGCGGCGTTTCGCGATGATCTACGGCGCGACGGATCTGGACACGGGCCTGCGCCTGACCGGCAATATCGAATTCGGCCGTGGCAGTTCCAAGGCCAAGCGCCGGATCGAGATTGCGGGCGCGGGCCGCACCGCCGACGCACGTTTCGTCGATCACTACACCGGGGTGAACCTGCGCTTGCTGTGGCCCGAAACAGGATCGACGGACAGCGGATTGCAATGGGATACAGGGCTGAGCGTTGCTCAGATCCGGCGCGATGCCTTCGAGGAGACCGGCGCGGATGATCTGTCGCTGGCCGTGGCCAAAAAGGTTTCGAATTCGCTCCAGATCTCGGCCGGGCTGACCAAGACCCGGATCCGCCAGCTCGGGAATGGCGGGACCCTGAACGTCAAACTGCGCGGCGGGCTGCGGGCCGAACTGCTCGAGCAGGCTCCCATCAAGGCCGCGTTCCTGGCCGTGCCGGGTAGCGATTTCGAGACCGATGGGAACTATGCCGCCGTGCTCGCGAGCGTCGACCTTTCCGTGAACCGGATCGATCTCGACGGTCGGCGCACGCTCTATTTCGGCGCGCATGGCGATTTCCAGCCCGATACCGGTTCGGCCAGCATCGACATCGCGGCTGGGCTTCGATTGCGCTTCTGAGCCCCTCGGGGGTAGGCTGATGAATTACGCCCGTGGCAGACTGGTTTCTTGCGGGCCGGTACCCAATGGCGGAGTGGCCCCGTGTGGCGCTGAACGCCAAGCGATGCCTTCAGTTTCGGACCGGCCATCCCCCTGCAAGCCGGTCAAACGCGACAAGCTCCGATACGAGTGCTGCAGCCGGACCCGGATCATGTTCGGCCAGCTGAATAGGGCTGATGGAAAGCGGCGCCCCTTGGAGACATCGGCACGACGGTTTTGCGCGCCACCGTCACCTCGTCGCCACCGCGATAGTCCAGCGATGACAGCCGAGCTCGAGAACTCTAGTCATCTGGGAAACATGAAATTCCCAGAGCCACCCAACGTGAGGAGAATCGCCAGGTCCCCCCTGTAGGCTTTCCCGCTCGCTTTCCCTTTGTCGGAGATGAAAACGCGCGCCGGGCAGGACCGGGCGCGCGTCTCATGTCATATGCGATCGGCTCTCATTCCAACTCGATCAGCAGGTCCTTCGCGTCGATCTGGGCACCGGCGGTGACGTGGACCGCTTTCACCACGGCCTCGCGATCGGCATGGATGCCGGTTTCCATCTTCATCGCTTCGATGGTCAGGAGCATGTCGCCCGGCTTGACCTTCTGCCCCACCGAGACCGAGATCGAGGCGACCGAGCCGGGCATCGGCGCGCCGATATGGTTCGGGTTGCCCGCTTCGGCCTTCGGTTTGGCGGCAGTCGTGGCCTTCACGGCGCGGTTGGGCACACGCACGGCGCGCGGCTGGCCGTTGAGCTCAAAATAGACCTTCACCTCGCCCTGATCGTCGGTCTCGCCGAAGGTCAGATAGCGGATTTCCAGAGTCTTGCCGGGGTCGATCTCGGCCGAGATCTCGTCCTGCGGTTCCATCCCGTAGAAGAAGACCGGGGTCGGCAGCGTACGCACGGGGCCGTAGGTCTCGTGGCGCGTGGCGTAATCGGTGTAGACCTTGGGATACATCAGGTACCCCGCGAGATCCTCGTCGTCGATCTCCATTCCGAGCTGTTCGGCGAGATCCTTGCGCGTCTTCTCCAGATCGACCGGAGGAAGGTGCTTGCCCGGTCGCTCGGTCGAGGGTGTCTCGCCCTTCAGGACCTTCGCCACGATCCCCTCGGGCCAGCCGCCGGGCGGTTGGCCGAGATTGCCGCGCATCATGTCGATCACCGAATCCGGGAAGGAGACATCCTTGGCCGGGTCGAGAACATCTTCCTTCGAAAGCCCCTGCGCGACCATCATCAGCGCCATGTCGCCCACGACCTTGGAGGACGGCGTCACCTTCACGATATCGCCGAAGATCTGGTTGGCATCGGCATAGGCCTGCGCCACCTCGTGCCAGCGCTCTTCGAGCCCCAGCGAGCGCGCCTGCGCCTTGAGGTTGGTGAACTGGCCGCCTGGCATCTCGTGCAGATAGACCTCGGAGGCCGGGGCCTCGAGACCGGATTCGAAGGCCGCATATTGATGACGCACGGCCTCCCAGTAGTTCGACATCCTGCGGATCGCGCCGATATCGAGGCCGGTATCGCGCTCGGTATGGGCCAGCGCCTCGACGATCGAGCCGAGACAGGGCTGCGAGGTGCCGCCCGAGAAGGCATCCATCGCCGCATCGACCGCATCGACGCCCGCATCGGCGGCGGCGAGGATCGTCGCGCCCGCGATGCCCGAGGTGTCGTGGGTGTGGAAGTGGATCGGGATGCCCACCTCCTCCTTGAGCGCCGCGATCAGCTGGCGGGCCGCGGCGGGTTTGAGCAGCCCCGCCATGTCCTTGAGGCCAAGCACATGCGCGCCCGCGGCCTCCAGTTCCTTCGCCATGCCGATATAGTATTTCAGGTCATATTTGGCGCGGTCGGGATCGAGGATATCGCCGGTGTAGCAGATCGTGCCTTCGCAGATCTTCCCGCTCTCGATCACCGCATCCATCGCGACGCGCATGTTCTCGACCCAGTTGAGCGAGTCGAAGACGCGGAACACGTCGACGCCGGTTTCGGCGGCCTGCTTGACGAAGAACTGCACCACGTTATCGGGATAGTTCGTATAACCCACGCCGTTGCTGGCACGCAGCAGCATCTGGGTCAGGATATTGGGCATCGCTTCGCGAATGTCGCGCAGACGCTGCCACGGGCATTCCTGCAAGAAGCGGTAGGCCACGTCGAAGGTGGCCCCACCCCAGCATTCGACCGAGAAGAGATCGCCCAGATTCGCGGCATAGGCAGGCGCGGCCTTGATCATGTCGATCGAGCGCATCCGCGTCGCCAGCAGCGACTGGTGGCCGTCACGCATCGTGGTGTCGGTCAGCAGCAGCTTTGTCTGCGCCTTCATCCAGTCGGCGACGGCTTTCGCGCCTTCCTTCTCCAGCAAGTCGCGGGTGCCGGGCTTCACCTCGCCGGTGATCGCAGGCACGCGCGGCGGTTTCGCCTCGGCATGAGGCTTGGCGCGGCCAGCGGTCTCGGGGTGACCGTTCACCGTGATATCCGCGATATAGGTCAGGATCTTCGTGCCCCGGTCACGGCGTTGCTTGAAGTCGAACAGCTCCGGCGTCGTATCGATGAACTTCGTCGTGTAGCTCATGTCGAGGAAGGTTGGATGCTTGAGCAGGTTGATCACGAAGTCGATATTCGTGCTCACGCCGCGGATACGGAATTCGCGCAGCGCCCGGTCCATCCGGCGGATCGCCTGATCGGGGTCCTGCGCCCAGGCGGTGACCTTCACCAGAAGCGAGTCGTAGTAACGCGTGATGACGCCGCCCGCATAGGCCGTGCCGCCATCGAGACGGATGCCGTTGCCGGTGGCCGAGCGGTAAGCGGTCAGGCGGCCGTAATCGGGGATGAAGTTGTTCTGCGGGTCCTCGGTCGTGACGCGGCATTGCAGCGCGTGGCCCGACAGCGAGATTTCATCTTGCGATTTGGCGCGGGTGGCCTCGGCGAGGGTCGCGCCCTCGGCGATCTTGATCTGGGCCTGCACGATGTCGATGCCGGTGACTTCCTCGGTCACGGTATGCTCGACCTGAACGCGCGGATTGACCTCGATGAAGTAGAACTTGTCCGAGTCCATATCCATCAGGAACTCGACCGTGCCCGCGTTCTGATAGCCCACGGCCTGACCGATCCTGAGCGCCAGTTCGCAGACCTCGGCGCGTTGTTCCTCGCTCAGGTAAGGGGCGGGGGCGCGCTCGACGACCTTCTGGTTGCGGCGCTGCACGGTGCAGTCGCGTTCATAGAGGTGATAGAGCCCGCCATGGGTGTCGCCCAGGAGCTGCACTTCGACATGGCGTGCGCGAGTGATCATCTTTTCCAGATAACCCTCGCCATTGCCGAAGGCGGCTTCGGCCTCGCGGCGGCCCTCGCGGACCTTTTCGACCAGTTCATCAGGTCCAAGGATCGGGCGCATCCCGCGCCCGCCGCCGCCCCAGCTAGCTTTCAGCATCAGCGGGTAGCCGATCTCGGCGGCCTCGGCCTTGATCGCGTCGAAATCCTCGCCCAGCACTTCCGTCGCGGGGATGACCGGCACGCCCGCCTTGATCGCGACCTTGCGCGCCGAGGCCTTGTCGCCAAGCGCGCGCATGGTTTCGGCCTTCGGGCCGATGAAGGTGATCCCGGCCTTCGCGCAAGCCTCGACGAAATCGGGATTTTCCGACAGCAGACCATAGCCCGGATGGATCGCGTCCGCGCCCGATTCCTTGGCGACGCGGATGATTTCCTCGATGCTCAGGTAAGCGCCGACCGGGCTCAGCCCCTCGCCGATGCGGTAGGCTTCATCGGCCTTGAATCGATGCAGGCCCAGTTTGTCCTCTTCGGCATAGACGGCGACGGTCTTCTTGCCCAGCTCATTGGCCGCGCGCATCACCCGGATGGCGATTTCGCCACGGTTTGCCACGAGGATCTTGTTGAACATGCGTATCTCCCTGGATGTCGGAATGGCGCAAAACCTAGCGTTGCTGCGGCGCGGCGCAAGGAAAATTTGCGAAATTGAGCAAATTAACTGACCAATATCCCAGAGTTTGCAAAGTCTCTTCCGGGGATTGACTAGCCCCGCGCTCTGGGCAAGGTGGGGCGCATGATCGATCTGCGCCCGGTTGGATATATCATTGGAATGCTGACATCCGTGCTGGGGCTGACGATGCTGATCCCGGCGGCGGTTGATCTGGGTTATGGGGCAGGGCACTGGCTCGTCTTCGTCGAGAGCGCCGTGCTGACGATGACGGCGGGCGCGCTGCTCGCGCTGGCCTCGCGCGATGCGCTCAAGCGGACCCTCTCGATCCAGCAGAGCTTCGTTCTGACGACTGCGGTCTGGATCACCCTGCCGTTCTTCGGTGCGGTTCCCTTCATGCTCGGCGCACCGCATCTGAACCTGACGGATGCCTATTTCGAGGCGATGTCGGGCCTCACCACCACCGGCACCACCGCCATTCAAAAGCTCGACGACCTGCCGCCGGGGGTGAACCTGTGGCGTGGCTTGCTGCAATGGCTGGGCGGGCTGGGCATCATCATCGTCGCGATGATCTTCCTGCCGGTGATGAAGGTGGGGGGGATGCAGTTCTTCCGCTCGGAAGGGTTCGACACGCTGGGCAAGATCCTGCCGCGCGCGATGGATATCTCTTCGGCGCTGATCCGCATCTATGTCGGTCTGACGATCGCCTGTGCGCTGACCTATATGGGGCTCGGCATGACCGGGTTCGACGCGGTGATGCATGCGCTCACAACCATGTCGACGGGCGGGTTTTCCAATTACGATGCAAGCTTCGCCGCCTACAAGGGCGCGCCGGAATATGCCGCCTCGGTCTTCATGGCGCTCGCCGCGATGCCCTTCATCCGTTTCGTCCAGGTCCTGCGCGGCGATGCGGTCCCGCTCTGGCGCGACCCGCAGGTGCGCGCCTTCATTCGCTGGATGGGCTATGCGATCGCGGTCATCGTGCTCTACCGGATGTTCCGCCACGAGGCCGATTTCTGGCCCACCCTGCGCGAAGTGACCTTCAACGTGGTCTCGACCTTCACGGGGACGGGCTACGCCTCGGAGGATATCACGCAATGGGGCCATCTGGCCTTTACCGTGCTGATCATCTCGGGGCTGATCGGGGGGTGCACTTCCTCGACGGCCTGTTCGGTCAAGGTTTTCCGCTACCTGATCCTGCTCGAGGCGATCAAGGCGCAGATCCAGCGGCTCTACTCACCGCATCGGCTGCTCCGTGTGCAATATGACGGGCGCCCGGTCGAGGACAGCGTCGTGAACTCGGTGATGGCCTTCTTCTCGCTCTTCATCCTCAGCTTCGGGGTGCTCATCATCGCGCTGACTTTCACCGGGCTCGAGACCGAGACCGCGATGACCGCCGCATGGACCTCGATCGCCAATATCGGCCCGGCCTGGGGGCCCGAGATCACCGGCAACGGCTCGGTCGCGGCCTTCCCCGAAACCGCGAAATGGCTGATGAGCGTTGCGATGTGCGTCGGGCGGCTCGAGCTGATGAGCGTGCTCGTGCTGATCCTGCCGCGCTTCTGGCGCAGCTGATCACTTCCAGCAGGAAATCTGCACCACCATCCCGTCGGCGAGCGTTTGCAGATCTTCGGGCGTGCGCTGGCCCGAGAAATCCGACGCTTCGGGCGCAAAGCCCCGCGCGGAAAGCCCGGGCGCCATCGCAGAGGCCTGAAGCGCCACTGTCAGCCCGTCGGGCAGTACACGCTGAGGATCCTTTGCGACCGGCAGCAGCATCCCCACCACCGCGCCCGAGCCGTCGAGCACCGGACCGCCCACATCGCCCGCGCGGGTCTTGGCCTCGATGCGGGCCTGGGTTTTCTCGCCTTCGAGCCCCTTCAGCGCCGAGAGCTTGCCGAAATTCAGCACCGGAGCGGGCAGGGCCTCGGGATAGGAAAAGCCCGCCACCGCGACCTGCGTCCCGGAGAAAGGCGCATCCGTGCGGAATTTCGCGACCGCTTTGGGCGCGAGCGTGTCTTTCGGCGTCAGCACCGCATAGCCTTCCGCGCCCGCGTCATAGCTCAGTTCCGCCGGGTGATCCTCGATGGTGATCCGGCCGCATTGCGCAAGCCCTTCTGCGGCGGTCAGCACATGGCCCTCCGCATCGATGAAAAAGCCCGAGCGCGAGAAGACCGGCGCACGTTTCTCGATCCCGGCCATCAGGGCGGCGCGGGTCACCGACATCGGCTGGCCGAGCGTGGCGTCAAGCGCAGCGGTGCCGACCGGCGCGAAGCTTTTCTTCATCGCGTCGAGCACTCGCGTCATGCGCTGATCGTCGGAGGCGGGCCAGACCAGCGTGAAGCCCTTGATCAGCCCTTTCGACAGGTCGGCCTGCGTGTAGGAGTGGATCTTGTCGTTCTGGCCTTCGATGGTGAAACCGCTGGCACCCAGCTTGCGCTCACCGCGAACCGGCACGATCTCGAGCGTCTGCATCGCGTCGTAGAGCCCGCGCAGTCGCGCCGCATCGCCGGGCTGCGAAATCAGCAGAACCTGAACTCCGCTGCCATCCTTGGGCGCGTAATTCACGAAGGGCGCATTGTAGCGCGCGAATTGCACCAGCCCGAGCGGCATGTCGATCTCGATCCCGGCCTCGGATTCGGTGACCTTTTCAAGCCCGAGGGCCGCGCGCTCGCTGGCCACCCGGTCGAGGAGGGCGATTTGTTGGGTCGAGGAGAGAACCCCGGTCGGCTCGTAGCCGTTCTTGAGCTGCCAGTCGGCAATGGACGCCCGCGTGCCGCGCCCGAACAGCCCGTCGAGCGCGCCCTGGTAATGGCCCGTCCATTCCAGCGCGGCCTGAATGTCGCGGCGCTCATCACGGGTGAGGGCGGCCTCCAGGCGGCGGCTCTCGGCCAATGTCTCGATCGGGGCGGGGACCTCGATGGGCGCAGCCTCTGTCAGCGGTTCAGGCTGGGTGTCTGCAACCGGTGGCGCCACCGGGTCTTCGGGCTGGGCCTCGGGCGCGGGTTGCGCCTCGGGCCGGGGCGTCATGCCCAGGCCAGCGCCCACCGGCCAGAACTGCTGGCCGAAATTGCCGCCATCAGCGACGAAACTGTCGCGCGGGATCAGCCCCTCTCCGCGCAGCAAAAGCCTGCGGTCGTCGGCGGTCCGATCGTCGGGGAAGGGGCCGAGCGCGATCGCATACCAGCCCGAATCCAGCCGGAAGCCCGAGACATCGGGGAACATTCCCGCCCACTCGCGCGCCCGCGCCTCGGCCTGCGCCAGAGAGTTCTTCGCCTCGATCTGCACCCAGGCCTCCGCCCAGGCGCTTCCCGTCCAGACCATGCCGGTCAGGCTGGCCCCAACAACGATCGAAACTGTGCGCGAAACGGCCCGCATTGCTCACCCCATAATGACTGCTTTTGCGGCGACCTTACCGAAACCACGCCGCGCGTCACCCCTTAAATGCCGCTTTTGCGGTCAGGTTTTCCCCCGCCATGCGGAGAACACCACGCAAGCCGCCGCGCAACGCTCTTCGAGGCGTTGACGCCCCCGCGCCCCTTGCCTAGAGAGGAGGCGCTTTTCAAGGAAGGTGCGAGACATGGCCAAAGCGGACGCCCCCAAGTCGTTTCAGGAAATCATCCTGCGACTGATGAGCTACTGGGCCTCGAAAGGCTGCGCGGTGCTGCAGCCCTATGACATGGAGGTCGGCGCGGGCACGTTCCACCCGGCGACCACGCTGCGCGCGCTCGGATCGAAGCCCTGGGCCGCGGCTTATGTCCAGCCCTCGCGCCGCCCGACCGATGGCCGCTATGGCGAGAACCCGAACCGCCTTCAGCACTACTATCAATACCAGGTGCTCATCAAACCGAGCCCGCCGGACCTGCAGGACCTCTATCTCGGCTCGCTCCGCGCGATCGGCATCGACACCGAGCTGCACGACATCCGTTTCGTGGAAGACGACTGGGAAAGCCCCACGCTCGGCGCTTGGGGGCTGGGCTGGGAAGTCTGGTGCGACGGCATGGAAGTCAGCCAGTTCACCTATTTCCAGCAAGTCGGCGGCCATGACTGCAAGCCGGTTTCGGGCGAACTGACCTACGGGCTCGAGCGTCTGGCAATGTATGTGCTGGGCATCGATCACGTCATGGACATGCCCTATAACGACCCCTCGGCCCCGATCGCGCTGAAATACGGCGACGTGTTCCGCCAGACCGAGCAGGAATACTCGCGCTGGAACTTCGACGTGGCCGATACCGACATGCTGCTCAAGCATTTCGAGGATGCCGAGGCCGAATGCGAACGCATCCTCGCCTCGCCGGATACCGATGATGCGGGCCGCAAGATCATCATGGCGCACCCGGCCTACGACCAGTGCATCAAGGCCTCGCATCTCTTCAACCTGCTCGACGCGCGCGGCGTGATCTCGGTCACCGAACGCCAGGCCTATATCGGCCGCGTCCGGGCGCTGGCGAAGAAATGCGCCGATGCCTTCGTGCAGACCGAGGCGGGCGGGGCAGCGGCGGGGGATGCCGCCTGATGCACCCGGCCATGCGCCCCTCGCTGTCAGCCGAGCCCCGGCAACAGGGTTCTGAGCCCCGTCGCGATCATCTCGATCGCGATGGCCGCGAGGATCATGCCCATCAGGCGCGTCGTGATGGTGCGCAGGGTCTGGGACATGTGATGGCCGATATCGGCGGCGAACCACATCACCAGCGCAACCATCGCCAGAACCAGCACCAGCGCGGTGATCAGCGCTATATAGCCCGCGCCGTCCTGCGCGCGCCCGCTGAAGACGATCAGCGTCGTGATCGTGCCCGGTCCGACCAGCATCGGGAAGGCCAGCGGATAGAAGGCGATATCCTCCCTCTGGGCCTGATGCGCCTGCTCGGCGGGCGTGCCGCTATGGGCCGGACTTCCCGAGCCATTGAGCATTCCCAGCGCGATCGTCAGCAAGACCAGACCGCCCGCGACGCGGAAATCGTCTACCGAGATGCCGAACAGCTTCAGGATCGGCGTGCCCGCGGCCACGATCACGGCACTCAGCCCCGCGGAATAGAGCGTCACCTGAAGCGCGGTGCGCCGCTGGGCCGCGCGTTCCATGCCATCGGTGAGGCCCAGAAAGACCGGCAGGTTGACGAAGGGATTCATGATCGCGAAGAGCGCGCCGAAGGCTTTGATGAACAGGGCGGTTTCCATGGGCCTCTTTCCGTGATGCGCGCCGATCATATCCGCTCGGCGGGCGCGCGAAACCCCCGGAGGGGCTCGGCATGAACGGAAAGCTCATCGGAGGTGGCATCGTGGTGATCGCACTCGTCTTCGGCGCGGTGGTCTACTATTCGCAGGAATACGGCTATTACGATCAGGTCGCGCCCGGCTCCGAGGCGGCGAAGATCTCGCTCGTCGAACTCGACGGCACCACGCTCGACCCGCTTGACGCTCGCGGTTTCGAAGGGATCGACGCGGACAGCTCGCCCCTGCGTTACCGGGCCTGCTTCAACACCGATCTCTCGATCGCCACCGCGACCGAAACCTACGAGGTCTATGACAAGGCCGCCCCGCTGATCGGTCCGAACTGGTTCGACTGCTATGACGCGAAGACCATCGGCGCCGATCTCGAGGCCGGTCGCGCGGTGGCGTTCCTGTCGCAACACAACATCCGCCCCGGCGTCGATCGCGTCGTGGCTCTTTATCCCGATGGCCGGGCCTTTGTCTGGCACCAACTGAATGACGAAGCGGAGAAGTGAGATGCCCGATCTTCTGATTGAACTGTTCTCCGAAGAGATCCCGGCGCGGATGCAGCCCAAGGCCCGCGAGGACCTGAAGAAGCTGATCACCGATGGCGTGGTCGAGGCCGGTCTGACCTATGCCTCCGCCGGGGCGTTCTCGACCCCGCGCCGCCTGACGCTGACCGTCGAGGGGCTGACCGCGAACTCGCCCACCCTGCGCGAAGAGCGCAAGGGCCCGCGCACCGACGCGCCCGAAAAGGCGATCGAGGGCTTCCTGCGCTCGACCGGCCTCACGATGGATCAGCTCGAGACCCGCGACGACAAGAAGGGTCAGGTCTATTTCGCGGTGATCGAAAAGCCCGGCCGCCCCGCCACCGAGATCGTGGCCGAGGTGCTGGAGAAAACGATCCGCAACTTCCCCTGGCCGAAATCGATGCGCTGGGGCGAGGGCGCGCTGCGCTGGGTCCGCCCGCTGCACTCGATCCTCGCGATCCTCTCGGACGAGGCGGGCGCCACGATCGTCCCGCTCGACGTGGACGGGATCACCGCAGGTGACGCCACCCGCGGCCACCGCTTCATGGCCCCCGACACCATCCAGGTCGGCGGGTTCGAGAGCTACGCCAAGCAGCTCAAGGCCGCCAAGGTCATGCTCGACCCGGCCGAGCGCGAAGCCGCAATCTGGCACGATGCCGAGCAGATGGCCTTCGCCAAGGGCTGGGAAGTGGTGCCGGACAAGGGCCTTCTGGCCGAGGTCGCGGGCCTCGTCGAATGGCCTGTCACGCTGATGGGCGAGATCGACGCTCAATTCCTCGACCTGCCGCCCGAGGTGCTGCAGACCTCGATGAAAGAGCATCAGAAATTCTTCTCGGTGAAGAACCCCAAGACCGGCCGGATCGAGGGCTTCGTCACCGTCGCCAACCGCGAAACTGCCGATCACGGCGCGACCATCCTCGCGGGCAACCAGAAGGTGCTCTCGGCACGCCTTTCGGACGCCAAGTTCTTCTGGGAAAACGACCTGCGCACCGTGGCCGCCCACGGTCTCGAGGGCATGGGCGCGGGGCTCGACGCCGTGACCTTCCACAACAAGCTCGGCAGCCAAGGCGACCGCATCCGCCGCATCGAGGCGCTGGCGCGCGAAATCGCCCCGCTGGTGAAGGCTTCGCCCGATCTCGCCGCCGAGGCCGCCCGCGTCGCCAAATCCGACCTGCGCTCGGAAATGGTCTATGAATTCCCCGAGCTGCAAGGCGTAATGGGCCGCTACTACGCGCAAAAGGCGGGGCTGCGCGATGCCGTCGCCGATGCCTGCCGCGACCACTACGCGCCGCTGGGGCCCTCCGATGATGTGCCCACCGAGCCCGTTTCGGTCGCCGTCGCGCTCGCCGATAAGATCGACACGCTGACCGGCTTCTGGGCGATCGACGAGAAACCCACGGGCAGCAAGGACCCCTTCGCGCTGCGCCGCGCCGCGCTGGGGGTGATCCGGTTGGTGTTGGGGAATGATCTTCGTGTTTGTCTCTCTGATCTGATCGAAAATGGTTTTGAGCAACATCGCCAACCGGTGCTTGAGGCTGAGCGCAAACGTACGTTCATCGCAATTCTCAACGATTTCGAGCGCGGCCAAGAGGTTTCTTCAGAGATCGCTGAGTTCATCGGTTCGTCTGGCGAAGCCCACGTCGAAAATATCAATTCTGCGATTTCTCTACAGCCAGCAATTAAGGAGCGGCATATCCGAAATGCGGCCGAAGCCATTGCCGAGATCTATGTGTCGCAGCGAAGTGGAATTGAGTGGCGATCCGTCTTCGTGCCAGCCAGAGATAACCTCCTCTCCTTCTTCCACGACCGCCTCAAGGTCCACCTGCGCGACGCGGGCATCCGCCATGACGTGATCGACGCCGTGCTCGCCATGCCGGGCTCGGACGATCTCACCCTCGTCGTCAAACGCGCCGAGGCGCTGAGCGAGACGCTCAAGACCGACGATGGCGAGAACCTGATCCAAGGCTTCAAGCGCGCGAACAACATCCTCACGCAGGCGGAAGAAAAAGACGGGGTCGAATACAGCTTCGGCGCCGATCCCAAATTCGCCGAGACCGAGGAGGAAAAAGCCCTCTTCGCCGCCCTCGACGCCGCCGAAGCCAAGATCGCCCCGGCGATGGAAGCGGAAGATTTCGCCGCCGCCATGTCCGCGATGGCGGCCCTGCGCGGTCCGATCGACGCCTTCTTCGAGGCCGTCCAGATCAATGCCGAGGCCGAGGTGATCCGCCGCAACCGGCTCAACCTGCTCTCCCGCATCCGCCAGATCTGCCTCGACGTGGCCGATCTCACCAAGATCGAAGGCTGATCCTTCCTCTTGGCCTAAATATCCCCGCCGGAGGCTCCCGCCGGCCCCGATTGTCCCGGGGCCGGGACCTGGCGTGGCGGTGACGCTGGGTTAATTGGCCAAATGACACACTTGCGGGGGCGGGGAATCGGCCTATTCTGCCACGGTGGAGAAGGCGCGCTGCAATGCAGAAACCCGTTGAAATCGCTGATTTTGTAACCCTGACGCCCACCGCCGAGGTGGATAAGGCGCGTCATGGCTGGCGTGCGAAATGCCTCCAGCGGCTGATCCGGCTCGACCTGCCGGTGCCCAAGACTGTCGCCTTGCCCGCCGATACGGTGCGCGCGATCGCCGCCGGGCAGGTCTTCGACGCGCAGGCGCTGGCCGCGGTTTTCGGCCCCGAGATGCTCGTTTCCGTGCGCCCGAGCCCCGAGAACCCCGAATGGGGCGGGCCGGGCACCGTGCTCAATGTGGGCATGAATGACGACATGCACGCGGTGCTCTCGAACACGCATGGCTCCGAGGCTGCCGACGCGCTCTATCTGCGTTTCGTGCAGCTCTATTCGATCCATGTCGCGCGCCTCGACCCGGACATGTTCCAGCAGGAGCCGGGACCGGGATCGCTCGAGGCCGCGCTCGACGCTTACGAGGAAGAGACCGACGAGCGGTTCCCGCAATCGGGCGCGCGGCAACTCGCCGAGGTGTTGCGTTCGATGGCGCGCGCCTGGGAGGGCACGACCGCGCGCCTGCTGCGTCAGGCCAAGGGCGCGCCGCCCGATGCGGTGCTCGGGCTTCTCGTGCAGGAGATGGCGCTCGGGATCGGGCCGGGGCTGTCGGGCTCGGGAACGATCCAGTTCGTCGATGGGGTGACCGGCGGGCCGCAGATCACCGGACGCTTCCGCGGCCAGAGCCAGGGACGCAAGGCCGCTGTCGAGACGCTTTACCTGACCCGCGATCCGCGCGGCGCCTCGCTTGAGGAGGCAGACGCCACGGTCTTCGATACGCTCAAGGAATTCGGCGCGCGCTGCCGGGTGAAGCTGCGCGAGGAGATGCAGATCGAGTTCACCATCGAAAGCGGCGAGGTCCATGTGATCGACGCCGTGCGGGTGCCGCGTTCGTCGCGCGCCGCCGTGCGCATCGCGGTGGCGCTGGCGCAGGACGAGGTGATCTCGCGCGAGGATGCGCTCTTGCGGGTCGAGCCGCGCGCCATCACCGAACTTCTGCACTATCAGGTCGATCCGCGCGCGCCGCGCGACGTGTTGGCGCGTGGCATCGCGGCCTCTCCCGGGGCGGCCACCGGCAAGATCGTCTTTTCGGCCGCGGCCGCGCAGGCCTCGGCCGCGCGTGACGAGCCCTGCATCCTCGTGCGCCGCGAAACCTCCCCCGAGGATATCCGGGGCATGCATGCCGCCGTCGCCGTGCTGACCGAACGCGGCGGCATGACCAGCCACGCGGCGGTGATCGCGCGCGGTCTCGGTTTGCCCTGCATCGTGGGCGCCGAGATCGAGATCAACGGCCGCGAGCGCCAGTTCCGCGGGCCCAAGGGCCGGATCTTCCGCGAGGGCGACACGATCACCCTCGACGGCACCAATGGCGAGGTGCTGGTGGGGGCCGCCGAGATGCTCGAACCCGCGCTCGATGACGGGTTCCGCACGCTGCTGCACTGGGCCGATCTGGTGCGCGATATCGGCGTGCGCGCCAATGCCGACACGCCCGATGACGCACGCACCGCGCTGATGTTCGAGGCCGACGGGATCGGGCTTGCGCGCACCGAACACATGTTCTTCGATGAAGATCGCCTGACGGTGATGCGCGAGATGATCTTCGCCGACAGCCCCGAGGACCGGCGCACCGCGCTCGATCGGCTGCTGCCGATGCAGCGCGCCGACTTTCTGATGCTCTTCGAGTTGATGAAGGGCGAGCCGGTCTGCATTCGCCTCTTCGATCCGCCGCTGCACGAGTTCCTGCCCCATGACCGCGAGGGGATGCGCGAGCTGGCCGAGGCGCTCGACCGGCCGCTCTCGGAAGTGACGCGCCGCGTCGAGGCGCTTTCTGAATACAATCCCATGCTCGGGATGCGCGGCGTGCGTCTCGGCGTCACCGTGCCCGAGATCTACGACATGCAGGCACGTGCGATCTTCGAGGCGACCGTCGAGGCGATCCGCCGTGGCGCCGAGGTCGTTCCCGAGATCATGATCCCGCTCGTCTCCGCCTCGCGCGAAGTCGAGATCGTGAAGACCCGGATCGACGCGGTGGCCGCCGCGGTCCGTACCGAGACCAAGGCCAATTTCACCTATCGCCTCGGCGTGATGGTCGAGACGCCGCGTGCGGCTCTGCGCGCAGGCGAGATCGCCGAGCACGCGGCCTTCCTGTCCTTCGGTACGAACGACCTCACGCAGATGACCTACGGGCTCTCGCGCGACGATGCGGGCCGTTTCATGTCCACTTACGTCAATCAGCAGGTCTATAGCGAAGATCCGTTCCACATCCTCGATGTCGAAGGGGTGGGGGAGCTCTTGCTGATCGGCGCGGGGCGCGGTCGGGGGGCACGTCCCGATATCACGATCTCGGTCTGCGGCGAGCATGGCGGCAACCCCGAATCAATCGCCTTTTGCCGGGCAGCGGGCTTCGATTACGTCTCCTGTTCGCCGTTCCGGGTGCCGGTGGCGCGTCTTGCAGCGGCACATTTCGCGCTTCTTGCTCCGCGCGGACGCGCGGTGCCGTAAAGGTAAACTCAGAGCGGCGAGAAATCGCGCATTTTTATCAAATACCGTTGGCAAATCACGTCCGCGCGCGCTATCCGATTCGAGAGGGATATCGCACGCGATCTTCCGCGTATTTGAGCAGGATTTCGCCGCAACTTTCATCAGGGTTGCGCGATCTTGTGGCATTTTCTGGACACATTCGCTCTCGTCGGGTAAGGGAGCGCGGTCGCGGCTCAATGGGGGGACGCGGCGATTGTCCTTATCGGAAGATAAACATGTCAGTGCTGAAAAGCTGGACGGGGGGCGCGATCGTCCTCCTGGCCCTGGCCGGAGGCTTGCGTGCCGAAGTAACGGTAAGCCAGTCGAACGACCCCGGAGAGGTCGCCGAACAGGGTCTGATGTCGGTTCTATGGCAGGAGCGCTCCGCGATGAGCGCGATCGACAAGCGTCGGGTCACCGCGCTTACCATGGCACCCGCCCGGTCCAAGAACGTTGCGAGTCAAAAGAACCTGCCGCCGGTCCTCTCGGCCGATTGGCTGGCCAAACAGCCCGCCGCCACCGGTGACGCGCAATTCCAATGTCTGTCCAAGGCCCTCTACTTCGAGGCCCGCGGCGAGGGCGTGAAGGGCCAGCAGGCCGTGGCCGAGGTCATCCTCAACCGCGTCGACGATCCCCGTTTCCCGGGGTCGATCTGCGGCGTGGTTCATCAGTCGAACCGCCGTGGTTGCCAGTTCAGCTGGTATTGCGACGGCAAGGCCGACCGGGTCAACAATTCCGCCGCCTATGCCAAAGTGGCGAAAGTCGCGCGCGCGATGATCGACGGCGCGCCGCGCTCGCTCACGGTCGGTGCGACGTATTTCCATACCCGTACCATCCGCCCGAGCTGGTCGCGCCGCTTCGACAAGACCGCCTCGATCGGCCATCACGTCTTCTACGCCGATCCGATCCGCACCGCCGAAAACTGAGCGGGTGGCCGTCGCGAGCGGGCGATGAAATGACGCTTGAGGGTGGGCTTCGGTCCGCCCTTTTTCTATGCTCGACATGACCCAAGAATTCCCGAGGCGCGCATGAGTTCCGACATTTCGCTGGCTTTCTCGCATCCCGAAGCGCGGGCCGAGGCCTCCGCGCCCGCCGATCCGCGCGACCGGATCAGCTTGCGCGACCATATCGTCGAGGCCGATATCGGTGCCTTCCAGCAGGAACGCGGCCACACGCAGCGGCTGCAATTCAACGTGGTCGTCGAGGTCCGTCCCGTCACCGAGCCGCTCGAAGACGACGTGGACCGCATTCTCAGCTATGACCGTATCACCGAGGCGATCGCGGCCGAACTGGCCGAAGAGCGCGTGAACCTGCTCGAAACCCTCGCCGCCAAGGTGGCCGAGCGCATCCTCGCCAGCCCTCAGGCGATGCGCGTCTTCGTCCGCATCGAGAAACTCGATCGCGGCCCCGGCGCGCTCGGCGTGGAAATCGTGCGCTCGCGCGCCTCGGTGCCAGTGAAAAACGTCGATGCGAGCGGCGCGGAGCAAACTCTCCACCCGGTCGTGGCCTATCTCTCGAACGCGGCGATCGACGCGCCCGATCTCGCGGCCCGGCTCGATACGCTGCAAGGCGCGGGGCACCCGGTGATCCTCGCCGTGGGTCTGCCTGACGGCCCGGTCCCCGAAAGCGGCCAGAACCCCACCCAGCGCCGCATCGACCTGCTCGCCATCGAGCAGAATGCCTGGCGGCTCGCCGCGCGCGACAATCGCTGCGTCGTCGTCGCCACCCGGACCGAGATCGACTGGGCGATGCGCCACGGCGAGATGGTGGTCTGGGCACCCTCCAAGATCGTGCTCGACGCCACCGACGGGCCCAAAAGCCCCGCGCGCAACGCGGTGGCGCTGGCGCTTTGGCTGGCCGAGCAGATGGCCGCGACCCGGCTGGAACTTCACGGGGATGTTTCAGCCCCGGCAGGAAGCCGCGTGCCGATCGAGACGCACCCGCTCTGAGCGTCTTGAAAAGACCCGCGCAATCGGGTGAATGGGGCGCATGGAGAAGATCTATTACCGCCCGCTTCTGCGGACCGATGCCGCCCGTCCCGAAACCGCGCTGACCCTCGCAGGAGGCTGGTGCTGGTTCGACGAGGTCGAGCTGATGCGCCGCGACGCCGAGCCCGAGATCGTGCCCGCGTCGCACCTGCCCGAAGAGATGATCGAACGGCTGTGCGCCCCCCGCACCCCTCTGGCCGGTCTCACGATGGACGCCCCGCGCATCATGGGCATTCTCAACGTCACGCCCGACAGTTTCTCCGATGGCGGCCGCTTCGACGTGGAGGATGCCGCGATCGAGCGCGCCTTCGCTCTGCGCCAGATGGGCGCCGATATCCTCGACATCGGGGGCGAGTCGACGCGCCCCGGCGCGACCGAAGTCGATGAGGACGAGGAAATCGCCCGCACCGCCCCCGTGATCGCGGCGCTGCGCGATGCCGATTTCGACGCGCCGATCTCCATCGATACCCGCAAGTCGCTGGTTGCCGATCAGGCGCTTGAGGCGGGGGCCGCGATGCTCAACGATGTCTCCGCGATGGAGTTCGACCCGGCGATGGTCGAGGTCGCGCAGGTCTCCGGCGCGCCGATCTGCCTGATGCATGCGCAGGGCCTGCCCGAGACGATGCAGGACGACCCGCGCTACACCGATGTGCTGCTCGACGTTTATGACTACCTCGAGGACCGTATCGCGCTGGCCGAGGATTACGGCATCGCCCGTGAGGCGATCATCGCCGATCCCGGCATCGGCTTTGGCAAGACCGTTCAGCACAACCTCGCCCTGATCCGCGGCCTGAGCCTCTTTCACGGGCTCGGCTGCCCGCTCCTGCTGGGTGTGTCGCGCAAGCGCTTCATCGGCACGGTCGGCGGCGCGGAAGACACCGACTCCCGCATGCCCGGCACGCTTGCCGTGACGCTCGCGGGCCTCGATCAGGGCGTTCAGATTCACCGTGTCCACGACGTGGCCGAGATCGCCCAAGGCATCCGGCTCTGGGACGCGATCACGAGAGGATTTGAAGAATGAGCAGAAAGCTTTTCGGCACCGATGGCGTGCGTGGCGAGGCCAATTCCGGCAAGATGACCGCCGAGATGGCGCTGCGTCTGGGCGCCGCCGCGGGCCGCTATTTCCGTCAGGACGACTCGCGCGGCCACCGTGTGGTGATCGGCAAGGATACGCGGCTCTCGGGCTACATGTTCGAAAACGCGCTGACCGCGGGCCTGACCTCGACGGGGATGAACGTGCTGCTGCTCGGCCCCGTCCCGACGCCCGCGGTGGGTTACCTGACCCGCTCGATGCGCGCCGATCTGGGCATCATGATCTCGGCCAGCCACAACCCGGCCAAGGATAACGGCATCAAGTTCTTCGGCCCTGACGGGTTCAAGCTGTCGGACGAGGCCGAAGCCGAGATCGAGGCGATGCTGGACGCCGAGATCCGCCTCGCGCGGCCCGAGAATATCGGCCGCGCCAAGCGGATCGACGACGGTCTGGGCCGCTATGTCGAATATGCCAAGACCACCTTCCCGAAACTGCACAAGCCCGAGCTGAAAGTCGTGGTCGATTGCGCAAATGGCGCGGCCTACCGCGCGGCCCCCGACGTTCTGTGGGAGCTTGGCTTCGACGTGATCCCGGTCGGCGTCTCTCCCGACGGGCGCAATATCAACCTCAATTGCGGCTCGACCCATACCCAGACCTGCGCCGAGGCTGTCGTCGCCCATGGCGCGGATCTGGGTATCTCGCTCGATGGCGATGCGGACCGGGTGATGATCATCGACGAGACCGGCCATGTCGCCGATGGCGATCAGATCATGGCGCTCTTCGCGAAACGCTGGGCCGGTTCGGGCCAGCTCGCTGGTGGCGCGCTGGTCGCGACCGTGATGTCCAATCTCGGGCTCGAACGCTTCCTTCAGGGCGAAGGCCTGCGCCTCGAGCGCACGGCGGTCGGCGACCGTTACGTGGTCGAACGGATGCGCGAAGGCGGCTTCAACCTCGGCGGCGAACAGTCGGGCCACATCGTGATGACCGATTACGCGACGACCGGCGACGGGCTGATGGCGGGGCTGCAATTCCTCGCCGCGATGGTCGAGACCGGAAGCCGCGCCTCCGAATTGGTCCGCCAGTTCGAGACTGTGCCGCAAATGTTGAAAAACGTAAGATATCAGGCGGGGCAAGAGCCCCTCAACGCCCCGAATGTTGAAAAACTGATCGCCGCGACCGAGGCAAAACTGGCAGGCCAAGGGCGCTTGCTGATCCGTAAGTCGGGTACCGAGCCGTTGATCCGCGTGATGGCGGAATGCGAGGATGAGGCGCTTCTCATCGAAGCCGTCGATGGGATCGTCGCGGCGGTCGAGGCGGAAACCGCGTAAGGGGGCGCTGCCCCCTCTTTCCTAACGGAAATTCACCCCCGGGATATTTCGACCAATTCGAAACGGAAAACCCTGTCTTTTCGAGTTGGTGAAAAAATCCCGGGGGAGGCCGCATCGCGGCCGGGGGCAGAGCCCCTTCTTGCGGGCCGTGACGCGGGGAGATCAGCCGCCGATGAGGCGCAACCCGAGCCAGATCAGGATCGCGGCTTCGAACACAGTCCAGAGCAATCCGAAGATCCGCCAGCCCTTCGGGCCGGGCGTGCGCGCGACGCTGCGAAACAGGCCGATCAGAACCGCTATCCGGTACAGCCCGGCGAGGATCGCGGTGCCCCCGAACAACGGGCCGAGATGACCGGGGGACGCCATGGCGGTAAAGAGCGCGATCAGCACCAGCGCCGGGACCACCACCATCGCGGGCCCGTAATTGCCGATCCAGAACGTATCGCCCGGGCTTAGCCGACCCGCGAAGAGGTCGCCGAACCAGCGTGGGGTGAAGAATTTCGCGCGCTCTGCCTGGATCGCGTCGAGCTCGCTTTGCGGCATGTCCTGCATGGGGCCTCCGATCTTTCGCGGGAGAGTGACAAGAAAAGGGGCGCCCCGCAAGGCGCCCCTCCTGATGCATCCGGTCGCAGATCAGTTGCGCGACTTGTCGACCATCTTGCCCTTGGAGATCCAGGGCATCATGGCGCGCAGCTTCTCGCCGACCTGTTCGATCTGGTGCTCGTCGTTGATACGACGGGTCGCCTTGAAGAAAGGCTGGCCGACGGCGTTTTCCTGCATGAAGTCACGCACGAACTTGCCGGTCTGGATGTCGGTCAGAACCGCTTTCATGCGCGCCTTGGTCTCTTCGTAAGGCAGGACGCGCGGGCCCGAGACATACTCGCCATATTCGGCGGTGTTCGAGATCGAGTAGTTCATGTTCGCGATGCCGCCTTCATAGATCAGGTCGACGATCAGCTTCACTTCGTGGAGGCACTCGAAATAGGCCATTTCCGGCTCGTAACCGGCTTCCACAAGGGTCTCGAAGCCCATGCGGATCAGTTCGACGAGGCCGCCACAGAGAACCGCTTGCTCGCCGAAGAGGTCGGTTTCGCATTCCTGGCGGAAGTTGGTCTCGATGATGCCCGAGCGGCCGCCACCGATGGCCGAGCAGTAGCTCAGTGCGATGTCCTGAGCCTTGCCGGTCGCGTCGTTTTCGACCGCGAAGAGGCAGGGCACGCCGCCGCCCTTGGTGTATTCGCCGCGCACGGTGTGACCCGGGCCTTTCGGCGCCATCATGATCACGTCGATGCCGGGCTTCGGCTCGATCAGGCCGAAATGCACGTTCAGGCCGTGGGCAAACGCGATCGCCGAGCCTTCTTTCAGGTTGTCATGGACGTATTTCTTGTAGGTCTCGGCCTGAAGTTCGTCGGGCATGGTGAACATGATCACGTCACACCAGGCCGCCGCTTCGGCGATGCCCATCACCTGAAGGCCTTCGCCTTCGGCTTTCGCTTTCGAGGGCGAGCCGTCGCGCAGCGCAACGGTGACGTTCTTCGCACCCGAGTCGCGCAGGTTCAGCGCGTGGGCGTGGCCCTGCGAGCCATAGCCCAGAATGGCGACTTTCTTGTCCTTGATCAGGTTCACATCGCAATCGCGATCATAATACACGCGCATGGCGTTCCTCCTTCTTGTCTGATGGTGAGAATAGGGAGATCTGCGCGTGAATGGTTTCAGAAGTTGATAAGTTTACGCCTATTGCGTAAAAATCATTCTCGATAAATTCATAAATCGGATAAATCATGCAACTTGACGACACCGACCGCCGGATCCTGCGCCAGATGATGGCCGAGCCGGGGCTGCCCACGGCCGAACTGGCCGAGCGCGCGGGCGTGACCTCGGCCACCTGCTGGCGGAGGATCGAGCGGTTGCGCGAAGGCGGCGTGATCCGGGGCGAGCAGGCTTTGATCGACTGGCACGCGCTTGGCTGGGAGGTCGAGGTCAGCCTGCGCTTCACCCTCGACAAGACCAACCCGCGCGCCTTTGACGAGTTCATCGCCGCCGCACGAGAGGTGCCGGAAGTACTTGAGATCCAAAGCTTCCTCGGGTCAACCGATATGCGTCTGCAGGTCATCGCCCGCGACATGGCGCATTACCAGGAGATCTATCGCAACCGCATTCTGACCCTGCCGCATATCTCCGAACTCGACGCGCTGATGCTGATCTCGACCATCAAATCCAGCGCGGAGCTGCCGGTATGAGCCTCGATCTTGACGATCTCGACCGCCGCATCCTGCGCGCGCTCAGCCGCGATTCGACGCAAAGCGCAGGTGCGCTCGGGCGCAAACTTGGTCTCTCGCAGCCCGCGACATGGCGCCGGATTCGGCGGTTGGAAGAGGCGGGCGTGATCGCAGGGCGGCGCGTGGTTGTCGAACCGGAGGCGCTCGGCTTCGGCGTGACCGTCTTTCTAGGCGTGAAGCTCGCCGCAAAAGGCCGCGTCAGCCTCGAGGATTTCGAGCGCGCGGTCACGGCGATCCCCGAGGTGCAGGTAGTACAGCACGTGCTTGGCCTTTTCGATTACCGCCTGCGCGTCACCGCCCGCGATCTCGCCGATTTCGAACGCGTTTTACGCCGCCGGATCATGACCTTGCCCGGCGTGGGGCAGGTCGAGGCGAATGTCCTGCTGAGTGAGGAACGCCGCCCCGGCCCGCTGGGCTGATTTATTTACTGTTGAAACTTTAGGCGTGATGCGCCCCAAATGGGCGCAACGCTTGCGGCGCGCTTCTCAGGTGATCCGTCGGGGTCGGAAGGCATGGACCACCCTGCCGGAGAAGTCTTGGATCGGGATGGAGGGATTGATGCTCGACGCCACTGTTCAGACCAAAGCTGTGCCAAAGATGCAGCGCTCGCGCGGGGCCGCGCGGGCGGGCTTCGATGGCGCGCGGCTGATCGGGTTGCATCAGAGCGGGTCCGCGAAGGCGATCCTCCCGCGTGTTCCGGGCGCAACCGAGGTCGTTTTCCTCAATACATCCGGCGGGTTGACCTCTGGCGACCGGCTTTCCTACGAAACCGATCTGACCAATGGTGCGCGGCTCGTAGCGACCACGCAGGCCGCCGAGCGCGCCTATCGCGCCGAAGATGCGCGCGCCGAGGTCACAGTCCACCACCGCGTCGGGTCGGGCAGCCATCTGGATTGGCTGCCGCAGGAAACCATCCTGTTCGACCACTCGAAACTCGTGCGCGAGACGACGATCGAGCTGGCCGCCGACGCCTCTTGCCTGATGCTCGAAGCGGTGGTTCTGGGCCGTATCGCGATGGGCGAGCGGGTGCGTGAATTGCAGTTTTTCGACAGTCGCCGCATCGAAAGGGCGGGAAACCCGGTGTTTTTCGAGCCGTTCGCGCTCGATTCCAACATTCTCGCCAAAGGCGCGCGCGGGGCGATCCTTGGCGAGGCCCGCGCTTTCGCGACGATGGTGCTCTGCGCTCAGGGTGCCGAGGACGCGACCGAGGCTGCCCGGACGGTGCTGGATGAGCCCGGCGTCGAGGGCGCCGCCTCGGGTTTCGACGGGAAATGCGTGATCCGATTGCTGGCGCGGGAGGGCTGGCCGATGCGCCGCCAGATCCTGCGCCTGATGGAAACCTTGCGGCGCGGGCAATCGGCCCCGCGCGTCTGGCAGATCTGAGGAACCAAGATGAACCTGACACCGAGGGAAAAGGACAAGCTGCTCATCAGTCTCGCCGCGATGGTCGCGCGGGGGCGGCTGGAGCGCGGCGTGAAGCTCAACCATCCCGAAGCCATCGCGATCATCTCGGATTTCGTGGTCGAGGGCGCCCGCGAGGGCCGCTCGGTCGCCGATCTGATGGAGGCGGGCGCGGGCGTGATCTCGGCCGATCAATGCATGGAGGGCATCCCCGAGATGATCCATTCGATCCAGGTCGAGGCGACGTTCCCGGATGGGACCAAGCTCGTCACCGTCCACCACCCGATCCGCTGAGATAAGCGCAGCTTATGCAGGCGCTCCGAAAATAAGTTTTGCTAATGAAAGGCAGCCCGATGAAGAAACTCGCAGCTCTCGCCCTTCTCGCGCCGACTGCGGCGCTCGCTCATCCCGGTCACAGCGCGGGCACGACCTGGTTTTTCCATGACGGTCCGCTGATCGGTTTGCTGGCGTTGGCCGCCCTTGCCTATATCGGCCCGGAACTCGCCCGGGCGCTGCGCCGTAACAAGGATTGAGCCGATGATCCCCGGGGAAATCCTGCCCGCCGCGGGCGATATCACCCTCAACGAGGGCTGCGAGGCGATCACGCTGATGGTCGCCAATACCGGCGACCGTCCGGTGCAGGTCGGCTCGCATTACCATTTCGCGGAGACCAACCCGGGGCTGGAGTTCGACCGCGAGGCCGCGCGCGGCTACCGGCTCGATATCGCGGCAGGGACGGCGGTGCGCTTCGAGCCGGGGCAAAGCCGTGAAGTGCGGCTCGTGCCCTATCGCGGATCGCGCGAAGTCTATGGATTCAATCAGAAAGTTATGGGGGCGCTTTGATGCCGGCCACGATCTCGCGCAGCACCTATGCCGATATGTTCGGCCCCACGACCGGCGATCGGGTGCGGCTTGCCGATACCGATCTGATCATTGAGGTCGAGCGCGACCTGACCACCTACGGGGAGGAGGTCAAGTTCGGCGGCGGCAAGGTGATCCGCGACGGGATGGGCCAGAGCCAGATTTCCCGCGCCGGCGGCGCGGTTGATACGGTCATCACCAACGCGCTGATCGTGGACCACTCGGGCATCTACAAGGCGGATGTCGGCCTCAAGGGCGGGCAGATCGTCGCGATCGGCAAGGCGGGCAATCCCGATACCCAGCCGAATGTCGACATCATCATCGGGCCGGGCACTGAAGCCATTGCGGGCGAAGGAAAAATTCTGACCGCGGGCGGGTTCGACGCGCATATCCATTTCATCTGCCCGCAGCAGATCGAGGACGCGCTGGCCTCGGGGATCACCACGATGCTGGGCGGCGGCACGGGCCCTGCGCATGGCACGCTGGCCACGACCTGCACGCCGGGGCCGTGGCATATCGCGCGGATGTTGCAGGCGTTTGACGCGCTGCCGGTGAACCTCGCGCTCTCGGGGAAGGGCAATGCCTCGAAGCCCGAGGCGCTGGTCGAGATGGTCGAGGGTGGTGCCTGCGCGCTGAAGCTGCACGAGGATTGGGGCACGACGCCGGGCGCGATTGATTGCTGCCTGAGCGTGGCCGATGACATGGACGTGCAGGTGATGATCCACACCGACACGCTCAACGAATCCGGCTTCGTCGAGAATACGCTGGCCGCGATCAAGGGTCGCACCATCCACGCGTTCCATACCGAAGGCGCGGGCGGCGGTCATGCGCCGGACATCCTGAAAGTGGTGAGCGCGCCGAACGTGATCCCGTCTTCGACCAACCCGACACGGCCCTACACCGCGAACACGGTCGAAGAGCATCTGGATATGCTGATGGTATGCCATCACCTCGACAACAAGGTGCCCGAGGATGTGGCCTTCGCCGAGAGCCGGATCCGCAAGGAGACGATCGCGGCCGAGGATATCCTGCATGACATGGGCGCGATGTCGATCATCAGCTCGGACAGTCAGGCGATGGGCAGGGTGGGCGAGGTCATCATCCGCTGCTGGCAGACTGCCGACAAGATGCGCAAGCAGCGCGGGCGTCTCCCGGAAGAGCAGGGCGACAACGACAACGTTCGCGTCAAACGCTTCATCGCGAAATACACGATCAACCCGGCGATCACCCATGGAATGAGCCAGCATATCGGCTCGGTCGAGGTCGGGAAACGCGCCGATCTCGTGCTGTGGAGCCCGGCCTTCTTCGGGGCGAAACCCGAGATGGTGCTGATCGGCGGCATGATCGTCTCGTCCCAGATGGGCGATCCGAACGGCTCGATCCCGGCGCAGCCTTTCTACACGCGCAACATGTTCGGGGCCTTGGGCGGCGCGCGTCATGCCTCGTCGGTGACCTTCATCAGCCAAGCGGCACAGGCGAACGGACTGGCGGGGAGCCTTGGCTTGCAGAAAACGACACTCGCGGTCGAGGGTACGCGCGGCATCGGCAAGGCGCAGATGATCCACAACGCGGCGACGCCGAAGATCGACGTGCATCCCGAGACCTACGAAGTGCGTGCAGATGGTGAGCTGCTAGTGTGCGAGCCGGCCGAGGTTCTGCCTTTGGCGCAGCGCTACTTCCTGTTCTGAGGGGTCAATGTGCGGCGAGCATCGACATCTCCCCTTGCGGGGCCGCGCTGATCTGCTCGGACGCCACGAGCGGCGGCAAGTGACGGCCCGCTCGGGCATGCGGCATTGTGCGCAGCAACCGCGTCACCTTTTCGCGCTGGAAAGCCGGGTCGAGGCGGATATCCTCGGGCAGGAGGCGCGGTTCGAAGATCTGTCGGCTGTGGGTCACGATCTCGACCTTCGTCCAGCGGCCGAGCCGCGGCATGTCGGGCTGCGTCAGGTAAGCCTCGCGCAGCTGCGCCTCGCGGCGCTTGAGCCGCGCGATCTCGGCGCGGATATGGGCCAGTTCATCGGCGGGGGAGCGGTGGTCGAACATGCGAAATCTCCTCTGGTCCGCGTCTGACGATGCGGCCCCAAGTTTGAGAAAACGTTAAAGGAAGCAAGACAATGAGCGATTATCCGAAAGCCGGGAAAGTGGTGCCGAAGGGCGCGTGGCAGGCGGCGGCGGATTTCGTGGCGCTCGATTACGAAGGGCGGTTCCTGCGGCGCAAGCGGCTGGTGGCGGGCTCGGGCACGGGGTTTCTGGTCGACCTGCCGGAGGTGACGAATCTCTCGGGCGGCGAGGCCTTCGTGCTGGAGGATGGCCGCTTCATCGAGGTGCGCCCGGCGCTGGAGCCCGTGCTGGAGGTGAAGGGCGATCTGCCCAAGCTCGCCTGGCATATCGGCAACCGCCATACGCCCTGCCAGATCGAGGCCGAGCGGCTGGTGATCCGGGCCGATCATGTTCTCGAGGGGATGCTCAAGGGGCTTGGCGCGGAGGTACGTCCCGGTGTCGAGACCTTCCAGCCCGAGGGTGGCGCCTACGGGATGGGCCGGACGATGGGACATGACCACGGCCATTCGCATCACCATGGCCATTCCCATTCGCACGATCATGACCACGGGCATGACCACCATCATCATCACGACCATGCCTGATCCGACCGCGCCTCTTTCGCTCATGCAATGGCTGTCCCCGGCGTTCCCGACCGGGGCCTTTGCCTATTCGCATGGGCTTGAGCAGGCGGTGGCGGTGGGCGAGGTGCGCGATGCGGAGAGTTTCGCGGCCTGGCTGGGCGACGTGCTCGAGCTCGGGGCGGGCTGGGGCGATGCGGTGTTGCTGGGCTGCGGGCTGCGCGGTGAGGATCTGGCGAAGCTCGACGCGCTCGGGCGCGCGATGGCCGGGTCGGCCGAGCGGCTGCGCGAGACGGTTGAGCAGGGCGCGGCCTTCACGCTGGCGCAGGCGGGGCTGCGCGGTCAGGAGCTGCCTGCGCGGATATTGCCGGTCGCCGTGGCCGAGGCGGGGCGGGATCTTGAAATGCCCGCAGCGCAGATAATTGCACTTTTTCAACATTCATTCGCGTCCAACCTGGTCTCTGCGGCGGTCCGGCTTGTCCCTTTGGGACAAATCGCGGGGCAGAGGGTGTTGGCGGGATTGCATGACAAGATCGCTGAGATCTCGGCCCGCGCGGCAAGCGCGGAGCTGACAGACCTGTCGCTCAGCGCATTTCGCGCCGAGATCGGGGCGATGAAACACGAGACGCTCGATGTGCGTCTTTTCAAGACGTGAGGTGAGGATATGGGCAACGGGCCTTTGCGGGTTGGGATCGGCGGGCCGGTGGGCGTGGGAAAGACCACGCTGACCGAGCAACTGGCGCGGGCGCTCGCGGCGCGCGTGTCGATGGCGGTGGTGACGAACGACATTTACACCCGCGAGGATGCCGAGGCGCTGATGCGCGCGCAGGTTCTGCCGGGAGATCGAATTCGTGGCGTCGAGACGGGCGGCTGCCCGCACACGGCGATCCGCGAGGATGCGTCGATCAACCTCGCCGCCATCGCCGATCTGAGCGCCAAGATCCCGGATCTGGAGCTGGTGCTGATCGAGAGCGGGGGCGACAATCTGGCCGCAACCTTTTCGCCGGAACTGGCCGATCTGACGATCTATGTGATCGACACGGCTGCCGGTCAGGACATCCCGCGCAAGCGCGGGCCGGGGGTGACGAAATCCGATCTGCTGGTGGTGAACAAGGTGGAGCTCGCGCCCTATGTGGGGGTTGATCGGGAGCTGCTCGAAGCCGATACGCGACGCGCCCGGGGTGAGCGGCCCTACGTGATGGCCAACTTGCGGCAGGGTGAGGGGGTCGACGAGATCGTGGCATTTCTCGTGCGCGAGGGCGGGCTCGTCCTGCATCCGATTCCCGCCTGATTACGACTGCCTGATTGTTTTTTGGGCATTCGGCCATTTCCTTTGCGCAAAACTCCGGCAAGCCCGCCTTTCGAGGCGGGTTTTGGCTGCGTGGACGCGGATTGTTTTGCCGCGACGCAGCGTCAAGGTTTGGATGTCGTGGGTAGCCGAAAACGGCGCGCCCGGGCCTTAGTGGGGAATGGTCCCGGCCCATCCAAAAGTGGAGGTTCAGCCGCCGAGAGAGCCCGAAAAACGGGCCCGTGTGCAGGCTGACGGAACGAGGGAAATGAAATGATCACACGGCGTAAACTGATGATGTCCGCGGCGCTTGCCGGTGCCATGTCGATGAGCGGGGGCATTGCCTTCGCCGAAGAGGACAAGATCAAGGTCGGCGTCCTGCACTCGCTGTCGGGCACGATGGCGATCTCGGAAACCACGCTCAAGGACACCGTCCTGATGCTGGTCGAGGAGCAGAACAAGAAGGGCGGCATCAACGGCAAGATGCTCGAGGCGGTCGTGGTCGACCCGGCTTCCGACTGGCCGCTGTTTGCCGAAAAGGCGCGCGAGCTGATCACCGTGGACAAGGTCGACGTGATCTTCGGCTGCTGGACCTCGGTGTCGCGCAAATCGGTGCTGCCGGTGCTCGAAGAGCTCAACGGTCTGCTGTTCTACCCGGTGCAATATGAGGGCGAGGAAAGCTCGCGCAACGTGTTCTACACCGGCGCCGCCCCGAACCAGCAGGCGATCCCGGCGGTGGATTACTTCCTCGAGGAGCTCGGCGTCGAGAAATTCGCCCTTCTGGGCACCGACTACGTCTACCCGCGCACCACCAACAACATCCTCGACGCCTATCTGAAATCGAAGGGCATCGCCGAGAGCGATATCTTCGTGAACTACACCCCGTTCGGTCAGTCGGACTGGTCGAAGATCGTGGCCGACGTGAAGGCGCTGGGGGCGGACGGCAAGAAGGTCGGCGTGATCTCGACGATCAATGGCGACGCGAATATCGGCTTCTACAAGGAGCTTGCGGCTTCCGGCATTACCGCTGACGACATCCCCGTCGTCGCCTTCTCGGTCGGCGAAGAGGAACTGTCGGGCCTTGGTGAAGCGGATCTGAAGAACCTCGTCGGCCAACTCGCCGCCTGGAACTATTTCGAGAGCGCCGACACCCCCGAGAACGCGGCCTTCATCGAGCAGTGGCACGCCTTCACCGGCGACGATACCCGCGTGACGAACGACCCGATGGAAGCCACCTATATCGGCTTCAACATGTGGGTGCAGGCGGTGACGCAGGTCGGCTCCACCGATATCGACAAGGTGATCGAGGCGATGCCGGGGCAGGAATTCCCGAACCTCACCGGCTCGACCGCGAAGATGCTGCCGAACCACCACCTGACGAAGCCGGTGCTGATCGGCGAGATCATGGAAGACGGCCAGTTCGACATCATCTCGCAGACCGATCCGGTGCCGGGCGATGCCTGGACCGATTTCCTGCCGGAATCGGCGGTGCTGAAATCGGATTGGCCGGGCCTCGATTGTGGCATGTACAACACCGAGACGAAGACCTGCGTGCAGAAGAAGTCGAATTACTGATCGACCTTCGGGCGGGAGGGCACAGGCTCTCCCGCCTTTTTCCATCCATGGGGGCAGGATGCGCAAGTTTCTGATCGCGCTTGGGCTTTTGCTTGCGTTTGCCTTGCCGGGGCAGGCGCAGGAGACCGGCATCACCGCGCCGCAGGCCGAGGCCGCGCAGGCTCAGATTACGGGGCTGGCGGCGGTACTCGCCGAGTATTCCAAGGAAATCGCCAAGCCGTCGCGGCGCACCATCGGCCCGGTCATTGCGGCGATCGCCGCCTCGGGTAAGGGGGCGTCGCGATTCCTCCAAGCCTATGCCGACAAGCGCGTGGGCCAACGCGAAAGCGATGGGGCGTTTTTCATCATCGAGAAAAAGGGCGGTGATTACGCTCTGTCCGATCCAGCGACGGGCGCACCCGCAGGCACCGCGCCGAAATCGGATATCAAGGAGATCAAACCCAATTCCGGTGTGCGCGCCGAGATCGGCGCGGCGCTGGTACGCTTTCTGCTGAGCGATCCCGACCCGAAGAAGCGCCGCGACGCCCTGACCGCGATCGAGCGGGACGGCGAGGCTTCGCATCTCGAACCCCTGCGCGCCTCGATCCCTGACGAACCCGATCCCGCGATCAAGGCAGAGATGGAGCGTCTGGAGCGTCTGCTGACCATCCGCTTTGGCAAGGATGCCCCCGAGCGCGTGGCCGCGATCGAGAGCTTCGGCTCCGATCTGGGCCTCGATTTCCGCGCCACGCTGAACCCTCTGGTGGCCACGACCCGCACAGCCTTCGCCGGCGCGCCGGAGGGCAATGTCGCGAAGGCGCTCAAGCCCGGTCGCGATATCTCCAAGGATGAAGCCTATGCGATGCTCGTCGCCGCCAAGATCGCGCCCGCGCGGATCTCGGCCTCCGAGATGCAGCAGGCCCTGGCGGCGCATGTGGAGGGCGGTCAGGTGGGCGGGCTGCCGCTGGCCGCAATGGCCGATCCTGCCAAGCGCGAAGAGGCCTACGCGACGCTCGCCGCCGCGGGCATCGTCCCGCAGCGCCTGACCGATGCCGAGGCCGACAAGCTCGTCACCGATCACCAATATGCCGATATCTATGCCGAGCCCGACCCGGAGGTCACGACCGCCGCCTATGCCGCACTGACCCGCGTCGGGCGCACGGTGGCGGCGATGCAGACGGTCGATCTCGGCCTCGATGCGCTCTCGCTCGCCTCGATCTATTTCCTCGCGGCCATCGGTCTGGCCATCACCTTCGGGGTGATGGGGGTGATCAACATGGCGCATGGCGAGTTCATCACGATGGGCGCCTATACCGGCTATGTCGTGCAGCTCTTCGTGCCCGATTACACGGCATCCATCCTGATCGCGCTGCCCTTGGCCTTCGCGATCACCTTCGGGGCGGGCGTCGCGATGGAGCGGCTGGTGATCCGCTGGCTCTACAAACGCCCGCTCGAGACTTTGCTGGCGACCTTCGGGATCTCCATCGCGCTGCAACAGCTCTTCAAGAACATCTTCGGCACGCAGGCGCGCCCGCTGACCTCGCCGCCCTGGCTCGACGGGGCCTGGACGCTCAACGATGTGGTGTCGATCAGCTATATCCGCATCGCGATCTTTGTCCTCGCGCTGATCTTCCTCGCCCTCTACCTCTGGGTGATGCGCCGCACCCGTCTTGGCCTCGAAGTCCGCGCGGTGACGCAGAACCCCTCGATGGCGGCCTCGATGGGGATCAACCCGGACCGAATCAACATGCTCGCCTTCGGCTTCGGCTCGGGTATCGCGGGCATCGCGGGCGTCGCCATCGGCCTCTTCGCGAAAGTCACCTCCGAGATGGGGCAGGACTATATCGTCCAATCTTTCATGACGGTCGTGGTAGGCGGCGTCGGCTCGATCTTCGGCACGCTCGCGGGGGCTGGCCTCATCGGCGTGCTGCAAAAGGGGATCGAATGGCTGAATCCGTCGAATACGCTGGCAGCCCAGACCTACATGATCCTCTTCATCATCATCTTCATCCAGTTCCGCCCGCGCGGCATCATCGCGCTCAAGGGCCGGGCCGCGGGGGATTGAGCATGAGACAGAGCCTTATACCTTCCTCTTGGTCCAAATATCCCGCGGGGGTGCGGGGGTGCGTAACCCCCGCTGCAACCTCGGAGGCCCGCGCATGAGATCCGGTTTTCTCGCCAAGAACCCCTCCGTCCTGTGGTTCCTGCTGATCCTCGCGGTCTTCACGCTGGGTGTCACTTTTCTCTCTCACGCCTACGGACCCGGGATGATCTCGACTTCGATGGTCAAAACGCTGGGCAAGACGCTGTGCCTGTGCCTGATCGCCATCGCGATGGATCTGGTCTGGGGCTATACGGGCATCCTGAGCCTCGGCCATTTCGCCTTCTTCGGACTGGGCGGCTACATGATCGGCATGTGGCTGATGTATGAGCGCACCCGCGACATCGTTCTCAGCTCTGCGGGCGAGTTCCCGATGACGCCGCAAGAAATCAATGACGCCATCGGCACGCAGATCTTCGGCGTGGTCGGCGGATCGGATCTGCCCGCGATCTGGCATTTCGCGGGCAACCTGCCGATGCAGCTTCTCTTCGTGGTGCTGGTGCCGGGACTGCTGGCGCTGATCTTCGGCTGGCTCGCGTTCCGCTCGCGGGTCACGGGCGTTTACCTGTCGATCCTGACGCAGGCCATGACGCTGGCGCTGTCGCTCTACCTCTTCCAGAACGAGAGCGGGCTGCGCGGCAACAATGGCCTATCGGGGCTGCAGAACATCCCCGGCGTGAGCGCAAATCAGGATCACCTCTCGGTCTGGTTCCTCTGGGCCTCGGCCGTGGCACTCGGGCTGGGCTATATCGCCGCCGCCTTCATCGTCTCGGGCAAGTTCGGCTCGGTCATTCGCGGCATCCGCGATGATGAGGCGCGGGTGCGCTTTCTGGGCTACTCGGTCGAGGGCTACAAGCTTTTCGTCTTCACTCTCACTGCCATCATCGCGGCCATCGCGGGCGCGCTTTATTATCCGCAGGCCGGGATCATCAACCCCGGCGAGATGGCGCCCATCGCCTCGATCTATCTCGCGGTCTGGGTCGCGATCGGCGGGCGCGGACGGCTTTACGGCGCGGTCATGGGCGCGGCTTTCGTCTCGATCGTCTCGAGCTGGTTCACCGGGGGGCGGGTGCCCGATATCCCGCTGGGTTTCTACACGATCCAATGGGTCGACTGGTGGCAGGTGCTCCTGGGGCTGGCCTTCGTGCTGGTGACGCTGCTCGCGCCGAAGGGGCTGTCGGGGATCGTCGATCTCCTCGAGGGGATCCGCAGCCCGAAGCGCCATGGTGCGCCGCTCGGGCCGGACAAGGGCGCCTTCCGCGAAGGGGAGGCGCAGGAATGAGCGATCGCGTCATTGGTGCTCAGCCGGGCAATGCGCAGCTCGAGGTTTCGGGGATCTCGGTCACCTTCGACGGCTTCCGCGCGATCAACAACCTGAGCTTTGCGATCGGTCCGGCGGAACTGCGCGCGGTGATCGGTCCGAACGGTGCTGGCAAGACGACTTTCATGGATATCGTTACCGGCAAGACCCGCCCCGACGAGGGCCGCGTTCTCTGGGGCGAGACGCACCAGAACCTGCTGAAGATGAACGAGGCGCAGATCGCCCGGGCGGGGATCGGGCGCAAGTTCCAGAAACCCACCGTTTTCGAGGATCAATCCGTCACCGAGAACCTGATGATGGCGCTCAAGGCCAATCGCAGCCCATTCTCGGTTCTGGTCTGGAAGGCCGGGGCGAAGGATCGTGCGCGGGTCGAGGAGATCGCCGCGCAGGTGGGGCTGGGCGATCACTTGCCGCGCAAGGCGGGCGAACTGAGCCACGGGCAGAAGCAATGGTTGGAAATAGGGATGCTGCTCGCGCAGGAGCCGCGCCTTCTGCTGGTGGATGAACCGGCGGCGGGCATGACGCTGGCCGAGCGCGAACAGACCACGGCCCTTCTGGTGGAACTGGCGAAGACCCGCGCGGTCGTGGTGGTCGAGCATGACATGGAATTCGTGCGCCGTCTGAACTGCAAGGTGACGGTGTTGCATGAAGGGTCGGTGCTGGCCGAAGGCACGCTCGACCATGTGACGGCGGACCAAAGAGTGATCGAGGTGTATCTTGGGCGCTGAGATGCTGAAAGTTTCGGGGCTGACGCTGCATTACGGCGGCTCGCAGATCCTGCACGGGATCGACATGGTGGCCCGCGCGGGCGAGGTGACCTGCATCATGGGCACGAACGGGGTGGGCAAGACTTCGCTTCTCAAGGCGATCTCGGGCACACATATCCGGTCGGGCGGCGAAGTGGTGCTCGATGGCGAGGCGATGGGGCGGGTGCCGCCGCAGGCGATGGCGAAGGCAGGGCTGGGCTACGTCCCGCAGGGCCGGATGATCTTTCCTCTGCTGACGGTGCGCGAGAATATGGAGACGGCTTTCGCCTGCCTGCCGAAATCCGAGCATTTCATTCCCGACGAGATTTACGAGCTCTTCCCGATACTCAAGGACTTCCTGCATCGCCGGGGCGGGGATCTCTCGGGCGGGCAACAGCAGCAGCTCGCGATCGCGCGGGCGATGCTGATGAAGCCCAAGCTCTTGCTTCTCGACGAACCGACCGAGGGCATCCAACCGAACATCATCCAGCAGATCGGGCGGGTGATCTCTTACCTGCGCGAGAAGGGGGATATGGCGATCGTGCTGGTCGAGCAGTATTTCGACTTCGCCCACGATCTCGGGGACCGCTTCTATGTCCTCAAGCGTGGCGAGGTCGCGATGGAGGGCACGAAAGAGACCCTCACGCGCGAGGCGCTACGCGAGGTGGTGAGCGTCTGATCCGCACAAGCCGGTGCGGGGCGAGCGCCCGTCATTCTTTTGGCTCACTTGCCCGACTCGGCCCCCTGGTCGCACACTTCCTCCGGGTCCGGTCCCGAATGTGGCGGCGTGTAGAGGAACGGCCGGATCGCGGGGGGTGGTCCCCTGAGGGGCGCGCCCGTTCATAGGGGAAGGGGAGAAACCCATGAGACATGTCTTTGTATTGGCCGCGCTTGGCGCGCTGGCCAGTTCTTCGGGCGTTGTGGCGCAGGAGATCTCCGTCGCGCGTGGCGAGCTGATCTCGATCACCTCGGGATGCCATGACTGTCACACTGCGGGCTATAACGAATCCGGAGGCAAGATCGATCCGGAGGCGGCGCTGAGGGGCGTGCCGCTTGGCTGGCAGGGGCCATGGGGGACGACATACGCGGTCAACCTGCGAGACGAGATCAAGGAGATGGATGAGGAGGCCTTCGTCAAATATGCGAAGACCTTCACCGCCAAGCCGCCGATGCCGTTCTACAACATGCACGCGATGCCCGAGAGCGACCTGCGTTCACTCTATCGCTACATCAAGTCGCTCGGCGCGCCGGGCGATCCGATGCCCGAGGCGTTGCCGCCCGGAGAGACGCCCAGAACGCCCTATATCGTGATGGCGCCGCCGATCATGCCGCAGTGAGGAAGGGACGAGGGAGGCCCGTGGCGGTTCGATCGAGAGCGATCCGTTAGGGGGCGGTTTTTGCATGGGCGCGGACGCCTTGCGCCGGAGGACCGCAGTCGGATCGCCATCGCGGCTTGGTTTCTTGCCGTGGCATTTGCGGCCGCTTTTCTTCCGGCTGGCGGCTAGGGGCGTAGTTCGGGGGATAGGTGGCGCGGTCCCGTCGCTCGACGACAAACCTCTGCGTCAGCCGCCTGCGCCCAGCCGCTCGGCCTTCTTGCGCACGAGCACCGTGCGCAAGTCGTGCATCGTCAGCAAAAGCGTGTCGGTGATCTCTTCGAGCTGAGCATCGGTCGCCTTCGACTGCGCCCATTGCGTGACAAGGTTGAGATGGTCGACCGCGCGCAGGATGTCGTCGACATCTCGCTGGGCGAGCACCTCGCGGCGATGGGCGATCCAGGCCTCGATCTCGGCGCGGTCCGTGGCGGACAATTCCCGATCGCCTTGCGGTTTGATCTCGCCATTGCGGATGTTGACGTTGGCGATGGGGTCCATCTCGATCCGGCGCTGCCGGTTCTCGGTGTCGACGCGGAACACCGTCGCGCCGTTTTCCTTCACCCGGAAATAGTACTCCGGCAGATCACCCATTCACCAACCTCCCGGGCCGTTCGCCCTCACGACAGCCCTTCGCAGAACGCCTTGATGCGCGCGCAGGCCTCGTTGAGCGCTGCGTCGGATGTAGCGTAGCTGATGCGGAAATTGGGCGAAAGGCCGAAGGCCGCGCCGAAAACCACGGCCACGTCGTTCTCTTCGAGAAGGGCTGTGGCGAAATCCTCATCCGTCTCGATCTTGCGCCCGCCAGCCGAGGTCTTGCCGATGCACCCGGCGATCGAGGGATAGACGTAGAACGCGCCTTCGGGGGTGGGGCAGGTGATGCCCGGGCAGGCATTGAGGCCCGCGACCACCAGATCGCGGCGGCGCTTGAAGGCCTCACGCGAGGTGGTGACGTAATCCTGCGGGCCGTTCAGCGCCTCAACCGCCGCCCATTGCGAGATCGTGCAGGGGTTCGAGGTGGACTGGCTTTGCACCTTGCGCATCGCCGCGATCAGCTCTTTCGGGCCCGCCGCATAGCCGATCCGCCAGCCGGTCATCGCGTAAGCCTTCGACACGCCGTTCACGGTCAGCGTGCGGTCATAAAGGCCCGGCTCGACCTGCGCGGGGGTGGTGAATTCGAACCCGTCGAAGACGAGATGTTCATACATGTCGTCGGTCATCACCCAGACATGGGGGTGGCGCATCAGAACATCGGTCAGCGCGGTCAGCTCATCGCGCGAATAGGCGGCTCCCGAGGGGTTCGAGGGCGAGTTGAAGAGGAACCACTTGGTCTTGGGCGTGATCGCGGCTTCCAGCGCCTCGGGGCTGATCTTGTAGCCCGTCGCGGGATCGCCCTCGACGAAAACGGGCGTGCCGCCGCCGATCAGCACCATGTCGGGATAGCTCACCCAATAGGGCGTCGGGATGAGCACCTCGTCGCCGGGGTTGAGCGTCGCCATCAGCGCGTTGAAGAGCACCTGCTTGCCACCCGAGGAGACCGAAACCTGCGCGGGCTCGTAGGACAGACCGTTCTCGCGGGCGAACTTGTCGCAGATCGCCTGCTTCAGCTCCGCGATGCCGTCGACGGCGGTGTATTTCGTCTTGCCCGCGTCGATGGCGGCCTTTGCGGCGGCCTTGATATTGTCGGGCGTGTCGAAATCGGGCTCGCCCGCGGAGAGGCCGATCACGTCGCGACCCTGCGCTTTCAGTTCGCCAACCTTCCCGGTCATCGCCACGGTGGGCGAGGGTTTGACGCGGGCGAGAGTGTCGGAAAGAAATGCCATCGGGTCGCCTCCGATTTGTAACTTGGTCCCCGACCTCTTAGGCTTGGGCCAACCGGCATTCAAGCGAAAGCGGAGGAAACCATGGCCGAAGACTGGTATGGCGAGGCGAGCGCGACCTTCGGGGATCGTCTGGCTGGCGCACGCGAGGCGGCGGGGTTGAACCAGGAGGAATTGGCGAAGCGCCTGGGCGTGCGGCTGGAGACGCTGGCCGCCTGGGAGGACGACGTGGCCGAGCCGCGGGCAAACCGGCTCCAGATGCTCTCGGGCATGCTGAACGTGACGCTGATGTGGCTCATGACCGGCGAGGGCGAGGGGCTTGACGGGCCGCCCGATCAGGTGGCAGAGGCGCAGGAGGATCGCGCTCTGGTGCGCGAGATCCGCGAAGTGCGGGCCGGGCTCGAAGAGCTCGACGCGCGTTTGGGCCGGCTCGAGAAGCGGCTGATGGCAGGAGAAGACGCATGAGCGAGACGCGCGAGGCACGGCTGAAACGGATGCGGATGCGCAGCTGGCGGCGCGGGATCAAGGAAATGGACCTGATCCTCGGCCCCTATGCCGATGCGCGCCTGCCCGAACTCGATGCGCCGACGCTCGATCTCTACGATCAGCTTCTCGAGGAAAACGACCAGGATCTTTACCCCTGGGTCTCGGGCGCGCAGCCTTGCCCGCCGCACTATCTCGGCCTGCTCGCCGAAATCGGACAGTTCGCGCGTGAGCGCCACATCACCAAGAGCTGAGGCCCGATCGCGTCGTTATGGCGTGGCTATCGCGACGAACTAGCGCAAAGCCCGGGTGGCTTAACGTTATATTTCCCATTTCCCGCCAAGGTCGCCTGTCAGGGGCAGCGAAACTGGCGGAGAATGAAATGACCGTGCAGAAATCTGCAAACGACATGATGCCCGCGCCGGCGACGCCGGGGCTGATGGCAGGATATCTGGACAGCCTTTCGCTGCTGGAACGGCTGCACCGGCTGCTTCTGGATGTGATCAAGGACGAGTTCGAGCGGCTGGGTATCCTCGAGATCAACCCGGTGCAGGCGCTTTTGCTCTTCAATGTGGGCGAGAACGAGGTGACCGCGGGGGAGCTGAAATCGCGCGGCTACTATCAGGGCTCGAACGTGTCCTACAATCTCAAGAAGCTGGTCGAGACGGGCTACATGCACCATCAGCGCTGTGAGATCGACCGGCGTTCGGTGCGGGTGCGGCTGACCGTCAAGGGGCGCGAGCTGCGGGACAATGTTGCGGGCCTGTTCGAGCGGCACGCATCGGGCATGGAGACGCGCGGGGTCATCACCTTCGAAACGATGGAGGAGATGAACCACACCTTGCGCCGGATGGAGCGTTACTGGACCGACCAGATCCGCTATATCTACTAAGCCCCTTGCCCGCCGTGCCTTCTGCGAGGATTGCGCGGTGACGCGTCGTAGGCCTTGATAGGGCGCGGGCTGCATGCTTCCTTTTCGGAAACGAAAGGGAGGCACGGCATGAAGGGTCTGGCACGCTGGGCGATACGGGCAGGCATGGCGGCGGCACTGCCGGTCGCGGGGCTGGCCTGGTGGAAACGTGACGAAATCGCGCGGCTGCGCGAGGTGAACCGTCTGTTCGAGCCCGACCGGATCGTGTCGAATTTCTCCAACATGCCGGCGCTTTTCCATTCGCGGGTGATCGATCGCGGAAATGGCCCCGTCTCGGAGCTTGCGCGCGGTGACGATGACGGGTTGCCCGCCGGGGTCGGGGACTGGATCGAACGGCGCTCAGTGACGGCACTGGTCAAGCTGCGCCACGGCCAGATTACCCATGAGAGCTATTTTCTTGGCACGAAACCCGAGGATCTGCGGATTTCCTGGTCGATGGCGAAGAGCTTTCTCTCGGCGACCTTCGGTATCCTGCACCATCAGGGCGTGATCCCCGATCTCGACGCGCCGCTCACCCGTTTCGCGCCGGACCTGAAAGCCACGGCCTATGACGGCGTGTCGATCCGCGATGCGCTGATGATGTCCTCGGGCGTGGCCTTCAACGAGGACTATCTGGATTTCCATTCCGATATCAACAAGATGGGCCGGGTTCTGGCGATGGGGCGGTCGATGAACGCCTTCGCCGCCTCGCTCAAGACCCGCGAGGCCGACCCGGGCGCGCGGATGCTCTATGTCTCGATCGACACCCATGTTCTGGGCATGGTGATCGCGGGCGGGACCGGGGCGGATCCGGCCGAGGTGATGGGCGAGTTGCTGATCGAGCCGATGGGCCTGGAGGCCTCGCCGGTGATGCTCACCGATGGCAAGGGTGTCAGCTTCGTCCTTGGCGGGCTGAACCTGCGCACGCGCGATTACGCCCGCTTCGGCCAGATGTTCCTGCAAAAGGGCTTCTGGAACGGGCGCCAGATCGTGCCCGAAGCCTGGGTTGCCCAATCGACCGTTCTGCAGGCCCCCAAGGGGGAAGGTTACGGCTATCAATGGTGGGTGCCCGTCGACACGGCCGAGCATGGCGGCGACTATTTCGCACGCGGCATCTACGGCCAGCATGTCTATATCAGCCCCGCCCATGACGTCGTCGTCGCGATCAATGCCGCCGACCGCCTTTTCAAACAGGAAGGCGTGGAAGAGGAAAACCTTGCCATGTTGCGCCGCATCGCCGAAATTTCCTGAAAGGGGAGGGGCGCGTATGCAGATGTACGAGGCGGTGAACGTCCTGGGGGGAACCTTGCAGCCCTGTTCGCTCCGGCCCCGCGCCGGGTTCTTTCGCGATGGCAGCTGCAATACCTGCTGGGAGGATTCCGGCTCTCACACGGTCTGCGCGATCATGACGGCGGAATTCCTCGCCTGGTCGAAATATGTCGGAAACGACTTGTCGACCCCGCGTCCGTTCCATGATTTCCCCGGCCTCAAACCCGGAGATCGCTGGTGCCTGTGCGCGTCGCGCTTTCTCGAGGCGGTCGAAGAAGGCTGCGCGCCCAAGGTGATGCTTGCCTCGACCCACCGCGACGCGTTGGGCATCGTGCCGATGGCGGTTCTCGTGGCGAATGCGGCGGAGAGCAAGGAACGCTAGTGGTGCGGGCTCAGGCCCGAGCTGCCCCTTTCAGACCGAACCGACCGGCACCCAGAGCACATCCTCGATCTTTGGCGCCCCTGTCGCCAGCATTACCAGCCGGTCGAAGCCAAGTGCGATGCCGGAGGCTTCGGGCATGATCTCGAGGGCGGTGAGGAAATCCTCGTCGATCGGGTAACGCTCGCCGTAGAGCCGCTCTTTCAGGTCCATATCCGCCTCGAAACGGCGGCGCTGTTCGGCGGCGTCGGTCAGCTCGCCGAAGCCATTGGCCAGCTCCACCCCGCAGGCATAAAGCTCGAACCGTTCCGCCACGCGGGCGTCGTCGGGGGCAGGGCGCGCGAGCGCCGCCTCGGCCAGCGGGTAGCGATCAAGGATCGTCGCGCGCCCGTGGCCCAGATGCGGCTCGACCTTGGCCACGAGCAGTTTCGAGACCATGTCCGACCAGCTGTCATCCTCGGCAACCGGAAACCCAGTCGCCGCGCATTGGGCGCGAAGTGCAGCCGCATCGGTTTCGGCCCCCTCGCAGGAGGCGAACAGGTCGACACCGGCATGGCGCGCGAAGGCGTCTGCGACCGAGAGCCGCTCGGGCGTGGCGAAGGGATCGCATTCGGCCGCCCCATAGCGCAGCACTGATGTCCCGGCAGCCTCCGCCGCCATGTGCAGCATCGCCGCGCAATCTTCCATGAGCACGGTGTAATCCTCGCCCGCGCGATACCATTCCAGCATCGTGAACTCGGGCGAATGGCGCTTGCCCGCCTCGCGGTTGCGCCAGACATGGGCGAAGGACGCGATGCGCGGCTCGCCTGCCGCCAGCAGCTTCTTCATCGCGAATTCGGGCGAGGTGTGCAGATACATCCGCCGCGCCTGCCCGTCATTGCCGATCAGATCGGTTGCGAAGGCGTGCAGATGGGCCTCGTTGCCGGGCGAGACCTGAAGCGCACAAGGGTCGACCTCGACGAACTCCTGCGCGGCCAGCCAGCCCCGGATCGTCGCCTGAATACGGTTGCGCGCGAGAAGTGCTGGGCGGCGGTCGGCGTGGCGTTCGGGGCTCCAGAACGGGGGCATGGCAAGCCTTTCAGGCTGGAAATCGGGGCGCAAATGGTTTAGGCGACCTGCAACCCGGGCGCTAGAGCCCGTTTCGAAGATCCACAAGGAAACTCCATGGTCAAAGTCATCGCTTCCTCGGTCCGCAAGGGCAACGTTCTCGAAATCGACGAGAAGCTCTATGTCGTGCTCTCGGCGCAGAACATCCACCCCGGCAAGGGCACGCCTGTCACCCAGGTCGACATGCGCCGCATCTCGGATGGCACGAAGGTTTCGGAACGCTGGCGCACCACCGAGCAGGTCGAGCGCGCCCATGTCGAGGAAAGCGAATACGATTTCCTCTATGACGACGGCGAAGGCTACCACTTCATGGAGCCCAACACCTACGAGCAGATCGCCGTGCCGGAAGACGTGATCGGCGATGCGAAAGTGTTCCTGCGCGACGGGATCCGGGTTTACCTGAAGACCTTCCAGGGCGCCGCAATCGCGATCGAACTGCCGCAGAAAGTGACCGTCGAAGTCGAAGAGACCGAGCCGGTCGTGAAGGGCCAGACGGCCTCGTCGAGCTACAAGCCTTCGACCTGCACCGGCGGGATCCGCGTGATGGTGCCGCCGCATATCGGCGTGGGCACCCGCATCGTGATCAACACCGAAGACAGCACCTATGTGGAGCGCGCGAAGGACTGATCCTTTTCGCGGATTCGGAATTGGGAAAGGCGCCCTCGCGGGGCGCCTTTTTCTTTGTTGGTTTGGCGGCCGGTCAGTGCGCGCGCAGGAAAGCGGGCCCCTCGGCGATGACACCGATCCGGGCGGCACGGTAGCCAGCGGCTGTGAGCGCGGCCAGCAGGTCTTCCGCCTGAGCCCGAGGCACCGTGGCCAGCAGCCCGCCCGATGTCTGCGGGTCGTTGAGAAGATCGGTGCGCGGCCCGGGCGGGGCGGTCATCCGGCCTGCGCAATTGGCGATATTCTGGGGCAGGAGCGTCGAACGCTCTCCCGCCGCCGCCAGCGCTTCGGCACCCTCCAGCATCGGGATCGCGGCGAGATCGAGCTCGGCGGAAACGTGTGACGCCTCGCAAAGCCCCAGCAGATGCCCGGCCAGCCCGAACCCCGTGATATCGGTCATTGCACTTGCCACGGGGGCGAGGATCGCAGAGGCGGCAGCGGAGCTCTGCGACATGCTTGCCAGCGCGCCCGCCACGGCATCACCGGGGGCGTGTTTGGCCATTTCGGCGGCGAGGATCACGCCGGTGCCAAGCGGCTTGGTCAGGATCAGCGCCTCGCCCGGGCGGGCGCCGTCCTGCCCGAGCGGACGTTCTGTCAGGCCCGTCACCGTGAAGCCAAGCGTCAGCTCGGCCCCCATCGAGGTATGCCCGCCGACCAGATCGCATCCTGCCTCGCGGAAGGCTTCGGATGCCGCGCCCAGCATCTCGCGCAGCGCGCGCGCGCCGAGTTCCTCGGACTGGCGGGGCAGGGTGACCTGCGCCAGCGCGGCCTGTGGGGCGGCACCCATCGCCCAGGCATCGCTCATCGCATGCAGGGCGACGATTCGGCCCAGCATCCACGGGTCTTCGCTAAAGGCGCGCACATGATCGGTGGTGAAGACCTGGGTTTGCGTGCCGCAGGACAACACCGCCGCATCGTCGCCCGGACCGCTCAGGACATCGGCTCGCGCGGGCGCGGGCAGGTCGGCCAGCGCGTCACGCAGCGCCTGACCGCCGAGCTTCGCACCGCAGCCGCCGCACATCGGCTTGGTGCCCAGCACTTCCTCGATCCCCTGCGCGCGTTCGGCCGGCAGCGCGGGCGTTGGCATCGCGGGCAGGTCATGGACTTTCTCCATGAATTTCAGGTCGATGCGGTTCTTCCAGCGCCAGAGCCATTTGCCGTCGAGCGGCAGCCCCCATTTATCCGCGACCGCGTGCTTGCCGCCGACCGAGATCAGTTTCAGGTAATCGCGCTGCGGCTGGTAATGCTGCATCGCCCGGCCTGTCACCGCGGCCCGCAGATTGGCGAAAAGCGGCTTGGCCTCGCGCACCGCATAGACGCCCGCCTTGGGGCGCGGCGCGTGGCTGAGATGGGCGATGTCTCCTGCGGCGAAGATCGACGGATCCGAGCTTTGCAGCGTCGGGCCGACGGTGACGAAGCCGTCAGTCAGATCGAGCCCGGTTTGCGCCAGCCAGTCGGCGGGTTTCGTGGCCCCCGTGCCGATGACGAAATCGGCCTCGGCCACGCGACCACCTTCGAGCAGCAGCCGCCCCGCCTCCGCCCCGGTCAGCGCCGCCCCGGTCTCGATCGTGACGCCGAGGCGCGCGCAGTGGCGCAGCATGGCGTTGCGCGCCCCTGTTCCGAGGGCGCGCAGCGCTTCGGGCGCGGCCTCGTAGACGGTGACGTTTGCTTGCGGCAGGCGATGCGCACAGGCTAGCGCCAATTCGACCCCGGCCACGCCCCCCCCCACGACGGCGACACGCGGGTTCTCGGGCGGGGCGCTCGCGAAAGCCTCCCAGGCGTCGGCAAAGGCATCGAGGGGCTTGGCGGGGGTGACATGGTCGAGAAAGCCCGGCAGTTGCGGCATCTCGGCGGTGATCCCGATATCGATCGAGGCCACGTCATAGGCGATCGGCGCGCGCCCCGGAATTTCGATCAATTTTCGCGCCCGGTCGATGCCTGTCGCGCGCCCAAGCACCAGCCGCGCGCCCGCGTGGCGTGCGAGCTTCACCAGATCGAGCTGCAACTCCGACCGCGCATAATGACCCGCGACATGGCCCGGCAGCATGCCCGAATAGGCGGCGGTCGGCAGCGGGTTGATGACCGTCAGCCGCACGCCCGGCAGCGGCTTCATCCCCCACATCCGCAGCACCAGAGCGTGCGAATGCCCGCCTCCGATCAGAACGATGTCGCGGGTGAGCGGCAGGGTGGGGGCGGCGTGCATGATCTCTCCTCTTCCCCTCATGCCTAGCCTTTGCGCGCCGCTTCGCCAATTCCCATTCTGTCGCATCGGAGTGCTTGCGATTTTTCGACGAAAACGCCCTTGACGGGGACGGACAGTTTTCTTAGTTAGCCCCGCAGTGGCTAGGTAGCTCAGCTGGTTAGAGCACACGACTCATAATCGTGGGGTCGGGGGTTCAAGTCCCCCCCTCGCCACCAACTTCCCCCTCCTTGGGGAAAACGCGAAAAAGGGCGCCTTCACAGGCGCCCTTTTCCTTTTCGGTCTCGGGGAGGTTCGGGGCTTCAGTTCGAGGCCATGCGCAGCAGGTCGGTGATGCGACGCACCACGGCGCGACGGTTTTGCTCGGACGGGCCTTCGGTCGGCACCTTGAGATATTGCTCGCCGTAGCCCTGCACCACGAGGTTTTCGGCCGGGACGCCGAAATATTCGCTCAGCGCCAGCGCCACGGTTTCCGCGCGGCGGTCCGAGAGCGCGAGGTTATAGGCGGCATTGCCCACCGCATCGGTATGACCTTCGATCAGGAACAGCTCGCGCGGGTTTTCCGCGATACGCTGCTGAATCGCCTGACCGAGTGCGGAAAGCGCACGGGCCTGGTCGGGCTGGATCGCGGCCGAGCCGGTCTCGAAGGTGATGTTCTCGACCGTGACGGCGGGGGCGAGATCGCGGACCTGCTCGATATTGCGCACCTGCGAGAGGGTGAAGGCGCGGTTGGTGTCGCTTTGACGCGAGAGCGCCTCACGCAAGGCCGCCTCGTTGCTCGAACTGATCGTGGCAACCGGCTTTGCCTTGGGCAGGGTCGTCACATCGACCGGCTCTGCGCCGCGCGCATCGTCGATCAGCAGATATTGCGTGCCGTCGGGCTGGATCAGCGTGCGCTTGAGGATACGGCGTTGCGCGTCGTAGATCGTCACGATCTGCGAGCCGTCCTCTTTGGTCACGATGGTGCGCGAGGAGCCGTCCGCGAAATCCTGCGTGCGGATCGTCGAGCCCGGTTGGCGCAACAGGGCGTTGTCGTCCTTGACCAGCGCATAGGAGCCGTCGGGGTTCTGCACCACGACCCGGTCGCCCGAATTCACGGCGACTTTCGAGCCGTTATTGAGCAGCGCGCCAACAGCGAGCGCCCCGAGCCCAGCAAGCGCTGCGGTCTCAAGCGGGCTCACCCGGTCCTTTTTCTTCTTTTTCGTGTCGCTGGCAGTGACCTCGCCGGTGGGCGTGGCCGTGACCTTGGTCGAGAAATCCTCGGAGGCGCTGCGCGCGGTCTCTTCGGTCACAGTCTCCTCGGTGCTGGCCGTCTCGTCGATTGGGGCATCGGCCGGGGCGGCGAGCGCCTGATTTTCCACCGGTGCACCTTCCGACGCGCTTTGCTGCGCCGCGATGGCCTGTTCGAGCACCTTCGCCTCTTCCGGGGCGATGAACTTGGCCGAGGTTTCGTTCGGATCGTTCTCGGTGGCCTGCGGCTGGGTCTGGGTTTCAGCCTGAGACGCCGTCTGCGTATCGGTCTGGGTTTCAGTCTGGGCTTCGGTCTGGGGGACCGGCTGAACCTCGGTCTGCGCGGCCGCTTCCCCGGTTGCGTCTGCTTCGGGCGTGATCGTCTTCGCCTCGGCCGTCGGTTGCGGCGCAGGCGCCGTCCCGCCCTCGACGCTTGCCTTGGCATCGGCATCCGCCGAAGCCTCCGGGGTGACTACGGGCTCGGAGGCCGCGCTTTCGGCCGGGGTTTGTTCCGCCGGGGGCGTCGTGCCCTCGATCGCCGCCTTGGCTGCCTGATCGGCCTGCGGATCGGTCATCGGGGCGGGATCGGCCGGTGCCATCGTTTCAGGCGCGGGCTCTGCGCCGGTGCCTCCTTCCGCGGGCGGCACGATTTCGGCCGGGTTGACCGGGGCCGACCCGTCAACGGCGTCGGCCGCGTCGACAGGAGGGGATCCGTCGACCGGCGCGGCGCCTTCGACGGGCTGAGCGGTATCGGAAGCCGGCGCGGGTGTATCCTCGGCTGCCTTGGCTTGTTCCTCGCAGTTCTTGCGGGCTTGTTCCTCGGTTTGGCCCGCAGAGATTTCCTGCGCAATGCAGGCGGTGTCAGCGGTCGTCTCGGCGAGGGCCGCGACAGGCACGATCGCGGGGGTGAGGGCGGCAAGACCGGCAATCAGTGCGGTCGACGTTCTCAAGCGGTTCATGTTATCTCCCTTCGTCGCGGCATCAGGCCGCGTGTCGGGGGAGTGAACGTCTCACTAAGGCGTGTGTTCCCGTGCACCAGGCCGGTGAGCGAAAAACGGCAAAGGGGCGAACCCGCGGGCCCGCCCCTCGATCACTGTGAAAACCCTGGGTTTTCCATAGCTCAGTGGGTCTTCTTGACCGCCTTGAGCTTGTCGATGCCCAGCATCTTCATCGCCGTCTTTTCGTAGAAGGGCTCGGAGGTGCCCTTGCGCAGCTTGCGCATGAAGTATTTCTCGAAGCCGATCTTGGCGAGGTGGACCCATTTGCCTTGGCTCGACCAGTTCACGTTGCGCGGCGGGAGCTGCGGCTGAGCGACGAAAGCGATGCCCGAGTCGCCGAAATCGGCCAGACAGATCGCGTTCCAGGTGCCGGTTTCGTCGGGCTCCTTGTCGCGGAGGATATTGCCGATGTTATGCGCCGTCGCAGTGACCATCGATTCAATCATGAAACCGGTCTTCGGAACGCCGACCGGCACCGGGGTCGGACCCATGGGCGGAATGGCGATGCCGACACCGATGCCGAAGACATTCGGGTATTTCGGGTTGCGCTGGTGCTTGTCGACGATGACGAAGCCGCGCGGGTTCACGAGGCCCTCGATGCCCATCACGGCCGGGATGCCACGGAAGGGGGGCAGCATCATCGAGTATTTGAACGGCATCTCGTGGGTCGCCTTGACCGAACCGTCATCGGCGATTTCCTCGACATGCATCACGCCGTCCTCGACCTTCTTCACGCGGCTCGAGACCATCCACTTCATGTGCTTCTCGCGCATCGCGGATTCGAGCAGACCCTTGGTGTCGCCGACGCCGTCGAGGCCGAGATGGCCGACATAGGGTTCAGAGGTCACGAAGGTGATCGGAACCTGATCGCGGATCTTGGCGCGACGCAGCGCAGTGTCGAGGATGAAGGCGAACTCGTAGGCGGGGCCGAAGCAGGATGCGCCCTGCACGGCGCCCACGATGATCGGGCCGGGGTTTTCGCAGAAACGCTTGAACGCGGTGCCGGCATCTTCGGCGTGATCGACATGGCAGACCGAATGGGTGAACCCGTCCGGGCCCAGACCCTCGATCTCGTCGAAAGCCAGTTCCGGGCCGGTGGCGAGCACGATGTAATCGTAGGAAATCTCGCGGCCATCCTCGAGTTCGACCTTGTTGTCATCGGGATGAAGACGCTTTGCGGCGACGGGGACGAAGTTGATGTTCTTCTTCTTCATCGTCGGTTCGAGATCGACGGTGATGTCCTTGCGGTCACGCCAGCCGACGGCAACCCAAGGGTTCGAGGGCACGAAGTGATACTTCGGGTCCTTGGTGATGACGGTGATTTCGTCTTCCTTGCGGATCTGGTCACGCAATTCATAAGCCATGATGGCGCCACCAAGACCTGCGCCAAGCACCACGATATGTGCCATTTCTCTTCCTCCCGTTCCCCGGTTGTCAATTTCTATTGACTCATTCGTTAGATGCAAATGTTTGAATGTGTCAAGCGGACCGGCCCTGCAATTCTTGCGCCTAATTCTCCTTTGGGACAAGTCTGACGGTAACGTGAAGCGAACACCTTCGGCTGAAACAATGTGAAAAGGGCCGGCTCCGGGCCGGCCCTTCAGGGTTTTGTCTCCGTCTTGCGGATTATTTCGGCGGCTCGGCGGTGATGCCTTCGACGTAGAAGGTCATCGAGTGGAGCAGCTCGTCGGTCGCCATTTCGCCATCGGCGAGGAAGGCGGACCCGTCCTGCTTCTTGAGCGGGCCGGTGAAGGGGTGCACCTTGCCCGAGGCGATATCTTCCTTGAGCTGAAGGGCCTCGGCCTTGACCTCGGCGGGAACCGCGTCCGAGATCTCGCCGATCTCGACCATCCCGGTATCGATGCCGCCCCAGGTCGCCTGCGAGGCCCAGGCACCGTCCATCATCGCGCCCGCGCGCTTGACGTAATAGGGCGCCCAGTTGTCGATGGTCGAGGACACGCGCGGCATCGGCGCAAAGGAGGACATGTCGGAGGCCTGACCGAAGGTGATGACGTTGCCCGCTTCCTGAGCTTTCGCCTGCGGTGCGGTCGAGTCGGTATGCTGGAGCAGCACGTCCACGCCATCGGCGATGAGGGCTGCGGCCGCGTCGGCCTCTTTCGCCGGGTCGAACCAGGTGTAGGCCCAGACGACTTTCATCTCGACATCGGGGTTGACCTTCTTCGCGGCGAGATAGGCCGCGTTGATGCCCTGGTAGACCTCGGGGATCGGGAAGGAGGCGATGTAGCCGATCTTGTTGGTCTTGGTCATGCGACCGCCGATCGTGCCCTGAATGGCGCGGCCCTGGAAGAACTTCGCGTCATAGATCGCGACGTTGTCAGAGAGCTTGTAGCCGGTGGCGTGCTCGAACTTCACATCCGGGAATTTCTTCGCCACGTTCATCACGGCGTCCATGAAGCCGAACGAGGTCGCGAAGATCAGCTTGTTGCCTTCCAGCGCGAGCTGGGTCAGGGCGCGCTCGGCGTCGGGGCCTTCGGGAACGTTCTCGATGAAGGAGGTCTGGACCTTGTCGCCATAGGCGGCTTCGATCGCCTGACGGCCCTGATCGTGCTGGTAGGACCAGCCCATGTCGCCCACGGGGCCGACATAGATGAAGCCGATCTTCAGCGGCTCGTCGGCGGCGAATGCGGGCAGGCTGCCCGCACCCGCGACGATGGCTGTCGCGGCGGTGGTTTTCAGAAAGGATCTGCGGTTCATCGCGTAACTCCCAGGTTGTTGCGCCCTCTTGCGGGGGCTTGGATGGATGCCTCAGCTCGAGGCATGGAAGGATTTGCCAAGGCTGGCAGGGGCTGCCTGCACGCCGTGGCGGTGAATGGCCGAGAGGATCACCAGAACGACGATGGTGATCACGTAGGGCGCCATGGAGAGGATGTGAACGGGGATCGCGTAACCCGCAGCCTGAAGCTGGAGCTGGAGCGCCGTGATGCCGCCGAAGAGATAGGCGCCGAGCAGCACCCGCCACGGCCGCCAGCTCGCGAAGACGACGATGGCGAGCGCGATCCAGCCCGCGCCAGCAGTCATGCCTTCGGTCCATTGCGGAACGCGCACGAGGCTGAGATAGGCGCCGCCCAGCCCCGCCAGCGCGCCTCCGAAAGCGAGCGCAGCGAAGCGCACCGCCACGACCCGGTAGCCGAGTGCGTGGGCGGCGTCGTGGCTTTCGCCGACCGCGCGCAGGATCAGGCCCGCGCGGGTCGAGCGCAGCACATACCAGACCACCGCCACGAGGATGAGCGAGAGATAGACCATCCAGTCATGCGAAAAGAGGATGCGCCCGAGCACGGGAATATCCGAGAGCGGACCGAAATCAATCTTTGCGGTCGGCGGCGGGCGCACGCCCTCGTAGCCCTTGCCGATCAGCGCGCTCAGCCCCAGCCCGAACAGCGTCAGTGCAAGACCGGTCGCGACCTGGTTCGAGAGCAGCTTCTGCGTGAGGAAGGCGAAAAGCGTCGCCATCAGCGCGCCCGCGGCCGCCCCCATCGCAAAGCCCAGCACCGGGTTGCCGGTAGCGACGGCTGCGGCAAAACCCGCGACCGCGCCCATGATCATCATGCCCTCGACGCCAAGGTTGAGCACGCCCGATTTCTCGGCCACCAACTCGCCCGTGGCGGCCAGAAGGACGGGGGTCGAGGCCCCCATCAGCGTCGCCGTCAGGCTGACGATGTCGATTCCACCGACGATCATGCGCCGCCTCCCTGTTGCCAGATCAGAACCGGTCCCCAGACCGCATAGCCGCAGCCGAGCCCCGCCACCAGCCCGCCGATTGCGGCAAATCGCTCGCGCCCGCGCAGGCGCGGCAGGTGGGCCTCTTCCTCATCGGGACGTGCGCCCATCCGGTAGACCAGCGCCCGCGACGCCCGCAGCGCGGTTTCGAAGACCAGCAGCAGAACGATCCCCATCAGCACCATCGCCCAGATCACGTCGAGCAGCGCGAGTAGGTAATAAATCCCGAGCCCGAGCAGCAGCCCCGCAAGGGCGATCACCGGCAGATGGAGCGAAGGCAACCTCATGCGCCAGCCCTCCCGAAACGGATGTGGAAGTTGGTCAGCACATCGAAGGCCAGCAGGAAGAACAGCAACATCCCTTGGAAGACCTGGATCGCCGCCGAGGGCAAGCCAAGTACAAGCTGCGCCATGTCGCCCCCGATATAGGTCAGCGCCATCAAGAGCCCCGCAAGCAGGATGCCGATCGGGTGGAGGCGGCCGAGGAAGGCCACGATGATCGCGGTGAAACCGTATCCCACGTTGAAACTGTCGGTGATCTGGCCGGAGGGGCCGGAGACCTCGAACATCCCTGCAAGCCCCGCGAAAGCGCCGCCGAGGCCAAGACAGAAGATCACGAGCCGCGCCGGGATCACGCCCGCGAAGCGCGCCGCCCGCGGGGCCTCGCCCGCGACTCGGATCCGGAAGCCGGTGATGTGGCGATGCATCAGGATGTATGTTGCGATCACGGCAACAAGCGCGGTGACCACGCCCCAGTGAACGCCCGTGCCCGCGAAGAGCTCCGCGTTATAGGCCGAGGGGTAGTCCTGCAGGTTGCGCGAGCCGGGAAACCCGTAGCCTTCGGGGTTCTTGAGCGGGCCGAAAGACATGTAGGCCAGCAGGTTTTCGGCCACGTAAACCAGCATCAGAGACACGAGGATCTCGGAGGTGCCGAACACCACCTTCAAGAGCGCCGGGATCATCGCCCAGAGCAAACCACCGAGCGCGCCGAGCACGATCATGGCGGGGAAAAGCCAATGGCTTTCAGTGGGATACATCTTCAGCGCGAGCCATGCGGAGAAAAGCGCCCCCATGATATATTGCCCTTCGGCCCCGATGTTCCAGATCCCGGCCCGGAAACCGATCGCGAGACCGGCGGCGATCAGGATCAACGGTCCTGCCTTGACCAGCAACTGCCCCCTGAAATAGCCGGCGTTGGCACCAAAGAGCGGATCCCAGAAGATCACGCGGATCGCCTCGACCGGGTGTTTGCCCAGCACGGCAAAGAGAATACCCCCTGCAATCATTGTTGCGATGACGGCGACAATCGGGGTCGCGTAGGTCCAGAGTTTCGACGGGGTCGGGCGACGGACGAGGGTGATCATGCCGTGGCCTCCTGCATCCCGTGCGCGCCACCCAGCATCAGGCCGATCTCCTCGATGGTGAGACCTTGCGTCGGGCGCGGTGCGCTGAGTTTGCCCTCGTTGAGCGCGGCGAAATTGTCGGCGATCTCCATCAGTTCGTCGAGATCCTGACTGATCGCAATGACCGCCGCGCCCTTGGCCGCCAGATCGAGCAGGGCCTGCCGGATCGCGGCGGCAGCCGCCGCGTCGACACCCCAGGTCGGCTGGTTGACGATCAGGACGGCCGGATTTTGCAGAACTTCGCGGCCGATCACGTATTTTTGCAGGTTCCCGCCCGACAGCGCGCGGGCCGCGACATGGGAACCGGGCGTGCGCACGTCGAAGGCGGCAATGATCTCGTCGGCGAAACGCTTGGCGGCCGCCTGATCGACGAAACCGTTCTTCGTCAGCGGTTTGCGCATCGTGCCCGTCAGGATCGCATTCTCGATCAGGCTCATCGCCGGGACGGCGGCATGGCCAAGCCGTTCTTCGGGGGCCGCGAGCAGCCCCATCGCGCGGCGGCCATTGGGCCCAAGCGAGGAGATGTCCTTGCCCATCAGCGTCACCGTGCCGGGGATGGAGGGTTTCTCCCCCGACAGCGTGGCCAGCAATTCTTCCTGCCCGTTCCCGGCGACCCCGCCGATCCCGAGCACTTCGCCTGCACGCAGGTCGAAGCCGACATCCTTCAGCGCGGGACCGAATTGCGACATCGGCGGCAGCGAGAGACCGGCGACCTTGAGTACGACCTCACCGAAACTGCGCTCGGCGCGATCGGTCACCTTCAGCTCGGCGCCGACCATCATCTCGGCCAGCTCGCGCGCGGTTTTCTCGCGCGGGTTGCACGAGCCCACGACCTTGCCGCCGCGCAGGATGGTGGCGCCTTCGCAAAGCGCCCGGATTTCCTCGAGCTTGTGCGAGATATAGAGGATCGCGGTGCCCTCGGAGGAGAGCTTGCGCAGGGTGTGGAAGAGGATATCGACCTCCTGCGGGGTCAACACCGAGGTCGGCTCGTCCATGATCAGGAGTTTCGGATCCTGCAACAGGCAGCGCACGATCTCGACGCGCTGACGCTCACCCGCGGAGAGATCACCGACGAGGCGGGCCGGATCAAGCGGGAGGCCGTAAGCCTTGGAAATCTCGCGGATCTTTCCCGAAAGCTGGCGCATCGGTGGCGGATTCTCCATGCCGAGCGCGACATTTTCGGCCACGTTGAGCGCCTCGAAGAGCGAGAAATGCTGAAACACCATCGCCACACCGGCAGTACGCGCGGCACGTGGATCCGTCGGGGCATAAGGGGCGCCTGCGAAATGCATCGTGCCGGCATCGGGCTTCACCAGCCCGTAGATCATCTTCACCAGCGTTGATTTGCCCGCGCCGTTCTCGCCCAGAAGCGCGTGAACCTCGCCGGGACGCACGGAAAAGCCGACACCGTCATTTGCCACGACACCGGGATAGGCCTTGGTCAGCCCTTCGATCTTCAACAGCTCGCTCACCCGGCGCGCGTCCCTCTTTCTGTGGCAGCTTGCGCTGCGGTCAGCTCTTTCACTAGCCCGGTCGCGACCCCGAGGGCAATGGCCTGGGGGTGCTTGCCAAGGGTCGGATCGCCTATCGGGCAGGCAATGCGTGAAATTTGTGCGGCGGTGTGGCCAAGCATGCCCAGCCGTTTGCGAAACCTCACCCATTTCGAGGCCGAACCGATCAGCCCGAGCCCGGTGAAACCGTGGGTCAGCAGGCGGTGACAGAGCTCGAGATCGAGCGCATGGGAATAGGTGAGAATGAAATGGCGGGCATTGCTTGGGGCGAGCGGCACCAGATCGGCGGGGTTTTCCGCGATCAATGGCGTGACGCCCTCTGGAGTCGCTTCAGGGAAGCGCTCGACCCCACTATCGGCCCAGCTGATCGCGAGGCCGGGCAGGGGGGCGAGCGTGCTGACGAGCGCTCGCCCGACATGACCCGCGCCCCAGATCCAGACGGGTGTCGCAGGGGCCGTAACACGCTCGATCAGCCAGTCGCCGATCAGCATCGGAGGTGTTTCCCCTCGATCGCGGGCCCGCGAGAGCGCGCGCGTGAGGGCGAGCGGCGGATTGGTGGTGCGCCCAAGCGGACGGGCGTGCCAGTCGCCTGCGATCCGCGCGACGGAACTCGCATCGAAGGTTTCATAGGCCAACGTCACCGCCCCGCCGCAGCATTGCGCCATCGCTGGGCCGAGTGGAATTTTCTCGATCCCGGTCAATCCCTTGCGGGCTTTTTCGACCGCGGCGTATTCCAATGCTCCGCCGCCGATCGTGCCTTCGATCCGGTCAGGCCAGACGAGCATCGCGGCCCCTTCCTCGCGCGGGACAGACCCTTGCGCACGCGCCACCACGACCCGTGTGAACGCGCCGCGTTGGGCCATGCGGGCCAGATATGCCAGGTCGAGACTCACGCATCCCCCCGTGCACGATGCACCGCCGCCAGCACCGACTCGGGTGTGGCGGGCGCTTGCAGATCGGGCCAGTTCGGTCCGCAGGATTTGCACGCATCTTCCAGTGCGAGGAAGGCCGATATCGCCAGCATGAAGGGCGGCTCGCCCACGGCTTTCGAGCGGTAGATCGTGTCTTCCCGGTTCGGTTCATCCCACAGATTGACATTGAAGATGCGCGGCCGGTCCGAACAGGCGGGGATCTTGTAGGTCGAGGGCGCATGTGTGCGCAGACGTCCCTTGTCGTCCCACACCAGTTCCTCGGTCGTGAGCCAGCCCGCGCCCTGGACGTAGCCGCCCTCGATCTGCCCGATATCGAGCGCCGGGTTCAGCGAGGCCCCCGCGTCATGCAGGATATCGGTGCGCAGGATGCGGTTCTCGCCGGTCAGCGTGTCGATCACCACCTCGGTCACCGCCGCGCCATAGGCGAAGTAGAAGAACGGGTGCCCCTGGCCCTTGATCCGGTCCCAGCTGATCTTGGGGGTGGCGTAGAAACCGGTGGAGGAGAGCGAAATGCGCGCCTCATGGGCCAGTTTCGCGAGCTTGGCGAAGGGCAGGGATTGGGCGCCCGCGCGGACCTCACCATTGCTGAATTCCACGTCCTCGGGCGCGCAGCCCACGCTCTCGGCAAAAAACGCAGCCAGACGCGCCTTGATCGTCTCGCAGGCGGCTTTCACCGCCATGCCGTTCAGATCTGCCCCCGACGAGGCTGCGGTGGCCGAGGTGTTGGGCACCTTGTCGGTCGCGGTCGCGGTGATACGCACATCCTCGTCACTCACACCGAAGATCGAGGCCGCGACCTGACAGACCTTGCGGTGCAGGCCCTGACCCATCTCGGTCCCGCCGTGATTGAGCTGGATCGAGCCGTCGGAATAGACATGCACGAGCGCGCCCGCCTGATTGAGTTGGGTCAGTGTAAACGAGATCCCGAACTTCACCGGCGTCAGCGAGATCCCCCGCTTCAAGGTTGCATTATTACTATTCCAGACCGCAACTTGCGCCTTCCGTGCCGCGAATTCGGCAGATTTCTGCAATTCCGCTGTCATCTCGGGCAGGAGGAAATCCTCGACCGGCTGACCATAATGCGTGCTCTGCCCGCCTTCGGGGTCGTAGTAATTCCTCTTGCGCAGATCGAGCGGGTCGAGCCCCATCGCGTGGGCCAGATGATCCAGCGCGACCTCGGTTGCAATCATCCCCTGCGGGCCGCCGAAGCCCCGGAAGGCGGTGGCGCTTTGGGTGTTGGTGCGCAGGCGGTGGCTCTCGATCCGAATATTGGGCAGGAAATAGGAGCTGTCGGCATGGAGCATCGCGCGGTCGCAGACCGGAAGGCTCAGGTCCGGCGACCAGCCGCAGCGCGCGAGATGGGTGAACTCGGCGGCGACGATCTTTCCCTCGGCATCCGCGCCAAGCCGGTATTTGATTTTGAAATCATGGCGTTTGCCCGTGATCATCATGTCGTCGTCACGGTCGTAGCGCATCTTGCAGGGTCGACCCGTGGCGCGCGCCATCACGGCGCAGGCGATGGCGAGATGGTTGCCTTGGCTCTCCTTGCCGCCGAAGCCGCCGCCCATCCGGCGCATCTCGACGCGCACGTCATGCATCGCGCAGCCCAAGGCGTCGGCCACCTTGTGCTGGATCTCGGACGGGTGTTGCGATGAGCAGCGGATCACCATGCCCTGATCCTCGGGCAGCGCCAGCGCGGCCTGACCTTCGAGGTAGAAATGCTCCTGTCCGCCCATGTCGAAGCTGCCTTCGACGATGTGCTCGGCTTTGGCAAAACCCTCCTCGGTATCGCCGCGCGCCCAGGTGACGGGGCCGCCCTCGAAATGGCTCTTTGCCTCCAGAGCGTCTTCGACAGTCAGGATCGCGGGACGCGGGGCATAGTCGATCTTGGCGAGACGCGCCGCCTTGCGCGCGGCAAGGTGGCTGGTCGCGGCGATCACGAAAATCGGCTGGCCGACAAACTTCACGACGCCCTCGGCCAGAACCGGTTCGGGCTCGGGCGCGGGGGAGGCATTGTTGGCGAAGGGCATGTCTTCGGCGGTCATCACCGCGATGACGCCAGGGGCTGTGCGCACGGCACTCAAATCGAGCGCGGTGATCTCGGCATGGGCCTCTGTCGAAAGCCCGAAGGCGAGGTGCAGCGTGGTCGCGGGGCAGGGGATGTCATCGACATAGCGCGCGGCACCGGTGACGTGAAGCTGTGCCGAATCATGGGGTTTTGGGGTTCCGACACTCATGGCTGAACCTCCAGGATCGAAAGCTCGCCTTGGGCTTCGAGGAGATACCGGAGCAGCAACGCTTTCGCGGCCTCCATCCGGTAGGCATCCGAGGCGCGCATATCGGTGAGCGGGGTGAAATCCTGTTCCAGCGCGGGCAGCGCGGCCATGATCGCCTCTTCGGTGAAGGGCTGGCCGTCAAGCGCGGCCTCAAGTGCCGCAGCGCGTTTCGGAGTGCCCGCCATGCCCCCGAAGGCGATACGCGGGGCCGCGATCGTCCCGCCATTACGCGGGATGTTCAGCGCGCCGCAGACGGCGGAGATGTCCTGATCGAAGCGTTTCGAGAGCTTGTAGCAGGCGAGATCGGGCACGGATTTCGGGATCGTGACGCTTTCGACGAATTCGCCGGGCGTGCGGTCCTGCTTGCCGTACTCGAGGAAGAAGGCCTCGAGCGGGATCGTGCGGCGGGTGCCGCCCTTGCGCAGGGTCAGCTCTGCCCCCATCGCGATCAGCGCGGGCGGGCTGTCGCCAATGGGCGAGCCGTTCGCGATATTCCCGCCGATGGTCGCGGCTTGCCGGACCTGTTCGGAGGCGAAGCGGCGCAGGAGTTCCGCGAAGGCGGGATGGGGATCGGCCATCGCTTCGCGCAAGGCGGCAATGGTAACGCCAGCGCCGACGATATAGCTGTCCTCGGTTTCCTCGATCACCTGCAAGTCCTTGCAGTTGTTCAGGAAGGCGACCGTTTTGAGCTCGCGGAGCTGTTTCGTGACCCACAGGCCGACATCGGTGGCGCCTGCGATCAAGGTGGCCTCCGGATGGGCGAGATACCACTCGGCGAGTTCGTCCGAGCCGGTCGGCAGGAAGGGGGGCTGTCGGCCCCCCTCTGGTCCTGCGGACCATTCACCCCCCGAGGATATTTCATGCAGTTGGATGGGGGTGTCGCGCATCCAATTCGGCACAGGTGCGGCTTCGGCGGCTTTCGCGGCGCGGATGATCGGGGCGTAGCCGGTGCAGCGGCAGAGATTTCCGGCGAGCAGATCGTTGTGATCGGTGCGCCCGTTCAGATGGCCCGCGGCCATCGAGGCGATGAAGCCCGGCGTGCAGAAGCCGCATTGCGAGCCGTGATGGTCGATCATCGCCTGCTGGACGGGGTGGAGCGCGCCATCGGGGCCTCCGATCCCCTCGACGGTGCGCAGGGCGCGACCGTGCAGATGGGGCATCATCATCAGGCAGGCATTGAGCGGCTTGGCGCCGCTATCATCCGTCACGATCACCGAACAGGCGCCGCAATCGCCCTCGTTGCAGCCCTCCTTGGTGCCGGTCAGCCCCTCGGTGCGCAGCCAATCGAGCACGGATTGCGTCGGGTCCGACACCTCGACGCTGCGGGTTTCTCCGTTGAGAAGAAACGTGATTTCCATACGAAAGATCCGCCGCCTTACCAGTATGTCCCGGTCGTCCCGCTCGATGCGGCGTAGAACGGGACCGGGCCAGCAAAGCCGATGCGGATGGGGATTGGCAAGGGATTCGCAGAGGCACCCCGCCTGAAACTTGATCTGGTGATCAATTTTTGGGCGGGTGTCTGCCGGAACACGCGGGCGAGACGTCGCGAGAGGCTGGCGCGGACCTGCGCGCGGCGCTAGCTTGGCGCCATGACCAGCCCCCGATTCATTCATCTGCGCGTCCATACCGAGTATTCGCTGCTCGAAGGCGCCGTGCCCGCGAAGAAACTTGTAAAGATGTGCGAGGCGGCGGGGATGCCTGCCGTGGCCGTCACCGATACGAATAACATGTTCGCGGCGCTGGAATTTTCCGTCACCGCGATCGGGGCCGGGTTGCAGCCGATCATCGGCTGTCAGGTCTCGCTGGAATACGATCCCGCGAAACCGGGCGAGAAGCCGCGTCTGCCCGCGCCGGTCGTGCTGCTGGCGCAGACGGAGCGCGGATACGAGAACCTGATGAAGCTGAACTCGTGCCTCTATCTCGACAAGCACGGGGCGCAGGTGCAGGTGACGATCGAGGAGTTGGAGCGCTATTCCGAGGGGCTGATCTGTCTGTCGGGTGGGCCCGACGGGCCGGTCGGGCGGCTCATTCGCAACGGGGGGAAGGACCGCGCGAAGGCGCTGTTGCAGAAGCTCGCCGGGATCTATCCCAACCGGCTCTATGTCGAGTTGCAGCGCCACCCGGGCGAGGGCGGCGCACTGACCGAGGCGGAAGTGGCGACCGAGCGCCCCTTCGTCGAATGGGCCTACGAGATGGGTCTGCCGCTGGTCGCGACCAATGACGTCTATTTCCCGAAGACCGAGATGTATGAGGCCCATGACGCGATGATCTGTATCGCGGAAGGCGCCTATGTCGATCAGATCGAGCCTCGCCGCCGTCTGACCCCGCAGCATTATTTCAAGTCCGAAGGTGAGATGGTCGCGCTTTTCGCCGACCTGCCCGAGGCGATCGAGAACACGGTCGAGATCGCGAAACGCTGCGCCTTCGCCGCCTACAAGCGCGCGCCGATCCTGCCGAAATTCGCCGATGACGAGGTGGAGGAACTGCGCCGTCAGGCCTGGGACGGGTTGCGCGCGCGTCTCGACGTGATCCCGCATGCCGCCCCGGTTGAAGAGTATGAGAAACGCCTGCAATTCGAGCTCGACATCATCGAGCAGATGGGCTTCCCGGGCTACTTCCTGATTGTTGCGGACTTCATCAAATGGGCCAAGGATCACGATATTCCGGTCGGGCCGGGGCGGGGCTCGGGCGCGGGCTCGCTGGTCGCCTATGCGCTCACCATCACCGACCTTGATCCGCTGCGCTATTCGCTGCTGTTCGAACGTTTCCTCAACCCCGAACGTGTCTCGATGCCGGACTTCGACATCGACTTCTGCATGGATCGCCGCGAGGAGGTGATCCAATACGTGCAGAAGAAATACGGGCGCGAGAAGGTGGGGCAGATCATTACCTTCGGTGCGCTTCTGTCCAAGGCCGCCGTGCGCGACGTGGGCCGTGTGCTCCAGATGAGCTACGGCCATGTCGACAAGCTCTCGAAGATGATCCCGGTCGAGGGGGTGAAGCCCGTCTCGATTGAAAAGGCGCTGGCCGACGAGCCGCGCCTGCGCGAGGCCGCGAAGAACGAAGAGGTCGTGGCGCGACTTCTGGATTACGCCAAGGCGATCGAGGGGCTGCTCCGGAACGCCTCGACTCACGCGGCGGGGGTCGTGATCGGGGATCGTCCGATTGACGAGCTGGTGCCGCTCTATCAGGACCCGCGCTCGGACATGCCCGCGACCCAGTTCAACATGAAATGGGTGGAACAGGCCGGTCTGGTGAAGTTCGACTTTCTCGGGTTGAAGACGCTGACGGTGATCCAGTCGGCGATGAACCTGATCTTCAAATCGGGCCGCCCGCTGCATGTCGATGCGGCAGGCAATCAGCTCTACGAGCCCGCGGAGGGCGCGGAGAACCTCATCAACGCGATCCCGCTCGATGATGAGAAGACCTACAAGCTTTACGCCGACGCGAAGACGGTCGCGGTGTTCCAGGTGGAATCGGAGGGCATGAAATCGGCCCTGCGCCAGATGAAACCCACCTGTATCGAGGACATCGTGGCGCTCGTGGCGCTCTATCGTCCGGGGCCGATGGAAAACATCCCGACCTATTGCGAGGTGAAGAACGGGCTGCGCGACATTACCTCGGTCCACCCGACCATCGACCATATCCTGGAAGAGACGCAGGGCATCATCGTCTATCAGGAGCAGGTGATGCAGATCGCGCAGGTCATGGCGGGCTACTCGCTTGGCGGCGCGGACCTTCTCCGTCGCGCGATGGGGAAAAAGATCAAGGAGGCGATGGACGCCGAGCGCCCGAAATTCGAAGAGGGCGCGGCCAAGAACGGGGTCGACAAGAAGAAGGCCTCGGAGGTCTTCGACCTCTTGGAGAAATTCGCCAATTACGGCTTCAACAAATCCCACGCCGCGGCCTATGCGGTGGTCAGCTATTACACCGGCTGGCTGAAGGCGAACCACGCGGTCGAGTTCATGGGCGGGGTGATGAATTGCGATATTCATCTGACCGACAAACTCGCCGTCTATGCTGATGAAGTACAGAAGAAGCTCGGGATCGAGATCATCCCGCCTTGCGTGAACCGCTCGCTCGCGACCTTCGACGTGGTCGATCAGAAGCTGGTCTATGCGCTTGGCGCGCTGAAAAATGTCGGCGTCGAGGCGATGCAGATGATCGTCGAGGCGCGCGGCGACGAGCCCTTTGCGGACCTGTTCGATTTCGCCCGCCGGGTCGACATGAAGCGGGTCGGCAAGCGGCCGCTGGAGATGTTGGCGCGGGCCGGTGCCTTCGATCTGCTCGATCCGAACCGCAAGCGGGTCTTCGAATCGCTGGAATCGCTGATGGCCTGGTCGGGCGCCGTGATCGAGGCGCGCGAGTCGGCGCAGGTTTCGCTCTTCGGCGAAGCGGGTGACGATCTGCCCCCGCCGCGTCTGGCCGATACCGATGACTGGCTACCGGGCGAGCGTCTGGCTGAGGAACACAAGGCCATCGGCTTCTACCTCTCGGGCCACCCGATCGAGGACTACCTTCCCGCGCTCAAGCGCAAGAACGTGCTGAGCTGGGAAGAGGTGCAGGCCAAGGCTGTCGGTGGTCCGTTCATCACCAAGATCGCGGGCGAGGTGGCCTCCGTGCGCGAGAAGAAATCCGCGAAAGGCAATCGTTTTGCCTTTGTAGCGCTTTCCGACGCCTCGGGCCCCTATGAGGTCGCCTTCTGGTCGGAAGCGTTGGAGGCCTGCCGTGACGTGCTGGAGACCGGCAACCTTCTGGTGCTGACCGTGAAGGTCGAGGTCGATGGCGAGTCGGTGCGCATGGTCGCGAACGCTGCCCAGACCGTGGACAAGGCGACTGCGGATGCGGGATCGTCCGGGCTTCTCGTCCATATCGACGACACGCAGGCGGTGGCTTCCGTCGCGAGCCTGCTCGACCGGGTTGCGCGCGAGGGCAAGGTACAATCGCGCGGGCCGGTGAGCTTCATGGTTTACGATACCGAACGCAATTGCCGCTACCAGATCACCGCTCTGCGCGAGGCTCCGGTCAATGCGCAGGTGAAGGGCGCGTTGCGCAGCCTGCGCGGGGTTAGCGAGGTGCAGGAGGTCTGAGCCTCAAAGCTTGCGTGCGCTCCACCCCAGCCGCAACACGATCGCCGCCATCATTGCCAGCGCGAACTCGCCCCAGCGCAGCAGCGCCAGCCCCCTCAGCCGATCCTGCGCGTTGACCGACTCGCGGATCGCGCTTTCGATCTGGGATAGCTCCAGCCAGCCGCTCGCGGCCAGCAGCGCCGTGCAGAGAAAGCCGAGCCCGACCAGCGCCTGTGCCTGCCGGTGCACCCGCATCCGCCAGATCAGCGCGCTTAGCAGAGGCAGGGCGAAAAAGATCTGCAAGGTCAGCATGCCGCTGTCCTGCCAGGTCTCGAACCGGGTCACCACCGCGCGCAGATCGACCCCTGCAGGCCAGATCAGCAGCGCGGCATAGACAAGCGCCTGCACGCCCACGAAGACCCCGGCCAGTCCCCAGAGCGCGGCGCCCATCACCAGTGCGGCGGTTTCTGATCGGCCAGCGGGATGGTGCCGCCGCCCTCGTATTCACGCTCGGCCTCGCGCTCCATCAGCAGGCCGAGTTGGCGTTCCAGCCGCTCGATCCGGCGGCCCTGTTCGACCACCACATCCGACAGATCTTCGACCGTTTTGGTGAGATAGGCGATCTGTTCTTCCGCCCGTTCGATGCGATCTTGCATGAATCGTCCCTATCGCTTGCCGGGGCCAGCCCCTTGGGCTACACCCTCGCGCGAGATCAGATCAGGTGCAAGCCGATGGCCAAAGAGAAAAAACAGCCCCGCCCCAAGGCCGAGACGCCCAAGGGCTTCCGCGACTATTTCGGCGCGGAGGTGACCGAGCGCGCCGACATGCTGGCCAAGATCGCCGAGGTTTATCGCGCGCATGGCTTCGAGGCGCTGGAAACCTCGGCCATCGAGACCGTCGAGGCGCTGGGCAAGTTCCTCCCCGATGTGGACCGCCCGAACGCGGGTGTGTTTGCGTGGCAGGAGGAAGATGACGGCAAGTGGCTGGCGCTGCGCTATGACATGACGGCGCCTCTGGCCCGCGTCGCCGCCCAATATCGCAACGATCTGCCCACGCCTTACCGTCGCTTCACCATGGGCCCGGTCTGGCGCAACGAAAAACCTGGCCCGGGGCGGTTCCGCCAGTTCTACCAATGCGATGCCGATACCGTGGGCGCGCCCTCGGTGGCGGCTGACGCCGAGATCTGCGGGATGCTCTCGGATGCGCTGGAAGCGGTCGGCATTCCGCGCGGCGATTATGTGGTGCGGGTGAACAACCGCAAGGTTCTGAACGGGGTGATGGAAGTCGCGGGCGTGCTCGACCCGTCCGACCCGTCGAAGTTCGAAGAGGAACGCGGGATCGTCCTGCGCGCGATCGACAAGTTCGACAAGTTCGGCGAGGAGGGCGTGCGTCTTCTGATGGGCGCGGGTCGGATGGACGAGTCGGGCGATTTCACCAAGGGCGCGGGGCTGTCCGAGGCTCAGGCCGACACGGTCATGGGTTTCATGGAGGCCAAGCGCGATGACAACGCCGCCACCGTCGCCCGCCTGCGCGAACTGGTCGCCGGCTCGGCGCTCGGAGCGGAGGGCGTGGACGAACTCGAACAGATCGCCTCGCTGCTCGACGCGCAGGGCTACGGCCCCGACCGCATCGTCATCGACCCCTCGGTCGTGCGGGGCCTGGGCTATTACACCGGCCCGGTCTTCGAAGCCGAGCTGACCTTCGAGATCACCGACGAAAAGGGCCGCCCGCGCCAGTTCGGCTCGGTCGCAGGCGGCGGACGCTATGACGACCTCGTCAAGCGCTTCACCGGCCAGGTCGTCCCGGCCACCGGCGTCTCGATCGGCGTCGACCGCCTGCTGGCTGCACTGCGCGCCAAGGGCCGCATCGGCGGCACGGCACAAGGCCCGGTCGTCGTGACCGTGATGGATCGCGACCGCATGGCCGATTACATGGCACTCGCCTCGACGCTCCGCACCGCTGGCATCCGCGCCGAGGTCTATCTCGGCAACCCGAAGAACTTCGGCAACCAGCTCAAATACGCGGATAAACGTGAAAGCCCGGTCGCAATCATCCAGGGCTCGGACGAGGCGCAACGCGGCGTCGTCCAGATCAAGGACCTGATCCTCGGTGCGAAGATCGCTCAGGACGCGACGGTTGAGGAATGGAAATCCCAACCCGCGCAATTCGAGGTTCCGACCGGCGAAATGGTTGCAAAAGTGCAAGAGATCCTTGCGCGCTACGAGGCCGAATAATGGCGGACAAGGCGCAGTCGCGGGCGCAGGCGGGCCGTCTGCTGGAACAATTCCTCGCCGCCGGCGCGGTCGAGGTCACGCCCGACATCCTGCAACCCGCCGAGGCGCTTCTCGACCTTTACGGCGAGGATATCCGCGCCCGCGCCTATGTCACCGCCGACCCGCTGCGCGGCGAGATGATGCTGCGTCCGGACTTCACCGTGCCGGTCGTGCAAGAACACATGGCCAATGGTGCCGAACCCGCGCGTTACGCCTATGCTGGTGAGGTTTTTCGCCGTCAGGACCATCGCGGACCGGCACGCTCGAACGAGTATTTCCAGGCCGGTTTCGAGATCTTCGACCGCGCCGACCCGGAAGCCGCCGACGCCGAGGTTTTCGCGCTCTTCTCCGGGCTGCTGTCCAAGCTCAAGCTTTCCGCCACGATCGGCGATATGGGCCTGTTGCGCGCCGCCGTCGATGGGCTCGACACGCTGCCCGAACGCAAGGCCGCTCTCGCCCGTCACATCTGGCGGCCCAAGCGGTTCCAGCACCTGCTTGCCCGCTATTCCGGTCAGATCGAGGTGCCCAAGGCCCGCGCCGATCTGCTGACAGGACAACGCTCCGGCGCGCCTTGGATCGGATTGCGCTCGCGCGAGGAGATGGAGGCGCGGATCGCAGCGCTCGAAGCCGATGCGAAGGCCCCGCCGCTCGCCTCCGACGCGGTCGCTGCGCTCAACGCTCTGGCCGAACTGCGCTGCCCGGCCGTGGCTGCGCCCGCCGCCTTGCGCACACTTGCGATCCCGGCGCTCGAACCCGCCATCGTGCGGCTCGAACGCCGCCTGTCGGCGCTCGCCGCGAAAGGCATCGACCTCGCCACCCTGCAATTCGACGCCAGCCACGGCCGCTCGACGATGGAATATTACGACGGCTTCGTCTTCACCTTCACCGCTGCCAATCCCGACCTGCCGCCGGTCGCCTCGGGCGGGCGCTACGACGCGTTGACCCGGCAGCTGGGGCAGGGGCGCGAGATCCCGGCCGTGGGCGGCGTGATCCGCGCAGGGCTGATGGCCGATCTGGAGGGAAAGGCATGATCAAGCTCGGTGTGCCCTCCAAGGGCCGTCTGATGGAGAAGACCTTCGACTGGTTCGCGCAAGCTGGCATCACGCTCAAGCGCACCGGCTCGGAGCGCGAATATGCAGGCGCGGTCGAAGGGGCCGAGGGCGTGCAGCTGGTGCTGCTTTCGGCGGGGGAAATCCCGCGCGAGCTGGCCGCGGGGCGTATCCATCTTGGCGTCACCGGCTCCGATCTCGTGCGCGAAAAGCTCGCCGATTGGGAAAGCCAGGTCGTCGATCTCGCGCCGATGGGCTTCGGCCATGCCGATCTGATCATCGCCGTGCCGGCTTGCTGGTCGGATGTCGACAGCCTCGAAGATCTCGACGCCGCCGCCCACCGCTTCCGCGCGACGCATGGCTTTCGCCTGCGCATCGCCACGAAATATCACCGGCTGGTGCGCGAGTTTCTGACGCGGCAGGGCGTCGCCGACTGGCAACTGGTCGACAGTCAGGGCGCGACCGAGGGCACGATCGCCAATCTCACCGCCGAGGCCGTGGCCGATATCACCTCGAGCGGCGAGACGCTGCGCGCCAACCACCTGAAGATCCTCTCCGACGGGCTGATCCACCAATCGCAGGCAACCCTGTTCGCCTCGCGCGCCGCCGACTGGTCCGGCCAGGAAACGCGCCTCGCGGATCTCGCACGGCAACTCGAACTCGACGCGCCCGCGCTCTGATCTTCCTCTTGGCCTAAATATCCCGGGGGCTCGCGTCAGCGAGCGGGGCAGCGCCCCTCGGCGTTCAATAGCCGCGCGAACGGTCGACCAGGTATAGGAACGGCTCACCGGCCTCGCCGCGCCGGATATTCTCGGCGATCACTTCCGAGGCGGTCTCGGCCCGGCTTTCGGCGGCGATATGGGGCGTGACCGTCACGTTGGGATGCGCCCAATAGGGGTGCTCGGGGGGCAGAGGCTCGGTGCGGAAGACATCGAGCGTCGCATGACTGACCTGCCCGCGATCCAGCGCCGCCAGCAGCGCCTCGTCGTCGATCAGCGTGCCGCGACCGGGGTTGATGATCCGCGCGCGTTCCGGCAGCAGCGCCAGCGTCTCGGCATTCAGAAGATCGGTCGTCTCGGGCGTATCGGGCAGGATCGAGACGAGGATTTCGGCGCGCGACAGTGCCTCGCGCAGACCCTCTTCGCCGCTCAGACAGGTGATCCCCGCAATCTCCTTTGGCGTCCGGCTCCAGCCTGTCACGGCGAAGCCCAGCCCCGCCAGCGCCTCGGCGCAGGCCTTGCCCAAGGCCCCGAGCCCCAGCATCACAACCGAGCGGTTGCGCGCCAACGGTGGCACGCCCCCGTCATGGCGCCAGACCCCGTCTTGCTGCGCCAGTGTCGCATCTATTCCGAGGTGATAGCGCAGCACATGGCCGGTCACGTATTCGACCATGCCGCGTTCCAGCCCCTGATCGACCATCCGGCAGAGCGGCTGCGTCAAGGTGGTGTTGCCCACCACACGCTCGACCCCGGCCCAGAGGTTCAGCACGGCTTTCGCCTTGGTATAGGCGGTGAAATCCTGCACCGGGCCTTGCGGCGAATAGACGATGTAATCGACGGTTGAGGAATCGGCCTCGCCGGGTTGGACGATCTCGGCTTCGAGGCTGGTTGCGGCGATGGCGTCGCTCAGCGGCCCCTCGTAACGCGGCCAGTTCGAGGGTTTGTCGGCGAAAAGAACCCGGATCATCTTTGCCTCGGTCGGTGAATATGGGCGCTTTGGACCAGCCCGAAGGCGGCCAGAAGGATCATCATCGCGGTGCCACCGTAAGAGACAAGCGGCAAGGGCACGCCCACCACCGGCATCAGCCCCATCACCATCGCCATGTTGATCGCGAAGAAGAAGAAGAATGTCCCAGCCACCCCGAAACTGAGAAGCGAGGCGAAGCGGTCCTTCGTGGCCATCGCAGTATAGAGGGCGAAGCCGATGATCCCGGCATAGAGCATCAGCAGCGAGAAGGCACCGACGAAGCCGAACTCTTCGGCGAGCGTGGTGAAGATGAAATCGGTATGCTTCTCGGGCAGGAAGTTCAGGCGGCTCTGCGTGCCCTGCATGAAGCCGCGCCCCGACCAGCCGCCCGAGCCGAGCGCAATCTGCGCCTGCATGATGTTGTAGCCCGCGCCGAGAGGGTCCGAGCCGGGATCGAGGAAGGTGTCGATCCGCTTGTACTGGTAGTCATGGAGCAGCTGATACTCGGTCCCGCGGCTCTCCATCACGCCGAAGACCAGCGCCACGACCAATGCCAGAACGGTCCCGAAATACCAAAGGCTCACCCCGGCGGCGAACATCACGAAAGCACCGCCGAGCACCAGCATGACGGCGGTGCCGAGGTCGGGCTGGGCCAGCACGAGGAAGGTGGGCGTGAGAATGATCACGGCAGGGATGAACACCCATAGCGGGCGCGAGACCTTCTCGACCGGCAGCCAGTCGTAATAGGCTGCAAGCAGCATCACGAGGGTGATCTTCATCAGTTCGGAGGGCTGGATTCGCAACGGGCCGATCTCCAGCCAGCGCTGAGCGCCCATGCCGATCGCGCCAAAGAACTCCACCGCGACCAGCAACAGCAGGGCCACGAAATAGGCAGCCGCCGAAACGTTGCGCCAGAACCAGATCGGGACGAAGGCCACGGTGAACATCGCCACCATGCCGAGCGCGAAGCGTTTCATCTGCGGTTCGGCCCAGGTCCTGAGATTGCCGCCCGCCACCGAATAGAGCATCAGGAAGCCCGCGCAGGCGACTGCCGTCAGCAAGATGACCAGCGGCCAGTTCATGTAGAGGATCTTGCGCCATCCCACGGGGACGGTCTTGAGATTGCTCTCGAGATAGCTCATGCGCGTGACCTCGCCTGCGGCTTTTGCACCGTTTCCGGGTCGACCAGATTGAGCGAGTTGTTGAGGTCCTTCGCCTTCGCGCGCGCCGAGGACGGGTAGGCGTCATCCGGGGGCAGTCCGCCAGCCAGCGCAAAAAGAAGTACGTCGCGCGCAATCGGGGCTGCGGCGGTCGAGCCGCCCGAGCCGTGCTCGACCACGACCGAGACCGCGTAGCGCGGATTGTCGACTGGAGCAAAGGCCACGAACAGCGCGTGGTCGCGGCGGTTCCAGGGCAGCTGCTCGTTGCGGATCACGCCGCGCGCCCGTTCGGCCTTGGTGATGTTGCGCACCTGCGAGGTGCCGGTCTTGCCCGCCATCTTCCATTCGGTCATCGCGATGCGCGAACCGCGCGCGGTGCCGCGCGCGGAGTTCACCACCGCTGTCATGCCGCGGCGCACATCGGCGAGATGCTCTTTCGCGATGCCCAGATCGTCGCTCACCCGCACCGGCTGTTCGACCCCATCGCGCGCCCGGATCAGCCGTGGTTCGACCTTCTTGCCGCTCGCGATGCGCGCCGCCATGATCGCGAGATGCATCGGCGAGGCGAGAACATAGCCCTGACCGATCGCGGCGTTCGCCGTGTCGCCGATCAGCCAGTCCTTGCCGTAACGCTCCTGCTTCCATTCCTTCGTGGGCGCCACGCCTTCCTTGACCGCCGACATCGGCAGGTCGGGCTTCACGCCGACACCCAGTCGGCGCGCCATATCGCTCATCTTGTCGATGCCGACGCGTTGCGAGAGTTCGTAGTAATAGACGTCGCAGGACTGCTCGAGGCTCTTGGTCATGTTCACATGGCCATGACCCGCGCCTTTCCAGCAGTGGAAACGGCGCCCCGCGATCTCGACATAGCCCGGGCACCAGACGGTCTCCTCGGGTGTCACCAGCCCGGCTTCGAGAGCGGCTAGCGCGGTGACCATCTTGTAGGTCGAGCCGGGGGGGTAAAGGCCCTGCACGGTTTTATCGGCCAACGGGCGGTGATCGTCCTGCGTCAGTCGGCGGTAATCGGAGACCGAAATTCCACGCACGAAGAGGTTCGGGTCGAACGAGGGGGCGGAGGCGCAGGCCAGCACATCGCCATTGGTCACGTCGATCACGACGGTCGCCGCCGATTCCTCTTCGAGCCGCTGCAAAGCGTAATTCTGCAGCCGGTAATCGATGGTGAGCTGGATATTCTCGCCCGGCTTGCCCGGCTCGCGCGACAGCTCGCGCATCTCGCGACCGGCCGAGTTCACCTCGACCCGGCGCTGGCCCGCTTCGCCGCGCAACACGTCCTCTTCCTTCGCCTCGATGCCGGATTTTCCAAGCTGGAATTTCGGGATCAGCAAGAGCGGATCGGGATCTTCCATCTTCGAGAGATCGAAATCCGAAACCGGGCCGACATAGCCGATCACATGGGCGAAATCGTCCTGGCGCGGATAGAGGCGCGAGAGGCCCACATCGGGGTTCACACCCGGCAGGGACGGGCCGTTGACAGCAACGCGCGAGAACTCGTCCCAGGTCAGGCGGTCGGCCACGGTCACCGGCGTCGTCGGCGGGCGGCGGCGAATGTCGTGCAGGATATCGGCGGCATCCGCATCGGTGATCGGGATCAGGCGGCGCAGCTCGGTCAGTGTCGCATCGACATCGTCGGTATCCTCGCGGGTGATGGTGACGCGGTAATTCTGTTCGTTGCCGGCAAGCAGCACGCCGTTGCGGTCGAAGATCAAACCGCGCGCGGGCGGGATCAGGCGGATCTTCACCGAGTTTCCCTCGGCCAGTAGTCGATACTGATCGGCATCCTCGAGCTGCATCTTGCGCATGCGGGCCGCGAGGACGGCCATCACCGCAACCTGTGCGCCGCCCAGCATCAAGCCGCGGCGCGTGATGCGGCGAGTGCTTTCTTCCGTGTCTTTCGGGGATCGTCTCATGGCACCCCTCTCACAACCTGTGCCCGAAGGCGTCGACCTCGCCCGGCGCGGCACGTCGAAGCCCGAAAGCGATCCGCGAGACCACCACGACAACCGGATAGGCCGCCAGCGTCATCAACATGCGGAACAGCTCCAGACCGAGAGCCGGCTGCTCGACCATCACGATCATCAGCATGAACCGCTTGAGCGACATCATAACCACCAGCAGCACCGCAACCAACGCCCATTCCAGCGCGAATGGCAGATCGCGCAACGCGTTCTCCCGGGCACGCAGGAATTCGGTCGCGCCGAGCACGATCAGGGTCCAGAGCCCGATCGGCCGCCAGAACAGGATATCCTCGAGCAGGAAAACGACAACGATCAGCAGTGCGGGAACGTATTCAGGGCGGCGCAGCACCCAAGCCAGCGTCAGCGCCAGCATCAGATCGGGGCCGGGCAGGGCGCCGGGCGTATGGCTCAGTGGCAGCAGACGCACGAAGATCAGCACGATCCCGATGCCGATGAAGAGCGTGCGATAGCCAAGCCGGCGGCGGGTGAGCGGGTCGATCATTGACCTGCCCCCGTCGCGCCGTCCGTCGCTTCGGGGCCGTCGCCGGTTTCGATCGAGCCCTCGGCGGCCTCGGCGCGCGCCTTCTCGGCGGCTTCCTGTTCGATCAGTTCCGGATCCGGGGCGATCAGCCCGCCCGAGCTGTCGATGCGGTCCACCGGATAGGAGCGTAGTACGCGCAGGAAATCCAGGCGCTCGTAATCGGCCGAAAGGCGCACCCGCAGGCGCTTGCTGCGATCTTCGAACACTTCGCCCACCAAGAGACCAGCCGGGAAGACGCCGCCATCGCCCGAGGAGATCACCCGGTCGCCCGGACGCACACGGTCGGAATGCTCAAGGAAGTCGATCACCGGGTAGGGGGAGTTGTCGCCCGCGAGGATCGCGTTCTGGCCAGAGGCGGGGATGCTCACCGGGATCCGGCTCGAGGCATCGGTCAGCAACAGCACGCGCGATGTCGAGGCCCCCACGCCCGAGATCCGTCCCACGAGGCCCAGCCCGTCCATCGTGGCCCAGCCATCCACGATCCCGTCGCGCTTGCCGACATTCAGCAGCACCGATTTGCGAAACGGCGAGCCGCTATCGGCCAGCACTCGTCCCGAAACGGAGGTGAGCTTCGGATCAAGCCGCACCTTGTTCAGCGCGAGCAGCTTGGCGTTTTGCTGATCAAGCTGACCGGCCGTCTCGCGCCAGGCCTTCATTTTCTGAAGCTCGCGGCGAAGTTCTTGGTTTTGTTCGTAGATCCGGGAGTAGGACTGAAAACCCTCGATCATGTCGGTGATCTTGGTCACCGGCGCCATCGCCCAGTCGAAGCTTGGCACGAAGCGGTCGACGAGGGCCGAGCGCACGCGCTCCATCCGCGGGCTGTCGATGCGCCAGATCAGGAAGAATGTCAGAAGCAGCAACGCGAGAACCGCCACACCCAGACGGCGCAGCGGTCCGATATAGTCCTGATCGTCGCGGTTTCTGGCCAATTCCGTCTCCGGTCAGCTCTCTGGCCGGGCGTTATGCGTTCCCGGGCCCAACTCAGCTGTCGTAATCAATCACGTGGCGAAGCTGTTTTTCGTATTCAAGCGCCTTGCCGGTGCCGAGCGCAACACAGTTGAGCGACTGATCGGCAATCGAGATCGACAAGCCGGTCTGCTCGCGCAGCGCCAGGTCCAGCTCGCCCAGAAGGGCGCCGCCGCCGGTCAGCATCACGCCGCGATCAACGATGTCTGCGGCCAGATCCGGGGGCGTGGTCTCGAGCGCCTGCATCACCGCGTCGCAGATCGACTGCACCGGTTCGGACAGAGCCTCGGCGACCTGCGCCTGAGTGATCTCGGTCTCTTTCGGCACGCCGTTCAGCAGGTCACGGCCGCGCACGTGAAGGCTCATGCCGCGCCCATCATCGGGCATACGCGCGGTGCCGATCGTGGTCTTGATCCGCTCGGCGGTGGATTCGCCCACCAGAAGGTTCTGGTTGCGGCGCAGATAGGAGATGATCGCCTCGTCCATGCGGTCGCCGCCCACGCGCACCGAGCGCGCATAGACGATATCGCCCAGCGAGAGAACGGCCACCTCGGTCGTGCCGCCGCCGATATCGACCACCATCGAGCCCGTGGGATCGGTGATCGGCATGCCCGCGCCGATGGCCGCCGCGATCGGTTCCGCGATCAGGCCGGCGCGACGGGCGCCTGCCGAGAGAACCGACTGGCGGATCGCACGTTTCTCGACCGGGGTCGCGCCATGGGGGACGCAGACGATGATCTTCGGCTTCGAGAAGGTCGAGCGCTTGTGCACCTTGCGGATGAAATGCTTGATCATTTCCTCGGCGCTGTCGAAATCGGCGATGACGCCGTCGCGCATCGGACGGATTGCTTCGATCGAGCCGGGGGTGCGGCCGAGCATCAGCTTGGCGTCCTCACCGACCGCGAGGACCTGCTTCTTGCCGTCCTTGACGTGATAGGCGACCACCGAGGGTTCGTTCAGCACGATGCCCTTGCCCTTCACGTAGACCAGCGTGTTCGCCGTCCCGAGGTCGATCGCCATGTCGGAAGAGAAGATCCCAGCTACCATTTGTCCGCCTGTCCCGTCGCAAAAGTCGTGAAAACCCCGACTCGCGCCCGTCGTGGTCCGGGCTTCGTATAGTCAAAGCGGCGCTGGCGTGGAAGCGGATTTGCGCTGCGGCAACAGGTGGCCTGCGGTTATCCGCGCAAGGGCGATCAAGCGATTGACCTTTTTCAACATTTCTGCCTGTCCAGGGGGCAAAAACCGACCTGAAAAATCCAGATTATCAACCTGTCACGAAATCGTGCTGATTTGCGGATTCCGCAGGTGCAGGAGGGGGGGGATGTTCAAAGGGCAGCCCGCGTGGGGCTGCCCGATTGTCGCCGACTCGCCAGTCGCGGATCAGAGTTTGTAGCTGACCTGTTTCACATCCGCATCCGGCGCGGTCTTCTGGCTGCGCACCCGCAGGCGGTTGAGCGCGCCGACATAGGCCTTCACCGAGGCGAGGATCGTGTCGGTATCGGCAGCCGAGCCGGTCACGATGCGCCCATCCTCCTCCAGACGTACGGACACGGTCGCCTGCGCGTCGGTGCCCTCGGTCACTGCATGGACCTGATAGAGCTTCAGCTTCGCCTTGGTCGGGTAGATCGACTTCACGCAGTTGAAGACTGCATCAACCGGGCCGTCGCCTTCGGATTTGCAGCTTTTCTCTTCGCCATCGACGAGCATCTTCAGCTCGGCTTCCTGGCCGTCCGAACCGCAGACCACGCGCAGCCATTTCACTTGCAGGTAGTCGTCCGCCGTGTTCGCGGCGGTGTCCGACATCAGCGCGATCAGGTCGTCGTCGTAGATCTCTTTCTTGCGATCGGCCAGCGCCTTGAAGCGCACAAAGACATCGTTGAGCTGGTTGTCGGCCAGATCATAGCCGAGATCGTTGAGCTTCGAGCGCAGCGCGGCGCGGCCCGAATGCTTGCCCATCGCGATATTGGTCTCGGTGATGCCGATATCGGAGGGTTTCATGATCTCGAAGGTCTCGACGTTCTTCAGAACGCCGTCCTGGTGGATGCCGCTTTCATGCAGGAAGGCGTTCTTGCCGACGATCGCCTTGTTGAACTGCACCGGGAAGCCCGAGACCTGCGCCACGCGGCGCGAGATGTTCATGATCTTGGTGGTGTCGATGCCGGTGTCGTAGGGCATGATGTCGTGGCGCACCTTCATCGCCATCACCACCTCTTCGAGCGCGGTATTGCCCGCGCGCTCGCCCAGACCGTTGATCGTGCATTCGATCTGACGTGCGCCGGCGTCGACTGCGGCCAGCGCGTTCGCCGTCGCCATGCCCAGATCGTTGTGGCAGTGAGTGGCGAAGATGATCTCATCGGCGCCCGGCACGCGCTCGAGCAGCATGCGGATCAGTGCAGCGGACTCGGCCGGTGCGGTGTAACCCACCGTGTCGGGGATGTTGATCGTCGTGGCCCCCGCCTTGATCGCGATCTCGACGACGCGGCAGAGGTAATCATGTTCGGTCCGGGTCGCATCCATCGGCGACCACTGCACGTTGTCGCACAGATTGCGCGCATGCGTCACCGTTTCGTGGATCACTTCTGCCATCTGGTCCATGTCGAGGTTCGGGATCGCACGGTGCAGCGGCGAGGTGCCGATGAAGGTGTGGATGCGCGGCGATTTGGCGTGCTTCACCGCTTCCCAGCAGCGGTCGATATCGGGCAGCTTCGCGCGTGCAAGGCCGCAGATCGTGGAGGTCTTCGCCCGTTTCGCGATATCGCTCACCGCCTCGAAGTCGCCGATCGAGGCGATCGGGAAACCGGCTTCGATGATGTCGACGCCCATCTCGTCGAGCAGGTCGGCGATCTCGAGCTTCTCGTCATGGGTCATCGTCGCACCCGGCGATTGCTCGCCATCGCGCAGGGTGGTGTCGAAAATCAGAACGCGGGATTTGTCGGTCATGGTCTGGGCCATCTGCTGTCTCTTTCGTCTTGGCTCTTAGCGTCAGTTGGTCCCGAAGGCCAGCATTGCGCGGTGGCTTTCGGAAGTTGTCCGGGCGCTGGATACCCCTGAGCGTTCGCGCCCGAAGGCACGCTCAGAGGCTGCTAAGAAGAAGGAGACCACGGGAGATCGCGCCACGGGCGCTGGCCCCGGCGGTCTGGATCTGGATATGAAAGTCCCGTGTCATGGGGCGCACTATAAGCGCCGAGCCCCAAATGGAAAGCAAAAAAGAAACCGCGCGGGGGGAGGCTGCGTAGCCTTGAGCGAGCAAAAAAGGGAGGTAGGCGTGACCCCTCAGGCAATCGTGATCGGAGATACGGGCGGGATCGGGGCTACGATCCGTGCCGAGTTGGAGGCGCGCAGCTACCGGGTGCGCGGTCTGTCGCGGTCGCGCGACGGCTTCGACGTGACGGACGAGGCGTCGATCGAGGCGGGGCTCGCCGGGATTGAAAGTCCGGTCGATCTGGTATTCGTGGCCTCGGGCGCGCTTGGCACGCCGGAGAAATCGCTCTCGCAGCTCACGCCCGGGGAACTCGCCAGCCAGTTCGCGGTGAACGCTATCGGGCCGGCGCTGGTTCTGAAACACGCAGCCCGCCTGCTCCCCCGTGACCGGCCCGCGCGCTTCGCGGCGCTCTCGGCACGGGTGGGCTCGATCGGAGATAACCGGCTGGGCGGGTGGTATAGCTACCGCACCTCCAAGGCCGCACTGAACCAGCTTTTGCACGGGGCTGCGATCGAACTGGCCCGCAGTCACAAACATCTCGTGGTCGCGGCCCTCCATCCCGGCACGGTCGACACGCCCTTCACCGCCGATTACCCGCGCGACAAACTCGCCCCCGCCGAGGCCGCGCGGCGTCTGCTCGATGTGCTCGACGGCCTGAGCCCGGCGCAAACCGGTGGCTTCTTCGACCATGCGGGCAAGGAGATCCCCTGGTGAGCGACGGTAAACCCTGCCTGATCGCGGTGCTCGGCGATCAGCTCAGCCCTGAGGGCGCGGCTTTGCGCGCGGGGGACAAGGCGCGCGACGTGGTGGTCATGGCCGAGGTGCGCGAGGAGGCGACCTATACCGGCCATCACAAGCAGAAACTCGCCCTGACCTTCGCCGCGATGCGCCGCTTTGCCGATGAGCTGGAGCGCGACGGCTGGCGCGTTCTCTATACGAAGCTCACCGATGCTGAGAACGCGGGCTCTCTCGTCGGAGAATTCGCGAGGCGTGCCGAGGAGGTCGGGGCAGAGGAGGTCCTGACCCTCGCGCCCGGTGAATGGCGCCTGCGCGAGACGTTCGACAGCGCGCCCATTAAGATCCGCCAGTTGCCCGACGACCGCTTCATCTGCTCGGAGAAACGCTTTGCGGATTGGGCCAAGGGTCGCAAGGAGCTGCGCATGGAGTGGTTTTACCGCGAGATGCGCCGCGAGACCGGCCTACTGATGGAGGGTGACGATCCGGCGGGCGGCACCTGGAATTACGACAAGGAGAACCGCAAGCCCGCCCAGCCAGATCTCTTCCGCGAGCCCGCGCCCACATTCCGCAAGGATACGTTGGTGCAAGAGGTACTCGACATGGTCGCGGCGGAATTTCCCGACAATTTCGGCACGCTGGAGGAATTCAACTGGCCCGTCAGCCGCGCGCAGGCGGAACGCGCGCTGGAGCATTTCATCTCCCACAACCTTTGCGATTTCGGCCCCTATCAGGATGCGATGCTGGAGGATGATCGGCTCCTCTATCACTCGCTCCTGTCTTCGTGCCTCAATCTCTGCTTGCTTACCCCGCGCGAGGTGTGCGACGCGGCCGAAGCGGCCTACAGGGCGGGCAGGGCCCCGATCCAGTCTGTCGAGGGGTTCATCCGTCAGATCCTCGGCTGGCGCGAATATGTCCGCGGGATCTATTTCCTCGAAGGGCCCGATTACACGTCCCGCAACGCGCTGAACCACAAACGCGACCTGCCATGGTTCTACTGGTCGGCCGAAACCGACATGGCCTGCATGAAAGCCGCGATCATCCAGACACGCGATCTCGCCTATGCCCATCACATCCAGCGGCTGATGGTGACAGGGAATTTCGCGCTGCTGGCGGGCATCGATCCGCGCCAGGTGCAGGATTGGTATCTCGCCGTCTATATCGACGCTTATGAATGGGTGGAGGCGCCCAATACGGCAGGGATGAGCCAGTTCGCCGATGGCGGGGTCATCGCCTCGAAACCCTATATTTCCTCGGGCGCCTATATCGACAAGATGTCGGATTATTGCGGGGGCTGCGCCTATGCGGTGACGGCGAAGGAGGGCGAAGACTCCTGCCCGTTCAACAGCCTCTACTGGCATTTCATCGACCGCCATCGCGCCCGGTTCGAAGGGAATGCCCGAATGAAACTCGTCTACCGCAACTGGGACAAGCAGGACGAAGCGACGCGCGAAGGCAAGCTGAAGACGGCCGAAGCCATTCTCGCCAAGCTCGACGCCGGTGCGCGGATCTGATCGTCCGCTACCCCTTCGAGTTGGTAAAAATATCCCCGCCGGAGGCTCCCGCAGCTGTCACGAGCGCACGGGCCGGGAGTTGCGCGCTCAATTGCCCGCGGGCGTGTCCTGCGCGGGCGCGCTCTCGGCGGTGTCGGGGCTGGGCGGCGCGCTCGTCTCCGCGCCTGTCCCCCCGCCGGTCGCGAGCGCATCATTCGTCCACTGGCCCTCGGCGGTCTTGCCCGAAGCATAGGTCATCTTGCCTTGCCCCTCGCGCTTGCCATTGGTGAAATTGCCCTCGTAGACATCGCCATTGGCATAGACCGCCCGGCCTGCGCCGTCGATCGCACCATTGCGCCACTCACCCTCGTAGACGAACCCGTCGGGCATCGTCAGCTTGCCCGTTCCGTCGCGCTGGCCGCGCTTGAACCCGCCCTCATAGATCGTGCCGTCGGCATAGTGCGCGATACCCTGGCCGTCGCGCTGGCCATCGGCCCAGTCGCCCTCATAGGTATAGCCGTCGGGATAGGTCATCTTGCCGCGCCCGTCATTGCGCGCGTTCTTGAACTCGCCCTCATAGACGAGCCCGTTGGCGTAATGCGCGATGCCGGTGCCCTCGATCACTCCCGCGACCCAGCCGCCCTCGTAGCTCGAGCCGTCGGGATAGGTGATCTTGCCTTGGCCGTCGGGCTGGTCGTTGAGGAAATGGCCCTCGTAGATCGAGCCGTCCGGGTAGGTGGCGCGGCCTTCGCCTTCGATCCGGCCCTCGTTCCAGTCGCCGGCATAGACATAGCCATCGGTGCCGCGGAAGGTCCCGGTGCCGTGGCGTTTGTCGAGCAGGAACTCGCCGGTATAGATATCGCCATTGGCATAGGTCACGCGGCCCCTGCCGTGGCGCTTGCCGCCCGCCATCTCGCCTTCGTAGACATCGCCATTGGGTTGGGTCAGCGTTCCCATCCCGTTCATTTGCCCGTCTTTCCACTGCCCGACATAGCTCAGCCCGTCGGTCATCGTCAGCGTACCCTCGCCATCGCGCTGGCCGTTTGCCATCTGGCCTTCATAGGTCGAGCCGTCGGGATAGGTGATCTTGCCCACCCCCTGCTTGATCCCGCCCAGCCAGTCGCCCTCGTAGCGATAGCCGTTCGCACTCTCGAGCGTGCCCTTGCCGTCATGCATCGCATCGCGGAACTGGCCGGTATAGGTTGAGCCGTTGGCGTAACGGGCGGTCCCGGTGCCGGTGATCTGGCCGTTGAGCCAGTCGCCCTCATAGGTGCCGCCGTCGGCAAAGGTGATCTTGCCCTTGCCATTGGGTTTGCCGCGGGCGAATTCGCCCTCGTAGACGGAGCCGTTGGGAAAGCGTGCGCGGCCCTGACCGCGGATCTCGCCCATCACCCATTCGCCCTCGTATTCATAGCCCGAGGGAAGCTTGTAGGTGCCGTAGCCGTCCTGCTTGCCGTCGGTGAAGGTGCCCTCGTAGAGCCCGCCATCCTCGTATTGCTTGGTGATCACGTCCTTTGCGAGCGCGGCCTGAGTGCCGAGCCCGACGAGAAATGCCAATGCGACGGTGCGAAGCTGCGCCCCTGCCATGCCTGCCCTCGATCCTGCTGCCCTCGGCTGCGCGGCGGATTCGTCCCGCGCGGCCCTTTTGCAAAGGTTAAATGCCGCGCCCGGGGGTGACAAGCGCGCAAGGTGCCGTCCGCTTGGCCAGGCGTTCGGCAGGCCGCTCACGCCAGGAGTAGCGGTGCGCCAAGCCAGTCGCGCAGCCCTTGGGTAATCTTCTCGGGCTGTTCGAGCGGGCTCATGTGGCCAGCGCCCAGGATCAGCCGGTATTCCGCATGGGGCATCAGCTCGGCAAGGAATTCATGGCGGCGCGGCGGGCAGATGCGGTCATATTCGCCGCACATCAAAAGCGCCCGCGTCTTGGTGTTGCGCAGTGTGCGTTGCAGATCGGGGCGGCGCATCAGCGCGCGCGACTGGCGCTCGAACGCGTCGGGGCCGAGAGCGGCCGCCATTTCCAGCATCAGCGCCTGTACGGTGGCGCGGCCCGCGCCGGGGGCGAGCGAGTCGGAGGGGATCTCGTCGAGCATCATCTCGTCGAGCCGCCCCGTGCGCGCCCCCACGATCCGGGTCTCGCGGCTGGCGGCGACCTGCGGCGTCTCGGGTAAGGGCGAGACATCGATCAGCGCGAGTTGGCTGACGCGCTCGGGCGCGCGGCGCAGGATCTCGATTGCCACCACGCCGCCCAGCCAGTGTCCGGCGAGCGCAAAGCGTGTGGGGGCATCGGCCAGTACCGCCTGCGCCATCTCCTCGATGGTAGAGCCGCGCAACCGCGCGACCATCACGCTGCGTTCACTCGACAGGTCCTGCAACTGGTGCCAGAACAGGCGTGCATCGCACATGAAACCGGGCAGGAAGACCAGCGGGTCGTTGGGCATGGCTCGAAACCTCTTTCGCGGCGCTTTTGCGCTCTGTTGAGGCGGAGTGTGCCGCAAGCCCGCTGGGCTGGCAAATTGAAAACCGCTGGGCGGCGGATCACAGCCGCTCGATCACCTCGGCAAGCGCCGTCTCGATCAGTGCCAGACACTCGGGCGTCGAGAACCGGTGATCGGCGCCCTTCACCAGCGTCAGCCGCATGTCGTCGCCCTCGGCATGATCGAGAAGGCGGATCGCGGTTTCGGTGCTCACAGCATCGTCGGCCGTACCTTGCAGGAAGCGGGTCGGGAAGGGGAGCGACAGGGGCGTGCGCAGCACGAGCCGGCTGCGCCCCTCGTTGATCAGGCGGCGCGTGATCACATAGGGCTCGCCGTATTCCGATGGCACCGCGACCGAGCCTTCCGATTCGAGCTTGTGGCGCGTCTCCTTGTCGAAGCTCGCCCAATAGCCGTCTTCGGTGAAATCGGGCGCGGCGGCGATGGTCACGAGGCCGGCAACCCGCTCGGGATGCTCGCGTGCCATCAGCAGCGATATCCAGCCGCCCATCGATGAGCCCACGAGAATTTGCGCCCCCTCGGTCAGCGCCATGATCGTATCGCGCGCGTCCTCGAACCAGTCACCGATCGCGCCGTCCTCGAACGCGCCGCCCGAGGCGCCGTGGCCGGAATAGTCGAGGCGCAGGAAGGCGCGGCCCTCGCGCTTGGCCCACTCCTCGAGTGCGATCGCCTTCGTGCCTTCCATGTCCGATTTGAACCCACCCAGGAACACGACGCCCGGGCCTTTGCCGGGGGTGCGGTTATAGGCGATGCGGCGGCCCTCGGGCGTGTCGAGATAATCGGTCATGCGCTCCTCCGTGGCAAAGTCGCGCCCAGCCTAGCGCCGGGCGCGAGAGGCCTCAAGCCACGCTCCGCGATCCTCCCGATGGGCCGAGAGCCGCACGCTACGACCAAGGTCTAATTGCCGCGACGGGCCTGTGTGGGTGCTAATGGTCGACATTCTTGAGTCACTAGGGAGGATATCATGGCCTGGGCGAAACCCGTTCTGCGCGCAATCGACTGCGGTATGGAAATCAACATGTACGGTCCGGATTCGGGCGACGAGGGCGGCGTCCTCTTCTGAGGCGTGCTTTCGGCGCGGGGAGGGCCGAATGACACTTCACGCGCGGATCCTGGGGGCGGCAGCCGGAGGCGGCCTTCCCCAGTGGAATTGTGGTTGCACGAATTGCAATCTTGCGCGGGCCGGGGAAATCCCGGCCCAGACGCAAAGCTCGGTCGCGGTCAGCGGCAACGGGCGGGACTGGGCGATCCTGAACGCCTCTCCAGATATTCGCGAACAGATGGCGCGCACCGCCGAGCTGCACCCGACGGGGCTGCGCGACCTGCCGCTTCGCTCGGTGCTGGTCACCAATGGCGATATCGACCATGTGGCGGGCCTGCTGGTGCTGCGCGAAAGCCAGAACTTCACGCTTTTCGCCACGCCCGAAATCCATGCGGTGCTCGGGGCGAACCCGATCTTCGATGCGCTGCGGCCCGATTGCGTGGCCCGCGCGCCGGTCGCGCTCGATACGCCATTCGAGCTTGCGCCCGACCTGAGCGCGCAGCTCTTTGCTGTGCCGGGCAAGGTGCCGCTCTATCTCGAGGGCGCCGAGGTCGTGACCGATCTGGAGGGCGAGCAGACCGTGGGGGTGGAGTTGCGCGCAGGAAAAACCCGCGCGTTCTACATTCCGGGCTGCGCGAAACTGACCCCGGCGCTTGCGGCGCGGCTGAAGGGCGCCGATCTCGTGATGTTCGACGGCACGCTCTGGTCGGATGACGAGATGATCGCCGCGGGACTGAGCGCCAAGACCGGGCGGCGCATGGGGCATATCTCGATCTCGGGGCCCGAGGGCAGTCTCGCCGCTTTCGAAGGGCTCGGCATCGCCAAGCGCATCTTCGTGCACATGAACAACAGCAACCCCGTGCTGCGCCCGGATTCGCAGGAACGCGCCCGCGTCGAGGCGGCGGGCTGGATGATCGGGCAGGACGGGATGGAGGTAAGGCTATGACCCAGACACGCGAGGCCTTCGAGGCCCGCCTGCGCCAGATCGGTGCGGAGCGCTACCACGACAAGCACCCGTTCCACGATATGCTCCACTCGGGTCGTTGCACCCCCGATCAGGTGCGCGCCTGGGTGATCAACCGCTATTACTATCAGCATACGATCCCGATGAAGGATGCCGCCTTCATGTCGCGTGTCGAAGAGCCGGCGCTGCGAAGGGCATGGCGCTCGCGCATTGAGGATCACGATGGAACTGCCGAGAACGAGGGCGGGATCGAGCGCTGGTTGCGGCTGGCCGATGCGGTGGGACTCGACCGCGACTACGTGGCCTCGCGGCAGGGCGTGCTTCCCGCGACGCGGTTCGCCTGTGACGCCTATGTCCGGTTCGTGCGCGACAAGACGCTGCTCGAGGCCGTGGCCTCCTCGCTGACCGAACTTTTCGCGCCCGCGATCCATGCCAACCGGATCGAGGGGTTGCTCGCGCATTACGATTTCGCCGATGACCGGTCGCTGTCCTATTTCAAGCGTCGCCTGTCGGAGGCGCCCAAGGATGTGGCCTTCGGGCTGAAATGGGTGCTCGATCATGCCGATACGCAGGAAAAGCAGGATGCGGCGGCGGCGGCGCTCGAGTTCAAGACCGATGTGCTCTGGGCCCAGCTCGATGCGCTCCATTCGGCCTATGTCGCGCCTGCGCGCATCCCGCCCGGGGGCTGGCAGCCCGGCACGCATCTGATCCGGGTCGCGGCATGATCGCCCAAGGCGCGATCCCGGTGATCCCGCGCGGGGTCCGGCTGCATCGCGATGCGGTGCGCGACCGCTGGGTGCTGCTTGCGCCGGAGAAGACCATCGCCCTCGACGAGATCGGCCACGCCATCCTCTCGCGCATCGACGGGCGGACGGATTTCACCACGCTGATCGACCGACTCGCAGCGGATTATGCCGCTCCGCGCGAACAGATCGCGCCGGATGTCTCGGGCTTCATCGAAGCGCTGGCCGAGCGTCGCATCCTGGAGGTCGCATGAGCCGCATTCCGCCCCCGATGGCCATGTTGGCCGAGCTGACCCACCGCTGCCCTCTGGCTTGTCCTTATTGTTCGAACCCGCTCGAACTCGAGGCGCAGGAGCGCGAATTGTCGACCGAGGACTGGACGCGGGTCTTTGCCGAGGCCGCAGAGCTGGGCGTGCTGCAACTCCACCTTTCGGGGGGCGAGCCCGCGACCCGGCGCGACCTGACCGATCTGGTGCGCGCCGCGCGCGAGGCGGGACTTTACACCAATCTCATCACGTCGGGGATCGGGCTGACGCGGCGCAGGCTCGAGGAACTCGACACGGCGGGGCTTGATCATGTCCAGCTGTCCTTGCAGGGGATGGATGCGGAACTGGCCGACAGGATCGGCGGCTACAAGGGCGGGTTCGCGCGCAAGATGCAGGTAGCGGGCTGGATCGGCGAGATCGGCTTTCCGCTTACGCTCAACGCGGTGCTGCATCGCCAGAACCTGCATCAGCTGCCGCGCGCGCTGGAGATGGCGCAGGAGATGGGCGCGCGTCGGATCGAGGTGGCGATCGTGCAATTCTACGGCTGGGCGATGAAGAACCGCGCCGCCCTGATGCCGACACGCGAACAGGCCCGCGAAGCCGAGGCGCTTGTGGCCGAGGCGCGCGAGTCGCTCAAGGGTAAGCTGGTGATCGATTTCGTCCCCGCCGACTACCATGGCGACTATCCCAAACGCTGCATGAATGGATGGGGGTCGGTCGGGCTCAACATTGCACCAGACGGCTTGGTCCTGCCCTGCCATGCGGCGCGCACCATTCCGCATCTGGAGTTCTGGACGGTGCGGGATCGTTCGCTGCGCGAGATCTGGTACGACAACCCCGCCTTCAACGCCTATCGCGGCGATGACTGGATGAAGGAGCCCTGCCGCAGTTGCGAGCGCAAGGCAATCGACCTTGGAGGCTGCCGCTGTCAGGCGCTGGCCATCGCGGGCGATCCCGCGGCGGCTGATCCGGTCTGCGTGAAATCGCCAGCTCATGCGAAGATGCGGGCGATGGCGGAGGCGTTCAACGCCGAGGGCGAGAGCGCCGAGCTGACCTATCGCCATTACGCCTGAGGTACGTTTCTCCTCGCGGCCCCGAGGGGATCGTTCCGGGTTTCGGAACTCAGCGAGCGCGCCTGCCGCACCCGCTCACCTGCGCGATTGCAAGGGGCGCGCGGTCAGGATAAACGAGCGCGCATGAGCAACCGTCCCGCCCTCCCGCCCGAAATCGCCCGTCGCCGCACCTTCGCGATCATCTCGCACCCGGATGCGGGCAAGACCACCCTGACCGAAAAGTTCCTGCTTTTCGGCGGCGCCATCCAGATGGCCGGACAGGTGCGCGCCAAGGGCGAGGCACGGCGCACGCGCTCGGACTTCATGAAGCTCGAGCAGGATCGCGGGATCTCGGTCTCGGCCTCGGCGATGTCGTTCGAATACGGCACCTATCGCTACAACCTCGTCGACACGCCCGGCCACTCGGATTTTTCGGAAGATACCTACCGGACGCTGACCGCCGTGGACGCCGCGATCATGGTGATCGACGGGGCGAAGGGCGTGGAGAGCCAGACCCGCAAGCTCTTCGAGGTCTGCCGCCTGCGCGACCTGCCGATCCTGACCTTCTGTAACAAGATGGACCGCGAGAGCCGCGAGACCTTCGAGATCATCGACGAGATCCAGGAAAACCTCGCGATCGACGTGGCCCCGGCCTCCTGGCCGATCGGCGTGGGCCGCGAATTTCTCGGCTGCTACGACATGCTGCATGACCGGCTGGAACTGATGGACCGGGCGGATCGCAACAAGGTGGCCGAGTCGATCAAGATCAGTGGTCTGGACGACCCGAAACTGGCCGAACATGTGCCTGCCGATCTGCTGGAAAAGCTGCGCGAAGAGGTCGAGATGGCCCGCGAGCTGCTGCCGACCTTTGACCGCCAGAGCTTCCTCGAAGGGCATATGACCCCGATCTGGTTCGGCTCTGCGATCAACAGCTTCGGTGTGAAGGAGCTGATGGACGGGATCGGCGAATTCGGCCCCGAGCCGGAGGTCTTCCACACCGCCGAACGCGACGTGGCCCCCGAGGAGAAGAAGGTCGCGGGCTTTGTCTTCAAGGTGCAGGCCAATATGGACCCCAAGCACCGCGACCGCGTGGCCTTCGTGCGCCTCGTCTCGGGGCATTTCGAGCGTGGCCAGAAACTCTTCCATGTGCGTTCGAAAAAGCCGATGGCGGTGTCGAACCCGGTTCTGTTCCTTGCCGCCGACCGCGAGCTGGCCGAAGAGGCCTGGGGCGGCGACATCATCGGTATCCCGAACCACGGCCAGCTGCGCATCGGCGATGCGCTGACCGAGGGCGAGACGCTGCGCTTCACCGGCATCCCGAGCTTCGCGCCCGAACTGCTGCAATCGGTGCGCGCGACAGACCCGATGAAGGGCAAGCACCTCGAAAAGGCGCTGATGCAATTCGCCGAGGAGGGGGCTGCGAAGGTCTTCAAACCCGCGATCGGCTCGGGCTTTATCGTGGGTGTCGTCGGCGCGCTGCAATTCGACGTGCTGGCAAGCCGGATCGAGCTGGAATATGGCATCCCCGTGCGTTTCGAGCCCTCGCAATTCACCTCCGCGCGTTGGGTGCAGGGCGACAAGGTGGCGGTCGAGAAACTGGTGAACGCCAACAAGCAGCACATCTCCTACGACCATGACGGCGACATCGTCTTCCTGACACGCCTGCAATGGGACATCGACCGCGTGGTGCGCGACTATGAGGGTGTCACGCTGAGCGCGACCAAGGAGATGATGCAGTGACCACCACCCCGCTGCCCCCCGAGCTTGTGTCGATCCTGTGCAACGAGGCCAGCGCCCCAGATGATGTGCGCACGGTCGAGGCGTTGGTGGCGTTGTGGCTTGCCGACAACGAGGTCGAGCCGGAGGATGAGAGCTTCCCCTGGTCGGTGCTCTGCGTCTTCGAGCTGCGCGAACATCCCGAAGTGCTTTGGGGGTTCATCCGCAAGGCGCTGACGGATGCCACGACCGTCTGGCAGGTCGTGATGCTGGCCGCGGGGCCGCTCGAGGATCTGATCGCCGATCATGGCGCGGAGTTCATCGACCGGATCGAGCGCGAAGCCCGCCATTCCGCGCGGTTCCGTTTCGCGCTGACCGGCGTCTGGCCGCAGGGCGAGGGTGATCCCGAACTGTGGGCGCGGATCGAGAAAGCCCGTGCTCTGGCGATGGATACCGGCATCGACATGGGCGGCCCGCTGCCCGCGAAGTGATGCGCACCTGCTCGGGCGTCAGTTGGCGTAAATCACAGTTCCGCGCCTGACCTGTGCACCTGCGCGCCTCCGACCTAGCTCTGAAACAGGAGGAGGTCATGGCGCAAATCTCTCGTTTCTTGGGGAAAAGGATCGCGCGGTTTCTGCAAAAGCAGACGCGGTACTACAAACCGTTCGGTGTGATCCCGACCCGCGCGCTGCGCGCCACGCTGCGCCCCGGTGACGTGCTTCTGGTCGAGGGCGACCGGCGGATTTCGGCGGCGATCAAATATCTGACCCATTCCACCTGGTCGCACGCGGCCTTCTACACCGGAGGCCCGCCGGGGGGCGAGCTGATCGAGGCCGATCTGGAGGCGGGCGTGCGGATCACGGGCCTGTCCGAATATGCGCATCTCAACACCCGGATCTGCCGCCCCATCGGGTTGGAACATGCCCAGCTGGAAGCAGTCATCGACTACATGCAGGCCGCGGTCGGGCGCAGCTATGATCTGAAGAACGTGGTCGATCTCGCGCGATACCTGCTGCCGCGCCCGCCCGTGCCGCACCGGTTCCGGCGCCGGATGCTGGCGTTAGGCTCAGGCGATCCGACGCGGGCGATCTGCTCGACCGTGATCGCCGAGGCCTTCCATTCGGTCCACTACCCGATCCTGCCCGATATCGAGCAAAGCTCGGAAGATGCGCAGCGCGAGATCCTGCATATCCGGCATTACTCGCTTTTCACGCCGCGCGATTTCGACCTCTCACCCTATTTCGAGGTCATCAAGCCGACGCTGGAGGCGGGGTTTGATTTCCGCAAATTGCCCTTGGCGGAGTGAGGTGGAGGGTTCGGGAGCCTCCGGCGGGGATATTTGAAGCAGTTGGAAGATCTGTTTCCACACATTCCAACTGCTTCAAATATCCCCCGCGGAGCGTCCTGCCACCACCACGGGCGCAGGCTTACATCGAGAAGGAGATACCGCAGCCGCAGGAACTCGAGGCGTTCGGGTTCTCGATCACGAAACGCGCGCCGATCAGCTCGTCGGTGAAATCGATGGTGGCGTTTTCGAGGAAGGGCAGGGAGACCGGGTCGATCAGTACCTTCTGGCCCGCGCCTTCGAGCACGATATCGTCGCTGGCCGCACTCTCTTCGAGCTTGATGTCATATTGAAAGCCCGAACAGCCGCCACCCTCGACGGCCACACGCAGCGCTTGGGGTGCATCACGACCTTCGTTGATTTCCGCCAGCCGCGCGAAGGCGCGATCGGTCACTTTGGGGGGCAGTTGCATCGGAGTGGCCTTCCTGGCCCCGCAGGGCCTGTATTTCCGTCACATCCGAGATATAGGAGGGGCGAGGCGTGCCGACAAGACGAGGTTTTTCCAGTGCTCAAGCCCTATGCCTGCCAGCCCGGCGAGAGCCGCGGGCGGCTTCATCCCGAAAGCATGTCCACCTTCCGCTCGCCCTTCCAGCGCGATCGCGACCGGATCATCCATTCCTCGGCGTTTCGGCGGCTCAAGCACAAGACGCAGGTTTTCGTCGAGCATGAGGGCGATTATTACCGCACGCGACTGACACACACGATCGAGGTGGCGCAGGTGGCGCGCACCATCGCGGGGGCCTTGGGGCTCAATACCGATTTGGCCGAGGCGGTGGCGCTGGCGCATGATCTGGGGCACCCGCCCTTCGGGCATACGGGCGAGGACGCGCTGGCCGAGCTGATGGCGCCTTACGGCGGGTTCGATCACAACGCGCAGGCGCTGCGGATCGTGACCAAGCTCGAAAAGCACTATGCCGGGTTCGACGGGTTGAACCTGACCTGGGAAACGCTCGAGGGCATCGCCAAACACAACGGGCCCGCGATTTCCGACAAGGGCGGCTCGCACAGCTTTCCCAGCCGCGATCAGCTTCCCTACGCGCTGGCCGAGGTCGATGCGCAATGGGATCTGGAGCTGGAGACCAATGCGTCGGCCGAGGCGCAGGTGGCGGCGGTCGCCGATGACGTGGCCTATAACCACCACGACCTGCACGATGGCTTGCGCGCGGGGCTCTTCACCGAAGAGGACCTTTGCGAGTTGCCGATGATCGGCGAGTGTTTCGCGGAAGTGGATCGCCTGCATCCCGGGCTTGATCGCTCACGCCGCCAGCACGAGGCGCTGCGCCGGGTCTTCGGCGTCATGGTCGAGGATGTGATCCATGTGGCCGAGAACCGTCTGACCTCGCTCGGGCCGCAATCGGTCGACGATATCCGACACATGGACGGTCCGATCATCCGCTTCTCGAAGCCGCTCTATCAAAGCCTCAAGGTGCTCAAGCAGTTTCTGTTCCAGCGCATGTATCGCGCGCCCTCGGTGGTGGTGGAGCGCAAGCGCGTGACCGAAATGGTCAACGCGCTCTTCCCGCTGTTCATGGAGCGCCCCGAGCTTCTGCCCGAGGATTGGCAGGACGAGGTGGCGCTTGCCCGGATCGCGGGCGGGGATCGCACGCGCCCGGAGGCAAAGCAGGCGCTGGCGCGGGTGGTGCTCGATTACGTGGCCGGGATGACCGACCGTTTCGCGATTCAGGAATATGAACGGCTGATCGGACGCAATATCTGAGCGGAACAACTTTCCTGTGGTTTCTGTTAGTCTGGTGACGAACAGCAACAGGAGGGAACGCCATGATCCGCAAACACGCATCCGCCCATTGGGAAGGCACGATCAAGGGGGGCGGCGGCACCATCTCGACCGAGAGCGGCGCGCTCGACGCTCAGCCCTACGGGTTCAACACGCGGTTCGAGGACAAACCGGGCTCGAACCCCGAAGAGCTGATCGGGGCGGCGCACGCGGCGTGCTTCTCGATGGCGCTGTCGCTCGGGCTGGAAGAGGCCGGGGTAAGCGACGTTGTGATCGACACCAAGGCAGAAGTCTCGCTTGAGAAAAAGGACGATGGGTTCGCCGTGACGAAATCGGCCTTGAGCGCGACGGTGAAGGGCACAGGCGACGAGGCCGCGATCCGCAAGGCGGCGGAAGACGCGAAGGCCGGCTGTCCGATCTCCAAGCTGCTGAAGTGCGAGGTCACGCTGGATTTGACGATCGGCTGAGGCCGGTTCGTGTGAGAGGAGAGGGCGCCCCGCGGGGCGCTTTTTCGTTTTCCGGGGGGAGGGTCGGGCGCGGCCCGGGGCTGGTCGCTCCGCGCGATCAGAAATTCTGGGTGGGCTTCTTTAGTCTGCGGTTGATTGTATTGGCCCGGCCTGGATCAGTCCCGTCAGCGGTCCAGGCAGCGAACCCCGCCCTTGTCTCCCGGCCCGGCTTGACGCTACACCCGTGCCAGACCCAAGCCGGAGCTGCCGACCATGAAAATCGCCACGTTCAACATCAACGGCATCAAGGCCCGTCATCAGGCGCTGGTTGACTGGCTCAAGGAAGCCGAGCCCGACGTGGCGCTGCTCCAAGAGATCAAATCGGTCGACGAGGCCTTCCCGCGCGAGCTGTTCGAGGAGCTGGGCTATCAGGTCGAAACCCACGGCCAGAAGAGCTTCAACGGGGTGGCGATCCTGTCGAAGCTGCCGCTCGAGGATGTGACGCGCGGCCTGCCGGGCGATGACAGTGACGAGCAGGCCCGCTGGATCGAGGCGACGGTGGTGGGCGTGCGCGCGGTGCGGCTGTGCGGGCTTTATCTGCCCAACGGCAATCCGGTCGAGTTCGACGACACGGGCGCTCCGCTCGAAGGCGGTAAATACGCCTACAAGCTGAACTGGATGGCGCGGATGAAAGCGCGGGCCGAGGAATTGCTCGCCACTGAAGAGCCGGTCGTGATGGCGGGCGATTACAACATCATCCCGCAGGACGAGGATGCGGCGAAGCCCGAAGCCTGGCGCGGTGATGCGCTGGCGCTGCCGCAAAGCCGGGCGGCTTTTCGCGAGATCCTCAATCTCGGCTTCACAGAGGCTTTCCGTGCTCGCGTGCAGGGGCCGGGGCATTATTCGTTCTGGGATTATCAGGCGGGGGCCTGGCAGAAGAATAACGGCATCCGGATCGACCACCTCCTTTTGTCGCCGCAAGCGGCCGACCTGATGCGAGAGGTGGGCATCGACAAGGAAACCCGCGGCCGCGACAAGCCCTCCGATCATGTCCCGGTCTGGATCGAGCTCGACGCCTGATCCGAATTGCCGCAACGTCACTTCCTCGGCCTCGTCGCGACTGTGCATAGTGGCGGCGGGAGAGAGGAGACCCTGAATGCAAGACAAGATCAGTCGGCACCCGGTGCCGCAACTCGCCGATATGCCCGAGGATATCCGCACGCGGATCGAGGCGGTTCACGAGAAGGCCGGGTTCATCCCGAATATCTTCCTCGCGCTGGCGCACAGGCCCGATGAATTTCGTGCCTTCTTCGCCTATCACGACGCGCTGATGGAAAAGCCCGGCAACCTGACCATTGCCGAGCGCGAGATGGTCGTGGTGACGACTTCGGCGGCCAACGAGTGCCAGTATTGCGTGATTGCCCATGGGGCGATCCTGCGGATCCGTGCCAAACACCCGCTGATCGCGGATCAGGTCGCGGTAAACTACCGCAAGTCCGAGATCACGCCCCGGCAGCGCGCGATGCTCGATTTCGCGATGAAGGTGAGCCTGCGGGCCCAAGAAGTCGAGGAGGCCGATTACGAGGCGCTGCGCGCGCATGGGTTCACCGACGACGATATCTGGGATATCGGCGCGATCACCGCGTTTTTCGGCCTGTCGAACCGGTTGGTGAACATGGCCGCGATCCCGCCGAACCCCGAGTTCTACGCGATGGGGCGCTGAGCCCCTCTGGTCTTTGCCCATCCGCGCGGTCTAGGCTCCGGCGAAACCAGCCAGAGGAAACGCGCGATGGGCGAGATCTTGATCCGGGGCGCCGAGGTGATCGTCACGATGGACGGCACCCGGCGCGAGCTGAAGGGCGCGGATCTGCTGATCCGAGACGGGAAGATCGTGGCGGTCGGTCCGGGGCTGCGAAGCGCGGGCGAAGTGGTCGAGGCCAAGGGGTGTGTCGTCACGCCGGGGCTCGTGAACACCCATCATCACCTCTACCAGACGCTGACCCGCGCGGTGCCGGGAGGGCAGGATGCGCTGCTCTTTGGCTGGCTCCAGACGCTCTATCCGATCTGGGCGAAGATGGGCCCCGAGGAGATCCGCGTCTCGGCACAGGTGGGCCTCGCGGAACTGGCTCTGACAGGCTGCACGACCAGCTCGGATCACCTCTACATGTATCCCGGGGGCGCGCGGCTGGAGGATACGATCGAGGCCGCCGCCGAACTGGGCCTGCGTTTTCACCCCACGCGCGGCGCGATGAGCATCGGCGAGAGCGACGGGGGCCTGCCGCCCGACAGTCTGGTGGAGCGCGAAGAAGCGATCCTGAACGACTGTATTCGCGTGATCGACGCTTTCCACGATGCCGGCGAGGGCTCGATGTGCCGGGTTGGGGTCGCGCCGTGCTCACCCTTCTCGGTTTCGCGCGAGCTGATGCGCGATGCGGCCCTGCTGGCGCGCGACAAGGGCGTGATGCTGCACACCCATCTGGCCGAGAATGACGAGGATATTTCCTATTCGCTGGAACAGTTTGGCTGCCGTCCGGGGCAATATGCCGAGGATCTGGGTTGGACGGGTGACGATGTCTGGCACGCGCATTGCGTGAAACTGGATGGGGCCGAGATCGACCTCTTCGCGCGCTCGCGCACGGGTGTCGCCCATTGCCCGTGCTCGAATTGCCGTCTGGGTTCGGGGATCGCGCCGGTGCGCCAGATGCGCGATGCGGGGGTGAAGGTGGCGCTGGGCGTCGATGGCTCGGCCTCCAACGATGCCGGGAACCTGATCGGCGAGGCGCGCATGGCGATGCTGTTGCAGCGGGTGCAGAACGGCGCCGATGCGATGGCCGCGCGCGAGGCGCTGGAGATCGCGACGCTGGGCGGCGCGCAGGTTCTCGGTCGGCCCGATTGCGGCGTGCTCGCGCCCGGCAAACGCGCGGATGTGGCGATCTGGGATATCTCGGGGCTGGAGGCGGCAGGCGCATGGGACCCGGTCGCGGCGCTGGTGCTGTGCGGGCCGCCCAAGGTGAAACATCTCTTCGTCGAGGGCCGTCAGGTCGTGCGCGACGGGCAGGTCACCACCATCGACCTGCCTCGGGTGATCGAGATGCAAAACCGCCTCGCCACGCGCCTCATGGGCTGAATTTCTCGCGCCTCACGCCACCTGCGGCGCTTGCAATCCGCAGCAGGCGACGGCGGTCACCGGCAAGGGCGGCCTCCATCATTCCCGACAGCCCTCCGCGCGCTTTCAGATGCGGGGCGAGCTCGGAATGGCCGAGTTCGGGAAATATCAGGTGATCGATATGGTCCGCTTGCGGGAAGGGCAGAGCCTGCGCGAGATCATCGCGCGCGCCGTGACACAGGATCGTCCAGCAGCTCTCGGGCGGGACCGGCGCGGTGGGCCATCGGAAATGTGTGATCCTGCACGTCCAGCGCGCCCAGCGTCTTTCTAGGGGTATGCCGTCGGGCGCCACGGAGTATTGCGGCCCCAGAGCGAGCACCGTGTCGATCTTGAGAACCTGCGTTGCCGCGAGCGCCGAGAAGGCTCCCATGGAAAGCCCCACCGCCGCGACGCGCCGAACCGGGCGGCGCGCGGTGACCTGCTCCAGCGCCGTCCGCAGGGCCGCGGCAAAGCCCGGATCATTCGCCCAGCTGCGGTGCGTATCCACCACGAACAGTGCCCGGCGCGGATGGACTGGCGTGCCGCGCCCGGTGGCGGTCGCCACGAATTCGGGCGAGGGCGGGCGGTCCGCATCATGGCCGATCGAGGAGAAGGCGATCACCAGATCCTCGCCAGTGCCATCGAGAAAATCGACGCTGTAGGGGGCGCTGTGATGGAGGCGCTCGAACTGCATCCGGCCTCAGCCCAGCACCGCAGGCAGAAGGAGCCGCACGCGCAGCCCCGGCGCGATGTTTTCCAGCTCCAGCGCGCCGCCCACGGCCTCGGCGATCTCCGCCGAGATCGAGAGACCCAGCCCATGTCCGCCCTGATCGGCCCGCGCTCCGCGCTTGCGCATCTCGTCGATCCGCGAAGGCTCGATCCCCGGCCCGTCATCCTCGACCGCAATCTCGATCTGCGCGCCCAGATCGCGGGCGCGGATCGTGACGTGGCTCTTGGCGTGGCGGCTCGCATTCTCGACGATCGCGCCAAGCGCCTCGGTCAGGTCGTCGGAGTCGATCGCGGCGAGAGGGGCGCCGTTCGCATCGATCTGCCAGCTCAGTTCCGCGCCTTGCGGAGTGCGGCTGACGACCGAGACGACGCGTTCGATCACCGGGCCCACCCGCGTTTTCGCCGCCCGGCTGCGTCCTGCAAGGCGCGTTCGGGTCAGCTCGCGGTCGACATGGCGGCTCATCGCGGCGGCGATTTCCTCGATCGAGTGGGCCGCGCCGTCCTGCCCGCTCTCGCGTAGCCGATCGGCCTCGCCCAGAAGCGCCTGAAGCGGCGTCTTGAACCCATGCGCGAGATCGGCGGCGCGGCGGCGGGCGCGGTCGAGCTCGTCTTCGCGGGCCGCGATCAGCGCATCGACCTCGGCCACGAGCGGGGCCACCTCCTTCGGGAAATCCTCTCCCATCCGGTTCTGCTTGCCCGAGCGCACCGCCGCGACGCGCTCTCCGATCGTTGCGAGCGGGCGCAGGCCGATGAACAGCTGGGCCCAGCCTGCCGCGATCAGCGCCGCCGCGAGGATCGCGTTATAGGGCAGAAGGTCACGCAGGAAAGCGCGTCGGGCCTCTTCGAGATCGGCGGTGGTCAGCGCGACCGCCACGCGGCTCACACCGCCGCCAAGGCGGTCGGGAAGTGTCACGATCCGCTCAAGCGTCAGCAACGCGCCGTCCGACGGGTCGGGCAGGATATGGGTGTGGATCTGCCCGTCGGGCAGCTCATCGGGGGGCAGCGGCAGCACGTAGTCCCACAGCGAGCGCGAGCGCAACACCGCCGTCCCGGTATCGACCTGCCAGTAGAGGCCGCTTAACGGCTGCTCGAAACGCGGATCGGTGGGAGGTGTCTCAAGCCCGAGCGCGCCCTGCGCATCGCGCCCGAGCCCAGCCACGACCTGATCGAGCTGAACCGAGAGTTCCGCCTCGGCGCGGCGCTGGACATGGGCCGCGAAAAGTGTGGTCAGCGCCGCCGAGGTGAAGGCCAGCGCCACGACCACCGCCACCGCCCCCGCAAGCGCAAGCCGCAGGTGCAGCGAGGGCCGCGTCACGCGCCGCTCCCTTCGAGGAAATAGCCAAATCCGCGCCGGGTGCCGATCACGCCGGGGCCGAGTTTGCGCCTGAGCCGCGCGATCACCGCTTCAAGCGCATTCGCCTCGCGCGCGTCATCGTCGCCATAGAGATGTTCGAGCAGCTCTGTCGGCGGCACCACCCGGTCGCGATGGAGCATCAGGTAAGACAGTAGCCGATATTCGAGTGCCGTGGCAGGCACGGGAACACCGTGGATCGAGACGCTCATGCGGTTTGCATCGAGCATCAGCTCGCCCGCGCTCTGCATCGCGGTGGCGCGACCGGCCGAGCGCCGGATCAGCGCGCGCGCCCGCGCGATCACCTCCTCCATGCGGAAGGGTTTGGGCAGGTAGTCGTCCGCGCCCGCGTCGATCCCCTCGACCCGCTCGGTCCAGGCGCCGCGTGCGGTCAGCACCAGCACCGGCATATCGCGACCATTGGCGCGCCATTTCTTGAGAACGCTCAGCCCGTCCATTCCGGGCAGGCCGAGATCGAGGATCACGAGGTCATAGGATTCGGTGTCGCCGAGGAACCACGCGTCCTCGCCATCGTCGCAGATCTCCACGAGGAAGCCCGCCGCCTCCAGCGCCGTTTTCAGATCTGCCGCGATCCGCTGGTCATCCTCGACCGCCAAGACGCGCATCAATTCCCCTCGTCGAGACCGCTTTTCCCTGCCTTAGCAATCGGCAAACCGGTGGCGGCGTCAACCTCGAGTTCAAGAAGACGGCCTTCGGGGGTGATTAGCTTGAGCGCGTAGATGTAGCGGTCCGCAATCTGTTCGAGATCGACCTTGATGACGCGCCCGCGCTGATATTCACGCAAGGTGGCGAGGATGCGGTTGAGCGGCAGGATCTCGTTGCGTTCCACCGCCGAGCGGGCGCGGTCATGATCCGCTGCGCTCGCACCGCCACCATTGCCCCCGCCATTGCCGCCTCCGCCATTGCCCGCGCCGCCGCCCGAACGCTGGGCGAGGGCCGGACTGGCCAGCAGCAATACAAGAAGGAAGGTGACGACGGATTTCATCCGGACTCCATAGCCAAACGGACCTGACAGGACGCTGACAGCGCGCGTCAGGATGGTGTCAGGGCGAGCATGGCAGAACGGGGTCATCGAGGCAAACACGCCTCACAGCGATTCGTAGGAGTACGACATGAAACGCACCATTCTCTTCACCACCGCGCTCACCGCGGCCCTCGGTCTGGCCTCGCTCTCGCCCGCTCTGGCGCAAGGGCCGAACGGATCGGGCGGCGGCAAGGGCGCTGGCGGCGGAGCCGGTGTCTCGGCGCAATCGGGCGATGTGCTGCAGCTCAAGACGCAGACCCGCACCCGCACCCAGACGCAGACGCAAAATCGCTACCAGATTCGCGATGGCGAACTGGGTCTGGGCACGGTGAGCGCCTATCGCGACCAACTGCGCGATGCGGTCCGCATCCGGAATTCCTGGGTGACCGACACGATCGAGACCGTCGAGGAGTGATCGCCGGTGACGGTCGCGCCGTCCGCCCCCGGCCGTGATGCGGCGAGAGGCACCCGCTCGGCCAGAAGCCGGGAAGGTTAGGGAGGGCGCGACCGTTGCCGTCCGGACGCCGCTGCGGCGTGCCGGGACATAGGGGCCGTTGGTGATGCCCGTCATCACCTGCGCGACGCGAGGAGTGCCCGCCCGGCTCTCTTTCCTCGCGGCGGCGGTCCTGACCCCGGCAGCCGCGATGCGGCTCCTGCGGGGGGCTGCGGAGCGTCGCTTGGCGCGCTCCGCAAGCCTGCCTCCGATCCTGACCCACCCGCTGGGCTCCCCCGAGGGGGCGTCTTGCAGGCGCGTCAGGCGCCAGATCGATACCATGCACGGGCCTCGTTCCCCGGGCCTTCAGGCCCTCACCCCACCCCTGGCCGCGCATGGTCGGGCAAGCCCCCAACCCCTGTCCCCCGGGGCTTGCCCGAAAATTCCTTCGCAATCTTCGAGGCAGTCGGGCCGTGGTTCCATCCTGTTCGCGATTGCCGCCTGCGTCTCGCGGCGATGCTCCATCCCGATCTCTGCGCTTTTCGGTGCTGCGGCAGAATGAACTCTTGCGTTCACCCGTCGCATTCTTAATCTCTCACCCGAATGCGAGGTTTCGTGAGGGACGCGTGAGACGCTCGACAGAACGAATGGCCCGATGGTTGGTTTCGGGGCGGGTGCTTGCACTCGTCGCGATGCTGCTTCAGGCCCTGTTCTATGCCGACCATATCGGCGCCGCGGCAGCGGCCGAGTTCGGGCGCGCAGCGCCCGGTGCGCGTCTCGGTCTCCTCCAGATCTGTACGGGCGAGGGGATCGTCCTGATGACGCCGGACGGGCGGGTCGTTTCGAACCCGACCGCGCCCGCCGGGTCGACGGGACATGGCCATGGCTCCAACAGCGATTGTGCCGTCTGCTCGAGTGCGAGCGTGTGCGGTTTCGACGCGCCGAAGGCCACTCCCCTGCCGATCTTCGCGGCCCAGCTGGCCCCCGCGCCCTTCTTGTCCCTTCGGGCGCAGGCCGGGCTCAAGCTGCACCGCGATACCCAGACCCCGATCCGGGCTCCTCCCGTAGGCTGATCGCGGCCCTTCGCGACCCGTTATCCGTGGGCGCGCATGAACCGCATGCACATCAAATCGTGACATTCAGCTTAATGACATCGGCTTTGCCGGGTACCGACATGCCCCGCGTTCAAGGCCTAGGAGGAAAACCATGAACCGCCGTACCTTCCTGCTCACCACCTCGACCGGGGTCGCTCTCGCCGCCGCACAAAGCGCGCATGCCGAGGGCCAGATGATGCAGCAGATGCCCTGGGAATGGACCGACGAGAACGGTCTCGCCCGTTTTCTGAAGAAAGACACCAACCCGCTCGAGAACGAGTTCGAGAAATATCCGCGCTGCCCCTATTGCGGCATGATGCGCCAGATGTTCAGCCATACCCGTCAACTCATCGTCTATGAGGACGACACGGTTGACGGAACCTGCTCGATCCACTGCTCGGCGATCTCGCTGTCGATCAACATGGATCGCGGTCCGAAGACGATCTACGCCGGCGATGCAGGCTCGGACGAGAAGATCAAGCCGCTGGCCGATACCGCCACCATGACCTTCGTGATCGACAGCACCAAGCCCGGTACGATGACCGGCTCGTCGAAATGGGCCTATGCCGACAAGGCCAAAGCCGAGGCGGCCGCATCGGCTGGCGCCCAGTTGACCGATTTCGACGGAGCGCTGACGGTGGCCTATGTCGACATGGCCAAGGACACGATCAACATCCGCAAGCGCCGCGCCGAGCGTCGCCTGAAAGCGGGCGAGATGAAAAAGCCCGAGTAAGGCCGCGTCCCTCGACGAGCGGGGCCGGAGAGATCCGGTCCCGTCTCCCTGCCGACACGATCCGCGAGGTCCGCCGCCCCGGCGATGACCGCCCCGCGCCCGAAAGGAAACTCCCCTGATGTGCAATCACCAGAACCCGCGCCCCTCGCGCCGCCGGATGCTGAGCCTGATGGCCGCCTCGACCGCGGCGCTGGGGCTGGGTGTGCGCCCGCGCCTCGCGCAGGCCGCCGCCACCCCGATCGACCTGCCGAAACCCGGCCCCAAGGATACCTGCCCGGTCTGCGGCATGTTCGTGGCCAAATATCCCGAATGGGTCGCGACCGTGCTTTATGCCGACGGCCATGCCGATCACTTCGACGGGGCGAAGGATTTCTTTAAATACCTGCACGATATGGAGAAATACGCGCAGGGTCGCACCGCCGATCAGATCACCGGGATGGGCGTGACCGAGTATTACTCGCTCAAGATGATCGAGGCGCATGGGGCGATCTACGCGATCGGCTCGGATGTGCTCGGTCCGATGGGGCATGAACTGATCCCGCTGATGAACGAGGCCGATGCGAGCGACTTCCTGAAGGACCATAAGGGCAAGCGGACGCTCGCCTTTGACGAGGTCAAGGACGATCTCCTGACACGTCTCGATAACGGCCAGACCGACTGATGCAGGTCCGCCGTCTCACGACCCCGGTGTTCCTCGCTCTCGGTGCGCTTGGCGCGCTGTTGGCGATCGAACTCTATTACACCGCTTTCGCCAGTGCTGCGCGCAACACGCGGCTGGCGAAGGAAGCGGGGCTCGTGCGGGCGCTGGGTTTGACCGACACGGCGCTGTTCACCGAGGCGCGCTATACCCGCCATCCCGCGCTTGCCGATCTCAATACCCCCTTTCAGGATCACCCGATGGGCTTTGACCACTTTCCCTCGGGCACGATCGTGCCGGTGCCGGATCTGCCCGGGAATGGCTGGCTGATCTTCCAACCGGAGGCCAAGAAATGACCCCGTGGCTTCGCCGCCAGCGCGCGCTGGCCGATTACACGCTCGCATCGCTCGCGCGGCGCAAAGGCAAGAATATCGCGCTGGTCGCTGTCTATGCGATCGTCGTTTTCGTGCTGGCCTCGGCGATGTTCTTCGCGGCCTCGCTGCGGTTAGAGACCTCTGCGGTGCTGCGCGACGCACCCGAGGTGACGGTGCAGAAGATCACGATGGGACGGCAGGATCTGATCGACGGCGCGGTGGCCGACGAGATCGGCAAGATCCGTGGCGTGACTTCGGCCAAGCCCCGGCTCTGGGGCTATTATTATGACCGGATCGTGGGGGCCAATTACACGGTGATGGTGCCCGACGATCCCGAGATGATCCCCGAACCCGGTTCGGTCATCGTGGGCGAAGGCATCCCGCGCGCGCGTGGCTTCAAATGGTCCGGCGCGCCCTTGTTCCTCTCGCGCTACGAGGGCGATCTGAAACGTTTCAACGTCGCGCGCGCCTTCGAGAGCGACTCCGCGCTGATGACCTCGGATCTGATGCTGATGAACGAGACCGATTTCCGCGATTTCTTCGAGATCCCGGCCGGCCTTTATACCGATGTCGTGGCCACGGTCCGCAACCCCAACGAGGTCGCCACCATCGTCGAGAAGGGTTCGAACGCGCTGCCGCAGATGCGCTTCGTCACCCGCAGCGATATCGAGCGCACCTATCAGAAGCTCTTCGATTGGCGCGAGGGCTTGCTGGCCGCTCTGGCCGCCGCGGGCATCCTCGCCTTCGTGATCTTCGCGGCTGAAAAGGCCTCGGGCCTCTCGGCCGAGGAAATGCGCGAGATCGGTATTCTCAAGGCGGTGGGCTGGGACACGCGCGACGTGATCGCGATGAAGCTCTGGGAGGGTGGGTTGGTCTCGCTCGGGGCGTTCCTGCTCGGCACCGTGACCGCCTTTGCTCATGTGTTCTTCTTCGGCGCGCCGCTCTTTGCGCCGATCCTGAAAGGTTGGGCGGTGATCTATCCCGATTTCGCCCTCGCGCCGCATGTGGATGGGCTCGAGCTTCTGACCTTGGCGCTTCTGACCATCGTGCCTTACATCGCCGCGACGCTGGTGCCGATCTGGCGCGTGGCCTCGGGCGATCCCGATGCGGTCATGCGGTGAGGAGGGAACGATGATCACACTCACATCCGTCACCAAGCTCTATAACGAGGGCCGCCCGAACGAGGTGCAGGCGCTCAAGGGGATCGACCTGGAGATCGCGCGCGACGCGATCACTGTGCTGAAAGGGCCGTCGGGCTCGGGCAAGACGACGTTGCTGTCGATCGTGGCCTGCATGGCGCGGCCCACCACGGGGCGCGTGACGCTCGACGGCGAGGTGGTCTCGGGCTTGCCCGAACGCTTCCTGACCGAGCTGCGCCGGACCACTTTCGGTTTTGTCTTCCAGCGCTTCAACCTGATCCGGGGCATTTCGGTGATCGAGAACGTGATGCTGCCTGCGGCACCCTTGGGGGGCGATCATGCCACGGTGCGCGAGCGTGCGCTGGAGCGGCTCGCGGCGCTCGATCTGGCCGACAAGGCCACGATGCCGGTCGAGTTCCTCTCGGGCGGCGAGACCCAGCGCGCCGCCATCGCCCGCGCCCTCATCAACGACGCGCCCATCGTGATTGCGGACGAACCCACCGCGAATCTCGACACGGAACTGACAATGCGTTTTCTCGAGATCGTCCGCGCTCTTCGGGCCGAGGGCAAGACCGTCATCATGACCTCGCATGACCCGCGTATCTGGGATGCGGAAGGGGTGGATGCGGTGGTCGAGATGCGCGACGGCGCGATCTTCGGAGAATTCGCATGATCTTCCAGACCCCGATCATGGCGCTTTTGCTGGTGGCGGGACTGGCTAGCCTCACCGCGCTCTGGTCCGGCGGCTTCGCGGTACAGGTGCTGCGGCGCTGGAACCTCGCCGATATGAGCCGCGCGCAGCTGCAACGCGAACGCGCGACCGAGCTGGTCTCGACCCTCTTCGCCGCCGTGATGCTGGCGGAGCTGGCGGCGCTTTTGCTGTTCGTCTTCAATGCCGACCGGATGGCGTCGCTCTTCGTGGGCGCGATGTGCGCGGTGGGCACGCTGAACGTGAACGGCTATGGCTTCCCGGCGCTGTATCTCAAGATCGGGGTGTTCTTTGCGGCCGTGCTCTGGCTGATGCTGGACCGCGCCGACCGGATGGGTCGCGACTATCCGCTGACCCGTGTGAAATACGGCGTGCTGCTGGCCATCGTGCCGCTGGTGCTGGCCGATGCTGGCACGGAGCTCGCCTATTTCCTCAACATGCACACCGACGTCATCACCTCCTGTTGTTCCAAGCTGTTCACGCCTGCCAATGCGGGGCTCGCCAATGAGATGGCTTCGATCGGGCCGGGCGCCTCGCTGTGGCTGCTGGGCGGAGCCGGAGTGTTCGTTGCAGCAACGGGGGGCTTCGCGCTCTGGCGGGGCAGGGGGTTCGGGCTTTATGCGCTGGCCTCGGTACTGATGTTTGCGCTGGCGCTGACGGCGGTGGTCTCGGTGATCTCGCCCTATATCTACGAATACCCCAACCACCATTGCCCGTTCTGCATCCTCAAGCCGGAATACAATTATTACGGCTACGCGCTTTACATCCCTCTGTTTCTTGGCACGGGGCTCGGCGTGGGCGCGGGGATGCTGTCGCTGTTTCGCAGCCGTGAGAGCCTCGCGGAAAAGCTGCCCGCGATGATCCGGCGGCAGGTGATCTGGTCGATGGCGGGGTTCGCGGGCTTCGGGCTGGCGACGCTTTATGCGATTGCCTCCTCGAACCTCATCATCTTCGGGTGAGCTTCCTGCGGGAAACCCCACTCACGGGCTTTTCCCTAGTCAGGCCAAACCTTTTGGGCTAGATTCCTCCCTAGACCCGGCAAACGGGCGCATTCGAGGCAGAAACGGCAGTATAGCCCATGACAGAAATGGCATTCGGCACCGTCCCCGTGCGGGCCGGTGAACCCATCCTTCCAAAGTGGTGGCGCACCATCGACAAATGGGCGCTTGGCGCAGTGATGATGCTTTTCGGCCTTGGCATGTTGCTGGGGCTCGCGGCTTCGGTGCCGCTGGCCGAGCGCAACGGGCTCGAGCCCTTCTACTACGTCAAGCGACAGGCCGCGTTCGGTACGCTCGCGCTGGTGGTGATGTTCGCGATGTCGCTGCTTGATCCCAAGCAGATCCGCCGCATCGGCGTGATCGGCTTTGCCGGCGCCTTCATTGCGGTGCTGATGCTACCGGTGCTGGGCACGGATTTCGGCAAGGGGGCCGTGCGCTGGTATTCCTTCGGCTTTGCCTCGATCCAGCCTTCGGAGTTTCTCAAGCCCGGTTTCGTTATCATTTCAGCATGGTTCATGGCTGCGGCCCATGAACTCGGCGGCCCCAAGGGGCGGCTCTATTCCTTCCTGCTGATGGCGATCATCGTGGTCGCGCTCGCGCTGCAACCGGATTTCGGGCAGGCGTCGCTCGTGCTGTTCGCCTGGTCGGTGATGTATTTCATCTCGGGAGCGCCGATCGCGCTGCTGACGGGGATCGGGGCGCTCACCGTCGCGGGGGGCTTCTTCGCCTATAACGTCTCGGAGCACTTCGCGCGCCGGATCAACGGGTTCCTTTCGACCGAGGTCGATCCGCGCACCCAGATCGGCTACGCCACGAACGCCATTCAAGAGGGTGGGTTCTTCGGCGTCGGCGTGGGGCAGGGATCGGTGAAATGGTCGCTGCCCGATGCGCATACCGATTTCATCATCGCGGTCGCGGCCGAGGAATACGGGCTGATCCTCGTGCTGTGCATCATCGCGCTCTACGCGACGGTGGTGATCCGCTCGATGCTGCGCTTGATGCGCGAGCGCGACCCGTTCACCCGTCTGGCGGGCGCGGGTCTGGCCTGCGCTTTCGGCGTTCAGGCGATCATCAACATGGGCGTCGCGGTGCGTCTTCTGCCCGCGAAAGGCATGACTTTGCCGTTCGTCAGCTACGGGGGCTCTTCGGTCATTGCCTCGGGGATCGCGGTGGGTATGTTGCTCGCGCTGACTCGCACCCGGCCGCAAGGGCAGATTTCGGATATTCTCGCCCGGCGCGGTCGCTAACACCTCGAGGGAGGGGGATATGGCCAAGGACACGACCCCGCTACTTCTGATCGCCGCGGGCGGAACGGGTGGGCACATGTTCCCCGCACAAGCCCTGGCCGAGGCGATGGTGCGCCGCGGCTGGCGGGTGAAACTTTCGACCGATGCGCGGGGTGCGCGCTATGCAGGCGGCTTTCCCCATGTGGTGACGGTCGAGCAGATCGCTTCGGCGACCTTCGCGCGGGGCGGCGCTCTGGGCAAGATCGCTGTGCCCTTCAAGATCGCGGGCGGCGTGGCTTCGGCCATCGGTCGCAACCTCTCGGACAAGCCGAGCGTGGTGGTGGGCTTTGGCGGCTACCCGACGATCCCGGCGTTGTCCTCGGCGGTGTTCCTCGGCATCCCGCGCGCGATCCACGAACAGAATGGCATCATGGGCAAGGTGAACCGGGTGTTCGCCAAGAAGGTGAACCGTTTCGCCTGCGGCACCTGGCCCACCGATGTTCCCGAAGGTGTTCAGGCCGAGCATACCGGCAACCCGGTGCGCGCCGCTGTGCTCGAGCGCGCGGGCGCTGCCTATATCCCGCCCGGCGATTACCCGATGTCGGTGCTCGTGATTGGCGGCTCCCAGGGCGCGCGGATCCTGTCGGATACGGTCCCGGCCGCGCTTGCGAGCCTGCCCGAGGCTGCCCGCGCCAATCTCCGTGTCGCCCATCAGGCACGCCCCGAGGATCTCGACCGGGTCGTGGCCGCCTATGAGGCCGCGGGCATCGCCGCCGAGGTCGAGCCCTTCTTCAGGGACGTGCCGCGCCGTCTGAGCGAATGTCAGCTGGTGATCTCGCGCGCGGGCGCCTCTTCGGTTGCCGATATCTCGATCATCGGGCGGCCCGCGATCCTGATCCCTTACGCGGCGGCGGCGGGCGATCATCAGACGGCGAACGCACGCGGACTGGCGCAGGCGGGCGGGGCGATCGTGATCCCTGAAAGCCAGCTCTCGCCGCAGAGCCTAGCAGAACAAATCTCACTGGTGCTGGACAACCCCCATGGCGCGTTGCAGATGTCGCGCGCGGCCCTCTCCTACGGGGTGCCCGATGCCACCGAGCGGCTTGTGGCCCTCGTCGAAGACCTAGCAGGAAAGAATAAATGAACGCGACCAAACTGCCCGGAGAACTCGGCCCCATCCATTTCGTCGGTATCGGCGGGATCGGTATGTCGGGTATCGCGGAAGTGCTGATGACCCAAGGGTTCACGGTGCAGGGCTCGGATGCGAAAGCCTCCAAGATCACCGACCGTCTGGCGACGCTGGGCGCGACGATCTTCGAGGGCCAGCGCGCCGAGAATATCGGCGATGCGGGCGTGGTGGTGATCTCGACCGCGATCAAGCCGGGCAACCCGGAGCTGGAAGAGGCGCGCCGTCGCGGCCTGCCGGTCGTGCGCAGGGCCGAGATGCTGGCCGAGCTGATGCGGCTGAAGTCGAATATCGCGATCGCGGGCACGCATGGGAAGACCACCACGACGACGATGGTGGCGACGCTTCTGGACAAGGGCAATTTCGACCCGACCGTGATCAATGGCGGCATCATCCATGCCTATGGATCGAACGCACGCGCCGGCGCGGGCGAATGGATGGTGGTCGAGGCCGACGAGTCCGACGGCTCGTTCAACCGTCTGCCCGCGACGATCGCCATCGTCACCAATATCGACCCCGAGCATATGGAGCACTGGCACTCCTTCGACGCGCTGCGCAAAGGGTTCTACGATTTCGTCTCGAATATCCCCTTCTACGGGCTCGCGGTCTGCTGCACCGATCACCCCGAAGTGCAGACGCTGGTCGGCAAGCTCAACGACCGCCGCGTCGTGACCTTCGGCTTCAATGCGCAGGCCGATGTGCGGGCGCTGAACCTGCGCTACGAGGCGGGCGTCGCGCATTTCGACATCGCGCTGCAAGGCGAAGAGGGCAAGCCGGTGATCGAGGGCTGCACGCTCCCGATGCCGGGCGATCACAACGTCTCGAACGCGCTGGCTGCTGTGGCTGTCGCCCGCCATCTGGGCATGAAGAAAGACGAGATCCGCGAGGCGCTGGCGAATTTCGGCGGCGTGAACCGGCGCTTCACCAAGGTGGGCGAGGTTCTGGGCGGCGTCACGATCATCGACGACTACGGGCACCATCCGGTCGAGATCGCCGCCGTTCTGAAAGCCGCCCGACAGGCGGTGAAGCCCGGCGCGCGGGTGATTGCCGTGCATCAGCCGCACCGCTATTCGCGCCTGCACTCGCTGTTTGACGATTTCTGCACCTGTTTCAACGAGGCCGACGTGGTCGCCATCGCCGAGGTCTTCTCGGCCGGCGAGGACCCGATCGAGGGCGCGACCCGCGACGACCTGGTGGCCGGGCTGATCGCGCATGGCCACCGTCATGCGCGCGCCATCATCTCGGAAGAGGATCTGGCCCGGCTGGTGCGCGAACAGGCGCGGCCGGGCGATATCGTCGTCTGCCTCGGGGCAGGGACGATTTCGGCCTGGGCGAACAACCTGCCCGCGAAGCTGGGGGGCTGAGCGGGCGCCGGGCGCGTCCCGGCGGGAAACGGAACTGCGGCGCTGCCACGTCGAGGGATTGGGCAAGGATAGCCGCGTTATGCGCAACGAGACCCATTTGAAACGTCGCCTCGGGCCTGTTCTGATGATCGGCTACGGGGTCGGCGTCATGGTCGGTGCGGGGATCTACGTGCTCGTGGGGGCGGTGGCCGCGCAGTCCGGGATCTGGGCTCCGCTGGCCTTTGCGCTGGCCGGGCTCATCGCGACTCCGTCGGCGCTGTCTTATGCCGAGCTGTCCTCGCGTATTCCCGAAGCCGCGGGCGAGGCCGCCTATGTCGAGGCGGGGTTGGACAGCCGCGCGCTCGGCGTTCTCGTGGGGCTTGCCATCGTCGCGGCAGGCACGATCTCGGCGGCGGCGGTGCTGCGCGGGGGCGCGGGGTATCTCACGTTGCTTCTGCCCCTGCCGAACGAGGTGGTGATGGTGGTGCTCGGGCTCGCTCTGATCGGTGTGGCTTGCCTTGGCGTGCTGGAATCCGTGGGCTTTGCCGCAGTGCTGACCCTGATCGAGGTTTGCGGGTTGGCACTGGTGATCTGGGCCGGGTTCTCGGTCGCTCCGAGCCCGGATCTGACCCCGCTTCCCGCGCCCTATTGGCCGGGGATTGCGATGGCTGCGTCATTGGCTTTCTTCGCCTTCATCGGCTTTGAGGACATGGTGAACATGTCCGAGGAGATGCGTGATCCCACCCGTGACATGCCGCGCGCAATCCTGGGTGCGCTGGCGATCACCACGGTGCTCTATCTCGGCGTCTCCTGGGCGGCGGTGCGCGCAGTGCCGCTGGCCGAGCTGAGCGCCTCCGAGCAGCCGCTGGCCCTTGTATGGCAAGCGGCGGGGCACGGGCCGCAGCTACTGGCCGCGATCGCGGTGGCTGCGGCGCTGAACGGGGTGCTGGCGCAGGTGGTTATGGCGGCGCGGGTGCTCTACGGTCTGGGGCGCCGCACGCCTGCTCTGAGCGTTTTTCACGCCGCCCATCCGCGCTTTGGCACGCCAGTTCTCGCAACGGTGCTTTCGGGCGCCGGAATGATCGCGCTGGCGCTCTCGGCCCCGATCGAGCAACTCGCCGGCGCGAGTGCGATCGTTCTTCTTGGCGTCTTTCTGCTTGTCAATCTTGCGCTCATCGTGCTTAAGCGCCGCTCCGCCTTCGCGCCGTTCCGTGTGCCGATGGCGGTTCCGGTGCTGGGCGCGAGCGTCGCGGGCGCCGCCTTGATCGCCGCTCTGGGAGGTTTCGCATGACGATTTCGCTGATCCTCGCCTGCCTCTGGGCCCTGCTGGCAACCCGCATCGCGATTGGTCCGCGACGGTTCCACTGGCCCGCCGCCTGGGGGCTGATCGCGCTTGGCGTGCCGATCCTGGGCTGGGTGACCTATGAGAATGGCCCCGTTTGGGGGCTGGTGGTGCTTGCGGGCGGCATGTCGGTGCTGCGCTGGCCGGTGATCTTCCTGTTTCGCGCCCTGCGCCAGCCGCGCGATCAAGCGGGCGAGTGAGCGTCTGCTTGCCCTGAGCGGCAGGCGCGGCTAGGAGACTAGCCATGAGTGATTGTCCTTCGAGCTATACTCCGCGCGGCGCGCTGACGCCGAACCGGCCGTTGGCCGATCTGACCTGGCTGCGTGTCGGCGGCCCGGCAGACTGGCTGTTCCAGCCTGCCGATGAAGACGACCTAGCGGCCTTCCTGAAGGGGCTGCCCAAGGAGGTGCCGGTCTTCCCGATGGGGGTGGGTTCCAACCTGATCGTGCGCGATGGCGGCATCCGGGCGGTGGTGATCCGGCTCGGGCGGGGCTTCAACGGGATCGAGGTGCAGGGCGAGACGGTGATTGCAGGCGCCGCGGCGCTCGATGCCCATGTCGCGCGGCGCGCGGCGCAAGCGGGGCGCGACTTGACCTTCCTGCGCACGATTCCCGGCGCGATCGGCGGCGCAGTGCGGATGAATGCGGGCTGCTACGGCTCTTACGTCGCCGATCACCTGATCGAGGCCCGCGCGATCACGCGCGAGGGCGAGCGGGTGACGCTCACGCCCGAGGATCTGAACTTCGCCTATCGCCAGTCCGATCTGCCCGAAGGCTGGGTGCTGACCGGGGCCACGTTCCGTGCCGAGGTGGGCGACCCCGACGCGCTGGGAGCCCATATGGCCGAACAACTCGCAAAGCGCGACGCCACCCAACCCACCAAGGACCGCACCGCTGGATCGACCTTCCGCAACCCGGCGGGGTTTTCCTCGACGGGACGCGCCGATGATACGCATGAGCTGAAGGCCTGGAAGGTCATTGACGATGCCGGAATGCGCGGCGCACGGATCGGTGGCGCGCAAATGTCCGAAAAACACAGCAATTTCCTGATCAACACCGGTGACGCTACGGCCGCAGACCTCGAAAATCTCGGGGAAGAGGTGCGCAAAAAGGTTGTGCAATCGAGCGGAATTTCGCTAGAGTGGGAAATCATGCGCGTGGGAGAATTCGAGGCATAAGACCTCTGCCCTTAAGCGCGATTTCCAGACGGGGGCCAACCCCCGCATGAGGCGAAAGTGGCGGGTATGTCGAGCAGGGCATCCCATCGTGTGGCGGTCCTTTTGGGCGGCCCTTCCGCAGAGCGGGAGGTGTCTTTGTCCTCGGGGCGCGAATGCGCCAAGGCGCTGCGCACGGCGGGTTTCGAAGTGATCGAGATCGACGCGGGAGAGGATCTTCCGCAGCGTCTGGCGGACGCCCGGGCCGATTGCGTTTTCAACGCCCTGCATGGCCGCTGGGGCGAGGATGGCTGCGTGCAGGGCCTGCTCGAATGGCTGCGTATTCCCTACACCCATTCCGGCGTGCTGGCCTCTGCGCTTGCGATGGACAAGGCCCGTGCCAAGCAGGCCTATGCCGCCGTTGATCTGCCGATCGTGCAATCGGTGATCGCGGTGAAAGAAGAGGTGATGGCGCGCCATGTGCTGCCCGCGCCTTATGTCGTGAAACCGAATAACGAGGGCTCTTCCGTCGGGGTCTATCTGGTGATGGACGGGGCAAATTCGCCGCCGAAGCTGTCCGAACAGATGCCCGCCGAGGTGATGGTCGAGACCTATGCGCCCGGCCGCGAGCTGACCGTGTCGGTGATGGGCGACCGCGCGCTTTGCGTGACCGAGATCATCACCGAGGGCTGGTATGACTATGACGCGAAATACCGCCCCGGCGGGTCGCGCCATGTGCTGCCGGCCGAATTGCCGAATGAAATCACCGAGGCCTGCCTCGACTACGCTCTGCGTGCCCATCAGGTACTGGGCTGCCGGGGCCTGTCGCGCACCGATTTTCGCTGGGACGAGGGCAGGGGGCTTGCAGGGCTCGTGCTGCTTGAAACCAACACCCAACCCGGGATGACGCCCACCTCGCTCGCCCCCGAACAGGCCGCGCATTGCGGCATCGACTTCCCCGCGCTCTGCGCCTGGCTGGTGGAGGATGCCTCATGCGACCGCTGACCCCGCATCCCCCGAGCGAGGCCTCGGGCCATCGCGGCGGTCCCGTCACCGGCATGGCGCCGCGCGTCTATCAGCGTGCGCGCACGCCGCGCCGCGACCCCGCTCCGTCGCGTCTGTCCTTCAGGCTTCAGCGCCTTTGGCTCACCCCGGCGGTGCGCGCCTTCACCCGGATCGGGGTTCCGGTCTTTGTCGTGGTGTTGGGGCTTGGGCTCTGGCTCGGGGATCAGGGGCGCCGCGCCGATCTGGTCGCCAAGGTGCAGGACGCGAAGGAGGCGATCGAGCATCGCCCCGAATTCATGGTGAAGATCCTCAAGATCGAGGGCGCGAGCCCCGAGGTCGCCCATGCCGTGCGCGCGATGATGCCCGTGGGCTTGCCCGCTTCGAGCTTCGATATCGATCTCGAGGCCTACCGCGACACGATCCGTCGGCTGGATGCGGTGGCCGATGTGAGCCTCGTGATCCGCGCGGGCGGCATTCTCGAAGCCGACGTGACCGAGCGCATTCCGGCGATCCTGTGGCGCAAGCCGACGGGGCTCGAGATGCTCGACACATCCGGTCACCGGGTCGCGACGCTCCTGACCCGCGAGGCGCGGCCGGATCTGCCGGTGATTGCGGGCGAGGGTGCGGACAAGGCGGTCCCCGAAGCGCTTCAGATCCTCGCGGATGCGGGCCCGATCCTTCCACGCCTGCGCGGTTTGGAGCGTGTGGGCGAGCGGCGCTGGGATATGGTGCTCGACAATGACCAGCGCATCATGCTTCCCGAGAAAGATCCTGTCCCGGCTCTCGACCGCATCCTTGCGCTCAACACGGCCGAGGATCTCCTCGCGCGCGATTTCACCGTGATCGATTTCCGCAACAAGGACCGCCCGACGATCCGGCTGAGCGATGACGCGCTCGCCGAGTTCCGCCGCGTCCAATCCGACATTCTCAAAGCGAGGGCCACGCAATGACCGATCTCTACGAGTTCCAGCGCGCGATGCGCAACATGCGCAAGGCCGCGATGCAACGCGGGGTGATCGCGCTTCTCGATATCGGGACATCGAAGATCGCCTGCCTCGTGCTGCGGTTCGACAGCCCGAACGGGCCCGAGGACGAAGGCTCGCTCGCCGGTCATGCAGCGGTGCGGGTGATCGGGGCCGCGACGACCCGCTCGCGCGGGGTCCGTTTTGGCGAGATCGACGCGATGGCCGAGACCGAGCGTGCGATCCGCACCGCCGTTCAGGCGGCGCAGAAGATGGCCAATACCCGCGTCGATCACGTGATCGCCTGTTTCGCCGGGGCCGAGCCGCGCTCCTATGGTCTGGCGGGCGAGATCGAGGTGCAAGGTGATCAGGTCACCGAATGTGATGTCAGCCGGGTGCTGGCGGCCTGCGACATGCCGCCGATCGGGGCAGGGCGCGAGGTGCTTCATGCGCAGCCTGTGAATTTCGCGCTCGATCACCGCTCGGGTCTGGGTGATCCGCGCGGCCATGCGGGCCAGCGCCTCGCGGTCGATATGCATCTGCTGACGGTCGAAGAGACGGCGATCCAGAACCTGATCTATTGCATCCGTCGCTGCGATCTCGAACTCGCGGGTATTGCGAGCTCGGCCTATGTCTCGGGCATCTCCAGCCTCGTCGAGGACGAGCAGGAACTGGGCTCGGCCTGCGTGGATATGGGGGGTGGCGCAACCGGCGTGTCGATCTTCATGAAGAAACATATGATCTATGCCGATGCGGTGCGCCTGGGCGGCGATCACGTCACCCGCGACATCGCGGCGGGGCTTCAGGTGCCGATGTCGGTGGCCGAGCGGATCAAGACCTTCCACGGCGGCGTCGTCGCGACCGGCATGGATGATCGCGAGATGATCGAGCTGGGCGGCAATTCCGGGGATTGGGAGAAGGACCGCCGCCAGATCAGCCGCGCCGAACTGATCGGCATCATGCGTCCGCGCGTCGAGGAAATCCTCGAAGATGTGCGCGCGATCCTCGACGGGGCCGGGTTCGAACACTTGCCCTCGAAGCAGATTGTGTTGACCGGCGGCGCGAGCCAGATCCCCGGTCTCGACGGTCTCGCGGCTCGAATCCTCGGCCAGAACGTGCGCCTCGGGCGTCCTATGCGCGTGCAGGGACTGCCGCAGGCGGCGACCGGTTCGGGCTTCTCCTCGGTGGTGGGGCTCGCGCTTTTCGCGGCCCATCCGCAAGACGAATGGTGGGATTTCGAGATGCCGCCGGAGACGATGGGCGGGCGCTCGCTGCGCAGGGCTATCCGCTGGTTCCGCGACAATTGGTGAAATGTTGAAAAAGTGAAACTCTGGCGATCTCAGGCACCTGCCATGCGACCTTAAAGCGATCGCAGGGGCGGCAGTGATGCCGCCTGCTCAACACCATATTCTGAGACCTGCGCGAAATACCGCTTGTCACGCAAAAGCGAACTCCAGATTTTGTGGTTTGGGGCGGTTTTTTGCGTGACGATGCGGCGATTCATCGCTAAAATCAGCCTAATTTCCATTCAATTCGGTCTGGGACAGGGCCGGGCAGCAACAACAGGCGGACAAACCACATGGCGTTGAATTTGATGATGTCAGAGCAGCAGGACCTCAAGCCCCGGATCACCGTGTTTGGCGTCGGTGGCGCGGGCGGCAATGCGGTCAACAACATGATCGAGAAGCAGCTCGAAGGTGTCGAGTTCGTCGTGGCGAATACCGATGCCCAGGCGCTCCAGCAGTCCAAATCTCAAGCCCGCGTCCAGATGGGTACGAAAGTGACTGAAGGTCTCGGCGCAGGCGCTCGTCCCTCGGTGGGTGCGGCCGCCGCCGAAGAGAGCATAGAGACCATCGTCGATCACCTGGCCGGCGCGCATATGTGCTTCATCACCGCCGGTATGGGCGGCGGCACCGGCACGGGCGCCGCTCCGATCATTGCTCAGGCGGCGCGGGAACTCGGCGTCCTGACCGTGGGAGTCGTCACCAAGCCCTTCCAGTTCGAAGGCGCCAAGCGGATGCGTCAAGCCGACGAGGGCCTCGATGCGCTGCAGAAGGTCGTCGACACGCTGATCGTGATCCCGAACCAGAACCTGTTCCGCCTCGCCAACGAGAAGACCACCTTCACCGAGGCCTTCGCGATGGCAGATGACGTGCTCTATCAGGGCGTCAAGGGCATCTCTGACCTGATGGTCCGCCCGGGCCTGATCAACCTCGACTTCGCCGACGTCCGCTCGGTGATGGACGAGATGGGCAAGGCGATGATGGGCACCGGCCAGGCCGACGGCGAAGACCGCGCCGTTCAGGCCGCCGAGAAGGCGATCGCCAACCCGCTGCTCGACGAGATCTCGCTCAAGGGCGCGAAAGGCGTTCTCATCAACATTACCGGCGGCTACGACCTCACGCTGTTCGAACTCGACGAAGCCGCAAACCGCATCCGTGAGGAAGTGGACCCGGACGCCAACATCATCGTCGGCTCGACGCTGGATCCCGAAATGGACGGCGCGATGCGCGTCTCGGTCGTGGCGACCGGCATCGACGCTCTGGCCGCGACCACCGAGATCCCGGTGCCGCGCCGCTCGCTCGCCGAGCCGCTGAAGCCCGCCGAACCGGTGCAGGAGCGCGCCCCCGAGCCCGCACCGCAGCCGCAATACGAGGCTCCGGCTGCCGCGGCGCCCCAACCCGCGCCCCAGCCGGCACACCAGCCCGCTCCGGGTCCCGCGCTCAGCGTGAACCCGGCCCCGCAACCGGCCCCGCAGCCCGCGCCCGAGCGTACCCTGTTCGATGCGCCCGCCGCCCGTGCCGCCGCTACCGCGCACCAAGCGCGCGCTCCGGAAGTGGCGGACGACCTGCCGCCCCCGGCCTACCGCGCTCACAGCGAACCCGCGCCCGAGCTGCATGTCGAGGACGAGGCAGCCTATGTGGCTCCGCGTCCGCGTCAGCCCGGCACGCCCTCGCCCGAGGCTCTGCGTCGTCTCGAAGCGGCGGTGAACAAGGCTCCGGCCGCGTCTCAGCAGCGCCCGATGGCCGCGAGCCGTCCGGCCGCACCCGCGCCCCAGCCGCAGGCCGAGAAGCCGCGTTTCGGGATCAACTCGCTGATCAACCGGATGACCGGCCACGGTCATCCCGAAGCCCAGCCCGCGCCGCAGCCGGCCCCGCGCCATCAGTCCGCCCAGCCGCGCGCCGAGGCATATGACGACGAGCAGAGCGACGATCAGGATCGCATCGAGATCCCCGCTTTCCTGCGTCGTCAGGCGAACTGAGCGAAAAAATCGTTTCACAAATCGCGAGGAGGGGCCGGAATTTTCCGGCCCTTTTTCTTGTTAAATCATAAGCTTGCTGCACCCTGCGCAAGGTTTTGCCCGGACCGGGCCGGTTTGTTTCACTCCGTTACAAAGAGTGAATTGTTATGCGGGGCGGGTCTGACTAACTGAAGCTGCGGCACCGGGAGTTGAGATTCCGTTACCGCCAGAGACAAAAGTTGTGAGGTCAATCGTGCAGACGACGCTTGCCAAATCCGTGGCCTTTTCCGGCGTTGGGCTCCATTCGGGCGCCCCGGTCGAGATGCATGTGCATCCCGCCCCCGCTGGCCATGGCATCGTGTTCCGCCGCACTGACGTGACCGGCGTGAACCCGCGCGTCCCCGCGCTTTGGGACAAGGTTCCGAATGCCACGCTCTGTACGCTCATCGAGAACGAAGATGGGGTACAGGTCTCGACGATTGAACACCTGATGGCCGCACTTGTGGGCGCGGGCATTCACAATGCGCTGATCGAGTTGAACGCCGGCGAAGTGCCGATCCTCGACGGCTCGTCCGCGCCTTTCGTGGCCGCGTTCTGCGAGGCCGGTCTGCGCCAGCTTGCAGGCGAGCTGCGCGCGATCCGCATCCTCAAGCCCGTCGAGGTGCGCAACGGCGCGGCGGTTGCCCGTCTCGAACCCGCGGCGAGCCTTGAAATCGATTTCCGTATCGATTTCACCGACGCCGCGATCGGCCAGCAGAGCAAGCGTCTGAAAATGGCGAATGGCGCCTTCGTGCGCGAGTTGATGGACAGCCGTACCTTCTGCCGTCTCGCCGATGTCGACGCCATGCAAGAGCACGGCCTGGCCCTTGGCGGCACCTTCGAGAACGCGGTCGTGGTCGATGGCGACAAGGTTCTCAGCCCCGGCGGTCTGCGCCATGCTGATGAGCCGGTCCGTCACAAGATGCTTGACGCCCTTGGCGATCTCGCGCTTGCCGGTGCCCCGATCCTCGGCCGCTACCGCGGCAATCGCGCCGGTCATGCGATGACCAACAATCTGCTGCGCGCCCTGTTCGAGCGCCCCGATGCGTGGTGCTGGGAGACCTGCTCGCCGGCACAGGCCTACAGTCTTCCGGGTGCGGGCGTTTGCCGCGCCGAAGTCATGGTGAGCGCCTGAGCTTGCATCCCCCGCTGAGGCGGGTACACAAGCTCTTGTTCGGTGGCGTCCCGCAGACGCCAAATCCGCCCGGAAATCCGTCAAACGCATTTTGCGCCCCGGATTTTTCTGTGCTAGGAAATCCCGAACACCCCCGGAACACGGGGTGAGAGTAGACGGGCCCGGGGCTTCCCCGGCAGCGAAAAAGGGATGGGGCAGGGCATGGCGCGCGGCAAATTGGCGGCAGCGAAACTCGGGGCTCTTGGTCTTGTGACGGCGCTGGCCGCTTGCGGTCCCGATCCGAATGCCGCTCCGAATCTCGAGAATTTCACCGCTCAGCAAATCTATGAGCGCGGCGAATACGAGCTCGAGGTCGGCAATCCCCGCCGTCCCAACGATGCGCTGAAGTATTTCTCCGAGGTTGAGCGTCTCTATCCCTATTCGCAATGGGCCAAGCGCGCGCTGATCATGGAGGCCTATGCCCAGCACCGCGCCAAGAAATATGAAGAAGCGCGCGCCTCCGCGCAGCGTTTCCTCGACACCTATCCTGGTGACGAGGACGCGGCCTATGCGCAATACCTTCTGGCGCTCAGCTATTACGATCAGATCGACGAGGTCGGGCGCGACCAGGGCCTGACCTTCCAAGCGCTGCAGGCGCTGCGAGACGTGATCGAGAAATACCCGAATTCGGAATATGCCCAGTCGGCGATCCTGAAATTCGACCTCGCCTTCGACCACCTCGCGGGCAAGGAGATGGAGATCGGGCGCTACTACCTCAAGCGCGGCAACTATTCCGCAGCGATCAACCGCTTCCGCGTCGTGGTCGAACAGTTCCAGACCACCTCGCACACCCCCGAGGCGCTCGAGCGTCTCGTGGAGGCCTATCTTGCCCTCGGCATCACGGATCAGGCCCAGACGGCCGGTGCGATCCTCGGCCATAACTTCCAGTCCTCGCCCTTCTATCAGGATGCCTATAACCTGCTCGAGAAGCGCGGTCTCAAGCCCGAAGCGAAGGGCGATGGCTGGCTTGCGAAGGTCTATCGGCAGGTGATCCGCGGCGAGTGGCTCTGACCGGGGCGGCGGCCTGACATGCTGCGATCGCTGGATATCCGCGACATTCTGATCATCGAGAGGCTGGTGCTGGATTTCGGCCCCGGCCTCAATGTGCTCACCGGGGAGACCGGCGCGGGCAAGTCGATCCTGCTCGACTGTCTGGGCTTCGTGCTGGGCTGGCGTGGGCGCGCCGAACTGGTGCGGCAGGGCGCAGATCAGGGCGAAGTCACGGCCGTGTTCGAACTGCCCACGGGCCATCCTGCCCGCGCGGTGCTCGACGAAGCCGGTATTCCGGTCTCCGACGAGCTGATCCTGCGCCGGGTCAACGCGCGTGACGGGCGCAAGACCGCCTGGATCAACGACCGGCGCGCCTCGGGCGATGTGCTGCGGCAGGTCTCGGCCTCGCTGGTGGAACTGCACGGGCAGCAGGATGATGGCGGCTTGCTTAACGAACGCGGGCACCGGGCGCTGCTCGATGCATTCGCGGGCCATGATGATCTGCTCGGTGCAACCCGCGCGGCGTGGAAAGCCCGCGCCGAGGCCGCGCGCAAGCTCGACGCCGCCCGTGCTGCTCTGGCCGCGGTCAAGGACGAGGAAGAGTTCCTGCGCCATGCGGTGGGCGAACTCGACAAGCTCGATCCGAAACCCGGTGAGGAAGCCGAACTCGACAGTCAGCGTCGCCTGATGCAGGGCGCGGCGAAGATCCGCGAAGACGTGGCACGGGCGTTCGCAGCCTTGGGTCCGGAAGGGGCGGAGGGCGCGATGCGCGATGCCGACCGCTGGCTGCAAGGGGCTGCGGACCGAGCCGAGGGACGGCTCGATGCACCACTCGAGGCACTCGAACGCGCGCTGCTTGAACTGGGTGAGGCGGCGCAGGGGGTAGAAGAGGCGCTCGATGCGCTCGATTTCGACCCGCACGCGTTGGAAGCCTGCGAGGAGCGCCTTTTCGCGATCCGGGCGCTTGCGCGCAAGCATGGTGTGCTCGCCGATGAGCTGGGAAGTTTCGCCGAAGGGCTGCGCGAGAAACTGGCGGCTCTCGATGCGGGCGAGGAAGGGATCGGCGCGCTGGAAGCCGCGCTCGCCAAGGCCGGGACGATGTATGACGTGGCGGCCGCTGCGCTGTCGAAAGCCCGCGCGGAGGCGGCAGGCAAGCTTGATGCCGCGATGGCGGGGGAGCTCGCGCCGCTGAAGATGGAACGCGCCGTGTTCGAAACCCGGATCAGTGCGGGCGACCCGGGCGCGGAGGGCACCGATATCGCGCGCTTCACCGTTGCCACCAATCCCGGCGCGCCTGCAGGTCCGCTCAACAAGATTGCCTCGGGCGGGGAGCTGTCGCGCTTCCTGCTGGCACTCAAGGTGGTGCTCGCGCGCGGCGCCGATACGCTGGTGCTGATCTTCGACGAGATCGACCGTGGCGTGGGCGGGGCGACCGCCGACGCGGTCGGGCGCAGGCTCGCGCGTCTGGCCGAGGGCGCGCAGGTGCTCGTCGTCACCCATTCCCCGCAAGTGGCCGCGCGTGGCGCGACCCATTTCCGCGTCGCGAAATCGGTCAGTGACGGTATGACGACCTCTGAAGTCCGTGCGCTTGGGGCATCCGAGCGCACCGATGAGATCGCCCGCATGATCTCCGGGGCGGAAGTGACCGAAGCCGCCCGTGCCGCGGCTCAGGATCTGCTCAAGGGGTAGGGGCGCTGCCCCTCTGGCCTCTCGGCCATTCACTCCGGGATATTTCGACCCAGTCGAAGCGGGGCTTCCCTTCTTCTTGATGAAAATATCTCGGGGGAGGCGCCGTCAGGCGACGGGGGCAGCGCCCCCTCTTGGCGATCCAGCCGCGCGACCCGGTGGCGGGAGAAATGCATCTTATCCGGCTTCCACCACGAATTGCGCGGCGACGATTTCCCATCCCGCATCCGAGAGCCCCAGCGTCGCAGCCAAGGTGCAGCCGATCCTGCCGGCATCGGAGCCGTCAGCGTTCATGATCCCGGTGAGCACGAAGCGTTGCAGGATGACGGCCGCCTCCGGTCCGACGGGACGCAGTTTCGTCTTTCCGGTCACGAGGCGCGCGCGGGAAAAGGCGCCTGCCAATTCGCCCGCGAGCAGTTCCGCGATCTCCTCTCGCCCGGTTGCCATCCCGCCGGTGAGCGAGAGGAAATCGGCGTCCGTCACGAAGAACCCTGCCAGCATCTGCGCATCACGCGCGCCCCAGGCCTTGGCGAAGGCCCGCGGAAGCTCTTCGGGGGTTTCAAAGCTCATCCGTTCTGCTCCACCAGTTTGCCGGGGTTGAGAATGTTTTGCGGGTCGAGCGCGCGCTTGATCTGGCCCATAACGTCCCAGCCTGCGCCATGTTCGTCGCGCATATAGCCCATCTTGCCCATGCCGATGCCATGCTCGCCGGTCACCGTGCCGCCCATCGCCAGCGCCCGCTCGGCCATCTTCGCGGCCACAGCCTTGGCGCGCTTGAATTCGTCCTTGTCTTCGGGATCGAGCAGCAGCACCGAATGGAAGTTCCCGTCGCCGACATGGCCCACCACCGGCCCGATCAATCTTGCCGCTTCGATGTCATGCTTGGTCTCGGCCACGGCTTCTGCCAGTCGCGAGATCGGCACGCAGATATCGGTCACGAGGCCCATGCAGCCCGGGCGATGCGCGATCGAGGCGGGGTAGGCGCCGTGGCGCATCTTCCACAATCGGTTTCGGTCCTCGGTGGTCGTGGCCCATTGGAAATCGGCCCCGCCCATCTCGGCTACCACTTCGCCGAAGCGCTCCGAGGCCTCGGCCACGCCGCTTTCCGAGCCATGAAACTCGATCATCAGATGGGGTTTCGCGGGGAAGTTCGTGCCATTGGCCTCGTTGAAGATCTGCGCGGTCAGGTCGTCGACGAACTCGATCCGCGCCATCGGGATGCCCATCTGGATCGTCAACTGCACCGTCTCGACCGCCGCTTCCAGCGTGTCGAAAGCGCAGACGGCCGACGAGATCGCCTCGGGCTGGCCATGCAGCTTCAGCGTCAGTTCGGTGATGATCCCGAGCGTGCCCTCCGAGCCCAGCATCAGCGCGGTCAGATCGTAACCGGCGGCAGATTTCTTCGCGCGGCTGCCGGTGCGGATGATCCGCCCGTCGGCCATCACCACCTCCAGCGCCGCCACGTTGTCGCGCATCGAGCCATAGCGCACCGTCGTCGTGCCGCTCGCCCGCGTCGCCGCCATCCCGCCAAGCGAGGCATTCGCGCCCGGATCGACCGGGAAGAACAGCCCCGTCGCGCGCAGATCGGTATTGAGCGCCTCGCGCGTCACCCCGGGCTGCACGCGCACCTGCATATCCTCGGCAAGAACCTCGACCACTTTGTCCATCCGCATCAGATCGAGGCTGATCCCGCCCCGGATCGGCAGCGCGTGGCCTTCCAGCGACGTGCCCGTACCCCAGGCGGTGATCGGCACGTCATGGGTGGCGCAGATCTTCACGATCTCGCTGACCTCCTGTGTGGTCTCGGGATAGGCGACCGCATCGGGCGGGCTTGCGGGGAACCATGTCTCGGAGCGGCCATGCTGGTCGCGCTCTGCCTGATTTGTGGCAAGGCGCTTGCCCAGAAGGTTTTCAAGCTCCGCCAAAGCCTGCGCCAGTGCCATGTCCCGTCTCCCCTTTTCAAGTCGCCCAAGCATTAGGCGCATCGCTGGCGAAGGGAAAGGGGCGCGAAAAAATGTCGGCGGTTTTTGTCTCGGATCAAGGATTTGTAACGTTGTCCGGCCTAGCTAGAGGCGCGCGAATTCGGCAGAGTTGCGCCAGGAACGGATCGCGAAGGAGACTGGGATGATTTTCGAAAGCCGGAAATGGGAGGAAATCGAGGTCGGCCAGACGGCCGAGTTCAAGCGGCTCTGCACCGCTGACGATTTCTACGTTTTTGCCGCCGCTTCGGGCAATCACAACCCGGTTCATCTCGAGGCTGAGGATGGCGATGGCGACGGGGTCAAGGAGGCCTACGCGCCGGGCATGTTCGTGGCCTCGCTGATCACGGCGGTGCTGGGTAACCAGTTGCCCGGTCCGGGGACGCTATATCGCTCGCAATCGCTGCGCTTCCATGACCGCGCCGTAGCGGGAGAAGAGCTTTGCGCTCGCGTCGAGGTTGTCGAGAAGCTCGAAGGTGGAATGTTGCGCCTGAAAACTGAGGTGACACGGGTCGGAGATAACGCGGTCATCGTCGAGGGCGAGGCCGTAGTCGTCGCACCGAAGAACCACCTGAAATTCGACGCGCTCGAAGTGCCGGGCCTGATTTCGCAGCGCCATCGCCATTTCGAAAAGCTTCTGGAAAAGGCAGAGCCGCTGCCCGATCTGGTCACCGCCGTCGTCTGCCCCGAAGAACCCGTGTCGCTCGACGGTGCGATCCTCGCGGCCGAACACAAGATCATCGAACCGCTGCTGATCGGCCACCCCGAGAAGATCATGGCAGCGGCGAAAGAACTGGGCCGCGATGTGACCAAATTCGAGATCCTGCCCGCCGAGACCGCGCGCGACGCAGCGCGCATGGCGGTGGAGCTGGTCAACGAAGGCCGCGCCGGCGCGGTGATGAAGGGGCATCTGCACACCGATGCGCTGCTGAAACCGATGCTCGACAAGGCTACCGGGCTGCGGGTCGGCAAGCGTTTCACCCATGTCTTCGTGATGGATGTGCCCGGCGTCGTGCATCCGCTCATCGTCACCGATGCCGCGATCAACATCGCGCCCGATCTCGAGACCAAGGTGCATATCGTGCAAAACGCGATCGACGTGGCGATCTCGATCGGGATCGAGGTGCCGAAAGTGGGCGTCCTGTCGGCGGTCGAGACGGTGACGCCCGCGATCCCGTCTTCGCTCGATGCGGCGCTGCTGTCGAAGATGGCCGAGCGCGGACAGATCAAGGGGGGCGACGTCGACGGACCGCTCGCGATGGATAACGCGGTCGATCTGGGGGCCGCGCGCACCAAGGGGATCCGCTCGAACGTGGCGGGCCGCGCCGAGGTGTTGGTCGCACCGGGCATCGACTCGGCCAATATGCTGGCCAAGCAGCTTGCCTATATCTCCCACGCCGAAGGGGCGGGGCTGGTGCTGGGCGCGAAAGTGCCGGTGATCCTCAATTCGCGCTCCGATAGCGGGATGGCGCGGCTCGCCTCCTGCGCAGTGGCCTCGATCCACTACCACCGCACCGTGGGGAGCCAGCTGTAATGCGCGCGATCCTGACGCTGAATTCCGGCTCGTCCTCGCTCAAGCTGGGGCTGTTCTCGGAAGGGCTGGAGACGCTCGCGCTTGGCCATGTCGACCGGATCGGGCGGCGCGAAGCGGCGATGAAGCTCTCAGGGGCCGATGGTTCACCCCTGCCTTTGCCCGCCTCGGCGCCGGACGATTTCGCGACCAACGCGGCGGCGCTGCATACCGCGCTCGCGGCCTTCCAAAGCGCGTTTCCGGGCCTCGAGGTGATCGCGGTCGGTCACCGCATCGTGCATGGCGGGATCGACCATGCGGCACCCGAACGCCTGTCCGAGCCGCTGATGAAGCAACTCGCGAAACTGGCGCCCTTCGCACCGCTTCATCAGCCGCATAACCTCGCGGGCGTGCGCGCGGCCGTCGATACCTTCCCGGGCACCCCGCAGGTCGCCTGCTATGACACCGCCTTCCATCGCGGCCACCCGTTTGTCAGCGACACTTTCGCCCTGCCGCGCCGTTATTACGAGAAGGGCGTGCGCCGCTACGGTTTCCACGGGCTGAGCTACGATTTCATCAACGGGGAACTGACGCGCACAGAGCCCGACCTGCACAGGGGCCGCATGATCGTGGCTCACTTGGGCTCGGGGGCGTCGATGTGCGCGATCGAGAACGGTCAATCGGTCACCTCCACGATGGGCTTCTCCGCCCTCGAAGGCCTGCCGATGGGCACGCGGCCGGGCGAGCTGGACCCTGGCATCCTGCTCTACATGATGGACCAGGAAGGGATGAGCGCGTCCGAGATTTCCGCGCTCCTCTACAAGGAGTCCGGGCTTCTGGGCATGTCGGGCATCTCGAACGACATGCGCACGCTCGAGGGCTCGGACGACCCGCGCGCGAAAGAGGCGATCGACTATTTCTGTTTCCGCATCAAGCGCCAGATCGGCGCGATGGCCGCGGCGATGGGGGGCTTGGACGGGATCGTTTTCACCGGCGGGATTGGTGAGAATTCCGCCCGCGTGCGCGCGCAGGCCTGCGAAGGGCTTGGCTTTCTCGGGGTCGAGATCGACACGAGTGCCAATGCCGGGAACGCCCGCGAGATCGGCGCGGGCAAGGTGCGCGTGCTGGTGATCCCGACCAATGAGGAAATCGTCATCGCGCGCGCGGCAAAGGCTGTGCTCGACCTCTGAGCGCCAACGCTGGCGGCAACGTTGGGACGCTCCGCGGGGGATATTTACACCAATTCGAAGAGGAGAGCGCTCAACTTCGAATTGGCTCAAATATCCCCGCCGGAGGCATCCTCAGCCTGCCAGATGCGGGCCGCATCAGATCGGTGCGCAGGCGCTCTCCAACCAGGCCCTCGCCGCATCGCTGACAAGCGGTGCGATGCGCGACAGAACCTCGGCGTGGTAGCTGTTGAGCCAGTCGCGCTCGTCGGGACTCAACAGCCCGGCGTCGATCAGGCGGCGGTCGATCGGGACCCAGGTGAGCGTCGCGAAGGAGAGCTGGTCGCGGTCGTCGCCTTTCGGCGCGGCCTCCTCTGTCAGGATCAGGTTCTCGATCCGGATGCCGAATTGGCCCTCGCGATAATAGCCCGGCTCGTTCGACAGGATCATGCCGGGCTCCAATGGTAGTTCGGAGACGCGCGAGATCCGGGCGGGGCCTTCATGGACACAAAGGGCCGCTCCCACGCCATGGCCCGTGCCGTGATCGTAATCCCAGCCCTCGGCCCAGAGCTGCGCGCGGGCGAGCGCGTCGAGATGCGCGCCCGCGACCCCGCGCGGGAAGCGTGTGCGAGAAAGCGCGATCATGCCTTGCAGCACGCGGGTGAAGGGGCGCTTGGCGTCGTCAGGCACCGCGCCCACGGCGACGGTGCGGGTGATGTCGGTCGTGCCGTCCACATATTGCCCGCCTGAATCGACCAGCAGCAGCTCACCCGATTTCACCGCGCGGTTGGTGGCCTCGTTCACGCGGTAATGGACGATCGCGCCGTTGCCGCCCGCGCCGCAGATCGTATCGAAAGAAATATCGAGCAGCGCATTGGTGTCGCTGCGGAAGCCTTCCAGCGCCGTGACCACGTCGATCTCGGTCAGCTGGCCTTTCGGCGCCTCGGCGTCGAGCCAGCACAGGAACTCGACCATCGCGGATGCATCGCGCTGATGGGCGGCTTGCATCCCTGCGACCTCGGCCGCGTTCTTGCGGGCTTTTGGCAGGATGCAGGGATCGCGTGCCTCGCGGATTTTCGTGCCGTGATCTGCCAGCAGCAGCGACACCGCGAGCGGGGCGCTGTCGGGATCGACCAGCACCGGACCTTCGATGGCCTCCAGCGCGGCGCCAAAGCTTTCGGGCGGCAAGATCGAGACCTCGGGGCCGAGATGGGCGCGCAAGCTGTCGTCGAACTTCTCCGCATTGGCGAAGAGCTTCACCGTTGCGTCGTCGAAGAGCACCGCGAAGGCCTGAACGATCGGGTTACGCGGGATATCGGCGCCACGGATGTTGAGGAGCCAGCAGATCGAATCCGGCAAGGTGAGCACGGCGGCGGCCGTGTCTTGCGCGCGCAGGCCCTCGGCCAGACGCGCGCGTTTCGCTTCGGCCGCCTCGCCTGCGAATTCCGGCGGATGGATGCGCGCGGGGGCGGCGGGCGGGGCAGGGCGGTCCTCCCAGACTCGGTCCACGAGGTTCGCGCTCTCCACCAGCGCGATGCCCGAACCTTCCAGCCCTTCGCGGATCCGCGCGATCTCTGATTTCGTGTGCAGCCAGGGATCGAAGCCGATCCGTGCCCCCGAGGCGGCGTGTTCGCGCAGCCAATCGGCCGGTTTCACCTCGGGCCAGTTCACCGGAGTGAAAGACCCAAGCGAGACCTCGGCGCGGACCTGCACCCGGTAGCGGCCATCGACGAAGACGCCCGCGATCTCGGGCAGCGCGATGCAGAACCCCGCAGAGCCCGTGAACCCCGTCAGCCAGCCAAGGCGCGCATCGCACTCGGCGACATATTCGCCCTGATGGGCATCGGCGCGGGGGATGATGAACCCGTCGAGCGCTGCGACAGACATGATTTCGCGCAGGGCCGCCAGACGGGGCGGGCCCAGTTCGGGGCGCGACTGCACCGAGAAATCCTGAAACATCAGATTGCCTTCTTGATCCCGAGGAAACGCGCCTTGGCGCGCGGGTCGCTGTCGAACAGCGATGCCAGCTGTTCGGTCATCGCACCGGCCAGCTGTTCGATATCCGTGATCGTCACCGCGTGCTGGTAATAGCGCGTTACGTCATGGCCGATGCCGATCGCGATCAGCTCCACCGCGCGGCGTTTCTCGACCATTGCGATCACGTCGCGAAGGTGTTTTTCGAGGAAAATCGCAGGGTTGACCGACAGCGTGGAATCATCGACCGGAGCGCCATCCGAGATCACCATGAGGATCTTGCGCGCCTCGGGACGCATGAGCATCCGCTTGTGCGCCCATTCCAGAGCCTCGCCGTCGATGTTTTCCTTCAGCAGGCCTTCCTTCATCATCAGGCCGAGATTGGCCCGCGTCCGGCGCATCGGCGCATCGGCGCGCTTGTAGATGATGTGGCGCAGGTCGTTGAGGCGACCGGGGCTTTGCGGACGGCCATCGGCGAGCCATTTTTCGCGCGATTGCCCGCCTTTCCACGCCCGCGTGGTGAAGCCGAGGATCTCGACCTTCACGTCGCAACGCTCCAGCGTGCGGGCCAGAACGTCGGCGCAGATCGCCGCGATCGAGATCGGGCGGCCGCGCATCGAGCCGGAATTGTCGAGAAGCAGCGTCACCACCGTGTCGCGGAACTCGGTATCCTTCTCGACCTTGAAGGAAAGCGGGGTGGTCGGGTTGGCCACCACGCGGGCGAGGCGGCCCGCATCGAGCATCCCTTCCTCACGGTCGAATTCCCAGGACCGGTTCTGTTGCGCCTGCAGGCGGCGTTGCAGCTTGTTGGCCAGACGCGATACCGCGCCCTTGAGCGGTTCGAGTTGCTGGTCGAGATAGAGACGCAGCCGTTCCAGTTCGGCCGGTTCGGCCAGATCCTCGGCGGCGATCTCCTCGTCGAATTCGGTCGTGTAGACGGTGTAATTCGGGTCGGCCGCGGAATGGGGCGGGGGCGGCGGCGGCTCCAGCGGCGCATCGGCCTGGGGCATGTCCACCTCTTCGCCCATCTCCTGATCGGCGAGATCATCCGAGCTGACCGTGGTCTGGCTCTGGTCCTGCTGGGTTTCCTGGCTGGATTCCGGGGAGGCCTCGGCGTCGTCCTGTTCCTGTTCGTCGCGGGCCTGCTCTTCGCCCTGCTCCTCGTCCTGGCTGGACTGATCCTCGTCCTCGCTCTCGTCACCCATCTCCTCGTCGGGATCGTCCCCGAGTTGATCGGCATAGCCGAGATCCGCGATCACCTTGCGCGCAAGCCGTGCGAAAGCGGCCTGATCGCTGAGGACGTGATTGACGCTATCCAGATCCTCACCCGCCGACTGCTCGATGAAGGGACGCCACAGCTCAAGCACGTTATCCGCGCCCGGGGGCAGTTTCCGGCCCGTGGCCAGTTCGCGGACGAAATAGCCTGCGGCCACCGCCAGCGGGGCCTCTTCGGGGGCGCGGATCTGGGCGTAGCCCTTGCGCTCGGCCTCATGGGCGATCTTGGCGTCGATATTCGAGAGCGTGCCGGGCATTTCACGCGCGCCGAGCGCCTCGCAACGTGCGGTCTCCATCGCCTCGTAGATCGCCGAGGCCAGATCGCCCGAAGGCGCGTAGCGGGCATTGACCGAGGCGTCGTGGTGACGTCTGCGCATCGCGAGCGCATCGCCCGTCCCGCGCGCCAGCAGCACCTCTTCGCGGGTCATCCGCCGCGAGACCTGCGGCAGGCGCATCGTGTCGGCGGTCATGCCCGAGGGGTCGACCGAATAGCTCACCGTCATGTCGGGGGCGTCCGCGAGCGTCTTCGTCGCTTCGGCCAGAGCCTTCTTGAACGGATCGGCGGGGTTATCGGAGGGCTTGCTCATGGCAAAGGTAAAGCACCGCGCGCGCGCGCCCGCAAGAGCCGATCCGCGCCGCAGGCGGTTCCTGCCCGTTCCGCGCCGATCCCGTTCACCTTTGCACATATTGGCGCATTGGAACCGGGTCAGCGGGCTTTACCTATAGACCCAAAGGCCCGCCACCTTTCCAAGTCGGGCCAGCGAAAAGGAGAGAGTTATGGCCGAGACGCTGAATATTGGTGTGATCGTAGGCACGACGCGCGAGGGGCGCTTTGCCGACAAGGCGTTGGAATGGTTCGAGCGGAAAATCGCGGCGCGCGAGGATATGAGCTACGAGGTGCTCGATCTGCGCGAGGCGGCCTTGCCGTTCTTCGACGAGGTCGCGCCCCCGGCGGCCAAGCCGGTGACCGATCCCAAGGCGCAGGCCTGGGGGGAACGGCTCAAGCATTTCGACGGGTTCATCGTGCTGACGGCCGAGTACAACCACTCGATCCCGGCCTCGATCAAGAACGCATTCGACTATGCGTTCGAAGGCTGGAGGCGCAAGCCTCTGGGCACGGTCGGCTATGGCGGCGTGGGTGCGGCCCGCGCGGTCGAGCATCTGCGGCTCGTCGCGATCAATTTCGGTATGGTCCCGGTTGCGGGCGCGGTGAGCATTGGCGGGGCGGATTTCGTCAAGGCCTCGCAAGGCACGCCGATCTCCGAGCTGGGCGATCACCTCGAAGGCCCGGTCAAGGCGTTGCTTGACGATATGGCCTTCTGGGGCCGGGCCGCGAAATCCGCGAAGGCCGAAGCCTGAACACGCGCGGCGGTGCGAGGCCGCGTCGCAGCGTGGGAAACTGAAACGCCCGGCCAATCGGTCGGGCGTTTTCTTTGTGCGGAATTTTCGCAGCCGGAGCCCGTCATCGGAGGGCGTGACCTGGCGCCGGCTCTATTGAAACAGCCCGGTGCAGATCATTGGCATCCAGTCGGCGCGCAAGGTGTTCAGGGGAAACGCTCGGCGATCCTGCATGCCTTCGGCGCGCTGTTTGCCCTTTGCCATCACATACCCGCCGCTGAGCAGGTTCACATCGCAGCTGCCTGTGTCCTCGGGGTCGATCCGGTCGTAATAATGATAGGTATAGCCCGAGACGACGAAGCCGCCGTTACGCCAAGCGATCGCATAATCGCTTTCCCAAGGCGTCCGTCCAATGCCGATCTGCTCGGAATGGAGCTTGAACGCGGTGTCCGACACCGGGCGCAGAGAAGGCGTCTGTCCGCCCATCTGGCCCGAAAAGACCACCCGCTCGACGCGCAGCGTTTCCTTCAGCCCAAACACCGGATCGCCGAGATAGATCACCAGATCGGCCGCATCGGCGCCGTTTTGCACCAGCATCGCGGCATCGGGCACGTCATCGCCATTCCAGTCGCCCGTGATCGCGGCGAAGATCTCGCCGTCTGTCGGTGCCTCCTGCGCAACCGCCGCGAGCGGCAGCAGCGCGATCAGGGCGGCGAGACGGATCACTTCGCGACGTTGGCCGCGCTTTCGGGCAGTTCCTCGTCGAACAGACGCTGGTAGAACTCGGCTACCGTCTGGCGCTCGAGCTCGTCGCATTTGTTGAGGAAGGTGAGCCGGAAGGCGTAACCGGTATTGTTGAAGATCCGCGCATTCTGCGCCCAGGCGATCACGGTCCGCGGCGACATCACGGTCGACAGGTCGCCATTCATGAAGGCGGTGCGGGTCAGGTCGGCGACGTGGACCATCTGGCTGACGGTCTTGCGCCCGGCCTCGGTGTTGTATTGCGGGTTCTTCGACAGAACGATCGCCGCTTCGGCGTCGTGGCTGAGATAGTTCAGCGTCGCGACCAGCGACCAGCGGTCCATCTGGCCCTGGTTGATCTGCTGGGTGCCGTGATAGAGGCCCGTCGTGTCGCCCAGGCCCACCGTGTTCGCCGTGGCAAACAGACGGAAATAGGGGTTCGGCGTGATCACTTCGTTTTGATCGAGAAGCGTCAGCTTGCCATCGGCTTCCAGAACGCGCTGGATCACGAACATCACATCGGCGCGGCCGGCATCGTATTCGTCGAAAACGATCGCGGTCGGGTTGCGCAGGGCCCAGGGCAGGATGCCCTCGTGGAACACGGTGACCTGCTTGCCATCGACCAGCTTGATCGCGTCCTTGCCGATCAGGTCGATCCGGCTGACGTGGCTGTCGAGATTGACCCGCACGCAGGGCCAGTTCAGACGTGCAGCCACTTGCTCGATATGGGTCGATTTACCGGTGCCGTGATAGCCCTGGATCATCACGCGGCGGTTATAGGCAAAGCCCGCGAGGATCGCCATCGTGGTGTCGGGGTCGAACTTGTAGGTCGGGTCGAGCTCGGGCACGCGGTCGGTGCGATCGGCAAACCCCTTCACCTTCATGTCGGACTCGATTCCGAAGACCTCACGGACATCGATATCTTCGGTGGGCTTGGCATTCTGATCGAGCATCGCGGACGTCCTTTCCTTGTTGGCTGCGATTTGTGAACCATCGCGCGGGGGGGCGCAAGGGCCGCGATTGTCACGGTGACAGTGATCTCGGCCCGTTCCCGCCCGTGCGAACCCGTTTCGGTTGACCCGTTCCCGCCATCGGCTAGAAAGGCGCCGAGCCAGATGAGGTGCTTTCGATGCAGCAATACGAATACAAGGTCGTTCCCGCTCCCGCGCGCGGCGACAAGGAACGCGGCCTCAAGACCGGGGTCGAGCGCTTCGCCCATACGCTCTCGGGCGTGATGAACGACATGGCCGCGAAGGGCTGGGACTATCTGCGCGCCGAGACACTGCCGGCGGAGGAGCGCGCAGGGCTGACCGGCAAGACGACGGTCTACCACAACCTGCTCGTGTTCCGTCGGCCGTTGAGCCTCGATCCGGCGCAGGGAGTTGGCGTCCATGCCGCCCATGAGCCTGCGGCAAATGCCGAGGCCGCACCCGCGAGCGCTGCAACCCCCGCGGCCGAGCCGTCGCGCCGTGCGCTCTCGGCCGACGCGCCCGAAGGCCGCGCACCCAGTCTGCGTGCCAACCGATCCGGCGAAGACGAGGATAGCTGAGCGCGACTCAGATCGCGATCCCGACCGTTCGCGCGGGGAAATGCGCAAGCGGATCGGGTGCGAGGCGCCGCACACCCCATCCGATGGCTCTCACCGCGAGGGCAGGGGGGCTGAATAGGGTCGACCGAGGCGCCGCCGGAAAGGGGTTTTACCCGCCAAACGGTGCATGGAAATGGCCGGTGCGATAAGGCTTCCGTTGGGGAACTCTATCAGTCCCGCATCAGACGGTCGCAGACACTTGCGGATCTCCTCCAGCATCGGCGTTTTTCCGTCGCAGACCGGGTTCGGCCCCTTTCAACATCCGTCATTTCGATTAGACTGCGTGACCCGACTCGGAGGCTGACGTTAGAGCGCCGAACAGGACAGGCACGCGGGCAGGACGAATGAGGCAAGCATGAGCAAGAGCGATCCCTTCGGTTTCAACATCTCGGCAGCCGCCGACAAGAAGCGCCGCTCGCGCGGCAAGCGCGGAATGTCGGGCGCTTTCGAGACCTCGACGCGTATCTGCGACAAGGAAGGCTGCACCGAGCCCGGCAAGTATCGCGCGCCCAAAAGCCCGAAGGTGCTCGACGATTACTACTGGTTCTGCAAGGACCACGTGCGCGAGTACAATCTCAACTGGAACTATTTCCAGGGTCAGTCCGAAGAGGAATTCCAGGCCTTCCTCGATAACGCGACCGTCTGGGAACGCCCGACCAAACCCTTCGGCCAGGCCAAGGAGGAAAAGGGCTGGGCGCGTCACGGGATCTCCGACCCGCACGAGATCCTCGGCGACAACGCCACCAAGAACCCGGGCCGTTCGCTCGGGCGCAAGCTGCCGCCGACCGAGCGCCGGGCTCTCGACATTCTCGACGCCAAGGACACCATGACCAAGGCCGAGATCCGCAAATGCTACAAGGCGCTGATCAAGGTGCTGCACCCGGACATGAACGGCGGCGATCGTTCTCACGAAGAGATGCTGCAAGAGGTCGTCTGGGCCTGGGACCAGCTCAAGGAAAGCCGCAACTTCAAGTGATCCGCGAGACCGGGCAGGTCGAGGGGGCGCTGCCCCCGCTCGCGTTCCGCGAGCCCCCCGAGATATTTTCATCAAGAAGAAGACCGGTTCGGTCTCGACTTGGCCCAAATATCCCGGGGTGAATTCGGCGCAGCCGGAGAGGGGCGGCGCCCCTAATCAATGCGCAGGTTTTTGCTTCCCGGTGATCGCGCGGTAGATCGGCTGGATCACGCGGATCACGACCGGGATCAGCACCAGCCCGTAGGCCAGCCCGAAGATACCGTCGAAGAACGCGGTCACGGCCCAGCTGACGAAGCCTTGCGCCGTCGCCACGGCATGAGCGGCGGCTTCCGCCTGGTGGTGGATCCAGTCATAGGGGGCGTGCAGCCCAAGCTCCGCCAGGCCGTGCAGCACGATATTGCCGCCCACCCAGATCATCGCCGCCGTGCCCACGATCATCAGCGCTTTCATCAGCCAGGGCATGAATTTCACCATGCCGCGGCCAAACGCCCGAGTTGCGCCGAAATTTGCGTTTTCGGCCAGCCACAGCCCCACATCGTCGGCCTTCACGATCATCGCGACCGACCCATAGACCAGCACCGTCACCCCGATCCCGATCAGCGCGAGCGCGATTGCCTCCATCCAGATCGGCTGGCCCTCCGGCAGGGCAGCGAGGCCGATCGTCATGATTTCGGCCGAGAGGATGAAATCGGTCTTAACCGCCGATTTCACACGCTTTTCTTCGAGGTGGTCGGCGGTCTCCGCGGCGACGTGGCCTTCGGCGTCGGGCTCATGCGGTTTGAACAGGTGATAGACCTTCTCGGCGCCCTCAAAGCACAGATACGAGCCGCCGAGCATCAGCAGCGGCGTGATCAGCCAGGGCGCGAAAGCCGAGAGAAGCAGCGCTGCGGGCAGCAGGAACACCATCTTGTTGATGATCGAGCCCCAGGCGATTTTCCCCACGATCGGCAATTCCCGGGCGGGTTTGAAACCATGGACATATTTCGGCGTGACGGCGGCATCGTCGATCAGCGCACCGGCCGCCTTGCCGCCCGCCTGGACTGCCTGGCCCGCCGCATCGTCGATCGAGGTCGCCGCGATCTTGGCGATCCCCGCCACGTCATCGAGCAATGCCAGCAAACCACTCATCGCAAACCCTTTCCTCGTCACCTTTTCGCGACCCTAGGGCGCGGGAGGATAAGCGGCAAGCCTGAAGCGCGGTTCCGCCCATCGGTAGGGGCGCATGAAAAAGGGCGCCTGAAGGCGCCCTGATCCGGGATGTCGGTTGGCTTACAGCCCCAGCTTTTTCGCCACGATCTCGTTGACCGCTTTCGGGTTGGCCTTGCCGCCCGAGGCCTTGATCACCTGGCCTACGAACCAGCCCGCAAGCTTCGGGTTGGCCTTGGCCTTCTCGACCTGATCGGGGTTTGCGGCGATCACCTCGTCCACCGCGGCCTCGATCGCGCCGGTATCGGTGACCTGGATCATGCCGCGCTCTTCCACGATCTTCTCCGGGTCGCCGCCTTCGGTATAGACGATCTCGAAAAGGTCCTTGGCGATCTTGCCCGAGATCTTGTCGGATTTGATCAGCTTGATGATCGCGCCGAGCTGAGCGGGGTTCACGGGGCTGTCGGTGATCGCGCGGTCGTCCTTTTTCAGGCGGCCGAAGAGCTCGTTGATGACCCAGTTCGCGGCGAGCTTGCCGTCACCGGCCTCGGCCACCACGGCCTCGAAGTAATCCGCGTTCTCGACCTCTGCGGTCAGCACCGAGGCGTCGTATTCCGACAGGCCAAGCGCCGTCACGAAGCGCGCCTTCTTCTCGTCGGGCAGTTCGGGCATCGTCGCGGCGATGTCATCGACCCAGGCCTGCTCGATTTCGAGCGGCAGCAGGTCGGGGCAGGGGAAGTAGCGGTAATCATGCGCCTCTTCCTTCGACCGCATCGAGCGCGTCTCGCCCTTGTCGGGATCGTAGAGGCGTGTTTCCTGCACCACTTCGCCGCCGTCTTCCACGATGGCGATCTGGCGACGGGCCTCGTATTCGATCGCTTGCTGGATGAAGCGCATCGAGTTCATGTTCTTGATCTCGCAGCGCGTGCCCAGATGCGAGAAATCGCCGGTCTCCTGGTATTTCTCGTAGGCGCCCGGCTGGCAGATCGAGACGTTCACGTCCGCGCGCAGGTTGCCGTTCTGCATGTTGCCGTCGCAGGTGCCGAGATAGCGCAGGATCTGGCGCAGCTTGCCGACATAGGCGGCGGCTTCCTCGGGGCCGCGGATGTCGGGGCGCGAGACGATCTCCATCAGCGCGACGCCGGTGCGGTTGAGGTCCACGAAGGACATATGCGGGTCCATGTCGTGGATCGACTTGCCCGCGTCCTGCTCAAGGTGAATCCGCTCGACGCGGACCTTGCGCGCCACACCCGGACCCATGTCCACGATGATCTCGCCCTCGCCCACGATCGGGTGGTAGAGCTGCGAAATCTGGTAGCCCTGCGGCAGATCGGGATAGAAATAGTTCTTCCGGTCGAAGGCGGAGGTCAGGTTGATCTCGGCCTTGAGGCCGATACCCGTGCGCACCGCCTGCGCCACGCAGAACTCGTTGATCACGGGCAGCATTCCGGGCATTGCGGCATCGACGAAGGCCACGTTCGAGTTCGGCTCGGCGCCGAACGTGGTCGAGGCGCCGGAGAACAGCTTGGCCTTGGAGGACACCTGCGCGTGCACCTCGAGCCCGATCACCAGTTCCCAATCCGACTTGGCGCCGGCGATCACCTTGGGTTCGGGGGCTTTGAATTCGAGATGGTCGAGCATGTCCGCATCCTGTCTGATAGGCTTGATCCGCCTTCTAGGACAGGGGCGGGGCGGGGGCAAGAGGGCGCCCCCGCCGCGACCGGGAGTTAGCTGACCTCGACGCCGCGTGCGCTCAATTCCGCACTGAGACGCTCTGCCGAGGGGATCGCCTCGGGGGGCAGGTAGGCGTGGCGCCCATCCGACAGGAAGATCAGGCATTCGAGCCCGCCGAAACGACGTTTGCGGATCTGCGCCGCAGCGATCTGCCGAAGCGGGAAGCTGCCGAGTTGCCGGCCGTTGCGAAACACTTCCATTCGGGCCTGGGTGATGCGCAGCGCGCCGGAGCGGTTGCGTAGAAGGCGCCAGAGCGTGATCAGCAGAAATGTCCAGATCAGCGCGTGTATCCAGTTTTGCGCACCAATTTGCGCCGCGAAATAGAGCAAGCCCATACCAAGGCCGAGCGCGAGATATCCTCCCGCGCGACGAGCCTGCTTGCGATACTCAAAAGGGATGTCGTCCATGTTTGGTCTTTATCGTTGTCTATGGAAAAGGTTTTGGCCCCAGAACCCGGCAAGGCTTTAGCGCGGCTGGGACAAAATCGGGGCGAAAACGGGCGCTGTCCACGCATCCGTAACAACGGGCTGGATTCCTCGCCATTGTCGGGGGTTGAGGTCGCGAAACGGCGCGCGTTCGGCCCGCGCGCCTTTCCCGAGAGAATCACGCCTCACGCCAGAAGCCGTGTTGTCATCTCCGAGAGGTCGCGGCTCAACCCGTCGCTCGCGCTGATCCGCTCAAGCTCGCTGCGCATCAGGGCCTGCCGCTCGGCATCGTAGCGCTTCCAGGTCTCGAAGGCGGTGGACATGCGCGCGGCCACCTGCGGGTTGACCGGATCGAGCCGGATCAGCCAGTCGGCGTAGAAGCGATACCCAGCCCCGTCCTTGCGGTGGAAGCCCGCATGGTTGGCTGAAAGCCCCGCCATCAGCGCGCGGAATCGGTTCGGGGTCTTCCACGTGAAGAGCGGATCGTCGCTAAGTTCCTCGGCGCGCTCGACCGCGATTTCGGGGGGGCAGGCGGCGAGCTGGGTGATGAACCATTTGTCCATCACCAGCCGATCCGCCTTCCAACGCTCCCGGAAGGCCGAGAGCGCCCCGTCATCGGTGCCAGCCTGCACGAGAAGGCTCATCGCGCCGAGACTTTCGGTCATGTTGGTCGCGCTTTCGAACAGCGTCTGCGCGCGCTGCCCTCCGTCGATCCGATTCAAAAGTCCGGCCGCGGCAAGGCGGAGTGCGCGCTGACCCGCCGGGCGGGGATCGGGGCTATAAGGGCCGGGGACCGCCATCGCGTCATAGATGTCGCCCAATGCGGTCTGGTGGGTTTGTGCAAGCCCGGTCGCCAGCGCCTCGCGCGCAGCATGGATTGCATCCGGATCGGGGGTGATCCCGCGATCATGCAGGGTTTGCGCGATGCCGTCCTCGGAGGGCAATTGCAGACAAAGGGCACGAAAGGCGGGTTCGGCGCTCTCGTCCGCGATCAGCTTGCCGAGGGCCACCGCGTAATCAGGTTGCGCGGGCTTGCCCTGCGCCATTTCCACCAGCGCGTCCTGAGCCAGCTGCCGCCCCGCTTCCCAACGGTTGAACGGGTCGGTGTCATGGGCGAGCAGGAAGGCCAGCTCGTCGGGCGCGACGTTGCGCTCAAGGCTGACCGGGGCCGAAAAGCCGCGCAGGATCGAGGCGACGGGCTTTTGCGGCAGGTTCTCGAAGGTGAAGTCCTGCGTGGCCTCGGTCATCTCCAGAACCTGCGAGGGCGCATGCTCGCGCCCGTCGGGGGTCAAGAGACCAACCATGATCGGAATATGGCGCGGTGGCTTCTGAGCTTGTCCGGGTGTGGGCTGGGTCACCTGCTCGAAGCGCAGCGTGTAGACCCCGTCGTGATAGGTGTCGCTGACGCGCAGCACCGGAGTGCCTGCATCGGTGTACCAGCGTTTGAACTGGCTGAGGTTACGGCCCGAGCTGTCCTCGAACACCTTCAGCCAATCCTCGATCGTGCAGGCCTGCCCGTCATGGCGCTCGAAATACAGGTCCAGCGCGGCGCGGTAGCCCTCTTCGCCCACCAGCGTGCGCAACATCCCCACGATCTCCGCGCCTTTCTCGTAGACGGTCGCGGTGTAGAAGTTGTTGATCTCCTTGTAGTGATCCGGGCGCGGCGGGTGCGCCAGCGGGCCGCGATCTTCGCGGAACTGGCGCGCGCGCAGCATGATCACGTCGTCGATGCGCTTGACCGGGCCGAGGCGCGTGTCGCGGGTGAAACACTGGTCGCGATAGACGGTCAGTCCTTCCTTGAGGCACAGCTGGAACCAGTCGCGGCAGGTGATGCGGTTGCCGGTCCAGTTGTGGAAATACTCATGCGCGATGATGCCCTCGATGCGCTCGTAATCGGCATCGGTCGCAGTCTCGGGCGAGGCGAGGACCCATTTGGAGTTGAAAATGTTCAACCCCTTGTTCTCCATCGCGCCCATGTTGAAGTCATCGACGGCGACGATGTTGAAGATATCCAGGTCGTATTCGCGCCCATAGACCTCTTCATCCCATTTCATCGAGCGTTTCAGGGCCTCCAGCGCGAAGTCGCAGCGGTCCTCGTCGCCCTTGCGCACCCATATATTGAGCGCGACCTCGCGGCCCGACATCGTGGTGAAGGTGCCAGAATGCGCGACAAGGTCGCCCGCGACGAGGGCAAAGAGATAGGCGGGTTTGGGCCAGGGATCGGACCATTCGGCATAGCCGGGTTTTTGTGTGACAAGATCGCCATTCGACAGAAGAACGGGAGCGTCACCCGCGATCGTGACATGGAACTTCGCCATCACGTCGGGGCGGTCGGGATAATAGGTGATCTTGCGGAAGCCCTCGGCCTCGCATTGGGTGCAATACATGCCGTTCGACATGTAGAGCCCTTCGAGCGCGGTGTTCGCCTCGGGCACGATGCGCACGACCGTTTCGATCGTGAAGGGCTGTTCGGGCAGCGACGCCGCGTGGATCGTCAGGCCTGTGACACTGACCCGGTATTCGTCTCGCAGCAAGTTGCGTCCATCGATGGCGACCGAGACGAGCTCGAGTTCTTCGCCATCAAGATGAAGCGAGGCTGCGGGTTGCTTCGGGATGAAGGCCATCCGCGCACGAACTTCGGTCCGTTTCGGATCGAGCCGGAAATCGAGATGCACGGTTTCAAGCTCGAAAGGAAAGGGGCGATACTCGTCAAGGCGCTTGGTGACAGTGTCCTGCGTGGTCACATCGTCGGTCATTCTCGAACGGGACTCCTGTGTCTTTTCGGCATGTTAGCTGTGTCTGCTTGGCTGGAAGGCAAACCTTTTGCCTTGAATATGGGTATGCGGATGAAAAAGGGAGGTCAAAACAAGGCTTGGAAAACTGGCGGCAGGATGCCGCTGCTCCTCCCGCGATGCAATACTCACAAGCGGGAAAGAGCCGGATCTGATCGTGTCGTGGGGATCAAGAAGCCGCCACTGGTCAAATGACATCGGCTTTCCGGCGCTCGTCGGCGAAACAGGGGGCGGGGAGCGGCGGTTCTGTGCTTTTGGGCACCATTTTTGACCCTATTGGTCATTTGTTTTTACCGATTTGGTGAAATTTTTCCGCAAAACGCTGGACATTCCCTTCCCACCGTCCCAACTATGTGCCCGTCTCAGCCAAGGGAGGAAGTCATGGCGCAACGGGTCGAGCGGAACGGTCTCAAGGTGGCCGTCGAACTGGCAGCCTTCATCGAGGATCAGGCACTGCCCGGCACGGGTGTCGCAGCCGAGACCTTCTGGGAAGGGCTGTCGAAACTGCTGCACGAGCTGGGGCCGCGCAATCGCGCACTTCTGGACAAGCGCGAGGAAATCCAGTCGAAGCTTGATGACTGGCACGCGCATCACCGTGCGGAAGGCTTCGATTTCGACGCCTACAAGGCGTTCCTGAGCGAGATCGGCTATCTGCTGCCTGAAGGGCCCGATTTCGAGATCGAGACGCCCCCGACGGATCCCGAGTTCGCCACCGTCTGCGGGCCGCAGCTCGTGGTTCCGATCACCAATGCGCGTTATGCGCTCAATGCCGCGAATGCACGCTGGGGCAGCCTTTACGATGCGCTCTACGGTACCGATGCGCTGGGCGACCTGCCGCAGGGCAAGGGCTATGACCCCGAGCGTGGCAATCGCGTGATCGCACGGGCCAAGCAGTTCCTCGACGAAGCCGCCCCGCTTGCCGGCGGCGGCTGGGCCGATGTGACTGCGCTGCGCGTGGAAAACGGCGTCTTCTTCGTGGAGAACGCGGCCGGAGAGACCGGGCTCGCGGATCCGGGCCAGTTCAAGGGCTTCAACACCGACGAAGAGGGCGCGCTGTCGGAAGTGCTGCTCGAAAATAACGGTCTTCATATCGTCATCGAGATCAACCCCGCCACCGAGGTCGGTCAGTCCGATGCCGCAGGCATCGCCGATGTGATGCTGGAAGCCGCGCTCAGCTCGATCATGGATTGCGAGGACTCGGTCGCCTGCGTCGATGCCGAGGACAAGGTTCTAGCCTATGGCAACTGGCTTGGCCTGATGAAGGGCGACCTGCGCGAGAGCGTGAGCAAAGGCGGCGAGAAATTCACCCGCAAACTGGAAGGCGACTATCAGTTCACCGGCGCGGGCGGCGAGGCGATCACGCTCAAGGGTCGGGCGCTGATGCTGGTGCGCAATGTCGGCCACCTGATGACCACTCCCGCGATCCTCACCCGCGATGGCGAAGAGGCGTTCGAGGGGCTGTTGGACGCGATGGTCACCACGCTCTGCGCGATGCATGACCTGAAGAAGACCGAAGGCCCGCGCAACTCGGTCACCGGCTCGGTCTATGTCGTGAAGCCGAAGATGCACGGGCCCGAGGAAGTGGCCTTCGCCAACGAGATCTTCGACCGGGTCGAAGACGTGCTTGGCTTGCCGCAATACACCGTGAAGCTCGGCATCATGGACGAGGAACGCCGCACCTCGGCCAACCTCAAGGAATGCATCCGCGCCGCCAAGCATCGCGTCGCCTTCATCAACACGGGCTTCCTCGACCGCACCGGCGACGAGATCCACACCTCGATGCAGGCCGGTCCGATGCTGCGCAAGGGCGAGATGAAGGGCCAGCCCTGGATCGAGGCCTATGAGGATCGCAATGTCGATATCGGCCTCAAATGCGGGCTCGCGGGCAAGGCCCAGATCGGCAAGGGAATGTGGGCGATGCCCGACCGGATGGCCGACATGCTGGAGGCCAAGATCGGCCACCCGCTGTCGGGCGCGAACTGCGCCTGGGTGCCCTCGCCGACGGCGGCGACGCTGCACGCCACGCATTACCACAAGGTCGATGTGAAGCGCCGCCAGCAGGAGATCGCCGCGATGAACCGTCCCTCGCGGCTCGACGATCTGCTGACCATTCCGCTGGCCGCCGGCAAGAACTACTCCGACGAGGAGATCCGCGACGAGATCGAGAACAACGCGCAGGGTATCCTCGGCTATGTCGTGCGCTGGGTCGATCAGGGTGTGGGTTGTTCCAAAGTGCCTGACATCCACGACGTCGGCCTGATGGAAGACCGCGCGACCTGCCGGATCTCGAGCCAGGCAATCGCGAACTGGCTGGAACATGGCGTGGTGTCGGAAACGCAGGTCATGGAGGCGCTGCGCAAGATGGCCGCGGTCGTCGATCGCCAGAACGAGGGCGACCCCAATTACACTCCGATGTCGCCGGGCTATGACGGGTTCGCCTTCCAGGCGGCTTGCGACCTGTGCTTCCTCGGGACCGTTCAGCCCTCGGGCTATACCGAGCCGGTGCTGCATCAGCGCCGTGCCCAAGTGAAGGAGGAACGCGCATGATCACGCTCGAACAGGCGCAGACGATGATTAACGTGGCGCTGGCAAAAGGCGTCGAAGAGGGCTGGAAGCCGCTATCGGCGGTGGTGCTCGATGCGGGCGGCAACATGCAGGCTTTCGCGCGCGGCGACGGCGCGGCGCCGGGTCGGTTCGATGTCGCGCGGGCCAAGGCCTACGGTGCGGTGATGCTGGGCATGGGCGGCAAGGCGCAGATGGCGCGGGCCGAGGCTCAGGCCTATTTCATGGCCGCAGTCAACGGTATCTATGGCGGCCAGACCTGCCCGGTGCCGGGCGGCGTGCTGATCCGTGACGCCTCCGGGGCCGTGATCGGCGCGATGGGCGTGACGGGCGATTCCTCCGATAACGACGCCGAAGCGGCGCTCGCGGGGATCGCAGCGGCGGGGCTCTCGGGCGAGGCCTGAGTTCAACCGACACAGCTTTCGAGGGGCGGTCCGGCATCTGCGGATCGCCCCTCTTGCGTCGCGCTGATGCCCGCGCGCCCCCTCGCGCCATTGACGCCGTGGCTCGGCTCTGGCAGGGGAGGGCGCAAGCAAGGACCAGAGATCATGAACCTGTTTTCCGATATCCGGGCCGCGGTGATCGCGGCGCTCGACCAGATGGTTTCCGAGGGCAAGCTGCCCGCGGGGCTCGATTATGCGAACGTGGCGGTGGAGCCGCCGCGCGATGCGCTGCATGGCGATATGGCGACCAATGCCGCGATGGTGCTGGCCAAGCCTGCGCAGGCGAAGCCGCGCGACATCGCTGAGGCGCTCGCGACGAAACTGGGTGAGGATGCGCGGATCTCGACGGCCGATGTGGCCGGCCCCGGCTTCATCAACCTGCGGCTCGTGCCGTCGGTCTGGGCGGATGTGACGCGAGCGGTGCTGACATCGGGCACGGATTACGGCCGCTCCGATCTGGGGCGCGGCGTGAAGGTCAACGTGGAATATGTCTCGGCGAACCCCACCGGTCCGATGCATGTCGGCCATACGCGCGGTGCGGTGTTCGGCGATGCGCTTGCGAGCCTGCTGGATTTCGCGGGCTACGACGTCACGCGCGAATATTACATCAACGACGGCGGCGCGCAGGTCGATGTTCTGGCCCGCTCCGCCTATGAGCGTTACCGCGAGGCTTGCGGCCTCGAGCCGGAGATCCGCGAAGGTCTTTATCCGGGCGACTACCTGATCCCGGTGGGCGAGGCGCTGAAGGCCAAATATGGCGAGAGCCTGCTCGACAAGCCCGAAGAGGACTGGCTCTCGGATGTGCGTGAATTCGCGACCGAGAAGATGATGGACATGATCCGCGAGGATCTGGCGCTTCTCGGCGTGAAGATGGATGTCTTCTATTCCGAGAAATCGCTCTATGGCACCGGCCAGATCGAGGCGGCGCTCAAGCGGCTCGAAGATCTGGGTCTGATCTATGAGGGCGTGCTCGAGCCCCCGAAAGGCAAGCTGCCGGAAGATTGGGAGGAGCGCGAACAGACGCTCTTTAAATCGACTGACTATGGCGATGACGTGGATCGTCCGGTGAAGAAATCGGACGGCTCCTGGACTTATTTCGCGCCCGATATCGCCTATCACTGGACCAAGATCGAACGCGGCTTCGACCTGCTGATCGACGTGTTCGGCGCCGATCACGGCGGCTATGTGAAGCGGATGAAAGCGGCTGTCGCAGCGCTGAGCGAGAACAAGGTCACGCTTGATATCAAGCTGATCCAGCTGGTGAAGCTCTTCAAGAACGGCGAGCCCTTCAAGATGTCGAAGCGCGCGGGCACCTTCGTCACGCTGCGCGACGTGGTCGAGCAGGCAGGGGCGGGTGTGACGCGCTTCCACATGCTGACGCGCAAGAACGACGCGCCGCTGGATTTCGACTTCGACAAGGTGCTGGAGCAATCCAAGGACAACCCGGTCTTCTACGTGCAATACGCCCATGCGCGTATCTGCTCGGTGCTGCGCAAGGCGGCGGAAGCGGGCTGGGACATGTCGGATGCGCGTCTGGCCGGGACCGATCTCTCTGGCGACTGGCACGAGGCCGAGCTGACGCTGGTCAAGAAGATCGCCGAATTCCCGCGTCTGGTGGAAATCGCCGCGCGCGCGAACGAACCGCATCGGGTCGCGTTCTACCTCTACGATCTTGCCTCGGACCTGCACAGCCTGTGGAATCGTGGCAATGACGATCTGTCGCTGCGCTTCCTGCAAGAGGGCGACGAGGACGCATCGGCGGCGAAAATCGCCCTTGCCCGGGCCTGCGCCGTTGTCATTTCCGCCGGTCTTGCTATTCTTGGCGTGACCCCGGCTGAAGAGATGCGCTAACGCACGCCGCCGGGAACAGGCAATTCCCGGGCAACCGGACAAGGCCGGATAACCGGCGGCGAGGCGACGAGCATGGCGACCTACGACTACCGCGAGGGTGGGGGTTACGGGTATGAATACCCGCAGCCCCATTACGCACATCCCGAAGAGCCCGCAGCCGAACCCGCGCCGCGGGCCATGTCGCGCTGGGTGAATGTGGCGGGCGCGCTGACCTCGGTGGCGATGCTCGGTGGGCTCGTGGTCTGGGGCTACCAGCTCGCGATGCGCGATCTCAATGGCGTTCCGGTGATCCGTGCGATGGATGGGCCTGCGCGTATCGCGCCCGAGGATCCGGGCGGGGAGCTTGCGCGCCACACCGGATTGGCGGTGAACGATGTCGCGGGCACCGGGCAGGCAGCCCCCGCGCCCGATCAGGTGACGCTCGCGCCGGCGCCCGAAGGATTCACTGACGAAGATTTGCCGATGGGAGAGCTGGCGCGCGAGATGGAAGGTGCCGACGGCGCTCCCGAGACCGCCGCTGGAGGTGACGCGGTCGCCGCGGCTGTCTCAGCGGTCACGCCCGCCGTGCTCAACGCCGATCCTGACCAGATCGCCGCTGCCGAAAGTCCCGTTCAGCCCGCAGCCTTCAGCCCGGCCGAACCCGAGAGCCGCCCCGATGAAGTGGCCGCCGAGGCTGAAGCCGCTGCCGAGGACGTGACCGGTGTGATCCCGGCTTCCGTTCCCGGCGTCGCCCGCTCGCCGCGCCCCATGGTGAAGCCGATGCGTGACACGCTTCTCGCGGCGGCGCTCGAGAGGGCCGTGACCTCGCAGATGTCGGGCAACGCGGCAGAGGCGGGTGTTGTCGATCTCGATCCGGGTCAGCTCGCGTCGGGCACGCGGCTCGTGCAGCTCGGCGCGTTCGACACTGCCGAAGACGCGAAAGGCGAATGGGATCGGATCGCGACGCGGTTCGATGCCCTGATGGCAGGCAAGAAGCGGGTGATCCAGAAAGCGAGTTCGGGCGGGCGCGATTTCTACCGCCTGCGGGTCGCCGGGTTTGACGATGTGACCGAGGCGCGCCAGTTCTGCGCCGCGCTTCTGGCCGAACGGCAAAACTGCATTCCGACACAGGTGCGCTGATGGGCGTCGCCGCGATCTTCGGCTGCGAGGGCCCGGAGCTTACCGCAGTCGAGCGCGATTTCTTCCGCGAGGCTGACCCTTGGGGTTTCATCCTCTTCGCGCGCAATATCGACACGCCTGAACAACTCGCGCGCCTCACTGATGCCTTGCGCGGCGCCGTTGGGCGCGATGCGCCGATCCTGATCGATCAGGAGGGCGGGCGCGTGCAGCGGATGCGTGCTCCCCATTGGCGCGAATGGTTGCCGCCGCTGGAGCAGGCCGCGCGGGCAGGGGAGGGCGCGTCGCGTTCCTTCTGGCTGCGCTCGCGGATCATGGCCGAAGAGTTGCGCGCCGTGGGTATCGACACCAATTGCGCGCCCACCTGCGATATCGCCGGGCCTCTGACCCATCCCTTCCTGCAAAACCGTTGCCTGGGCCAGGATACGGCCAGCGTGATCGCCAATGCCCGCGCCACCGCGGAAGGGCTGCTGGCGGGCGGCGTGCTGCCGGTGATCAAGCACATTCCCGGCCACGGGCGTGCGGTGGCCGACAGCCACAAGGATCTGCCGGTCGTCGAGGCGTCCAAGGCCGATCTGACCGCAAGTGATTTCGCGCCCTTCAAGGCGCTCTCCGATCTGCCGCTGGGCATGACCGCGCATATCCGCTTTACCGCGCTTGATGATGCGCCCGCGACGCAAAGCGCGAAGGTCATCGCGATGATCCGCGAGGAGATCGGCTTTGGTGGCCTGCTGATGAGCGACGATATCGGCATGGAGGCGCTTGCGGGCGGCTTCGGCACCCGCGCGGCCGCCGCGCTCGCCGCAGGTTGCGATCTGGTGCTGCATTGCAAGGGCGACATGCCCGCGATGGAAGAGGTTGCGCTCGCCGCGCCGGTGATGAGCGATCAGGCGATCGCGCGGGGAGAGGCCGCCCTCGACCGCCGCCAACCGCCCGAGTCTGTTGACATGGCCGCGCTCGATGCCGAACTTGAGGCATTGTTGAGCGGCAGGGCGCATGGCTGAACCCGAAAACCTGTTTCAGACCCAATCGGTGGCGGATCGGCTTCAGGCCGAGGCGCTGATCGTCGATGTCGACGGGTTCGAGGGGCCGCTCGACCTGTTGCTGACGCTGTCGCGCACGCAGAAGGTGGATCTGCGCAAGATCTCGGTGCTGCAACTGGCCGAGCAATATCTGGCCTTCGTGGAGCGCGCCAAGGCGCTCAGGATCGAGCTTGCCGCCGATTATCTCGTGATGGCGGCCTGGCTTGCCTTTCTGAAGTCGCGCCTTTTGCTGCCGCCCGATCCAGAAGCCGAGGGGCCGAGCGCCGAGGACATGGCCGCCCATCTGGCTTTCCAGCTCGAACGTCTTCAGGCGATGCGCGAGAGCGCAGCGCAGCTGATGGCGCGCGACCGGCTGGGCCGCGATACTTTCGTGCGCGGCGTCTCCGAGGAAGTCGCGCGGGTGCGCAAGATCACCTATACCGCCTCGTTGATGGAGCTGATGCAGGCCTACGCCCGCATCCGCACCCGCGACGAGTTCCGTCCCTATGCCTTTGATCGCACCAACGTCTTCACCATGGAAGAGGCGCTCGACCGGATGCGCGGGCTGATCGGCTTTGCGGGCGACTGGTCGGAACTGACGACCTTCCTGCCCGATGGCTGGGCCTCTGATCCCAAGCGCCGCCGCTCGGCCACCGCCGCGACCTTCGCGGCCTCTCTGGAGATGGCCAAGCAAGGCCAGATCGAGATCCGCCAGAGTGATACGTTCCAACCCATTTCGATCCGGAAGAAGACATGAGCGACGAGCCGGAAGTGACCGACGAAAAAGAACAGACGCTGTTCGCGGCCCCGCCCATCGCGGAGCAGGAGCGCATGGTCGAGGCGATCCTGTTTGCCTCCGCCGAGCCGGTGACGATCCGCGAGATGGAGGAGCGCATGCCGCATGGCTGTGACCCCGCCGAGGCGCTGGTGCATCTGCGCAAGCGCTACGAGGGGCGCGGCGTGCGCGTGGTGAAAGCGGGCGAGGCCTGGGCCGTGCGCACGGCCCCCGATCTGGCCTTCCTGATGCAGAAGGAAACGGTCGAGGAGCGCAAACTTTCCCGCGCCGCGATCGAGACGCTCGCCATCATCGCCTATCACCAGCCCGTCACCCGCGCCGAGATCGAGGAAATCCGCGGCGTCGCCGTCTCGCGCGGCACGATCGACCAGCTCCTCGAGATGGAATGGATCCGTTTCGGCCGCCGCCGCATGACCCCGGGTCGCCCCGTGACTTTCGTCGTCACCCAAGGTTTTCTGGATCATTTCAGCCTCGAGAGCGCCCGCGACCTGCCGGGCCTCAAGGAGCTGCGCGCGGCAGGGTTACTGGACTCGCGCCCCCTTCCCGGTGCAAGCTCGGACGAAGACGACGAGGACGAGGCGCAAACCGGCCAGTCCGAACTTTTCGAGGATTGAAAGCGGCTTCTCCCATGAACCTCAACCAGATCATCAACATGATCATCCGCATGCTGGTCCGTCGCGGGATCAACTGGGGGATCAACAAGGGCGTCGGTATGGCGTCAAAGCGGGGCAAGTCACCGCAAGAGATGACCCCCGAGGAGCGCAAGGCCCAGCAGACCACCCGCGAGGCGGTGAAGCGGGCGCGAAAGGCTGCACGGATTACGCGGAAGTTGTGAGGGGGCGACGGCGGGACGGTTTCGCGGACGAAGCTGACGTTCTATGTAGTTACTTATATGTCCGCTTCACACGGCTCACGGCATGCCCATAGCCCCGCGTGGTCACGCGAATTGACACTAATCAATTGATGCGGTGCTCCTTGCTGTAAGCTTCAATTGATGGATTTTCCGAGCCGGACACTCAGAACGGGCATGGCCAGAAGACATGCGTTTCAGCCTTCTCAAAGCATTCGAATACTTCGCCGGCGGGCTCTGGACCGTCTGGGGCGGACGGAAGAGAATCGGGGCCAGACAACGCCGCAATCTGCAGCGCTTGGTGGAAAAGGCACGACGCGACTCGCCGTTGTTTCAACGTCTTTATGCGGATGTTCCGCCATCGGCCGAGGTCGAGCTGAGCGACTTGCCGGTGACCTGCAAACCGGATCTCATGCGAGACTTTGGCGACTGGCTGACGATCCGGTCTCTTCCCCTCGAGAGGGTGCGCGAACATCTCCGCGATATCTCCAAGGTTGGCGTGCCCATCGACGACTTCGCAGTTTTCCAAACCTCTGGAACGTCGGGCGAGCCGGCGGTCATCGTGTTGTCTTCATCGTTCCTGGAATATGCCTATGGTATCATGCTGGCGCGTTTCGAGCGGTATCATTGGAAGCTTATGCGGGACCTTCGCAAGCGCGGCGCGAGGGTGACTATCACTGGCGGGAACGGCCACTTCGCCGGAAACGGGTTTAACAAACTGGTACAACGGCTGAGCCCGACATTGGCGAGGGGGCTCGGCGTGACCTTCATCGAGGCCGAGCAGCCGATCGATCAGCTCGTTGACAAGCTCAACGCGATCGCGAACGTCGCTTGGATCGTGACCTATCCCAGTATGTTGACTATCCTCGTCAAGGAAAAGGAGGCCGGGCGCCTGCAGATCGAGCCTGCGCTTTTCAGCTGCGGGGGCGAAACCCTCACGGATGAACTTCGTGAACGGGTCCTGCAGGCCTTCCCCTCACTTAAATACGGCATTGCCGACCCCTATGGCTGCACCGAATGTTTGGTGCTTTCGTTCGAATGCAGCCACGGACGCAAGCATGTAAACGAGGACTGGGTCATCCTCGAAGCGGTCGACGAGGCGATGCGACCTGTTCCCGATGGCACATTGTCGGCGACCGTGTTGCTGACGGTGCTCGCCAACGAGGTTCAGCCCTTCATCCGATACGACCTTGGAGATTGCGTTCGTTACCACACGGACCGTTGCCCCTGCGGGTCACCGTTTCGAAGTTTTCAGGTGGTAGGACGCCAGGCGACGCTGGTTCATGTAGGCGACGTCACGCTGTCGCCGCTCGTCTTCGATCTGGAACACGAAAGCGCGCGGCGCGTCCAATTGGTCCAGACCGGCGGCAGGCAATTCGAGCTGCGGATAGAACCGACCGATGGGGCGAAAGCGGAAGATGCCTTTCCCGAGGTCATCGAGGCGGTGAAACGCGTGTTTCGCGACAACGGGCTAGTGGACGTCACAGTGCGCGCAAGCAAGAAGCTTCCCGAATTCACAGCGAGTGGCAAATTCCACGAAGTGATGCCTCTGCGAAGCACCGACGCACGAAATGTGACACGATCGGTTAGCCGTCTGCCCGCGACCGAGTGATGATATGAGCGAGCTACAATTCCGTTCACCTGGGAACCTTCGGCCCCGTCACGAAGCCGCCCTCTGCCGCAGCGCTCACGATAGGTGATTAGCGCTCAATCCGGCCTACCGCCCCTGCCGCCGCGCCATGAACGCCAGCCGTTCGAACAGGTGCACGTCCTGCTCGTTTTTCAGCAGCGCCCCGTGCAGTTTCGGCAGCAGGTTGGCGCCTTCGCGTTTCAGGTCCTCGGGGTTCAGATCTTCGGCCAGCAGCAGTTTCAGCCAGTCGAGCACCTCGCTCGTCGAGGGCTTCTTCTTCAGGCCCGGCGTCTCGCGGATCTCGTAGAACTGGCTCAGCGCCTCGGTCAGCAGGCGGTCCTTGATGTCGGGGAAGTGGACGGCGACGATCTGGCGCATCACCTCCGCGTCCGGAAAGCGGATGTAGTGGAAGAAGCAGCGGCGCAGGAAGGCGTCGGGCAGTTCCTTCTCGTTGTTCGAGGTGATGATGACGACGGGGCGGTGGGCTGCGCGGATCGTTTCGCCGGTCTCGTAGACATGGAACTCCATCTTGTCGAGTTCCTGCAAAAGGTCGTTCGGGAACTCGATATCGGCCTTGTCGATCTCGTCGATCAGCAGAACGACTTTCTGTCCCGCCTCGAAGGCCTGCCAGAGCTTGCCCTTGCGGATGTAGTTCTTCACGTCATTGACGCGTTCGTCGCCCAGCTGGCTGTCGCGCAGTCGGCTGACGGCGTCATATTCATACAGCCCCTGCTGCGCCTTGGTGGTGGATTTGATGTTCCATTCCACCATTTCCATCCCCAGGCTTGCCGCCACCTGCCGTGCCAGTTCCGTCTTGCCGGTGCCGGGCTCGCCCTTCACCAGAAGCGGACGTTCGAGCGCTACGGCGGCATTCACCGCCACTGTCAGATCGGGCGGAGCAACGTAGGAATCGGTCGATTGGAATTGCACGGTGTCAGGCTCCGGCTGGCAGGGGGCGCGCAAGGATGTTGCGCAGATCGGGTGCAAACTAGCCGCGCCCCATTCCTGCCGCAAGCGCAGCGTAGGATTTGAACGCGCAAACAACCCCAAGCGGTGAAACGAGGCGTGACAACCTAAGCGTCATGCGGTAAGTGAGCGCCCGAGGAGTGTCCGATGGCGAATTTTGATCACAGTGAGACGCCCGGCACGGCAGAGAGGGCAGCTATGAAAGCAGAGGTTTTCCTTCCGGATGACTATCGTCCGGCCGAAGATGAACCCTTCATGAATGATCGACAGCTGGAATATTTCCGCCGCAAGCTGCTGGCTTGGAAATCCGAGCTTCTCGAACAATCCGCCGAAACGCTCGAAGGCCTCGCGGAATCGGCGCGCAACGTGCCCGACATTGCCGACCGTGCATCCGAAGAGACCGATCGCGCGCTCGAGCTGCGCACCCGTGATCGGCAGCGCAAACTGGTTTCGAAGATCGACGCCGCGCTGCGCCGCATCGACAATGGCGAATACGGCTATTGCGAGAAGACCGGAGAGCCGATCTCGCTCAAGCGCCTCGATGCCCGTCCGATCGCCACGATGACGCTCGAAGCACAGGAAAAGCACGAGCGCCGCGAGCGTGTGCATCGCGACGACTGATCGCGCGAAGCACGCCAGCCGATCCTTTGCGCCGCGGCGCGCAGAGTTGATTTCGCTCAAGGAATTTTCACACCGGTGCCGCGAAGGTGCCGGTGTTCTCGTTTGAAGGAGGGGCCATGCTGATCGGGCGCAAGGTGACGGTGCTGGGCGCGGGTATCGCGGGGCTGACAGTGGCACGGGCTCTGGCGATGCGAGGCGCAGAGGTCGAGGTTCTCGAACAGGCCGACGCGATCCGCGAGGTTGGCGCGGGGCTACAGGTCTCGCCCAATGGCGCGCGTGTTCTCAAGGCGCTGGGACTGGCCGAAGCGCTGGACGCGGCGGGACCCTGTGCCGAAGCGGTGCGCCTTGTCGATGGCGAGACCGGCAGCCAGGTGGCGCGGCTCGATCTGGCGCGGCTGCGTCCGGGCGAGGGCTACCACTTCATCCACCGCGCGCGGCTGATCGACCTGCTGGCCGAGGGCGCGCGCGATGCGGGCGTGCATATCCGTCTGCTTCAGCAGATCGAGGAGGTCGACTTCGCAGGTGAGGCGCCGCGGCTGGTGACGCGGCAAGGCACCGAGATCCGGACTGATCTGCTGATCGGCGCCGATGGGCTGCATTCGAAGGTGCGTCAGGCGCTCAACGGCCGGGTCGCGCCCTTCTTTACCCATCAGGTCGCCTGGCGCGCGCTGATCCCTTGCTCGGATGACGAACCCAAGGTGGCGCAGGTTTTCATGGGGGCGGGGCGGCATCTGGTGAGCTATCCGCTGGGGGGAGGCCTGCGCAATATCGTGGCCGTCGAGGAGCGCCATCGCTGGGTCGAGGAAAGCTGGAATCTCGAGGATGACCCGATCAACCTGCGTACCGCCTTTGCAGGGTTCTGCCCGACGGTTCAGCATTGGCTCGCGCAGGTTGAGAAAGTGTATCTCTGGGGGCTGTTCCGTCACCCCGTGGCCGAGCACTGGTTCGGACCGAAAGCGGCGATCGTCGGTGATGCGGCCCATCCGACTTTGCCTTTCCTTGCGCAAGGCGCGGTAATGGCGATGGAAGATGCCTGGGTTCTGGCCGATGCGCTGGCCCACCACGAGCAGGATGAGGTGGCGTTCGCGGCCTATCAGCAGGCGCGACGCGATCGCTGCGAGAAGATCGTCGATGCGGCCACGAAGAACGCGCGCAACTATCACCTCTCGGGGGCCCCGCGCACGCTGGGCCATCTCGCGTTGCGCGCCGCTTCGCGCTTCGCGCCCGAGCGGCTTGTCGGGCGGTTCGACTGGATCTATGGGCACGATGTGACTCGGGCGGAGTAGGGCGAGCGTCTTCGTTCGACCCTCGGCGCGGTACGTCTTTTCGCTGGAAGGACGCGCCTTCCAGGCTCAGCCCATCCGGAAATGCTTGGCGAGTTTGAGCCCCTGACCCTGGTAATTCGAGGCAATGCCCTTGCCGTAGAGCTGTTTGGGCTCTTCGGCCATGCGTTCATAGACCAGACGGCCCACGACCTGCCCATGTTCGAGCGCGAAGGGCGCTTCGTGGCAGCGCACTTCCAGCACACCGCGCGAGCCCGCGCCGCCAGTCGCGCCATGGCCGAAACCCGGGTCGAAGAAGCCCGCGTAATGGACGCGGAACTCACCTACCATAGCAAGATAGGGGGCCATCTCGGCGGCATGATCGGGCGGGATCGTCACGGCCTCTCGGCTGACGAGGATGTAGAACGCGCCGGGGTCGAGGATGATCCGGCCCTCGTCGGAACGAACCTCTTCCCAGAAATCCGAAGCCGGGTAATGCGCGATCCGGTCGAGATCGATCACGCCTGTATGGGGCTTGGCACGGTAGCCCACCAGATCGCCCTCGGCGGGGCGCAGATCGACTGAGAAGCCAAGGCCTTCATCGATCACCGCCTCGCCGTCGACGAGCGGCTCCTGCTGGTGCAGGATCTTCAGTTCGGGATCCGTGAGTACCGCCTGACCGGCGCGGAAGCGGATCTGATTGAGCCGCATGCCCGGCCGCACGAGGACCGAGAAGCTGCGCGGGCAGATCTCGGCATAGAGCGGGCCCTGATACCCCTCGGGGATACGGTCGAACTCGGTGCCCTCGTCGGTGATCAGGCGGGTCAGCAGATCAAGCCGCCCGGTCGAGCTCTTCGCATTGGCGACTGCCGTGATGCCCTCGGGCAGAGACAGGCTCTCCATCAACGGAACAAGATAGACGCAGCCCTTTTCGAGCACGACACCGTCTTCGGTCACCGCCATGCGATGCATCTCGAAATCATCGAGTCGGTCTTCCACCCGGCGTCCCTTGCCGGCGAGGAAGGAGGCGCGCAGGCGATAGGCCACTCGGCCCAGCCGCAGATCGAGGCTTGCTGGCTGGATCTGTTCGGGAATGATCGCGGGCTCTGCGGCGATCTCGCCGCGCGCAATCATCTCTTGCAGCATCGTGTCGGGCAGAACGCCGATGGTCATCCGATCCCTCCTGCGGATACACGAACGCCCACCCCTGCGAAGAGGTGGGCGTTTGTCGTGATGGTCGGGCCGGCGAGATTCGAACTCGCGACCTTCCGCCCCCCAGACGGACGCGCTAACCAGGCTGCGCCACGGCCCGACGAGGGGCATATAGAGCGAAGCCGCGTCCGGGTGCAAGCGGATAAGCGAAGAAATTTCATCTGGCCCGTCACGTTCCCCGACCCGTCAGTCCGGACGGATTTCGGCGTCTGGGTAAGCCGTCTGGGCGAGGCGGATCTGGAGGGCTTTGGCGCGCAGCCGAAGCATCCTCAGATCACCGCGATCGGCCGGGCTCAAACGCTCCGGATCGAGTTGGCGCAGATTGTGGAGGAGCCGCGCGAGCGAGGGTCGGTCCTTGGGCTCGACCGGCTCTCGCTTGCGCTCGATCGTCATCGAAACGATCGGGGCGGGGGGCTCGGGCTCGGGTTCCACATCGAGCGCGATCGGGGCTTCTTCGACCTCGGACTCGGGCGCATCAAAGAAGGAGCGCTGCGCGGGAGCGGTCGGACGGGGGAAGGGCGTGACCGAGCTGGACGGCACGGAGGGCGCCTCGGGGGCGGCCAGCGCGACCTCGGGCTGTGTTTCGGGCTCTGCCTCGGTCTCGGGCGCGGATGCCGGTGGGGCGGGCTCGACCGGCTTAGCCTCGGCGATTGGCGCGACGGGCATTGCCTCGACAGCTGCCGATACTTGCGGCGCCGGTGCTTTCGGTTCGGCTTTGGCGGGCGCTTCGGCGCTCTCGTCGTCAAGAACCACGGTCGATTGGGCGGAGACTTCGCGGATGCCTTCTTCGCGCAGCATCTTCTGCACCGAGCGGATCGTCATGCCCTCTTCATGGAGCAGATGCTTGATCCCGCCCAGAAGAGCCACATCGCCGGGGCGATAGTAACGCCTGCCACCGGCCCGCTTCACGGGTTTGAGTTGGGGGAATTTGCTTTCCCAGAAACGCAGAACATGGGTCGGGGTGTCGAGCAGTTCGGCGACTTCCGAGATCGTCCGGAACGCGTCGGCGGATTTGCCCATCACTGCGCCTCGTTATTTCGCGTGGTCACTATACGCGGTCACTTCGCGTTTCCGGCCGCGACGCGATCCTTCATCAGGTGCGAGGGGCGGAAGGACAGCACCCGGCGAGGCGAGATCGGAACCTCTTCCCCGGTTTTCGGATTGCGGCCCATGCGCGAGGCTTTCTCGCGCACCGAGAAGGTGCCGAAAGAGCTGATCTTCACCGTCTCGCCACGCACCAGCGCGTCGGACATGTGTTGCAGTACGCTCTCGACGAGCTGGGCGGATTCATTGCGCGACAGGCCCACCTCACGGAAGACGGCTTCGCTCAGGTCCATGCGCGTAAGCGTTTTCGACATCGTATCCCCCCGGATAACTGGATTTCACTCACAGTGACGGACCGTAAATCCCGAGTCAATATCAAGCACTTGCAGGACGGGATTGAACTGGGCGGATGCGCGGGAAATTACCAGCGCAGGACGACGGAGCCCCACGCCAGGCCACCACCGATCGCCTCGGTGACGACAATCTGGCCTTCCTTGATCTGGCCACGCGCCTTGCCGACCGACAGGGCGAGCGGAATCGAGGCGGCCGAGGTGTTGCCGTGATCTTGCACTGTGACCACGACGCGATCCATCGGAACCTGCATCCGTTCAGCCGTGGCCGAGATGATGCGCAGGTTAGCCTGATGCGGCACAATCCAGTCGATATTCTCGCCGCTCAGCCCGATCTTGTCGAGCGCAGCATGGGCGGTTTCCGAGAGCTTGGTGACCGCATGTTTGAAGACCGCGTTGCCCTGCATGCGCAGATGGCCCGCGGTGCCGGTGGTGGAGACACCCCCGTCGACATAGAGCAGATCCTTGTAGCGCCCGTCGGAATGCAGGTCGGAGGCGAGGATGCCGCGATCGTTTGCGGTGCCGGTACCCTCCGCCGCTTCGAGGATCAGCGCGCCCGCACCGTCGCCGAACAGCACGCAGGTGCCCCGGTCGGTCCAGTCCATGATCCGCGAGAAGGTCTCGGCGCCGATCACCAGCACGCGCTCTGCCTGACCCGAAAGGATCAGCCCGTTGGCGTTGGTGAGCGCGAAGATGAAGCCCGCACAGACTGCCTGCACGTCATAGGCAAAGCCGGTGGTCGAGCCCAGGCCCGCCTGGACCATGGTCGCGACGGACGGGAAGGTGTGATCGGGGGTAGAGGTGGCAACGACGATCGCGTCGATCTGATCGGCAGTCATGCCGGCATCGTCGAGCGCGGCCTGCGCGGCCTTGATCGCGAGCTGCGAAGTGGTCTCACCCTCGGCGGCAAAGTGGCGACGTTCGATCCCCGTGCGCGAGCGGATCCATTCATCTGTGGTGTCGAGCGTCTTCTCGAACTCGGCGTTCTCGACAACGCGCTCGGGCAGGTAATGGCCCACGCCGCGCACCACGGATCTGATCGTCATTGGCTGCTCTCGCTGTTCTCTGGTGCCGGGTCTGCGCCGGTTGCGACATCCTGCCCCGAGGGCAGGGCGGAGGCAACCCGTGCCGCCAGTTTCGCGCCGAAGCCCGATTTGGCGAGACGCGCGGCCAGCTCGATCGCGGCCGCGAAACCGGTCGCATCGGCCGAGCCATGCGACTTCACCACCGTGCCGTTGAGGCCGAGGAAAACCCCGCCATTAGCGCGGCGCGGATCGACCTTGGCCTGAAGTTTCTTGAGCGCACCCATCGCCAGAAGCGCGCCGAGCTTCGCCAGAAGCGTCGAGGTCAGCGCCTCTTTCATCAGCGAGGAGACGAATTTCGCCGTACCTTCGCCGGTCTTGAGTGCCACATTGCCGGTAAAGCCGTCGGTCACGATCACGTCGGCGCGGTCGCCGGCCAGTTCGTTGCCCTCGACGAAACCCACGAATTTCAGCCCGCCCGCGCTCTCGGCATTGCGGATCAGCTCATGGGCTTCCTTCAGTTCGGCCCGACCCTTGTGCTCTTCGGTGCCCACATTGAGCAGGCCGACGCGCGGCGTCTCGAGCCCGAGCGCGTTGCGCGCATAGGACGAGCCCATCAGAGCATAGGTCAGGAGATCTTCAGCATCGGCCTTCACGTCCGCGCCCATGTCGAGCATGACGTTCCAACCCGCAGGCCCGCGCGAGGGCCAGAAGGAGGCGATGGCGGGGCGGTTCACGCCGGGGATCTTGCGCAGGCGGAGCATCGAGACCGCCATCAGCGCCCCGGTATTGCCGCAGGAGACCGCGACATCGGCCTCACGCGCGCGCACCGATTCGATGGCGGACCACATCGAGGTGTCCTTGCCCGAGCGCATCACCTGCGCGGGCTTGTCCTCCATCGTCACCACGCGCTCGGCATGGCGCAGGTCGATGCGCTCACCCAGACCATGCTGGGCGATCAGCGGTTCGAGCTGCTCACGCGGCCCGTGGACGATGAAGCGAAGTTCGGGGTTGGCGCGGGCGGCCTTGGCGATCCCGCCAAGGGTCGCCGCCGGGCCCAGATCGCCGCCCATCGCGTCGATGGAAATGACGAGAGCGCCGGCTTGCGCCGGCGCTTTGCCTTGCGGGCTGGCCTGCATCTCTGCGGCCGTCATCTGGTTTCCCGTCGACTGCTGGTCCTGCGTGTTCGGCATGACATGCGGTGCGGGACGACCAGCTTACGCCGCGTCGTCGTCGAGATCGACTTCTTCGGTCATAGCGACGATCTCACGATCATCGTAATGGCCGCACGAAGCGCAGACGTGATGCGGGCGCTTGAGTTCGCCGCAGTTCGGGCATTCGGCCGGGTTAGCGGCGACGAGAGCGTCGTGCGCACGGCGCATGTTGCGGCGGGAGCGCGTGACTCGGTTCTGAGGGACAGCCATGTCTCAACCTCGGGGTTTCGGGGGCCATAGAGCCCGTGTTGCGGCGTTATAGCCCTGATTTTCCTTGTGGTTTCGTCACTTGGCCTGAAGCGGCCCTCGGGTGCGAAGCCAAACGTCGAATGAGGCCGGGAACATACTCGGATTCTTTTTGCGTGCAAGCCTTTTTTCAGCCCTTTTTTCTCGCCGTTTCTGAGGGGCTTTCGGGCCGCTGTTCCGGGCCGGGTGATTCACTCCTGCGTATCGCCCGAGTCGCGCTTGGCCAGCAGGTCGCGCAGGTTGGCAAAGGGCTTGAGCTCGTCATCGGTGATCGGCTGCGCGCCCGGTTCGGTGACCTGTGCGCCCTCGATCTCTGCCCCTTCGGCTCGCGGATAGAGTGGTAGCGCCAGTTCCAGCGCCTCGATCGCCACCACCGCGAGATCGACCACGGCGGGCAGCGGCTCGGCGCTGTCATCCTCGGGCATCTCGACCTCTTCGGCCTTGGGAAACTCCATCTCGGCGAGATAGCGCCGGGAGACCTCCTCGCGCAGATCGGTCGTGACCGGAGCGAGGGTGATCACGCATTCCTGAACGACCCGCGCCGTGAGCGTCGCGCGCAGATCCCAGTCAGAGCGCCCGCGTGGGGCAAGCTCGCCCTTCAGGCCCAAATCCTCGATCCCGACGATCCCGGCCCATTCGGCAATCGCGGCGCGCGTGGGCGCGTCCGCCTTGATATCGAAGCGCGTCGGTTTGCGCGCAGGCAGATCGGCCAGGCGCATCGGTGCGCTCCAGAGTTCTTCCGGGGCGGGCGGCAGATCTTCGGTCTGATGCGTGCTCATCTCAATTCCTTTCACGGGGCCTGGCCCGTCCGACGGGTCCGAGCGTACCACAAGCGACGACGCTTGCGGACGGTTGCGCTTGAGGGCGGCGCAGTCATGTTGTAAGCGTCGATAAAAGCCCAAAGACGCAGAGGCAAGAGGGGGTTGCAGGTGGGGATCGGTTCGATGATGCGCAAGGCCGCGCTGATGGTTGCCTTCGGCATGGTGATGCTCGCCTCGGCCTGTTCGCCGATCTATCGCAACCATGGTTACGTGCCGATCGACGAGGATCTCGCGCAGATTCAGGTCGGCAAGAGCACCCGAGACGATGTCGCCACCGCGATCGGGCGTCCCAGCTCGACCGGCGTGCTTGAAGGCTCCGGCTGGTACTATGTCGGTTCTCGCTGGAAAACGGTGACCTGGCATGCCCCGCAGGAAATCAACCGCGAGGTCGTCGCGATTTCCTTCAACGACAAGGGCGTGGTGAGCAATGTCGAGCGCTTCGGCCTCGAACAGGGCCAGGTCGTGACGCTGTCGCGCCGCGTGACCGAGAGCAACGTCAAGGGCATCAGCTTCATCCGTCAGCTGCTCGGCTCGATCGGTCGCGTGAATGCCGGCCAGCTTCTGGGCAGCGGCAACAACTGATCGCGGGATGGGCGTGAGTACGCCCGCATTCCGCCTGCGCGGGTGGGAGAGCGCGTGTCAGGGCTGAGTTTTTCCAAGGGAAAATATCGTGTGCACGAGGCGCGCAGCCCCGCCGCGCGCGCGGCTCTGATGGCGCTGCGCAGCGTGGCCTTTCGCGCAGGCGGCAACGATGCCGACAGTTTCGATCCCGTCTGTCGCCATGTGCTGATCGAGGACGAATCCGGTGCCGTGGCCGGGTTTCGCCTGCTTGCGCTGCTGGATGGTGCAGCGCTTGGGAAAAGCTACTCGGCGCAGTTCTACGACCTCTCTCCGCTCGAAGACTGGCCCGGCCCGGTACTCGAACTCGGCCGATTCTGCACCCGCCCGGGACTTCGCGATCCCGATGCCCTGCGTCTCGGCTGGGCCGCGATTACCCGCATCGCGCAGGAGGCCGGTGCGGATTTGCTGATCGGTTGTTCGTCCTTCGCGGGGGCCGAGTGGGAACAACACCGCGCGGGCCTTGCCCATCTCGCGGCCCATGCGCTTGGCCCGGACGGGCTGCGTCCGCGTCCCAAGGCCTCCGAGCGGGTCGACTACCCCAGGCAACTCGCTCGAGAGGCAGGCGAGCCGACAGCACTTCCGCCCCTCCTGAGATCCTATCTCGGCATGGGCGGCTGGGTGTCCGATCATGCGGTGATCGACCGGGATCTCGACACTTGCCACGTCTTCACTGCGCTGGAGATCGCCGCGATTCCAGAGGCGCGACTTCGGAGCTTGCGGGCCTTATCGGGGTAGGGCGGGGCGCCGGCGCAGGCCTGCGCTCGCGGCGGGTTCGGAAGCCTCCGGCGGGGATATTTTTTCCAAGGGGAAGGGAAAGGAAGGTTCCAGAGCAATGGACAGCCCCAAGCCCATTGACCTTTCCGCGGGCCCCGCTTAGCTCGCAGCCATGGCTCGCGCACCGCTTCTTCAACTCACCGACATTTCGCTGACCTTCGGCGGCAATCCCGTATTCGACGACCTCTCGCTGACTGTGCAGCAAGGCGATCGCATCGCACTGGTCGGGCGCAATGGCTCGGGCAAGTCGACGCTGATGAAGGTGATGGCGGGGCTGATCGAGCCCGATCACGGCACCCGCGTCGTGCCGCCGGGCACTTCCGTGGGCTATATGGAGCAGGAGCCCGACCTGTCGGGTTTTGCGACCTTGGGCGATTTCGCCGCCTCCGGCCTCGATCCGGCGGAGGCCTATAAAGTCGAGATGGTTGCCGAAGGGCTGAAGTTCAAAGCCGAAACGCCCGTCGAGACCGCCTCGGGCGGCGAACGGCGCCGCGCGGCGCTGGCGAAGCTGCTGGCCGAGGCGCCCGAGCTGATGCTGCTCGACGAACCGACCAACCATCTCGATATCGAAGCGATCGCCTGGCTGGAAAACCAGTTGCGTGAAACCCGCCGCGCTTTCGTGCTGATCTCGCACGACCGCGCCTTCCTGCGCGCGCTGACCCGCGCGACGCTCTGGATCGACCGGGGGAAGGTCGCACGCAACGAACAGGGTTTTGAAGCCTTCGAGGAATGGCGCGAGAAGGTCTGGACGGAAGAGGACGAGGCGCGCCACAAGCTCGATCGCAAGATCAAGGCCGAGGCCCGCTGGGCGGTCGAGGGCATCTCGGCGCGGCGCAAGCGCAATCAGGGGCGCGTGCGCGCGCTGCAGGCGCTGCGCGAAGAGCGCGCCAGCCAGATCCGGCGGCAGGGCGTGGCCGCGATGGAACTCGATGCCGGTACGCAATCGGGCAAACGGGTGATCGAGGCGAAGGCGCTGTCGAAAAGTTTCGGCGACAAGCAGATCGTGCGCGATTTCGACCTGCGCGTGTTGCGTGGCGACCGCGTGGCCTTTGTCGGCCCGAATGGCGTCGGCAAGACGACGCTTCTGAAAATGCTCACCGGCGAGATCGCGCCCGATGAAGGCTCGGTCAAGCTCGGCACCAATCTCGAAATCGCGGTTTTCGATCAGGCCCGTGCCACGCTCGATCCCGAGCAGACGCTCTGGGACGGGCTGGTCAACGATCCCGACATGGCGGTGAAGGGGCGCTCCGATCAGGTCATGGTGCGCGGCACGCCCAAACATGTCGTGGCCTATCTGAAGGACTTCCTCTTCGACGAGCAGCAGGCGCGCGGCCCGATCCGGGCGCTGTCGGGTGGCGAACGCGCCCGGCTTCTGCTGGCGCGGATCATGGCGAGACCCTCGAACCTGCTGATCCTCGACGAGCCGACCAACGATCTCGACGTGGAAACGCTCGACCTGCTGCAGGATCTGCTGGGCGAATATGACGGCACGGTTCTGCTGGTGAGCCACGACCGCGACTTCATCGACCGGGTCGCCACCACGACGATCGCGATGGAAGGCAATGGCCGGGCCACGGTCTACGCGGGTGGCTGGAGCGACTATCAGGCTCAAAAGGCGCTGGCCGAGCCGGATATGAAGCCCGTGTCGAAGAAAGAGGCACCGCGGCCCGAGTCAAAACCCACAGAGAAGCCCGCACCGAAGAAATCCGGTCTCAGCTTCACCGAGAAGCACCGGCTCGAGGCGCTGCCCGGCATCATCGAAAAGCTCGAACACGAGATCGGCAAGATCAACGAGCTGCTTTCCGACCCCGATCTCTTCACCCGCGAGCCGGTGAAATTCGCCAAGGCGACCGAAATGTTGACCGAACGCCAAGGCGCGCTCGATGCCGCCGAGATGGAATGGCTCGAGCTGGAAGAGAAAGCGCAAAGGGCCTGAGCCGCGCTCGGGCGGCTGGGTCGAATGCCTCCGGCGGGGATATTTGAAGCAGTTGGAAGCAGGCTTTCCTCTTTCCAACTGCCTGAAATATCCTGCGGGGGGCTCGGGGTGCAAAACCCCCAGCTTGGGGAGGGGCAGAGAATGACCAAAGGCAAGGGACCGCTCAACGGCCTGCGCATCGTCGAGATTTCGGGGCTGGGGCCGACGCCCTTCGCTGCGATGTGTCTGGCCGATTTCGGGGCCGAGGTGATCCGCATCGCGCGGCCGGGCTCGGGCGGGGCCGATACCCATGTGCTTGGGCTCGAGGTCGATGTGCTCGACCGGGGCCGCGACGTGGTCGAACTCGATCTGAAATCCGAAGCTGGCCGGGAAGCTGTGCGCGCGCTGATCGCGCGGGCTGACGGGCTGATCGAGGGAATGCGCCCGGGCGTGATGGAGCGGTTGGGTCTGGGGCCCGAGGATTTCGCGGATCACCCGGCGCTGGTCTATGGGCGGATGACCGGCTGGGGGCAGACGGGGCCGCTGGCGAAAGCGGCGGGTCACGACATCAACTATCTCTCGCTGACCGGCGCGCTGCACGCGATGGGAGGGGAGGCGCCCGCGATCCCGCTCAACCTTCTGGGGGATTTCGGCGGGGGAGGCATCTATCTCGCATTCGGGATGCTGGCGGCACTCTGGCGCGCGCGAGAGACTGGGCAAGGTCAGGTCGTCGATTGTGCGATCACGGATGGCGTGGCGCATCTGATGGCGATGATCACGGGCATGGTCGGGCAGGAGGCATGGGAGGACCGGCGGCAGGCGAACCTGCTCGACGGGGCCGCGCCGTTCTATACCGTTTATGCGTGTTCCTGCGGTGGATATATGGCCGTGGGGGCGATAGAGCCGCAATTCTGGGCGGCGCTGATCGACGGGCTCGGGCTTGATCCGGCGAGTTTGCCCGATCGCGCGGACCGGACGCGCTGGCCGAAGCTGTGCGCCGTTCTGGCGGCGCGATTCGCTCAAGAGAGCCGGGAGCATTGGGCGGCGTGCTTCGCGGGAACCGATGCCTGCGCGACGCCCGTGCTCTCGATCGCCGAGGCGATCGCCCATCCGCAAAATGCGGAACGCGGTGCCTATGTCAGCCTCGAGGGTATCGCCCAGCCCGCGCCCGCGCCACGGCTCTCGGCCACGCCGGGGCAGGCACGGCCGCAGGGGCATCGGATCAGTGCCGCGCAGGCGCTCGCGCGCTGGAGCGCGTAAAGAAAACAGGCGAATTTCCTTGACAGGCGGGGGCTGATCCCCGATATGAGCCCGACCCGGCGGAGAGTCTCTTTCCGCCGGGCCTCGTTTTTGCAACTCCGTTCCTTACGGAACGCGCAGTCCGACGGCGGATCCGACAGGGTCCAGGAACTCCGAAAGGGGCCACAGGGCGCGGATGAAGAAAAGGAAAGACCCATGTTTGCGGTCCTCAAGACCGGCGGCAAGCAATACAAGGTTCAGGCGGGCGATATCCTGCGCGTCGAACTGCTCGCGGCCGAAGCTGGCGATAAAGTCCAGTTCAACGAGATTCTGATGGTCGGCGGCGACAAGCCCCAGCTCGGCACCCCCTTCGTCGAAGGTGCGGCCGTGCAGGCGGAAGTCATCGACAACATCAAGGCCGACAAGGTCATCACCTATCACAAGCGTCGTCGTAAGCACTCGTCGCAGCGCACCCGTGGTCACCGTCAGCAGCTCACCCTGCTGCGCGTCACCGATGTTCTCGCCACCGGCGCGGACAAGTCGGGCGTGAAGGAAGCCGTGGGCACCGCGATCGCACGTCGTGCGGCGCATGGTGGCCAGTCGGCTGCTCCGGCGAAGCCCGCCAAGGCCGCGGCCCCGAAAGCCGCGCCGAAGGCCGAAGCTGCGGCTTCCGTCGCCGAAGCGGACGACCTGAAGGTCATCAACGGTCTTGGCCCGGCGGCCGAGAAGAAGCTGAACGAAGCGGGTATCACCACCTTCGCCCAGCTCGCCGCGGTCGATCCCGAAACCTTCGAAGCCACCAAGGTCAAGCCCGACTGGGTCGAGCAGGCCAAAGAGCTCGCGAAATAAGGAGAGACAGATATGGCACACAAGAAAGCAGGCGGTTCTTCGCGTAACGGCCGCGACTCTGCCGGTCGTCGCCTTGGCGTGAAACTGTTCGGCGGCCAGTCGGCCAACCCGGGCAACATCATCGTGCGTCAGCGCGGCACCAAGTGGTGGCCGGGTGAAGGCGTCGGCATGGGCAAAGATCACACCATCTTCGCTACCGCCGAAGGCGCTGTCACCTTCCACAAAGGCCTCAAGGGCCGCACCTTCGTTTCGGTTCTCCCGGTCGCGGAGGCCGCCGAGTAACCCGAACGACCGACAGGTCAGACATCAGGGGGATCGGCTGAAAGGCCGGTCCCCTTTCTCGTTGCGGCGCAGCCCGAACAGACTTGCAGTAGCAGCGAGAAAATTTCCGGGCTGGGGGATGATCCGTCATCTTCCTGTCCTATTTTCAAATTAGGGCCGAGCGGAAGGAGGAGCCGCAGAGCCATTAGCGTTTCGAGGAGGAGCGCCCATGTATCAGGAGACGATTTCCGCCCAACCCGTGATCGAGACGGAGCGCTTCGTGCTGCGCCCGCTGCGCCGCTCGGATGCCGGTCTCATCGAGATGTATGCGGGTGACAAACGCGTCGCCGAGGGCACCCGCGCGATCCCGCATCCGCTACCGCCGGGCACGTCCGAGAATTTCATCTCCCGCGCCCAGGCCGAGGATCGGATCGAGGATGTCTGGGCGATTGATGGCTCGCGCCACGGTCTCGCGGAACTTCTCGGCGTCGTCTCGCTGACCCATCTCGAGGACGGACAGTCCGAAGTGGGCTATTGGGTCGGGCCGGGGTTCTGGAATACCGGTTTTGCCTCCGAGGCGGTCGCGGCCATTGTCGCGGCCAACCCGCATGGCTCGCGCACTCTCTTTGCCGAAGTCTTTCAGGACAATCCCGGATCGGCCCGCGTCCTGAGTAACTGCGGCTTCGAATATCTTGGCGATGCCGAGAGCTGGTCGCTCGCCCGTGGCCGCCACGTGCCGACCTGGACCTATCTGCGCAAGATGTGAGGAACGCCGGGAGGGCGCCGCCCCCAACGCGCCGCTTGAATTGCGCGCGCGGGCGGCGTATCCCCGCGGCTTAGCCAAGCAAGGGGCAAAGTTATGAAATTCCTCGATCTCGCCAAGGTCTATATTCGCTCGGGCGGCGGGGGCGCTGGCTGCGTCTCGTTCCGGCGCGAGAAATATATCGAGTTCGGCGGCCCCGATGGCGGCGATGGCGGCAGGGGGGGCTCGGTCTGGGTCGAAGCGGTCGAGGGTCTCAACACGCTGATCGATTTCCGCTACCAGCAGCATTTCTTCGCGAAATCCGGCCAGCATGGCATGGGCTCGCAGCGTACGGGCAAGGATGGCGATGATGTCGTGCTCAAAGTGCCGGTCGGCACGGAGATCCTCGACGAGGATCAGGAGACGCTGATCGCCGATATGACCGAGGTGGGGCAGCGCATTCTGCTCGCCAAGGGCGGCAACGGTGGCTGGGGCAACCTGCATTTCAAATCCTCCACCAACCGGGCGCCGCAACGCGCGAACCCGGGGCAGGAGGGCGTCGAGCGCACGATCTGGCTGCGCCTGAAACTCATTGCGGATGCGGGGCTGTTGGGGCTGCCCAATGCCGGCAAGTCGACTTTTCTCGCGGCGACCTCGAACGCGCGCCCCAAGATCGCGGATTATCCGTTCACCACGCTGGTGCCCAATCTCGGCGTCGTCGGTATCGACGGGCGCGAATTCGTGGTGGCCGACATTCCCGGTCTGATCGAGGGCGCCTCGGAAGGCCGGGGGTTGGGCGATCAGTTCCTGGGCCATGTCGAGCGGTGCTCGGTGCTCTTGCATCTCGTCGATGGCACGTCCGACGATCCCGTTGCGGATTGGGAGACCATTATCCACGAACTCGAGGCCTATTCGCCGATCCTTGCCGAGAAGCCGCGCGTGACGGTGCTCAACAAGATTGATGCGATCGATCCCGAGACCCTTGCCGAACGCAAGGCCGCGCTGGAGGAGGCGTCGGGCGGCCGGGTCTTCCTGATGTCGGGCGTGTCGAAACAGGGGGTTCCGGAAGTGTTGCGCGCGCTCTGGGCGCGGATTTCGAAGGATCAGCCGTCCGAAGACGAGGGCGGAGCATGGCAACCGTGAGCGCGCCCGAGCTGGCGCAGGCGAAGCGGATCGTCATCAAGATCGGCTCGGCATTGCTGGTTGATCTGGGTGGCTTGCGTGAAGAGTGGCTGCGCTCGCTCGCGGCGGATGTAGCGGGGCTTCACGCGCGCGGAACAGGCGTGGTGATCGTCTCTTCGGGCTCGATCGCGCTGGGGCGGCGGGTTCTCGATCTGCCGGGCGGTGCGCTGCCGCTCGAGCAAAGTCAGGCGGCGGCGGCGGTCGGTCAGATCCGGCTTGCCCGCGCTTATGAGGAAGCGCTCGGGCCGCATGGCGTGAACACCGCGCAGGTTCTTGTGACGTTGGAAGACACGGCGGATCGGCGGCGCTATCTCAACTCGCGCGCGACACTGGAGACACTGCTTTCCCTGGGCGTCGTGCCGATCGTGAACGAGAATGACACGGTCGCGACCGACGAAATCCGGTTTGGCGACAACGACCGGTTGGCGGCCCAGATCGCGGTCACGATCGGGGCCGATCAACTGTTGCTGTTGTCGGATGTGGACGGGCTTTACACGGCCAACCCCAAGACCGATCCGAGCGCCGAGCATCTGCCGGTGATCGAACACATCACCCCCGAGATCGAGGCGATGGCGGGCGATCCCGTCTCTGGCCTCTCAAAGGGCGGGATGAAGACGAAGCTCTTGGCGGCCAAGGTCGCGGTGGCGGGCGGTTGCGCGATGGCGATTGCCGAAGGGTTCGCCGATCATCCCGTAGGTGTGTTGGAGCAGGGCGGTCGGTGCAGTTGGTTCCTGCCCGAGGGCGATCCGCAGGTCGCGCGCAAACGCTGGATCGCGGCGATGAAACCACGGGGCGAGCTGTTCGTGGACGAAGGCGCGGCCAATGCGCTGCGCTCGGGCAAGTCGCTGCTGCCTGCCGGGATCACCAAGGTCGTCGGCCGTTTCGGGCGCGGCGATCCGGTGACCATCGCGGGGCCGGATCGGGCCGTGCTGGGAAAGGGGCTCGTGCGTTACACCGCCGACGAAGCGCGCCAGATCGCGGGGCACCGCTCGGGCGAGATCGAGGAGATCCTCGGCTATCCCGGCCGCGCGGCGCTGATCCATCGCGACGACATGGTGGTGGGCTGATTATTCAGCCGCTCACTCCGCCCAGTCCGGCTTGCGCTTCTCGATAAAGGCCTGAACGCCCTCGGCGGTGTCGCGCCAGAGCATGTTCTCGACCATCACGGCCGCCGTGTGCTCATAGGCCTGCGCCAGATCCATGTTCGCCTGATCGTAGAAGGCGCGCTTGCCGATCTTCACCGCCGCGCCCAGCTTGCCCGCCAATGTCTGCGCGAGCTTCTCGGTCTCGGCCGCGAGCTGATCATGCGGGGCGACGCGGTTCACCAGCCCGACCTCGCGGGCGCGCGCGGCGTCGATGAACTCGCCCGTGGTCAGCATCTCGAAGGCCACCTTGCGCGGCACGTTGCGGCTCAGCGCCACCATCGGGGTCGAGCAGAACAGCCCGATATTCACCCCGTTCACCCCAAAGCGCGTGCCCTCGGCGGCGACGGCCAGATCGCAGGAGGCCACCAGCTGGCAGCCTGCGGCGGTGGCGATCCCATGCGCCTCGGCGATCACCGGTTGCGGCAGGGCGGGGATCATCTGCATCACCTCGGCGCAGCGAAAGAACAGATCCGCGAAATAGGCGCGCCCGTGATCGGCGCCCTCGCGCCCGCGCTGCATCTCCTTGAGGTCATGGCCCGCGCAGAACGCCTTGCCCGCGCCGCGCAGCACGATGACCTTGATCGCGCCATCCTCGGCCAGTTCGGCAAAACGCGCCTTCAGCGCCGCCAGCATCGCATCCGACAGCGCGTTGAGGCTGCCAGGACTGTTCATCGTCAGATGCGCCACGGCGCCCTTATCCTCGCGGATCACCAGATCGGTCATTGAAACTCCTCCTCTTTGGCGAAACTCTAGGGGTGCCGGAAGAAAGAGAAAAGGGGAGGGCGCATGGCACTGGTAATGGATCGCGAGGAACTTGCGGAGTTTCTCGACGAGGCCTTCCCGCAGGTGAAGGGCGATTTCGAGATCGACGCGTTGAACGAGGAAGAGTTGGTGGTGCGGCTCAAGGTGGAAGACCGCCATTTGCGCCCGGGTGGCACGGTCTCGGGGCCGAACATGTTCGCGCTGGCCGATGTCGGGATCTACATGGCGATCCTGGCACGCATCGGGCGCGTGGCGCTGGCGGTGACGACCAATGCGAGCATCGATTTCATGCGTAAGCCGGTGGCGGGCGCGGATCTGATCGCGAAGATCCGGGTGTTGAAGCTGGGTCGGGTGCTCGCGGTGGGCGAGGCGCTGATCTATTCGGAGGGAGACGACCGGCCCGTGGCGCGCTCGAGCATGACCTATTCGATCCCGCCCAAGGCGATGGGGTAGGGGGCATTGATCCGCTTTCTGGAGACCATTCGCTTTTGGTGCCTGAGATCCGAGGCGCGCAGTTTGCGAATGGCGATGTGCTATCCGTTGTTCGCCATGTTCCCAATCGCTGCTTGCCTGGCTGTCTGGTGGGCTTTTCTGGTCTTGCCCTTCGTGCTCACCGCTGCGGTTGTGCTCATCCTCTTCGACAGCGCGTCGCTCGCGCCCGTCATCGCGCTCGCCATTCTCGGGTTGCCTGCGTTCTTCTTGCTCGTCTGGCAAGCGCCACGGTTCTTTCGCTTCTACTGGATTGCCGCCAGTTTGATGTTTGGCAAGCGAGCGCCTGCGGAACGGGCACTGGCGGAGGTCGATGCGGCACTCTTGCAGAATGCGGAGTGACGAAAGGGCGTCAAACCGCGTGAATCCATGGGGTATTTTTATACCTATTTTTTACCACTTTGTTTTTGCTTGGTAAAATTGCGACCATAACCCTTGAAAAGCGGTTCGGAATCGCGCAAAAGCCCGCATCAGAATTCGAAACTCCCCACAAGGGCAGATCACAGATGAAAACCTACACCGCAAAACCCGCGGAGATCGAAAAGAAATGGGTCATCATCGACGCTGAAGGCGTCGTGCTGGGCCGTCTCGCCTCGATCGTCGCAATGCGTCTGCGTGGCAAGCACAAGGCCACCTTCACACCGCACATGGACATGGGCGACAACGTCATCGTCATCAACGCCGACAAGGTGCAGATGACCGGCAAGAAGCGTGACGACAAAACCTACTACTGGCACACCAACCACCCCGGCGGGATCAAGTCGCGCACCGCGCGCCAGGTCCTCGAGGGCGCGCATCCCGAGCGCGTGGTGATCAAGGCGGTCGAGCGTATGATCTCGCGCAACCGTCTGGGCCGTGCGCAGATGTCGAACCTGCGCGTCTATGCCGGCGCCGAGCATCCGCATGAAGCGCAACAGCCTGAAGTTCTCGACGTCAAGTCGATGAACAAGAAGAACACCCGGAGCTGATCATGGCCGACGAAATCAAGACCCTCGACGATCTGAAATCGGTCGTATCCGGTTCGGAAGCTGTAGCGACCGAAACCGAAACCGCCGCTCCGCGCGAGCCCGTGCGCGACGCACAGGGCCGTGCCTATGCCACCGGCAAGCGTAAAGACGCTGTCGCCCGCGTCTGGGTGAAGCCCGGCACCGGCAAGGTGGAAGTGAACGGCAAGGAGATGAACGCCTATTTCGCGCGTCCGGTGCTCCAGCTGATCGTGAACCAGCCCTTCGAAGTCGCCAATGTGGAAGGTCAGTTCGACGTCTACGCGACCGTCGCAGGCGGTGGCCTCTCGGGCCAGGCCGGTGCGGTGAAGCACGGCATCTCGAAAGCGCTCCAGCTTTACGATCCCTCGCTGCGTTCGGCGCTCAAGGCTGCGGGCTTCCTGACCCGTGACTCGCGCGTCGTCGAACGGAAGAAATACGGTAAGGCGAAAGCCCGCCGCAGCTTCCAGTTCTCGAAGCGCTGATCCGGCTGGATCCTTCACACGACTACGAAACGCGGCTCCCTCGGGGCCGCGTTTTGCTTTGGGGGCGCTGCCCCCGGCCCGTGCCGGGCCTCCCCCGGGATATTTACGCCAAGAGGAAGGTGCGGGGTTCTCTTCCTCTTGGCCCAAATGTCCCGGAGGGTGAGGCGGAGATAGCGGCCATCCAGTGGAAGGACGCTCGCCGAACGCCCGGATCGCGCAAGCGATGGGCCGGAATGGCGCAGCCAAGAGGGGGCAGCGCCCCCTTGCTGTCCGCAACGCCGCGACAAAGCGGGGGCGGCGGGATTTGCATTGTGCCCCCCATGCGCTAAGCACAATGGCAAATGAAATTCATGAGGCTTCGATGTCCGTCTCCATGCTCTCCACCTTCGTCAAACCGATGCACCCCGAGGGGCGCAAGTTCGTCGCCATCTTCGCGGGTATCACGCTGGTCCTGTTCCTGATCTGGGAGCCCCTGGGCTGGATCGGGGTCGGCCTGACTGTCTGGTGCTATTACTTCTTCCGTGACCCCGAGCGGGTGACGCCCACGCGCGAGGGGCTGATGGTCTCTCCGGCCGATGGGGTGGTTTCGCTTCTCGAGCCCGCCGTGCCGCCGGCCGAGCTGGGGCTGGGCGATCAACCGATGACGCGGATCTCGGTCTTCATGTCGGTCTTCAATTGCCATGTGAACCGTTTGCCCGCTGCGGGTCGTATCTCGAAAGTGGCCTATCGACCCGGCAAGTTCCTCAACGCCTCTCTCGACAAGGCGAGTTCGGACAATGAGCGCAACGGAATGGCGGTGGTTCTGCCCGACGGGCGTCAATACGGTGTCGTCCAGATCGCGGGCCTCGTCGCGCGCCGCATCCTGTGCTGGACGAAAGAAGGCCAGACCCTGATGACGGGTGAGCGCTTCGGCCTGATCCGTTTCGGCTCGCGCCTCGATATCTACCTCCCCAACGGGGTGGAGCCTCTGGTCTGCATCGGCCAGACGATGATCGCGGGCGAGACGGTGCTTGCGGATCTCGAGGGCTCGGAACCGGCGCGCTCTGGCGGCGTTCGCTGACGACAAGGAGGGGCAGGGATGCAGGATCACGACCTCGAGCCGCACGAAAAGGACCGGATGCCGTTTCTGCAACTCGTGCCCAATCTGGTCACGATCGCGGGGATGGGGATCGGGCTGACCTCGATCCGCTTCGCGATGGATGACCGTTTCGAGTTGGCGGTGGCCCTGATCCTTCTCTCGGCTCTGATCGACGGGATGGACGGGCTCCTCGCGCGCCGTCTCAAGGCGACGTCGGATTTCGGGGCCGAGCTCGACAGCCTGTCCGACTTCCTCTGCTTCGGCGTGGCGCCCGGTCTGCTTCTCTACCGTTTTGCCTTGGGAGAAACTCACGCGTTCGGATGGATCTTCGTCCTGGTCTATGTCGGGGCGGCCTGCTTGCGGCTCGCGCGTTTCAACGTGATGCGCTCGGAGCCCGACTCGATGCGCCATTTCACCGGGGTGCCGGCCCCCGCGGGTGCAGGGCTCGCGCTCTTGCCGATGTTCGTGACCTTCGCAGAGCTTGGCGATGCACGTGCCGTGCCGGTGCTGGTGGCCTTCTGGCTGGGCTTCGTCGGGATCCTGATGATCTCGCGGATCAAGACCTTTTCGCCCAAGGCAATGCGGATCCCGCGCGGCGCGGTCGGTTTCCTACTCATCGGAACGGTGATCGCGGTCGGGATGGTGTTTACGCGAATCTGGCTCCTGATGGTGATTCTGGCCGCGATCTACGTCGCGATGCTGGTTCCGGCGATTTGGAAGGCGCGCGGGCGGCTTTTGCGGGGATGACTCGGGGCGGACCGGGGCTACGAGTCGCCCGGAACGGGCTTTTGACTCGCAAAAGATTAGCCTGACCTTGGGGCAGGGGGGGAAGGAACGGGGGCGTGCAGGCCCCCGTTTTCATTTTCTGCTCCCATTTTGATCAAGGAAATAAGGGCCCGGTGAAAAAAGTGAGGGTTTCTAGAAAAAACCTCTTGCGGACCCCAGCCGGTATGCGTAGAACCCCCCTCACCGAAGCGGAACACACCGCAACGGGGCGCCGGAAGGGCCAGCGACGCTGACACGGAAGGCAACGAAAACTACTGAGGTTTGAGAGCGGGGCGCGCTTCAAGTGAGCGCTTCCGGTTCTTTTTCGCCTCACGCTCTTTGACATTGATGGATATCTGAAGAGATATGCGGGCGGTTTGGTCATATACGACGCGAACCGGAGCATATCGGCTCAATAGGCTTCGGCCGATGATTTGAGTGTCAGCT
>NZ_MPZW01000004.1:0-361658 GCF_002020275.1 Thioclava sp. L04-15 | reverse complement strand
GGTGTCGTGGAAACCCAGCATGGTCGCCTCCTGTCTCTCCATTTATCATGTACGCCACATTGACGTACAAATCAAGAGTTCAATCATGAAAGCTCTTCGAAAGTAGCACACTCACCCGAACCGCCCGCCTCCCTCGGTGAACGTATACTCGCTGACGAGGATCCCCTTCTCGATAGCCTCGCCCGAGGCGAGGTAGGCATATTTGGCATGAAGCTGGCAGTAGAGCCAGCAGTGCCTCGCGATTTCGCGGAGCAGGGACGCGCTTGGTGAGAGACCCGGCTTATGCGAGCCCCTTGGGTTCGACATGGGATCAGGCGGCAAGCTGTCAATCGGCACGCCATCTTGGCTCTGACTCAATTTCTGTGGCGCGGTCATGCCGAATGCTGAAGACGCGCCAGAAGAAGGTCGATACCTGCAGCGCCATACATCTGCCGTTTCAACATCTTCAACCTGTTGATCTGGCCTTCTGTCTGGCCGTTGGACCAAGGCTCGCGCAGCGCCGCCGCGACCGCGTCCAGATCGGCGGAGAGCCCGCGCACAAAGGCTGCCAGTCCAGGGAAATTGACTACATTGAGCGCTATGATCGGTTCAAATCCAGTGTCGACGCGTTGCTGGACATGCCCGCCCCAATGGTGGATTTACTGCGAGGTTTTCTGGAACAAGGCAACGGCACGCTATCCAGACGTGCCTTGTGCAAGGAGTTCTCGGCTCTGACCGAAGAGGAAGTTACCCTGATCGAGGAGGCATACGCTGCAGCCTGCCCCCCCGACTGAATTCCACCAGTCCTACCCCATTCCCGGCCCATCAATCTCGTCATCGCGCGACTGCTGCAGGCCGCCGATCCCGACTTCCCCGGCACGCACGATCAGATCGAGAACCCCCTGGATCATCCAGTCCTCCGCAGTCTCACCGAGCGCCTTGAGCGAGGCAAGCATATCCTCCATCACAATGGTGCCTTCCGAGATCTGAGCATGACCTTCGGTGAGCGCGGCTATAACCTTGGCGACGGCAGCTTGCTTTTTCACAAATTCCAGAGCTCTTCGGTCGAGTTCCGCGAACGCGCCCCGCATCTGCTCCGCATTCGCCTTGCGCGCCGCATGCTGTTTCGTCGATAGCCGCGCTTTTCGCGGCCCGTCGCGCAGCAACCCGCAAGGCGCTCCGACCGCCGTGTAATAGTCGTCCTGGAACTGCTGCATGGCCGCACGGTAGGCGGCCATTTCCGGAACCTCACCGCGCAGTTTTCGAGCCGCTTTCAGGTGGGTGCGGTTCTCTTCTTTCCACATAGTGAGCGCCGCAGCATTTTCAGCGCGCACCTTGCGTGAGGCCGAGCGCCACGCCTCGAGACGCGCTGAATTACGCGCCTCGTTGCGCGCGATGGTCTCCGGTCGTTTGCCAAGAGCCCGCTTCCGCGGTCTCGGCGGAAGAGGCTTGGGGAAGGGCCGCGGGAGCGAGCAGATAGCCGAAGGGGTCTCACAGGAGGCACGCACCTCCGCGGCTGCGCGCTTGCCCGCATGCAGCTTGTTCGCATCGAGTTTCGGGTCTTCGACATTGAGCGCCAAGATGTGGAGGTGGACATGGGTCTCATCGAGATGCAGCACGGCGACCCATTGAATTCCCTTGGGCATGCGCCTTTTGAAATGCGTAAGCACCCGTTCCGCCCAGCTGAGGATTTGCGGACGATAGCCCTTCTCATCACGCCTGAAGGCCTCCACCGAAAGGGGGTGCGAGTGAATTTCCGTGTAAAGCGTCGCCGCATCCCGGCGCAGCCGACGCTGATAGCTCTTGCCCGTTGCGCTCTGCACAGTCTCTCGGATCGCGTCGACCTTCTCGACCCAGAGCGCCTCGAGCTTGTTGAGCGTCGTTGTCCCGTCAAGCTTGATCGGCGCTTTCGGCTCGGCGACATGGCCCGAATAGCGTGGCACCCGCATCGCCTCGCCGAAGACCTGCTCGGCCGTGTTCACCTGCTCGGGCGCTCCCTTCACCTTGCGTGGGGCCGCCGAATAGCATTCGATATGGACAAACTGATAGCTCATGGATCACCTCTTTCCTTCCGTGGCTCTCACTCGAGGATAAGTTGGTGACCTGAAAAAACGGGCAGGAGAGTAGTGCGGAAAACGGCGCTGGGAAAACTAGCTATATGACAGACTGTAGGTAGGTTTTTCGAACGGCTGGATTGCGGACCAAGGCGGCCGCGCCGAAAAGGGTTCCATGGGCACCGCGCGTCTTCATCGCCTTCGCGCCGTGGTTATGGTCTCACCCTCTGCCACTCTCATCGAGACTGAGGCCTCATCGGCAGAACCGGTCTGTCGCAGCGCGGGCTCTCGCGGGGACGAATATCGTCGGGCGTCTATCGTGACGGGCCGCCACGCGCCGCCACCCTTTTAGACTACCGGACGCGCGGACAGGCAGGCTTTCACCGGCCTCCTTTCCGCTTCGGTCTTTTCGTCCGCATTCCCGCATTGCCTTGATGGAAAAACTTGCGACTGACGCGTCGCGGGCGGCCTCACGCGTTTGTGATTGAATCTATGCGTATAGATATGATCAACATGAGAAATACAAAAAATCACGACAGGGAAAGACCATGATCACAAGACGCAAGTTTCTGGCGACTTCCGCTCTCGCCTCAGGAGCCCTCGCGATGCCCGGGCTGTCGGGACAGGTTCTGGCGCAAGGCCAATCCATCACGCTCGCCGTGCCGGTGCCGATCTCGGGCGCATTCGCGGCCAATGGCAAATACGCCGTGATCGGCGCGAAGCTGGCGGCTGACGAGGTCGCTGCGGACAAGGGCATCGAGGTCAACACGCTCGACCTCGACACCGAGGGCAAGCCCGCGACCGCCGTGCGCAAGGTGCAGGACTCGGCCGAGCAGAACGGCGCGAAGCTGTTCGCCGGCGGCATCCTGTCCTCCGTCTCGCTGGCGATGGGCAAGGAAGCCGAGCGCGCGGGTGGCGTCTTCATGACCACCGCGGGTGCTGACGAGATCACCGGCAAGGACTGCAACAGCGCGACCTTCCGCTGGTCGGTGCCGACCTATGGCGCGATCAACGAGACCGTGCGCCCGCTGATCGACATGCTGCCCGATGCAAAGAAATGGTATACGATCACCCCGCAATATGTCTTCGGCGAAGGGCTTCTGAGCGCCGCCAAGGACGTGTTCAAGGAAAAGGGCATCGAGCATGTCGGCAACAGCTACCATTCGCTGAGCGAACGGGAATTCTCGGGCTACCTGACCAACGCGATGGCCGCGCAGCCCGACGTTTTGCTGCTGCTGAACTTCGGCTCGCAATCCTCGGCCACGTTGCGTCAGGCAATCTCCTTCGGGATGAAGCAGCGTATGACGATCGTCATCGCATGGGCGTCGGGTCTCGAGCAGTTCGAGGAACTGGGCGCGGATACCTGCGAGGGCGTCTATTTCGGCGCGCAATACTGGCATCAGGCCGACGCGCCCGCGAACAAGGCGCTCGTGAAGGCGGTGCAGGAGAAATACGGCTACAACCCGAACTACTCGCTAGCGGGCTCCTACATCATCTCGAAACTGCTGCTCGAAGCTGCCGCCGAGGCTGGCAGCACCGAGGGCGCAGAGGTGGCCAAGGCGCTCGAAGGTCGGAAATACGAAGGTCTCACCGGGCCGGAAGAGATCCGCGCCGCCGATCATCAGGTGATCAAGAACTACTACCTCCTGAAGGGCAAGGCGAAGTCGGAGATGCAGGACAAGGACGATTACGCCGAGATCATCCATTCTGGGCAATCCTTCCTCGACCCGGAAGCCGCAGGCTGCAAGATGCCGGCCTGACCCGCCGACAGACCGTAGCCATGCCGATCCGCCGGGAGGTCCCCCCGTCTCCCGGCGGATCACCTCTACTGCCTTACTGGGAGCGTGCGCCCGTGATCTACCTGTTCCAGATCCTCAACGGCATCGGGCTGGGAATGCTGTATTTCCTGCTCGCCGCCGGCTTGAGCATCATCTTCGGCTTGCTGCAATTCGTGAATTTCGCCCATGGCGCTTTCTATCTGCTGGGCGCCTATCTGACGTATGATCTCGTCGAGCGGGGCGTGAGCTTCTGGATCGCGCTGCCGGTGGCGACACTGATCGTGGCGATCGTCGCTGGCGCGATCGAGGCGCTGCTGCTGCACCGGATCTACAAGCTGCCGCACACGTTCCACATCCTCGTGACGGTGGGCATCGCGCTGGTCTTCCAGGAGCTCGCGATCATCATCTGGGGGCCGATCGGCGGCTCCGTCCCCACGCCTGACGGGCTGGGCGGCGTGGTGATGCTCGGCAATTTCATCTACCCGCAATACCGGCTGTTCACGATCGGCGTGACGGCGGTGCTGGCCGGCGGGCTGTGGTGGCTGCTGGAGGGCACGCGGCTGGGCGCGATCGTGCGCGCGGGCTCGGAATCGGCGTCGAACATGGCGCTTCTCGGCTATAACACGATGCGCATCAACACCGCCGTCTTCGCCTTTGGCGCGGGGCTGGCCGGGCTTGCCGGTGCGCTCGCCGCCCCGATCCGCGGGGTCGAGCCCTTCATGGGGGCCGAGGCGCTCTCGGTGGCCTTCGTCGTCGTCGTGATCGGCGGGATGGGCAGCTATACAGGCGCCTTGGTGGCCGGGCTGATGATCGGCATCATTCAAAGCCTGATGACCACGATCTGGCCGCAGGGCGCACAGCTCTTCATCTATATCGCGATGGCGGCGGTGATCGCGATCCGCCCGCGCGGTCTCTTGGGGAGGGTCTGAGCGATGCATGTCCTCGATACCGCCAAGGTGCAGATCTGCCTCGCGCTGGCGACCGTGCTGATCCTGCCATTCGTGCTCAGCTCGGGCATCCTCGCGACCGAGATCCTGATCTACGCGATGGTCGTTGCGGCCTGTAACCTGCTGCTGGGCTATACCGGGCTGCTGTCTTTCGGGCAGGGCATCTTCTTCGGGCTCGGCACCTATGTCGCGGGCGTTCTGACAACGCGCTGGGGCGTTCCGATCCCGCTCGTGCTTCTGGGCGCGGTAGTGCTGGGCGGGCTGGTGGCGACCGTCGTCGGCTGGTTCACGATCCGCCGTCAGGGCGTCTATTTCGTGATGCTGACGCTGGCCTTCGCGCAGATGTTCTATTTTCTCGCCTACACGTTCAGCGACATCACCGGAGGCGATAACGGCCTCCTCGGCGTGCCCCGCCCGCAGATCATGGGACAGGTGCTCGACGGGCCTTGGGCCTATTACACCTTCGTCGCGGTGTTCTTTCTCGTGATCTTCGGGCTGCTGCTTATGGTCACGCGCTCCACTTTCGGGCGCACGCTGCTTGCGATCCGTGAGAATGAAGGGCGCGCTGCCGCGATCGGCTTCCCGGTGCGGCTCTTCAAGATCGAGGCCTTCGCGATCTCGGGGGCGATCACAGCCCTGGGCGGCGCACTGCATGCGCTGCTAATCGGCGTCGCACCGCTCGAGAGCATCAACTACCACACCAGCGAGATGATCCTCGTGATGACGATTATCGGCGGCTCCACCAGCCTGTTCGGTTCGGTCATGGGAGCCGGGTTCTACCTGCTGCTGGCCGATACGCTCTCTGTGATCTGGCCGCGCTGGCTTTTGCTGCTGGGACTTGTGTTGGTCACAGTCGCGCTGTTCTTCCAGCGCGGGCTCTGGGGGCTGGTCGAGCGCGGCTGGGACGCGCTGGTCGAACGCCGCAAGGTGACGCGGAAGGAGGCTGGCGATGTCTGATATTGCCCTGCAAACCCTCGGGCTCGGCGTCCGCTACGGCAATTTCGATGCGCTGAGCGACGTCGATCTGAGCGTGAAGCGGAACTCCGTTCATTCGATCATCGGGCCGAACGGCGCGGGCAAGACGACGATGTTCCACGCATTGACCGGCACCGTCGCTGCCAGCAGCGGCCGGATTGAGCTTGAGGGCCGTGATGTGACGCGCGCCTCCGATGATGACCGGGTGCGCCTTGGCATCGCGCGCTCGTTCCAGGTCACCAGTCTCTTTCCGGAACTGAGCCTGCGCGAAAACCTGCGGCTGGCCGCGCAAGGGCGCACGCCGTGGCAGGCGCTGATCCCGTGGCGCAGCGCGGAGGCCAGCAAGAGCGTGCTAGAGACGGCCGACGCGGTGATCGAGCGGCTCTCGCTGAGCCATGTCGCGACCCGCGCGGCGGGGGAGCTGTCACACGGTCAGCAGCGCCGCCTCGAGGTCGGCATGGCGATCGCGGCGCGCCCGCGCGTGATCCTGCTCGACGAGCCGACCTCCGGCATGGGGATCGACGATATCGAGGGGATGAAGACCCTGATCCGCGATCTCGGCCGCGACCACACCGTGCTTTTCATCGAGCATAACATGGGCATCGTGATGAACATCTCGGACACGATCACGGTGATGCGTCTGGGCCGCAAGCTGGTCGAAGGCTCGCCCGCCGAGGTGCGCGACAATGCCGAGGTGAAGGCCGCCTATCTTGGCAACATGATCACGGGGGACATCGCATGACGGCGGCGCTTCGACTGACGGATCTACACAGCTATTATGGCAAGAGCCACATTCTTCAGGGCGTCTCGCTGGAACTGGGAGAGGGCGAAATCGTCACGCTTCTGGGCCGAAACGGCGCAGGCAAAAGCACGACATTGAAAACCGCTGTGGGTGCGGTCACGCCACGCTCGGGCCGGGTGGAGCTGGCCGGGCGCGACGTCACCGGCCAGCCCGCGCATCGGATCGCCAAGGCGGGCGTGTCGCTGGTGCCCGAGGATCGCGGTATCTTCCAGTTGCTGAGCGTCGAGGAAAACCTGCGCATCGCGGTCAAACGCGGCTCGCCCTGGGCCATTGCGGATATCTACAAGATCTTCCCGCGGCTCGAAGAACGCCGGCGCAACGGTGGCGGACAGCTTTCGGGCGGTGAGCAGCAGATGCTGTCCATCGCGCGCGCCTTGCTCGGGGGACCGAAAGTGCTGATGCTCGACGAGCCGGTCGAGGGTCTCGCGCCGATCATCGTCGAGGAGATCGTCTCGCAGATCGGGCTTATCCGCGACGCGGGCGTGCCGATCCTTCTGGTCGAGCAGAACCTCGCCGTGTGCCGCGCTCTGGCCGACCGTCACTACATTCTCGAGATGGGCCGGATCGTCCACGAGGCCAGTGCGACAGAGTTCGCCAGTGATTCCGAGACGATAGATCGCTATCTTGGAGTGAAGGCCTGAAACGGGTCACGGACATAAGAGAACAACGCAGCAGGCGCTTGAGCGCGGCGCAGAGCGTTGGTCAGGGAGCGGATGAACAAGAAAGAAACCCGAGCCAGCGGCGGTCGATTGTCGCGGATCAAGCTGTCCGACCAAATCACCGAGGATATCCGCCGACGCATCTCGCGCGAGGGACTGCATCCGGGAGATCGGCTGCCGAACGAACGCAACCTGATGGAATATTACGGCTGCTCGAAAGGGACGATCCGCGAAGCGCTCAAAGCGCTGGAGGTGGAAGGGCTGTTGCGCATGGTCTCGGGCCCCAATGGCGGACCCGAGGTGCAGGCGGCGTCGATCGACATCGTGACCCAGCAACTGCGCCGCTACCTGCATTTCCAGAAGCTCGATTTCGCGCAGGTCTACGAATTGCGCGAGACGCTGGAGGTGGTTCTGGCGCGCAACGTGACGCCGCGACTGACCGAGGAACATCTCACGCGGCTGGAGCAGAACATCGCGGATTGCGATGCGGCAAACGCTGCGCAGGACCGCGAGCGGGTGCGCGCGCTCGAGACCGAGTTTCACGACATCCTCTGCGAGGCCTCGGACAACGTGATGCTGATCTTCATGTGCCGCTTCCTCAATTCGATGCTGCGCGATCTGGTCAGTTACCGCTCCGAGGCGATGCCCGAGCACGAGGATTTCGGCGAACACAATGTCGATGCGCACCGACAGCTTCTCGCGGCGTTCCGGGCGCGCGATGCCAATGCGGCGGCGCGGCTGATGAGCGAGCACATGGCCTGCGCCGCCTCCTTCATGGGCAAGCTCGACGCCTCCTTCCACATGGATCGCATGCTGTCGCGCTGACCGATCCCCGCAGTTTGCATCCCCGCATGGCTTGCCGTTTCGGCAGAGCCCCGATGCCCTATTTCGCAAGACTGGAGTTACCGACATGAACGACACCGCAGAACCCGCTCTCTGGTCCTTGGGGGCCACGCAAATCGCGGCTCTCGTGCGGTCGCGTCAGGTGAGCGCGCGCGAGGTGGCGCAGGCTGGACTTTCACGGCTCGAGGCGGTGAATCCCGCGATCAACGCGGTAGTCGAGTGCCGGCCCGAGGAGACGCTGGCCGCGGCGGAGGCGGTCGATGCCCGCATCGCGCGCGGCGAGGATCCGGGGTCGCTGGCCGGGGTGCCGGTGACGATCAAAGTGATCGTGGACCAGCGCGGCTATGCGACGACGAACGGGCTGACCTCGCAGAAGGACCTGATCGCGAAGACCGACAACCCGGTGGTCGCGAACCTGCTGGGCGCGGGGGCGGTTAGCCTCGGGCGCTCCAATACGCCCGCCTTCAGCTATCGCTGGTTTACCAACAACCTCCTGCATGGCCACACTTACAATCCGCGGCGCAAGGATTTGACGCCGGGCGGCTCGTCGGGCGGTGCTGGCGCTGCGGTTGCGGCCGGGATCGGAGCGATCGCGCATGGCACCGATATCGCGGGCTCGGTCCGCTACCCGGCCTATGCCTGCGGTGTGCATGGGTTGCGGCCGAGCTTCGGGCGTATCGCGGCGCATAATTCCAGCGTGGCGGAGCGCGATATAGGCGGGCAGCTGATGGCGACCTCCGGGCCGCTCGCGCGCTCGGTCGGGGATCTGCGGCTCGCTTTCACCGCGATGGCCAAGCCCGATCCGCGCGACATCTGGTCGGTGCCCGCGCCGCTGCACGGACCTGCGGTGGATCGGCGCGCGGCGCTATGCCTGCGTCCCGATGGCGCGCGGACCGATCCGGCGCTGGAACAGACCCTCTTGCAATCCGCCGAGAAGCTTCGCGCCGCAGGCTGGATCGTGGACGAGCTCGACGCGCTGCCGCCGATCGCCGAGGCCGCGCGGATGCAGGTCACGCTTTGGCTCGGCCACGACTATCCCGGCAAGCTTGCGGCGGCGCAAGCCGAGGGTGATCCGGGTGCGCTTCGCGTGCTGGAAGGACAGGCCGAGTTCATCCGCTCCCTTGCCCCCGATGCGATCCCGCGCGCGCTGATCCGCCGGGCCGAGATTGCGCGGGAATGGGCGCTTTTCCTCGAGCGCTACCCGCTGGTGCTGCTGCCGCCGAGTTCGGAACTGCCCTTCGCCGACAATCTCGACCTGGGGAGCGATGCTGATTTCCGCCGCGTCTGGGAAGCACAGAACGCGATGGTGGGCCTGCCAATCACCGGGCTTCCGGCGCTTTCGCTGGCAACTGGGGCCACGCCCGAAGGCGCGCCGCTGGGTATCCAGATGGTGGCAGGGCGGTTCCGCGAAGACGTGCTCTTCGACGCCGCGACAGAGATCGACGCGCGCTCCGCCCCGGTCGAGATCGCGCTATGTTAACCGCGGGATAGATGGCTCTTTGCGCTGCCGGGCCAGACGGCAGCCTCTTTGGGATATCGACCGGCAAGAGGGGTTCATCGCCCGGCTCGTCGCTCATTCCCGCAGAGCGAGATGACGTATCGAATGGGAAAACCTCCGAAGCGGACAGCGCGGTCATACAGTCGTTTTTTCCACCTGTTGATAATCAGCTGTTTCTTCAACCTTGTCAGGCCTGAAGGCTTGCCTCTCCCAAGTCACGATGTTCGCCCCAAGATAGAGCGATTGGAGCAACCGCGACCAAATGAGAGCAGCGGATTTGCCTGCAGGCGCCCTCGCCGATTACCCTCTTTTCGCACGCAGCGCCGATCAGGCACCGAAACCCGCGATGCGGCACCTATGATATTTATCAGCAACCAGAGACGCCGGACCGGATCGATACTGTCGATTGTCGCAATGAAATCGACGAACGGGCCGGAAGACACGCGCACCTCATCTCCCTCCACGACCCCCTGATGACCCCGCTAGCAGTGCGCTGCATTGCAACGCTCGGCCATCTGAGTAATCAGCTCGGAAGGCACAAGCCTCGGCGCACTGCCAAAGCTCACGAGGCGCGCAATGCCCCGGGTCGCATTTATCTTGTGCCAAAGCCCTTTCTCGGTATCAAAAGAGACGTAGAGATACCCGGGGAAAAGAGAGCTGCGCCGCGTGTCGAAGCGTCCTGCACGATGGCCTGTGCGCATTTCGGTGGGCAGGAAGCTTTCTATGCCTTGACGCTCGAGATGGGCCTGCGCAATCGCCGCGCTGTCGGGCTTGAGCTGCGCCAGAAACCAAGGCCCGTTCGAGGTAAGGGAAACCATACTGACATCCGTTCAACTATGAACCCTCGGACCGAGCGACTGAAGTTCTCGACAAGGGCCAAGGCAGCGACCCCGCCGTCCTACGCGCACGCGTCTCTAACCGAGCGGAGTGCTGGCCACGCTGCGCAGCGACGAACGTGTATCTCTCTGGAAATCGCCGCTGAACGCGGGTCGCTGCTCGTCATGGCTTCCTTGCCTCAAAATTAGCAAAGAAGGCGTCCACGAAACAGGGGAGCTATTCACTCCGAGTAATGAGAGGATCGCTTCACAAGAAAGACGGGCTTCAAATATGTGTTGAGGGGAACCGACTCGTTCGATGCTTGTTCCGATAACGCGACACCAATCGCGAAGAAATTCTCACTTTTGCATATTTTTACCCTGCGAAGTCTTTCGAAAGGTCGGATCGTGAGACGCCCCACTCCGCGCCCATCCCATGGCACGCCGATAACCAGCCCGGCGGTCGGTTTCTCCTCGCGCAAATGTGCCAATGCGCAACAATCGGTTGCGCTCATCGGCAGCGGAGCTACAGCCATTTATGCGCTCAAAAACCTGATTGAGACCTCCTGCCCGCTCACAATTCATATCTTTGAGCGCGAGCGCGAGATCGGGCCCGGAATGCCCTATCGAAACGGGGTGAATCTCCCGCATATGCTTGCCAACATCGGCAGCCGCGAAATTCCACCGGTAACGGAGAGCTTGGAAGCGTTTCTGCTGAATAGCAATGCGGCAACACTCGCAAAATTCGGGATCAATCGCGCGGAAATTGGGCCAGAGGCCTTTTATCCTCGCGTCGTCCTCGGCCGCTACTTTATCGCTCAAATAGCGGCTCTCATAGCGAAAGCGCGTGGCCGCGGACATAGTGTAGAGGTCCGCTCGCGCCATACTGTTTTGGACGTAGAGCCGACCCAGCTCGGGACGCGTGTGAAGTGGGAAACACCGCACGAAAGAGGCACGGAAACTTTCAACCACGTCATCTTGGCGACCGGGCATCAATGGCGCGATCGGGTTGATAACTCGGGAGTTCAGCTCCATTCGCCGTGGCCCGCGGAATCGTTGCGACGCTTCATTGGCAGCGCAGTAGGACTCCTTGGCAGTTCTCTTTCTGCGATTGATGCCGCTGTCGCCCTGGCGTCTTTCCACGGGCGATTTGAAGAGGATGAGAACGAGGTGCGCTGGGTCCCCCACACTCCCGACGCCGGGTTCACGATGGTAATGATGTCGCGCCGTGGCGTCTTACCCGATGCAGACTGGTATTACCCTCACCCGCTTCCGCCACTTTCGCTGTTTACCCACGAAGCGCTTTCAGAGCTCGCTAAGCACGACAACTTCCTAATCAATTGCCAATCGGTTCTTGCGAAAGAACTGGAGGCACTGGATCCCGCATATGCCGCACGCACGCGCCCCGCGCAGCTTGAAGGGTTTGCGCAGCGCCATTTTGCCGATCGGCTGTCAAAAAACTCTTGGGAGGATGTGCGTTCCGATTTGGGTCTCGCGAAGGCGAACCGCGCCGCAAAGATCAGCGAACCATGGCGCGTCGCCTTGTTGGCAGCACATGAAGTTTATCAGAGCATCGTTCAGCATCTGACACCGGAAGACCGCGCAGTGTTCGATCGTGAATTGTTTCCGGTTTTCTCCGATGTCTATGCATCGGTGCCGCATCGCTCAATCGAACGCATGCTTGCGCTGCACGACGCTGGCGTGCTCGAACTCGTGCGGCTTGGGGAGGACTATACGATCGCGGCGGAGGGACAGACGGTAAAAATCACCGGTGTTTCTGGCACGATTACGGTCGAGCACTTGATCGATGCGCGCGGCCAAAGGCCTGCCGACCTCACCGAGTTGACGTTCCCGACGCTCCGCGATGCGGCCGATCTCGATCCGGAGACCCTACTAGTCAGCGGCCCGCATCAACCAGCCGGATCGATCACCTGCGTGGCGATCCCGGTAGTGCTGAAACGCAACCCCTTCGTGCAGGGACTGGAAAATGCCGAAGCGTTGGGGCGGCGCGCCGCGCAGAACATCGCCGATGCAATCGCGTCCTGCAGCCAAGCCTGAGAGCGTTCACCAGCTCCAAACAAGCAACGGCGTAGCCACGAAGACTGCACAGTTGCTTCTTCCCCCGCGCGATGTAATGCCATTCGGCACGGCGATCCGAGCCAGTTATCGGGCGACGCGGTGACCGGAGAGCGAGGTTTCGATGACCGTCGCTAGGCATTTCTGGCTGAGGTCGCCGATCACGCACAGGATCCAAAAGCGGCGGCCATCGCTCAGGCTGTCCGAGACGAAGTCCTACTGCTCTGCACCCTGAAAATTGGACCGTCGGACGTTAGAGTATTCGTAAGCGGTGTCTGAGCGGCACGTTGTCTACGCCGGCGCGGACTGCGAGGTGATACCCATCTCAAGATGGGAGTGCGTTTCGCAATGGATGCTCAGACTGCGTTTCTCAGATCGCTGGGAGTTGAGATCTTCGAGAGCGGGCACCGCCGGTGGCCGGAGAAGGTGAAGGCACAGGCTGTCGCGGAGACACTTGAGCCGGGCGCGACGGTCAACGCCGTGGCGGCGCGTTACGGGATGAAGCCGAACCAGTTGTCGGCGTGGCGATGCCTGGCCAAAGAGGGCAAGCTGGTCCTGCCCGCCGCCGAGATGTCGGATGAGCCGACGGCCTTCGCGCCGGTTGTCCTGTGCGAGCCGAAGCCCCCGCAGGCGCCGCAGCCCTCGGGGCAGTCGGACGACAGCCTCCGCCTCGTCTTCGGTGACGTGACGATCGCGCTTGCCGCCGACACCCCGGCGGTGCGGATTGCCGAGATCGTCCATGCGCTCGAGGCGTCCTCGTGATGATGCCGTCCCACACCGTCCGTATCCTCGTGGCGACCCAGCCGGTCGACTTCAGGAAAGGCCACGACGGTCTCGCCGCGCAGGTCGCATCGGTCCTGAAGGAGGATCCGTTCACTGGCACCGTGTGTTTGTTCCGGGCGAAGCGTGCAGACAGGCTAAAGATCCTCTTCTGGGACGGCACCGGGCTGGTGATGGCCTACAAGCGGCTTGAGGAGAGTTCCTTCATCTGGCCGGCGGTTCGGGACGGCGTGATGACTTTGAACCGGGCGCAGTTCGAGGCCCTGTTCGCCGGGCTCGACTGGCGCAAGGTGAAGGCCCTGGAGATCCGCCGCCCGGCTGCGGCAGAGTGAATCAGGCACGAGAAAGGGCGGGCCTTCGAGGCGGCTTCGGGGTAGCCTCCGGCCATGCCATCCACCGCGATCATTGACCTGTCCGCAATCCCCGAGGCGCAGCGCGAAGCTGTCGCCGCGCTGCTGCGCGAGCATGAGGAGCTCAAAGGTGAGAGGGTCAGCCTCAAGGAGATCATCAAGCGCCTCGAGCATCTGGTCGCCGAACTCAACCAGGTAGTTCACGGCAAGCGGTCCGAGAAGCTCAGCGAAGATGACCGGCAGCTGGTTTTCGAGGATCTCGAGATTGCGGTCGCCGAAGCCGAGGAGAAGCGGGAGACGCAAGCGCCGTCCGAGAGCCGACCCCGGCGTGCAGCCCGGCGCAATCGAGGCAACCTGCCCAAGGACCTGCCGCGCATCGAGCGCGTGATCGAGCCGGACAGCTTGCAATGTCCTTGTGGCTGCGGGGAGATGCACAAGATCGGCGAGGACCGGACCGAGCGCCTGGACATCGTGCCCGCCCAGCTGCGCGTGCTCGTCACGGTTCGCCCCAAATACGCCTGCCGCGCCTGCACCGATGGCGTGACCCAGGCGAGCGCCCCGGCGCATCTCATCGACGGCGGCCTGCCGACCGAGGGCGCCATCGCGCATGTCCTGATCAGCAAATATGCGGACCACTTGCCCTTGTATCGGCAGAGCCGGATCCTTGCCCGATCGGGCATCGAGATCCACCGCAGCACGCTGGCCGACTGGGTCGGCACCGCCGCCTTCCATCTCGGTCCCGTCGTCGACCGGCTGGCCGAACATCTGAAGACGTCGACCAAGCTCTTCATGGATGAAACCACCGCCCCGGTGCTGGATTCGGGGCGCGGCAGGACCAAGACGGGATATCTCTGGGCGCTCGCCCGTGACGACCGGTCATGGGGCGGAGATGATCCACCGGGCGTGGTCTTCTTCTACGCGCCCGGCCGCGCCGGGGAGAACGCGGAGAAGATTTTGCACGGCTTCGACGGCATCCTGCAGCTCGATGGCTACCAGGGTTACAACCGTTTGACGCGTCCCGCCCGCAAGGGTGGCGACCCGGTCCGCGTGGCGCATTGCTGGGCCCACGCGCGGCGCAAGCTGAAGGAGGTGTTCGACCGCGACGGCTCCGAGATCGCCGCCGAGGGGCTGCGCCGCATCGCCGAGTTCTACAAGATCGAGGCCGACATTCGCGGCACGGCGCCGGGACAGCGGCTCTCGGCCCGGCAAGCGCGCACAGCGCCCCTCGTGGTCGAGTTCGGTGAATGGCTAAAACAGCAACGTCTGCGTATCTCCGCCAAGTCGCGCCTGGGAGAGAAGCTCGCTTACATCCACCGTCACTGGGACGGGCTCCAGACCTTCCTGCACGATGGGCGGGTGGAGATCGACTCCAACAGCGTGGAGAACTTGATCCGGCCCATCGCTCTGAACAGGAAGAACGCATTGTTCGCCGGACATGACGAAGGCGGGCGCGCTTGGGGACGCATCGCGTCGCTCATCGAGACCGCAAAGATCAACGGCGTCGAGCCCTTCGCCTATCTCAAGGCCACCCTCGAGGCCATCGCCGCCGGCCATCCGCAAGGCCGCATCGACGAACTTCTCCCGTGGAACTTCAAGCCGTCAAGCTGAACCTGGGGTGGGATGCAGCCGCCGCTTACGATCGATTGCGGCTTCGCGATCAGGGAAAAGAGCTCTGGATACCGTTTAGAGGCCCAGATCTCGTTCACCACCTCTATCACCCTGGGCGGGAGCACCCTGCGCGGTGCGTCGTAGCTTATGCTAACCACGGATGTGGTGTTAAAACTTCCTCCCCTAACCTTCCAGCCTTGAGGCCAGAAAGGAAGATCGCCAAAGTCCTCAGCAAAGTCTGCATTACGAGCGTTGACTGCCGCCCCTCTGCAGAGCGCGTCGGAAGCGGCTCAGCAGTGCCACGCGGCGATACATCAGAAGATAGGTCAGGAAGACAATCCCTACGCCGCAGCCAAGCACCAACGGACTATCTGGCGCAATAACAGTGATAGCGCAGGCGATAAGCGTGATAGGCCAAAGAATTACACTTGTAACCGGATTACGCAGCCGGGGTCTGCCGATGGACTCCGCGAGACGCTTGGCTCGGCTACGATAGACAAGGCTATGCAGGTGCAGCCGATCAGCTTCTCCAGGGTGCATCCCTTCGCGCTTCGCGCGCCGACGGATCGATACCAGCGTCTCGATCCACGGATAGGATAAGGCCAGGACCGCGATTAGCGGCGAATATTCCGGATTGCGCACCGGCAGGACGACCCCGATCACCGCGAGCATGAAGCCTGTCGTGTAAGCGCCAGCATCACCGAAAAAGAGCTTCCCGGCAGGGAAGTTCAGCACGAAGAAACCCGCAATCGCGCCGATCATCAGAAGGCATATCGCAAGAAGCACAACATCGTCCGATCGCGCTGCAAGGATCGCAAAACAGCTTAGAACAATGATCGCGGTGCCTGAGGCCAGCCCGTTCACCCCGTCGATGATGTTGAGGGAATTGGCGATACCGCCGATCGCCAAGGCGCTTAGCGCGATGGCGAAACCGGGATACGCGAGCAAGAAGTCGAGACCTGGAATGTCGGCATGCTCAATATGATAGCCCGACACGACGCAAAAGATCAGCCCCGCAAATACAGTTGCAACAAGGCGCCAAGTCGCGTGAACCTTCTTCGTGATGTCCTCGGCGATCCCGGACAGAAAGGCTGGCAGCGCGCACAGGCTGATAGTCCACCAGAGGGAGCGTGCCTCAATAGGCAGGAAAGCTCCGCCGATGCATGCACCTAGAAATACTGCGATACCACCAATTCGCGGCGTCGGCGCGTCATGAATCTTCTGGACACCATCGCTGCCATCATGGCTCAGCTTCCCATGAAGTTCCTGAGAAACAACGATCAGTCCCGCGAAAATGAGCGACGGAAAAAATGCTTGATCTAGATAGAAAAACACTTTCACGCCAAACCCACCGAGCCAACTCATTACCTTGCATGAGCCCTGACGTAAGTGAGCGCACACTCGAAAAATCGCTACATATAACGCAACAACATTACCTTACGTAAGTCATCCAGACAACCCTGAATGCCTGAACGGCCCATTCGTTATGAGAAAACCGGGGAGATGGATCGAGCTTCGGGGGCCTCTGCACTCAGATATCTGGACCGTTCGAGGTTCGAGTTATCGACTACTCCGGACAGGAAGAGGAGCAGAAGTGCTTTAGAGCATCAATGCTCACCGAGCGCGGGAGACAAACCTTCATCCTGAAGCAAGATGAGAATGGAAAGCCCGAGAGCTCCTAGTCAGCGAGTTCATTGCGCGACGAGCGAAGAACCTTTTGACGAAAGGAAAACCTTTACCGAAGTCCGGACCCTACACTTCCCAAGCCCGTCCACTGGTTGGAGGCCGTTCAGAACGTTCAAAGATACGCTCAATCGCCGGATTTGTAGCTGTAGCGGTAGTTATAGTGATATTGGTAATGGCCGCCATAGCGCTCACTCGCCTCGGCCTTGAAGCCGTTGAGAACCGCGCCTGTGATCGACGTGCCCGCCGCCTCGAAGCTCGCCTGCACGGCACGCACCGCGCCTTGCATCGTCTCGAGATGGCGCGCAACCATGATGCTCGCGCCCACGGAGCGCCCAATCACCACCGGATCGGTCACGGCCAGCGCGGGCGGCGCGTCGACAATGATCAGATCGAATTCGCCGTCGAGCTGGCGGAGCATCTCCCCGAACTCGGCCCGCATCAGCAGTTCCGAGGGGTTCGGCGGGTAGCGGCCCGAGCTGATGACCGACATACCCTTGATCGGTCCGGACGCGATCACATCCTCAAGCGATTTTTCATGGCCAAGGTAATCCGACAGGCCCGGTGTGTCCTTGGGCAAATGCAGGAACCGGCGCAGGTAGCCTTTGCGCATATCCGCATCGATCACGCAGACCTTCTGGCCCGCCTGCGCCGCCACGACCGCCAGATTTATCGCGGTAAAACTCTTGCCGACATTCGGCGCAGCCGAAGTGAGCTGAATCGAGTTGGTCCTGGCGTCGAGCAAGCCGAAATGCAGCGAGGTGCGCAGCGAGCGCAGCGCCTCGGTTGCGACCGCTTCGGGATGCTCGAGCGCGAAGATTGGCAGGTCCCCCTTGCGGTTGCGCAGATCCGCGGCTTCCTGTGCGAAGGGCACGGTTGCGAAGACCGGGAGGCCGAGCGCCTCGATCTCTTCGGCGCCCTTGATCCCCCGGCGCAGCGCGCGACGGATCAGCACGATGGCGGCCCCGATGATCAGGCCGAGGATCGCCGCGAGGGCCACGATCCGCGATTTACGCGGCGCGACGGGATTCGCGCTCGCATAGGCCTTGTCGATCACGCGCACCGAGCCGACCGTAGAGGCGCGCACGACCTGCAATTCCTGCGAGCGGTTCAGCAGCTGCGTGTAGACCTGCTGCGCCACTTCGAGATTACGCTGCAGGTTGAAGATGTCCTTCTGCGTCTCCGGCAGACCTTGGGTCGCCTTCTTCGCCTGTTCCAGCTGCGCTTGCAGCTCCTTGCGGTTCTGCAGCAGCGCCTGATAGGCGGGGTGGTTGACCGTGTATTGGTTCTTCAGCTCGGCCTCTTTCAGATCGAGCGCGGAGAGCTCTCCCTCGATCTTCGTGACACGTTCAAGCAGGGCCTGGGTCTCATAATTCACGTCAACCGATTGCTGCTTTTGCCTATATTCGTTGAGCGCCTGTTCCGCCTCGGACACGTTCTTGCGCGCCTCGGGCAATTGCTTCTGGATGAAGTCGAGGCTGTTCTCGGCGGAGGCCGAATTTCGTTCGATATTCTGGGAGACGAAAGACGCCGCAATTGCGTTCAGGATTTCTTCGGCCCGCTGGCGATCCGTGTCTTGATACGCGGTATGCAGAATGTTCGAGCCGCGCGGGCTCTCAGAAACCGAGAACTTGCCGCGCATCCCCTGAATTGTCGCGCTGAGCGAGCGGCGCCCGACATAGAACTCGCGTCCCACCGGCGCATCCATCTGGGACAAGGCGATCGCAAAATCACCGTCGCGCGCAGAGATGTCGTGACCGACCGTTCCGGTCACCTCGGTGCCGTCGGGCAGCGCGAGGCGATAGCTGTCCGCTCCGGTCACCGTCAGCGTCATCGGAACACCCTGCCATTGGGCGGGCACTTTCAGGCGCCCGAGCTGGACCGTCTCGTTTCTCCACTGGTATTGGTCGAACAGGCCCGGATCCGGCAAATGCAGATTCGCAGGCAGCAGGCCGATCACCGGCAGGCGGCGCGGAATGACGAAGTTCTGCAGATTGAGCTTGTTGGCCGCCTCCCCCAGAACGAGCCGCGAGGACATGATCGCGATCTGAGTCTCGGCCTGAGATTTGCCGCCCCCATCGCTGCCGAGAAGTGTCTGCATCGATTCTGGAAGTGCGGACAGCCCGTTTTGCGATTGCTCGAGCTGCAAGAGCCCGGTGGCCTGATAGATTACCGGTTTGCGCAGCGCGATAAAGGCACCGAGGATCACGGCGACGACGAAGGCCAGCGCAATCCATTTCCAGCCCGCCAAAAGCGCGCCTGCCAGCGCCATCAGGTCGATCTCGTCATCCTCGACCTCCGGCTGCGTGACATATCTCTGGGTTATTTTGGAAATCGGCGCCATCTGTCCTGCTCAAACTCTCAAATGCTTGCTCAAACCCATGGGAGCAATACTCTCCACGCCGCTCACCGTTTCGGCGCGAGACGCGAGACCCATGCCTCGCTCGCGGCGGAAATCTCGGTGAAGGCCTTGCGATGGGCGTCAATCGGTTCCCGGTAGGGGTCGGCGATCCCTTTGCCCCCCATCCACTGATCGAACAGCATCACCCGCCCGCCCAGTTGCGGCGCGCGGCGCGAGATCTCGCGCTTGTGGCCCGCCTCCATCACGAGGATCAATTCGTGCTCAGCGCCGATCTCGGCGGTGAACTGGCGCGCAACGTGACCGTCGAGGCCCAGCCCGTGTTCCGCCGCGACTTCGCTCATGGTCCTGTCCGCGCTCGCGCCAACAACCGCGCCGATGCCCGCCGAGCTGACCTTGCAGTCCGGCAGGGCCGCGGCCAGAAGCCGTTCGCCCACCGGGGAGCGGCAGATATTGCCGACGCAGACGACGAGGATGGATCCGACTTTCGCCATGGATCAGTTCGCGAGCGCGGAGGCCGCGCGCGCCGTGCTCAGCGTCGGAAGGATGTTGGAGACCACGCGGTTCCATTTCGCGACTGGTGCGGTCGTGACATAGACGACGTCCTGCGGATGCAGGAAGAATTTCGTGCCGACCACGTAGGCCGCCGCGCTCGACGTATCGAGCTGGAACACGATCACCCCGCTCGGGCTGTCGCGGAACACGAAGACACCGCGCGCATCGGCCTGATTGGTGTTCAGCCCGCCGACGGAGGTGACGGCTTCGGTGAGGCTCACGTCATCCTTGGTCAGGTCGATCGGACCGGGGGTCACGAGCTGACCCAGCAGATAGGCTTCGAGCTTCGTCGCGCGCTGCACCGAGACGACATCGCCATTGCGCAGCACGGGGTTGTTCGAGGCGATGCCCTGATTGAGGAAAGCCTGCAGGTCGACCGCATAGCTCCGGCCGCCGCGGCGAACAAGCACCTGGCGCGCATCGGCCGTCTCGTTCAGGCCGCCCGCCTCGTTGATCGCATCAAGCAGCGTAAGCGACTTGGAAGTCAGCGGGATCCGCGCAGGCTTGCCCACCTCGCCGGTGACGGAGACGGTCTGCGAATTGTAGCCCACGACGCGCACCGACACTTGCGGCGAAGGAATGAATTCCTTCAGTTGGCTCGAGAGATCGGCGCGCACCTGCTCCGGCGTGCGGCCCGCGGCGCGCACATTGCCGACATAGGGATAATAGAAGGTGCCGTCCGAATTGACGCGCAGACCACCCTCGGCGGGCGTCCGGGTCGAGCCCGCAGGCGAGGTCAGCTCGGGATGCTCATAGACCACGATATCGAGCAGGTCGCCCGGCCCGATCCGGTAGTTCCAGTAGCCGTTCGACGGCAGCGTGGTCCGCCCGCCGCTCAGATCGGACGGCGCGCCGAAGGTGGCGACGTTGGCGAGGCTGAGCCGCACGATCGCGACATCGCCCGCCGCCGGATCCTCGACGGAACTGACATTGCGGGTGTTGACCGGGAAATTCGTGGTCGAGGTGTCGCAGGAGGCCAAAAAGAGCAACGCGCAGAGCGCCACGAAAATCCTCATTATTGCCCCCATGAAAGCCCTCCTGGGTCGTGCGCCACAATTGCGCAACCGTCATATTCAAAGCTCCGCAGACATCAGGAGCGGACGTTAACTGGATAGCGGAGCCATGCGCCTATGCCAACTCCTCACTGCGTATAAACCGCATGGTTCGGCTTTCTGCTTGCTTATTTTCTTGCCGGTGCGACGAAATCGCTTCAACCAAGACGCCCATGTATTTCGCACGGGTATCGCGCACGGATCTTGAGCCGCAGGTGGCCGCTCGAACTTAGTTCGTTCCGTTGGTGGAATTCGTCCCGTTCGTGGAACTTGTCCCATTACCGCCGCCACTACCCATAGCCGCTGCGGCAAGACCTGCGCCGACCATCAACATCACGAAAGACGTATTTCCACCGAGATTGCCAGCGGCGCGCTGCGCACAAGTCACCTGCGCCTCACCCTCAATGGTGTATTTAGCGCCCAGCACTCGCGCCCCGTTGCAGATATCGACCTGCTGCGCCCAGGCGACGAGCGCCTCTTGGCTCAGGTTCGGCGGAGCCTGCACACCTTGGGCGAGGCTGGGCAGGCTTGAAGCGACGACCGCTGCAATCGCCACGGAAGCCGTAATCAGTTTGGCCATCAGAACCTCCAAATCGGCTGATCGAAATGATATGGAAGTGGAGCTTACACCATTTCTCGGACACGGCCCAGTGAGGTTCCCCTCAGAGCCAAGATTGCGTGCCGATTGACAGGACAAAATCCACAGAGCGGCCAAACACCGAGCTTATTGCTTCTTGCCCATCAGGCGTTTCATCTACTGCGTGAGACCCGCAGCAAATCGCGAAGCTCCCGGTCAGGCTTGGATGCCTGAGGAATCGGAGGCTCAATAAACGCAGGGAACCTGACCGCCGTCACTCTCAACCATCATCGCTCCTTCGGGCGCAACTCCAACGCGGGCACCGCAACGCGCGTCGCAGCCCCCATCATATCCATCAGCAACCAGACACGCTGGTCCGGATCGATGCGTTCGATTTTCGCAACAAAATCGACAAATGGGCCAGAAGCGACACGCACCTCCTCGCCTTCAAGAAACTCTCGTTGTGCCTGAAGACAGTGCGCGGCATCGCATCGATCGGCGATTTGAGCGATGACTTCGGAAGGCACAGGTCGCGGCACACCACCGAAGCTCACGAGGCGCGTGATCCCGCGGGTGGCATTTATCTTGCGCCAAAGCCCTTTGCCGGGATCGAAGGAGACAAAGAGATACCCGGGAAACAGAGGGCAAAGCCGAGTATCGAAGCGCCCAGCCCGACGGCTCGTGCGCATTTCGGTGGGAAGGAAACTCGCAATGCTTTGACGCTCGAGATGGGCCTGCGCAATCGCCGCGCTGTTGGGCTTGAGCTGCGCCAGGAACCAAGCTGCTTCGGAATTCAGTGAAACCATATCGCCATCCGTTCAAATATGAACAAGCTCACCACGAATGTGGCAGGGCATTCAACCTCAAACGCGCGGGCTCGGATCAGCATCGATTGCCCTAACTGTTTTCCTGGCCCCGCGATTTGGATCGGATCCCCTCTTGGTCGGTGCGCGCAGACATATTGTGAGGCCTGATCGCGAGATTCGACATCGGCAACCTACAACTCCTGAATCTGAACCTGTCGCTGGTCGGCACCTGGGCGCCAAAGCTGCACGCGCCGTTGCGCTGGCTGAAGCTCCAGAGCCTCTCGGAGCGTGGTTAACGACAAGTCAATTTTTTCGGGCAGAGTGAGCGGCCCCCGCGAGTGACATAGCGGGGGCCGCGAGACCGTTCTGACAGGGATCATGCCTGGGGGGCGGCCAGAACGATCTTTCCCGGTCTAAGGGCCTCTTGCGCCCTGGACTAGGAAATCTTTTGGTAAATTAGCTACATTGGGACGCGCCCACTGCTTCGGCAAAGCCTGTCCGTTAAGCCACATCGCTCGACATAGTCGAGCGGAATTGCTTCCGCCGTGACAGCTTGCGTCAGGTGTCTCAAATCCGTCTCCTCTTCGGCCATGAGGCTGCCTTGCCGGATTGATAATAGAATAAAGATTTAGGGGGCGGTCACAACCGGCGGCAGCATCGGCCCGATGGAACCGACACCGGTTGCATACAGGCGATGCTAAGAGCTTTGGGCCTCGGTGCCGAGTTGGGTGACCCTCCAATGCCCCGTATACCCTTTCTTCAAATGCGCCGCGACGATCTGAAAGCCGCTCTGTGGCCAGCTCTTCGGTGTGTCGACGAAGAGCAATTCCGCAATTCCGAATCCGGCTGCGTCAATATCTCGCAACCGCGCCTTCGTCGTCAGGTTCGTAAGCGGCGCAAGCCAGACGATATTTTCCGAGACGCGCATTGCGTGCTGTGTGAACGCCCTCAGCTCTGACCAGGGCGGATTGGTGACGACCCACTCCACCCGATCGCCCCATGCCAGAAAGTCGCGTCCCTCGCTGATCTCGCACCAATGGCGCTCCACGTGATCCGGATAGTGGTTATAGAACGCCCCCTCCCCGCGCGACGGATCGAGGACACGTCCGGCCATTGCATGCGAAAAATGTTCGATGATCGCCTCGGCGAGGTTAGGCGGCGTCATGACCCGGTCCTGTGCCGCGTCATTCTTAGGCGGCACCAGCCCCCGCCCCTTCGCCAGCTCGCTCTGCTCCAGAGGATTGCGGATGCGGAACAGCCGCAATGCTGCGGAAAGTGTCACTACACGCCCGGAAAACTCCGCCTCCAAGGCAATGACCGTGACGCGGCTGCAGCCGATCTTGCGGGCGAGAGCCTGCTGCGAAAAACCGCGCGCACGCCGTCGCTCCGCGAGCACATGTCCTATATGTTCACCGGCCTTTGCGATACGCCAGCGCAAGCCGAGAATCGGCAAGATGGCCTCGAGCGAAAGGAGCGTGCCCGCCCCGCTCTCCAGGGCGCGCACCGTGGGGATGCTGATACTGGCGCGGGACGCGAGTTCAGCCTGTGTGAGCCCGCGCGCCACCCGTTCGGCTCTCAGGATCTCGGAAAAGGCCATGTGCGAAAATCTTTCCATAGGAAGCTCACAGATAGAAAGAAAAAGCGACAAAGCGCAACCGCTAGCGCTAGCGCTGCGCCATCGGTGCGCGCGAAAATTAACGGCAATCGGCTCCTGCGAAATTTTCTCTGCCTCGCAAAGAATCGAAAACCCGTTTTTTCAACTCCGGCACCTAGACTGAATGCATCGCCAGATCCGCTCCGGATCGCCCGACCCGTCCCCGCCGAGCCTCGCTCGCGCGGTCTCAGGAGATGCATGCCATGGCCCAGCGTCCTTTTGCGCCGAATATGCGAAAATCTCATCGCGCAACTGGGTTCACCAAATCCGATGAAGAGCTTCACGCGCAGCTCGTGAAAGCCCGGCTGCAGGTCGCCAAGCTGATGCTCGAAAAACTAGTCTACGCACCGATTTTCGAGAGACCGGAACAAGAGATCGCGGCCGTCGAGGCGCGCCGGATCGAGGATCCACTGGCCCGCGCAAGGGCGATGCTGCGTGGACAGCCGAGTGACGCGAGCTCCCTGTCAGACGATCAAGACGACATGCCAGAACCTTGGTAAGTCTGACTGGCTCACCTGTCGATGGGGTAAGAATCTCGAATGCATCGGGCAGCTCAGCCGTGATGCGAAAAACGAAAGGAAAAAATCAAAAAAGCTCTCTAGCTTGAGAACACGAAGCCAAAATGCGTGAGACCCCAAGTATCCCGAACAAGCTTCGCCTGATGACGCTGCGGCAGCGGCAAGCATGCAGAAAATCGGGACCTCCCGCGAACGCGTGCGAAAAAGGTTTGCGAAGGCAACTTTGCAATGTTCTCGACGGAATGGGACCGGCGCCCCCAGAAACCATGCGAGCCTTCGATAGCCGCAAGCGATCGCCTCCAAGCGACGAAAGGTGCAGCGAGGCTCGGCCGCTCCGCGGACGCAAATATCGAAGCTGGGCAGCAGCCTATCGACGTCGACAGGCTGTTCAGCCGCTCGAAGTTCACGCCCCCCGGTCCGCGAAAAAGCCTGGCCATGATGCTCATGCGAAAAACGAACGATTAATGGACACTCGCCCCCTTGCGAGCTTTCTTTCTCGCCCTCGCCGCCGCCACAGCTTCCTATCACTCTCCCCGTTGGCACGGTTCAGGCCCCGTGCCGAGCGCCTTGGGACGTCGCAAGGCGTAAGGACGGGCGAGGGCCGGGCAGTCTAAGGGGGATCGATCGGTAGCATCGTAAGCTCAGCCAGGCTTTTCAGCAGCCAGCCAAGCGGACGGGTCCTATCGATGGACCTCGGTGGCAACGCGGCCGCCTGCCGTGATGCGGACCGCCCCGATGCGAAAAACAATCGCAACTACATCGCCGAGACCGATAGCCGCCAGGTGCGCGCCTAAGCACGCCAAAGCATTCCTCCTTGGGTGCGCTTTCCTCTCGCGAGGGATCTCCGTCAGAGCCATGTGCCGCTGCCGTCTCATCCAACCGAGTGGTTTCTACGCGTGGCTGAAGACGCCGCTGAGCAAGCGGGCTCGAGAAGACGAGCGACAGATTGCGCCGCTGAAGGAGGCATGGGTGGAAAGTGGCAAGGTCTACGGTCACCGCAAACTGCATGACGACCTTCTCGGGCAAGGCGAAAGCGTCTGCCTGAACCGTGTTGCCCGCCTGACCAAGCTGGCCGGCATCAAGGTGCAGATCGGCTACAAGCGTCAACCGGGGAAGTATTGCGGCAAGCCCTCGATGCTCGCCGACAACACACTGGACCGGCGGTTTGACCTAGCGAAACGGAATGCTGTCGCCCGTCAACTTCAAGCGGCAGCAGAAACTGAGACAAGAAGGCATCGAAGAAACGCGGGGCTATTCATGTTGCGACGATTCCCCTCTGTACAACTGTCACCCAACCCAGTACTTGGGCCTGTCGACAGCCGAATTAACCGAGCCGCTTGAGCGGCAGTCATTTCCCTTCGGGGATGTGCAAACCTGACACTGAACAAGCCCACCCGATATCCGGGTCGACACTCCGTCGGCCTGCGCCTTTCGTCATGCCCAGCCATAACACTTTCTGGAGGCGGCCCGCCAAGGCCGGATCCTAATTCAGGATGCAACCTAGCTGTAACGGAATCGGTATTCCGGGCGCCAAAGAATGTCAACAACACAAGGACGCCTTGCCCATGAAAGAGGCCAAACGAGCACTTCAGCCCTACTTTGAGATCATTTCTGGACTCCCCGACGTCAACCTTCCCGGGATGCTCGATCTCGGCGGCACCCAGCAGCGCATTCAAGAACATCCGGCGCTTGCTCCGCTCCTGCAGACCTATCTCGCAGATCGCGCCCTCGGCGGACAAGGCGGATCGAGCGCGGACGGAACCTTCGACGCCACGCTCTTCATAAAATGGGTCCTAGTGCTCAGCAACCAGGCTCCCGCAATCGGGGATCGCGTAGCGACCGGGGAGCTATCAGCCGCGCCTCTCCTAGACTCGTGGTGCGCTATAGTCGAAGACGCCGTGCCACTACTCGTCGGGCGAGTCTCCGGCCACCCGCATCTGCGTGAGGGTGCGCGGGTTCGAACTTCGCCTCTCATGAACCTCCGACCGTCTCAGGGCTGGGCGCGGAGCTGCAACCGCTTCTATCGCTTGGGCTCATACGATCCAAGTTTTCTGACAACTCTGCAAGAAGACGGACGCCTTTCTACGTGCGCAAAGCTCCTGCGCGCCGATCGGAGCTCCTGATCATGTCCAACGTGGTTATCTTGGCAGACCTGCATCTCGATCGCCGTATGCAAAAAACCGCAATCCACTCGACGGGCTTGAGCTGGATACCGCCCCCTCTTGGAGCCCCGTTTCCTAGCACGCCTACCTTCGGGTCAATCGTGACCCACTCGGGTGCGGTCTGTCGCGCCCGCTTATACAGCACATTTTCACGGAGGGCTCTTTCATGACCCACACTTCGACGACCACCATGACCATCCGCGGCGAAACTCACCCGATCTGGCCCGGTCCAATCCATCGGCGATGGCACGCCGCCGCTGCTGAAAAGGGCTACCATGTGCTCGCTCGCGTGAAGAACAAGGACAACCTTGCCCTCGAATGCAAGGAGTGTCGGGGATCCTTCGTCTGCCGTCACAGCGTCCTAATGGCGTTCCAACCGCAATGCCCCAACTGCAAAGAAGAACGTTGGCGCGAAACCGGGAGACGAGCAGGGCTTGAAATGCTCCGCCGAGACCCCGACCACCGGAAATACGCTTTCTACCGCTTGACTTGCGGTCACGAAGTTCGCCGCCAGTTCGAATTCGTAGAACGTATGGCGCGCGGAGAAACAAACGTGCGCTGCGGAATCTGCCTCCATGCACGAGAACAAGCGGAAGCCGCGTTGGCGGGCTGGGAGTTAATCGGCCCCGATCCCAATGGCAACGATGACTATCGCCTTTATCGACATGCGGAAGGCTGCGGCGAGACGTGCCGTGTCTCGGTCGGCAACATGAAAACTCAGCGTTTCCAATGTCCGAGCTGCGACACTGGCTGGGCGAATGAACCGAGTTCGATCTATTTCGCGGAAATCGATCTTGGCAAAAAAACCGTCCTCAAGCTCGGCTTCTCCAACAACACTTACTCGCGCTTCGAGTATCAGCTCTTCGTGCGGAAGGTGCTGCCATATCGGATCCTCACCGAAATCCATTTCCCCACCGGGCGCGCAGCACTGCAGGCGGAAAAGAAGGTTCATAAACGCCTCATCGAGAGGTTCCCGGAAGGGGTGGTGCCGCACGCGGTATATCGTAGGCACCTCAAGGTGAAATCGGAAATCTACCGGCCCGAGTTGCGCGATGCCATCTTCGCCGAACTGGCCGAGGTCGAAGAGCGCGTAAGCGCCTAACCGATCCGAGGGCTCGTTCTGGGCATTCGCCCCACGCGCCCTGCCTCCGGAATCTTCCCTTCCTCACATGAACAAAACGGTCCCGCGCCTCGCGGGACCGTCCTCCTGCGAGGCCGATTGGACCATGTGATAATCTTGGGGGCTACAATAGCCACATGGGATTTCCCTCGCAGATCGTTGACGACCCACTCCTGACGCTCGTCTCCTCTGAGGCAGAGCCATTCGAAAATGCCGAGGAGCGCCGCGTGATGTATGTCGCGATTGACACGCACACGCAACACGGTGACCATTCTCGCCTCGGAAGCGCGGCCATCGATCTTCGTCCGCGAATTGATCGACCACCCGCGATACGAAATCGAGCCCCCCTCAGGGGGTCTCGGAGCAACAGCATATCTGTAGCCAATGCGGCGGACGATTGATTTACATGCCCGCTAAAGGCGGTTCGGGCTGGTATCGCTGCGAACACGCAAAGCTGTGCGGCAATCACATGCCCGCCTTCCCGCAATGCGGCGCGGGATTGCTGGTTCCCGATGCGAAAACTGGAGAGATGACCTGTCCTGCTTGCAGCGCGGATCACCAGCCTGTCTCCCAATTGAAGGGAAGGCTGGCTTACCGAACCCAGGGGCCGTTACGGTGTTTTCCTTGGCTGCGTGGGTTTTCCGAACTGTCGAGGCAAGGCGAAAATGCCCCCCTCGCGAGAGTAGACGCGAAGGGTGTCTCGAGCGCGAAAACACGCCGGTCTTCGAAGGAGCGGGACAGGCGCCTTGGTGCTCGATAAACGACACATGACACCCGAAATGCATATTATCGAGCAGGCAAACCACAGCGCGTGCAGGTGCTCGATAATATGCATAGGGGTGCGCGGTTCGCGCTGTGGCATACCATTTATCGAGCACCTTCACCCCGCCGTAAGTCATTGATATGCTTTGAAAGCGGGGTTTATGAATACAGCAAAACGAGCACCCCCTGTTTGAACGACTGTCCTTGGGAGGCTCGCAACCACGGTGGACATCGCGCCACCCTGCGCGCGGAGCTGTTTTTCCTACCCGCACGATATCCAAGCGGCGGCTTTGGCCCTAGGGGCGGCCCGATTACAATGCGCATTTTCGGTGCCTGAACTGAACGCAGACTGCAGGCCTTTTTAGCTGGACTGCTGGTGCCACGCGATGGCATCGTCGAGCCGATCGTGTCCCCAGAAAATCTCTTTCCTACGACGAAGTTGGGGGCGCCGAAGAGACCCAGCGAGAACGCCTCGTCGGTGTCGCGTTCCAAAGCTTCAGCTATCTCTGCGGCATCGGCGCGGGCGAGCGCCTCTTTCGGGGTCTGACCCGCCTCCCGCAGGCTTTCCGAAAAGTTGGGTTCAGCGCCGGCATCCTGGCCCTCGGCGAACCAGCGCCGATAGCTGGCACGAATATAAGCCTTGCCCCAGCCCTCCTTCAGGCCGAGGAGCGCGATGCGGTTAGCGCGCACGAGGTCGTCAATCATGTAAGGAGGAGGCATGGAGACCGTGAGCCCGAAACCCTTGGCGCGGCGTTCGATGTCGCGCCACATGTAGGCGAGTTTCGCGGGCTTGTCAGCATAGGGGACGCTGTTCATCGAGACCAGCACCCGTCGCAAGTTGAATGGACGCCAATTGAAGCGGATACCGGTTTGAGCTTCGACAGTGTCGAGGCGCATAACCGGGAAATAGGTGTAGGTGCTGCCAATCGCGAACCAGAAATCGATGGCCATGCCTTTCTCCCATTTCTCCGCCGGATAGCTTCATCGCAAAATAGTATCACGATCGCGCCGTTCTGCCTAACAGGTGACCTGTCACTGGCCGCCCTCGACGGATCAGAATGAGGCAGTTCGAGGCGCTGCCGCCTAGTCGCAGCGATCGACCCACATGACAATTGGTATCTCAAGCGACCGCGACCCTCTGTCCGGCTTCGGCACCGAAGCCATGCAGGCTCTCCGTCGCGTAGCTCAGCGAAATCGGCGCCAGCCGCCAGACGGAGAAGGGAGACGGCGAGCGCGCCGGTGAAGTGCTCTCGAGCGCCCGCGCCGCGGGCCATGACGCGGTCATGATCCGCGGCATTCGGGACACGTAGAACGGCATAGGGCTTCCCGCTCTCCATATCGTCCCCGTCGATGCTGAGAAAATGGAAATCGTGGCTCGCCATACACTGGATCCGGAGCCGGAACATGTTGTCAACGGCGGAGCAAAAACCGGCCACGGGGCGGAGCAAAAGTCTGCCACCAGAGAGGGCATGGGATTGAAGCGGAGGGAACGCTTCGCGCCCCGGCAGCTGCATGACATCCTGGCCGAACTGAAGCCCGTGAGCGCTGAGGTCGCCGTGAGTCTGGGCGAGCTATTCGGAAACGCGCCGCTGATCTGGAGCAGGATGCAGGGCGCCCATGATGCCGGGCACGCATCCCGCGAGGTGGATGTGTCGGCCATTCCGACGCTCTGTCCGGCGGAATGAACGCCTGTCTCGCGCTTCCGTGACCTTCGATGCTTTCATGCGGTTGCGCTCCTCTCCCAGCCAGGAAAACTTCTTTGAAAACTCCAGTTTCAAACGGTCCAGTTTTCAGGGGATCAGATCACGGTCAAGACGAGCACCAACTATGAGTGACAGACCTGTGGGGCGCGGTGGAATTCGACCGCGTCCCATTGCCACTCGTTGAGCTTCAGCGCAGCGCCGCCTCGATATTGCCTCCGTCGACCGTCAGCACATGGGCGGTCGTGCGCTCGGACGCCGCGAGCATGACGAACCCCTCGGCCACATGACGCGTCTCGACCTCGCGGCGCAGCAGGTTGCCGCCCATATAGCTCGCCTCGTCGATCTGCCGGGCCGAGGCGCGCGCCGCGATCATCTCGGGCGTAAGCAGGCCCGAGCGGATCCGGTCGGCATTGATGCCGTTGACCCGGATTCCTTCCGCTCCGAGTTCCAGCGCAAGCTGGCGTAGCAAGAAGAAGCTCGTGGCCTTCGGCAGCCCATAGGCGCCGAACCCCTTGCCCGGATTGACCGCCTGTTTGGAGACGTTGAAGAGGATCTGCCCGCCGCGTCCCTGCGCACGGAAGACCGCCGTTGCGGCCTGTGCGAAGGCCAGATGCGAGAAGAAATTCAGCTCGAACGAGGCCCGCAGCGTTTCGTCGGGCAGGGTCGCGATATCGCCCACCATCGCAGCACCCGCGTTCGAGACGAGGATATCGAGCCCACCAAAGCGCGCAACGCAGGCCATCACGGCCTCGGCGGGCGCACCCGGTTGCGTGATGTCGCAGGCAAACCCGCCGTGATCGCCACCGACCGTGCCGAGCGCGGTCTTGAGCGCCGCCGCATCGCGATCCACGAGGAAAATCGTCGCGCCCTGCGCCTTGAAGGCCTGCGCAGTGGCAAGGCCGATAGCCCCCGCCCCGCCGGTCACGAGCACGATGCGCCCTTGGAACGCGGGCGCCTTTCCCTTGCCAAGCTTCGCCTGCTCCAGCGACCAGTATTCCATGTCGAAGAGATCCGGCTCGCCGATCGGGTGGAAGCCGCCCGCCGCCTCGCCATCGCGCATCACGCGCTGTGACTGTTCTCCGATATCGGCGGCGATACGCGCGGCCTTGGCATCCGCGCCGATCCCGACGAGCCCGACCCCCACGATCCAGGCGAGGTTCGGCAGCGGCGAGAGCATCCGCTTCGTGCCACCGAAGCGCGGGGCCTGACGCTCGAAATAGGCGATGTAGTCGGCCACGAAACGGTCCACGGCGGCAGCAATCGCCTCTGCGCCGCCGGCGACGCTCGCCGCATCGAGAACCAGCGGGTGGCCCTTGGTGCGGATCACATGATCGGGCGTCGCAACCCCGCGCGTCGCGAGCGTATCGAGATCGTCGCGCGCGAGGAACGCGTCGACCACGTCATTGCTGCGCAGATCGAAGACCGGCATCGCGGCCCCCTCGGGCAGATGCGCCCCGATCGCGCCGCGCAGCGCCGAGAGCGTCCCGGCCCGATCCGCCTGCGACATCGCCGCCACCGGGCGCAGCGGCTCGGGGCGGCGATCGGCCAGCCAGGCCTCGACCATGTTGGTGTGCTCGATGATCTTGTCATAGGAGGATTTCGCATCCGGTCCCCAGGCAAAATGCCCGTGATTGACCAGCAAGAGTCCCTCGCAACCGGGATGCGCCTCGAAGGTCTCGGCGGCGAGCTTGGCCAGCGCGAAACCGGGCATCACATAGGGCACCAACGCCAGCTTGTCGCCGAAGATCTCGCGCGTGGCTTCGGCGACCTCGGGCAGGTTGGCCAGCGCGAGCATCGCCGTCGCATGGGTGTGATCGACATATTTATACGGCAGGTAGGCGTGCAGCAGCGTCTCGACCGAAGGGTTGGGCGCGGTGCTGTCGAGCAGGTTCGAGCGCTGGACGTTCACCATCTCTTCATCCGAGAGCGCCGCCAGATCGCGCAGCCGCATCAGGGGCGCCATCCGCACCGCCGGCAGCCCCTGCGCCTCGATCGTGCCCAGATCCCAACCCGAGCCCTTGATATGGATGACATCGACCTCATCGCCGAACACGTCCCGCGCGCGCAGCTTGACCGAGGTGTTCCCGCCGCCATGCATCACCAGATCCGGGTTTTGACCGATCAGCCGCGAGGTGTAGATACGCAGCGCGAGTTCTCTGGCCATCGGGTCCGATCCGGCAGCCTCCTGCATTGCGCGGGCTTCGGCATCTTGCCAACGGTTGGTGATCATCTCAATAACTCCTGCTAGGCTCGGGGCGTGTCGGGACCGGTCGGGGCCCCGGCTTGATCTTTCGCGGCTTTTATACAAAAGTCAAATATAGTTGTCATAGATAAAATGGTGCGCGGAGTGGCAGGGACGAAACGCAGGACGACGGGGCAGATCAGCGGCGAGAATGTCGTGATCGAAGTCGCGTGGATGTATTATCAGGAAAGCCTGAACCAGAAGGAGATCGCCGACCGGCTGGGGATCTCGCGCGCGACCGTCGTGAACTACCTCCAGGAAGCGCGCGAGCAGGGGCTCGTGCGGATCTCGCTGCGCGCCGAGGCCTTCACCCGCCACCGCGCCGCGGTGGAGCTGTGCGAGCGCTTCGGGCTGAGCACGGCCTATGTCGTGCCCGACGAGGGCGCGGATATGGAGACCACCTTCCACCGGGTCGTGCAGGGCGCGGCCGACTGGCTGCCCGATCTGCTGGAGCCGGGCGACCGGCTGGGCCTTGCCTGGGGCCGCACGATCTATGACCTGGCCGCGGCCACCGAGCGCACCCGGATCGAGGATCTCTCGGTGCTGCAACTCGTGGGCTCCATGTCGACGCCCTATGGCTTCACCGCCGAGGCCTGCTCGACCCGGCTCGCGCAGCGCCTGGGGGCACGGTGCTTCAACCTTCACGCCCCGGCGGTGCTCTCGAGCGGCGAATTAGCGGCAGCCCTGCGCGCCGAGCCGATCATCCACGATCAGCTCGCCCGGCTCGAGACCTGCAACAAGTTCCTGTTCTCGGTCGGCACCTGCCTGCCCGACAGCCACGTCGTGGGCTCGGGCGTCGCGACCCAGGCCGATCTCGGCTGGTATATCGCGCATGGGGCGAAGGGCGTCCTGTGCGGGCGCTTCATCGACGGGGAGGGCAAGGGCATCGACGGGCCGCTCGAGCCGCGCATGATCGGCATCCCGCTCGAGAAGCTGGTGGGGCTGGATATGGGCATCCTCGTGACCCCCGGCCTCGACAAGGTCGTGGCCTCGCGCGCGGCGATCCGGGGCGGCTATGTCTCGCATCTCGTCACCAGTCTGGGCGTGGCCGAGGCCCTGCTCTCCGAAGACTGAGACCCGTTACAGACAGACAAAGGGGGCCGCGCGGGCCCCCTTCTTCGGTTCCGGGCAATGCGCCCCCTCACCCCTTGGCAAGATCGGGGAACATCGCCGCCATCGCCGCCGCATCGGCCTTGCAGACGCCGCGCTCGGTAATGAGACCGGTCACCAGCTCTGCCGGGGTCACGTCGAAGGCCGGGTTGCGCGCGGGCGTCCCGTCGGGCGAGATCTGCACCGAGATGATCTTGCCTTCGGCATCGCGCCCCTGAACATGGGTCACCTCTTCGCCGCCGCGCTCCTCGATCGGGATCTCCCGGACCCCGTCGCGGACGGTCCAGTCGATCGTGGGCGAGGGCAGCGCGACGTAGAAGGGCACCCCGTTCGCCTTCGCCGCCAGCGCCTTCAGATAGGTGCCGATCTTGTTGCAGACATCGCCGCGCGCGGTCGTGCGGTCGGTGCCGACGATGACCAGATCGACCTCGCCATGCTGCATCAGGTGCCCGCCCGCATTGTCCACGATCAGGTCATGGCTGACGCCGTGGCTGTTGAGCTCCCAACTCGTCAGCTGCGCACCCTGATTGCGCGGGCGGGTCTCGTCGACGAAGACGTGCACGTCGATCCCGTCTTCGACCGCGTGATAGATCGGCGAGGTGGCCGTGCCCCAATCGACGGTCGCGGGCCAGCCCGCGTTGCAATGGGTCAGCACGTTGACGCGCCCCCCGCCCTTCTTCTTCGCGATCTCGCGAATGATCTCGAGCCCGTGCAGACCGATCTGGCGGTTGATCTCGACATCCTCGTCGCTGATCTCGGCGGCGCGCCGGAAGGCGGCCTCGGCCCGCGCTTCGGGGGCGAGCGGCGCGAGCACGCGCGTCATCTCGTCGAGCGCCCATTTGAGGTTGATCGCGGTCGGGCGGGTCTCGTGCAGCACGTCCCAGGTTTCGCGCAGCGAGGCGTCCGAGGGATCTTCCGCCATCTGCACCGCCACCCCGTAAGCCGCCGTGGCCCCGATCAGGGGCGCGCCGCGCACCCACATGTCGCGGATCGCATCGGCGAAATCCTGACGGTTGGCGAGCGTCACGATGCGCAGCTCATGCGGCAGCCAGCGCTGGTCGATGATGCGCACCTCGCCCGAGGGCTCGCGCCAGATGGAGCGGTAGGGCTTGCCGTCGATCTTCATAGAATGGTCTCCTGATTGATATGGCGGGCGAGGTCGAGCACCTCATCCATGCTGGTGATCGTGGCGCGGCGCACCGCGAGCGCACGGCCAAGGCGCAGACCGCGCGCCTCGCATTGCGCGCGCAGCGCCTCGTCGGCGATCTGGTCATATTCCGCGATATGGGCGAGCCCGAGCGTGCGGCGATGCATCTCGATGCCGCAGAACCCGAGCGTGTCGCGCCAGATCGCGGCGAGCCGGTCGAGCCGCGCCTGTTCGGCGCCCAGATCGTGCCCCTGATCCTCGAAAAGCGCGCGCTCATAGAGGATGCCGTGGCGCTCTTCGCGCCAGAGTCGGGTGAATTCGGTGGAGAATTCCGACCAGATTTCGTCCACGACCGAAAGTATCCAGTCCTGATAGTCGGCCCGGCTGCCCTCGGTCTCGGCATGGCCGGGCTGGGCGAAATAGGCCATCAGGAAATTCGCGATCAGCATCCCGATATCGAAGCCCATCGGGCCATAGGTCGCGAATTCCGGGTCGATCACCCGCGTCTCGCTGTCCGACACCATCACCGAACCGGTGTGCAGATCGCCATGCAGCATCGCCTCGGCATTGGTGGCGAAGGCCGATTTCATGTGCTGAGCGGCGATCTTGAGGTCGATATCGGCACGCAGCTCGGCCACGATCGGATCGAGCTGCGGGGTGTGGCGGTTCATCTCGGCCTCGAAATAGGGATCGGAGAAGACGAGATTCTCGGTGATGTCGCACAGCTCCACATTGCCCGCGAACAGCGCCAGATCGGCCTTGCGATCGGCGGTCTTCATAGACAGGTCCGAGCCCCGGAACAGCGTGCGCGCACAGAAGCGGCCCAGCACGCCGCCGAGACCCGCGTGGCGTTTGCCCGCCATCAGCGAATGGCGCAGGATCACATGGGGCGACAGAAATTCCATCACCACCAGCGCCTGCTCCTCGTCGAAATGGAACACCTCCGGCACCGAGCCGGGATCGCGCGCCTCCTGCCGGATCAGCGCGTTATACTCGAAGAAGGCGCGCTTGAGTGGCAGCGGCCAGCCCTCCCCCACGAGGCGCACATAAGGCAGCGCCTGCTTGGCGATGACGCTGCCACCCGGCCCGTCGATGATGAAGACGAGGTTGAGATTGCCATCGCCCACCTCGCGCACGGACCATGCGGCGGGATCGCCCGCGCGGGCGCGGATCGCGTCGATCGCCCCCAGCCGTTCGGCGACGGTCTCTGGCGACAAGGGCTCATATTTGCGGGTCGTCACGGGTCTCCTCCCCCTTGTTGATCTTGGCCCCGACGGTCGTCCGGGGCTGCCTGACCAATGCAGGATTTCCAGTTTTCGAGCATTTGTCAAATTGTATTGACATTTGAAAGCTAAACGATCAGCCTCCTGCTGAGTGGAGGAGAATACAGCTTTGAAAGACCCGGCAATCCGTCTGTCCGGCCTGCGCAAGGCGTTTGGCCGGAACCAGGTTCTGCGTGGAATCGACCTGAGCATTCCAGAGGGACAAGTGACCGTCCTGATGGGCGCGAATGGCGCGGGAAAATCCACGCTCGTCAAAGTGTTATGCGGCGTTCATGCGGCCGATGAGGGTCAGGTGACGCTCGACGGGAAGCCCTTCGCGCCCGGCTCGCCCTCCGAGGCTTTGCGCGCGGGCGTCGTGACGGTTCACCAGAACATCAATGACGGAGTCGTGCCCGATCTCGACGTGGCCTCGAATCTACTTCTCGACGCGCTGGCCGATGGCGCGGGCACCTTTCTCAACCGTCGCAAGATGCGGGCACGGGCACGCGAGATCGCCGCGGCGGTGGGGCTCGAGATCGAGGTGACGCGGCAGGTGGCCGATCTGTCGCTGGCCGATCGCCAGCTCGTCGCGATCGCCCGCGCGATGGCGCATGATCCGCGGCTGATGATCCTCGACGAGCCGACCTCATCGCTCTCCGCAGTCGAGGCGGAGCGCCTGTTCGACCTGATCGAGAGCCTGCGCGATCGGGGCGTGGCGATCCTCTACATCTCGCACCGGATGTCCGATATCCGCCGCCTCGCCGACCGGATCGTGTCGATGCGCGACGGCCAGATCTCGGGCCTCTTCGAAGATCAGCCGCTCGATTATTCCGGCTCGGTGCGCGCGATGCTCGGCCATGAGATGACCGAGGCCGACATCACCATCCCCGCCCCCGGCCGCACCGTGCTCGAGGTCACCGACCTCGTGCTGCGCCCCGGCGCCGAGCCCTTCAGCATGATCGCGCGCGAGAATGAGGTGATCGCGATTACCGGCCTCGTGGGCTCGGGCAAATCCGATTTCGCGGGCGCGCTTTTCGGGCTCGAGCCGCCGCTGGCGGGCTCCATGCAGCTTGACGGCCGGCCTCACCGGCCCGCCAGTTCGCGCGCTGCGATCGGCGCGGGCGTCTACATGTGCCCCAAGGACCGGCTGGTGACGGCGGTGGTCGCCGATTTCGACATCACCCGCAACATCACGATCCCCTTCCTGCCGCGCCACAGCCGCGCCAGCTTCCTGTCGCGCCGCTCCGAGAAACGCACCGCCGAGCGGATGATCGGAGAGATGGGCGTCGTCTGCCAGAGCCCGCTCGACGGCATCCTGACGCTCTCGGGCGGCAACCAGCAGAAAGTCATGGTCGCGCGCTGGATGGCCGAGGCCTCGCGCCTCCTGATCCTCGACGAGCCGTTCCAGGGCGTCGACATCCAGGCCCGACGCGACATCGGCCACAAGATCCGCGCCACCGCCGACACCCGCGCCACGATCGTCTTCGTGGCCGAGCTCGACGAGGCGCTCGAGATTGCCGACCGGATTCTCGTGATGAGCGAGCATTCCATCGTCGGCGAACACAGAAACGAAAATATCGACGTGTCCGCGATCATGGCCGAAGTGGTCGAAGCCGTGCCGACACGCGCAGCAGGGAAACAAGATGCATAACCGCACGAGCTTCATCGACCTCGCGATCCGCTATGGTTTTCTGGTCCTGATGGCGGCGCTGATCGCCTTTTTCGGGATCATGGCGCAAGGCTTCCTGACCCCGTTCTCGGCGGTCTTCATCCTGCAATCTGTCGCGATCACCGGGATTCTCGCGCTTGGCGTGACCGCGACGCTGGTGGTGGGCGGGTTCGACCTGTCGATCGGGGCGGTCGCGACCTCGGCGCTGATGCTGTCCTCCTATGTGATGGTGGTCTGGGACATGAGCGCGCTCTCGGCGGTGCTGATCTGCCTTGCGATGGGCGCACTCGTGGGGCTCATCAACGGGCTTCTCGTGGTGAAGATGCGCGTGCCCGACCTGCTCGCGACGCTCGGCATGATGTTCCTTCTGGTCGGCGCGCAGCGCATCCCGACCGAGGGCCGCTCGATCTCGACAGGCATGAGCCTGCCCGACGGTTCGGTCGCGACCGGCAAATTCTCCGAAGCCTTCCTCGCGCTCGGCCGTCACCGCATCGACTTCATCGCGCCGAACCTCGTGCCGCTGTCGGTGATCTTCCTGATCGTGATCGCGATCGGCGTCTGGGTGTTTCTCGAGACGACGCGCCACGGCCGGCTGATGTATGCGATCGGCTCGAACCAGCAGGCCGCGAGCCTCGCGGGCGCGAATGTCAATCGCTACAAGATCGTCGCCTACATGATCTCGGGCGTGCTGGCCTCGGTGGGCGGCATCCTTCTGGCGGCGCGTCTGGGGCGGGGCGACGTGGCCTCGGGCAACAACCTGCTGCTCGATTCGGTCGCGGCCGCGCTGATCGGCTTTGCCGTGCTGGGCGCGTCGAAACCCAACGCCTTCGGCACCGCGATCGGCGCGCTTTTCGTGGGCATCCTGCTGCAGGGCCTGACGATGATGAACGCGCCCTATTACACGCAGGATTTCGTCAAGGGAGCGGTGCTCGTCATCGCGCTCGTCTTCACTTTCGCGCTGTCCGGCAGAGGAGGCCGGGCGCGCGGCTGAGTGCCAACCAAAAATGGGAAAAACCGGGAGGATTACCATGATTACCAGACGCCTTTTCACCGGCCTGATCGGCGCCATCGCGATGGCACCGGGTCTTGCCTTCGCCACCGACATGCCCGCGCCCTTCAACGAGCCTGGCAAGACCAAGATCGCGCTGGTGCGCTATCTTTCGACGGGTGACTTCTTCCAGGCCTATCTGTCGGGCGTGCAGAAACAGGCCGATGCGCTTGGCGTGGACCTGCGCGTGCTCGACAGCCGCCAGGACGCGGCGCTGCAATCGGACATGGTCGATCAGGCGATCGCGCTTGGCGTCGACGGGATCATCATCCAGCACGGGCTGACCGAGTCGATGAAGGATGCAGCCCAGCGTGCGGTCGATGCCGGCATCAAGGTCGTGGCCTTCGACGTGAACGTGGACAATGCCGCGATCCCGCAGATCGAGCAATCCGACCGCGACCTCGCCCGTCTCGCGCTCGAGCAGGCGCTCAAGGATAACGGCACGAGCTTCAAGGCGGGCTATGTCTATGTGCCGGGCATCGCCCCGCTCGATCGCCGCGACGAGACCTGGCAGAAGGTGAAAGCCGACAATCCCGGCATCGAGCAGGTCGCCGAGTTCGGCACGCTCGACAACCCGATCGCGAATTCGGTCGCGAACCAGGCGCGCTCGGTTCTCTCGGCCCATCCCGACATCACCGTGATGTTCGCCCCCTATGACGAATTCGCCAAGGGCGTGAAGATCGCCGTCGACGAGGCGGAGATGTCGGACAAGGTCTCGATCTACTCGGCCGATGTCTCGACCTCCGACATCGCGGCGATGCGCGAGCAGGGATCGGCCTGGAAAGCGACGGCTGCGACCAACCCGGCCGTGGTCGGCGAGGTTTCGGTGCGCGCGCTGGCGATGATGCTCGCGGGCGAGGACCCGGGCCACAATGTCGTGGTGCCGCCGACGCTGATTACCCAGTCGATGCTCAACGATCTCGACATCAAGAACATGGAAGAGCTGAGCGCCAAGGTGCCCGCTTTCGCCCATGCGGATGTCGCGGTTCCCGCCTGGATGCCGCTTCCGGCGCGCTGATCGGACGGAAATCGACAGGTGACTGGCCGGGGCTGCGCGAGCGCGTGCCCCAGTTTTTTTTGATGGAGGTGACAATGCTCAAGGGGATCGACCCGCGCATGTCCGCGGATCTTCTGGACCTGCTGATGCGGATGGGCCATGGCGACGAGCTTGCCGTGGTCGATTGCAACTTTCCCGCCCATGCGACGGCGGCCGAGACGGTGAGCGGCCAGCTGATCGAACTGCCCGGTTTCAGCGCCCCGCAAGCGATCGCGATGATCTGCGCGCTGCTGCCGCTCGATCCCTTCGTGCCTGCGGGCGCGTTCTGGATGGAGGAGGACGGCAAGGGTGCGGCACCCGGCGCGGTCCATTCCGAGGCGCTGGCGATACTCGAGGCCGAGATGCCCGAGGGCGGCGCAGTCGGCTCGCTCGAACGCCAGGCATTCTACGCGCGCGCGAAAGCGGCATTCGGCGTGGTGCGCTGCACCGAGACCCGGGCCTTCGGCTGCTTCATCCTGCGCAAGGGCGTGCTCTTCTGACAAAGGATCGGGCCGCTCCCGGCAAGGAAGCGGCCCGCAATCGCCGGACAGACGGAAGGAAATGGCCCTAGCCTTCCGCCCGGTCCAGCGCATCGCGCATCGCGGCGATCCCCTCGCCGATCCGCTCGCCCAGACGCAGGAGCGAGCCGCCCAGCAGATAGACCACGTCCGAGCCATACATCGCCGCCATGTCGCCCGCACGCTCGACGCTCATGCCGCCGCCGGGGCTGGGCAGCATCGCGCGGCCGGGCCCCTGCGGATTGCGGCAGGCCTCCGCGATCTGGCCGCACTCGGCCGCGGTGAAGCCGAACCGGCCGCCCACATTCGGAAAGACCGAGATATCCGCACCCGCGAGCCGTTGCAGCGTGCCGAACATCACCCCGTGATCGAAGCCCGTATCGGGCGAGAGCACATAGGGCCCGAGGAAGGAGGGATGCGTCATCACCGGCATATCGAGCGCCGCGTCCCGCGCGATCCGGGCCACGACCCCGAAGCCCAGAAGCCCCGGCATGACCAGCAACCCATCCGCGCCCGCCGCCTTGGCGAAACGGATATTCGCCTCGATCTCGTCCGGCGCGCCCGCGAGCGAGGGGAAATAGAGCGACCGCCCCCCGGTCTCGGCATTGGCGCGCGCAACCGCGGCGGCGGTCTTCTCGACGCGCTCGCGGAAAGGCGCCATCGGCTGATCCATGATCCCGTGATCTTCCTTGACCACATCGGCGCCGGCCTTCGCACAGAGATAGCCGACCCGCGCCAGCGCATCCGCGTCAAGGCCTTGCGGCTTGAGCACCGGCGCGATCATCCCGCCGCTGGCGCGTCCACAGAGCGCCCGGATGCCCGCGATCCCGAAGCGCGGACCGGGATGGCGGCGCGCCATCTCCGCGCCCGGGTCGATCCCGATCACCCGCAACCCGCGCTGGATCGAGGAATTGCCGAAGATCACGTTGAAGAACTGCGCAAGCTCCATCCCCGCGCTGTCGGGCGAATAGCTGATCGTGGCGCGGAACCGCCCCTCGCCTTCCGCGCCGATCTCTTCGATCCGGCCGAGGATCTCCTCCTCGATATAGCCCGCAGGCACCACGTCGCGCGGGATCTCGACCGTCTGCTCCAAGGCGATCGCCTCGGCGCGCGCCCGCGCCTCGGCAAGATCCGAGGCGAAGATCCGGTAGGTGACAGCGAAGCGCATCACAGCGCCTCTGCCTTGACCGCCGAATGGACCTCCTCGACGCGCACCGCGCCAAGCGCCGCCTCGTCGATGCCGGTCTGCTGCCCGCTCAGCCGCTCGATCGCGCGCACCAGCGCCAGCGCATCGAGCCCGTAATAGCGCATCAGATAGGGGCGCGAGCCGCCATGCGCATAGGTATCCTGAAGCCCGAGCCGGATCAGCCGCTTGCCCATGCCCGCCTCCGCCATCGCCTCGGCCACCATCGAGCCGATCCCGCCCGCGACGAGGTGGTTCTCGAGCGTGATGACGCCGTGGCGCACCGAGGCCGCATGTTCGAGAATCTGCGCTGCGTCGAACGGCTTGAGCGTGCTCAGATGCAGATGGCGCACCGAGACCCCGGCCGCATCGAGCGCACCGCGCGCCCGGATCGCCTCTTCGGTGGTGATCCCGGCGGTGACGACCAGCACATCGCTGCCCTCCGAGAGCACCCGCATCTCGCCCAGCCTGAAAGGCGTGTCGAACAGCCGCGGGATCGAGCCCCGCAGCACCCGGCAATAGACCGGGCCGTCGATGCTGTCGGCGGCTTCGACGATGCCCTCGACCTCGGTTGCGTCGCCAGTTTCCAGCACCGTCATGTTCGGGATCGTGCGCATGATCGAGATATCCTCGATCGCCTGATGGGTCATGCCGCCGGGCGTGGTGATGCCGGGCAGGAAGCCCATCAGCCGCACCTTGCGCCGCGGATAAGCGATCGAGGCCATCAGCTGGTCATAGGGCCTGCGATAGAGAAACACCCCGAAGGTGTGGATGAACGGGCGATACCCCGCAAGCCCGAGCCCGCCCGCGAAGGACAGCATGTTCTGCTCGGCCATCCCCATCGAGAGAAACTGCTCGGGGTGGCGATCTCGAAACCCGTCGATCTCGCAGCTCGAGGTGAGATCGGCGGAGAGGCAGAGCACGTCGGGATTGCGCGTGGCATAATCCTCGAAGGCGCGCGCATAGGGGCGGTTGACCATTTCGACCATCGTCTGTCTCCTCAATGGCTGTAGGCGATCGGGTCGATGCCCAGTTCGGCGGAAATCTCGCGGTTCATCGCGGCGCGTTCTTCCTCGGTCTTGAAGCGCACATAATGCAGCCGCGGGAAGCGCTGGCGCAGGAAGCTCATGCCCTGCGTCGGCGAGGTATTCGCGAGGATAATCAGCGGGCGACCCTCATGGGGCTCGGCCTTCGCCTGACGCATCGCATTCAGGTCATGGCCATCGATCTCGCAGACCACGGCGCCGAAATTGCGCAGCTTGGTGGCGATGTCGCCCACCTCCATCACGCTGTCCATCGCCCCGTCGCATTGCTGCGCGTTCACATCCATGATCGCCCAGAGATTGTCGATGCCGTGGAACGCCGCCGCCTGAACCGCCTCCCAGGTCTGGCCTTCCTGCACCTCGCCATCGGACATGAACACGCAGACCTCGCCGCTTTCGCCGCGCCGCTTGCGCCCCCAGGCGAGCCCCGCCCCGGTCGAGAGCCCAATCCCGAGCGTGCCGTTATGCACCTCCATGCCGGGCGAATGTTCCGCCCCGATCATCTCGACCGACGAGCCGTCCTTGTTGAACATCTCGAGCCCCTCGGGCGCCATCCGCCCGGTCTCGATGAGCGTCGCATAGGCAACGAGCGCGTAATGCGCCGGCGCGATGAAGAGACGGTCGTAATGCGGCTCGAACGGGCCGTTATAGCCCGCCCCGGTGACGTAATCGGCATTGCCCGCCGAAGGGACGCCCTTGAAGGGCTCGGGGATCATCGGCAGCACCGGCTGCCCGAGATTGAGCGCCTCGTTATAGAGAAAGGCGAGCTGCTCGGCCGCCGAACAGGCCTGGCTCAGATAGCCGCCATTATTGCGCATCGTATGTTCGAAGACGCGGCGGCGAATGCCCAGCGCGACCTCTTCCGTCGTCTTTTCGTTCTGCAACTTCGGACCTCGATTCTGGACCTGTCGGGGTTTCAATTGCCACGAATATACATTTGACAGAAGTATCTGACAATTGTATTTTTTCGCCTGCAACAGGACGTTGTTGCACAAAGCGGTGAGGAGGATTCACTGCGCGAATCCAGTGCGTTAGATCGGCGGCATGCCGAAGCCCTCTCCCACCCGCTATCGCACGACGAACTGGTCCGAATATAACGCGGCGCTGCGCCAGAGGGGCTCGCTCTCGGTCTGGTTTGATCCCGACATGGTCTGGCACGCTGGAAAGACCAGCAAGCGGGGGCGCCCGGAGACGTTCTCGGATGCGGCGGTCCAGGTCTGCCTCACGCTGAAAGTGCTCTTCGGCCTTCCGCTTCGGCAAACGGTCGGGCTGGTCGAGAGCCTGATCCGAATGGCTGGGCTCGACTGGCCGGTGCCGGACTATTCGACGCTGTGCCGACGCCAGGCGCGGATCGGTGTGCAGATCCCCTATCGCCGTTCGGAGAAGCCGTTGAGCCTGCTGATCGACAGCACCGGCATCAAGTTCCGCGGGGATGGCGAATGGTTGGCGCGCAAACACGGGCCGTCGCGGCGCAGGCAATGGCGCAAGGTTCACATTGCCATGGACACGGAGACCGGCGACATACGCGCAGTCGAATTCACCTCGAGCCGCCAGGGGGACAGCCCTCTACTGCCGGAGTTGCTGGCGCAAATTCCCGAGGAAGAAGAGATCACCACCGTCACCGCCGACGGCGCCTATGACACGCGACGATGCCACACCGCCATCATCGAGCACGGCGCCGATGCCGTCATACCGATCCGCCGCAACGGGCGCGCCTGGAAAAATGACTGCCCAGCCGCAGTTGCGCGAAACGAGATCCTGCGCGTAACTCGGCACCTCGGTAGGACTCTCTGGAAGAAGTGGGCGGGCTACCATGTCCGAAGTCGGGTCGAGGCCCAGATGAACCGCCTGAAGCTCTTCGGTGAGCGGATCAGGTCCCGAGACCCCGACCGCCAGACCGCCGAAATCCAGATCCGTATCGCCATCATGAACCGCTTCTCGGCCCTTGGCAGGGCCGAGATCGGGGCCATCGCCTGAAAGGCCACGGGAAAGGGGACCGTCAGCTTGAACGCCGATTTGCGCAACAACGCCGTCAGGCTTGCTCCTGACGCCCATTTCGTTGGGTCGGGCTTCGGGCGGGAAAGTCCCTCTAAGAAGAAATGCGAGGAGCATCCGGCGCGGACCAACTGGATCTGCACTAAGCCCGCCGACGCACGCCATGGCCTGCGCGAGAAGCGGGTATTCGTCTGACAATCAGGCGCGATGAGTGAACTGTCCAATGAGCGCACGACGCAGGCGGCTCAAGAGCGCGACTCGGCGATAGATCAGCAGGTATATCAGAAAGACCACGCCGACCCCGCAGCCAAGCACCACTGGATCGCCGGGCGCGATGACCGTGATCGTGCAGGCGATCAACGAGAGCGGCCAGAGAAGAATACTCGTAATCGGATTGCGCATCCGAGGCATACCGATCGCCTCCGCGATGCGCTTGGCACGGCTGCGATAGACAAGGCTGTGCAAATGAAGACGATCCGCTTCTCCGGGGGTCGTCCCGTCGCGTTTCGCGCGCCGACGGATCGACACCAGCGTCTCGATCCAGGGATAGGACAAGGCCAGAACAGCGATTATCGGCGAATATTCCGGATTGCGCACCGGCAGGATGATCCCGATCACTGCGAGCACGAACCCCGTCGTATAGGCGCCAGCATCACCGAAAAAGAGCTTTCCAGCGGGGAAGTTCAGCACGAAGAAACCCGCGATTGCGCCGATCATCAGAAGGCAAATTGCAAGAAGCGCTACGTCGTCCGATCGCGCCGCAAGGATCGCAAAACAGCTCAGAACAATGATCGCGGAGCCCGAAGCGAGCCCGTTTACCCCATCGATGATGTTCAGCGAATTGGCGATGCCGCCGATCGCCAAAACGCTCAGCGCGATCCCGACGGCCGGATAGCCAAGCAGGAAATCGAGCCCCGGGATATCCGCCCGCTCGATATGATAGCCAGACACCAAACAGAAGATCAGCCCGGCGAGAACCGTGGCCACCAGACGCCATTTCGCGGAGACTCTCTTGGTGACGTCCTCGATCACGCCGGAGAGAAACGCGGGCAGCGCACAGAGACAAATCATCCACCAAAGTCTGCGCGCCTCAGCGGGCAGCATGATCGCAGCGATACAGGCCCCCAACAACACCGCGAGCCCTCCAATCCGCGGCGTTGGAGCGTCATGGATCTTCTGCACGCCATCGCTGCCGTCATGCGTCAGCCTGCCGTGAAATTTCTGAGAGACGACGATGAGGCCGGAAAGAAGGAAGGAGGAGGCAAAGGCAGCATCCAAATAAATATGCACCTGATCAGATCCTTCGATTTCTGCGTCACGACGTGTCGTGCGAGCCAACTTGCGATCGGAAAATTCCACCGTTTAACGTAACGACACCTACCCTTTTCAGGGCCTGCATCCAAGTCAAAACGGCCAATCCGCCAAGGTCGGCGAAATATTTCATCGATGTGTCATGTCGCGCATTTAATCCAGCCAACAATGGCGATTGCAGACCAGCACGGAAGCACCGACAAGAGCCCCATGGATACGCTTGTCTTCGTCGCCTCCAAGCTCATAGCTCTCCTGCTACGCGCAGAAACCTGGGAAGCGCTTTTACTCACAGGCGCGCTGATCGCGCTCGTGAGCGGGCGCCTGCGCGCGGCACGCAGGATGCTTTCCGTAGCGCTGGCGAGCCTCCTCGCTCTGGGGATATTTCCCCTTGGCGATCTCCTCATCGCGCCCCTGGAGCGGACCTATCCAGCCAACCCGCAGCTCTCCCAAGTCGATGGGATCATCATCCTAGGCGGCGCCGAAGACGGGGTCGGCACGGCCCGCCACCATCAGGTTCAGCTCAACGCCGCCGCGGAGCGCGTCACTGCCGGGCTCGCCCTGGCGCATCGCTTTCCAGATGCCAGGATCCTGCTCTCTGGCGGTAGCGGCGCTTTGCGCGACCTTGCCCGAGGAACTATGCCTGGCGCCGAAGTCATGGCCGCGGCGTTTCGTGAAACAGGTATCCCTCAAGCCCGCCTGCTTCTCGAGACCCACTCACGCAACACCACCGAGAACGCACGTTTCAGCTACAACCTCGCCCACCCCACACCGGGTGAGACATGGGTGCTCGTCACCAGCGCCTTCCACATGAGACGCGCGATGGCGAGCTTTGAGCGCGCCGGATGGGAGGAGGTAGTCCCCTACCCTGTCGATTATCGCGCAGAGGGATTTCTCGATGGCATTGGCTGGGATCTCGCAGGCCATCTCGACACGCTGGATCTCGCGCTCAAGGAATGGGTCGGGATTTGGGCTTATGCGGCGAGCGGGAGATAGCGCCGCCACGACCCGCAGCAGGCAGAGCCCAGTTTCATCCCGCGCAGAGAGCGCCTATAGACAGATCAAACTATTTTTCCTTGCCGCCATTTCTCATGAAGATCACCGTCATCACCGCCGTCTACAATTCTCAAGCCACCGTCGGCGAGGCGATCGAGAGCGTCGGGCGGCAGACCCATCCCGAGCTCGAGCATCTCATCATCGAGGGGAAATCGAAGGACGGCTCGCTCGCCGCGATCGAGCGCGCAGCTCATGACCGGATGACCCTCGTGAGCGAGCCCGACAAGGGGATCTACGATGCGCTCAACAAGGGTGTGGCGAAGGCCTCCGGCGATGTCCTGGGCTTCGTTCACAGCGACGACTTCCTCGCCCATGACGAGGTCCTCGCGCGCATCGCCACCGCGTTTGAGGGTCCCCAGGTCGAGGCGGTCTTCTCCAATCTCGATTATGTCTCGCAGGCCGACACGAGGAAGGTCGTCCGGCATTGGGCGACGGGTCCCTTCAGTGCCGCGAAGCTCAGACGCGGCTGGATGCCTGCCCACCCGACCCTCTATCTCCGGCGCTCGGTCTACGAGCGCCTCGGCGGCTTCGACACCGGCTTCCGGATCGCAGCCGATTACGACTTCATCTTGCGCTATTTCTCGCAAGCGACCGGTCGCTCGATCTACATCCCCGAAGTGCTCTACAAGATGCGCCTGGGCGGTGTGAGCAATCGCGACCTTGCGCGCATTCGCGAGAAGATGGGCGAGGATTGGCGCGCGATCCGACGCAACAAGGTCGGCGGTGTGATGACGCTGGCGAGCAAGAACTTCTCGAAGATCGGACAGTTCGTCGAGCGGCAGAAAAGCTGACGCGTCAGCGATGCTTCATACTGACGCCTAGGTGCTATCGCTTACCTTGCGTCAGACGACCAACTCACAACCTAGGGTTATTTTTCTATTTACTTCAAAATATTGCGCGCATAGTATCCGCGAGTGATCCGGTTGGTGTTCTCTCTTCGGAAGGATCTTTGTATCCTTCCGAAAGGAGGATCGGCAACATCGTCTGCAACTCGTTCCCTCGCAAGGGGGGATCGAAAACACTAGCTGCAACGATGGCGCTCCGAGCAGTTTGAAGGTCTCTCGACTGGGAGATTAGCGAGCCGCAAGGTGCAAGACCGGATCGCGCCTTATCCCCCTAAGAACGGCGGCCATTTCAATGTTCGGCAGCCGTTGCGCGAAGACTTCGATCAATTTGCGCAGAAAAGCCTCCCGGCGATCCCGCCCGGAAGGTCGATCTTGATCTCATTCATCGCACCCTCCTTCATTGTCATCGGTCCTTGAAAAAAGCAGCGCTTGGCGTCTGCCGCGATGCGGCTCTGCGATGGACCCGAGCCGCCCCGTTTGCGGGATGCTGACGTGCGACGCTGCATCATCGCATCCGTGACAGCCGCACATTGGAACGTTTCTGCCAAATAGACTCAGAAAGCGAACTCAGCGTCCCCGATCAAACGAGACAAAGCACGCGCTTTCAGGCTATAAGTAGGCTTCACGGAGGACCGCGCATGGAAGATCTTTACAGGAAACGGCAAGAGGAAAAGGCACGAAGCCGCGCGAAGGATGAAGAACGTCTGGCTAGGGGCGAGGTCACTCCCAGCGAGCTGCAACGGCAGAATATGGTCTTCAAGAACGTGCGTGCAGACCGGGTTGGCTTCGTAAAGAGCCGCGAACCGAAATCCGTCAAGTTCCTCAGCCTTTGAGGCTGCGATGTCTATCGATCAGGAACTGGCTCGAGCGAGAACTCAACGCCCGAGACTCCTCGGCGCGTTGGAGACATTGCTTCGAGCGCGCAATCCGGACCTCGATCTCTTCGTGTCGGCCCTCGCCCATTATGGCGAGCCCGGATTGGCACATCTCCATCTCTATGGCGTCGCGGAAGACCACGAACGCAGATCGCGGCTGATGGAATTTGCGACAGCCTGGCTCCTGGAGCGCGGCATCTCGATCGAGCTTCAGGAGGGACGAGACGTCTATGACATTCGTCCATGGCGCGAGGCCGATGGGGGCACGGCTCAAGATATGGGATCTCTGGACGTGCTGGACGAGATCTGAAAGCGCTCGAACCTAGGTCGGCAGAAGAGAAATTACGGGTGACACCAGGAGACTTGTGCGCCCTCTCCCTCTCGAAGCTGAGTGACCTTCCAATGACCCGCGTAGCCTTTTTTCAAATGCGCCGCGACGATCTGAAATCCGCTTTGCGGCAAGCCCTTTGGCGTATCGACGAACAGCAACTCCGCGATTCCGAATCCGGTCTCTTCGAGATCCCGCAACCGCGCCTTCGTCGTCAGGTTCGTGAGTGGCGCAAGCCAGACGATATTTTCGGAGACCTGCATCGCGTGCCGCGTGAACGTCCGCAGCTCTGACCAGGGCGGATTTGTGACGACCCAATCTACCCGATCGGCCCAAGACAGAAAGTCGCGTCCCTCGCTGATCTCGCACCAGTGGCGCTCCAGGTGATCCGGGAAATGATCAAAGAACGCCCCTTCCCCGCGCGACGGGTCGAGAACGCGACCCGCCATCGCATGCGAAAAATGTTCGATGATCGCCTTGGCGAGGTCAGGCGGCGTCATGACACGGTCCTGTTCCATTCCGTTCTTCGGTGGCACCAACCCTTGCCGCTTCGCTAGATCGCTTCGTTCCAGGGGGTTGCGAAGGCGAAGTAGCCGCAACGCCGCGGCAAGCGTCGCAACCCGTCCGGAAAACTCCGCTTCCAAGGCAATGACCGTCACGCGGTTGCAGCCGATCTTGCGGGCGAGAATCTCCTGCGAAAAACCGCACGCACGCCGCCGCTCCGCGAGCACGCGGCCCATATGTTTCCCGGGCGTTGTGACACGCCAGCGCAGGCAAAGGACCGGTAAGACGGCCTCGAGCGAAAGGATCGTGCCTGCCCCGCGCTCCAGAGCGCGCACGGTGGGGATGCTGATCTTGGCGCGGGATGCGAGTTCGGCCTGCGTGAACCCGCGCCCCACGCGTTCGGCTCTGAGGATCTCGAAAAATGACATGTGCGAAAATCTTTCCATCGAATGCTCACAGATAGAAAGAAAATGCGACAGAGCGCAACCGCTAGCGCCAGGCGCTCCCGAAAACGAGCGGCAACCAACTCGAGAGAATTTTCCGTGCCACGAAAAATCGGAAACACGTTTTTTCGCCCCCGGCACCTAGACTGGACGCATCACCGAGATCCGCACCGGATCGTCCCACTTTCCACCGCCGAGCCTCGCTCGCGCGGTCTCAGGAGATGCACGCCATGGCCCAGCGCCCCTTCACGCCGAATATGCGAAAATCGCATCGCGCAACCAACTTCACTCAGGCCGATGCAGCCCTTCTGGAGCGGCTCGTGAACGCGCGGCTGCACGTCGCCGAGCTGATGCTGGAAAAACCAACCTATGCCCCGATTTTCGAAAGACTGGAACGTGAAGTCGCGGCCGTCGAGGCGCGCCGGATCGAGGATCCCCTGGCGCGCGCGAGGGCGATCCTGCGTGGGCAGCCGAGCGATGCGGCCGCCCCGTCAGACGATCGAGACGATACGCCTGAGCCTTGGTAGGCTGATTTGGCAGTCCACCCCCAAGCTTTAGGAGGTCGGCGGCTCGCCTATCTCCTTATGCACACTGCACCGGCTGAAGCCTGCCCCCTTCTGAAGGAAGCCCCATTCCATCGATTCCGATTCGCAAGTCCAGGAGGAAACCCACCCTTCCAGCCAATATGGAGCTAATATGGAGCCAGCTCTTGCCCGTGCGAAAAAACGCGGATTTCCGGCACGTCAGAAAGCAAGATCAAGGCATTAACCCCCCAAAAGCCCGTGCGAAAAATCGTTTATTATCAGATAATTGAGGCGTTTACTCGAGGGCGAAGCCGCCCTACAATGGCTGCGTTCGATAGCCCCGAAGAGGATAGCCCCACGATGGAGACTTAGCTTTTTTGTTTAAGTGAACTGCCCGCACTTGGACGCACACGGCACTGACACTTACTCCACAACACACCCACCCATCACCCGGTTCGACATGCTGTCGGCCTGCGCCTTTCGCCATGGCTGATAACCTGGACGCAGCACAGTCCTGGGCCGGTCGGCTCATGCCGAAAACCTAAATCCGCGCGCGCCCCACCAGTAGCGACATTGCTACTCAGGGCGCCATAAAATGTCAATGAGTGAAGGACGGCCCTGCCCATGACAGAGACCAAACTGCCCCTTCAGCCCTACCTAGAGATCATTGCTGGACTCCCAAACGCCAACCTTCCCGGGATGCTCGATCTCGGCAGCACCCAGCAACGCATTCGAGAACACCCGGCGCTTGCTCCGCTCCTGCAGACCTATCTCGCCGATCGCGCCCTCGGCGGACAGGGAGGATCGATCGGCGATGGAGCATTCGACGCCACACTGGTGCTCTCCTGGATCAGGGATCTAAGCCACCAAAGGCCATCAGTCGGAGAGCTGTCAGCCGCGCCTCTCTTAGAGTCGTGGTGCCCGATAGTCGAAGACGACGTGCCCTTGCTTGTCGGGCGGGTCTCGGGCCACCCGCATCTGCGCGAGGGCGCGCGGGTTCGAACTTCGCCTCTAAGTTGTAACCGCTTCTACCGCTTGGGCTCACACGACCCAAGTTTCCTGACAACCTTGCAAGAAGATGGACGCATTACTGCGAGCGCAAAGCTCCTACGCGCCGATCGGAGCTCCTGATTATGTCCAACGTGCTTATTCTGGCGGACCTGCATCTCGATCTCTGGATGCAGAACAACCGCAACCCATTCGACGGTCTTGAGCTCGAGAACGCTGAGCTTCTCATCATAGCTGGCGACCTCGCCAATAAGCCCAAGATCCGTTGGCGCCCCGCGCTTCAGTTGATCGACCAGCACGTCGATCTCGATCGCGTTCATATCATTCCGGGCAATCATGACTACTACGACTTTCGGCTCGATGGCGACGACCGCCTCGCAGATCTCGCGCGTGAAGCCGGCGCGCATCTCGCGCAAAAACGTATGCTTTTCCATGAGCGCACGCGATTCCTCTGCGCCACGCTCTGGACCGACTTCGCGCTCGGGCCGGGAAGCGTTGCGGAAAAGTCGTCCCGCAGCGACTGGGTGATGAATGACTATCGCTATATTCGCGTCGCAGGAAGCGGCTACCGCAAGGCGCGGCCAGTCGACACTATCGCGAAACACCATGAGCATTTCGATTGGCTGCGAGGGCAATTGGCGACACCCTTCGAGGGCGAAACCGTCGTCGTCACGCATCATGCCCCGCACCCTGCAGCACTTCCGCCGGGCGCGCCGCTTCCCTGGTGCTACGCCTCAGACCTGACTGCGCTCATCGCGGAATACCAGCCCGAGAGATGGCTTTTCGGCCATACCCACCATGCTGCGGAATTTCAGGTCGGGCGCACGCAGCTAAAGAATGTCTCGGTAGGATATCCAAAATGACAGAAATCAGATATAAATTAGTGCATACTGAAAACAGAAGCCACCCCCTAAAGGAAAACTGGGCTGAATTTGAAAACAAAAAAGTTCACTATGTGGAAGGAGTCTTCACTTCATATCGCAGCTTGGCGCCTACGCTCCCAAGCGAGCCGGGAGCATATATTTTATATGAGAATAGAAAAATTTACTGCGGAGAGACAGCGACCCTCAACCGCAGAGTGGTCGAGGGCATCCGCCGCATGGGGCGGGACACTCAATGCGTTTGCTTTAGCACAAGCATGCTAAAAAATGAAAATGATGTGCATAGCAAACGTTTCTTTAAAGAAATACAGGACCAATGCATTCCGATCTTGGCCACCGCCATTCATTTCTTAAGATTACCTATCGATCTTGAAAACAAACAGGGAGTTTGCCTCTTATCGCCTGAGGCGCGGGAGCAAGAAAAAAACTCAGTCCACATCTTAGCAGAAAGAATCGCGATAACAGCCCTTTACCACATGGGCTTCCCAAAATGGGCATACCTACCATACCTCGATATGAACTTTCGCCATCTTTCGAATATCCCCGCCCTCCCTCTTAGCGACTCAAGCTGGGACTCAATACGGCAAGACGAGCTTGTAGCTCGCCGAAAAGAGAGTTGGGCGCCAATTCATGGCGACAAGGCTATGGCGGGCTCAGAATGTAAAATAGAAGGACCACCTTTACCGGTAGTTTGGCGAGTATCTGCTTGAGAGAAGCAGTGTCAGGACAGGCATTCAACTTTGGCTTTGAAGCAAATTTATTGCACCTCCAGCTTCATGATGCAGCGATCAGATGCGCCTTCAGGGGGGTCAACGTGGCCCGGCCATACATCCGTCGTTTGATGGTCGACAGGCAGCTTATCCGCCCCCCTGTCTGGCCGTTGGACCGGGGCTCTCTCAGGACTGAATAGCCCCGTGTATCATGAACGCCTTCTTCGCTAATTTTGCGGCAAGGAGGCAGTGATGACAGCCCCAAGTTCAGCGACGATTTCAAAAGAGATGCCGTCGCGCAGATCACGCAGAGGGGCTACCCGGTCAGAGAGGCGGCCGAGCGCTTGGGCGTGAGCCAATACTCTCTTTACTCTTGGAAGAAGAAGTTCGCGAAGGCGTCATCCGGCGATGCTGAGAAGGATGCCGAGATCCGACGGTTCAAGCGTGAGCTCCTGAGAGTAACGGAGGAGCGGGACATTCTAAAAAAGGCGACCGCGTATTTCGCCAGGGATGCCAAGTGAGATACGCGTTAGTGGCCGAGCATCGCGGGCAGTTCTCTATTCGGGCGATGTGTCGCTGCTTACGTATTCAGCCGAGTGGCTTCTACGCGTGGCTGAAGGCCTCACTGAGCAAGCGAGCTCAAGAAGACGAGCGGCAGATTGCTCTGCTGAAGGAGGCATGGGTGGAAAGTGGCAAGGTCTACGGTCACCGCAAACTGCATGACGACCTTCTCGAGCAAGGCGAAAGCGTCTGCCCGAGCCGTGTTGCCCGCCTGATCAAGCTGGCCGGCATCAAGGGGCAGATAGGCTACAAGCGTCGACCGGGGAAGTATGGCGGCAAGACCTCGGTGGTCGTCGACAACACACTGGACCGGCGGTTTGACGTTGCGACACCTGACAGCATCTGGGTGAACGACATCACCTATATCCGCACGCAGGCAGGCTTCGCCTATCTTGCCGTTGTAATCGATCTCTTCTCGCGTCGTATCGTCGGGTAGGCGATGCAAAGCCGCCAGATGACCGACGTTGTCCTGCAAGCACTGCTCATGGCCACGCGGCGGAGAAAGCCCGGGGACAAGGTTTTGATCCATTGGGACCTAGGCAGCCACTTCACCAGCATGGACTGGGCGGCACTCCTGCGCGCCCACAACCTGGAGCACTCGATGAGCCGCCGCGGGAACCGCCATGACAAAGCGGTCGCGGAGAGCGGTCCCAACTTCATTTTACCCTTTGTCAGCAAGTGGCACCAAGCTGCGCGGAGAGCACGCTTCCGGCTTTTCCCTCGATGATCGTTTTCTCCACCCCGAGAAGACTTTGAGACCCGCGTTCAGGGCAAAAGGTCCGGTCGGATCGCATAGACCCTTGTTCCATCAGGATAGTCGGGGAGACGCACCTTTTTCTTGAGCCGACCATCCACATCGCAAACCAGCGCACCGCAGGCTTTTGCGACATTCGCCACCGCGCGAGGGTCGCGATCGAGACCGCAGATTTCAGAGCGCCATGCTTCAGGGGTCACGTAGAACACTTCCACCACCTGCTCTTCGCCATCTTCGGAACAGACCGTAATGGTCACGCGGTAGCCGCATCGATCGCGGATCATCTGGCGGTCTCGTCCGAGGAGAACTGCATCAGGATTGCCCGCCCCCCTGCCTGTAACCAATGGCTCGAACCGCGAAACACCATGCAGCTCGAAAAACCGCTTCAGCGCGCTGATCGCATCCTGGTCATCAAGTGAGCCACCATGCCCGTAAATGGACCTCCATGCTTCGAAACAGGCCTTTGCGGCCGAGATCGCGGCGCCCTCAGACCAAGGCAAAACGTCGCATTGTCGCGCAATCTCGCCCGCTGCCGCAACGAGCGCAAAGCGGCGCGCCACACGGACGACCTGTGCGTCGTCCCCAGCAGGAATCAATTCCGAGAGATATAGAGATCGCAGGTTTTCCACTTGCTGCAGCATCGTCTCGCGGTGGGAGACGAGATGCTGAAGAAATTCAGGTCCTGCGTGCCCGTAGTGCTTCTGCGCCATGTCGGACAACCTCTCGACGAAAGCGCGTTCGTCAGTGGCATCGGAGGGACTTTCGAAACTGCGACGGCCCTCCGCATCAAGTTGAATCGGAATGTCGATCATTCGGATCGCAACTCCGGCCGGCACCCTTCTGCGGCCGCCTCGTCGACTACCCTGAATCTGAGACGCCGCGCTCACCTCCCCAGAGGACAATGCCATCAGCCGCCACGCCGCGGCTTGCTGGAGACTGCCCGCCTTGGTCGCACGCGATTTTCCGCGACCGTTTGCAAGCATGTAGAAGATATCCTCGATACGCTCAGCGTCAGCCTGCCCAAGCTCGTCAAGCACTAGCAGCGTGTCGTTGTGATCGGCGGCGAGCCCCTCGCCACCGTTATCCGTCATTCGCCAACTACGGCAAAATCCGTCGCGTCCACCGCCGCCCCAGACCGACCCGGCCAGTTGCAGCAATGTCGACTTTCCGCTCGAGGAAGGTCCAAAGAAGTGGAACCCACCCCCCTCTTCTCCCAACGGCGTCATGAGCGGCCCAGCCAAAGCAGCACTCAGAGAAAAAGCTGCCCGAGAATTGCCTTCGGCCATTTCCGCCAGCTGCTTCCAATTCTCGAATTCGCCATTTTCGTTGAAAAGGTGAGGCCTCCCCTCCAACTCAAGCACGACCTCAGATTCACGGTCGGTGGGGGCAAAAACGCGGCCAGGCAGGACAAAACAATCGTCGACCCAGCCGGGATGCTCCGTCACTGAAATCGCATTTCCCGCTTGCATGAGGCTTCGCGAAATAAATTCGCCGAGCCCTTGGCGACCTGCGCGATCTTGCGGCGTCACAACGCCGCGATCCGCAAGCATAGCGCGCAACTGCCTGCCATCGCCAGCCAGTTCGCGAGCTGGGATGACCATGTGATCCCAAGTTCCCTCGGGCGTCCGGAATGCGACGAGATGCCCCCAGCCACCACCCCGTCTATTCCGGGTCCGCCCCATCACCACCAGAGGCGACCCACAGAAGACATGGATGGTCTGCCCATTTCGATTGATGCTCAACTTGAACAGCCCGCAGTCGTTGAGTTCGAACTCCGAGGGAAGATCCGGGATACGCCCGTAATGTTGCATCAGCTCCTCGAGAGGGTCGCTTTCCTTCGCAGGCGCTTCCGGATCAGAGGCCGACAGCATTTCTGAAACCGATGGCTTTTCTTCCGCAGACTCCGCGCAACCCACAAGCAGCTCGGGATGGGCTCGCAGAAGCTCCTCGAACCGCGCGCTGTCTAGTCCGGCATCGGCGAGATCGGCGATATCGCATTTTTCCGGAGCGCTCCCGAGGACGCGCATAGCCAGCCCTGCAATGTCGACTTGGCGGACACGTTTCGCTCCGACATCACGAAGGATCTCTCGGATCTTTTGCATAGCTTCGAGGCCCGGCGTGTCATTGTCGGGAAACAAGATGACATCGCGCCCACGAAGGGGGGAGAAATCAGTTTTTCTGACGGCGTTGCAGCCCCCCGCCCATGTCGAACTCACAGCGTTCGGAAAAGCGAATCTCGCCGCGCTTGCGCACTTCTCGCCTTCGGAGAGCAGAACAACGGCGTCAGGCTGCTTCAAAAGAGTAAGCAGATCAAAAAGCGGGCGCTCACCTTCCATCTGCTTGCAGGCCCAAACCATCTCCCCATTCGGCTGCTGCCAGAGCGTGTAGGGCAGAATTTGCTTCTTCAATGTCCCATCAGCACTCATGCGCTCAAAGCGCGCAACGAGGCAGCAGATATCGCCCTCCACGCTATGATACGGCCAGCAATCCTGGAAGCCGCGTAGCTTCGTGAGGTCGGGCAGGTGAACGTGGTTCTGGAAGGGCTTGATCTGTGTCGAGCCCGGCGCCAAGTCCTTGACGATTTCCGCGGCTTTATATGAGTTCATTTCGTTCATGCCAGCAACCCGATCTGCTTTGCGAGTTCACGCGCCGCATCGATCTGGCGAAGACCGCAGATGAACGCGTACAGGCTTATTGCATCGCCCCCGCTAGGTCCTGTGCTGAAATCGGCCCAACGCCCCGTGCGAAGGTTGATCCGGAAGGAACCGAGCCGATTATCGGTGCGGTTCGGGTTAAACGCGACATACTCACCGCGCTCTACACGCCCAGATGGAAGCCAAGTCGCGCAGAGCTCTGGGAGGCGCGGGAGCAGGATCGCATTCACCGTTGCGAAGATATCGGTCTGAGACCGATGGCACGAAGGTTTAGATGCCATGGCGACATCCTTTCTTGTCAGAATGCGGAAAAAAATATTGTCCGCACGGTTTCTGTATGAGACAAGAATCAGACAGAACTGAGGGAGACGGGGTTGTTGCTTGCCGGCGCGTCCCGTCTCTCATCTGTCGTTCAGGCTCGACGTATTATTATTGTTTGACAGCGACCTGAAAATCTCAACGCTTGATTCTTACAAGGCCACAGAAAAATGTGGACAACTGCCGTAATTATCGGCCTGTTCCCACTGTTCCCACCCAAAAACGATAGAGACCATTCATAATTCGAGGCCTTTTCTCTTCGGCAGCGAAGGAAAATATCGGTTTTTGTGCGAAAAAGAATATGTTGAAGATGAAATAATTACGAGCCGGAACGCTTTATGCCGCCCAACTTCTCGACGATATATATCTCGTTTTTGGTGGGAACAGTGGGAACAGCCTTCTGAAGAAGCATTTGGCTGGCTGGCTTCGATCGCGCTGCCGCGCCTACCAACTCTGCCAGCCCGAAGCCGGAGCTTTCGCCTTTGATCACGTTGTCAGACCGAGCGGGAATTTTGGTTCCGTTGCGAGCGGGAGATAGCTTATCCGGGCAGTGACGAAAGCAGAGCCCAGTTTCATCCTGCGCAGAGAGCGCCTATAGGAGGGTCGAACAGATTTTTTGCGGGTCGCCACCCCGAGAGAGCTTCCCCTTCCCCGCCCGCATCGCGGTCTCAAAAAGCCTCTGGCTCGAATAGCAATGCGCTACCTTGCCAAGTTGGGAGCGCTCGGCACAGCCCGACCTTCCCCTCCTTGCGTCCAGCCGCTAGAACCCAGGCATTGCTTTCAAATATCGGCGCGGAGCGCGACATGCATATCCTCATGACGGTGAACGCGGCTTGGAACCTCTGGAATTTCCGACGTCCTGTCATTGACGCACTCATCGCAGATGGTCACCGGATCACCCTGCTCGCCCCGCGCGACGACAGCGTGCCCGATCTCGAGGCCCTCGGCTGCCGCTTCATTCCGCTCGAGATGAGCGTGAAGGGTTTGAACCCGGCGGAAGATTTCAAGCTGATGCGTCGCTACAGGCGTATCTTTCGCAAAGAGCGGCCCGATATCGTGCTGAGCTACACGATCAAGAACAACATCTTCGGGGCCATGGCCGCAAAAGCCGTGGGCGTGCCCTTCGTGCCGAATGTCACGGGCTTGGGCACGGCCTTCCTTTCCGGCGGATTACTCCAGCGCGTCGCAGAGATGCTCTATCGGCGCGCCTTCGCAAAGCTACCGGTGATCTTTTTTCAAAATGAGGACGACGCAGCGCTTTTCCTCGACCGGCGTTTGATCACAAGCGGCCAAGCGAAGCTCCTGCCGGGCTCGGGGATCGATCTGGAACGCTTCACCGTGCAGGAGATGCCCAGCGAGGACACTCAGCCCACCTTCCTGATGATCGCGCGTCTCTTGCGCGACAAGGGGGTTTGGGAATTCGTCGAAGCTGCCAGAATGACGAAAGCGCGCCATCCTGAGGCGCGCTTTCAATTGTTGGGAGCGGTGGGATCTGAAAACCGCACCGCGATCGATGCACCTACTGTTCAGTCATGGGTCGAGGAAGGTATCGTGGAGTATCTGGGAACGACCCCGGACGTGCGCCCCGCGATCAAGGCGGCCAGTTGCGTCGTGCTGCCTTCCTACCGCGAGGGTGCGCCGCGAACTTTGATCGAGGCAGCCGCTATGGCCCGTCCACTCATCGCAACCGATGTGCCCGGCTGCCGCGCAGTCTTGGATCGCGGCGTCTCGGGGTATCTTTGCGAGGTTCGCAACGCTGCGAGCCTAGCCGACGCGATGCAAGAGTTTCTCGCGCTCGGCCCTGAGCAACGCGCTCAGATGGGGCGTGAAGGTCGCGCCAAGATGGAGCGGGAATACGATCAGCGGATTGTGGTAAAGGCCTATCGCGAGGCAATTAGCAGGCTTAAGCGAGGCTGATCCACCCAAGCCTCGCGCCAGGATATCACGCGGCGCGACGCCCCTGCCCCTTGGACAGCCAAATCTCATTTGCCTCAAGCCATGCGAGCAGCATCAGCACTGTCCAGAGCTTCTGACCATTATTTGCCCGCCCTTTGAGGTGCTGTTGCCAGAGCCGCTCGATCGGATCGAAGGAGAGGCTGGCGAGCGCAAAAAGATGGCGCTGCGACAGAAGCCGCTCGGCCCAACCGCGCAACTCCATCCGGAGCCACTGATCGAGCGGGATCGAGAAGCCCTGCTTTGGTCGATCAATGAGCGATCTCGGAACATGCCGGTCGAGCAATCGTCGCAAAGCGACTTTCCCGACACCGTCTCTTATCTTCATCGACATGGGCAGCGCCCAGGCCGCCTCGACAACACGCGCATCCAGAAAGGGCGCGCGCGTCTCGAGAGAGGCATGCATAGCTGCGCGATCGACTTTCACGAGAATGTCTCCAGGGAGATAACTAACGCTATCCCATGCCATCATCTGCTCGGCCGGGGTGAGCCTTGCGAGGACCTCATCATGCAGGATCACTTGACCATCGGACTGCGCACCATTTGTTAAGACCTCGCTCGGCTGCGCGAAGGTCGTCGAGAAAGTGCGATAGAAATCTTCAAAACTCTCCGCTGCAGCGATGCCGGGAGCCAGTCGCGCCAGCTTATCGACGGCCGTAATCGGCAAACGGAACCGCTTGGCGACCCTGCGCGCGGGGCTCGCCTCGGACACGAGAAACGGCCCGATAGCCGCAGCGAGCCGAGCCCCGGCCTTCCGACCGATCTTAGGCACGCGCTGTGCGCGCGCCCAGAGCCCCGGGCCGACGACATGCCGATTATACCCGCCAAATACTTCGTCCCCACCGTCACCGGATAGCGCGACCGTAACTGCCTTGCGCGCCTCGCGACACAAAAGCGCCGTCGGGATCTGCGAAGAGTCAGCGAAGGGTTCGTCATAGATCTGCGGCAGGCTCGGCACCAGATCGAGCGCGTCCTCTTGGGACAGGATGAATTCCGTATGCGCGGTCCCCAAATGCTTGGCGACAGCGGCAGCATAAGGCGCCTCGTTGAAACGGGACTCGCCGAACCCGATCGAGAAACTGCGCACCTGCGTTTGGCTTTGCGCCTGCATCAGGCTTGTGATGAGGGAGCTATCCACGCCGCCTGAGAGAAAGGCGCCAAGCGGCACGTCGCTCAGGCTCTGCTCGTCCACCACCTCTTCGAGACGCGCCGCCAACTTGTCGAGGAGAACGGTCTCGGATTGTCCGTCGGAATACCCTCTCTGTGAGAGCCCCTTTTCGGCGAGATCAGTGAAGACTTCGAAAGAAAGCCGCGCCGCCTCGGAGCTCTCCCTGGACAGGGTGACGATATGACCGGGCGCGACTTTCTCGACACCCTCGAAGATGCACAAGCCTTCGGGAACGTAACCGAATTCGAGATAGGCACGGATCCCGCTCGCACTGAGCTCGGGCTCCAGTCCGGGAGCTTCCAGCAAGGCTTTCAACTCCGAAGCAAACGCCCATCCCGAGGCAAGCCGACTGAAATAAAGAGGCTTCTCCCCCATCCGGTCGCGGGCAAGCGACAAGATGTTGGTTTGCAGATCCCAAAGCGCCAGAGCGAACATGCCTTTCGCGCGGCGAAGCGTTTCCTCGAGCCCCCAGGCGACGATTCCGGCGAGCAAAGTTTCGGTATCCGAATGCCCACGCCACGCCTGTTCAGACGCCGCTTCAAGCTCCCGTCGTAGCCGCAAATGATTGTAGATCTCGCCATTGAACACGATGACGAAACGTCCGCAGCGCGATTGCATGGGCTGCGCACCGGCCTCGCTCAGATCAAGGATCGAGAGGCGACGGTGGCCGAGACCGACAGACTGGGCCTCATCGAACCAATGGCCCTCTGCATCCGGCCCGCGATAGGTGATCGCGTCGGTCATCGCCTGAAGCGAGACTGCCGCGTGGTCCTCTGAGGGACCGAGAAGACCTGCTATGCCGCACATGACTTAGGACTTTTCTTGCAGGAGTTCGAACCGGTCAGCATCTCAGTTGCCCGCACCGCGCGCGACATCTTCGAGATAGGCGCCGTAACCGTTCTTACCGAAAGTCTTTGCACGCTCACGAAGCGCGTCGACTGAAATCCAGCCTTTCTGAAAGGCGATCTCATCGGGAGAACCCACCTGAAGGCCTTGGCGCGCCTGAAGGGTGCGCACGAAATTCCCGGCATCGAGCAGGCTCGCATGGGTGCCCGTGTCGAGCCACGCATAACCGCGCCCCATGCGGCTGACCGTCAGGGACCCCTCCTCGAGATACTGCCCGAGCAGATCCGTGATCTCCAACTCCCCGCGCGCGGACGGCTCGACCGCGCGCGCGCGCTCAGGGGCTTTCCCGTCGAGGAAATAGAGGCCAGTGACCGCGTAATTCGAAGCGGGCTTCTCAGGTTTTTCAACGATGGATTGGGCGCGGTCGTCGTTGTCGAAAGCAACAACGCCGTAACGCTCGGGATCGCTCACCCGGTAGCCGAATACGGACCCGCCGGTCCTACGCGCATTCGCCTCGGCGAGCAATTCTGGCAAACCATGGCCAAAGAAAACGTTATCGCCCAGAACCATCGCCGAGGGAGCGCCGTCGAGAAATGCTTCGGCGAGGATATAGGCCTGGGCCAACCCGTCTGGAGACGGTTGCTCGATCCAGGTAAACGCGACGCCCCACTGGCTACCGTCACCAAGGACGCGCTGGAACTGCGCCTGATCTTCCGGAGTGGTGATCACCGCGATCTCGCGAATGCCGGCGAGCATCAGCGTCGTCAGCGGGTAGTAGATCATCGGCTTGTCATAAACTGGAAGAAGTTGCTTCGAGACACCCATGGTCACAGGATAGAGCCGCGTGCCCGAGCCGCCCGCCAGAATAATGCCTTTGCGTTTCGTCATACCGCACCCAATTCAATTAACACTTCATTCAATCCCGATCTCCAATCGGGTCTGGTCAGGCCGAATACGGCCAGATCGCTGCAGTCGAGCCGCGAATTCAGCGGCCGTTTCGCGGGCGTCGGATAGTCGGCGGTGGGAATGTCCTCCACCGTCACGCCGCGCCCGGCCCGCGCGAAGATCTCCCGCGCGAAGCCCGCCCAGCTTACATCGGGAGAGCCTGAGAAATGGTAAACGCCACTCTTCTCGGGCGAGCGCTGCAACTGCGCTGCCATCGTCAGGCTGGCCTCGGCAATCGCCTTGGCCGGTGTCGGCCCACCGATCTGGTCGGCGACGATCGTCAGGTGATCGCGGCTTTCCGACAGGCGCAGCATCGTCTTCACGAAATTCCCGCCATGGGCCGAAAAGACCCAACTCGTGCGCAGGATGGCGAAGGTTCCTCCTGTCGCGCGGATCGCCTCTTCGCCGGCGAGCTTGGTGCGGCCATAGGCGCCCAGCGGATCAGTCGGGTCGGTGGGTTTGAACGGCGTCTCGCCCGAGCCGTCGAAGACGTAATCGGTGGAGATGTGAACGAGCGGGATGCCAAGGGCGCTGCAGGCTTCGGCCATCGCAGCGGGCGCATCGCCGTTGACCACTTGGGCGAGCGCCCCCTCTTCTTCGGCCTTGTCCACGGCCGTATAGGCCGCGGCGTTGATCACGGCCTCGGGTTTGGTCTCTCGGATCGCCTGTGCGGCGGCATCAGGGTCGCGCAAATCGACCCTATTCCGGCCTAAAAACGCCGCATCGGGCATAAGGCGCTGTAGCTCCTGCGCGACTTGGCCGGTCTGTCCGAAGACGAGGATCATGCCTTGCCCAACCTTTCGCCGACGCCGTGCCGTTCCAGCAGCGGGCGCCACCAGTCCTCGTTCTCGAGATACCAGCGCACGGTGCGCTCGAGCCCTTCCTCCACCGTCACGCTCGGCCGCCAGCCCAGCTCCTCTCGGATGCGGGTCGGGTCGATCGCGTAGCGCGCATCGTGGCCGGGGCGGTCGGTGACGAAAGTGATCAGATCGGCATAGGGCGCGTCGCCCGGACGCAGCTTGTCGAGAATGGCGCAGATCGTCTGGACCAGTTCGAGGTTCGACCGCTCATTCTCGCCGCCGATATTGTAGCTGCGGCCCAAAGCGCCCTTCTCCAGCACCAGAAGCAGCGCATCGGCGTGATCCTCGACATAGAGCCAGTCGCGCACGTTCGAGCCGTCGCCATAGATCGGCAGCGGTTTGCCCGCGAGCGCGTTCAGGATCACGACCGGGATCAGCTTTTCCGGGAAGTGATAGGGGCCGTAATTGTTCGAGCAATTGGTGAGCACAACCGGCAGCCCATAGGTCTCGTGCCAAGCGCGCACGAGGTGATCCGAGCCCGCTTTCGAGGCGGAATAGGGACTGTTCGGCGCATAGGGCGTCTCTTCGGTGAACTGGCCCGTGGCGCCGAGCGTGCCATAGACCTCGTCGGTGGAGATGTGGTGGAAGCGGAAGCTCTCGGGGCGGCCCTCGGCCTCCCAAAAGCTGCGCGCAGCTTGCAGCATGTTGTAGGTGCCCATCACGTTTGTCTCGATGAAGGCGCCGGGGCCATCGATGGAGCGATCCACATGGCTTTCGGCCGCGAGATGCATCACCGCGTCGGGCTTGTGGCGCGCGAAGATCGCCGTCAGCGCCTCAGGGTCGCGAATATCGGCCTGCTCGAAGGCGTAGAGCGGGCTATCGGCGACGGGGGCAACGTTCTCGAGGCAGGCGGCGTAAGTCAGCGCGTCGAGGTTAACCACCGCATGGCCGCGCGAGACGGCGAGACGGACGACCGCGGAGCCGATGAAACCTGCGCCGCCGGTGACGAGGATCTTCATGCTGCGCCCTCCCATTTGAAGGGGCTATCGACGGAAGCGAACAGAGGTGCCTCGGCGTCCTTGCCGGACAAAACAGGCTCTATTCCTGCGGAAAGCGGCCAATCGATGCCCAGATCCGGGTCGTCCCAGCGGATCGCGCCCTCACTCTCGGGCGCGTAGTAATCCGAGCATTTATAGACGATCTCGGTGCCCGCCTCGAGCGTGACGAACCCATGCGCAAAGCCCGCCGGGATCAGCAGCTGCTTGCCGTTCTCGAAGCTCAGCTCGGTGCCGAACCACTGGCCGTAGGTCGGGCTGCCCTTGCGGATATCGACCGCCACATCCCAGAGCCGCCCACGTCCGCAGCGCACCAGTTTCGCCTGCGCATGGGGTGGGGCCTGAAAATGCAGCCCGCGCACCGTGCCCACGGCCTCCGAGACCGAATGATTATCCTGAACGAAACCAATCTCGATCCCGGCCTCGGCAAATCGCTTCGCCGAATAGCTCTCGGAGAAAAACCCGCGGTGATCGCCGAATCGCTTCGGGGTGATCAGCAACAGCCCATCGAGGCTGGTCTTCTCAATCATCATGAATAGGAAACCTGTGAAGTTTGTTCAGTTCTCTGAATAGATGCCGAATTGATAGGGAACGTAGCATTTCTGGAAATGCCAGGAGAGCTGTGTCCAGACGAGGAAGACAGTCGTGAGCAAGGCATAGGGCGCGACGGTCCAGAACTGCCGATTGCGCAATCCCTGAAGATAGGGAATTCGGGCGAAGATCACGAGTTGCAATGGAATGAGGTAATACCCAAACCGGTCGCCAATCACCGAAGACACGAAGAAGAGGCCAAAGAAGGCGACCATCAGCCACGCCGCGATCGTGACCAGCTTGTAGTCCTCGGGAAACTGACGCTTCCAGAAGGGCCGAATTTTCAGCAGGTAAATGGCCCCGGACAAAACAAGGACGAGGAGACGGAAAGCAGCTCCCGCTGCGTCGACGCCTGTCCCGACATAGCGGCTCGTCGCCTCATCCGCAGCGGACGTATGCGTCATGAGGTAAAGCCCAGGCAAAGCAAGCAGGATCGCAAAGAGGATATTTCGTTTCGTAAAAGGCAACGGGATGAAGGGCGCAAACGCCAGGAAGATCATGGCGCTGCGGTGAAACAGGACCGCGATTCCGACGAGCGCGAGGTAGCGAAGCAGCTTCTTGTCCACGAACGCATTGAACGCGAAACACATGATCCCGATCGCCTCGGCTTGCCGGATCCCGGACATCGGCATGTTGATGACGAGGATCGGAAAGGCGAGCACGAGAACAGCGAGCGGGTTTGGTTGCCGTCGCGCGAGGCTATGGAGCCCCCAGAAGAAAATCCCAGACGCGATGACCAGAAGATATGTGTAACTAAGCCCTGCTTGTTGCAGCAGCGCGATGATCGCCCAATGAGCAGGCTCACTATATTGAAGGGCAGCATTGAGCGAGCGGCCATCCATGATATACCAATTCGCGAGATATCCGCTCCAGTCGCAGCCGACCTCATATCTAAATCCAGCAACAAGAAAGAGACTCAAGAGAGCGAGCCAGTAGAGCCCGCCCCGCTTCGCCGCGCGCCCGAGCAAGATCAGGAAACTGTAGAGCGAGTAATAGACCAGCATCGTGATTGACTTATTCGCCGCGGCGTTTTTTCGAATGCGTGACAGCGACGTCTCGAAGCATCTGGGCAACGCGCGGCCCCCAGACCTGAAGCGAATACTGGTCTTCGACCTTCTTGCGCCCCGCCGCGCCCATTCGGGCGCGCAAATTGGAATCGGTCAGAAGCGCGTCGAGCGCCTCGCGCCATTCCGCCTCATTTGAGGCAAGGAATCCGTTCACCCCGTGCTCGACAATCTCCGCATTCACTCCGACAGGAGAAGCGATTACCGGCAGGCCACACGCCATATATTGGATAAGCTTGTAGCCGCATTTTCCGCGCGCCCAAGGGGTATCGGTCAGAGGCATGATTCCGATGTCCATCTCTTGGATATCCGAGACTTCCGCTTCCTCGCGCCAAGGTCGCAATTCAAAAGCCGGGTCGGCTTGAGCGTCCTTTGCGGCGCCTACAGCGAGAATTCTCGCCCTGCGGCGATGTGCAGCTGCCGCAAGCATGGACTGCATCGGCACCATGTATTCCGACCAAGTGCTCGGTGTTCCGATCCAACCGATAACAGATGCACTATCAGCTGCTGCAGTAGGTGGCGAAATGGGTTTGTAGACCGCCGCATCCAAGACGGTGGGAACGATCTGAACATCTCGGCAATGCGGACGCGCATAAGCGGCGAGGTATTCGTTGCCCGCGAATACGCAATCTGAGGCTCCGATTGCCCCATGAAGTTTGCGGCCCAACATTGCGCGAACCGCAGTCCTGCGATTTAGGTCATAGTTGTGAAAGATCGCATCATCGAAGTCATAAACGACCGGCACGCCCGCTAGCCGCACCGCGCGCTCCATCAAGCCGGGCAAGAACGGAAACAACTCGTACTGCACCCAGAGTAAATCGATTTCTTGATGCCGCACCAACTGTCGAAGCCGGTCCGCATAGCGTCTGGCCAGGTAACCTCGATCGTGTCCCTCACCCGCATAAAGCCGTTTCAGATATGCGTCCTCGAGTAAGGGCCATGCAACAGTCTTGCAATCTAAGTCGGCCAGAACTGTGTCATATTGATCGAACCGCTGCCGCGTCGCTGCAGCAAGTGGCCCATATTTCGTAAGTTTGGCGACTTTAAGGGTCATTCACAGTCCCTACTTTGCTTCTAGCCTACAAACCACGGAGATTGAAGCGCGCAAGAAGGATAATCTCGGATTAAGTCTCATCTAGAAGGGCTTGCAAGCGCAGCGAAAAAGCCTTCGGCGAAAAAAATTTCATCACTCTCTCGCGACCAGCCGCGCCCATCTTCGCGGCACGATCAGGATCGATACACAGGGAATGCATGGCCTCAACGCAGGCTGCGACATTGTCAACAGGAATCATGATTCCGGTCTCGCCATCGCGCACAATTTCAGCTGGGCCGCCACATCGAGTAGCAATGACAGGCACACCGCACGCGCTTGCTTCCAAGACCGTGCGTGAAAATGACTCGGACCGCGATAGATTTAATGCAACAAACGCACCCTCAAGCACCGAACGAGGGTTCTTCAAAAAATCGCCAAATGTAATTGCGTCAGCTACTCCCAGTGAAGTGGCTTGTGCCTCCAACCTCTCTCGATAAATGCGGTTGCGAGAAAGCCCCATATCGCCACCATAAAAATGAAGTCGAGAATTAGGGAAACGGAAAAAAATCTGAGAGAATGCCGCTATTGCGACATCCTGCCCCTTACCCTCGATGTAGTTTCCTACGAAGACAAAAGTGAGTTTATCAGAATATCTTGTCTCGGGACTTGGTAAGAACTCCGCGCTGACCGGATCATAGAGCAAATCCGAAGACACCCTTTCCGGCAACAGGCTTTGGATATGATGCGAAACGGCAATGATCCTATCAGAAAATAGGCTGGAGAAGTGGAGCCAAAATCGTCCAACTCGTCCGAACACGCTAGGGTCGATGCGAACCCAAGTAAATATCGGCGCTCTATAACCAAAAAAACGCAAGAGTGGTGCTTCCACCAAGTAAAAATCATTCACAAAAAGCATTGCATTTGGATATTGCAAAAGTCGACGACGCAAGTGCAAAGCAGTCTTTACCAATCTCGGCAGGTAAAGTGACACATCTTTGAAATTGCGTCGCAATGGTCGGATGGGCAGTCGATGAACAGCTGCAAAGTCGGACAAATCGAAGTCTGCAAAAACCGCGGAGTCGGACGTTAGCAATATTACATCGACGTAATCTTTCAGCGCGCGTGCCATATCTCTTGCCGAGATAAAAGCTCCGGTCACAGCTACCGAGCCATCTAACACAAATATTGTAGAGCGCCTCTTACTCATTTAGAAAGGATCACCAAGAACCAGCTAATCATTTCCGGTTCACTTCACGAGCCATTGCACTGGCGAGGTTCAGCCAGACAAGGCCGGTCTGTTCAATGTCGAAACGTTGAATCGCGGCAAGACGGACGGAACGCTCCGGGCGCACCTTAGCGGGCCCGATGAGCATTTGAGCCATTTCACTCGTCCACTTCTCAATCCCAGCTCTGTTGTTCGGTAGCGGCATGAGAACACCCAACGGCAAAGCCAACGGCAGAGATAGCTCCGAGCCACTGTATTGTAGTGCGCCAGACGAAAGTATTGAACGCGGTCCCCAAGGACAATCCGATGCGAGAACTGGAACACCCGACGCAACGCCCTCTATAAGGGAGTTGCCTAATCCTTCATGCAGTGACGGGAAAAGGAATAGTCGGCAAAATCGAAAGTGTCGAATCGGATCTTCCCTGTATCCAGCCAAGAAAACAGTGGCATCAGGATCTCCCGTGGTGGTAACTGAAAGTCCATGCGTTTCGCACTTTGAAATAATTTCATTTCTGAGAGGGCCATCACCAATCAAAAGCAATCGCGAATTCGGCTGCATCTTATTGACGCGAGCGAAGGCAGGTATCAGAAGGTCAATCCCTTTACCAAAATCCAGACGCCCGCTGTATACCGCTGTGGGGGCCTGACAAAATTCTAAAAGGTCTCTATCTGGAGCATTTTCCGAACTTTCAATAAGACCCTTTGCATCTATACCTCCCTCTATAGGGTATATTTTAGAAGCCTGTGAATTTCCGCCGACTTGCAGGATTTCCTTGCCGTAGCCCACAGAGGCAGGAACAATTTTTTTCGCTCGACGATAAACGATCGGGTCAAGAATTCTTAACCATAGTAACTTTTTCATCCTTGGAATATTCGTGTGATACAGCTTCGAACCTCGTTCAGACACGATTGTCTTTCCCTGCATCCCAGCAAAGGCATTTAAAAGATTAGGCCCAGACAAAAAGCTAATAGTTACGTCGTGCTTCGCCTTGAGCGACCGAAGCCGCTTTAGCATACGCCACCAACGCAGAACCTTATTTGAAAAACCTGCTCCGCTAGCTGCGGCCGCATCAAGAATGACAACACGGTGGCCGGTTTCTGACTGCTTATTAGAATAATCGGCGCCCCCATAACTTTGTGCCATCAAAGCTATCGTTACATCCGCATGCTTCGCCAAGAAATTAGCAAGACGCTGAAAACTACTTTCTGCCCCGCCATACCCTAATGTCGCTGTCACAAGCAGTATCTTAATGCGCTGAGGCGGATTCATAGGCGAAAGTCCTTTATAGTTTCGTCAAGCGCCGCCTCGGATAACATTCGATTGTGCTTCACGTCGGCTTCAATAGAATCGGCCGAAATCGAAAGCACTTCCTCAACGAGGAGTGAAATCGTACTAAGGTTACTTTTCGAAACTGCAAGCCGTGTAGCTCTCGGAAGCATTCGATTCACTGCCGCAAGCTTTGGTTCAATTTCAAGTATAACCGACGGCCTCCCAAGACACGCTCCACAAATCGCACCGTGCGCCCTCGACGTAAGGAATGCATCGAAACCAGAGAGCCTGTGCAGAAAGTCATGCAACTTCATTGAACTGGGCCGCCACAAGAGCTGCGGGAAGCCAATGAAAGTGTTCAGGACACCTCGATCTGCCGCTGGATCCAAAGATATGATTGTTAAATCGTACTCCTTAGCCAGACCGGCAATGATCGGCTGGAATTCCTCAGCAAAACTCGAAGTGATGTCCACCGGCCAATCGCGAAGTATGACACCCAATTTTGGCCGACGATGCTCTGGTCGACGGGATCGCATAGCCAAATTCGATGGGCACCAAGCATCTGAGATGAAGGCTAGGTCCGACCCCACAACTGTGGGCGGACTGACAGACAGACTTCTTAAATTGTCGCAGCTCTTGTGATCACGGACCCAGAGGCGATCGAAAGAAGACAATACCGGCAAAGCTTCGAGCAGCTTTCGCGATCCTGAACTAAAAGTTCCAACTCCAATCCCAAGCCCAATTCGACGTTCCGCAGAAATTCTAGGCTTGCCGATCAGACGTCGCAGTGCAGCTTCTGCCCCTACGTAGGCTCCCGCTCCGCTCGCCAAGAGCGCAGCATTTCGAAATCGCTTGAGAACCGAATAGGATGTGAAGTCGAAGAAAGTCCCACCGCCACCATGAAGGATTAGACGATGATGATCGCGTGTGCCGAATGGAACTGGCAAGAAATCGTTTTTTAGCAACCTTGTCGGATAAGCTGCGCCGTGAGGCAGTCGGATACCCACAGAAGCACCGGGCATCATACTTCGTGCTACCTCATGGGCCACTAACATGAGAATGTCATCCCCAAAGTTACCGCGCCCATAATAGCCGAGCAAAACTATTTCTGGAACAGTCATTCGGCAAGACTCAGGATTTGAGCAATCGCTTCCGATGCATTACCTTGACCATATGGATTACGACTTTGAGCCATTTTGGCGTAGCCCTCCGAGTTCATAAGTAAACGCTCTGTTTCAGAAACTATTCGTACTCTGTCAGTTCCGACGATTCTGCTACAACCCGCCTCGACACCCTCCATTCGCTCAGTTTCATTCCTCAAAACCAAGACCGGAACGTTGAATGCGGGTGCTTCCTCCTGAATCCCACCTGAGTCAGTAAGTATAAGGTGCGATTTAGTAATCACATGCACCATTTGATCGTAATCCAGCGGAGCAACTAGGTGCACATTTTTTTTGGACTCTAGCCGTGGACGCAAAATCGAACCCACAACTGGATTGGGATGAACCGGTACAACAAAGTCGAAGTCAGGATACTTGTCCGCAAGTTCCGCAACAGCATCCGAAATATTTTCCATTGGCGAACCAATGTTTTCCCGTCGGTGAACTGTAATCAAAATGGTCTTACGACCAGAATTTTCCAAGAAAGGCAACTGAGAAATAATTTTTTTCTTCCCAAGGGTCATGATTTTCGACATAGAAATCGCAGCGTCAATAACCGTATTACCGACGACGTGGATATTTGCACTCACATTTTCTCGTGTGAGGTTATCTGCAGCCTCTCTCGTAGGAGCAAAATGCCAGTATGCACCAAGGGTGATTACGCGCCTATTAAATTCTTCAGGAAATGGAGCGGACATATTCCCGGTTCGCAACCCCGCTTCCACGTGAGCCACTCGGCACCCGGCATAAAACCCCATAATAGCGCCGATCATCGCCGAAGTTGTGTCCCCTTGCACGACAATCGAGCTTGGAGCCTCCTCCTCAATGACGCGGGCCAGACCAGCGGAGATGCGGGCCGACAACGTCGTTAGCGTTTGACTGGGCTTCATTACATCAAGGTCAATATCAGCCGCCACCCCAAAGAGTTCTAACACACCTCGCGCCATATCCCTATGCTGGCCAGTCAATACCAGACGAGTGGTAATATCATCGCGCGCCTCGAGAGCGCGGTATACCGGCGCTAATTTAATCGCCTCCGGCCTGGTACCGATTATAAGCAGTACTTTCATATTTGATTTCCTTTAATTCCAGAAGAACCCGAGATAACTTCCAACCTGTTACTTATCTCTCTCGTTACATTTCTGGCGCTGTGGGTTTCGTAAGCCTCTTTTGATCCCTCTAGAGAAAAACTTTCCTCCCCCCGATCTCGCATTAACCCCATCAATTTAACAGCGAGCAAATTCGGATCACTTGGATCAAAGGCCCATCCATGCCCAGCTTGGCAAAGTCGATGAGTCTCGCTGCCTCGAGGCGTAATAGCCAATATAGGCTTTCCGGAAGCAATATAATCTAGGTTCTTTGAGGGCATAAAATGAAGAAGCAGTGGATGCTCTCCATCGGGCTCGATTGTCAAAAGAATATCAGCATTAGCCTGCTTTTCTGCAACTTCCTCAAAGGGGATAGGACCGTGAACGAAACACCCGGGAGCCTCCCTGATGCGCCTCGCCATCTCAAGCGACATATTTCCGTAAAAATCAACGCAAATCTGCTCTTTCATGTCGCCTTCATATTTCCTGTGTAAGATTTCTAGCGCATGTAGGAGAGTGGAAGGATTACGGTCACCATAAAGTGCGCCAGTATACACAATGCGAAGTGGTCCCGTGCGCATCTTAGGCCTAGGGGAAAACTTAACTGACGGCATCATGTTTGGTGACACATTGATTTTTCTGCTGTGCTCAGGGTATCGAGCTTTATAGAAATCAGCTTGACCTTGTGTTGTAAGGGCGATCAAATCTGCTTCTAAAAAACATTTCTCTTCGAAAGCTTTGTCTAATGCAGATCGCCAACGTGAACGTTGCCGATAGGGACTACCCGCCCACGGGTCGCTCAAGTGCATCATCCAAGGAAGCCCCGTGAACGATTTTAACCGATAGGCAAGCAAAGCCGCAGAAAATGATCCAGAGCGTGAATATATAACGTCAGGTAGCTCTGAAAGGTTGCACAAGACCCGTCTCGCAAGCCATGGAAGCCAAAATTCACTATCTGGATTTTGGAGAAACGAAAGTCGATGATTAGACAAAATACGGTGGCTGAGGCTGTGAAAGGGTAATTTAGCGGTGATAATATCTACACCTGGCCGCTCTAATAACAAACTTTGATCTTCCCATTGCCACCCCTTAACGATTGGTGTGGTAACGAGAGTAATTCGAACATTTTTCTCTAAGGCGGCAATAAAGCGCCCAACCTGCATCGCTTCCGGGCTATTCTTGGGCGGTGCGGACGGCGCTATCAGCAGTATATGTATCGTGCGAGCCATCAACTCCACTCCCCCTTCTGTTTAGCAGCCCAAAGGCAACCAGAAATCATCAAGGTACAATATAATCCCCTAAGCCCTGCGAGCATTATCGTTGCAGATCGAAGGTCGAAATCCCGAGGCAAAAGCAACATACCCAATAATATAACAAAGGTCCCCGCACCTTCAAATATCATCCATGCATTAATTCTACGATTCACGCGAAAAATACTTAGGACTCCTGTTAAGCCAAAGTTTAGCACTTGGGGAACAGCCAAGATAGCCGCTGTGGAGCCGGCGGCAATCCAATCCTTACCAAACGCGAATTCAAATAATGTTTGGCCGAATAAAATCAATGGCATCATGCATAAGCCCCCTAGAAGAAGATAACCGAGTATGGCCTTTTGAGCCAATTTCGGGAGACTGTCAGGGGCCTCATCTGCCGCACGAACAAAACGATGAAAAACGACCGGGGCTGACGAAAGCGCAACGACCGTAACAGGTAGCGTAATAATTGATTGCGCCAACGTATAATATCCAACTGCTTCGGCTCCCAGGCGAATAGCGAGCATTAGTTGAACCACCAAAACACTCACCATTGGTAGTGCGGCAGCAAAGTTCGATTGCAGGGCAAATCTTCTGTATTCAGAAACAGTTTTTAAAAGAAATTTTGGGTGCGGGCGCCAATTGATCGATTTGCAATCGGGTCGCAACCGTCCTAACTCTATCGTTAAAACCACGTGGACGAAACGACCAATACAATCACCGGCAAGCATTGATGCAGCTAATGGCTGCACGAGCCAGCCTAACAACAGCGCGCCTCCTCGTCCCGTAAAAGCATTGCCAATCCTAGCCGCTGCCTGTGCCGGAAAACGGCCTTTTGCATTTATAAGTGAATCTGCAACACGCTGTGCGCAATGCAGAAACACAAGAATAGGCAGAATTAATAACACTTGCGCCGTTACTCCGGCGGGCAATTTGTATGGAAAAAATTGGACGGCAAGCGCCGCAATTCCGCAAAGCCCGAATAGTACCACCGCAATTTGGACCGCAGCATGCAGGAGGCGGATCTGCTCGTTACCATGCTGTTCGCGCGCCAGTGCCAAGGGTAGTCCGAGCATGCCAAAACCTGCAACTAAAGTCGCTAGCGTCATCATCATCCCGTTGATCCCATAAGCATCGGCGGGAAACAGGCGTGTCATTATTGGTGTAGTCACGAGCGTCAGACCGAGCCCTACGCTACTGGAGCCCACGCTTTGGAAAAAATCCCGTCGAAAGTTAAATCCGCGACTCACGTTCCCTAGAACCTCAGGCTAAGATTTTAGATTTTGAATTCAAAATTATGAAAAGTTCAAAAATACTAATGTGAGCAAAGATTCTGAAATGACCATCATTGCCCCTCCATCCGCATTAAATCAGAGGCGAATATTATCCGTGCTCGGACTGAGGGCGCTTTTTAGGTCGTAAATTACGAATTCATCAGCGCAGAGTTTTCGGATCTCATCTACTCCCATTACCTTGAAGGTTTCATGAGCGACTGCGAGAACTACCGCAGAATAGACGCCAACCTCTAATTTCTGGACTAAGTCCACTCCGTATTCTTTTCTCGCTTCCGCTGGATCAGCCCATGGGTCGTAAACATCAACATTCAACCCATAATCACTCAATTCAGCCATAACGTCGATTACACGCGTATTCCGCAAATCCGGGCAGTTCTCTTTAAAGGTCAACCCAAGCACCAATACCCGCGAACCCGCAACCGGAATACCGCGCTTCAGCATCGCCTTGGCCAACTGTCCCGCGACATAGGCGCCCATCCCGTCGTTGATCCGGCGTCCAGCGAGGATGACTTCGGGATGATAGCCGATCGCCTCGGCCTTATGTGTTAGGTAATAAGGATCGACGCCGATACAGTGCCCGCCAACCAAGCCAGGACGGAACGGCAGGAAGTTCCACTTCGTCCCGGCCGCGCGCAACACCGCATCGGTATCGATCTCAAGGCGGTTGAAGATCTTCGCGAGCTCATTGACCAACGCGATATTGAGATCGCGTTGAGTGTTCTCGATGACTTTTGCAGCTTCGGCTACACGTATGCTTTCGGCCTTATGGGTGCCAGCAGTGACGACCGAGGCGTAGAGCGCATCGACCACATCCGCAGCCTCTGGTGTCGAGCCCGCAGTAACCTTTTTGATCGTGGTCAGCCGGTGCTCCTTGTCGCCCGGGTTGATCCGCTCAGGGCTATAGCCGCAGAAGAAATCCTCATTGAATTTCAGACCTGAAACTCGTTCGAGCACGGGCACGCAATCCTCTTCGGTCGCCCCAGGATACACTGTGCTCTCATAGATCACGATATCTCCCCGCTTTAGAGCGCGGCCCACCGTTTCCGAGGCCTTGATCAGCGGCGTCAGATCGGGGCGCTTATGCGCATCGATCGGCGTCGGCACGGTGACGATGAATATCTTGGCCTCCGCCAACCGCGCCGAATCGTCGGTAAATTCGAGGCGCTGCGCTTCGGCCAACTCTTCGGGAGATACCTCACGCGTATGATCTCGCCCGGCGCACAGCTCGGCGATGCGGTTGGGCTTGACGTCGAAGCCGATAACCGGCCGGCGCTTGCCGAATTCCACCGCAAGCGGGAGGCCGACATAACCAAGGCCAATCACCGCAATCGGACTATCCGCAGTCAATTTCATCTCAAACTGTCCTTCATTTCCCGTAATAGTCTCGGAACCACTCAACAAACTGCGCAATCCCATCTTTGAAATCAGTTTCTGGACGGTAGCCCGTCAATTCTTGCAGCAGCGTCGCATCAGCCCAAGTCGCTGGCACGTCGCCCATCTGCATTGGCATGTAGTTGCGTTCGGCTTTCTGCCCGAGGCAGTCCTCGATCGCATCGATGAAGTCCAAGAGGCGCACTTTGTCGGAATTGCCAATATTCACCACCCGATATGGCGCGACCGGAGACAAGCTATCCCACTCCGGGATCGCGTCGCGCGACACGGGACGCTCTGGAACCGCATCGATAAGCAAACGAATGCCCCGCACGAGATCATCCACATAGGTGAAGTCGCGATACATATCGCCGTGGTTGTAAATATCGATTGGGCGACCATCGAGAATGGCATCAACGAATTTATAGAGCGCAAGATCGGGTCGCCCCCAAGTGCCATAGACCGTGAAGAAGCGGAACATCGTCACCGGCAGGCTCCACAGATGGGCATAAGAATGCCCCATCGACTCGGTCGCCTTCTTCGTCGCCGCGTAGATCGTCAACTGCGTGTCGGCTTTTTCGGTCTCGGTAAAGGGCATCTCTTCATTCGCGCCGTAGACCGAAGAGGTCGAGGCCATCAGGAGGTGTTGCACTTCCAACCGGCGAGCAGCCTCCATGACATTGAAAGTGCCAATCACATTTGCGTCGATATAGGCCCGCGGGTTCTCCAAGCTATAACGCACGCCCGCCTGCGCGGCGAGGTGGACGATTACATCGGGTGTGAACTCATCCGCGACTTGATCGAACAGAATCTGATCTTCGAGCATCCCTTCCGTTGCCGAGAAGCTCTGGCTCTGCAGCAGCATAGCATGGCGACGTTGCTTGAGGCTGACGTCATAGTAATCGGTCATTCCGTCATAGCCGTGAACGCGGAAGCCTTCTGCAAGGAGTAGCTTCGCGAGATGGAAGCCGATAAATCCAGCGGTCCCGGTGATCAGAACGCGCCTTTGGCCTTGTGCCTCAGTCATTTTTTGAATTTCCGTCCGTGTCTCTATTTGCGCCGTGACTAACTTCGGCTTCGAGCGCTTTGATCTCGGCCTTCAGCGCCTCATATTCCGCAACTTTGAGTTCAAGAAACCGGCGCGTCAGAGAGCTTTTTTCGGCAACCCCTTTCGGCGTCAAAATATATGCGTAACGATGCTTGTGTTTTGACGCCGAGAAATTGCCGAGCTTGACTAACCCCTTGTCGACGAATGCTTTAAGGACGTAGTTAATCGCTCCTACACTGATGCCGACATGTTGAGAAAGCTCGCGCTGACTGATTGAAGGCTTCTCTTCGATAAGACGTAGGATGCGATATCGAGCATCCTCGCGAGCTCGGTCCTGAACCTCACTCACCGCGCTTCACCCCCATCAATTGCTACCGCACGAGAACTGACCGCGGTCCGCCTCGTGACAATGGTTTGATCTGATGAATACATGGCGAGCATGGCGTTCAATTTTGAACGTAGCTCATCGCCCGAGGATGCACAACCGAGGAGAAGGAAGCAGCGTGGACCTTTCGGCCATGTCAGCAGAGGACCGCGCAGCGCTGGCCACCTGATGGCGCGCCGCCTCCCGATAGGCAAGCGAAATACATATCTAAAGCAGCTAAGTGCGAAGTTCCGCCCATCACCGCCAAGGTTTGCGCGTTTAAGGCCCTGAGACCTTCATTGAGGAGGACTGGGCACAGCGGAGCAAGAGGCCCCCAACCGAAAGACCACGCTGTGACTGAGGCAGCTCTGCAATCGCTGAATGTAGCCGGAGGGATCAAGAAGGTCATTGCCTGAGCGCGGCTCTGAATTGCGGGTGGCTTTCCATGTCAGCTTTTCTTTTCATAGAGTTGAAAGGGGTAGGAAGAAAATTTGACAGCCCGAGACAAACCATCTCAGCCACGCATTGACGCCGCTAGGATTAAAACTCAGAAGGCAATCGGCTCAAGGAGCTCCGCAATCGTCGCCAACCGGCCACCCTCCCCATATCGTTCGCGCCCCAGCGCATGCCCCATCACGTCGCGCCGGATCCGCTCGTCGATCCCAGCGGCAAGCATCCGATCCTCAAACGCATGCCGCAAGCTGTAGAGAGAGTGCCGCTCGCTCTCCAGGAGGCCAGCATCCCGCAGATAGGTGTTCACGGTGGCACTCAGCGTGGCCGAACTCTCGCGATAACGCGAAAACCCCTCCGGAAACGCTCGCATCGCATCGAGCGACACCCCGTGCAGCGGCATAACGCGCTCCGCATTCTGCGTCTTCAAAACCCGCCCGATCGGCTGCAACAGCAAATGCGGGATCGGATCGTCGAGCAGGATCTCCTCAGGCCGCAGCGCCGCGATCTCGCTCGGACGCAGCCCGGTATTCGCCATCACCAGCAGGATCGCCCGCCCTTGCGGCTCGAGACCATCGAGCGCCCCAGGTGCAAGCAACTGATCCCGGATCCACGCATCCGAGAAGGGTGGCCGCCGCGCCGCCCTGCCTTGCCGGAAGCTAAGATCCCCGAGCGGCAGCTTGAGCCCAAGCCGCTTGTCACGGTTCACGCGCTTGAGCACAGCCCCGAGATGCGTCAGGTCCTTGTTCGCGGAATTCGCCGTGAGCCCCTCGCGCTCCAGCCGCTCCGCCCACCAATCGCGAAAATCGAGAAAATCGTCGATCGTGAGATCGGCCAGCGGCTTGTCTCCGACTACCGAGATGAAATTCTGCACCGCCTTGATATGCGGATAGCGCCACCGTCGAACCTGATCTGCACTCTTGCCCAGGGTCTTGTCGCGCGCGAGCGCCCAGAACAACTCGAGCGCCCGCGACACGGTGATCAGCGGCAACTCAGCCCCGCCAAGAAGCGAGTCGGCCCCGAGCGGATCGCGCATCTCGTCGCCAGCGGTGAGCTCGATCCGCGCAAGCAGCTCCTGCACCGGCAAACGCGCCACCTTGCTTGAATCGAGAAACCGGTAGCCCTGCACCTTCGCAAGCCGCTTGGCCGCAGCGAACCGTGCCTCCGCATCACCCGTCGCGCCTTCGAGCAGCGTCTCCCAGGTCTCGACCTGCCGATCCCACAGGAGCGGCGCTTTCTGTCGCGCCACCGCTTCGGACCCCGTTCGAAGGCTGATCACCACCTCGCGGCGCGGATCGACCGGGGCATAGGCTTTGGGAACCCGCCGACGCAGATGCCATACTTCGCCGCGCTTGGTGATATTCATCGCACACCTCCGGGAAAGGCCCCCCCTGTGTATCACCATGTGTAGCACGAAAGCCGCCCGGACCGGGTGAAAATCCGCCTAAACTATTGATTACGAAAGACCCCGTTGCAATTTTGACTCGCAATCCGGTGCGGATATGTCGGAGAGGAATACCGAACAGAAAACCCCACCAAGGGCAACGTCAGCCCCCCTTCAGCGCGTAAGCAGCAGAATATTTGAGCGCTTCCGGATCGGTCGTCACGAGGGCGGCATATTGCCTCCAGCCGCCTCCGCCGCCCAGAGACGATAGGCACCCAGAAAAGAGCGCACAGGAATCCCGACAGGTTGACCCAAGGAGACGATAGAAAACGGCGCCCGACGGAACCCCGCGCCACTTACATTCTCTATTTCAGGGATTAAAGTGGTGCCCGGAGGCGGATTCGAACCACCGACACGCGGATTTTCAATCCGCTGCTCTACCAACTGAGCTATCCGGGCACTTCGACCTGACGGTCTTGGTGGAGCGGTTACTAGACGAGGGCGCGGGGGCTGTCCAGAGGGATTTGACAGAAAATTCCGCGATCTCGCGAAACGATCTCAGTGCGGCTTTCCGGAGGGCGGGTCCTCGCCGGTGGGGGCGCTCGGGGCGCGCTCTTCCTCCTCGGCGATATCGCCCGGAATGACGTAGGACCCGTTCAGCCAGCGCGCCAGATCGACATCGGCGCAGCGCTTCGAACAGAAGGGGCGGTATTTCGGATCGGCCTCTTTGCCGCAGATCGGACAGCTCATGCGGCGCCCCCTTTTGCGCCCCGCAAAAGGCGCGCGAGCGGCACGCGGTCGCGCTTGCGCTGCATCTCGAAATTGCCCAAGGGCGTCCAGCCGGCGAGCGCGGCCTCGGGCTCGCCCTTGATCGCGCGCTGCAGCTGCTGTTCGAGCGCCTGACGGTCGCGTTTGGGCATCGGCGCGAAGTCGATCGCGATCTGGCCGCCCAGGCCCCGCAGGCGCAGCTGGCGCGGCAATTCGCGGGCTGCGGCGATATTGGCCTTGAGCGCGGCGGCAGGCGTCGTGTCATTGCCGGTATTGATGTCGACGGCGATCAGTGCGCGGGTCGGCTCGATCATCATATGGGCGCCGCCGGGCAGGTTCACGCGCGGGGACAGGAGCGCCTCGATCGCATCCGCAGCACCGTGATCGTCGAAACCACCCTCGATCACCTCGTCGGGGACCGGATCGGCCCAGTCGCGCCAGGCCTCTTCATGCGGGCCGGGCGCATCGACGAGCAGCTCGGGCCCACCCTCGAGATCGCCCGTGACCGCCTCGGCCAGCGCGCGCATCGCGGCGACATCCTCGGCGACCTCTTCGGGCGTGGCATGGGCCGCGACCGAGCGCAGGATCACCCCCATGTCGGAGCCCTCCATCACCTCTGTCGCGACCGATTGCAGCTCTTCGCGCAGGTCCTCCTCGCGGATGCGGCGCGAGACGTTGATGCCGGGCGCGCCGGGGGTGACGATGGCAAGGCGCGACTTGAACAGCACCCGCAGCGTGACGGGAAGCGCCTTGCCCGGCTCGGTGCCGCCCGAGACCATGCAGATCACGCTTTGACCCGGCGCCAGCCCCTTGCCCTCGCGCAGGAAGCCGCGCGTGCCTTGGGGCAGATCGACGAAGACCCCGCCCTGCCCTTTCATCTGACGCCCCACGACGCCGCGCAGGATCGCACCGGGCGCGAAGGGCACCTCGTCGGAGGCATCCACGATCAGGTCTTCCAGCTGGCCATCCACCATCAGCGCGGCCGCTTCGCGACCGCCGATCTCGCCCAGCAGAACCACGCGTCCCTTCATTCCACCTCTCCCCGGATGCCAGCGCTTGCGAGCAGGTTTGCGGTCTCGGCCAGCGGCAGACCCACGACGCCCGTAAACGACCCTTGGATCCACGGCACGAAAGCGCCGCCGCGCCCCTGGATCGCATAGCCACCGGCCTTGCCGTGCCATTCGCCCGACGCGAGATAGCCGTTCACATCCGCGTCGCTGAGCGGCTTGAACTTCACCACCGTATCGACAAGCCGCTCGCGCAGCCCATCAATCGTGCGCACCGCCACCGCAGTCAACACATGATGCCGGCGACCGGACAGCAGCCAGAGAAACTCCGCCGCCTCTTTCTCGTCTTCGGGTTTACCGAGGATTCGGCGCCCGCAGGTCACCGTGGTATCGGCGCTCAGGATGACCTCGTCGTCCGAGATCGTCAGCGCCATCGCCTTCTCGCGGGCCATGCGAGCGACGTAATCGCGCGCAGGCTCACCCTTCAAAGGCGTCTCGTCGATATCGGCCGGGCGCACGTCATGGGGCTCCAGCCCGAGCTGGGCCAGAAGTTCGCGCCGTCGCGGGCTCGCCGAGCCGAGGATCAGCTTCACTTGAAGCGGTAGTTGATACGACCCTTCGTCAGGTCGTAGGTGTTCATTTCCACCTGAACCTTGTCGCCAGCCAGAACACGGATGCGGTTCTTTCGCATCTTGCCCGCCATATGCGCGATGATCTCATGGCCGTTTTCCAGCTCGACCCGAAACGTCGCGTTAGGCAGGAGTTCCTTCACGACACCGGGGAATTCGAGCATTTCTTCCTTGGCCATGGTCACTCCAAAAATCGTTACCCGCGCCAGTTGCGGGCGAGCGTTAAATGCGCCCCTAGGCCGCGAAATTCAAGTAGAATGTCAAGGCTGGGTGGGGTTTCCCGAGGCGATCCGGATTATTTGGGCTGCTTCGGACTGCTCGGACCAATGTTTGTAGGGCAAAACGGTTCCTGCGGTGCGGCTTTGCGCGACGCGATCCAAGTCCACCGTCGCGAAAGTCCAGCCGGGTGAGTCGGGCGCCCCTTCGGCCACGACCCCGCTTTCCGGCCAGAGCCCGTCAGGTGGCGCGAAGATCGCAGCCGTTCCGCGGTTTTCATCAACCGCCGGGCACCAGAGCGCATCGCCCACGGTCGGCGCCTGCACGGTCACGCATTGGTTTTCCAGCGCCCGCGCCATCGCCCCGATCCGCACCCGGTTATAGCCAGCGACGGTGTCGGTGCAGGAGGGCACGAGAATGATCTCCGCCCCCGCCTCGGCCAATGCGCGCGCCAGCAGGGGAAACTCGCTGTCGTAGCAGATCGTGATGCCGATCTTGCCGAGCGCGGTGTCGAAGAGCACCAGCCCCTCGCCCGCGTCGACATGCCAGATCTCGCGCTCGAAACGCGTCATGATCGCCTTGTCCTGATACCCGATCAGCCCGCAGGGGCCGAAAAAGCTCGCGCGGTTCACGCGCTTCGCGCCTTCGATCACCGGGCCGGAAGGGGCAAGAATATGCACGCCACGCTGCGCCGCGAGAGCCGCGAACAGCGCCTCCATCTCCGCGCGTAGCCCGGCGACATGGCTCAGCGAGGCGTCCAGATCGGCGGCCACCTCGGTCCCGCCAAGGCTCGCCAGTTCCATCGCCGCATATTCGGGAAAGACCAGAAGCTGCGCACCCTGCCCGGCCGCCTCGGCGACCCAGGCCGCAACCTTCGCCGCGTAGCCCGCCCAGCCCTCGAACCAGTCGAGCGGATAGGCCGCCGCCGCGATCACCACCTCGCGGCTCACAGCTTGCGCCCCCAGAATTGCAGCGCCTTCTCGGTCTGGTGATCCTCGCCCAGATCGGTCCATTTGAACCGCGCGATCACGCCCTCCATCGGCGCATAGCCGCGCTTGCGCCAGAACCCGTCGAGCGGGCGATAATCGGCAGGCTTCATGGGGTGATCGTCGGGCCGGATCACCGAGCAGAAGACCGAATGGCTGCGCCCCAACGCACGCGCATGGGCCTCGCGGTGATCGAAGAAGGCGTGCCCGAGGCCCTGCCCGCGATAGTCGGGCAGAAGGACCGACTCGGCACAGTAGAACACATCGTCCAGCTTCAACCCGGTGCCTACGAAAGGCGCCGCGAAATCATCGGCGTGATCTTCCAGCGGCGTGCCTGTGGCCGCGCCCACCAGCATCGCTCCGTCGAACGCGCCGACGACCACGGCGGCCTCGCTTTCCCGGTAGCTCTGGACATATCGCCGCTCATACTCTAGCGACCCGTCGTAGATATATGGCCAGTCCCGAAACACCGCGATCCGCAGCCGCGCCACGTCGTCGAGCGCGGCGTCGAGCGCCTCACCGGTCAGCCGCCTCACCTCCATCACGAAACGCCCGGTTGGCCCCGCCCTCGAAGTCGGGGAGGGGTAGGGCCACTTTGCGCCGCCAGCGTTCTCTGATTTAGCACATAGTCGCGAATGACATCGAGTGGGGGCGCACCACAGCTGGCGGCGAAATAACTCGGCGACCAGAGCCCTTTCGGGCAGCGGCCCCGCAAATCCTCGCGGTCACGCAGAAGCAGTCTCGACCCGACACCCTTGAGGGAGTTGACCAGCTTCGCAACAGGGACAGTCGCGGGATATTCCAACAGCAGATGCATATAATCGTCTTTGCCGTCACATTCCGCGAGAGTGGCGCCAAAGTCGCCTGCTACCTTCTCAAAGGCGCGGCGCAGGCGTTGGTGAGCATCAGAATCCAGAAGGCCTCGGCGGGATTTGGTCATAAAGACCAAATGAACCTTTAGAGAGTTAACTACATGTCTTCCTTTGCGATATTCCACCTTGATACATCTCAGGCCAAATGACATAATATAATTATGAAGACGATCCGCGGCCATGTCTACCGGCTCAAGCCGACACCGAAGCAGGAAATTCTGCTCGCCCGGACGGCCGGCGTCACGCGCCTCGTCTACAACCTCGCACTCGAGCAGCGACGAACATGGGGCGGCCGGCGCTATGCCGGCGGCGTGACACGAAGCTTCGGAGCCATGGGGATGTCGCGCGAGCTCTCCGAGCTACGGCTATCCTTCGACTGGATCGGCGCGGTCAGCCAGACAGCTCAGATCCAGGCCCTGATCGACCTAGATCGGGCCTTTACAAATTTTTTCGAAGGTCGGGCCGGATATCCGCGTTCGCGCAAGCGGGGCGAGGCCGACAGTTTTCGCCATGTTGGCCGCGAGATCGCGTTGCGAAAACTGAACGCAAAATGGTCAGAGGTCCGCATCCCGAAGATCGGCTGGATCCGCTATCGCGACACCCGTCCACTGCGCGCGAACGCAGATGGCACAGTCGAGATCCGCAACGCGACGCTCCGGCGCCGCCCCGACAGCGGCTGGGAGATCTCGATCGCGACCCGCTGCGAGATCGAAGAGCGGCCGGTTTCGGCCGCCGCCGTGGGCATCGATCGCGGCGTGGCCGTGCCCTACGCGCTTTCGACTGGGGAGATGGTCCATCTTCCGAATACAGTGAAGCGGCGCCGGGCCGCGATCCGCCGCGCCCAGAAGACGCTGTCGCGCCGCAACCGGGGATCGGCCCGCTATGCGCGGGCACGTCGCCGCCTGGCGAACCTGCGGGCGCGGGACGCTCGGGTTCGCGCCCACCTGTCCCAGGTGCTGTCACGCCGATTGGCGCGGGACCATGGGCTAGTGGCGATCGAGGATCTCAAGATCGGGGCCATGACCCGCTCCGCGCGCGGCACCGCGGAGGCGCCGGGGCGTAACGTGGCGCAAAAAGCCGGGTTGAACCGAGAGATCTTGAACGTCGGCTGGCATGCGCTGGAGCGCATGCTCGGCTACAAGCTACAGGAAACGGGAGGGATCTTGATCAAGGTCCCCGCCGCTTACACCAGCCAGACCTGCGCCGTATGCGGCCATGTGGATGCGAGGAGCCGCGAGAGCCAAGCTCTCTTCGCATGCACCGCCTGCGGCGCGCAAATCAATGCCGATATCAACGCGGCGAAGAATATCCTGTCCCGGGCCCTCGCCCAGGACGAGGATCAGCGGGGGAACACTCCGTTGCTGGACGTGGAGGCTCAGGCATCAGCCGCCCATGAAGCGTCAACTCATCTCGGCCCGGAGCGGTTCGATGCCGCATAGGGCCGAAATGGAAATCCCCGTCCTTCAGGGCGTGGAAGATGTTAAAGATATAGGGCCAGTCCCGGAACACCGCGATCCGCAGCCGCGCCACATCCTCGAGCGCCGCATCGAGCGCTTCCCCGGTCAGCCGCCGCACCTCCATCACGAAACCTGCGCGATCCAGTCGGCGAGGTTGTAATAGGTGACCACCCGCGTGATCTTGCCTTCGTCGAGCGAGAAGAACGCGCCCGCCGGCAGCACATAGCTTTGGCCGCGCGCCTCGGGCAGCCCGTCATCGGTTTCCAGATAGACGCCGTTCACGATGAACTCGGCGGCCCCGCGCGTGCCCGCGTCATTGGCCATGATGACCAAATCCGTCAGATGCTCGCGATAGCAGCGGCTCATATGCTTGTTGAACGCGCGAAACGCCTCGACCCCATGGCGGATCTTGCCCTCGTTCACATGATGCGCGAAGGGCTCGCCCAGCAGCGCCTCCATCCCCGCGGTATCGCCCGCGTTGAAAGCGTCATAGTAACGCGTGATCGTGTCGAGGGCGCGGGCGCGGGGCATGGGCTTACTCCTGAGGCGGGCCGAAGCGGTTGATGATATGGCGGCGGATCTGGTCGCGCGTGTCGCGATAGGCGGCGAGCTTGGCCTCGCGGCTCTCGCCGATGCCGGTCGGGTCGAGGATCGGCCAGTATTCCACGTCGAGATGGAAGAACCGGGTCAGCTCCAGCGCCTGACGCTGCGAGGCGGGCGAGAGCGCGATCACCAGATCGAAGGCCGACAGATCGTCGCCCCATTCCTGAAGCTCGGTGAAACTGCGCGCGCGGTGCCGTTCGAGGTTCACGCCGATTTCGGCCATCACAGCGATGGTGAACCCGTCGATCTCCAGATCGGATTTCACGCCCACCGACTGCACATAGCACTCGGTGCCGTAGAATTTCTTCATCATCCCCTCGGCCATGGGGGAACGCGTGGAATTGTGATCGCACGCGAACAGAACCGAGTTGGGAAGTTCGCCCATTGCGCTTACCTCGGAGCAAGCACTGCGACGAGAGTGAAGAGGCGGCGCGCCGTGTCGATGTCGATCTCGGCCTTGCCTTCGAGGCGTTCCTGCAGAATGCGCGCACCTTCGTTGTGGATGCCGCGCCGCGCCATGTCGATCGCCTCGATCTGGCTCGGGGGCAGCTTCTTCACCGCCTCGAAATAGCTCTCGCAGATCTGGAAATAATCCTTCACCGCCTGCCGGAACGGGCCGAAGGACAGGTGAAACTCCGCCACTTTCGCGCCACTCTCGGTCTGGGTGTCGAAGACCAGCCGCCGGTCGCGCACGCCGAGCGTCAGGGCAAACGGCCCTTCGGGCGCAGGCTGACCGTCCCGGCCCGGAATGTTGAAACTGTTATCTTCCAGCAGGTCGTAGATCGCGACCTTGCGCTCCTGTTCGATCTCGGGCGAGGGCGCGGGAATGCCCCCAGTATCGAGCTGGATATGAGAAATCCGGGCCATCACTGCCCTCCTTCGTCATTGAGCGCATCGAGCCGCGCGCGGACCGACAGCCCATGCGCCTCGAGGCTTTCCGATTTCGCCAGCACCTCCGCCGAGGGACCAATCGCCTTCAGCGCGCCGGGCGTCATCTTCGCCAGCGTCGTGCGCTTGACGAAATCCATCACCGAAAGCCCCGAGGAGAACCGCGCCGAGCGCGCCGTGGGCAGGACGTGGTTCGGCCCGCCGATATAATCGCCGATCGCCTCGGGCGTGTAGGCGCCCAGGAAGATCGCGCCAGCATGGGTGATCGCCTCGGACAGCCAATCGGGATCGGCCACGCAAAGCTCCAGATGCTCAGGTGCGACCCGGTTCGACAGCTCGGCGGCTTCCATCAGGTCGCGCGCCACGATCACCGCGCCGAAATCGCGCCAGCTCGCGCCCGCGATCGCACGACGCTCCAGCGTTTCGAGCCGTTTCTCGACCGCCGCCACGACCGCCTTGCCGAAGGCCTCATCGGTAGTGATCAGGATCGCCTGCGCGCTCTCGTCATGTTCCGCCTGGCTCATCAGGTCGAGCGCGATCCAGTCCGGATCGCCCGTGCCATCCGCGATCACGAGGATCTCCGAGGGCCCCGCGATCATGTCGATACCGACGCGCCCGAATACGCGCCGCTTGGCGGCGGCGACAAAAGCGTTGCCCGGCCCGGTGATCTTGTCGACGGGCGTGATCGTCTCGGTCCCGTAGGCCAGCGCCGCGATCGCCTGCGCGCCGCCCACCCGGTAGACCGTATCGACACCCGACAGTTGCGCGGCCAGCAGCACCAGCGGATTGACCGCCCCGCCCGGGGTCGGACAGGCGACCACCAACCGCTCCACGCCTGCGACCTTCGCCGGGATTGCATTCATCAGCACCGAAGAGGGATAGCTCGCGAGGCCACCGGGCACATAAAGTCCCGCCGCCGAGACCGGCCCCCAGCGCCAGCCAAGCTCCGCCCCGCTCGCGTCGATCCAGCGTGCGTCATGCGGCATCTGACGCTCGTGATAGGCGCGGATGCGTTCGGCCGCGAGTTCCAGCGCCGCGCGCTCTTCGGCGGGCACCTTGGCCACTTCCGCCGCGATCTCCTCGGCCGAGAAGGCCAGCGTCTCGGGCGTCAGTTCCAACCGATCGAATTTGGCGGTCAGTTCGATCAGCGCCGCGTCGCCGCGCGCGCGGATATCCGCGATGATCCCGGCCACGACCGCATCCACATCGGGGCTGTCCTCGCGCTTCATACCCAGAAGCTCGACAAATCGGGCCTCGAACCCATCCTCGCGCGTGTCAAGAAAATGCGGCATCGACAGTCTCCTATTCCGCCTTTCGGATTAGAGGCTCCGCGAGCCCCCCGCAAGCGCCGCCCCTGCCGATGAAGACATTTCCGCTTCGCCTTTGTGAAAATATCCCCGCCGGAGGCATCCCCGACCGCAAAGCGCGGCTCAGTCGGGATGATGCGGCGCGTGTCCCGAGGGCGCGCGATAAGGCCGCTCCACGTCGCGCAGATCGACATCGAGGCATTCGACATCTGCCGCCAAGGCGCCATCCCCGGCCAGCGTCAGGGTGACACGCCCCGCCCCGTCGTCTTTCTCCTCGAAAGAGATATCGAGGATCGACAGCACCACATCGCGATCCGAGCGATCAATCCCCATGCTCGCGACATGGGTCACGTCCGACAGCACCAGAAGCGCGCGCACGCGTTCGTAAGGGCGTTTCTCGGCCTCTGCCGCCGTCTTGTCTTCCCAGCGGAAACGGTTGATCAGCAGCGCCAGCCTGCGGGCCTTGGCCTCCCAGGCGATCTCGGTGATGGGCAGGATCGCGTCCTGTACCAGCGCGGCGATCACCGCGAGGTCTTCCTTGGTCTCGGCGCGCAGCGCAATCGCGCCTTCGCCACCATCTTCGAATTTCGCGTCACGGGTCATGGGCCACCTCTGCTACTCGATATGGGAAGACCGGGCGCGATTGCCAGTCACTCAGCTTGCTTTCACGCGCTCGATATGGGCACCGACGCCCTTGAGCTTCTCCTCGACCCGCTCATAGCCGCGATCGAGGTGATAGACGCGGCTGACCACCGTTTCGCCCTCGGCGGCGAGCCCTGCGAGAATCAGCGACACGGAAGCGCGCAGATCGGTCGCCATGACCGGCGCGCCTTTCAGCTTCTCGACGCCGTGCACGGTCGCGTGCCCGCCATGCACCTCGATATTCGCACCCATCCGCATCAGCTCGGGCGCATGCATGAAGCGATTCTCAAAGATCTTCTCCTCAAGAACCGACGTCCCCTCGGCGGTGCACAGAAGCGCCATCATCTGCGCCTGCAAGTCGGTCGGGAAGCCGGGGAAGGGTTCGGTCACCACGTCGACCGCGTGGATGCGGCCATTCTTGCGGCTCACCTTGACGCCCGTATGGGTCTGCTCGACCGAGACACCGGCGGCGTCGAGCTTCTCGCAGAAGCTCTCGATCAGGTCGATCCGTCCGCCCAGACACTCCACCTCGCCGCCGCAGATCGCGGGTGCAAGCATATAGGTGCCCAGCTCGATCCGGTCCGCGACGACCGGGTGCGTCGCACCATGGAGCCGGTCCACGCCCTCGATCACGATCTCCGAGGTGCCGTCGCCCTCGATCTGCGCCCCCATCGCGCGCAGGCATTTCGCGAGATCCACAATCTCCGGCTCGCGTGCGGCATTCTTCAGCACCGAGGTGCCCTTCGCCAGCGACGCCGCCATCAGGAAGTTCTCGGTCGCACCGACAGAGGCGAAACGCATCTCATGGACGGCGCCTTTCAGCCCGCCCTTCGCCTCGGCATGAAGATAGCCGTCCTTCAGCTCGATCTCCGCACCGAGCGCCGAGAGCGCATCGACATGAATATCCATCGGGCGCGCGCCGATCGCGCAGCCGCCGGGCAGCGACACGACCGCATGGCCCAGACGCGCCAGCAGAGGGCCAAGCACCAGATTCGACGCCCGCATCTTCCGCACGATGTCGTAATCGGCGACCGGGTTGATCTCACCGTGGCACGAGGTCGCCAGAACCTTGCCGTCCTGCAGCGCCGTCACCTCGGCCCCGAGAGAGGCCAGAAGCTCGGTCATCGTGCGAATGTCGGAGAGGCGCGGCGCATTGGTCAGCGTCAGCGGCTCGTCGCTCAGAAGCGTCGCCGGCATCAGTGCCAGACAGGCGTTTTTCGCGCCCGCGATCGGGATTTGCCCGGAAAGCGGCCCGTTGCCGCGCACGACGATGCTATCCATCTCAACTGCCCTCGTTCTCGTTATCCTTGGGCGCGGAGCTGGCGGATTTGCGCGCGCGCGCCTGTGCCTTGCGCCGGTGCAAATTCGCCCGTAGCGCTTCGGCGCGGCGCTCCTCGCGGCTCATCTGCGCCTCGCGGGACTTGCCCGATCCGTCTTTGTCTTCGCCCGTCATGGCGCCCCGTTTAACGCGACCTGCAAATCCTGTCGAGAGAGAGCAAGATTTACCCTTGCACCCCTCGGCGATTGCGTCTAAATCCCCGCCCACGGTCGAAGCGACGGACCGAAAACCGGCGCTGCTGTAGCTCAGCGGTAGAGCACTCCCTTGGTAAGGGAGAGGTCGAGAGTTCAAGTCTCTCCAGCAGCACCACTTCCCCCCTCAAAGAAGTTACCCGCGATTCGTTGTCGAAGTGCTTGCGCCTTGCGCAGCGCAGCCGGGCCTCTGCCGCCCTGCGCCCGTGGTCCTCTCGGCTTTGCATCGACAAAGAAAGGGCCACCTCTCGGCAGCCCTTTCCCTGTTTCGCTCTTTGGCAACGCTCACTCCGCCGAGGAGATCACCCAGGTGACGCGCGGATCTTCCTCTTCCGCACTGGAACTCGGAAGTCGTATCAAGGCCCCCGGACGCGTCACGCCCGCGGGGGCACCCGAGGTGGTATAGGGGAAGCCAAGGATATCGGTCTCCACGCCCACCTCGAAGCCATAGCCCTGACCGCCATTGACGCCTGCCCCGCCGAGGCGACGGTTCAGTACCAAGCCTTCGGTCACGGTCAGGTCGATCCGGTTCGACTGGCTGAAACTGTACTTGCCGTCGTTGATCGCGAGCGTCTGCGCATCCGCCACGGTCGAGAGCCGGTCATAGACCGCCTGCGCCAGCACCGAGAAGCCTTGCTGATAGAACCAGACATCGCCGCCGATCACCACGTCGAGACCGTTGAGCACCGGCCCGGCATGGCTCACCTGACCCGTCGTGATCCGGCCCCGCACGAGGTTGAGCGTTCCGCGCGCCCTGTCACGGCCCGTCAGGCGGTCGCGCACATCGTCGAAATACTGGCCCTCTGGGATGAACAGGATCGGACCGTCACCGATCGAAGCCACATCGACATAAGAGGCCATGCCGTCATCATGCCCGTCGAGGGTCAGCGCGAGCGCATCCTCGGGGGTCATGTCATAGAGCTGGGCGTCGATGTAATCGGCATGCAGCCCCAGCGTCTTGCGCACGTTCACGAAGCCCGCATAAAGCGTCGAGCCCGGATTGCGCGCACGCAGATCGGCATTGTCGGGCGCCTGTGCCTCGCGCCGCCCGTAGAGTTCGGGATGGATCAACGCCATCGCGGTCTCATCGGCCAGATCGACGCTCGCCCCTCCGATGATATTCACATGCAGCGCGTCGTCGGCTGCCAGCATCACATCGGTCCGCGCGCCCAGCACACCAAGCTCCATCGTCCCGCCCATCGTATCGAGATAGAGCCCGCCATTTTGCGAGAGCGCGAAGCCTACCCGCATATCACCCGCGGTCTCCGTGTAGTTCACGTCGCCATCGGCGTAGAAATGGCCCGTGGTGCCGGGGGACATGTCGCCCATGAAGGTCGCGCCGGTCTCGCCGGTGATCGCACCACCGAAGGCGAAGAGCCGGACATCGCCACCCGACATCGTCGCGCCATCCGAGCGGATATCGCCCGTGCCCGCCGAAATAACGATCGGCGAGGCGTCACCGGAGATGACATCGCGCACGGTGATCGGGCCACCCGCATAGAGGTCGATCAGCCCACCATCGGTGCGCAGCTGATCCAGCCGGATCGCGTCGCGCTCGTTGAGATGCATCGGACCATTCGCGACCTGCGCCGTGACATGGTCGAAGGCGACCGGTAGCCCATCGGGGCCGAGCGGCGTAAGCGACCCGAGGGTCAGGACCGCGCCCGCCCCCGCAGCATTCGCCTCGAGCACCGTGCCGGTCTGGCCCGAAGCGATCGAGAGCGCGCCATCGACCGAGAGGGTCAGCGCCGGGTCAGCGGTGCTTTGCGTCACCACATGCGATGCGATCATGTCGCCCTTCACGCCGATATTGATCGTGCCGGTTCCGGCGTCGATCGCGGTCCCGGCCGCCTGTCGCAGCAGCCCCGCGGACAGGATCGAGATCGCCCCGCCATGGCTGAGAATATCGGCATTCGCGACAAGGCTGGTCACATCGAGACCGATCGCTCCACCTTGCGTGGTAATCCCCGGACCTGCCAGCAATGTCAGCGGCGCGTTGGTCGAACTCAGCGCAATCGCACCCGAGCCGCCTGCCGTCACCTCTTCGATATCGGTCGCACGATCGCGCAGCCCGATCCGGATATCGCCGTCAACGGTCTTCGCGTAGAGGCGTCCGGTTTTCACGTTCAGCGGCGCCGCCGAGCCGATCGCGCCGTTCGCGCTCAACTGGGTGCGGCTCGCGATGATGCGGCCCTCGGTGATCGAGCCCGCCGCGACATGCACTTCGTCGGGCGACGAGATGGCGCCGATGGTCAGCGCTCCGTCCACGACCAGATCGATCATCGACCCGGCGGTGAGCTGGGTCAGGCTGGTGATCGTCAGATCATCCGCCTCGTGAAGCCAGAACGGCGTGAGCGCGGTGCCAGTCGCGGCGTAGTTCAGCCCGACAAGCGCGGTCTCGAGGCGCTTGGTCTCGGTGCCGACCGGACCGCCGGTGACTATGGTGAGCGTGCCGCCCTTCACATCGGTGCCGCTCGATCCGGTGAGCTCGATGCCACTTGCCGTGCTCAGCGTCAGGGCCGATGCGGTGCCGAAGCTCACCGTGTCGGTGCCGATGAAGGACATCAGCGCATCGGTGCTGATGGCCCCGCCGCCCGCGATCGAGGCCCGCGTGATCGGCAGGTCTTCCGTGGCCGTCAGCCAGGCATCGCCCGAAAGCGTCTCAAGATCGAGTGCGCCGCCATTCGCGGTATCGGTCAGTTCGATCGGAAGCGGCGTGGCCTGCGTGCCAACCGAGGCGCCCGAGAGCGTCAGGCTGCCCGCACTGATGCGCACCGCACCCGTCGCCAGCGCATCGGTGATCGCACCAGTCGCGCTGATGCGCACTGCACCCGGTGCATAGATCTCGGCCAGGGGCAGATCGCCGGTCGCCGCGATATTCACCTCGACGCCCGAACGCGCGGTCAGCATGCCACCGGTGCGAACCGCGACGGTCAGCGGGTTGTCCTGCGTCGCGATCGGCGCGTCGTTGCCGCTTTCGAGAATGATGATCCGACCGGTGACCGCCGGAGCGCCGTCATGAGCATCCGACATCATGCCATTGATCTTGACCGTCACGTCACGCGCTGCGTTCACTTCATGCAGCGCGGCCGGGGTCTCGGCGCCGAGATAGACATCGGTGCCCGCCGACAAGGCCGTGAGCGTGCCGACCGGCACATTGTTCACGTCGAAGCCGGTAAAGGCGAAGTTCAGATCCTCGGCGCGACGCACGACAACCTTGCCGTCATCGGTGAAGGTCAGATCGGACGGCTCGGCCTGCGACAGGATCTGCAGATCCTGCGTGAGATCATTGGTCGAACCCACCGTGTAGGGATCGAGCATCTCACCGACCGTTCCGCCGGCGCTCAACGTGATGTCGCCATAGGCCGTGACGTTGGGATCCTCGATCCGGGTATTGGTATCGCCGGTGCCCTTGATCAGACCCGCCCGGATCCAGTGCTTGAGCTCATCCGTGGTCCAGCCGATCCCTTCGAGGATCTGCGCCTGATCGGTGGCCGTCGGGACGTAGGTGAAGGTCTCCTGCTCTGCGCTCTCCGCGTTCCACTCCGCATAAAGCCCCTGCTGCTCTGCCACGTAATTGTCGAGCTGCGTCTGGGTCCAGCCGCCAGAGCTCAGGGCATCCGCCGTGGCCTGATCGATCGTGTAGTCGATCGGATCGCCACCCGCCGCACGCCGCTCGCGCCAGTATTCGCGATAGGCATGCTCGCGGGCATTGGCGAGCGCGTCGAGCTGCTGCTGGGCGCGATCGTCCTGCGCGACCGTATCATCGAGGCCCATGTCCTGCGTCCAGAGCTTCGCCAGTTCGGACTCGGAGCGGATATCGCGGACCTCGACATTGTTGCGATCGAGGATCGACCCGCTCGCCGCACTCAGCGTGACCGAGCCAAGCTGCGAGGTGACACCATGCAGGGGCAGATCGCCCGTCAGCGCGCTCACATGGACATCGTTGAGCGCGGTCACATCGAGCACACCGCCCTCATGGGTCACCCAGATCGGGGCGCCCGACTGACCGACCGCGCCGTTGATCGAGACTAGGTCGATCGAGCTCGCGACAATCCCGCCCGTCGAGGCATCCGCCATGGTGATGTCGCCATCAGCGGTCAGCGTCACCACCCCCGTCATCGGCGCGTCGCTGGTGGCCGGACGATCTTTGGTGGTCACGCTCACGAGGTTCATCGCCCCCGACAGCTCGCGGATATTGACCGCGCTGCCGCCCGCTGCCGTCAGCGTCGAGCCGTCCGACTGATCGATGCGGAACGCGCCCGAGCTGCCCGCGATCCGGCCGTTGACGGCCGAGACATCGAGATTGGCCAGCGTGGCGGTGACTTCCGAGCCTGCGGTCAGCACAGAGCCCGCGCTCGAGGTGATCTTGCTATCGCCAACCACGTTGGAGACCGTATCGGTGAAGATCACGTCCCCTTTCGAGGTGATGTTCAGCCCACCCGTATCCGAGCCGCTGAACACGATCTCGATCGGGTAATCGGCCTTCAGACGATGCGTATAGAGCACGTTCGACGTGACCGTCTCGTTCCAGCTCTTGTAGACATCGCCGATCCCGAGGATGCGGCGGTCATCCGTTTTGACGGTGCCTTTCTTGGTGTTCTGCGACGTCAGCGAGCCGGTGAAGCCATAGTCATACACACCGCCATTGATCGAGGTGTTTTCCGAGGCGACGTAATTGCCGTCGGCCCCGAAGGCGACAGTCGGATCGAGCGGCGTGACCTTCGGATCGTAGACCTTGGACGAAATCGACTCGCCAAGCTTGAACCAGAAGTAGGAAGTCTTCTGGCTATACTCGACAACCTGCGTAACGACCTCGGATTGCAGCACGACGAAGTCTCGGTTCAGCGTCGGCTGGTAGCTGCCCTCGCGCCCGTCGCTCACGCTGCTGGACGAAACCAGCGTCGTCGGGATCACGCGGGTGACACTGACGCTGTTGGAATCGCCGGGATCGCCATAGGTAAGGGTCTCGGTGTCGAAGGTGCTGGAGTTGTCCCTGACGTAGAGCGTGCGGCCGATGCGAGTGAATTCGGTGACCCGCGCGGCCCCGTTGACCGCCTTGGCAGGATCGGTGTCGGTGATGCGCACCACGCCTTCGATGCCCTGCTCGTTCGCCCCCGGATCGCCGGTGTCGACGCGGCCGAGCACGACCGGAAGCGAGGTATCGTTGTTGACGGTGATGCTTCCATAGCCGTCGAGAGACTCGATCTTGCCACCACCCGTGGAGAGGATCTGACCTGTGATTTCGACGCGCCCACCCTGCACGACCATCGGATCGATCACGATCGCGCCGGTCTGCTCGCCCTTGTCGTTGAGCATGGTCGGGTCGTATTTCACCCAGACATCCGAGGTGACATTGGCATTGCGCGTGACATTGGGCGTGACCGGCTCGGACGGGTCGAACAGAACCGTCGGCGTGGTCGTCGAGAAGCCCGCGATGTCATCCATCAGCCCCGCCGCAATGTCGATCTCGTAAGAGCCCACACCCGCCTGGATCAGCCCGTTGATATTGAGCTTGTCTGCGGTGATGTAGACATTGCGCCCGGCGCGGATCGCGGTCGGCCGCGCGCCGAGCTCGAAAGTGGCGACATTGCCGATATCCAGCGTGGTGGTCGAGATCGGGACCGTCAGGTCGCCGCCTGACCTGCCGGTCACGGTGAAGCCGCTGGTGATCCATGCGCGCGCGTCGTCATCGACCTGCTGGAAGTAGTTGTCATAGATCGAGCGCGGATCTCCCGAGACATTGCGCAGCCCCGGCGTGTAGCCCTGCGTGAAGTCGCGCCCGGCGCTCAGACGGATCGTCTTGGCCGAGATGTCAGCCTGTACGTCGAGATCGCCGAAGTTGGAATTGATCAGGACCGTGCCGCCCATGTTGGTGATCGGACCGCCAACCTCGATCGAGCCGTTGCCATAGGTCACGACCTCGATCTTCGGCTCGCCCGCATCGGTGCCCGAGATCATCGTGTAGTCGATCGGCGCGCCCTTGGGGTTGGCGAGGTTCTGGATGTCCTGCGGCGTCTTGACGGTCACGTCATTGAAGACGATCCGCCCGCCCTCGTTCCACGGGATCTCCATCGAACCTGTGTTCACATAGGCATCGGAATAGACATGCACGAGGATCAGCGCATTGCCCGGCGCATCGAGCGTGCCGGTCGAGGCGCCCTGGACCGTGTCGGCGCGCAGATAGATGCTGCCTTCAGAGGCACGGATATCGGGCAGATCGATGAAATCGGCATTGCCACTGAAATCGGCCTGACGGGTGATGAGCGAGGCAAGCTCGTCATTCCACGCCTGCACGGCCTGCGCATCCTGGCTCAGAATCGGATCGTTGATCTTCGACTGAAGTTCCGCAATGCGCGCGTCGAGCAGATCGCTCAGCGGCACGTTCTCGCGGATCATCGCCGCGATCTCGGCCGCCGAGTTGGTCGGATCCTCGAGGATGCCGCGGGCGTCCTCATCGGTGAACCAGATCTGCTGGCCCGAGCCGTTGACGTAATATTCCGACGAATTGTCGAGCTGGTTGTTCTGATCGAGGATCAGAATCTGCTTGTTGCGCGAACCCGCGCGGACATAGCCGTTCACCGTGATCAGGTTGTCGCCGGTATCGGTCGAGGTACCGCTCTCGATGTCGAGGCTGACCGGATCACCGCCGAAGGCTTCGCTCAGTGCCGAACCGATCGCCGCCGCGACCTCGCGGTAGAGATCCTTGCCACGGCCATAGCCGATGACCTCTCCACCGCCACGCTCCGCGAAGATGTAGACGTCATGCACCGCCGCGACGCTGGAGCCGGTGCCGATATTCACGCGCTGATTGGCGTTGGCCGTCGCATCCGCGACCGGGGTGATCGGGATCGGGATCGCGGTCTTGTTGAAGACGCGCGTCTCGGCCTTGACCGCGACCTGCTGCGCCCCGTTCGACGTATAGCCGGATTTAAGCTGGATATCGGTCAGCGACTGCAGGTCCGCACCCGAGTTCAGCGTGATCTGGTTGTCGGCGTTATAGGTCGCGTAAGTCTTGCCCGAGGCCGCCCCCGAGAGACCGTAGGAGGTCGTGTCCACCTCGGAATAGAGGTTCGCATCCCCGCCCGCATAGAGTTGAAGCACATCGACCGCGAGCAGCTTCGCAGCACCGATCGTCACATGCGCGGTATTGCTCTGCACGTCGAGCGTGCTCTGGCCGATCGGGCTTGCGATCGCGCCCCCGGAATCGAGTTTGAGCCGGTCGGTCAGCGCCATGTTGGTCGCGGCGCCGAGACGGAAGACCTGGTTGTTGTCCGGCAGCCCGGTCTGCACCAGCGCCGCATCGTCACTGACCACGAGATCGGTGGAAGCGTTGACCGTCACCTCGCTGCGCATCGCCGCGACGTCGATCGCACCGCCCGAGCCGGAAACGACGTTGTAGCCGTCATCGGGCCGGTTCATCGAGGTTTCCGCCCCGATATCGATGTTCTTCGCCGCGATCGTGGTCTTGCCACCCAGCGTCAGCGCGGTCGTCGCCGCGATCGTCGTTTCGCTGAAGGCCCCCGAATATCCCAGCGCGGCTGCGCTGGTGGAATCGACCTGGCTGCCGAACGTGCCTGATTGCGCTGCGGTGATCTGGAGCTGATCCGTTGCGGTGATGACGGTTGTGGTGGTCGCCCCGATATTGAAGATCGAGCGCGTGTCCGTCCTCACATGGGTCTCTGCCCCAGAGCCCGAGACAAGCCCGCCCGAGCCGGAATCCGATTTGGCGACGGCACTGGGCGCATTGCCGGTCGAAAGCGTCACGACCCGTCCGCTCAGACGCGCGTTGTCGAGATTGAAGACGACATCGCCGCTGCCGCCATTCGCGATGTCCTGACCGGCGGTCGCCAGCGTGAGGCCGATCGCGACCGCGCCGCCGGAGCGGCCCGTCGCATAGGCTTCCGCCTTCACCGCGCTCGCATCCGCGCTCAACTCGAGCGTGCCGGTCGCGATATAGGTGCCGCTCATCGTCGAGGTGATGGCGTATCCCGTGAAGGCCTTGGCATCCGCGCCGTTGCCCGACAGCAGCCCGCCAGAGGTCGAGTGCGCTTCGGCATAGCTCGATGTGAAGCCGGAATTGAGCTTAATCTCGGAATTGATCGCAATGTTGTTCGCCGTGACGTCGGCCTCGAAAATCGTCGCCACGTTCATATTGGCGCGCGAGGTCGCGACACCGGCTCCGATGGCGATACCGCCGCCGACCGCGATACCTTTCGCATAGGCCTTGGCCGAACCCGCGCTCGTGTTCTCCAGATCGAAAGTGCCGGAGCTGGTAAAGATGTAGTCGCGGGCCGTGACAAGGCTGTTGCCGCTGTTCGTCGCGGTCACGATCACCGCGTTGACGCCGCCCGCGATTCCGCCCGAGCTCCCTTGGCCCGTCGCGGTGGCGCGCGTGGTGTCGCTGGTCGAGATATTGGTTCCGCCCGATCCGCTCGAGATCGAGCCCGAGTTGCCGCCTGCCGCGCCGATGGTGATTGCGCTCGTTCCGACGCTCGTCGCATCCGAGACGGCAACCCCCGCCGCGCCGACGATCGCGACATTCACATTGTAGCTGTCGGTGCTGACCAGACCCGAACGGTCCGCGCTCAGCGCGACCGACTTGCCCGAGATCGCGACCGCATCGCCCACGGAGACCGAGGCGCCCGCGTCGAGCTTGGCCACCGAGACGCCCGCGCCGCCGGTATACCCGCCCGAGGCCGAGGCCGTGGTCACCGAGGAGGAGATCAGCGGATTGGTGTCGAGCTGACCGGTCGCCGCGCCAAGATCGACCGCACCGCCCGCGCTCAGCACCGCGCCGCTTTGCAACTCGATGCCCGCACCCGTCGCCACGTTCGAGATCGCGATACCGCTCGACGCGCCGCCGAAGATCGAGCCCGAGCCCGCGCCCGCATCCTGCGTGACGCGGATCTTGGCCGAGCTGTCGACCTTGATATCGCCGTCGGAATAGAGCTTGGCCGAGCCGATCGTGACCGAGACCTGATCGGAGCCAGCCGCGGACGGGTCGAGGCCCTGGCGCGTCGCGACGATCTGGCTTTGCGTGTCCGAACCACCCGCGAAGCCGACCACCGAGCCTGCGGTATTCTGCATGTCCTGATCGCTCGCGTTCGCATCCAGACCGCTATCGCCGTTCTGATTGCTCGACAGGTCGCTGTCGATCGACGCGAGCGCATCCGAGAGGTTGCCGCTTTCATCATCGACGGCACCGCCCAGTTCCACGACGGACAGCGCTGCGCCGACGCTGATTGCCCCGCCGCCAATCGCGACGACAGTCGAGCCGAGTTCACGCTCGGACGCCGCCGAAATGGTGATGCCCTTCTGGCCCACGCCGCGCGTGCCGCCCGCATTGTAATTCGCGGTGATCGACGCCCCGTCACCGATATTGACGGTCGTCGTGCCTTGCAGGTTCGCGTAATCGAGGCCAAGCCCCACGCCCACTGCGCCGCCCCCAACGGAGCCCGCGACACCGGTGATCGTCGCCTTCTCGAAGGCCGTCAGATCGATCTTGCCCGCGGCACTCAGGCTCTGCCCGTCAGCGATGGTCACGCCGGTAAAGGTCCGGTCCACGAGCACATTGGCCGAGAGCGCAACGCCCATGCCGCCAACCGCACCCGCACCCACATAGCCCTGCTGGGTCAGGTAGGATTTCGCGTTGACCCCAAGATCGCCGCCTGCCGTCAGATAGGCTTTCTGGCCCGCGCGGCCGTTTCCGACCGTCACCTTCGAGCTGCCATCGACCACGGTCACCTGAATCGCGCCGCCCACCGCGACGAGCCCGCCGCCGCCGCTGCCGGTCATCGCATAGATGTCGTTGTCGATCTTGCTGTCGATGTTCAGCGCACCGCCCGCTTCAAGCGAACCGCCCCCGATGGCGACATCCGCCGTCGAGGAGAGCACGTTGACGTTCCCGTTCCCGGTCACCCCGACGAAACCGCCACCGATCCCTGCCACAAAGCTCGTGAGCACGGATTTGCTGTTGGCATTGATCGTCAGCGCATCTGCCGCGTTGAGCTGCGCATCATAGGTCGCGACCTTCGCCGCCGAAGTGACAACCGTGGTCGCCACGCTCGCGCCAACGCCCGCAGCGCCGCCGATGCCGACATTGACGGTGTAGGAGGTCGACGAGTTCGCCACATCCGCGTTCACCAGAACGTCCTGGCCCGCATTCGCGGTGGCGGTGCCGATATCGCCCTCGAAATCCGCGTCGTTCTCGGGGTTGATCCGAACGAGGCTTTCGCCGGTCTCCGAGCCGAGCTGCACCAGTGCCTCGTCATCAATGAGATTGAGGGCGAAGAGCGCACTCACGCCCGCGACCCCGCCAACCGAGCCATTCGCGGTCAGCATCGAGATCGCGCTGCGCGCCTGAGCATTCACCGCGAACCCGCGCGTCGAGCGCGTTGCGCCGTCAGCATCATCCCAGCTGATCGCGCTTTCACCCAGCGCGGTCACGCGCGCCGTGTCGAGAACGGCCGCCTTGACGCGGTTCTTGATCGTGTTGATCGAGGCCGAGACGCCGACACCCGCCGTCGCCCCGCCCGAGAAAGACAGGTTGACGCCTGGCGTGTCGCCGCGCGCGTCCTCCGTCGAGCCGGGCTTCGACTCTTCCGACCCGCCAAGAAGCGAAATCGTGGTCTTCGACTGGGCATCGACCAGGATCGAGCCGCGCGCCACCACATCCGAGCCATAAAGCGTATTCGCGCTCGTGCCGCTCACCGGATCGACGAACGCGATCGGCTCGCCCTGGATCAGCGCCTCGACAGTGTTCGCGGCAGTGTTGTTGACACCCGTGCCGGTCACGCCGACCGTGCCGCCTGCCCCCGAGATCGCGCTGCCCGAGAAGGTCGTGGTCTCGTAAGCGCCAAGCACCACCGAGCTTCCGCTGCGCACCGTGCTTGAGGTGATGTCGGCACGCACGGTCTGATAGGAATTGTTGATCACGATACCAAGACCGACCGAGGCACCGCCCGAGCCCGCGAAGGCACCGGCCTTGCCCGTCAGCGACGGAGTCGAGGTCGCTGAAACAGAGAGGCTGCCCACCTGCTCCTCGGAGCGACGCAGCCCTGCGTAGACCTCGCCATTGGCCACGTTGACGGCGAAGCTGCCCGCGAAGGCGCCGCTGCCACCGCCGCCCGCGCCGACCGAGAGCGATTCCAGCGTCATGCCTTGCGTCGCCGAGATCGTCAGCGCGCCCGCATTCGCCAGCGGATTGGCCGCATCCTCGGTCTCCTGCCGCGCCAGGATCGCGGCATCCTCGATCGCTGCTTCAGTATCGTCGGACATCACGTTGACGACGATCGCGCCTCCGATACCCGCCTGCCCGCCGATCCCGGCGGAACCGGCCAGCGCCTTGATCGTGCCGGTTTGCGTCGTACTCAGCGAGACATCGCCGCGATCGGTGCGCAGCGCGGCGCGCGCGCCCGTGCCATTGCCGCGAATATGCGCATCAGCCTGGCGGTTCATCACGTTGACGAGAATCGAACCCGCCCCGCCGACACCGCCCGAGCCGCCGCCCGAAACGGCGGCCGTCTCGATCGTGCCGGTCTGCATCGCACTCAGCGCCACCGAGGGAGCGGTAGTTTCCGCATCCGTCGGAAGCACCAGTTCCGCTTCGGTCTTGCCGAAGAGCAGGTTCACCCCGATGCCCGCGCCGACCCCTGCGCCGGAGCCGCCGATCGCGACCGCACCCGCGAGCGAGCGGATCGTGCCGGTGGTCGAGGCATTGATCGTGGTGGCGGGAAGCGCGGGCGCCGTGCCCGAAAGCTCGACCCGGGCGCGAGTGACCGCATCGGCATCCAGCGTCAACGCCAGTTTGTTCGCGTCGAAATCGGGTGCCTTGGTCGTGTCGCTCACGCTCGTCGCGAGATTTGTCAGAGCCGTATCCCGAAGGCCGGCAACCTCGCTCTGAGCACCACCGACCGGATCATCGCTCGCCGGTCCGGGCAGCGGATCGACGCTCGGACCATCCGTGCCGGGCTGGCCAATCTGAGCATAGACGACGGAGCCGCCAACCGCAGCCTGCCCCGAGGCCGCGCCCGAAACCGCAATCGCGTCAATCCCGGCGGTATCGGTCGCCGAGACGGACAGCGAGTCGCCAGTCACTGCTTCGGAACTCACGAGATCGGCGGTCGTGCCGCCATGGATCGTGGCCACGGTCAGCGCCACGCCCACCGCGGTCGCGCCACCCGCTCCGGCAGCGGCTCCAGACAGGATCGAAATCTGCCCCGTGCGCGTCGCACTGAGCGAAATCGCCCCGGTGCCTGCGTCGATCGAGGTGTTCGTCGCATTCACCGAGGTCGTATTGCCGATATCGCCGATCGCGAGCGAACCCGCCACGGCAGTCGGACCTGCGCCTGTAAGCGTCAGTCCAACGGCCGCCGATTTGAGCGTCGAGCCATTCGTGGCCGTCAGGCTCACGCCCTCACCCGACAGCGTCGCGCCATTCGTCAGAACGCCGGTATCATGGCCGATGAAATTGGCCGAGATCGCGCCGCCGACTCCGCTGCCGTTCGCACTCACCACCGCACCGCCAGCAAGGCTCTCGATCAGGCCCGTATCGTCTGCGGTCAGGCTCAACGCGCCACCTGCGCCAAGCGTCGCGCCGACGCTCGAGACCTGCGTGACCGCTTGCGAATAGTTCACTGTCACCGCCCCGCCGAGCGAGGTGTCGCGCGATGCGCTCAGCGCCACGGCGGCCGAACGGATCGTACCATTCGCTGTCGCGTCGGCCGCGATCGTGCCCGCTCCGGTGGTGGTGAGATGCGCGCCGTCGAGATTGACGCTGGTGGTGTTCTGCGTCAGCAGGTTGAGCGTGCTCGCGAAACCACCCGCGCTGCCATTGGAGGCCGCCGCACCGCCGCCGATGCTGGAAATCGTCCGCGTGCCGGTCGCATTCAGAGCGATACTTTGCGCATCCAGCGCCTCGGTCCCAGCGGCCGAAACGATGACGCCTGCGGTGATGTTGTTGGCCGAGATCCCCGCCCCCGCAGCCGTCTGCTCGTTCGCCACCGCGCCCGCGACGGCGATCGAGAAGATCGTACTCGTGCCGGTCGCATCGAGCGTGATCGTGCCCGTCCCGCCGGTGCCACCCTGTCCTGTCACCACGGCATCGGTCATCGTCGCGCCGGTATCGGCCGAGATGACGTTGACCGTCGCAGCACCGCCATAGGCATTGTCGCCATTGGCAAGCGCACCGCCGAGCGAGAAGATCGAATTGGCCTCGGTTGCGCCGATATTGATGGAGCTGGCCGAGATGCCCAACCGGTCCGCATCCGGCCCGTTGCCGGTCACATCCGCCCGCGCGCCGCCGGTGATGTTATTGACCGAAACAGAGCCCGCGATACCGGTCTTGCCGGAACCCGCCGAAACACCAAAGCCGTAGATCGACTGGGTGCTGTTGGCGATGATCCCGAAGGCACCGGTGTCGATCGTGCTCGCGCCGGTGAGCTTGGCCGTCGCGCTGCGGGTCACGGTGTTGACCGCGATCCCGATGCCGACGCCGTAGCCTTTGGTCTTGTCCATGTTGATGCCGACGCCGCCGCCGATCGCGACCGTGGTCGAGCCATCGGTGGCCGAAAGATCGAGCTGGCTCGAGGTGATGTCGGCATCGGCGATGCTGGCGGTCGTACCGCCATCGAGTACCGCGACCGCGACCGAGCCCGCCAGCGCGATATCGCCGCGCGAGGTTCCCGCACCGCCCACGGCCACGTTCACCACCGTCGCGTGATCCTCGGCGCCGATCGTCACCGCGCCACCCGCGTTGATCGTGGCGTTCGAGACCTCGGAACTGAGCTTGCGCGTGTCGACCATCACCGAGAAAGCCCCGGCGATCGCGTTGGTGTCCTGCGCCTGACCCAGCCCCGCCGACACGGCCCCGCCAACCGCGATCTGCACCGCGTTGTTCTTCGCCGTCTGGCTCAGGGTCGAAGCGAGCTCGATCGTGCCCTGGGTGTTGATCGCCGCCGTGGTCTCGTTGCCGAGCGACAGGTTGAGCGACGCGACGCCGGTAACCGCCCAGCCCGATTTCTGCGTATTGCCGTCGCTATCGGATGGCGTGTCCATGCTCTGCTGGGCATCGATCGCGTCGTTCTCATCCTCGGCAAAGAGCCAGGACGGAATGATCGTGTCATCGTCCTGGCTCGTCTGATCCGGCTCGGCTTGCTGCGTGGGCTTGCCCTGGACCTTGGAACCGGCCACGCCGACGACGACATCGACCGTTGCGTTCTCGGCACTGATGACGAGGCTGTCCGCGTCGATCACCGTGCTGCCCGCGTTCACCGCCGGGGCCGCCGGGTCGTCAGGGCCAATCCCTGCCCAGACCTTGCGACCGGTGATGTTGAGGCCGACCGAGGCCCCGACACCGATGTTTTCCGAGGCCGAAATCGCGCCCGCCGCCGCCCAGTCGACGGACTCGTCCTTGGCCGAGATCGTCACGGCGCCTGCGGTGACCGAGGCGTCGTCACCGATCCGCGCCGTGGTCTCGGCATCGGCGATATTGGTCGCCACCGTCGCGTTGACGGCCGTGCTCGCGCCCTGCCCACCCGAGAAGCTCAGGATGCCCGTGATGTTGCGGGTATAGGCGGTGACATTGGTCGCGTTGGTGCCCGCATTGATCGTCGCCCCGGATTCGACCACCGAGGAGACCTTGCTGCCGACGCGGTCCACATTGATAGCGACACCGATCGCGTCGTTGACCTTGGCATCGCCCGAGATCGGGTTCTTCTTGGGCAGGTTGGCGACGTGGAGGAACCAGCCCTCCTGGCTGGAGAGCACATTCATGTCGCCGGTCAGGATCAGCACCGCGCCGTCACGCACCACCGCCTGCGTCGTGTTGTCGGTGTTGAAGACATTCGCGGTGATACCGAGGGCGAGCTTCTGCTGATCCTCGGGAACGACCGGGCGCGAGCCATCGCTCGGGACGGGAGCTTCGGCTTTGCTCTTGACGTCGGTTGTGATGAGGTTGAGCGGATTGAGCGTGTCGAGCAGACCCGGCGCGTCAGGCGTCTCGAGATTGGCTGCATCGGTCGGATTGTCGGGCAGCGCTTCGTAAGCGGTGACCTGACCGACGAACTGCTCCCACTTGTCGCGAATATCCTGAATCGGATCCGCATGCGGGAAACGGGTCCGGGCTTGCACCGTGGCACCAGCTGCATTCACCGTGGCGTCCGCCCCGATCTCGGCCTGCGTGTCGCCCGCCATGGTCGAGACCGATGCGGTCAGCATCAGAGCCTGCGAATATTTGCCGAGCAGTTCATCTTGGGTGATCGTCGCGTTCGGGTGCGCGGCATTGTACCGGTCGAGCACTTTCTTCGCCGCGAAATTCAGCGTTCCAAACGCCGCCGAGACGCTGCGCGATAGCGCACTGCCGCCCTCGGTCACCGAGGCAAAGCGATAGGCTGAATTCACAGATACATTCTGACCAGTCGCGGTGACTGTGGTCGTGCCCAGCGCGGTGAGCGCATTGGCATTGCTCAGATCGTGGTAATTCCCGCCCAGCGTCGCGTAGGTGCTGTCATTGTCGACTTGCACGTCGATCGCGACGCCAAAGCCCAGATGCGGAGCGCGGTTCGGATCGACCGGCTTGCCCTGGATCTTGCTCTGCGCGCCGGGGATCGCCTGAACGAGGGTGCTGTCGGCCGCCTTCTGCTTAGCGATCTTGGTCGCCGGATTGGCCACGCCCATCGTCGCGGTGGTCGCGTGAACCTTGTTGAAGAACAGCGTCTCGGCGTCGAGATCGAGTGCACCGCCGGTATTGACCGTGCCGCCCAGCGCCGCCTCGGTGAGCGATTTGGACACATCGACGCTGACCGCGAGCGCCCCGAGGCCTTCCATGCCGGCATTGGCGCCGGTGGTTATCGAATGGGATTTGCCGGTATAGGCGCCCGCATAGAGTGCGCCCGCCGAGGTCGTGGTGCCCCCTTCGACAATCAACTGATTGGTGAGGTTGCGCGTCGTGACCACGACCGCCGCCGCGACATCCTTCACCTTCTTCGCAGCGATCGAGACCGTGTGATCCTCGGCTGCGGTGCTGGCGAGGCGCATGTTGCCTGCCCCGGTCGTCAGCGTATTGCCCGAAAGCAGCACTTGGCTCGCAACCTGGCTGTCGGCCACGACAACGCCCAGCGCATAGGCCTTGGGGGCGATCGAATAGCTGGTCTGCGCATGCGACTGGATCAGCATCGCATCCTGCGAAGGATCCCATGCCGCAGGCAGCTTGATCGACAGGCTGTAGGGCACGCCGCCGCCCAGCAGGCTTCCGGTCGCATTGTCCAGAATATCCTGCGGGGTCGAAGTGAAGCTCAGAGGCGGATCGGACAGGAAGCCGTAAGTGTTCTCGAGCAGACCCGTCGCACCAAGCTGGCCGTTATCGGCCGCGGTATCGGTGTTGAGCACGCGCGGCGCGAGGTTGCGGTCCTTCCAGTTGCCGTCCGCCGTCAGGGTGCTGTCGGTGATCGTCACATTGGACTGCGCGTTGAGCACCTGAACCTGAAGCGGCACGAAACCGTTTGCGGCGCTCGCGCCTTGGGTGAACAGCCCCTCCATCATGTCGATGCCGGAATTGACGGTCGTCAGCAGGCTGTCTTCGTTCGTCGCGTCCTCGAGCCCCTCGACTTGCGCGGCCTCGACGCTGTCGACATCGCTGCCCAGCGTATTCGAGACGGTCGCGACCGAGTTCACCACGATCGAACCCGCTTTCAGATCGGCGTTGGTGATCGTGATCGAGGCGGTCTCGCTGTCGGGGTTGATCGCCCAGACGATCCCCGTGTTGAAGGAGCGCGCCGAGAGCAGCAGCATCCCGCCGCCATCGGCGCCGGTGCTGTCGGCCCGGATCGTGGTGCCGGACTCGACGCTGATATCCTGCGCGGCGACATAGATCGACCCGGCGGTGCCCGCGCCGGGCCCGCCGGTGATCGGATCGCCTGCACTATCGGCGCGCGTCGAGATATTGTCGCTCAGCGTGACGGTCTTGTCCGCCGCGATGGCGAGGTCGCCGCCATGGGTCGTGATCGTGCCCGCCGTCGAGATATCCTGCCCGCGCAGGAAGACCGAGCCCGCCGTGCCGCTCGGCGCGGACATGTCGAAATCACCCTGTGCACTCAGCGTCTTGCCATCGGTGAGTCCGGCGCGCAGCACGAAAGCCCCGCCGTCACCCGCCGTCGAGCTCGCATCGACCTTGAGGCTCGGCTCCATCGAAGCCGAGCCTTCGGTGTAGAGGAATACCGTGCCGCCCTTGCCGGTGCCTGTCGGATCGCTCGCGCCCGTGCCGGAGACGTCATAGGTGCCGCCTGCGCTCAGCGTGCCCTGCGCTTCACCAAGGACGACGCCCCCCGTCGCAGTCGTTCCCGTTCCGCGCTTGGCCGAAATCGTGCCCGAGCTGGAGATCCCGCCCTTGGACACGAGACGGATCACCCCACCCTGACTGACAAGCCCCGCCGCCTGCGGCGTTCCGTCGACGTTGACGCCGACCGAGACCGGACCGGGCGCCGTCGGATCCTCGACCGTGATCCGCCCCCTCAGCAGCATCCCCGCCCCACCCGAACGCAACGCCAGCCGCGCCGCATTGATCTGGCCGTCGATGGTGATCTGGCCCGTATCGCTGAGCGGTTCGGAGCCCGCAAAAAGCTGTGCCGTGGGCGAGTCGAGCCCGACGGTGAGGTTGCCATCCGCCTCATTCGTCAGGCTCGCGACGAAATCCGAGGTCGGAGCACTCATCGTCAGCTGTCCGGCATTGATCGTGCCGCTGGAGCTGACGACGAAGCCGTCCGAATTCACGAAGAAGACGTTGCTGCCGATCGCGGTCGCCGAATTCAAGACATTCGGATCAACGATTTTCATCGCATTCAGCGTGCCCGCGATCGTGCTCTGCCCGCCATTGATGATGTTGACCAGCGCATCCGTGTTGAGCGGCTGATACACATTGACGGTCGAGCCTGCGTTCACATTGAACTGGCTGAACTTGTTGTAGGCGGTCGAGCCCTGAATGTTCGAGGTGGTGACGTCGGTGGTGGTGCCCGAGGTCACGACATTCGTGGTGGACGTGGCCGCGATCACATCGGCAAAGGTCGGAAGGGCTGCGAAGAGGGCCGCCGCAGAGACACTGGAGAACCAGCCAAGCCGCATGAGGATCAGGCGGCTCAGAGAGCGTTTCGTCGTCTTACGGCGGTCCATCATCGCATTTCCCCGTATGCTTCGCGGCCCCCCACAGGCCGCGTCAGACACTTAGCCTTCGGCTTTCTTCAGAACTTCGAGAGCCTTATTGAAATCCTGGGTGCTGACGCGCAGCACGATCGGCTTTCCGGTCGCGGTCGGCTTGTAGCCGAACAGGATCGCCGCGTTCTCGTCGAAGAGTTTCAGCTCGTCTGCGGAAAGCGGCGCGGCGGCCTCGCAGATACCGTTGAGGCAGGTCTGCCAGACCATGTCGCGCTGCTTGAGGTCTTCCTTGTTTTCGAAACGGTAGACCGCGCCGCCGGGCAGATAGACACCCATCGGCACCTGCGCGATCAGCACCGCGCCATCCTTGGCGGGCATCGCGATGAACCGGGCGAGAAGCTGGTTGGAGCTCTTGACGCGCTGCTCCTGCACGAGCTGACACACCGTCTTTTTCACGGTCGCGGCTTGGCAAGACAGGATCCAGTCGCCAAAGGCCGTGTTGTTGGCGATGTCGGCCACTTCGGTCGGCGCGGTGGTTTCTGCCGTCTGCGCCATGGTCTCGGGCTTGGCGGCGGGTTTGGTCGCATCCTTCGCTGCGGTCTCGGCCCAGCCAGCCGGAGCGAGGCAGGTCAACGCGAGCGCCCCCGCCGCAAGCCCCTTCGCGATCCGCGACCCCGTCACGCCCTTGTCTTTCATCCAGTTCATTCGCTCATTTCTCCTCAGAATTTGTAATCGAGCCCGACATAAACCGTCGGCTTGCCCACATCGGTAAACCCAAGCGTTTCCTTCAGCGGCACACCGACGCTTGCCAGCATTGCCGTCTTCTCCTTCAGCATCACCGCCGCGCCGACCCCGGCCGAGGCCAGCACGTCCTGACTGGAGTCGAACCCGCCCGACTGGCGGTAGGGAACGATCACGGCCGCATCGATGAAGGCGAAAGGACGCACGTTCAGCTTGCCTTCCATCAGGCTCCAGGGCTGGGCGCGCGAGAGCTGGAGGTTCAGCACGAGACCGGAATCGCCACCGCGCACCTCGCTCGGATAGCCGCGCACGCTGCCCGCGCCACCCGCGGTGATCAGCCGCGAGACTGGCAGGTTCTGGCCCGGAGCTATCTGGTAGGTCGCGGTCGCGTCGAATTGCAGCCGCTCGCCCAGCCGCGTGCTCAGGGAGGCATCGCCATAAACCAGCTGGTAAGAGCCCTCGGTCTCGGAAGTGCCTTTCGCATCCGCCCGTCCGATCCGTGCACCTATGCCGAAACTGATCTGCGTCCGCGGCCATTGCCGGTAGAAACGCCCGACCGCGTAGATCTCGCGCAGCGTGATGTCGGAAAACCCGAGCGTCCCCGCCTTCGAGCGGTTGCGTCCCGCATCAACCCCGGCCACGATGGTGAAGTAGCGATCGGGACGGATCTTGACGGGCTGGCGGTAGTTGATCGTGAACTCGGTCGAATCCGAGGTGATCTGGACCGGGGTGAACTCGCCGCCGATGATCGAGCTGTTCGACGAGCTGATCGCGCCGGTGATCACGCCCCCGCGCGTGCCGATGGGCCGAGAATAACCCAATGACAGCGCATAAGCCCCTTGCGATTTCTGCGCCTGGAACGAGAGCGCATCGCGCACGCCCGAGACGTTCGACCAGCGCAGGAAGACCGAGGCGCGCTCGCGCCCGGTTTCGGGGCGGCCGTAATTGTCGAGCGAGAGCGTGGCGGCAAAGCGCTTGGGCGGCTCACCATAGATCGTGGCGATGGTCGTGCCCGGCTCGGTACCGGGGGAGAATTTCAGCGAGGGCTGGATGTCATAGGACAGATCGAACACCCGCAGCTCGCGCGAGATCTGGTCGAAATCGGGCTTCTGGCCGGGGGTGACGCTGATCCGGTCGTTGAGGAAGGTCGGGTTGGTGCGCGGGAAACCGTCGATGCGCACGCTTTCGATCTTCGCCTCGATCAGCGCGACATGGAGCACCCCATTGCGGATTTCCTGCGGCGGCAGGATCGGTTCCGCCGTGGGCACGCCCTGTGTCAGGTACAGCCGCTTGATCTCCGCGATCATCGCTTGCAGATCGGCAAAGCTGATGGGGCGTCCGGTGTAGCGGTCGGCAACCTCCTAAAGCTGATCGGGCGTGAGATAGCTCGAGGGATCGAAGACCACCTTGCTCAGAGTAAAGGTTTGAACCGGCGTTGCCTGGGCGGCGGGCTGTTGCTCTGCGCGCGCCTGCGACGGCAGCACAAGCGGCGACAGGGCGAGCACGGCGCCGACAAGCGCGAGAGAAAAGATCCACGGTCTCACGGTGCACCATCCCCCTCGCCGGCGCGTTCGAGTGCCTTGGTCAGACCCATCAGTGAAACGTCGAAGCTGATCGGCGGCACATTGGGTGCTGGCCGGTAGGTCAGGGTGGCGGACGAAGCGCGTTTCCAGCCCGCGAGCCCCTGCGCGTCGAGGTCGAGCCGCGCTTCGCAAGCACCAGGAACACATTGGATGAGGCGCAACTCTTGCGCCTTGTGACCCGGCACTTGCGCAAACGCGCCCGAGCCGAGATGGATCTGCTGCGGCAATAGCACCTGCAAGCGCACGCCCCCCTTGTCTGCGGGCTGCACCCGCAACGTCGCCAGCCAGGTCCGGTCCTTCGCGAAAGTCGTCGTCGATGCGATGCAGGGTTGCGGGGTGCCGGGACAGGTCACGGACCAGTCTCGGAACGCCCAGCTCTGCGGCGCAGCATCAGCGGAACTCGAAAAGAGGGTGATCCCGACCACACACAGGACCGCCCGCGTCAAAGACACTCGAACCAAATCCGCCGTCAGACATTCAAACATGCGCAACCCATTTGAAAACGGCCCGGAGGCCGAGACAAATGGTCAAAACGCCTGGACCGGATTTACGGCATATCCACGGTGATGACCGACACCGTGCGTCTTCAGACACGAAAAGGTTAATTTTGGGTGCGACGTTTTGTCAATGCATTCTGGGCCAAGAAAAAAAGGGTTGCGAGCGGGCAACATCCCGTTCATGCGTCGCAGTTTGCGAAAATACGGAGGTCTGAATTTCGGCTGCGCAACCGATGAGCCGCAGAAAACGGCTGGCCCGGACGACAGGCCAGCTCACGCCATATCACGCGTCTGTGCGTTAATTTCAAGGCTTTCTCAGTGCACAGGGATCGCGTCGCGACCGGATCGGAGAGTTGTTTTTCGAAGGTCACCCTTCTGTCACAAACCTTTTCAACCTGCGAAGGTCATGGCCCGAACGCCATCGAGGGCCGAGGCGTAAAAATTGCCCTAAGGTAAAGAAAGTGATCAAAACTCGCGCCGTGACCGCGCTCAGTTCATCCGAAGCGCCATATCGAGCATGCGATTGGAGAACCCCCACTCGTTGTCATACCAGCCAAATACTCGAATCAAACCGTGATTGGTCGCACGCGTTTCCGGCAGCGCCATCACGACGCTTTCGGGCCGCGCGCGCAGATCCGTCGAGACGAGCGGGCGCTCGGTGACACCGATCACCGCACCGGGCGCCGCCGCCGCTTCGCGCAGCACCACGTTGACCGCCTCGACCGATGCTGGACGCGCGACCGTCACAGCGAGATCCACCGCCGAGACGGAGGCGGTGGGCACACGCACCGCCTGCGCGATCAACCGGCCTGCAAGATCGGGCAGTACCTCTTCCATCAGGCGGCCCGCCGATGTCGTCGTCGGCACCATCGAGAGCGCCGCAGCGCGCGAGCGCTCCATCGGGCCGCGCGGTTTGTCGACCGTGGGCTGCGAACCCGTATAGCAATGCACCGTCGTCATCGAGCCGGTCACGATGCCGAATGCCGCATCGAGCAGCCGCGCAAGCGGCGCCAGCGCATTCGTCGTGCAGCTCGCATTCGAGACGATCTTCTGCCCGTTGAGCGCCGCGTCATTGGCCCCAAGTACGACCGTGATCTCCGCCGCTTTCGATGGCCCCGAGACCAGCACCCGCGCCGCCCCCGCGGCCAGCCCTTGCCCTGCGATCTCCGCGCTGTCGGCGCGCCCCGTACATTCCATCACCAGATCGACGCCCGCCAGATCAAGAGACGAGATATCGGAGGCGCGATGGAGCGCGATGCGCCGCCCGTTCACCACGAGCGCGCCATCTTCAAGACTCACCGTCCCGCGCCACGGACCGAAGACGCTGTCATATTCGAAGAGATAGGCGAGCATCTCGGGTGCTTCGATATCGTTGACGCCCGTGATCTCGAGCCCCGGCCAGCGCTCGGGCGCCTCCGCCCAAGCCCGCAGGACCGAACGTCCGATCCGCCCGAAACCGTTGATGAAAACACGCATCGCGCACCTCCTGCTTCGCCCTTACCCCCGCGCGGGGCAAAGGGGAAGCGCGCGATTGTCACCGATACGGGCCCGCCTGGTCCTCAGGCGGCGATTTCGCGCACCGTGATCTCGTAGGTGAAGCTCGCCGGGTCGAGACTGTCGCGCCTCACCCCGTCCAGTTCCGCCTGCGGATACATCAGGTAGGGAACCTTGGGCCCATCCGAGCCGGGCAGCGCCACGTCATGCGCATAGTTATAGGCCACCCAGTTGCCTTCCCACGCCCCGAACAGAGCGCGGCGCACATCGACCACTTTCGGATCGTCGAGCTTGAGATTTCCGGGCGGTTCTTCGAGCATCACCTTGCGCACATCGGCGGGGTCCACCGGCACCCAGCCATGCGCGTCGAGGTAGACCTCGGCGCGGCAATGCTGGGCCTTGGTGATATCGGCCGACTTCGCACCGAGGCTCTTGTAACCGAACCGCGAAGGCGCGACGCGCAGGCCATAGACATCGCGCGCCGGAAGCCCCGCCGCCCGCGCCAGCCCCACGAAGAGCGCGTTGAGATCGGCGCATTTGCCACTCAGATCGCCCATCGTCAGCATCGAAGCGATATCGCCCAGACCGCAGCCCCGTGTCTTCGGGTTGCGCGCGGTGTTCTCGACGATCCATTCATAGATCGCGCGCGCCTTCTCGAGATCGCCGCGCTTACCACGGGTGATCTCGTCGGCGGTCTCACGCACGATCCCGTCGGTCGGCAGCAGATCGGTCGGCGCGAGGTAACGCGCGCGTTCGTCCGCGCTCAGCGGAGTGACCTCCTGCGCCGCGTTGAGATCGACGACGAAATCCTGCGTCGAGGCGATGGCGACGAGCACCAGTTCGCGCGGAGCGTCGGACGGACCCCAGACCGCATGAAGCATGCGTGTACCCTTTTCGGGGTCGACCACCAGTTCGGTGCTTTGCGCCCCGCTCGTCCAGCTCGCCTCGCCCGGTTTCATCCAGCCCGCCTCACGGACCGACGGCACCGGCAACCAGAGCTGCGCGCCCTTGTCGCTTGCGGGGAGCGTGACCTTGGTGACCAGCTCGAACTTGCGCCAGCCCTCGGGCTTCGGCGTGAAGGCCGCCAGCGACATGCGCGGCATCATCATCAGGCCCATCGCTGCCGCACCGCATTGCATCAGGTTGCGTCTGTTCATCGCCTTGCCTCCGGCTGTGTCCGCGTTGGCGAAACTTCTAGGACCGCCACCGGCACACCACAACCTCGCACCCGCCGTGGCACGCAAAGAAATTTCTGCGATTGCGCTCGGCAGGCGCTGAACTATCTTGCCCCGGTCATCGACGCGCCTGCACGAAGGATAGCCCGGCATGAGCACCGACATCACCATCGCCCGCGAAACCCCGCTCGGCCCCGATCTGACCGAGCTTCACGCGCGTCATACCGCAGCGATGCATGCCGACACCCCGCCCGGTTCGATCCACATGCTGCCCGCCGATGCGCTGGCCGCGCCCGAGATCGCCTTTTTCGTGATGCGCCGCGCAGGTACGCCCGTGGGGATGGGCGCCTTCAAGCGGATGTCGGCGCAGGAGGCCGAGATCAAGTCGATGCATGTGCTCTCGGAGCTGCGTGGACAGGGGCTCGCGCGGGTGATGCTCGATCACCTCATCAGCGAGGCCCGCGCCGAGGGGATTACCCGGCTCAGCTTGGAAACCGGAGCACAGGCCTCCTTCGAGGCGGCGCGTCAGCTCTACCTGCGCGCGGGCTTCACGGAATGCCCGCCCTTCGCCAGCTACCGCCCCGATCCCAACTCGGTCTTCCTGACGCGCACGATCTGAGCTTGCACGCCCGGGCGTGATCGCGCATTTAAGGGTCGCGCGGTCCCTTAGCTCAACTGGATAGAGCAGCTGACTTCTAATCAGCAGGTTGAGGGTTCGAGTCCTTCAGGGATCGCCAGTTTTTCCGACAGGTTGCCAATGAGGCATAAGCTTGCGCAAAATCGGCGTTTTTTGCGCATCCCCTGTCAAGAGATTTTTCGTGTTGCACGGCGAAATCAGGTTAACGCCTTGATTTGGAAGACGAGACTCTTGGGGAGTGAGCTGAAGGGGCGCCGATCGCTCATTCGCGCCTGTTAAGCGCACTAGCGCCCTGCATACATCGCAGCCCCATCGGGCAGGATCGCTATCACCTCTTTGCGAAGGTAGATGCGCCCAAATTCATGGCCGTCTGCGCTGAAGGGCGCGATATCATGGTCATTCAAAAGCGCCCGAATGGTATTCCTATGCAAGCCGGTTTCTGCGGCGATCGTGTTTGATGTGGCGAATTTCTCATGAAACACCGCAATTTCGGCTTCGGTCATCCGCAAGTGGTTTTGCCCGGTCCTTGGGTTGCGCACCAGATGCGCAGGGCAGTGCCCGGCCTCAACGAAACGCGTGAAGGTGCCATGATCCCGAATGCCGATTGATCGGCCGAATGCTGCGATCGAGATCGAGCCTTCCCGCCACTTTTTGGTGGCTCGCGGGGCGTGATTTTCCAATGCTGTTATTTCGTTCCGCGACACGCAGATGCCATGATAGCCAGGTTCTCCATCGCGAAGTCCGACACGAAGAGCCTCGTTCCGAATGCCAGCCAGGATCCGGCTCACAGCGATTCCGGTATGGGCGCTGGCCAATTGGATGGTGCTCCAGCCTCGCTCTCCGTTGGGGATCGGGCCGCCTTTCCGGCGGAGACTCTCGACAAAACGTATGCCTTCGGATGCAAGCCAAGGCGTCTTGAAGCCGGCGATCCGCGTAACGGGGCAAAGCTCCCCGATCTCCACCAAAGCCCGAAACTCCGAGCGGGTCGCACCCATCGCTTTCCGCATCTCCATCGGCCCAACCAGTTGAGGGATTATGGCGACGAGCCCGGCATGTTCTTTTGCATCGAAAGTCTTGCGCGCTCGTGGCCTGGGATCATCGGCCCTGACTGCCCCGGCCTCGATCAATAGCGCTTCGACGACAGCGGGACCTACACCGCTCTGCACCGATACGCTCGTCACCGAATGGAGGCGGCGTTCCGCGAGCGCTTCTCCCAATACCAATTCGCCGCTTCCCACCGCCCAATTCTCAAGAATACAGTCGCGGAGACACTGGCGGAACTCGGCGAATTGGGGATCTTTCGCGTAGTCACGGCTAAGCTTCTCGTGAAGAGAGCCGAAAGTTTTGCTTGGACCAAATTGGGTGCTGTCGCAGTGATCGGTGAGTTGGTCGAGAGCATCCCGAAAACTTCTCTCGCCATTTCGTAGGGCGTTGAAACCAAGTTGGTGCGGATCTTGTTCCGCTTGACCGGGAAGCCTTTGCAAACTGGTCCCGAGAAGGCGGCACATGATGGTCGCTGCGTAGAGTGAATGTCGGGCTAGCCAAGTGGCGTCGGTTCCATTCTCAAAACGTGCATCGAGCCAGTGATCATATTCTGTTACCTCGCGCCTCGGCTGAGAGAAATCTCCTGCGAGGAGCGCGGGTAATATTTCTTGGAGCCTCGATCCGATGTCGTATCGGGCTGACGGTGAATTGGCCCGCCACAGAGGCACGAGATCGGCTCCGTGTCGAACGCAGCGGACGGTTTCCTTGAACTGCCAATCGCCACGCATGACCATTGCCTTGAAAGGTGATCCGTCACCGGCTGCCGCATCCTCCGCGAGACACAACGGACACCCCCGGACCACCGGATTGCGTAGAGAGCGTGATCCGACAAGCTCGCCGCGGAACTCTTGTTGAATGTCTCCTGCGCCTACGCCTGTCCACGAGAGGAGATCGGCAAATTCCGTGTCCGTGAGCCTGCTCCATATGCGCAACTGTTCCAAGGCTTCTGGATCTTGCGTCACCACGCGTTTCAAAGAAACGCCCATGTCCAAGGCGAGGTTTTTGGCACTAACCCCTTTCGATGCAGAAAGTCGTGAGACAAACGACGGCAGCGTTTCCCGATGAGCCGGGCGGAGAGGTTCAGGAAGCCAGTGGGGCATTGCTTTCCTTGAGCATTTTGTCGTTGAAACTCGACGGGGCTTTAAGGGCGGTGAGTGCCGATTTGTTCGCTGGTCGCGTCGGTCCATGCAGACAGTGGAAGAGCATTCAGCTCGCTGCGGATATTTCTCCAGCGCGGCAACGCATTATCAAGAACCGCACGGAATTTCTCGTCGTGTCTTGGCGAGACGAGGTGCGCCAGTTCATGCACGATGACATAGTCGATCATCCTCATCGGCTTCTTGGCGAGATCGGAGTTCAGCCAAATAATTCGTTTGTGCGGGTTGCAGCTGCCCCATTTGGTTCGCATCGGGCGGATGCCCCATTTCGAGGTGCGCACACCTAGACGCGCCTCCCAGGTTTCAAGACGAGGAGTCGCCTGTTTTCTCAGCTCTGATTTTTGCCAAGCTTCCATCCAACGACGCATTTGTCCCAAGGTGCTTTCAACAGGCACGCGGAATAGCAGACGATCGTTTCCCAATCTGGAAATCCGATGGACTTTCTTATCCCATCGTTCGACTTCCAATCTGAGTGGTCTGCCGAACAAGAAGTGCGTCTCGCCGGAGACGAAGCGGCGTTCTGTCTGACGTTCCTGCTTGAGGAAAGCTGCCTGTTTGCGCCTGATCCAAGACATTCGTGTCAGGACCGCAAGTCGGATCGCATCAGGGCTCAAGCTTTCCGGGGCTGCAACCCTTACACGCCCGTCGGGGGGGTAGCAGCCAATATGCAGGTTCTTGATCTTCTTGCGCACGATCTCGACGCGAACGCCGCCGATCTGCGAGCACTCAATATTCACTTTGGTTTTTCAGGATCTCGAAGATCCTCTCCACTGTCTCTGGGTCGTCCAGAACTTGTTCAAGACAGCGTCGGACCTTCCGCTCCTTCATGGCGTTGCCCCGCCAACCGAAGGGTGCCGTTTCACGAACGGCCCTATCGACTTCGAGGGCCGTCGTCTCGTCGCCTTCCAAGTTGTCGTAAAGAGCCTTTCGGCCAGCGCTGTCGATTGTGCCGGGATACTCGTTGCCATGGCCAGCTTTTGCATCCCGAACCAGAGCCGCGATCCGCTCGAGGTATTCAGCGTATGCGATGGCTTCGTCGCGCCGCTGCCGTATCAGATCGGTTAGAAGCTCGGACATCTTTTCATAGAACCGCGGATTGACCGGCGTCTCTTCGATGATCAGCTTGCGCACGTTGTTCTCAATCGCTTCGGCCACGTTGTCGCGCTTTCGCTTCGACATGGCGGGCAAGTCGTTTACGGCATCGGCGCCTTTGCTTTCGACAAGGTCGATCAGGCTGATGTCGTCGAGATGCGAAATGACCTCGGAATCGTCAGCCCGAATATAGTTGTCGATCAGATGGCGCATCGCCGGTTCGAAGAGCTTCATGTCCACCGCATCACCGCTGTGAAGACGCACGGCATCCCTGATCCCAATAGCCCGCTCTACCTCGCGGCGGATTTCATCGAGTTCAAGATCGTTGAACGCAGACCCTTCGGGCTCGGCCGCAATATTGGCATAGGCTCGCGCGAAGCGACCGGAGATCTTGTAAAGGGCTTGGCGTCGACGTGCCTTCTCCTCGGAATCCGGATCCTGGTCGATGCCCTGAGGGCTCGAGAAATAGGCGTAGATCTCGTCGTCGGACTTCGGCTGCTCAACGCCATCCATCAGCCCTAGCCACGCATCGCGGGCAGTCCGCAAATCCTGGTCTGCTTGTTCGGCACGGTCAGTGATCAGCCCCTCGACATCCTCCTTGTCGAAGGCGTCGAAAGCCTCCGAGGTATAATCATCCACCGCACTCTCGATGTTTCGGAACAGGTCCTTGTAATCAACGATATAGCCGAAGTCCTTGTCGTCCCCGTCGAGGCGGTTCACGCGGCAGATGGCCTGGAACAGGCCATGATCCCGCATTTGCTTGTCAATGTAGATGTAGGTGGCCGTCGGGGCATCGAAGCCGGTCAGAAGGCGGCTGACGACGATCAGCAATTTCATTCGCCCCGGTTCTTTCTTGAAGAGCCGCAGCGCCTCTTCCTCGTAATCCTCTTCCGACGTGTCACCAAGGAGGTCGGTATAGACCCGGTGAACATACTGCTTTTCGGTTTCGCCCATCCCGGCCTCTTCGCCGGTAATCTCGGGCGCCGCGCGCTTGTAGGAGGTCACGATGGCGCATTTGTCGGCCAGCACAGACCCGGATTTGGAAAATATCTCGAAGAATTTGCAGGCTTCGGGGATCGAGCCGGCAACCAGCATGGCGTTGCCCATGCCAGCTTTCAGGCGCGGCTTCATCTCCATGTCCAGGATGATGTCGTTGGCGATCTGATCCAGCCGCGACCGGCTCGATAGCACCCGTTGCAGCGTTCCCCAACGTTGCTTCAGCGTCGCCTTGGCGACGGGCGTCAGCCCTTTCGTCTTCGCTTCGAACCAAGCGTCGATCTTGCCGGGCGCAGTGATCCGCTGATCAATGTCGCGCGCCTCGTAACGCAGGTCCAGCACCACGCCATCCTCGACAGCCTCGTCGAAGCGATAGGGCTTGCCGATATAGGGGCCGAAGGTCTCGAGCGAGGTCTCCTTGTCGGAGCGCAGCAGCGGCGTGCCGGTGAAGCCGATGAACATGGCAGAGGGCAGGACCTGACGCATGGCGCGCGCCAGCTTTCCCGACTGGGTGCGGTGCGCCTCGTCGATGAAAACGTAGAAGTCGCCCACCGGCGCCCCGATCTGCGATGCCTGGATTTCCGAGATCATCTCGGCCAGTTCGCTCTCTTCGCGCTTGCCAAACTTATGGACCAGCGAGCAGACGACGCGGTCTGTCGGATCGGCCAGTGCCGCCATCAGATCATTGCCGGATCGTGCGCGTCGCACCTTGTCGCCGGTGTTGCCGAACACGTCCTGGATCTGACCGTCCAGCTCCTTTCGGTCGGTGACGATCAGGATGCGGGCGTCCGGCAGGGCCTCCCTGATCCAGCGCGCCAGCATCACCATGATCAGGCTCTTTCCCGAACCTTGGGTCTGCCAGATGATCCCGCCCTCGCGCGTGCCGACGCGGTCCTGCGCGGCCTTCACGGCGAAATACTGGTTCGGGCGAGCGATTTTCTTGATGCCGGCGTCGAACAGCGTGAAGTCGTGGATCAGCTCAAGGAACCGCGCCGGTTCCATCATCTGGGTCACGTCGCGGTCGAGCGGGCCGGTGATCTCGCGCTCTTCTTTCCAGGCTAGCCAATAGGGCTGGGGCGTCTGGATCGGGGCATAGCGCAGCCCCTCGCTGTCATTGCCCGCAAAGGTGATCTGCACCGTGGTGAAGAAGTGCCGGATGAATTCGGGCCGCTGGTTGTCGAGCGTCTGACGGATGCCTTCGCCCACACCCACGGTGGATTTCTTCAACTCCACCACGCCAAGCGCGATGCCGTTGACATAGAGCACCAGATCGGGCCGCTTGTTCCAGGCCTTGGCGTCGCGGCCCTTGATCGAGACCTCTTCGGCCACGCCCATGTCATTGGCGCCCACATCGCCCCAATCGACGAAGCGGACGGTGACGGGGGCCTCGCCCGGTCCGGGGGCGATGGCCACGCCGTAGCGGAGCATGTCGTAGAAGCTCTGATTAACCTCGTAAAGCTTGGTGCCCTCCATCCGCGCCTCGCGTTCAAGGCGGGTGATGGCCTGGGTGATGACCTCGGGCGCATAGCCGCGCGCCTCCAGCCAGGGGCGCAGCAGGGTGGGCTCGATGTTGGCGTTGCCCTTGCGCTTTTGCCAGTCGCCAAGGTAGCGCCAGCCGAGGCCGCCGAGGGTGCCGGATTTGTGCCCACAAAGCAGGTCAATGACCCTATCTTGCGCCTTGCGTTCCGCCTCGCCGATCTTGCTCATGGGGACCTCTCCGTGTCTCAGAAAATACTCTTTGAAAAATGTGTCAGACCAGCCTGATCCGTCCGGTCAAAAGGTTCTGCATCATGCCCTCCTTCACCTGCCGCGCCTTTTCGAGGCGGGTGTCGAGGGCTTGGATTTCGGCATCCATGTCGTCGAGAACATCGGCAATTGCTTCCTGTTCCAGCTTGTCGACGGCAAAAGAAAACTTGAAATTTTCTATTTGGGAGGGAGCCAAGTTGTTGATGGCTGAGCCCGATAGGATAACGCCGAGCATGCGGCGATAACGATCTGACTGGAGAAGGTGGGCGATATACCGACCGCTACAAGCGTCTGAAGTCATGCGAAAGGCGCCCATAAAGGCTCCGAATGTATACGCCATCTCGTCGGGTTCGCTGAATTTTGCAGACTTGCCCACAAGTGCCCGACTACCATTTGCCATGCAAATCAACATGTCACCTTCTTGAAGAAGTTGATGATTTCTGACCCGATCTGAGTTCACGAATTGCATGTCTGAAAATACTATTTGGCCATCCTGAACGTTGTTGGCACGAAGCAGCCGAACAGTGCCAGACGTATCTGTTTCGGAAAGGTCGGCCTGCCCATCATAGCTTACGCCGCGAAGGCACCTTCCGTAGTCGCCAAGCTTTCGCTCCACCCACTCCCCCGAGAACCCTGGAAGGCGGCGCTTGGCGGTCAGGAGGTCCTGCATCGCGCCCTGCTTGATGAGCCGCTTCTTGGCGATCAGCCGCTCCAACCCCTCGATCAGCGCATCCGCATCCGAAAGCGCCTCGGCTATGGCTTCCTGTTCCTCCATGGGGGGAACAAGGATCTGCATGTTCTCAAACGTCGGCATGTAGATCGTGTTGTGGGTGCTCCCCGCCATCAGGCGATCCCATTCAGCTTCCATGCCTCGGAATAGATGAGCCAAGTATCTGTTGTGGAGACGGGGCCCGCAGACGTAGCAGGCAAAGTCTTGGCTGGTCGCCATTTGACGACCCAGGACAGCCACCTTGCCAATCGTTGCAGTCCTGGAGAGTGCAACAGTCCCCTCGGGCAAAAGTCGGGCAGAAGAATTCGCGAGACCCAGTGCCGACACGGTCATCTTCGTATCGTGAAGAACCTTCCCCTCAATCGTCTTCGAGTCGTGCAGAGAGAGCCACGGGATACCGCCGTCCCAATAGTCAGGACGGTTGCGACTTGGGGTGTGACCACTCTCCAGCTTGGCGATGTCGCAAAGCTTCTCCAAGGTCCAACCGTCCGGTTCCAATTCCGGCGTCGGATGAATGCGACCAATGTGCCAGCGCGAAACGAGGTCCGATACCTGGTTCATGCCTCGACCCCGAGCGCGGCGAGATGTTTTGCAACCTTCGCTTCCAGATCGCTCATCTGTTGAGAAATTTCCGGCAATGTATGCCCATACCGCTCGGTCAGCACCCGCACCCGGGCGGTCATCTGCTCGGTCCGCGCCTCGATCTCGGTCTCGATCAGATCGGCGATATCGGTCAGCCATTTGTCATCCACCACCAGGGAGCGGATCTCTTCCTCGATCAGCTCGGAGTATTTCGCCAGCGTGGCCTCGGTCAGCGCCTCCTCGGCTTCCTTGGCGGCCTTTTTCGCCGCCGTCTCGGCCGTCATCAGCTTGGCCACCTGTTTCAGCAGCTTCGCCTCCTCCGGCTCGGCCTCGCCGGATTTCTGGCGCGCCTTGACCGAGGCCGCGGTTAGCTTGCCTGCCTCGGTCAGCACGTCAGCCAGCAGGCCGCCCTCGACCCCGTGTTCCTCGACCAGTTCCTCGATCTCGCGGCCCAGATCCTCGGCCTTGGCCTGCGCGTCATCGAGGGCTTGGCTCGCATCAGGGAAGAAGCGCGCGACGATCAGCCGGGGCGGGATGACATCGGCCACAAGCCGCGCCTTGTTCACGGTCAGGTCGGCCTCTTCTAGCCAATTGATCTTATCTTTCTTGCCGTCTTTTGACTTTACGACCTCATGCCGTGCGGGGCGAAGTTCCTTTGCGGCCTCCCAGCCGTCATGGGCGATGATGAAGACATCGTCCTGCATGGATTCGGCCCAGTAGGACATGAGCCGCTGATAGGCCTCGTAGCGGTCGATCAGCGGCGCATCCGCGAAGCGTGTCAGCATGTTCTCGGCGATGGTGCGGATCAGGTCCTTGGGCTTGTCACCAACCTGGATGCCGTCCATCAGGGGCGCGTTCTGCCCGGCCCAGCCGTCGAGGATGGCATGGACGCGATCCCGGAAGGCGCCGAATTCGGGGTGGTTGCGGATGGTGGAGCGCACCTCCTCCGGCTCGACCAGCGGATCGGAATAGCCCGGGCGCGGGTTCGGCCCGAACAGCGTGGCGCGGATGCCGGGCATCACCTCCCAGAACGCGGCCAGCCCGTCGATGTCGCGGTTCGGCACGCCTCCCTTGAGGTGCGCCTCGATGTCCTGCAGGTCCTCGGGGTCGGAACCGTCGATATAGCGCGGGATGTTGAGGTTGAAGTCGTTGCGCGTGATCTCGGCGTAGGGGACGAGGCGGGAATAGCCTGCGATCTCGGCTTGGCGGGTGTAGGCATCGGTGATCTTGTGGATGTCCCGCTCGCGCAGGCGGTTCTTGTTGCCGTCCTTGATGAAGCCACGCGAGGCGTCGATCATGAAGACGGGGCGCTCGGCTTGCGCCTGGAATTTATCGAGAACGATGATCGAGGCGGGGATGCCGGTGCCATAGAAGAGGTTCGCGGGCAGACCGATGATCGCCTTGATATAGCCGCGCTTGAGGATCTTCTCGCGCAGTTCGGCTTCCTTGTTGCCGCGGAAAAGCACGCCATGGGGAAGGATGACCGCGCCGGAGCCGGTGGCCTTCATCGAGCCGAGGATGTGGAGGAGGAAGGCGAAGTCGCCATTCTTCTCGGGCGGCATCCCGAGATCGAAGCGGCCGAACTTGGTAGCGTTGGTCAGGCCCGAGCCCCATGCCTTGGCCGAGAAGGGCGGGTTGGCGACGACGAAGTCGAACGTCTGTAGCTCGGTTTCAGAGGCCTTGAACTGCGGTTCGCCGATGACATCGCCCTGGGCAATCTCAGCATCCTCACGCCCGTGCATGATCATGTTCATCTTGGCGAGGCCGCGGGTGGTGATGTCGAATTCCTGTCCGTAGATCGTCAGGGCGACATCAGCTGCGTCAGCAGCTTTCAGCAGCAGCGAGCCAGAGCCACAGGTAGGGTCATAGACGGTCTGTTTCGGGCTGGTGGCGCGGTTGATGCCTGCGACGGCGGCCACAACCCGAGACACTTCGGCCGGGGTGTAGAACTGGCCTTTGCTTTTACCGGACTCGGTCGCAAAATTCCGCATCAGGTATTCGTAGGCGTCGCCCAGAATGTCATCGCCATCCGCCCGGTTGCGGCTGAAGTTGAGTTCCTCTCGGCTGAAGATGTTGATCAGCGCGGTCAGCGTGGCAATCATCTTGGCGCCACGCCCGAATTTCTCCGCGTCGTTGAAATAGGCGCGATCGATGACGTTCTTTAGGTCGTTCGCCTCGGCGATACCGGCGATAGCGGTATCAATGCCCTCCCCGATGTCCTTGTTGCCGCGAAGCTTTCGGATGTCCTCGAACGAGCAGCCCTCGGGCACTTCAATCAGCGCGTCCGGCTGGCCGGCACGATCGGAGACATATTTCAGGAAGAGCAGGGTAAGGATGTAGTCCTTGTAGAGCGATGCGTCCATGCCGCCGCGCAGCTGATCACAGCTGTCCCACAGAGACCGGTAGATGTCGCTTTTCTTGATTGCCATGGCTCGCCTCGATGCCTGAAATCGGTGGCCCGAATTTCGGTTGTTGTCCAAAACTATGGACTCGCAGAGGAGGCCGCTGCAAGCAATCGAATTTCGTTTGGGTGACGCGCAGCAGGCCTTATGGAATTCAATGCGATCGGCCCGAAGCGGTCATACGCAATGAGTGGAACGAATGACCGCAGACGGCTCGTGACGCCCTAACGCAGATCACCCAGAGCTGCCATTTGCTCCGCAAATGACGAAACCGCGGGATTTACGTTCCAGATTGTGCCAAAGGATCGGTGCGAGAAAATCGTCGACCGACGCCAGCCCCAATTCAGTGGTCAGCTTGAAAGAATTTTGCGCCAGTCTGGCAAAGAACTGGCGGCGAGAAACACACCCGATCAACAATTGTTGCCTCGCTTGTGATTATTCGATGTCAACCCTTCGGAAAGAGCAATTCCACCCGTAAGCCAGGTGAGTCGTTCTGCAAGCGAAGCTCACCTCCATGAATATGCACAATGGCTTCGACAAGGCTCAGACCCAGCCCGCTTCCTTGGGTGTTCCGGCTCTGGTCGAGGCGCACGAAACGTTCCCGCACCCTGGCAAGATCGTCCTCGGGAATGCCCAGGCCGTTATCCTTCACGCTGAGAATGATCTCTCTGCTGGTCTCTTGCACCGCAATCGTAACGCGCGCCGGTGGCGGACTGTAGCGCAACGCGTTGTCGACGAGGTTTACGAGGGCCTGAAACAGCAGATCGCGATCTCCCTCGACCGATACCTCGTCTGGCAGATCCAGCACCAGCTTATGGCCCGCATCCTCCGCGCCAGGTCCGAGCAGCTCCGCAACGTCCCGACAGATTACTGTAAGCTCTAGCGGCCTGCGCTCGATTTCGACCATCCCGGCTTGCATTCGAGACAGGCGCAAGATTGCGTCGAAGGTCTCGGAGACCTGATCAAGATCGCTGAGCGCTTTGCCCACCTCTTGACGATGCGAGAAAGACAGAGATGGATCGAGTGCGACAGGCTCCAGACGCAGACGCAACCGCGCGAGAGGCGCGCGCAGATCGTGGGCGACATCGGTCGTAACCTGACGGATCGCTTCGATTCCGGCCTCGAGCTGGTCGAGCGTGTGATCGACGCTCTGGGCCAACCGTGCAATGTCGTCGTCACCTTGGTCGCGTATCCGCAAACCGTGGCGGCCTTCACCAACCGCATCCAGAACCCGTTCCATTCGGTCGATCCGGGCCTCATTGCGCCGTGCGATGAAAATCGCAAAGCTGATAGATAGGAGCAACGCCAGCCCCAGCCCCCAGCCGAAGCTGGTGGCGAGGATTTCTCCCTGTTCGCGCAACCAGGCATCGTCCCGCCCCGTCATCAGCCAGCCTGTCGGAAGCTGCATCCCGAAGGTGACATACCCCTCGGGCGCATTCTTGGCGGGCGGATAGAGGAGTTTCAGCGCAGCGCCTGGTTCGATATGGCGTATGCCTTCAAAAGGGGTCACGACACGGATATTTCCGAGCGCGGCCGAGCTGTCATTTGGAATGAAGGCCACGATATTGGTGCTCTCGTGGCTTGTCCTGACCCGAGCGGAAATCTGCTCCGTGAGATCCTGAAGGTCACCGCCTTGCGCCGAAAGCGCGAGCGCCTCGGTATCGGCTTGCACCTCGGCCTCGAGGCGGCGGCTCATCTCCTCGGATTGCAGAATGTAGGAAATCCCGCCCGCCACCAGCGCCGCGAGCGCGAACACTGTCGAGATTGCGATAGCGAAACGCATTGACCAGGTGAAGGCGCGCATCACGAGGCCTCGAAGACGTAGCCGATCCCGTGCAGCGTCGTCAGGTAAGACGTCTGGAAGGGTTTGTCGATCTTGCCGCGCAGGCGGCTGATATGGGTCTCGACGACGCTGCTTTTAGGATCGAAATGGATGTCCCAGATCGCCTCGAGCAAAATCGTCTTTGTCTGAACCCGGCCCGGACGCTCCATGAAATGCTTCAGAAGCATGAATTCGCGCGGCTGCAAGTCGATGCGCTGGCCCTCGCGCCAGGCCTCGCGCGAAAGCAGGTCAAGGCGCAGATCGCCCTGAACGAGTTCAGTCACTTCGGCCTTGAGCGCGGGCCGGCGCGCGATCGTATCGATCCGTGCGAGCAGTTCTACGAAAGCAAAAGGCTTTACCATATAGTCGTCAGCGCCTGCGCGCAGCCCCGCGACGCGATCCTCCACGCTGCCCATCGCAGTCAGGAGTATCGCGGGCGTGGCGATCTGCGCGGCGCGCAACGCCTTGAGCAGGGCCAACCCATCGAGCCCCGGCATCATCCGGTCAAAGATGAACAGATCGTAGCTCTGCGTGGTCGCTTGCGTCAGCGCCTCGCGCCCGTCGCGGAGAAGGTCGACGGCATGACCTTCTCCGGTCAGCCCCTTGCGCAGGTAGTCGCCGGTTTCGGCATCGTCTTCGGCAATCAGGATCTTCATCGCACCATCTTTCGATATCGGGTCGCTATTGTCACGGTCGACACCGCACCGTCTGTTCGCTTTCTTACGAATTTGTAAGATCGCCATAAACTCGTCTTGCGCGACGGTCGGCATAGACGAGTAAACTTGGGAACGTAACGATGACACTCTCCGATCCGGCACAGATGCGGCCGACCCTGTCGCGGCTGAAGACGATCTGGCCGATCGTGCTTGGACTTGGGCTCTTTCTCATGGGGCTCTGGGCGTTGCATCACCTGCTGGCGAGCATCGACGTTCACCAAGTCATCGCACAGATCAAGGCGACGCCCTTGCCGACCCTCGGCGCGGCGCTCGGGGCGACGGCCTTGGGCTATCTCGCGCTCGTAGGGTATGATTTCTGGGCGCTGCACTATCTCGGAAAGCGCCTGCCGCTACGCACCGTCGCCTTGGGAGGGTTTCTTGGCTACGCCTTTGGCAACACGGTCGGCATCAGCGTGATTTCGGGCGGGGCCGTGCGCTACCGTATCTATTCAGCTGCCGGGCTGAACGCCTTCGAGGTCGCCGGATTGTCTTCCTATATCGCGGTCGCGATGGGCATGGGGCTGACGCTTGTGGGCGTGCTGGCGCTGGCGGTGCATCCTGCTGCACTCGCCGGCGTGATCCCGGCGTCGGAGGCAGCGATCCGACTCGGTGCGATCGGGATTTCGGCGCTGATCCTCGGCGGGGCGTTCTGGCTTTCCGTCACAGGGCGCGCGCTGCGTTTTCGCGGTTTCGAAATCGCGATGCCCGCGCCGCGGATCCTTCTCGGTCAGCTTGTCGTGGCGCTTTTCGACTCGACCATGGCCTCGCTCGCGCTCTGGGTGCTGATGCCCGAAGGCACGCCGCCCTTCGCGAGCTTCCTGGCGATCTACGCGGCGGCGACGATGGTGGGCGTGCTCAGCCATGTGCCCGGCGGGGTGGGCATTTTCGAGACGATGGTGATCGCGGCGCTTCCCGCGGGCGTTCCGGTGGGCGAGGCGGCGGCCGGATTGCTGGCCTTCCGCATGATCTATTTCCTGCTGCCCTTCGCGCTGGCCTTCGTGATCGTGTCGATCAACGAGGCCCGCCTCGCGGGTGGCTGGGCGGCGCGCATCTTCGGCGAAATTTCCGAGCCCATGCGCCCGGTCATGGGCGGGATTGAGGGCGTCGCGCCGCGTATCGCGGGAATCGCCGTGCTCGGGCTTGGCTTCTGGCTGATCATCGTGGCGCTGATGCCATCTCTCAAACTTCACATGGACGATCCCGGGTTGGTCGGCGCGATCCTGGCCGAAGGGGGAACGCTCGCCTGCGCGCTTGCGGGCGTTTTGCTGATCGTGCTGTCACATGCGCTGGTGCGCCGGGTGCAGCTTGCGCACAGTCTTGCAATCGGTGCGCTGATCGTGGGGGTCTTTGCCGTGCTGGCCGACGATCTCGACGTGGAATCGGCGGTGGTGCTCGGCCTTGCCGCGCTCGCGCTCTGGCCGTTCCGCCGCGCCTTCCACCGTAAAGCGGCGCTGAGCGAGGGTGGCTTCGGACCGATCTGGATGGCGATGATGGCGGGGATGCTGGCCTCCGCGGCCGTGTTCTTCTTCCTCGCCCATGAGGCGACGCCTTATACCAACGCGCTCTGGCTCGATTTCACGGCCAGATCCGCCACGCCGCGTGCGCTGCGCGCGGGACTTCTGGTCAGCGCACTGATGCTTGGGTTGCTGCTCTGGCTCGCGTTGCGCCCGGCACGGCGGCTCTCGCTGGCGCCCGATCCCGAGCAGGATCGCGTAGTCTCAGAGATCCTCGCGAAGCAGGACGTGCCGCAGGGCTGGTTCGCGCTGACCGGTGACAAGAACGTGGTCTTCTCGTCCGAACGTGACGCGTTCTTGATGTATGCGCGCCGCCACGGACTTTGCGCCGTTCTGGGCGACCCGGTCGGCCCGCCCGAACCCGCGCGCCAGCTCGCCTGGGACTTCCACGAACGCGCGCGCCGCGAGGGGATCACACCGGTTTTCTACGAGGTCTCAACCAAATACCTGCCGCTCTGGATCGAAATGGGCTATGCGCTGCACAAGATCGGCGAGGAGGCGGTGATCGACCTTCAAAACTTCTCGCTCGCGGGATCGAAATACAAGACGATGCGCGCCGAGCAAAACCGGGCGCTGCGTGAAGGCTTCTCACTCGAGATCGTCTCGCCACCGCATGATCCCGCGCTGATCGATGAGCTCCGCGCAATCTCAGATAGCTGGCTTGCGGGGCAAAAGGGCAAGGAGAAGGGGTTCTCGGTCGGTCGCTTCGAGCCCGCATATCTGAACCATTGCGAGCTTGCCCTGATCCGGCGCGACGGCCAGATCCTCGGCTTTGCCAACCTGCTTGGCAGCCCCGGGGCGCAGCATTTCGGGATCGATCTGATGCGCTATCGCCCGGAGGCCGCAGACGGCGTGATGCAGTTCCTGTTCCTCGCGCTGATTGAGGCTCTGCGCGACCGCGGCGGGACTGAATTGAGCCTTGGGCTCGCGCCGCTTGCTGGGCTATCGGACCGAACGTCGGCCCGTCTGACAAGTCGTTTGGGCAATCTCATCTACCGACACGGCGGCAGTTTCTACAATTTCGAGGGGCTCAGGCGCTTCAAGCAGAAGTTTCGCCCCGACTGGCGGCCGCGCTATGTTGCCTTGCCGCCAGGAACCTCACCTTATCTCGCGTTGACCGAAATCGCCCTTCTGATCTCGGGCGGCGCGCGCAATCTCTTCACGAAAGACTGACATGCTGAGCGCCATTCATCAGGTTCTGCCCTCCATCGTTGCGTTGGGCATCTTCGGCTACTGGATCATCGCGGCGGCGGCGGCACTTGAAGCTTTTCTCCTCACGGGAATCTTCATTCCCGGCACGCTCATCGTCGATGCGGGCGGCGTGATGGTGCAACAAGGGATGCTTGATCCGTTCGACCTTATCTGGTTCGTCGCGATCGGCTCCGTTCTGGGCGGCGAGGCCAGCTGGTGGCTCGGTCGGCACGCGCGCCATGGCATGTTGGGGCGCTGGAAAGTCGAGGAGATGAAGCCCTACAAACGTGCAGAAGAGCTTTTTAAGCGACGGGGCGGCATCGCGCTGGTTATTGGGCGATTTCTTGGCCCGGTGGCAGCATTCGTGCCCTTTGCCGCCGCACTTGCGGGCATGGAACGAAAGAAATTCCGGCTCTGGAACATCCTGAGCGGGTTTCCTTACGCGATTGCGCATGTCGGCTTCGGCTACGCTTTGGGCGCGGGACTCACGACATTCAGCCCGTTGATGACGCGCAATACGCTTTTCTACCTTGCATTGCTTGTAATCGCCGCAGTGCTTTATTGGACCCTGCGTCGGCTCGATCGCGCCATTCCGCATCTTCTTGAGATGATGGGAGGTCTGCTCGACGAGATCGCGCGCCATCCCCGCGTCGACAGCTGGGGTGGGCGTCACCCGCGTGCGGCGAAATGGATCACGCGCCGGTTGGATCGCAGTCATCTGGCTGGGCTGCCTCTGACGCTTGGTGTGCTGGCCTTTGTTTACCTGTTCGCGCTGCTGATCGGTCTTTCGCTCGATTTTCTGCAAGCGGCACCCATCGTGCAGATCGATGCACAACTGGCCGAATTGATGCGCCTGTTCTGGACGCCGGGCCTGATCCAGATCTTCACCTGGATCACGGCGCTCGGCGATACGCGCTTGGTGCTGGCGGTGCTTGCGCTTGCGCTGACCTGGCTCGCCGTTCTGCGCCGTTTCGATCTTTTTTCGGGAGTGCTGATTGCGCTCGGGCTCGATCTGGTCTCGGTGGTGATCCTGAAAGCGGGCTTCAGCCGACCGCGTTCGATTCTGGGCTATTTCCAGGAAAGCTCGGGCAGTTTTCCCTCGGGCCACGCGGCGCTTTCGGTCGCCTTCTACGGGATGCTGGTCTTCGTACTCTGGCGCCTGACGCGGCTTGGCGCGGTGAGCGCGGGCGTTCTCGCTGCGCTCTTTGCGGGGTTGATCGGGCTGAGCCGACTCTATCTGGTCGAACATTACCTCAGCGACGTGATGGCGGGCTGGATCCTCGGGGCGCTTTGCCTTCTGGTCGGGATCGCCATCGCCGAGTGGCTGCGGACGCGTATCCGGGAACACGTATCGCCGCGACCGCGCTGGCAGATCGGTGTTTTGCTCGCACTCTCGCTCGGGCTTGGCGGGTTTGCCGTGATGCGTGTGCACGATTATTCCAAGGCGCTGAACCCGCCGCCGATGGCGCAGCCGCTTATCCAGGTTGCGCAAGGCGCAAATTTGCCGGAACTGAGTGCGGGCTCGCTCGAGGCTCAAAGCCTCGATGCAGAGCACAGCTTTCCGTTGTCGCTCGGCATCTGGGCGGGCGGACCCGCGCAGATCGCAAGCGCGCTCGAGACGCAGGGTTGGACCCGGGCGGGAACGCCCAGCCTGACCGCGCTCATGCGGGCGGCGTTCGCTTCGGTTCGCGACAAGGCCATGCCGGGGGCGGCGCTTGCCCCTCTTTTCTGGCGAAACGAGCCGAACGTGCTCGGCTTCAGCAAACCCGGCCCCGAGGCCGAGATGCAGATCCCGCGACTGCGACTCTGGCAGACACCTTATGTCGATGAATCGGGGGCGCGGCTCTGGCTTGCGGTGTTCACACGCGATGACGGCCTGCTTACAGACGATGCGAAACACGCCGAAAATATCGCGCCCGCTTTGGTGAACGCGCTGACCAGCGCGGGGACAGCGCATCTGGCAGGTGGAATCACGACAAGGAATTCGCGGCAGATTCCGGTGCTGGCGCTGAACTGAGAGGCGGTTCTTACAAATCCGTAAGACGCGGGCAAAACGCTTCACGCTCCTGCGGTCGATTGCTGTGTGCATTGATGCCGATGCATCGCAATCGAAGAGGATCTTTATGCGAAACCTGCTTCTCTCCGCCGCGTTGATCGCGGTGCCGGTCGCGTCATTCTCGATGGTCGAAATGGCCATGCATTCCGGGGCGTCGGGCGCTGACGCGGCGCGCTCCGCAAGCCTTGGCGACCTCGGCCCCTACGAGACGATTGTCAGCGACACCCAGAGCCTCGCGAAAAAGGGTGAGTTCGCTGCCGCAGAGAAACGCGCCACCGATCTGGAGACCCTCTGGGATCAGAACGCCGCCAAGCTGCGCGAGGCCGATCCCTCTGCCTGGGGGGTGATCGACGAGGCGGCGGACAAGGTCTTCGCCGCGCTGCGCACCAAGTCGCCGGAGGCAAAGACCGTGATGGAGAGTCTCGACGGGTTGCAGACCGCTCTGGCCGATCCAGTGCCCTCGGAGATCGGTGCCGTGCAGAAGATCGCGGGCGTCGCGGTGACCGACCAAACCGGCCACGCGCTTCCATGCGAAGCGATGATCGGGCAGCTGCGCGACACGCTCGGCGGCAAATCCGCGCCGAAGCCCGTCGCCGATCTACAGGCGAAGGCGCTCGAACGCTGCAATGCCGATGACGACACCCGTGCCGACGCTTTCTCGGCGCAGGCCCTCGCGATGCTGAAGAACTGAGGCCGGACATGACCTACACAGAAATCCTCACCCCGCAGGCTGAAGAAATCTCGAACCCCGTCAGCCGCGTCCCGGAGGTCACGCCCGGCTTCTGGCTGATCAAGCTGATGGCTGTCACGATGGGGGAGACGGCGGCCGATTTCCTGGCCGTCAATCTCGGCCTCGGCCTTACCGCGACGACCATCCTGATGTCGGCGATCCTCGCGCTGGTGATGCGTTGGCAATTCTCGCAGCGTCGCTACGTGCCTGCGGTTTACTGGTCGGCCGTGGTGCTGATCTCGATCGTCGGCACCCTGATCACCGACAACATGACCGACAATCTCGGCATTCCGCTGATCGACTCGACGGTTGCCTTCACGCTGCTTCTGGGTGGCACCTTCGCGGCCTGGTTCGCCTCCGAGCGCAGCCTCTCGATCCACGAGATCTACACCACGAAGCGTGAAGGGTTCTACTGGCTCGCGATCCTGTTCACCTTCGCCCTCGGAACCGCGGTCGGTGACCTGATCTCCGAGCAGTTCGGGATCGGCTATCTCGGGACCGGGATCCTCTTCGGTCTGATCATCGCCTCGCTCGCCGCGGGTTATGTGACGTTCCGGCTCGACGGGCTCTGGGCCTTCTGGCTGTGCTACATCTTCACCCGACCGCTCGGCGCCTCCTTCGGTGACCTGCTGTCGCAGCCCTTGGATTACGGCGGGCTCGGCTTCGGCACGATCCCCACGAGCCTGGGCTTTCTCGTCGTCATCGCGATTACCGTCGCCGCGATGACGGTGTCGCGGCGCAAGGTCTGATCCTCACTCAGGTTGCGTGCCGCGTGGCCCTCCTTTTCGGGCAACCGGAAGGGAGGGCCTTTTTCGTCGTCGCCCGAGGCTTGCGCGGGAAAAAACGACTTCTCACCGATTTGTAAGAAGCGGTCGAACTCAACCCGGTTCGCGCGGGTCATTCTCCTCCCGACACGAAAAGGAGGTGCCACGAGATGCATAGAGACACACCGGCCATCAGCACCAAGGGCCTGACCCTGCGCTACGGGGACTTCACCGCGCTCCACCCGCTCGACATCGAGATCGCACGCGGCGAGATCTTCGGGTTCCTCGGTCATAACGGTGCCGGCAAGACCACCACGATCCGGCTTTTGACGACGCTGCTGGAGCCCAGTGGCGGAACCGCGAGCGTCGCGGGGTGCGATCTGGCGCATAACCGGATCGCGCTGCGCCGCTCCATCGGCTACCTGCCCGAGAACGTCCTCCTTTACGACACGCTCACCACGCGCGAGAACCTCCGGTTTTTCGCGACGCTCTCGCGCATCGAGGACGCCCGCGACCGCGTCGAGGAGGTGATGGATTTCCTCGAGATCCGCGCGCTGGCGGACCGCCGGATCGCGACCTTCTCGAAGGGGATGCGCCAGCGGGTCGGCCTTGCGCAGGCCATCGTGCATCGGCCACAGGTTCTGTTTCTCGATGAGCCGACCTCGGGGCTCGACCCGATGGGGGTGCGCCAGCTGCGCGAAGTGCTGGAGCGGCTCAACGCGCATGGCATGACGATCTTCATGAACACCCACCTGCTGAGCGAAGTGGCGCGGTCGTGTTCCTCCATCGGCGTGCTCTCGCATGGCCGGCTCGTCTTCCACGACACGATCGAGAAGGTGAATGCGCGCTACGGATCGGAAGAGGCGCTCGAGGCGCTTTACCTGTCGGTCGTGCCGGAGCGCGAGGTTGCGGCATGACACCCTCCACGATCCTTCGCCGTCACGCGCTTGCGGCGCTTGCGCGAGAGAGGACGATTGTTCTGGTAGCCGCGCTCTTCGCCGCGTTGGTTCTGGTCTCGGCCTATCTGGGCTGGTCCGCGACCTCGACGGTCGATGCGATCTACGCCAGTGCCAGGCACTGGTTCGAGGCCAATGGCAAGCCCGTGCCGCCGAACCCGGTCACCGAAGGCTCGCCGCTGGCGCTGCTGCGCAATCTCACGATCTATATCAGCCTGATCGGCGCGTTCTCGGCCATCGTGATCGGCTATCGGATGGTCGAGGCCGACCGCCGGGCCGGGGTGCTGCCCCTGATCGGCGTGCGTCCGCTGGAGCGGCTGGATTATGCGCGCGGAAAGATTTCGGCTCTGGCCTTGGCCGTGGGCGGGCTGGCGACGCTTGCAGGTGTGGTCGGGGCCGCAACGCTTGCGATCCTGCCCTCGGTGCATCTCGGGACCGGAGACTGGGCGCGGCTGGCTGCGTTCTTCATCCTGGGCTGGTTCTACATGATGACCTTCGGGTTGATCGCGATCGGCGCTTCGGCACGGGCGCGCAGCGAAACCGCCGGTCTGATGGTGCCGACGGTCGTGTGGCTGGTGCTGACCTTCGTCTGGCCTGCGTTGACCGGGAACATCCTGCCGACCGCCGCGATCAATCCGATCTCGGCCCTCGCCCCGGCCCCGCACTCCGCGACCTTCGACCTTTCGGCCGCGCTGCTCGGACCGCTCTCGCAAGCCGAGGCCTACAAGTATCTCGGCGCGGAGCTGATGGGCTATCTGCCCGAGGGGCTGCCCCCGCGCGGCCCCGTTCCGCCGCTGGTCGTGATGATGCTCTTTGCGGCGGGCTCCGGCCTCTATGCGCTGCGCGGCTGCCTCAAGCTCGACATGACGAAGGGAGGTCCGGATGCGTGATCTTTCCGCCATTCCGACCATCGCGCTGAAGGACGCGCACATCGCGTTGCGCGACCGTTTCCTGCTCGCAGCGACGCTGGCGCTCGTCACCGCCGCGCTCATTTCGCTGATCATCGGCACCATCGCGATGCGCACCGATGTCGCGACCTACATGGCCGCGAAACAGCAATTGCTTGCGCTCGGCAAAAGCCTTGGTTCGATAGCGGCCCCCGAGTTCTACCCGCTCAAGCTGATGCGCGGCACGATCGAGCAGATCGAGATCATGGGCGCGGTGATCGCGCTGATCGCAGGCTATCGCGCCGCTGTCGAAGAGCGAGGGCGCCAGACCCTTGCACTGATCCTGACGCGGCCGCTTTCGAACTGGCAGTTCCTCGCCGCGAAGCTGCTGGGCGGCGCGGGACTGATGGCGACCGCGCTCGCCTTCGTCTTCGCGCTTTGCGCGGTCGTCCTCGCGCTTGGCTCGGGCATCGGAATCGGGCCGAATGAGCTGATGCGCCTCGCGATCATCTGGGGGGCCTCGACGCTTTATCTCAGCGCGATCTTCGCGGTTGGGTTCGGGCTGAGCCTGTGGCTGAAGAGCCCCGCGAGCGGCCTGCTCTATGCTTTTGCGCTGTGGCTGCTGGTGGTGCTGGTCGCGCCGCAGATCGGCGACACGATGGACCCCGACAACCAGGTCGCGGGCGGTGTCTTCGCGCAGCTTTCGATCCCGAAGGCCGAGCAGACCCGGATCAAGCAGGGCTTCGCCACCTACGAGACCATCCGCAACGGGATCGAGGCCTCCTCCGTGACCAAGCATTACGAGCGCTTCACCTTCGCGGTGCTCGGAATCAAGGACATCTACACCGGCAAGGCGCTCGGGCCGATCTGGGCCGACAGGAAGGGCGATGCCTGGTTCCTCATTTTCTTCACCCTCGGCCTCGGCGTGCTCGTCCTTCTGCGTCCGATCCGTGCCGATCGTCTGACCAAGGAGACCTGACGATGAACAAGACCCTTTCCACCCTGTCCGTGCTGCTGATGCTTGCCGCGGGCGGTGCCCAAGCCGCACAGACCGACACTGACAAGGACGGTGTGCCCGACATGGCCGAGCCCCTGCTGCAAACGGATCCGCTCAATCCCGATACCGATGGCGACGGGCAGAACGATCTGGCCGACACGGCGCCGGTGATGGCGCCAAGCCCGATCACAGCCGCAGGCACTGCCGCGCCGTTCCACATCGGAGAGCTGCTGGTCGAGAACAATGTCGATCCCGCGACCCATACGGATGCGCCCGACCATCTCGAAATCGAACTGATCAATGACAGCGCCAAGCCGCTGAGTGGCTTCACGCTCTACTATACGATCACCGATGCCGATAGCGGCGCGCAGGAGGCCTATATCCTTCACCCCGACGTGAGCGTTCCGGCCAACGGCTCTGCCCAAATCCATGTCGATGACAGCGGCAAGGCCGGGCACCTGCGGGCGAACCCGAACTCGATCTACGCCACCGCGCAATCGGCCAAGGACGTCACGGTGAGCTTGCAGCTTCCCGGCTCGGTCGCCGTGACGCAAAGCGTCAAGAAAGACGCGGGCGGCGCCGAGCAGGCCGACTAATCCCAACACGATGTCGCGGCCCCGGTCACGGGGCCGCTCAGGAGCGAGACCCACATGACGTTTCTCAAATTCGGGCGCATCGTCGGAACTGTCGTATTCGGCATCCTTGCGGCCCTTGTGCTTTACCTCTGCTATCTTCAGCTGAGCGGCAATTTCCATACTGTAGTCGCCGGGGAGTTTTATCGATCGAACCAGCCCACCGCCACGCGCCTGAAAACCTACAAGGAAAAGGACCGGATTCAGTCGGTGCTGAATCTGCGCGGCGCGCATCCGGGTGAAGCCTGGTATGACGAGGAGAAAGCCGCCGCCGAGCGGCTTGGCCTGAAGCTGATCGACTTCAAAATGTCCGATAGCGAGGTTCTCGGTCCGGCGCGCGTCGCGGAACTGGAGGCCGTCATGGCGAAGGCACCCAAGCCGATGCTGGTCCACTGCAAAGCAGGTGCCGACCGCACCGGACTGGCATCAGCCCTCTACCTTTCGCATCAGAAGAACCGTTCGTCCTCCGAGGCCGGCTGGCAATTGTCGCTTCTTTACGGCCACATCGGCGTGCCCTTGTTGTCGAGGGCTTGGCCGATGGATGAAACTTGGATGGCTGTGAGCGCGGTTCAACCATTTTCTACCGCTGGGTTGAAGGCCTCATGACGGCCACAAAAAACTGATCGAGGAACCCAGAAAAGGATCGAAACACAAATATTTGGATCAGGAGTGAAAGCACGCAAGTCTTGATCGCATGAAGGGCCGGTTTCCACTTATCCGAGCATTGCGGCGAACGTCCGCTTCCCGCCCAAAGCAGACATGAAGCTGACGTTGTCTTGATCGTGAAATCTCATGCGAAGTCCGGGCGAGTCATCATGGCATTTCGAAGGCCTCGCACCCAGAGAGCTGACATAGTGAGGTCGACACGTTGCGGCATCGAACATCGAACATCGAACATCGAACATCGAACATCGAATATCGAATATCGAATATCGAATATCGAATATCGAATAAAGCCTTTGTAAATCAGGATGTCGACCGAATGGTTCGACCATCTTCGCGCCATTCAGGCAGACCGCCGTCAAGACGACGGGCGTTGAAGCCATTCTTGCGCAAGAACGCCACGGCTTGGTGGGCGTAGACACAGTATGGACCACGACAATAGGCCACAATCTCGGTGTTCCGGTCGAGGTCCGTCAGGAACTTGTCCAGCTCCGTCACGGCCATGTTGAGCGCGCCAGGGATATGGGCATCGGCGAACTCGTCGGCGGGGCGCACGTCGAGGACGGTCACCGACCCTTCACTCAGTCGAGCGGCAAGCTCGTCGCGGTTGATCGGTTCCGGCGCGCCTTCGCCGTTCGATAGTCCGCGCAGTATCTCCCCAACCTGTGCGAGGTTCCTTTCGGCAACATCGCCCAAAATTCCCAACAACGTCAGTGTCCTCGCGTCGGTCAGCCTGTAGATTATCGCCTTTCCGTCGCGCCGACTGGTGACAAGGCCAGCGCGCCGCAATTGCTGCAAATGCTGCGAACAATTCGCGACAGTGAGCCCGGTTTTTTCCGCAAGCGCCTCTACCCTGCGCTCGCTCTGGGCGAGCTGTTCAAGAAGCATAAGGCGTGCGGGGGCCGACAAGGCCCGCGCGACAAGGGCGTATTCTTCGAGAAGGGCCATCTTCGGGCTAATTGACATGGGCTGCCTCGGAATATTACATCATTCAATCGAATAATTGAATGATAGCGAATCCAGCCCGCGCCACAAGAGCAAAGCCGAACGCATGACCGAAACGATCCTCTCTGCCGAGCCGACGATCCGACTTGCCGCTTTCTTGGGCGTGTTGGCGGCGATGGCGTTGTGGGAGGTCGCGGCCCCCCGGCGGCGCAGAGAGATACCGCGCTTGATCCGTTGGACGAACAATATTGCCATGGTCTTTATAGATACGGTGATCCTGCGCCTGGCATTCCCGATCCTCGCAGTCGGATTGGCCGTCATGGCCGAGGACCGTGGCTGGGGGCTGTTCAACAATCTGGAGTGGCCGACTTGGGCGGCCATCCTTGTTTCGATGCTGGTGCTCGATTTGGCGATCTACCTTCAGCATGTCATGTTCCACGCGGTTCCCGGACTTTGGCGCCTGCATAGGATGCACCATGCCGATCTCGACTTCGACGCAACGACGGGCCTGCGGTTCCATCCGCTGGAAATCCTGATCTCGATGGGGATCAAGCTGGCGGTGGTCGCGGCGCTCGGGCCGCCTGCGGTCGCGGTGCTGCTGTTCGAGGTGATCCTGAATGCGACCGCGCTTTTCAACCACGCTAATGTCGATCTGCCGCGCCCGGTTGATAGAGTGCTGCGCCTAATCGTGGTCACCCCGGACATGCATCGCGTCCACCATTCCGTCGATCCGCGTGAGACCAATTCGAACTACGGCTTCAACCTGCCCTGGTGGGATCGGCTCTTAGGCACCTATGTCGCGCAACCGGCAAAGGGGCATCAGGACATGGAGATCGGGATAGAACAGTTCCGCACGCGTCGTGATCTTTGGATCGATAGAATGCTGGTCCAGCCCCTGCGTGGCCCGGCTTCGGGCCATGCTCTCGACCCACGCATCGCGGTGGAGGAAGAGGAATGACTTACACCCTCGGCACCCCCGAGAATCCGCGCCCCTTTCCTGAACAGGTCTTGCAGGTGCTCTTTTTCGGCTGTCCGGAGGCCCGTTTATCCCTGGAAACGCACTCCGCTTAAATCCCGCCTCCGATCAGAAAGATACAGATGCTTGAAATCATAACGCGACGCCTTGGCTTTGCGACGATCCTTCTGGGCCTTGTGTCCCTTGCGCTTCTTGCTTTGTCCGTCTGGGGGTATCGTGCGGGCGGATGGCCTTGGCCCCAAGCCTATAACATCGCCGGTTGGGGTGTCTGGGCGGCGTTAGTGGGGGTCGTCGCAGCGCTCGTGACCTTGGCGGGGGCTATCCGCAAGAGCCGCGGTGCCAGCATTGCGCTGATTGGTCTTATCCTGTCATTGCCCGTTGTAGGCCTCGGAGCGGCTTTCGAAATCGCCGCTTGGACGACACCGCCGATAAACGACATCTCGACCGATACCGAAGACCCGCCGGTCTACTGGTTCACCGCGACCCCAACGGACTACCCGGCGCAGAATGCCGAGCCACAACGCTCCGCCTATCCTGACGTGCGCCCGCTGGACCTTCCGATCCCGGTCGAGGATGCATTCTCAGAGGCGTTGACCCTTGTCGAAACGCGTGGCTGGGAGGTGCTCTCGGCCGATCCTGCGGAAAACCAGATCGAAGCCATCGCCCGAAGCCGCGTCTTCGGCTTCGAGGACGAGGTGGCAGTTCGGGTCACCGACATCGAGACAGGCAGCCGCATCGACATGCGATCACGCTCGCGCCTTGGGCAGATCGACCGCGGCGCCAATGCCCGACGCATCGAGGCGTTCCTTACGGAACTGCAAGCACAAGTCACCGAATAAGATCGAAAACCAAGGAACACCCAGATGAAACTGTCTCACGTTCTTGGCGCGGCCACTGTCGCGCTTTGCCTTCATTCCACCCCCATTTTGGCGCAGGACGCGGCCATCGAGGCGATGCAGGAATACATGATGTTTTCGGAGTATGAGGCCGGCATCATACTGCCGCAACAGATCGACCAGGCCGTCTTTGAAACGGCGCTTTTCGTCGACACACGCGACGCAGAGCAGTTCGACGCTGCCACGATTCCCGGTTCCATCAATATCGAATGGCGCGAAGTGCTGGACCGGATTGACGAGATTCCCAAGGATCGAATGACAGTCCTTTTCTGCAACACCGGCAGCCTGTCCGCCCAAGCGGCATTTGCCCTGCGGGTTGCAGGTCGAACGAACGTCGTAGTTCTGCAAACCGGTTTCGCCGGTTGGGAAAAAGACGCGGTCTACAAGCCTTGATCTAAACCGTTCGTGATGGCTCCGGGCCATGGCGTTGGCCCGAACTGACCGTCGATCGAACTACTTTGAGAGAAGTCTCCGAAGCGGTGGGGTCAACAGTATTGTCGGCTCTGCACAGTCGGGCTAACAGCCGTTCGTTATCCTTCCTTGTTCAGTCATTTATCGATGGCGCAGCGAATGACCGGTTTCCGCCCATTCCGCCATTTCACTGCAGCGGCGGACGGTTCTCGCGGGCAACGAGACCGTCGATCAACTTGATCACCGCGCGCAGGTCCCACCCTGGTTGAGCACCTGCAAGCATGTCTGCCAGCGCGTCGACAGTATCAGCTGGTAATCCACGCGCTGCCGCTTCCCGTAGCGCGAAATATGCGAGATGCGCGCCCGAGAGCTGCGGGATGCATATTACGCGACACCGGCTCAGTAGCGGCGCAGGCACAGTGCGGCGATTGTTCGACGTCAGAACCCACGTGATCCAGCGCATATCGAACCGCACCCGGTAATAGGGGCAGTTCCAGGTCCGGGCACTGAGGGGTTCGAGCAGCGGCAAAAGGGCATTGCTCAGCGCAAAGCTGAAGCCTCGATCTGAACGCACATCGCCGACCTTACAGGATGGAGGACCCGTCGGCGTCATGAACATCACTCGCTGCCGTTCGAGTTTGTTTTTCGCACGAGCGATTTCGTATTTCGCTCGCCTCGATCAGCGCAGTTGGCTTGAGTTGCTAGGCGCGCGGCACGCCGAAGGTGCCGTTAGCATCGGAAACTTGCGGTGCGACATCGAACGTGCTTTGCCTCGGAAGTGCGGTCTCCTTGGGGCGCTCTGCTCGCAACGGGGCAAAATGGTTGGGTTTGCGCACTTTTGAGGCTGTCGTTTGGAGTTGAATTCTAGAAAACTGACGGAAATCGAACGTGAAAATGTGCATTGGTGGAGCCTGGAGAGGCGATTGCCCGTCGAAGGCGTCGAACGGTATTTTTGCTCCGGCAAAGATCGGCGTGAACGCTTCATCAAAGTTCGCTGGCCCGACGGTCCAAATTGCGTCAAATGCGGCTCGGACGACCTGGGCATGGTCGAAACGCGGGCGGTCTTTCAGTGCAAAGTATGTCGACATCAGTTCTCGCCCACAGCTGGCAGCATCTTGCATCGGTCCAGGGTCGATCTCGCAATTTGGTTTCGTGCGGCGGAAATGATCATTCGCGAAGGGGATGCGGGATTTTCTGAATATTCGCGGCGATTTCGCGTCCCATCGCAAACACTCGCGGACCGTCTGGATATCGAATATGTGGCCGCGCATCGATTGCGGAAAATTCTCCTCGCCGACATGGGGCGAGGTGGCGCGGGGCTCATGAGTGAAGTCATTTGCATCGTCCCATCAGAAATTCCGGCCGGTATTGTTCCCGGCTCCCTGGCGCACTTTGACTGGCTCTTTTCTGAGCGTTCTCCACCCTCGACCGATGAGGATATCCTCAGGACGCTAATGGGATGACCTTAGCGTCAAATCGATAGCCATCTTAAACGGCCATCACTCGAGCATCGCCGCGTTTGATGAGTTAACAATACAGAGTCTCCACAGGTTTCCTCTGCGCTGGCCTATTCACACGCGGCCGGACGAGATAAAGTCAGAGGACAAGTTCGAAACCTCCGGAAATGACAAGACGGACGGCAGGGCGTGGCGCGTGAGGCGTCATGCTCAACGAGAAGGCATGTCTGAACCGGATCAGGGTAGGAGAGTGATCTGTGCGAAAAAAATTCCTCTAACATGCTGAAAAATATAGATATTGACTCATTTTTGGCTTTGTGGAATCTCGCGGCCCGGGATCGGGAAGCAGAGGGGGCGCCGGTGTTCGAGGGCGGTCAAGCACGAGGTAAGAAAAAGAAAACGCGCGCTACATGCGTAACGCGCGGTGAGAGTTGGGACGAAGATCGCCCGTATTTCACTTGCATCGATAGAGCCCCCAAAGGGGTCATGCAAGACGCGATCTTCCCCAGACGACGGAAGTGACGGCAGATGCCGAGCCGACAAGGAGATCCGATGATGAACTACGTCATCGATCATGACGAATGGAACCACTCGCCGCGAAAACTGCCGCGGGCGAGTAAAATTGAATTGCCCCCAATCCATGGTGTGTTGTCGTTTGAAGGGGCACGCAGTCCGTCTTCGCGCAGTGCCGCGTCTCAGAAAGTGTTTCTAACTTATCGAACTGAAGCAGACAACTGGAAGCCGCGGATCGGCATCTGTGAAAGTGCAGCCGAGGCGGCTGTCGCCATTGAGTTGCTCTTATCCCCAAATGTTTTTGACCTGAAGTTTCAGCCGGCGCAGGTCAGATTTTTCGATGAAGAAGACGGAAAACATCATAAGTATACGCACGATCTGCTCGTGGAATTTTGCACTGGTGAACGACGCCTCATCTTCGTGCGCAATGCAGCCAGCTTGAAGAAGCCGCGGACTCAGCGCCAGATTCAGTTGATTGCGCAGGCTTCTCGGAGGGAGCGGCTCGCCCACGATATGGTGGTTGCGAATGCCACTGACTACACGCGCCAGCGTCGCGATAACCTGTTTCGTATGTTCCTCTACGTTTCAGACCCGGACCCGGAGGCAGACGAGATTGTTCTCGCTGCCGCGAGGCGACTTAAGACCCTATGGCACATGCAAGACATCTTCCCGCATGTCGGCATCCACCAGAGCCGCGCCTTCGCCGCTTGCTACCGGCTGGTTGCCCGAAAACAACTTTGGGCAGATCTGGATCATGTTCTCTGGGAGTGGTCGCGGATCGAGGTAGCGGCATGACTTTGGTGCCACGCTATGAACTGCCGATCGGGTCCGAGGTGACACTTTTCCAGCGGAAGCTTGTGGTCTTGGGGCAAAGCGATAAGGGCTATGAGTTTTCGGATCCAGAAACCGGAGTGCCTTACTCGATTCCTTTTCAAAAGTTTGTCGACTACCTCAAGCTACCTGGGACGCGATTCCATGGCGGGATTACCCCTGGCGCGAATTTAGTGAGTGAACGGCTTGGCGGCTATAAAACGTCGAAAGCGCTCTCCAAGGAGCAGCAAGAAATCGCGAAATTCAACACTTCGATTTGCAAAGCGATCGATCTGCTGATTGCGGCGCGCCGAGAAGAAAACGGAAATCCAAAGTTGAAAATAACGGCTCGGTTTCTGGATCAGGGGTCAAACCGAAAGTTTCTTCGTGAGATTGTCACCACGCTTTTTGGTCAAACGGTATATCTGAAGCTCGAACACGGCGGCCGGAGTGCGCGATGGATCCTGTATAAAGGTCGAACCCTCCTCAAATATTATCGTGTCTACGAAGCGCTCCCGTCGGATGTGAGCCCTCTCGATGCACTCGTCACATTAGATCACTTGAAAGGAAATCGGACGCCGAGGCTCTGCTACGAACTTGAACGCTTAATGTTCAACGCTTGGAATGAGTTCGGGTTAGACAAGAAAGGTTATTCCATTGCGAATGTGAGGCAGCATCTCGAGGGTTTGGTCGGCGCGGCAAATGCGGAGCGGATGCGCAATCGAATTCCCGCGCTGATAATGCCGTCAAATTCTAGCCTCAAGGCATTTCGTGATCGGCTGATTTCGCCGACAGAGCTCGCAGTGGCTGTGAAGGGAGAGCGCGAAGCGCGAAATCTTAGAGGGCGTGGAAGCACCGATATTCGCGCGTTGTTAGTCGGCGAATATGTTGAAATGGACGAGTGCAAGGCTTCCCTCGTGATTTCGGCCAAGATGAAGGGCATTTGGTATCAACTATCAAACGAGCAGAAAGAAACACTTAAAAAAATCGATGAGGAGATACGCACGCGACTGACAATCCTCGTGATGATCGATGTGGCATCGCGTATGCCCCTGGCGTGGGTAATCAGCGATCAGCCGAAGGCGCAGGCGACGCTCGAACTCCTGCGAATGGCAACCCGCGACAAGTTCCGCGAACAACGGAAATATGGTTGCTCCGGCGAGCCGGCGCGGGCGACGGGTCTTGGACATGTCAAAAATGACAACGGGCCTGGGCTTAGAAACAGTCAGACCATTGCTGCGCTCATGGGTTGCGCATCCATGAATACCATCGCGCGCGCATACGCATCCACCGACAAGCCTTATATTGAGAGGATGTTTGGGACGGTGGAGTCAGTTCTGCTGAAACTGATCATGGGATACACCGGCCGGAAACCAGGTGAACTTCCGGGCTACGACGCGAAAGCAGATGGTGTGCTGAATGTCGAAGAACTTTACGCAATCCTGACGCGCTTTTTTATCGACGAATATCCTTCGCTTCCGCATTTCGGTGTCGGAATGGGTGGGCGGCGGCCCGCCGATGTATATCGGGAAATCAATGATCTGCGAGGGCAAGTGCGACCGATGGATTCGAACTGGCGACGAATCCACCTCGGATGGGAAGAAAGCGTCACCCCCACGGACGAGGGCGTGCGTGTATTTGGCGGTATTTTCTTCAATTCTGACGAGCTTCAAAAGCAACGGGATGAACTCAGGATTACCGGAAAGGTCAAAGTGTTCGTCGATCCTGATGACATGAATCTCGCGACCGTTGTTCTGCCCAAATCCCAAGAGATCCTGGAGGTGCAGCTTCAGATCACGGCGTTTGCCGATATGACATTGCCGGAGATCCTCGATTTGATGGCGGTGTGGAGGAAGGAAGACCCAGTCTCCAAACAGATCCACGAAGACCGTCTGGTCGAGACCCGCCGCCAAAGACGCGACATGCTCGCAGCGATCAGTGCGGACCGGAAGATACTACGGAGTTACAGCACTATTGAAGAGTGTCGGAAGATGGCTCGCGCGGTTTTCGCTGGCGCGAGGGTCGCGCCCGTGAAGCAGCTTTCGAACACGGTCGAACCCGGGCGTCTTGCAGATCTCGATCATTGCGAACGGATCGTTCTCGCCGATGACGGGGGCTTGCTCGATGCCGAGTCGATTGCGCGGCAAGAGGGCATTGGGCGTGAGGAATTGGTCGCAAGTTCAAATTCAGGCGAAGAAACGCCTGAATTGTCGCCTCGGAAGGCAACGAAAAAAGAATCGAGGGGTGCCAGAGCCTCGGAGAAAAGCCACGGCGTTCTCGGGCGCCCTGAGAAAGTGAAAGGGCTTAAATAATGTCTTTTGTAGATATGGAGGCAGTTGCTGCGATCGCGCCGCTGAAGGAAGCCAGTTACCCATTCGCGCGTGCGGAACAGCTGCATCAAGCATTGCGCTGGTGCATCACTGATTACTACGCAAAGGCCTCTTTAGGAAAGGATTTTGAGGCGCGCGGTTTGATGGTTACTGGCCAATCGAGGCTGGGCAAGACCCATGAAATCAAGAAAATGCTGACGTCATTCCACGCAGAAAATATCGTGATGCCGAGCGGGCAGCCAGCTCGGATTATCACGATCCTGCTTTCTCGCAGGATGACCTGGAAAGACCTCGGGCTCGCGGTTCTGGAGGCTCTGGACTACCCGCTAAATGGCCGACGTAGCCAAAACTACATTTGGGCGAGAGTGATCGATGAGGCAAAAAGACTCGGCGTGATCGGCATCTATTTCGATGAGTGTCAGCACGTCTTCAGCAAGGACAACCATAAAACGAACCGCAACTTTCTCGACAGCTTCAAGACCCTGATGAAAGACGCGCGATGGCCGATAATGCTCATTCTGTCAGGCGTGCCTGAACTCGCGGGCTATGTGCGGTCTGAGGAGCAGCTCGCAAGATTGCTCCGGCCGGTCGAGTTCGACGAGATACGGCTGCCCCGTGACCTGGAGGAAATGAATAATCTCGCTTACAGCTTCGCTGACAAAGCAGAGCTCTGCTTTGATGAGCTGTCGACCAAGGACTTCTTGAAGAGGTTGAGCTTTGCATGCGCGAACCGCTGGGGGCTGGTCATCGAACTAATGATTGAGGCGTTTGCGCTGTGCAGGTGTGCTGGTGAAACGAACTGCACGATCGATCATTTCTCTCAATCGTTTTCGCGGATGTATGGACTGCCGGTGGGGTTGTCGCCGTTTGATGTCGACGACTATGAAGTCGCGTTCGATCCGATCGTTCTACTGAAACAGCTCGAAGACGAAGACTGACAAGCTTATACAGTCCTGCCTTCTCAAGGTCCGCATTTTGCGGGCCTTTTTCTTTTCCAAGCCAGTCGTGAGAAAGCTGCATGCTTATGCCGTCGGACAGTATGCTTATGCTCATCTTGCGAATCGGAACTGTCGTAGTCTATTGAATTCAAAGCGGTTTTTTGGTCCTGTTTGGCGGTGGTTGGTGTGAGGCGTGCAAGGTTATGCTTCATTGGCAACAGGCGCGAGCAGGCATATCCGCCCGCGCCCGCCGTGTTCAGGCCCGAGCCGTAACCTGCTCGGCGATGATGCAGAGCAGCTCAAACATCACCGTCGCGCCGAGATAGGCCGTGCCCCCCGCGGAGTCGAAGGGCGGAGAGACCTCGACGAGATCGGCCCCGACGACCTTCACCCCCTTCAGTTCGCGCACCACCTGCAAGGCCTGATAGGAGTTCGGCCCGCCGATCTCGGGCGTGCCGGTTCCCGGCGCGAAAGCGGGGTCGATGAAGTCGATGTCATAGGAGATATAGGTCTCGCCCTGCCCGACGATCTCACGCGCCTCCGCCATCACGTCTTCGACGCCGCGAGCGTGGAATTCCTCGATCGGGATCACGCGGATGCCGACAGAGCGGGCGAAATCACGATCCTCCTGATCGTAGGTCGAGCCGCGAATGCCGATTTGGCAGACCCGCTTGGGATCGAGCAGGCCTTCCTCGACCGCGCGGCGGAAGGGCGTGCCATGGGTGTACATCATCCCGTTGAAGTAGGAATGGAAGAGGTCGGTATGGCTGTCGAAATGGATCATGCCCACCGGCGCATTTTCCGCCACCGCGCGCAGAACCGGCAGTGAGGTCAGGTGATCTCCGCCTGCCGTCAGCGGCACGATTCCGGCCTCGAGAACGCGCGTGTAAAACCGCGTGATCCGGCCCATCGCATCCTGAATATCGGCGGGATTGGGCGAGACATCCCCGAGATCTGCGCAGTTCGCCAACTCGAAGGGGCGCACGCGGGTCGCTCCGTTCTCGGCGCGCAACATCGAGGACATGTCACGAAGCTGGCGCGGCCCGTGACGCGGGCCGGGACGGTTCGTGGTGCCGCTATCCCACGGCACGCCGATCAGGCCGACCTGCACCTCGGAGAGGCGCGCGTCGTCGAGCCCGACATGGGGCAGGCGCATGAAGGTCGGGATACCGGCGTAACGCGGCATCTCCATTGCGGAAACGGGGAGGAAGAAGGGATCGTTCATCGTGGGTCCTCAGGTCATCGCGCTGCCGCCATTCACGCCGAAGACCTGCCCGGTGATGAACCCGGCGCCGGGTCCGGCGAGAAAGACCGCCATCGCAGCTATTTCCTCGGGCGTTCCAAAGCGTCCGAGTGGGGTGTCGAGATCCTTGGCCAAGGCCTCGGGGCTCATGTTCTCGGGGCTCGTCATGTCGGTCACGGTCGAGCCCGGTGCGATCGCGTTCACGAGGATCGCGGGCGCAAGCTCGCGCGCGAGCGAGCGGGTCAGGCTGACCACGCCCCCCTTGGAGGCGGCGTAGGCCGAGAGCCCCTCGCGGCCCAGATACGCCAGATCCGAGGCGATGGTGATGATCCGCCCGGCCTTGGTCTTGGCCGCGCTCATCCGGCGCGCCGCCTCGCGCGTGGTCAGGAAACTGCCGCGCAGGTTCACCGCGATCACCCGGTCAAACTGCTCGACCGGCATCTCGGTGATCGGGGCTTCGCGCAAGATACCCGCATTGGCCACGACGATATCGGGGGAACCAAGGCGTTCCTCCACCGCATCGAAAAACGCGACCACATCGGCCTCGACAGACACATCGGCCGTGAAGGCAAAGGCAGGTCCGAGGGCTGAAAGCTCGGCCTCGGCGCGGCCCGCACGCGGATCGCCCGGATGGCAGATCGCCACGCGCGCGCCCTCGGCCGCGAGCGCCTTGGCGATCGCAAAACCGATGCCGCGCGTGCCCCCGGTGACGAGAGCGGTCTTTCCCGAGAGCGTCATTGCAGGATCTCTCCGCGGTCGATGGAAATGGCTTGCCCGGTGATATTGGCCGCCGCGTCCGAAGCAAGGAAGAGATAAAGCCCCGCGACGTCCTTGGGCTCCATCAGTCCGCCGATGGATTGCGCCGCCATCACTTCGCCCAGAAGCTCGAACTCGGGTCGGCCGGTCGATCGCGACATCGCAGCAAGCGAGGCCATCGCCGCATCGGTTTTCACCCAGCCCGGGCAGACCGCGTTCACCGTGATCTCGCGCGGGCCAAGCTCGCGCGCCCAGGTGCGCGCCAGCCCGATCATCGCGTGTTTCGAGGCGGCATAGGCGGAAAACTCCGGCACCGAGGTCTTGCCCCAGATCGAGGAGGTCAGGATCACCCGCCCCCTGTCGCGGATGCGTGAGACCAGAGCGCGCGTCACGTTCTGCGTGCCGGTGACATTGACCGAGATTACCCGCTCGAAAGTCTCGTCGGTCGCGGGTGTGGGACCGTTGAGCGGCGTCGGGCGTTCCATCCCGGCATTGTTCACCAGCACGTCGAGGCTCTCGATACCCAAGAGCGCATCGGCCAGCGCGGCTCGATCGGAGATGTCGCACAGGATCGGGGTCGCGCCGAGCGCGCTGGCCGCCGCGAAGACCTCTTCACTCTCGGCCAGGATCGTCAGATCGGCCCCAGCTTTCGCGAAGCCTTCTGCGATGCCGTAGCCAATGCCTCGGCTCGCCCCGGTGACCAGCACGCGCGTGCCGCTGTAATCGAAAGAGGCGCGCATCAGCCGAGCTCGTAGAATTCGTGTTTCACGGCGGCCGAGATGTCGCGCAGATATTGCGCGGCGATCAGCGCGCCTTTCTCGGGGCTGGCGCCCTTGGCCGAGATCAGCGAGCCCTCTTTCGCGACCCATTCGCGACGCGGCGGCCAGGTGTCGTAGCAGGGCGCATCGGCGGGTGCGTTGTCGGGCACCTTGTCGAAGAGCACCAGATCGGGGCGGTAATGCATCATCAGCGAGGTCTCGAGCACGGCGGCATGTTCCAGCTCGATCCCCGGATAGCCGTCGGGGAAAACCTGCCCGAGCGTCTCTTCGGTCAGGAACTCCCAGTGTTGGAGACACATCACCCGCACGCCCTTGTCACCGACCTCGCGCATCGCGAGGTCGATCCCCTCGTTGAGGAACCAGAGGTTCTCGTAATTGCCGTCGAGTACGCAGATCCGGCGTGCGCCATGGCGCACGAGTTCGCGGATGATATCGCGGATGATGCTGCTCAGCGTCTGCCCGTCGAGCCCGGTCGAGCCGGGAAAGAACGGCCCGCCCGCCGAGCGCGTCATCGACTTGTAGCCATAGGTGACGGGCGCCGCGACCACGCCGCCCACCGCCTCGGCCACATCCTTCGCGATCGCGGAGGGCACGAGATAGTCGAGCCCCATCGGCAAATGCGGCCCGTGCTGCTCGAGCGCGCCAGTGGGAATGAAGACGACCGGGTTCGATTTCAACGCCTCGGCATATTCGGGCCAGGTCATTTCCGGCATCACATGGGTGCGCATCGTCTTGCTCATTCGTGTTGTCCTTCTTCGCGCATCAGGCGCATGATCTTGCGTTCCAGCTCGGCATAGCCGGGCGTCTGAACCAGCTCTTCCTTGGAGCGGATACGGCCACCGGATTTGAAGGCGGGAACGATCTCTTCCTTCACCCGGCCGGGATGGGCGGAGAGAAAGACGATCTTGTCGGCAAGGAAGATCGCCTCCTCGATGTCATGGGTGACGATGATCATGCCGGTCTGGGCCTGTTCGGCCACGTCGATCATCAGTTCCTGCATCTGCCAGCGGGTCTCGGCATCGAGAGCGCCGAAGGGCTCGTCCATCAGCAGAAGTTCGGGCCCGTTGGCGAGCGTACGCGCAATGGCAACGCGCTGGCGCATTCCGCCCGAGAGCTGGGAGGGATAGGCGTCGAGGAATTTCGACAGGCCCACGAGACGGATGAAATGCTCCGCCCGCTCGCGCCGTTCGGCGGCGGGCACGCCGTTGATCTTCATGCCGAACTCGACATTGCGGCGCACCGAAAGCCAGTCGAAGGAGGTATAGGCCTGAAAGACCATCCCGCGGTCGCGCCCGGGGCCGGTGACCGGCGTCTCTCCCAGGGTGATCGCGCCACCCGTCGGCGTCTCAAGCCCCGCGATCATCCGCAGCACCGTCGATTTGCCGCAGCCCGAGGGACCGAGCAGGACCACGATCGAATTGCGCTCGACCTCGAAGGAGACCTTGTCGACGGCGGTCAGTTCCCGCCCCTTCGCAAGCGCGAAGGTCTTGGAGACCTCATCGAGATGAAGAACAGCCGAGCTCATCAGCGTTTCTCCTGAAGATAGGGGAAGAGCCAGCGATGCGCGGCCTTGAAGAGCAGGTCGAACAGAAGACCCAGCGCCCCGATGACGATGATCCCCGAGAGGATCTCGTCTGTCTTCAGGAAGCGCCGCGCACGCATCATCATCGCACCGATACCGGTGGTCGAGGCGACGATCTCGGCAATCACGAGATAGGTCCAGGTCATCGCCAGCATCTGTCGCATTGCGGTGACGATCTCGGGCAGGACGGCGGGCAGCACCACGTCAAGCACCGTCACCTTGCGGTTCGCGCCCAGCGTCAGCGCGGTCTCGATCAGCTCTTTGCGCACGGTCTTCGTGTGATCCATCACCAGCGTGATCAGGAAGAACACCACCCCGAGGAACAGGAGCGCCAGTTTCGGCGCCTCGCCCGTGCCGAACCACATCAAGAGGATCGGGATGAAAGAGGGCGCGGGCAGGTAGCGCCAGGCCGAGACGAAGGGCGCGAAGATCGCCTCGATGGCGGGAAAGGTTCCCATCATCACGCCCAGCGGGACCGAGAGCGCGCTCGCCATCGCGAAGGCCAGCACCACGCGCCAGACCGAGATTCCGATATCGCCGATGAAGCCGCGATCGACGAAGAGGTTCCAGGTGGTCTCGAAGACCTGCACCGGCGAGGGCACGAGCAGCGGGTTCACCATGCCGCTCTCCGAGGCGATCAGCCAGATGCCGAAGAACAGCACCCAGATGGCGATGGCCGAGAGCACGGCCTGTCGGCGCGAAACGGGGCGCCGAACTTCGAGAAAACGCGGTTTACGCGGGCTGGGGTGACGCATGTCAGAGCCTGTCTTGATCAGATACGGACGCCGCCCTTGGTGGGGATGGGCGGCGTCCGCAGGGGTTTACTCGTTCGGACCGAAGGACTGGCGGTAGCCAGAGGCCACGAGGTCCCCCATCAGCGAGCAGTCGATGGCCGAGGTCACGTCGACCTTGTTGGTCATCAACCCGAGCTTGATCCACCAGTCATTGGTGAGTGCGGCCGCCTCCGGCATGAAGCCGTTCTTCAGGCCAAGCGGCATGTCACCCTCGAGCACGCCACAGGCTTTCGCGGATTCGTCGAAGTCGAACATGTAGATGCCGCCCTCGAAGCTCTTGCCGTTGGTACCGATGACATACCCGATATCCTCGGCCGGCCATTGCAGGAAATCGGCCAGCATCTGGTTGGTTTCCTCGACATGGTCGTGCCAGTAGCCCAGACCCTCCCAGCGCGCCTTGAGCACTGCAAGCGCCGCATCGCGGTCCCTCGCGATGAAGTTCTTGTTCATGTAGAGCGCATCCATGAAGATCCCGGTTTGCAGGACCTCGGGCTTGGACGTGTCGGTGACGCTTTTCGCGCCCGGGCTCGCCTCGAGAACTTTCGAGATCCAGGGCTCGTACATGTAGGCCGCCGAAAGATCGCCCGAGAGCATCGGTCCCACTGCCTCATCGGCATTGAGGTTGACCCATTCGACATCACCCGGCGCGATCCCTTCCCCGTCGAGCCAGACACCCATCAGAAGCTGGCCGATATAGGCCTGCGGGGCGGCGACCTTCTTGCCATTGAGATCGGCAGCGGTCACATCGGGGGCAAGAATCACGTGATCCACCCCGTAAGAGGGGTTGAGCAGCGCGACATTGACGACGTCGGTCCCGCGATCGGCCACCAGCGGCGTATAATCCGCGGTGCAACCGTAGACATCGACCTGCCCCGCCGCGAGAGCCGCATGGCCGCCGAGCGGGTCTTCGAAGATCGTGATGTTCAAGTCGTAATCGGGGATGAGGTCTTTCTGTTTGGCAACCTCAAGCATCGCGTAGCCCGGCCAAGAGACGCAGACGCCGACATTGACGGTTTCTTTTGCGAAGGCGGCGGTGGTGCTCAATGCTGCGGCGAGCGTCGCGGCCGGAAGGAGGAGCGGAAGAGTACGCATGATTCGATCCTCTGTGCGTGATGGCTTCTGTCACAATCTTTGTCTCGAAAAAGTTTTTAGGCAATAAAAAATTTTTCTGGCTTAATCTTTCTTGTCCCTTCAAGCTGGACGCGTTAGTCAAGGCTGAATTCAAGGAGGCTCCCTCGTGTCCGGGTTGAGAGAAAAGCAGAAGGCAGATCGCCGCCGCCGAATCCTCGAAGCGGCGCGCAAGCTCTTTGCCAAGGCCGGTCCCGACGCGACCACGATCGAGGCGATCGCCGACGCGGCCGGGGTCTCGGGCGTGACCGTGCACAATTACTACGGAACGAAATCCGGCGTGTTGCTGGCCCTTGTGGCCGAGAGCGACCGGGAGCTCCTGGAAAAGATGGCGCGTGAATTGCCCGGGCAAAGCGACGATGTGATCGACCTCGCACGCCGCTTCGCCGCGATCATCCGCGACCACGCGATCACCTTCCTCGACAAGGAGATCTGGCGGCAGGTCTTCGCCGCCTCCATCGCCGAGGCGAATTCGCGCTTCGGCAAATCCTATCACTCGCTCGACCATCAACTCGCGCTGGTACTGGTGCGCGAGATCGAGGTGCTTCAGGCGCGGGGCGCGGTCTCTCCGGACGTTTCGGCCTATGATCTCGGCAAGGCGATCTTCAGCCTTCAGAACATGCGTTTCGTGAATTTCATCTCTTTCGACGAGATGACAGATGTCGAAAGCGATGCGGCCTTTCTGCGTGACTTGCGCTCGATCTTCGGCGCCCTGCCCCCTGACCGGCGCTGACCACGCGCCATCGGCCGAAACGATCCCGCCAGTTCAAAGTTCGGGCGTCATCTCGCCGCAGAGTGCGCGACCGAGACGCGCCTGTTGAGCGTGCCGATCAGGACTGAAGGACAGCGCGTGGTTAAGCTTGGCGAAGGCGGCCTCGACGGTCATGTCGCGCCCGTCGATCACGCCGTGATCGCGCAGGACCGCGCCAGCTGCATAGGTTCCAAGCGCGATCCCACCCTCAGGACACTGGCTGACCGCGATCACCGGAATGGCGCGCGCTTGCGCGGTGGCGAGCGCCTGACGCAATCCAGCGGTATCTGGTGCGGTGCCCGAGCCGTAGCAGCGCAACACGAGCCCGTCGCAGACCTGCGCGGCATGCTCGAAAAGGCTCTCTTCCATTCCCGGCGCCACGGCGAGAACGGCAATCCGCGCCGGAGCGATCGCGTGACGCCGGAGCGCAGCGCCCGGCTGGCGGGGCGGGATCTCCGAAGGGTCGGCATTGAAAGCATCGAAAGCACGCGAATGGCTCTTGCGGACCCGCGCGCCATGCAGAAGGCGGCCTGCGAATTGCACCCAGACGCCGGGCTCGGCCGAGCGTGCAGCGTCGAGCGCATCAAGCAGGTTGCGTCCGCCATCCGAGCCCTCGACCGTCAGCGGCAACATCGCCCCCGTCACGATCACAGGCTTGCCCAAGCCCTCAAGCGCGAAGCACAGCGCGCCTGCGGTGTAGGCCAGAGTATCGGTGCCATGCGTCACGACGAACCCGTCGAAAGCGTCGTAATGGGTGGCGATCTCGCGGGCGATCCGGTCCCAGTCGGCAGGTGTTGCGTTCGCGCTGTCGATAAGCGGTGCGAAGGCGCGGATCTCCACGCCTTCGGACGCATCCGCGTGATCTGCGAGGAACCCCTCGATCACGCCGGACGCGGGCGCAAAGCCTTCAGGCGTGGCGATCATGCCGATCGTACCGCCGGTATGGATCAGCAGGATCGCCACCGTGCTCAGGCGCGCGAGAGCACGCTCGAGGGGCGCGCCTTGGCCAGAGCCGAGGTCAGCGCACCGGCGACCGCTGCCTTGATCAGGTCACCGGGGATGAAGACGAGCATCAGCGAGGTGCTCTCGGTCAGGCTCTTGCCAAGCGCGAGCGACAGACCCACGATCCCCATCGCATAGGACAGCACGATCCCGCCGAGGATCGAGGCCACGAAGACCGACACGGCGAGCGGCGGCTGGCGCCATTTCTCGACGATGAACCCGATGAGCCAGGCCGCGACCGGCCAGCTGAAGAGGAACCCGCCCGTCGGGCCGAAGAAGACGCCCAGACCGCCCCGGCCACCGGCCAGAAGCGGCAGGCCCACGGCCACGAGCAGAAGGAACAGCAGAACCGCCAACGCCCCGCGCTTCGAGCCCAGCACCGCGCCGGCCAGCATGATCCCGAGGCTCTGCGCCGTGATCGGCACGCCAAAGCCCAGCGTGATCTTGGGGATCAGCCCCAGAACGGCGATCAGCGCCGCAAAAAGCGCGATCAGCGCGACATTCTTTTCCATCTAATTCTCCCTTTCAGATGTGAGCCCTCCCCGGGCCCGAAGCGCATCGCCGACATGGTCGGCGTCGTCAAGCGCAAGAAGCGTGAAGGGCAGCACCAGCCGCCAGCTCGGCCGCCGTGTTGCCCGCGCACGCCAGCTCTCGGTCAGCCGCGTGCCCTTTCCCATGAGCACCGGCACCATCCGGATCACCAGCGCGATCGCGATCTCCAGCACCTGCGTCGGCATCCCGAGTTTGCGCAGCGGCGTGCTCAGCCAGCTTACCACCGCGATCATGTCGCTCAGCCGCGTCGTCATCGACACCAGATTGGCCAGCGCCACCGCCGAGATCATCCGCATCACGATCATCAGCCCGTCGGCGATCTCTCCGATCACCACCTGCCAGATGCCGACGATCACGATGAAGGGCCAGAGCACCTTGAGCGCGCGCAGCCCCGAGCGCAGAAACGCCCGCCCCGGTGCGGCATAGGCGGCGAGGATCGTCAGAAGGATCGCCAGATGCGCGTAGGGGCGGGTGATGTAGAACAGCCCCAGCGTGCTCGCGCAGAGCCCCGCGAGCTTCAGGCCTGCGGGCCATTCATGCGCGCGGGTCTTAACCGGAGAGGTCAGCGATATCATCGGCCTCTCCCTGTCGCGTCATCTCTTCGATATAGGCAGGCAGGACCTCGCCCACGGCGCCGTGCATCCGCAAGCGCCCCTGATCGAGCCAGAGGACCTCGTCATAGGTCTCGACCTCGCGCGGATCATGGGTGATCTGGATCAGCGTGCCGCGATAGAGCCCCAGATAACGCGCGAGCTGCGCCTTGGTCGGAATGTCGAGACCCGAGAAGGGTTCGTCGAGGATCAAAAGTCTCGGCGCCATCGCGCTCACCGCCATCAGGCACAGAAGCTGCTTCTGGCCCTGGCTGAGCGTCGTCACATAAGCATCGCGCCAGCCCTCTTTGTCGAAGCGTGTCAGCGTCTCGTGCGCCTGCGCTTCTGCGGCGCGCTTCGAGGCCCCTTGCTGGCGCAGCCCGAAGGCGATCTCCTCGAGAACGGTCGGGAAGATGATCTGGTGATCGGGGTTCTGGAACAGGATGCCCACTTCGCGCAGCGCCGCCTTGCGGTCGGTGGCAAGGTCGTAACCGTTGATCCGCAAACTCCCCTGCGTCGGTGCGATCAGCCCCGCGAGCAGCCGCGCCAGCGTCGATTTTCCCGAACCGTTGCGCCCGACGATCCCGATCCGGCGCGCCCGCGTCTCGACGGAAATATCTTGCAAAACCACGCGCCCTTCGAGCTCGTGGCCCAGAGCATCAAGCCGGAGATGACTCGCGGCGGGGATCGGATCAGTTCCGGACATGCGCGCGTGCTTACACGCAGCCGCGCGCGCTTTCCAGATGGCATTGGTCGTAGAGAAAGAACCTATGGCAGCCAGCCCCGGAACGAACACGCGCGAGGCATCCCTGCCCCGCGCGCTTTCCCCTCAACTGAGCGATGCTCAGCGCGGTTCGCTGCGCAGTCCCTTGAAGATCGCCCAGCACATCACCAGGAGGACGAGCGTGAAGGGCAGCCCGGTCGAGATGACCATTGCCTGCAAAGCGCTCAGCCCGCCGCCGACAAGCAGCACGATCGCGACCGCGCCCTCGAACGTCGCCCAGAACACACGCTGCGGCACCGGTGCATCGACCTTGCCGCCCGCGGTGATCGTGTCGATCACGAGCGAGCCCGAGTCCGACGAGGTCACAAAGAACACGATGACCAGAACGATCGCGATAACCGAGGTGATCGAGCTCAGCGGCAGCCCTTCGAGCATCGCGAACAGCGACAGCGGCGGGTTGTAGCTGTCGATCACGTTCGCCTTCACCAGCGAGCCTGCCGGATCCGAGATCACCTGATCGATCGCCACGCCGCCGAATACGGCCATCCAGAGCACGCAGACCAGCGAGGGGATCAGCAGCACGCAGATTATGAACTCGCGCACGGTGCGGCCACGCGAGACGCGGGCGATGAACATTCCGACGAAGGGCGACCAGGAGATCCACCACGCCCAGTAGAACGCGGTCCAGCCGTCGCGATAGGCGTCATCCGTGCGTCCGACCGGGTTCGAAAGGGGTATGAAGTCCTTCGCATAGGCCAGAAGTCCTTTTCCGAAATCGGTGAAGATCGCCAGTGTCGGTCCGGCGAGGAGCACGAAGACCAGAAGCAGCGCAGCAATCCCCATGTTGATCTCCGACAGCAGCTTCACCCCGCCATCGAGACCCCGCAGAACCGAGAACAGCGCGATACCGGTGATGATCGTGATCAGGACGATCTGCACCGTGGTATTGATCGGCACGCCGAAGACGTGGTTCAGACCCGCATTGGCCTGCTGCGCGCCGAAGCCGAGCGAGGTCGCCAGACCGAAGAGCGTGGCAAACACCGCGAGGATGTCGATCACGTGGCCGGTCCAGCCCCAGATCTTCTCGCCGAAGATCGGGTAGAACGCCGAGCGGATCGTCAACGGCAGCCCCTTGTTATAGGAGAAGAGCGCGAGTGCCAGCGCCACCACCGCATAGATCGCCCAGGGGTGCAGACCCCAGTGGTAGATCGTGGCCGCGAGGCCCATCTCCTTGGCCCGCTCGACATTGGCCGGGATCAGGTTGCCATCGGCGTCAAAGGGCGAAGGCGTGCCCAACGGCTGAGAGATCGCCATGTGGTAGACCGGCTCGAGCACACCGAAGAACATCAGGCCAATGCCCATGCCGGCGGCGAAGAGCATCGCGAACCAGCCGATATAAGTGTAATCGGGCTCGGCATCCGTGCCGCCCAGGCGGACCGCGCCGTAGGGGCTCACGATCAGCGCGAGGCAGAAGATCACGAAGATGTCCGCGGCGCTCAGGAAAAACCAGTCGAAGGTCGAGGTCAGCCAGGGGCGCATCGCCCCGAAGACCGCGCTCGCCTGCTCGGGCAGGGCCAGCGCGTAGAAGACGAAGGCCACGATGGTCAGTGCGGAGACCAGAAAGACCGGGTTGTGAACGTCGAAACCGAAGGGACCGAGCTGCCTCTCCAGATTGTCCTGACCGATTTCGTAATCGGTGTCGATGATTTGGGTTTCCCCCTCCGGGGCAGGTATTCCCTGAATGTCCTCAGGTTCGGCCATATGCCGTCCTCCTGTCCTTGTGTTTTGATTCTTGGTGCGCGTTCAGCCGCGCACGAGAAAGACCGAAGCCTGCGCATGGGCCGCGAGATGACCACCATGCGACGCCCAGACATAATCCGCGACATTGGGCAGATGCGTCGCCATCACGACGAGATCCGTTCCCAAGGTCTTGCTTGCTTCGAGCAAGTGCTTGTCGAGGTCGATCGCAGGGTCGTGCGCAACGATCATATGCGCGGCGGTTCGATAGCCCTTTTCTGCGGCCTTGGAGGACGCGAATTCCTTCAGACGCGCCTCGTATTCCTTCGGATTGTGCCCGAGCGCATTCGGCTCCGGGCTGGTGACGCCCACGAAGATCACGTCGGCATCATGCGTGGTTGCGAGTTCCGCTACGATGCTCAGCGCCTTGCCCATCTTTTCGACATGACGCAGATCCACCGGAACCATGATTTTATTGAACATTTTAATCCCTCACGTTTCCGTAGCTCCCGGCGAGAGCATGCGGGGAACCTATCCGACCAACGGGTGCCCTGGGGTCGGGTTCCAAAAAACGTGAATAAAATCATATGAAATGACACAGGAACCGGGCGCGAGCGTATCGCTCCCGAGCAGTTTGCAGCCGCCGTTCCGAAAAGCTTCGCGGGCGCTTCGCGACACGGAATAGCAAAACGCCCCGGCCTTGCGGTCGGGGCGCTTCGTTTTTCACCAGAACCGTTTGGCTCAGGCTTTTTCTTCGATGATCGCCACGAGGTGCGGGATCTTCGCGACCATGCCACGCACGGCCGGGGTGTCTTCCAGCTCGCGGGTGCGGTTCATCTTGTTCAGACCCAGACCTTTCAGCGTCTCACGCTGGATGGCGGGGCGACGGATCGGCGAACCGATCTGCTTGACGACGATGGTAGCCATTGATCGCTCTCCTTACGCTTCCGAAGCTTCGGCGGTCGCCTCAGCCTCGGGCTTCTTCAGGATGTCGGCCACTTTCTTGCCACGGCGCGCTGCCACCTGACGGGGGCTCGCTTCCTTGGTCAGACCGTTCAGCGTGGCGCGGATCATGTTGTAGGGGTTCTGCGAGCCCAGCGACTTCGACACGACGTCCTTGACGCCGAGCATTTCGAAGACAGCACGCATCGGACCACCTGCGATGATACCGGTACCTTCCGGGGCGGTGCGCATCACAACACGACCGGCGCCGTGACGGCCCTCGATGTCGTGGTGCAGGGTGCGGCCGTCACGCAGCGGCACGCGAACCATCTGGCGCTTCGCCTGTTCGGTCGCCTTGCGGATCGCTTCCGGAACTTCCTTGGCCTTGCCCTTGCCGAAGCCGACACGGCCGCGCTGGTCGCCGACGACCACGAGGGCTGCGAAGCCGAAGCGCTTACCACCCTTCACGGTTTTCGACACACGGTTGATCGCAACAAGGCGATCGGCGAATTCCGGGGTTTCTTCGCGCTCTTCGCGGCGGCCCCGACGGTTGTCACGTTCTGCCATAAGGCATTCCTTCTCGTGATGGCGTGGTAACACGCCGTTTCATCCAATCCAAGTGAGCGCCCCATCGCGGGGACGCTCCCGGATCATCGGGGTGGCGTTGCCGCCACCCTCCGGTTCTTAGAACTTCAGACCGCCTTCGCGGGCTGCATCGGCAAGCGCCTTGATCTTCCCGTGGAACAGGAAGCCGCCGCGATCGAAGTAGCAGGTTTCGACACCGGCTTTCTTCGCACGCTCGGCGATCGCAGCACCTACTTTCGCCGCCGCTTCGACGTTGTTCTTGCCGACGACGCCGAGATCTTTCTCGAGCGACGAGGCCGAAGCCAGCGTCACGCCGTTGACGTCGTCGATCAGCTGAACGCTGATGTTCTTCGACGAGCGGTGAACCGAAAGACGGGCGCGACCAGCGGCCATCTTGCGAAGTTTGTTCCGGACGCGCAGGCGGCGCTTGAGGAACAGATCCCGTTTGCTGTTTGCCATTTTCGCGTTCCTTACTTCTTCTTACCTTCTTTGCGGAAGATATACTCGCCCTTGTAGCGGATGCCCTTGCCCTTGTAGGGCTCCGGCGCACGCCACTCGCGGATGTTGGCCGCAACCTGGCCCACCTGCTGCTGGTCGATACCTTCCACAACGATCTCGGTCTGCTTCGGAGCCGTCACGGTCACGCCGTTCGGGACTTCGAAGTTCACCTCGTGCGAGTAGCCGAGCGACAGCTTCAGGACGTTGCCCTGCATCTGGGCGCGGTAACCGACACCCTGGATCTCGAGCTCTTTCTTGAAGCCCTCGGTCACGCCGGTGACGAGGTTGGCGACCTGCGAGCGCACCATGCCCCATTGCTGGCGGGCGCGCTTCGACTGGCCACGCGGGGTGACCTTGACGGCGTTGTCTTCGACCGCGAGGGTCACGTCGTCGGTGGCGGTGAAGGTGCGGGTGCCTTTCGGCCCCTTCACCTCGATGGTCTGGCCCGACAGAGACGCCGAAACGCCGCTGGGAAGCTCGACCGGTTTCTTACCAATACGAGACATTGAGCCCTCCTTAGAACACGGTGCAGAGCACTTCACCGCCAACATTGGCAGTGCGCGCGCTTGCATCCGACATCACGCCCTTCGAGGTCGAGACGATGGAAACGCCCAGGCCCTGACGGACCGACGGCACGTCCTTGGCAGCCATGTACACACGACGGCCGGGGGTCGAAACGCGCTTGAGTTCGCGGATGACCGGGGTGCCTTCGTAGTACTTGAGGCTGATTTCGAGCTCCGGATGACCTTTCGAGTCAGCGGTTTTCTCGTAGCCACGGATGTAGCCCTCGTCCTTGAGCACGTCGAGCACCCAGGCGCGCAGCTTCGAAGCCGGCGTACGGACGGTGGATTTGCCACGCATTTGAGCGTTGCGGATGCGGGTCAGCATATCGCCGAGAGGATCGTTCACAGACATGTCGCCCTCCTTACCAGCTCGACTTCACCATGCCGGGGATCTGGCCATAGGAGGCCAGGTCGCGCAGCATGATCCGCGAGAGTTTGAGCTTACGGTAGTAAGCATGGGGACGACCGGTGAGCTGGCAACGATTGTGCAGCCGGGTCGCCGACGAGTTGCGGGGCAGTTCCGCGAGTTTCAGAGACGCCTTGAAGCGGTCTTCCATCGGGCGGTCCTGATCCGCGATGATTTCCTTGAGCGCGGCCCGTTTCGCAGCGTACTTGTTCACAAGACGCTGGCGCTTAACTTCGCGCGCAACCATGGATTTCTTAGCCATTGATTGAGTTCCTCCGCGATCAGGCGTTGAAAGGCATGTTGAAAGCTTTCAACAGCGCCTTCGCTTCGGCATCCACGTCAGACGTGGTCACCATGATGATGTCCATGCCGAGAACCTCGTCGACCTTGTCGAAGTCGATTTCCGGGAACACGATGTGTTCCTTGAGGCCCATGGCGAAGTTGCCGCGGCCGTCGAAGGACGGTTTCACGCCGCGGAAGTCACGGACGCGCGGCATGGCGACGTTAATCAGACGGTCGAGGAATTCGTACATCCGGTCGCCGCGCAGGGTGACTTTGCAGCCCAGCGGCATTTCTTCACGGACGCGGAAGCCTGCGATCGACTTCTTCGCCTTGGTCATCACAGCCTTCTGACCGGCGATGAGCGAGAGCTCCTCGGCAGCCTGCTTGACCTTCTTGGTGTCCTTGACGGCTTCACCAACGCCCATGTTGAGAACGATCTTCTCAAGGCGCGGGATCTGCATGTCGTTCTTGTAGCCGAACTCTTCTTTCAGCGCCGCACGGATCTGGTCCTTGTAGAGCGCTTTCAGACGCGGAGTGTAGGTCGCTTGATCGAGCATCAGATCGCCTCCCCGGTGGTCTTGGCGAAACGCACCTTCTTGCCGTCTTCCTCACGGAAGCCGACGCGGGTGGCTTTGCCGTTGGCATCCATCAGAGCCAGGTTCGACAGGTCGATCGGCATCGCCTTCGGCTGACGGCCACCCTGGGTGGCCTGGGTCTGACGCTGGTGACGGATCGCGACGTTCACGCCATCCACGACAGCCTTGCCGGCTTTCGGGTCAACCGAGGTGATCTCACCTTGCTTGCCCTTGTCCTTGCCGGCGAGCACGACGACCTTGTCGCCTTTACGGAGTTTAGCAGCCATCACAGCACCTCCGGAGCAAGCGAGATGATCTTCATGAAGTTCTTGGCGCGCAGCTCGCGCACGACCGGCCCGAAGATACGGGTGCCGACCGGCTCGCCCGCGTTGTTCAGGATGACGGCGGCGTTGCGGTCGAAACGGATGGCGGTGCCATCTTCACGACGAACTTCCTTGGCGGTGCGCACGACGACGGCCTTGCGGACGTCACCTTTCTTCACGCGGCCGCGCGGGATCGCTTCCTTGACCGACACCACAATGATGTCGCCCACGGATGCGTAACGGCGGTGCGAGCCGCCGAGGACCTTGATGCACTGAACTCGGCGAGCGCCGGAGTTGTCAGCGACATCCAGATTGGTCTGCATCTGGATCATGGGGTTACTCCCGACCTTTGGGGACGCCTATGCAGTGAGGGCCCCAGGGTTTCGAATACTGGCGATATGGCCCCGGCTTACGCCGAAACCACGACCCGCCAGCGCTTGGTCTTCGAGATCGGCGCGCATTCTTCGATGCGAACAATGTCACCGGTCTTGAACTGGTTTTCCGCGTCATGGGCGCGGTATTTCTTCGATTTCCGGATCGTCTTCTTGAGAACCGGATGCGTGAAGCGGCGCTCGACCGAAACGGTGATGGTCTGGTCGTTCTTGTCCGACGTCACGGTGCCTTGCAGGATGCGTTTGGGCATAGGAAGCTCTCCTTACTTCGCGGCTTCAGCGGCTTTGGCGTTCAGCACGGTCTTGATCCGCGCAACGTCACGACGAACGGTGCGCATGCGCGCGGTGTTCTCGAGCTGGCCGGTGGCTTGCTGAAAGCGGAGGTTGAAGGCTTCTTTTTTCAGCGCGACGAGCTGATCACGCAGCTCATCAGGCGTCTTCGCCTTGAGTTCTTGGGCGTTCATCCCGGGTCCTTTCTTGGCATCAGAGGGCCCCTCGCGGGTGACCCTGTATCTGATGGGTTATGTCGGTCCTGAATTCAGGAACTCGGGGCCAATATCAGAGAGAATCGGATATGGCAAGGATTGTTTGGCCTTTGCCCTCCGATCGGGTAGGAGAAGGCAACTTCCCCCCTCTCGGAGCGCCCAGCCATGTCGCAAATCGAAAGCCTCTTCGCAACCCGCCTCTACCGCGCGAAACTCGCGGAACTCGGCCCCAAGGTCGACACCGACGAGCTGGAGGCCTCGTGCTACGCGATCGCCGAGGATGATGAGGCGGGCCAGGAATGGTGCGAGGAGAACGGTTATCCGGGCTATACGTCCTACGCCTCGCTCACCGACCTGCCCTGGCGCTTCCCGATCTTCGACGACATCGTGAAATCGCTAGACAAGCACGTCGCGGCCTTTGCCGAGGATCTGCAATTCGAGCTTGGCGGCGGCAAGCTGGTGCTGGAGGATCTGTGGATCAACATCCTGCCCGAGGGCGGCACGCATGGCTCGCATATCCACCCCCATTCGGTGATCTCTGGCACGACCTATGTCGCGATGCCCGACGGCGCCTCGGCACTGAAACTCGAAGATCCGCGGCTGGCGATGATGATGGCCGCACCGACGCGGGTGAAAACCGCACGGCGAGAATTGCAGCCCTTCATCTACGTCGCCCCCGAGCCCGGCGAGGTGCTTCTCTGGGAAAGCTGGCTGCGCCACGAAGTGCCGATGAACATGTCGGAATACGACCGGATCTCGGTGAGCTTCAATTACAAATGGGTGGAGTGAGGCGATCCGATTGGAGACCTCTTCAAACCAAAAGCCCCGCCGATCCGGCGGGGCTTTTCATTGGTCGGTCGCAGCCCTCAGCGCTTGCGGTGGGCCTGCATTTCATGTGCCTCGTCGAACTTGCGCGACAAGTGGTTCGACCATGCCATCGCGCCAAGGCCGAGCGCGAGCGCAATGAACGGCACGATATATCCGTAGATCGCCATGTCTCAGACCTCCTTCTTCAGGTTACCCAATATATAGTGCGAAATGCCGTGCAATGCGAGTCCGATGATCCCCCAGACCATGAGTTGCACCGGGTCATGGCGGTTTTGTTCGACCACCGGCTTGAGGATCGCAAACCCCACCAGCGCCAGCCCGATCGCGTTCACCGAGGTGGCCATGACCTTCTGGCGTTCGTTGTAGATCGCCAGATCGTCGCTCGTCCAATGATCCATTAAACCTCCCGTGCCTCGAAATCGCCGGTCCAGTATAGCAAAAGCCCCGCCGGATGGGCGGGGCTTTCGTTTCTCTCGCGGTCAGACCGGGATTACCAGTCCTGACGCTCGACGATGCGGCAGGCAACGGGGAGCTTCGCGGCGCCGAGGCGCAGGGCCTCACGCGCGACGACTTCGTTGACGCCGTCGATTTCGAACATCACGCGGCCGGGCTTGACCTTGGCGGCCCAACGGTCGACCGAACCCTTACCTTTACCCATACGGACTTCGGTGGGTTTCGCGGTGATCGGGGTATCCGGGAAGATCCGGATCCAGACACGGCCCTGACGCTTCATGTGGCGGGTGATCGCACGACGCGCGGCTTCGATCTGACGGGCGGTGACGCGCTCGGGCGCCACTGCCTTGAGGCCGAAGTGACCGAAGTTCAGGTCAAAGCCACCTTTGGCTTCGCCGTGGATCCGGCCTTTGTGCATCTTGCGGAACTTCGTCCGTTTCGGTTGCAGCATGACTATCTACTCCCTCAGCGATCGCGACGCGGGCCGCGCGGAGCCGGGCCCTCTTGGGCTTCGGCGTGCTTGCGGTCGCGAGCTTGCGGATCATGTTCCATGATCTCGCCTTTGAAGATCCACACCTTGATGCCGATGATCCCGTAGGGGGTCATGGCTTCGGAGAGTGCGTAATCGATGTCGGCACGCAGGGTGTGCAGCGGCACGCGGCCTTCGCGATACCACTCGGTGCGCGCGATCTCGGCACCGCCCAGACGGCCGGCGACGTTGACGCGGATACCAAGAGCACCCATGCGCATCGCGTTCTGCACGGCGCGCTTCATGGCGCGGCGGAACGAGACACGGCGCTCGAGCTGCTGAGCGATCGACTCGGCGACGAGCTGCGCGTCGAGTTCCGGCTTGCGGACTTCGACGATGTTCAGGTGCAGCTCGCTGTCGGTGAAGTTCGCCAGCTTCTTGCGCAGCGCTTCGATGTCAGCGCCTTTCTTGCCGATGATGACGCCCGGACGCGCAGCGTGAATGGTCACGCGGCACTTCTTGTGCGGACGCTCGATGATGACGCGGCTGACGCCGGCCTGCTTGGCTTCCTCGTGGATGAACTCGCGGATCTTGAGATCCTCGAGCAGGAGGTTGCCGTAGTCCTTGCTGTCGGCGTACCAGCGGCTGTCCCAGGTGCGGTTGACCTGGAGGCGCATGCCAATCGGATTGACCTTCTGACCCATTACGCTTGCTCCTCGATCTGGCGCACCTTGATGGTGAGTTCCGAAAACGGCTTCATGATCTTGCCGAAGCGGCCACGTGCCCGCGGACGGCCACGCTTCATCACCAGGTTCTTGCCAACCCAGGCTTCGGCCACGACGAGCTCATCCACGTCCAGGCCGTGGTTGTTCTCAGCGTTGGCGATCGCCGACTGGAGGCATTTCTTCACGTCGACAGCGATACGCTTCTTCGAGAAGGTGAGATCGGCCAGAGCCTTGTCGACCTTCTTGCCACGGATCATCGCAGCGACGAGGTTCAGTTTCTGCGGCGAGGTGCGAAGCATGCGGGTTTTCGCCATTGCTTCGTTGTCCGCCACGCGGCGCGGATTCTTTTCCTTACCCATGACGATTACTTCCTCTTGGCTTTCTTGTCGGCCGCATGCCCGTAATACGTACGGGTCGGCGAGTATTCACCGAATTTCTGACCGATCATTTCCTCGGTAACGTTCACCGGGATGTGCTTCTGGCCGTTGTAGACCCCGAAGGTGAGGCCCACGAATTGCGGCAGGATGGTGGAACGACGCGACCAGATCTTGATCACTTCGCCTTTGCCCGACTCGCGCGCCTTTTCCGCTTTCTTCAGCAGATAGGCGTCAACGAAAGGGCCTTTCCAAACAGAACGAGACATATCTTAGCGACCCTTCTTCTTCGCGTGACGCGAACGCAGGATGTACTGGTCCGTCTTCTTGTTCGAGCGGGTGCGCTTGCCCTTGGTGGGCTTGCCCCACGGCGTCACCGGGTGACGGCCACCCGAGGTGCGGCCTTCACCACCACCATGCGGGTGGTCGATCGGGTTCATCGCGACACCGCGAACGGTCGGACGCACGCCCATGTGGCGCTTGCGGCCGGCTTTACCGAGGTTCTGGTTCGAGTGGTCAGCGTTCGACACGGCACCGATGGTGGCCATGCATTCCTGACGCACGAGGCGCAGTTCGCCCGAGCTCAGACGCAGCTGTGCGTAGCCGCCGTCACGGCCGACGAACTGGGCGTAGGTGCCCGCGGCGCGTGCGATCTGGCCGCCCTTGCCGGGCTTCAGCTCGACGTTGTGGACGATGGTACCGATCGGCATGCCCGAGAAGGGCATCGCGTTGCCCGGCTTCACGTCCTGCTTGGCGCCCGCGATCACGGTGTCGCCGACAGCGAGACGCTGCGGAGCGAGGATGTAGGCGAGCTCGCCATCTTGATACTTGATCAGCGCGATGAAGGCGGTGCGGTTCGGATCGTATTCGATCCGCTCGACGGTCGCCGGAACATCGAACTTGCGACGCTTGAAGTCGACGATGCGGTAGAGACGCTTGGCGCCACCACCCTTGTGCCACATCGTGATCCGCCCGGTATTGTTCCGGCCACCCGTCTTGGTCAGACCCTCAGTGAGGGCTTTGACCGGACGGCCTTTCCAAAGCTCCGAACGGTCGATCAGAACCAGCCCACGCTGGCCCGGCGTCGTCGGTTTATACGACTTGAGTGCCATGCTTTCTGTCTTCCGTTAGCTTGCGGCGAGTTGCCTCGCCTGTCTGTGTGTATAGGGCCCCGAAGGTCCCCGAATTCAAAAATCACGGGCCCCGGAACGAATCCGAGGCCTCGAGACTGGCGCGATGTAGCAGGGATGCGGGGGTGAGTCTATAGGCTTGGGCCTGAATTCGCGCATGATGCGCCGCCGCAACTGGAATTCGCGGCATGAAGACGCCACAGTGGCTGCTAGGCAGACAACAACAACAGGAGCCCCCATGCGTCGAGCGATCTTCAGTCCGCTGGCCACCGCCCTCGCGACGGCCACCCTTCTCACCACCCCTGCCCTCGCCGATGCCTGGCGCGGCACCTATCTGGTCGCCGGGGTGAAGGGCGAGGACATGCTGAAAATGCGCGAGGGCCCCGGCACCGGCTACAAGGTGATCGTGGGGCTTCCCAACGGCACGGTGGTCCGTGTCCAGAGCTGCGAACGGATCGGCAATACCCGCTGGTGCAATATCCGGCTCGACCGCGCGCCGGGGCTCAAGGGCTACATCTCCGAGAGCTACCTTCGGGAGAAGTGAGGGCCCGGCCCTACCTGCGCCAACCATCAAACGAAAAGGCCCCCGCGAACGCGAGGGCCTTTCCAATTTCACGATCCGGAACGGATCAGAGGCCGGTCGACACGTCGATCGTGTTGCCTTCTTCCAGCGTCACGTAGGCTTTTTTCACGTCCGAACGCTTGCCCGGAATGCCCCGGAAGCGCTTGGTCTTGCCTTTGGTGATGGTGGTGTTGACCGCCTTCACCTTGACGCCGAAGAGCGTCTCCACGGCTTCCTTGATCTGCGGCTTCGAGGCGGTTTTCGCCACTTCGAAGACCACGGCGCCGTTCTCCGAGGCCATGGTGGCTTTCTCGGTGATGATCGGCTTGACGATCACGTCGTAATGTTCGGGTTTCGCGCTCATTTCAGACGAGCCTCCAGAGCTTCGACACCCGCCTTCGTGAGCACGAGCGTGTCACGCTTGAGGATGTCATAGACATTGGCGCCCATCGAGGGCAGCACGTCGATGCCTTCGATGTTGCGCGCGGCTTTGGCGAAGTTCTCGTTCACCTCGGCACCGTCGATCACCAGGACCTTCTTCCAGCCCAGCTCCTTCGCGGCTTTCGCAAGCAGCTTGGTCTTGGCTTCGGCCATCACGGCATCGTCCAGCACCACCAGCTTGCCGCTGGCCGCTTTCGACGACAGCGCGTGCTTCAGACCCAGAGCCCGGAACTTCTTGGGCAGGTCATGAGCGTGGCTGCGCGGGGTCGGGCCCTTGTAGACACCACCCTTGCGGAAGATCGGAGCCTTGCGGGAGCCGTGGCGTGCGCCACCGGTGCCCTTCTGGCGGTAGATCTTCTTGGTCGAGTAGCTGACTTCCGACTTGGTCAAGACCGAGTGGGTGCCAGCTTGCGCTTTCGCACGCTGCCAGCGCACGACGCGGTGCAGGATGTCCGCACGCGGCTCGAGCCCGAAGATCTCGTCGGAGAGGTCGATCGAACCGGCCTTGCCGGCGTCGAGTTTGATCACGTCGAGTTTCATCACTTGTCTCCTTCGGGCGCGTCACCCGCGTCGTCAGCCTTGTCGGCCTCGATCGAGGCTTCGGCTTCCTTCAGCGCGGCGGCTTCCTGAGCAGCTTGCTCTTCGGCGAGACGCTTGGCTTCGGCCTCGGCCTCGGCAGCAGCGGCGGCGGCAGCTTCTTCAGCGGCTTTCGCAGCGGCTTCGGCAGCCGATTTCAGCGCGGCCGGGTAGATCACGTTCTCCGAGAGCGGCTTCTTCACGGCGTCTTTCACCGTGACCCAGCCACCCTTGGCGCCCGGGACCGAACCCTTGACCATGATCAGGCCACGATCGGCGTCGGTCTTGACCACTTGCAGGTTCTGGGTCGTGACGCGGACGGCACCGAGGTGACCGGCCATCTTCTTGCCCTTGAACACGCGGCCCGGATCCTGACACTGACCGGTCGAACCGTGCGAGCGGTGCGAGATCGACACGCCGTGCGAGGCGCGCAGACCACCGAAGTTGTGACGCTTCATCGCACCCGCGAAACCCTTACCGATCGAGGTGCCCGCGATATCCACGAACTGACCTTCGAAGTAATGGTTGGCGGTGATCTCCTCGCCCACGTCGATGAGGTTTTCCTCGGCGACGCGGAATTCGGCGACCTTGCGCTTGGGCGCCACGTTCGCTTTCGCGAAGTGACCGCGCATCGCAGCCGTGGTGCGCTTGGCCTTGGCTTCGCCGGCGCCGAGCTGAACGGCCGTGTAGCCGTCCTTGTCGGCGGTGCGCTGAGCCACCACCTGAAGTTTGTCGAGTTGGAGAACGGTCACAGGAACCTGCTTGCCGTCCTCGAGGAAGAGCCGGGTCATGCCCAGCTTCTTGGCGATAACACCAGTCCGCAGCATGTTGCTCTCCTTAAACCTTGATCTCGACGTCAACGCCCGCAGCGAGGTCGAGCTTCATCAGCGCGTCCACGGTCTGGGGGGTCGGGTCGACGATGTCGAGAAGACGCTTGTGCGTACGGATTTCCCACTGGTCGCGCGACTTCTTGTCGATGTGCGGACCACGCAGAACCGTGAATTTCTCGATCTTGTTCGGAAGCGGGATGGGCCCGCGAACCTGGGCACCGGTGCGTTTCGCGGTGTTGACGATTTCCTGGGTGCTGGCGTCCAGCACGCGGTAATCGAACGCCTTGAGCCGGATGCGGATATTTTGGCCGGTCATATGTCATGCCTCTCGCATGGCGTGAAGGTTGAGAGGCAGACGGCACCGAATGTGGCGCCTGCGTCGAACCTGTAATCTTGGCAGATCAGGCGCGTCCTCTATGGGGGTTCCCTGAGTCTGTCAAGAGCGAATGGCGCGCCTTTCGGCGCACCATCCAAATTCTTGTCCATTGTCGTTTTTCAGAGCCGGAAAATCGGCCCCGAGAGCGTCAGATCACTCGAGGATTTTCGAGACGACGCCGGCGCCGACGGTGCGGCCGCCTTCACGGATGGCGAAGCGCAGGCCGTCTTCCATCGCGATCGGGGCGATCAGCTCGACGGTGAACTTCAGGTTGTCGCCCGGCATAACCATCTCGGTGCCTTCCGGCAGCGTCACGGTCCCGGTCACGTCCGTCGTGCGGAAGTAGAACTGCGGACGGTAGTTCGCGAAGAACGGCGTGTGACGGCCACCTTCCTCTTTCGTGAGGATGTAGGCTTCCGCTTCGAACTTCGTGTGCGGCGTCACCGAACCCGGCTTGCACAGAACCTGACCACGCTCAACGCCATCACGGTCGATGCCGCGCAGCAGCGCGCCGATGTTGTCGCCAGCTTCACCACGGTCGAGCAGCTTGCGGAACATCTCGACGCCCGTGCAGGTCGTCTTCTTGGTGTCGCGGATACCCACGATTTCCAGTTCGTCGCCGACGTTGATCACGCCACGCTCGACGCGGCCGGTCACAACCGTACCACGGCCCGAGATCGAGAACACGTCTTCGATCGGCATCAGGAACGGCTGGTCAACCGCACGCTCCGGCGTCGGGATGTAGGCGTCGACCGCTTCCATCAGCGCACGGATCGAGTTCTCGCCGATCTCCGGGTCGCGGCCTTCGAGAGCGGCCAGGGCCGAGCCCTTCACGATCGGAATATCGTCGCCGGGGTAGTCGTAGGACGACAGCAGTTCGCGGATTTCCATCTCGACGAGCTCGAGAAGCTCCTCGTCGTCGACCTGATCAACCTTGTTCATGTAAACGACCATCGCCGGGATGCCCACCTGACGGCCGAGCAGGATGTGCTCGCGCGTCTGCGGCATCGGGCCGTCGGCCGCGTTCACCACCAGGATCGCGCCGTCCATCTGCGCCGCACCCGTGATCATGTTCTTCACGTAGTCGGCGTGGCCGGGGCAGTCGACGTGCGCGTAGTGACGGTTCTCCGTCTCGTACTCAACGTGCGCCGTCGAGATCGTGATCCCGCGCGCTTTCTCTTCCGGTGCGCCGTCGATCTGGTCATACGCCTTGAAGTCACCAAAGTACTTGGTGATCGCAGCCGTCAGAGTGGTCTTGCCGTGGTCAACGTGGCCAATCGTGCCGATGTTGACGTGCGGCTTGTTACGTTCAAACTTTTCCTTTGCCATGATGGCCTCCTGTCATTTCGTGACGTTGGAGAGGCGCCGGGTCGCCCCGGCGCGCATCCCTTACGCGTATTTCTTCTGGATCTCGTCCGAGATGTTCTGCGGCACGGCTTCGTAGTGATCGAAGATCATGGTGAAGACCGCACGGCCCGAGGACATCGAACGCAGGTTGTTGATGTAGCCGAACATGTTCGCGAGCGGCACGAAGGCGTTCACGACCACCGCGTTGCCGCGGGTGTCCTGGCCCTGCACCTGGCCGCGACGCGAGGTCAGGTCGCCGATGATGCCGCCGGTATATTCTTCCGGGGTCACCACTTCGACCTTCATCATCGGCTCGAGCAGCTTCGCGCCGGCCTTGCGCAGACCTTCACGCATCGCCGCACGGGTCGCGATTTCGAACGCCAGAACCGAGGAGTCGACGTCGTGGAATGCACCGTCAATCAGCGCGACCTTGAAGTCGATAACCGGGAAGCCGGCGAGCGGACCGGAGTCCATGACCGACTTGATGCCCTTTTCGACACCCGGGATGTATTCCTTCGGAACCGCACCACCGACGATGCGCGACTCGAAGGAGTAGCCTTCGCCCGGCTCGGTCGGGGTGATCTCGAGTTTCACGCGCGCGAACTGGCCGGTACCACCGGTCTGTTTCTTGTGCGTGTAGTCGATTTCGGCCGGCTGCGAGATGGTCTCGCGGTAGGCCACCTGCGGCGCACCGATGTTCGCCTCGACCTTGAACTCGCGCTTCATGCGGTCGACGAGGATGTCGAGGTGAAGTTCGCCCATGCCCTTCATGATGGTCTGGCCCGACTCGAGGTCGGTCTCGACGCGGAAGGACGGGTCTTCGGCAGCCAGGCGCTGAAGGGCGAGGCCCATCTTTTCCTGGTCGGCTTTCGACTTCGGCTCAACGGCGATCTCGATGACCGGATCGGGGAAGGTCATGGTTTCGAGCACGACCGGCGCGTTGACGGCGCAGAGCGTGTCGCCCGTGGTGGTTTCCTTCAGACCGGCCAGCGCGATGATGTCGCCGGCGTAAGCCGATTCGATCTCTTCGCGGTTGTTCGAGTGCATCATCATCATACGGCCGAGGCGCTCTTTCTTGCCCTTGGTCGAGTTGAGGATCGAGTCACCCTTGTTGATCACGCCCGAGTAGATACGGGTGAAGGTCAGCGAGCCGACGAAGGGGTCGTTCATGATCTTGAACGCGAGGCCCGAGAAGGGCTCTTCGTCCGAAGCATGACGCGCGATGTTGCGCTCTTCGCTCTCGTCGTCCGGCGAGAAGCCCATGTAGGGCGGCACGTCGAGCGGCGAGGGCAGGAAGTCGACCACGGCGTTGAGCAGCGGCTGGACGCCCTTGTTCTTGAAGGCCGAGCCGCCGAGAACCGGCACGAAGGACATCGACAGGCAGCCCTTGCGGATCAGCTTGCGCAGCGTCGGGACATCCGGCTCTTCCCCTTCGAGGTAGGCCATCATCGCGTCGTCGTCCATTTCGACGGCGTGCTCGATCATGTGCGCACGCCATTCGTCGGCGGTCGCCTTCAGATCGTCACGGATCGGCTGACGCACCCAGGCAGCGCCCAGGTCTTCGCCTTTCCAGACCCACTCTTCCATGGTGATCAGGTCGACGATCCCCTCGAGCTGGTCCTCGGCGCCGATCGGGAAGTTGACCGGAACCGGGATCGCACCGGTGCGATCCTTGACCATCTTCACGCAGTTGAAGAAGTCAGCGCCGATCTTGTCCATCTTGTTGACGAAGACGAGACGCGGAACCTTGTAACGGTCGGCCTGACGCCACACCGTTTCGGTCTGCGGCTCCACACCGGCGTTACCGTCGAGCAGCGCAACAGCACCGTCGAGAACCGCCAGCGAACGCTCGACTTCGATGGTGAAGTCAACGTGGCCGGGGGTGTCGATGATGTTGTAGCGGAACTTGGTGTCGTCGGTGCCTTCAGCCGTCGGATCTTCCTGCCACTGCCAGAAGGTCGTGGTCGCAGCCGAGGTGATGGTGATCCCGCGTTCCTGCTCCTGCTCCATCCAGTCCATGGTCGCGGCGCCGTCGTGGACTTCGCCGATCTTGTGGGACTTGCCGGTGTAGTAGAGGATCCGCTCCGTCGTGGTGGTCTTGCCCGCATCGATGTGGGCCATGATCCCGAAGTTGCGGTAACGCTCGAGGGGATAATCGCGTGCCATAATGGCGTCCTTCCGTTATTACCAGCGGTAGTGGCTGAACGCTTTGTTCGCGTCGGCCATCTTGTGGGTGTCTTCGCGCTTCTTGACCGCGGAACCACGCGAGTTCACCGCATCCAGAAGCTCGCCGGCGAGGCGCTCTTCCATGGTGTTCTCGTTGCGGGACTTGGCGGCCGCGATCAGCCAACGGATGGCCAGCGCTTCGCGACGGGTCGGGCGAACCTCGACCGGAACCTGGTAGGTGGCACCACCGACGCGGCGCGAACGCACTTCGACCGAAGGCTTCACGTTGTCGAGGGCTTCGTGGAACACCTCGATGGGCTCACGCTTGAGCTTGCCCTCAACGCGGTTGAGCGCGTTGTAGACGATTTTCTCGGCGGCGGACTTCTTGCCGTCGATCATCAGGTTGTTCATGAATTTGGTCAGCACGCGATCGCCATACTTGGCGTCGGGCAGAACTTCGCGCTTCTCAGCGGCGTGACGACGAGACATCTGGAGATCTCCTTACTTCGGACGCTTCGCGCCGTATTTCGAACGGCGTTGACGACGGTCTTTGACACCTTGGGTATCCAGCACACCGCGCAGGATGTGGTAACGGACACCCGGAAGGTCTTTCACACGACCGCCGCGGATGAGAACAACCGAGTGCTCTTGCAGGTTGTGCTTCTCGCCCGGGATGTAGGAGATGACCTCGAAGCCATTCGTCAGGCGCACCTTGGCGACCTTACGCATAGCGGAGTTCGGTTTCTTCGGCGTCGTGGTGTAGACGCGCGTGCAAACGCCACGCTTCTGCGGGCATTCTTGGAGGTGCTGCGACTTAGAGCGCTTCACCTTGGGCTGCCGCGGTTTGCGGATCAGCTGTTGGATCGTCGGCATTCGGTTCCCCGTTCTGCTGTCAATACTCGCCCCGTTTCCGGAGGCGCCACTTCTCGACACGTTCCCGCGCGGATTCGCGAAAACGCCAAATCGCATTCCTCCCCGGCCCGAGGACCGCGGTGAATGCGTTGAATTCCAGAGGATCGGGGCGAAAACCCGGATCTTGACCACTAGAAATCGGCTACCCTCAGGACATACTGCGCCCGTCAGGTAGCGCGGCGTATAGGGGGAGTCGGTTAGGTTGTCAACTCTTGCGCCGGAGCCCTGCGCGGATCGCGGGCACCCAGCCCGCAAAGAGCAGCCCCCAGAGAAGCCACGCCACCGAAAGCGACACGAGCCCCGCGAAATAGGTGTCCGACAGGAAGTGCCGGCCCGTCCCGATCCGCTGAAGCACGATGAAGAGCGCCACAAAAACCCCGATGGCGCGGAGGTAGACCACCCCCCAGTGCGGCAAGGACTTGCGCCACAACTCCGCGCCAAGCCAGATCAGGATCGCCAGCGCCACCGCCGCTGAGACCTCGCCTGACACGAAAGAGCAGTTTTTCGCGCATTGATCAGTGAAGGTGCCCGCGAGGGTAAAATGATGCTCGCCGCCGAAGAGGTCGACATTGGCAGGCCGTGCCCGTCCCGAATTGGCCTTGAGGATGCCGTTCACGATCAGGATCGGCCCGAGGGAATACAGGAGCGCCACAAAGCCCCAGATCCGAGCGGGGATTGCGAACACCTTGCGATGACGCAGCCCTGCGAGCGGCCAGGCAATGAGCGAGATCAGGAAAAGGACGATCGAGACATCCCAGATTCGCTGGCGGAACCATTCCCAGAGCGGGTTGGTGATGACCGTGAAGCCCTCGCCCGCGCGGTAGAACAGGCCTGCGACTCCGGTGTCGAGCCCCGGGATCGCGCGAAACAGCACGAACCCCAGAACCCAGGCCGCGAGCAATGCCCAGCCGGTACGGATCATGTCAATCTTCGGCTCGGACACAGCGCGCCTCCACTCGATAGGCTTGATAGCCTTTGCCAGCCCAGGTGCCGCTTGCATCCAGGACCCCGACAGGCGCGACCGGACCCGCACCGCAATCGGGCGCATGGTCGGAAACCACCAGAAGCTCGCCCGTGTAATGCTCCGGCAGCGGCCACATCTGTTCGTAATAGCTCTCGGCACGTCCGCGCGGCGCGGGGGCGTAGACCACAATTCCGGCATCGCGACCGGTATAGTAGAGGTCAGCGAGGATTGCCCGGTTGTCCGCGTAGACCGGCACGCCCGTCTGCTTGGCCAACGCGAGGATCGAGCGGCTCAAATCTCCCTGCCCCAGCCAGCGCTTGAGAAGCGGCGCGCCATCGCGCTCGGGCCATGGCGCCAGCACCGTCAGAACCGGGATCGCCAGCGCGATCACGACATTCACCGCCAGCGCGATCCAGCGCCACGCGCCGCGCAGCACCATCGCCGCCAGAACCGTCCCTGCGAAATAGGCCGCCACGGCCCAGTTCGCATAGGCCCGATCCAAGAGCGCCTCGAGCGTCACGGCGACCAGCGGTGGCAGCGAAAGCATCGCGAGCCCACGCTTGGCCGGGTCGCGCCAGCTGGCATAACCGATCAACAGCGCTGCCATCGTCACCGGACCGAAGACCGCGAACTGGCTACCGAAGAACTCCGCCATCGAGCTGAAATTCAGCGCCGCTCCGGTGCGCACCCAGCCCACATTGTCCATCGTATGCGAGACCGTAGTGAGCCCGTTGTTGAGGTTCCAGATCACGTTCGGCGCGATCACCGCCCCGAAAGCCAGCGCCGCGATCACCACATTTCGCCAGCCGACCCGCCATGCGGACGAAACCAGCGCGGCGAGGGCGAGGCCCGGGATCAGGTAGATCGCGGCATATTTGGCCGTGAAGGCCAGACCGGCGCAGATCCCCGCCGCCAGAGCATCGACAGCACCCCGCCCCTGCCCTGCGCGATGGAGAAACAACAGCGCCAGCGCGTAGAAGGGCGCCATCACCGTATCGGTCGAGATCAGCACCGAGCCGAGCGCGACGAAAGGCAGCGTCACGTAGAGCGCCGCCGTCCAGACCGCCACGGACCGACCCGCGATCCGTGCCGCGAGCGCACCGAGCGCCAGCGCCGTGATCCCGTGCAGCACCGCGCCGGGCATACGCACCCAGAACGGCGCATCCGACCCTGCAAGATCGGTGACCGCGCGGATCAACCAACCGATCAGAGGCGGCTTGGAGTAATAGCCGAAATCGAGATGCTGGCCCCAAAGCCAGTATTGCGCCTCGTCGACGAAAAGATCGGTGCGGTTGAACGCCAACAGCCCCAGCCGCAAGACCGTGACGGCCGCGACGACGATCAGGGCCGGGCCGAACCAGCCGCCCCGATCCGCGCCGAGATCAGGCTTCGCGGCGACGCTTGGCATAGATCAGCCAGAGATTGCGCGAATAGATGAACACGCCCAGCGACTGGCCGAGAATGAAGACCGGGTCCTTGCGATAGACCGCGTAGCTGAACAGCATCAGCCCACCCGCGAGCGAGAAATACCAAAACGCCAGCGGCACGACGGAATCTCGCTGCCGCTCGGAGGCGATCCATTGCACGATGAAGCGCCCGGTGAACATCAGCTGCGCGAGCAGACCGAAGATGACCCACCAAAGCTCGGTAATGCTGTCCACATGCAGCATGTTCATCAGCCATTGCATCGGCTCACTCCTCGCGTGCGATCTCGCTGGCGCGCGCCTTCTTGCGCCGCTTCAGGAGCCAGGCGACGCCCATCAGGTCGACGATGCCGACCAGACCGCGTTGCAGGTTGTTGTAATTCGACCGTCCGCCCCCGCGCGAGCGGTGCGTCACGTCGACATGGGCAACCTGCCAGCCATCGCGCGAAAACAGCGCGGGCAGGTAGCGGTGCATGTGATCGAAATAGGGAAGCGCGAGGAAAGCCTCGCGCCGGAAAGCCTTGAGCCCGCACCCTGTGTCGCGCGTGCCGTCCTTCAGGATCGCGGAGCGGATCTTGTTGGCGAATTTCGAGGCGAGTTTCTTCGAAAGCGTATCCTGCCGCCCGACCCGCTGTCCGGCGACAAGCCCCACCGCGTCGGACCCCGCCGCGCGCAGCGGCGCCATCAGCGCAGGCAGTTCCGAGGGCGGGTTCTGCCCGTCACCATCGAGCGTGCAGATGATCTGCCCTTTTGCCGCCAATACGCCAGAATGCACGCCCGCACTCTGGCCTGCGGAGTTCGGGTGATGCAGCAGACGCAGGTTGGGATGGCTCTTCATCCGCTCGCGCACGATTGCCCCCATCCCGTCATCCGAGCCGTCATCGACCACGATCACCTCGTAGTCGCAGACCGGCGCGCAAGCGGCGTCGATCTCGTCGAGCAGCGACGCGATATTGGGCGCCTCGTTCTTGGCGGGGATGACAATGGAAATTTCAGGCATGAAAGGCCGAACTCTTGGCTGGGCGCGAAGGCGGGTTCCTCTTAGCCGCGCCGCCCCGGCTTGTAAACGAGTCTTGCGGCACGGACCGATCCGCGCCGCAGGCGATCAGCCGAATTTCGCGAAGAGCATCGCGTAGCTCGGCTTGAGTTTCGTACGTGCGACCATCGCGCGGGCGACATCTCCCGAGATCGCGGCGTCGTAGAAAAACGCGACCGAAACCGCGAATCCATCGACGAGCTTCTGATACCCTTCGGCAGTTTCGGCCTCCGGGGCAGGATGTTTCACGATCTGAGCGGCGAGATAGCTCAGAAGAGAGGCATCGGCGATCAACTCGCGCCCGCCTTCCTCGCCCAGATTGACGTAATCCGTGGTCAACACGCGCTCCATCTGGGCGTGATAGGCGTTCATCCGGTCTGAAAAGCCGACGATACCGTTGCGCACATGCAGGTCGCCGATTGCCTCACGTACGCCTTCGAGCGTCTCATGCGCTTCGGGAAGCTGGTTCGCCTCGACCTCTTCACTGGCCTTCGCCGCAAGCTCGGTCACCGTCTCGAACGTCGCACCAAGCACCGGATCGTCGGCATATTGCGGCGGCGGGTCGGCCGACCAATTTTGCGTGATCTTCGCCCATTCCGTGGAGAAACGCTCCAGCGCGGCTGCGGTCTCGGGGCCCTTACCCTGGTTCGACAGGAACAAGGCCGAACGATAGGTGCCGTAGGCTGCGCGCAACTGCGCCTCGCTGTCCTGAAACGGACCGGCCCAGAGCGTTCCCGCACCGAGCGCCGTCATACCGAGTGCCAGAATCGTCGCCTTCAACATCGCAATCGTCCCTCTTGCCGTCATCGCGTCGCGGGCAAGGTGCGCGGCTTTGCCCGCCAAGACAAGCAAAACCCCCGCGCGGACGGACCGCGCGGGGGTGATTTTCACTCGATCAAACCTCGGTTTGAGGATCAATCGCGGCTTTCGGGCGTCTCGACCGGGCCGAAATCAGCATCGTTCTCGGCCATGTCCATCGGTGCGGCGAGCGCTGCGGCGGCTTCCGCCTCCGCCTGACGCTGCACGATGACCTTGTGGTCGCGCTCCGCCGCGATCTTGCGAACGCGGGTGGTCGCGCCACCGGTGCCCGCCGGGATCAGGCGGCCGACGATGACGTTCTCCTTGAGGCCCACGAGCTTGTCGCGCTTGCCCTGCACCGAGGCTTCGGTGAGAACGCGGGTCGTCTCCTGGAAGGAGGCCGCCGAGATGAACGAACGGGTCTGCAGAGAGGCCTTGGTGATGCCGAGCAGAACGGGTTCGCCGTTCGCCGGACGACCACCGCGGGCCGCGACCTTCTCGTTCTCCTCGTCGAACTCGACCTTGTCGACATGTTCGCCCTTCAGCAACGTCGTATCGCCCGAGTCGAGGATCTCGATCTTTTGCAGCATCTGGCGAACGATCACCTCGATGTGCTTGTCGTTGATCTTCACGCCCTGCAGTCGATACACGTCCTGTACCTCATTGATGAGGTAGTCGGCCAGAGCCTCGATCCCCATGATGCGAAGGATGTCGTGCGGCGCCGGGTTGCCGTCCATGATGTAGTCACCCTTCTGCACGAAGTCGCCTTCCTGCACCGGGATGTGCTTGCCTTTCGGCACCATGTATTCGACCGGCTCCAGACCTTCGTCGCGCGGTTCGATCGCGATGCGACGCTTGTTCTTGTAGTCCTTGCCGAAGCGCACATAGCCATCGATTTCGGCGATGATCGCGTGATCCTTCGGACGGCGTGCCTCGAAGAGTTCGGCCACACGCGGCAGACCACCGGTGATGTCCTTCGTCTTCGCGCCTTCGCGCGGAATACGTGCAACCACGTCGCCCGCTTTCACGTCCTGACCGTCTTCGACCGAGAGGATCGCGTCCACCGACATCGGATAGGTCACCGGGTTGCCCGCATCGTTGCGGACCGGCTCGCCATCCTCACCCAGCACCAGGATCTCCGGCTTGAGGTCGTTGCCCTTGGGCGCCGCGCGCCAGTCGGACACGATCTTCTGCGTCATGCCGGTCGCGTCATCGGTATCCTCGCGGACCGAGATGCCCGAGATGAGGTCGACGAAGCGGACCTTACCGGGTTTCTCGGCGATGATCGGCAGGGTGTAGGGGTCCCATTCGATCAGCTTGTCGCCACGCTTCACATCCGCGCCGTCGGTCACGAAGACCTTGGTGCCGTAGCCGATCTTGTGGCTCGCAAGCTCTTCGCCATGCTCGTTGATGATGGCGATCTGCATGTTGCGGCCCATCACGATCTGCTCGCCCGCCTCATTGGTGATGAGGTTGGGGTTGCGGAACTCGATCTTGCCCTCCTGGCTGGCCTCGAGGAACGACTGCGAGCCGCCCTGCGCAACACCGCCCAAGTGGAAGGTCCGCATCGTGAGCTGCGTGCCCGGTTCGCCGATCGACTGCGCCGCGATGATACCCACCGCTTCGCCGATATTGACCAGCGTACCGCGTGCGAGGTCGCGACCGTAGCAGAGCGCGCAAACGCCCTCTTCGGCCTCGCAGGTCAGCGCCGAGCGGATACGGACGGATTGCACGCCCGCCTGCTCGATCGCGTCGGCCTTGCGCTCGTCGATCAGCTCGCCCTTGCGCACGATCACCTCGTCGGTGCCCGGCACCGGCACGTCATCAGCCGCGACGCGGCCGAGGATACGCTCGGAGATCGGGGCCACGACTTCACCGTCATTGACCGCAGCCGAAGCCGTGATCGCGTTCTCGGTGCCGCAATCATGCGTACGCACGATGCAGTCCTGCGCCACGTCGACGAGACGACGGGTCAGGTAACCCGAGTTCGCCGTCTTCAGAGCGGTATCCGACAGACCCTTACGGGCGCCGTGGGTCGAGTTGAAGTATTCAAGAACGGTCAGACCTTCCTTGAAGTTCGAGATGATCGGCGTTTCGATGATCTCGCCGTTCGGCTTGGCCATGAGGCCGCGCATCCCGCCGAGCTGTTTCATCTGCGTCACCGAGCCACGAGCGCCCGAGTGGGCCATCATGTAGACCGAGTTCGGTTCCTGTTCGGCCCCGGCCTCGTCGTATTTCGGCGCCGAGATGGTGTTCATCATCGCCTCGGTGACCTTGTCGTTACACTTCGACCAGGCATCGACGACCTTGTTGTACTTCTCACCCTGGGTGATCAGACCGTCCATGTATTGCTGTTCGAAGTCCTTCACGAGGTCGCGGACGCCTTCGACGATGTCCCACTTGTTGTCCGGGATCACCATGTCGTCCTTGCCGAAGGAGATGCCGGCCTTGAACGCTTCGCGGAAGCCCATGCCCATGATCTGGTCACAGAAGATGACCGACTCCTTCTGACCGCAATAGCGGTAGACGGTGTCGATGACGTTCTGCACGTCTTTCTTCCGCAGCAGGCGGTTGACCAGCTCGAAGGGCGCCTTCGCGTTGAGCGGCAGCAGCGAGCCCAGACGGACGCGGCCCGGGGTGGTCTCAAAGCGCTCGAACACCTCGTTGCCGGTTTCGTCGATCTGCTTGACGCGGCAGGTGATCTTGGCGTGCAGATGCACCTCGCCCGCATTGAGCGCATGCTCCACTTCCTCGACCGAGGCGAAGTGCATGCCTTCGCCCTTCATGCCCTGACGCTCCATGGTCACGTAGTAGAGACCAAGGATCATATCCTGCGAAGGAACGATGATCGGCGCGCCGTTGGCGGGCGAGAGGACGTTGTTCGTCGACATCATCAGCACGCGCGCTTCCAGCTGGGCTTCCAGCGAGAGCGGCACGTGGACGGCCATCTGGTCACCGTCGAAGTCGGCGTTGAACGCCGAGCAGACGAGCGGGTGCAGCTGGATCGCCTTGCCTTCGATCAGCATCGGCTCGAACGCCTGAATGCCCAGACGGTGCAGCGTCGGCGCGCGGTTCAGCAGAACCGGGTGCTCGCGGATGACCTCGTCGAGGATATCCCAGACTTCCGGACGCTCTTTTTCGACCAGCTTCTTCGCCTGCTTCACGGTGCTCGACAGGCCCTTGGCCTCGAGGCGCGAGTAGATGAAGGGCTTGAACAGTTCGAGTGCCATCTTCTTGGGCAGACCGCACTGGTGCAGCTTGAGTTCCGGGCCCGTCACGATGACCGAACGACCCGAGAAGTCCACGCGCTTACCCAGAAGGTTCTGACGGAAGCGACCCTGCTTACCCTTGAGCATGTCCGACAGCGACTTCAGCGGGCGCTTGTTGGTGCCCGTGATGACGCGGCCGCGACGGCCGTTGTCGAACAGCGCATCGACCGATTCCTGAAGCATCCGCTTTTCGTTACGCACGATGATGTCGGGCGCACGCAGTTCGATCAGACGCTTGAGACGGTTGTTCCGGTTGATCACGCGACGATAGAGGTCGTTGAGATCCGAGGTCGCGAAACGGCCACCATCGAGCGGGACGAGCGGACGCAGTTCCGGCGGGATCACCGGAAGCACGGTCAGCACCATCCACTCGGGGCGGTTGCCCGACTCGAGGAAGGATTCCACGATTTTCAGACGCTTGATGATCTTCTTCGGCTTCAGCTCGCCCGTGGCTTCCTTGAGCTCCTCGCGGAGCTGCTCGGCGGTCGCCTCGAGGTCGATCGCGGCCAGCATCTCACGGATCGCTTCCGCACCGATATTCGCCGTGAATGCGTCAGCGCCATAGGCGTCCTGCGCGTCGAGATACTCTTCTTCCGAGAGCAGCTGGCCGTAGCTCAGGTCGGTCAGACCCGGCTCGATCACCACGTAGTTCTCGAAATAGAGGATGCGCTCGAGATCGCGCAGCGTCATGTCCAGCATCAGGCCGATGCGCGAGGGCAGCGACTTGAGGAACCAGATATGCGCGACGGGCGAGGCCAGTTCGATATGGCCCATACGCTCGCGGCGGACTTTCTGGAGGGTGACTTCGACGCCGCACTTCTCGCAGACAACGCCGCGATACTTCATGCGCTTGTACTTGCCGCACAGGCATTCGTAATCCTTGATCGGGCCAAAGATACGCGCGCAGAACAGGCCGTCACGCTCGGGCTTGAACGTGCGGTAGTTGATGGTTTCCGGCTTCTTGATCTCGCCGTAGGACCAGCTCAGGATCCGCTCCGGCGAGGCCAGCGAGATCTTGATCTCGTCAAACGCCTTCGGCTGCGCGAGCGGGTTGAACGGGTTTTGGGTCAGTTCCTGGTTCATCTGTAAATCCTTGAATGAGGGCGGAAGGGATCAGAGGAGGGCCAAAGCCCTCACTCCTCTTCCTCCGCGTCCAGGAGTTCCATGTTGAGGCCGAGGCCCCGGACCTCTTTGACGAGAACGTTGAACGATTCCGGCACGCCGGCTTCGAAATTGTCCTCGCCCTTGACGATCGACTCGTAGACCTTCGTCCGGCCGGCCACGTCGTCCGACTTCACCGTCAGCATCTCCTGCAGGGTGTAGGCGGCGCCGTAGGCTTCCAGAGCCCAGACTTCCATCTCCCCGAGACGCTGACCACCGAACTGCGCCTTACCACCCAGCGGCTGCTGCGTGACGAGCGAGTACGGACCGGTCGAACGGGCGTGCATCTTGTCATCGACGAGGTGGTGAAGCTTGAGGAAGTACTTCACACCCACCGTGACCTTGCGCGCGAACTGCTCGCCGGTGCGGCCGTCGAACACGGTCGACTGACCGGATTGGTCGAAGCCCGCACGCTTGAGCGCGTCGTTGATGTCGGCTTCTTTCGCACCGTCGAAGACCGGGGTCGCGATCGGAACACCGGTGCGGACAGCTTCGGCGCTTTCGATGAAGGCCTCGTCATCCATACCGGCGAGGACCTCGTCATAGGTCTCTTCGCCATAGCCGATCTTCATCGCTTCGCGAACCGGAGTCATGTCGCCGTTGCGGCGATAGGCGCGGATCGCCTCGTCGATCTGGTTGCCCAGACCGCGCGACGCCCAACCCATGTGGGTCTCGAGGATCTGACCGACGTTCATGCGCGAAGGCACGCCCAGCGGGTTCAGCACGAGATCGACAGGGGTGCCATCGGCGAGGAACGGCATGTCTTCCATCGGAACGACTTTCGACACGACGCCCTTGTTCCCGTGACGACCGGCCATCTTGTCGCCTGCCTGAAGCTTGCGCTTCACGGCCACGAAGACCTTGACCATCTTCATCACGCCCGGAGGCAGGTCGTCGCCCTGGCGGACCTTCTCGACCTTGTCCTCGAAGCGCAGGTCCAGCGCGCGTTTCTGCGCCTCGAACTGGTCGTTGAGCGCTTCGACTTCCTTCGCATCGCCCTCGTCTTCGAGCGCGAGCTGCCACCACTGGCCCTTCGACAGGGTGCCCAGCAGTTCGTCGTCGATGGTCGAACCGGCCTTGATGCCTTTCGGCCCCTTCACGGCGGTCTTGCCCATGATCAGGGTCTTGAGACGCGCGTAGATGTTGCGCTCGAGGATCGCGAGCTCGTCGTCCCGGTCACGGGCCAGACGTTCGACTTCCTCACGCTCGATCTGCAGCGCGCGCTCGTCCTTGTCGACGCCGTGACGGTTGAAGACGCGGACTTCCACGATCGTACCATAGGCACCCGGCGGCAGACGCAGCGAGGTGTCGCGCACGTCGGACGCTTTCTCACCGAAGATGGCGCGGAGGAGTTTCTCTTCCGGCGTCATCGGGCTTTCGCCCTTCGGGGTGATCTTGCCCACGAGGATATCGCCCGGCCCCACTTCGGCGCCGATATAGACAATGCCCGCTTCGTCGAGGTTGCGCAGGGCTTCCTCGCCAACGTTCGGGATGTCGCGGGTGATCTCTTCCGGGCCGAGCTTGGTGTCACGCGCCGCCACTTCGTATTCGTCGATGTGGATCGAGGTGAACACGTCGTCGCGGTGGATCCGCTCGGAGATCAGGATCGAGTCTTCGTAGTTGTAGCCGTTCCAGGGCATGAAGGCGACGACCACGTTGCGGCCGATCGCCAGTTCGCCCTGATCGGTCGACGGACCGTCAGCGACAACCTGACCCTTCACCACCTTGTCGCCCACTTTCACGACAGGACGCTGGTTGATGGTCGAGGACTGGTTCGAACGCTTGAACTTGCGCAGACGGTAGATGTCCACGCCCGGATCGCCCGCTTCGAGATCGTCGGTCACGCGAATAACGATACGCTGCGCATCGACCTGGTCGATGATGCCGCCACGGTTCGCGGTGATCGCAGCCCCGGAGTCGCGCGCCACGGTCGCTTCCATGCCGGTCCCGACATAGGGCGCTTCCGAACGCAGCAGCGGCACGGCCTGACGTTGCATGTTCGCACCCATCAGAGCGCGGTTCGCGTCGTCGTTTTCGAGGAACGGGATGAGCGCCGCACCGACCGAGACCAGCTGTTTCGGCGACACGTCGATCAGGTCCACCATTTCCGGCGGGTTGAGCGCGTATTCGCCCGACTGGCGGGTCGAAACGAGGTCGTTGATGAACTTGCCGTTCTCGTCGAGGGTCGCGTTCGCCTGCGCCACGGTGTGACGCATTTCCTCGGTCGCGGACATGTAGACCACCTCGTCGGTGACCTTGCCATCCTCGACCTTGCGATACGGGGTCTCGATGAAGCCATACTTGTTCACGCGGGCGAAGGTGGCCAGCGAGTTGATCAGACCGATGTTCTGACCTTCCGGCGTTTCGATCGGGCACATCCGGCCGTAGTGGGTCGGGTGAACGTCGCGAACCTCGAAGCCCGCGCGCTCGCGGGTCAGACCGCCCGGCCCGAGCGCCGAAAGACGACGCTTGTGCGTGACTTCCGAGAGCGGGTTGGTCTGGTCCATGAACTGCGACAGCTGCGAGGAGCCGAAGAATTCACGCACCGCGGCCGCGGCCGGCTTCGCGTTGATCAGATCCTGCGGCATGACCGTGTCGATCTCGACCGAGGACATGCGCTCCTTGATCGCGCGCTCCATGCGCAGCAGGCCGACGCGATACTGGTTCTCCATCAGTTCGCCGACCGAACGCACACGGCGGTTGCCGAGGTGGTCGATGTCGTCGATCTCGCCCTTGCCGTCGCGCAGTTCCACCAGGCCCTTGATGCAGGCGATGATGTCTTCGCGGCGCAGCGTGCGCTGGGTGTCCGGCGCATCGAGGTCGAGACGCATGTTCATCTTCACGCGACCGACGGCCGAGAGGTCGTAGCGCTCGCTGTCGAAGAACAGGCTGTCGAAGAGCGACGAGGCGGCTTCGACGGTCGGCGGCTCACCCGGACGCATGACGCGGTAGATGTCCATGAGCGCGGTGTCGCGGTTCATGTTCTTGTCCGCGGCCATGGTGTTGCGGATGTAGGGGCCGACATTGACGTTATCGATGTCGAGCACCGGGATCTCGGTGATGCCGTTATCGAGCAGCGTCTTGATCGACCCGCCGACGAGCTCGCCATCCTTGTCGTAATCCGCCGTCAACTCGTCACCCGCTTCGATGTAGATGAAGCCGGTGTCCTCGTTGATGATGTCCTTGGCGCAGAAGCGGCCCAGGATGTGGTCGAACGGCACGAGCAGCTCGGGAACCGAGTTGTCGTCACGCCATTTCTTGACCATGCGCGGGGTCGCCTTGTCGCCCGCCTTGAGGATCACCTCGCCCGAAGCCGCATCGACGAGGTCGAAGGTCGGACGGGTGCCGCGAACGCGGTCGGGGAAGAACTTGGTGACCCAGCCCGAACGGCCCTTGGCGGTGTAGGAGACGGTCTCGTAATAGGCATCCATGATGCCTTCCTGATCGAGGCCGAGCGCATAGAGAAGCGTCGTCACCGGCAGTTTGCGGCGACGGTCGATGCGTGCGAACACCAGATCCTTGGCGTCGAATTCGAAGTCGAGCCACGACCCGCGATAGGGGATGATCCGGCAGGCGAACAGCAGCTTGCCCGAGCTGTGCGTCTTGCCGCGGTCATGGTCGAAGAACACGCCGGGCGAACGGTGCATCTGGCTCACGATGACCCGCTCGGTCCCGTTCACGATGAACGTACCGTTCTTCGTCATCAGGGGCATGTCGCCCATGAAGACATCCTGTTCCTTGATGTCCTTGACCGAGCGCGCGCCGGTTTCCTCGTCCACATCGAACACGATGAGACGCAGGGTGACCTTCAGCGGCGCCGAATAGGTCATGTCGCGCGCCTGGCACTCCTCGACATCGTATTTCGGCTTCTCGAGCTCGTATTTCACGAACTCCAGGATGGCGTTGTCATTGAAATCCTTGATCGGGAAGACCGACTGGAAAACGCCCTGGAGACCCTCGCCATCGGTGGGCTTGTCCGCCTCGCCGGAGCGCAGGAACAGATCGTAGGAGGATTTCTGAACCTCGATGAGGTTCGGCATTTCAAGGACTTCACGGATTTTGCCGTAATAGCGGCGGATGCGTTTTTGACCAACGTAAGCTTGAGCCATGCTCTGCGTGACCTTTCGTCTCTTCGCGACTGGCGCAATGTCGGGGCCCATTGCGCGCCGCAAGGCGAATGAAGGGGGGCGGTTCCATACCTGCCTTCCGTCCCACCGAAAGGCTCCCGAACCGCGAACGCCGCCTTGGAGAGGGCTTCAGGGCGGCAAAGCCCTCTCCGAGACAGGTTCGGCTGGGCCCGGGGATTGCCCGGACCCAGCCCATTTTTCAGATCGGATGCAGGCGCATCCGGCTCGATTACTTGAGCTCGACTTTCGCGCCGGCTTCTTCGAGCTTTTTCTTGATCTCTTCGGCTTCCGCTTTCGCAGCGCCTTCCTTGACCTTGCCGCCAGCCTCAACGAGGTCTTTGGCTTCTTTCAGGCCCAGGCCGGTGATGCCACGGACTTCCTTGATCACGTTGATCTTGTTGGCGCCAGCTTCCACCAGAACGACGTCGAATTCGTCTTTCTCTTCGACAGCTTCAGCAGCACCAGCAGCCGGGCCAGCCATCATGACGGCGCCACCGGCGGCCGGCTCGATGCCGTATTCGTCTTTCAGGATGGTTTTCAGTTCCTGGGCTTCCAGAAGGGTCAGGCCCACGATTTCTTCGGCGAGTTTTTTCAGATCAGCCATTTTACAGTTCCTAGATTTGGGTTTTCCAACGTCGCGGTTTCAAGCCGCTACGGGACAAGTCGATTGCTTACGCAGCCTTTTCCTCGATGGTGGAAAGGATGCTCGCGATGTTCGAAGCAGGCGCGCCAACGGCACCGGCGATGTTCGAAGCGGGTGCACCGATGGCCGAAACGATCTGAGCGATGAGCTCTTCACGCGACGGCATATCGGCGACGGCTTTGACACCGGCGACGTCGAGGGCCGAGTCTCCCATTGCGCCGCCGAGGATTTCGAGTTTCTCGTTATCCTTGGCGTACTTGACGACCACTTTCGCCGCGGCGACAGGGTCCTCAGAATAGGAAAGCACGGTCATGCCCGTCAGGTATTCAGCGATGCTTGCGCAGGGCTGACCTTCAAGGGCGATCTTGGCGAGCTTGTTCTTGGCAACACGAACCGAACCACCCGCTTCACGCATGCGTGCGCGGAGGTCCTGCATGTCAGCAACCGTCATGCCCTCGTAGTGAGCAACCACCACGACGCCAGAGCTTGCGAAGATCTGGCCGAGTTCCTCGACCACTTTCTCTTTTTGGGCTCTATCCACAGTTACACTCCAAGTATGGGGGTTTCCCCCCGGCTCTCATTGTCCCGGTTTCCCGGGGTCGGGTCCGAAGGGCCCGAGGCCAGATCGCCCGAGATCGGCCCGAAGGCCCAAACCAGGATTGGTCTCGATCCCCATCTCAGGAAGGAAATTAAGCCGTCACCTTGCGGGATCGGGCACCCTCCGTCTCGGACAGGTCAGGGCGGAAGCGTCAGGCCGCCGCCCTGCCATCCACCGAGGTCTCCCCCGGAGGAATTCTCTTAGTTGCCGGTCGCCGACGTGAGGTCGAGCGACACGCCCGGGCCCATGGTCGAGCTCAGCGACACCTTCTTGAGGTAGGTGCCCTTCGCGCCCGTGGGCTTGGCTTTCGACACGGCGTCCACGAACGCGCGGACGTTCTGGGCGAGCTGCTCCTCGGTGAAGGAGACCTTGCCGATGCCGCCATGAATGACGCCGGCCTTCTCGACCTTGAACTGGACCTCGCCGCCCTTCGCCGCTTCGACAGCCGCTTTCACGTCCATCGTCACGGTGCCGACCTTCGGGTTCGGCATCAGGTTGCGCGGGCCCAGGACTTTACCCAGACGGCCGACGAGCGGCATCATGTCGGGGGTCGCGATGCAGCGATCGAATTCGATCGTGCCGCCCTGGATGGTTTCCATCAGGTCCTCGGCGCCGACGATATCGGCCCCGGCTTCCTTGGCTTCATCCGCTTTCGCGCCACGGGCGAAGACAGCCACGCGGACGGTCTTGCCGGTGCCGTTCGGCAGAGCGACGACGCCACGAACCATCTGGTCGGCGTGACGCGGGTCAACACCGAGGTTCATCGCGATTTCGAGCGTCTCGTCGAATTTCGCATTCGCGTTCGCCTTGATCAGCGACACGGCGTCCTCGACCGAGATCAGGTCCTTGCCGGCGAAGGCTTCGCGGGCGGCTTTGGTGCGTTTACCGAGATTTGCCATGACTTAGCCTTTCACCTCGATGCCGATCGACTTCGCGGAGCCGAGGATGATGTTCATCGCGCCTTCGATATCGTTGGCGTTCAGGTCTTTCATCTTCGCTTCGGCGATCTGACGAACCTGAGCGGCGGTCACGGTGCCGGCGACTTCACGACCCGGCTTCTCCGAACCCTTCGGACGGTTGCGCTTGCCGACGGGCTTGAGGCCCGCGGCCTGCTTCAGGAAGAAGCTGGCGGTCGGCTGCTTGATCTCGAAGGTGAAGGACTTGTCAGCGTAATAGGTGATGATCGTCGGGATCTTCGCCTGCTTGTCCATCTCCTGCGTCTTGGCGTTGAACGCCTTGCAGAATTCCATGATGTTGATCCCGCGCTGACCCAGCGCCGGACCGACCGGCGGGGACGGGTTCGCGCCGCCTGCCGGGATTTGCAGCTTGAGCTGCCCGATAACTTTCTTGGCCATGTGGCCCTCTCCTTATCACTGTCACACCCGGAGGATGCGAAGTTTAGTGGTTCGGTCCGGGACACCTTGTCTCAGCAAGGGCCCTCGCCTCCCACGGCTCACACTCAGGCGGTTTTCTGCACCTGCGTGTATTCCAGCTCGACCGGCGTCGGCCGGCCAAAGATCGAGACGGTGACCTTCAGGCGGCTCGCCGCCTCGTCCACTTCCTCGACCATGCCCGAGAAGCCCTCGAAGGGCCCGTCGGTCACATTCACGTTCTCGCCGACCTCGAAGGTGATGAGGCTGCGCGGCGCGGCCTGCTCACCCGATTCGTCGACGCGGCTCAGGATGCGGTTCACTTCCGCATCCGACATCGGCATCGGCTTGCCCTGCGGCCCGAGGAAACCGGTCACCCGGTTCGTCGAGTTGATCAGGTGATAACCCTTGTCGGTCATCTCCATCCGCACGAGCACGTAGCCCGGCATGAAGCGACGCTCGGAGGTCACCTTCTTGCCACGACGCACCTCGATCACCTCTTCGGTCGGCACGAGGACTTCTTCGATCTGGTCTTCCAGACCCTTGTCGATCACGGCCTGACGGATGCTCTCGGCCACTTTCTTCTCGAAGTTCGAGAGAACGCTCACCGAATACCAACGTTTCGCCATGCCGATTCTTTGCCTCTTACCACCGATGCCAAGGCACCGAAAATTCCTGTTATATCACGGGGTTGGCCCGCCATCCCCAGAACAAAAAACAGCGTGCACCACGCGAATCGATGCACGCCGGTTCTGGAAAGTTCCGCCCCTTTACCGCCGAAGGCCTTTGAATTCAAGACCGTTAGGCCGCAGCGCGGTCACTTCTTCGCCGCAACTGCGAGAGGCGCAATCGCCGCGTGCCCGTTCGGGGATCAGCTGCCGATCACCTGGGTCACGCCAAGACGGATGATCCAGTCGACGAGCGAGAAGAAGATCGCCGTCAGGGCCGCCATCGCGAGCACCATGCCGGTCGTCAGCAGAACCTCGCGCCGGTTCGGCCAGGTCACCTTGCCCGCTTCCGAGCGCACCTGCTGGAGAAACTGGAGGGGGTTTGCCATTCTCGTCATCCCTTATGCGCGCCGCATGTCGCGCCGCCTCATCTGCCCGAAGCGCCCCGAGAGGCGCAATTGCCGCCAGATACGCGCTCCCCTCCCGGATTTCAAGGCTGATGCCGCCACTGGCCGCGCGCGCAGTGATCTGCGTGATGCGCATGGCGGCCCTGCAGACGGAAAATTGCACCTGCTTCGTGCAAAAGGAGATCACAAGAAGATGGCGCCCTCCGCGCCAGTCATGGAGCAACCCGATGCCGACCGTTCTCAACCGCTATGCCACGCCGTTCATCACCGGCCTCTTCCTCATCTCGTTGATTTCCGGGGTGGCGCTGTTCTTCCACTGGGGCTCGTCGTGGTTCCGTGGCATGCATGAATGGCTCTCGCTGGTCCTGATCGCGCCCTTTGTTCTTCACATCTGGAAGAACTGGCGCGCGATGATGAATTACTTCAAGCGTGCGCCGATGTTCCTGGCGCTCGCCATTTCGTTGGTCGCAGCGCTCGCCTTCGCGATTCCCGCCGCAATGCAACCGAGTGGCGCGGTGCGTGGCGGTCCGCCGCAATTCGCGATCGCTCAGGCGATGTTCGATGCGCCGCTCGGCACCGTCGCCCCGGTCTTCGGGCTCACCGAGCAGGAGGCACTTGCCAAACTTGGCGCGACCACGATCGGCCAGAGCCTGACCCAGATCGCGGAGGCACAGGGCAGCTCTGCGGCTTCGCTGGCGCAGGAGCTTCTGAAACCTGCGGAGTAACCAACGCCAAAACCGTTGCCGCACGGGCGGGGGCGCTCTAAAAAGGAATGCAACCCATGATTGCATTTCGAGCTTCTGTTGCCCCCGAAAACCTCCTTGCTTCACACACGCGCCGCCACACCAGCCCTCCGGCTCTGGCGACGCTTGAGTGGACTGCGCGGCGCGATCGACCGCATCGAGGGGGCAACCGTCACCGGCTGGGCGGCGCAGCGAGGCGCGTCGCCCCCTCTCACAGTCGAACTACATTGCGCAGACGGACGCCTCGCGACACTGCGCGCGGCTGCATATCGGGCTGATCTCGAAGGGGCAGGCATCGGCACGGGGCGGCACGGGTTTTCGATCACCTTGCCGCCTCAGCTGATCGAAGCCGCCCATGCGGGAGGCTGGATCGCTCTTCGCCAAGCGCAGGCAGGCCCGGAAGTCGCGCGGCTCGAACTCGGCACCGAAGCGCATGCATCGGGAAAAGGCTCACCGCTTGCCCGCCATCTCTTCGGTCCACTCCTGCGTCTCGGCGATCCCCTCGCGCACGACGCGCGCCCCGATCTTTCCCGCCATCGCGCGTTTTTCAGCAACCGCGCCGCCGCAGGCCCCGAAGCTCTTCCGGCCCCTCTCTTCGCTTATCTCGATTTTGTCCGCCATCGCGACGCTCGTCCGGAAACATTCCCCCCCGAACACGATGCCGAGCAGATCGGCGAACTCCTGCGCTGGTATCTCGACGAGTACGGCGCGCGGCGTACCGGCCTTCAGACCCCGCTCTCGCGCGCGACGATCGACTGGCTCAACACGGAGGAGAACGGGATCACCCGCGCCATGGGGCTGCTTGACCCGCACGCCCCCGACCGAGAACGCGCGATCGCCCATTGGGCGACCGAACTCGCCCCCGGCCTCGACCTGGCGGATTGCCTGATTTCCGAGGCGCATTGCGCCCACCTCTGCGAACCGCTCACATCCGACCCTTTCGCGCTCAACCGTTTCACGCGCCACCTGCACACCACGATCCCGGCGCTCGGAGCCCTCGACCCGACGCAGAGCGAAGATCGGCGCACCCTGACACTTGCGGTGATGGCGCTTGCGCTCGAACAGCCTGCCTTCCTCTGGTTCGTGCCGCGCACCGATCTCGACACGCTCCTCGACAGCGGCGCTTTCTCGAATTTCGCAACCGACTTGTGTCCCGGCACGTCGGCCTCTCGGTCCCGCTATGGCGCGACCCTGCGCGCAACCGGGTTCGATCTCGACACGCGCAGCTTCCTGCGCAGCCCCGAGGGTCACCGGATCGAGGCCGCCCGCCTCCCTGTGTCCTCAGATGAGCCCGTCGATATCCAGATTCTCGGCCCCTTTCACAAGGCCGCAGGGCTCGGCCAGTCGACCCGGCTCTCGCAAGCGATCCTCGGCCACACCCCCTACAGCCTTCACGCAGTCGATATCGCCCGCGACAACCCCACACCGAGCCGCCCGCGGATCGAGACCGGAGCCGCGCGCCCCGCGCGCATCAACCTGCTGCATCTCAACGCCGAAGCGGTCCCCGCCGCGCCCGCCTACGAGCCCGACACTTTCTCGGGCGCCTACACGATCGCCTATGTCTACTGGGAGCTCGACAGCCCCGCCCTCTGTCACCATCTCGCGCTCGATCTGGTGGATGAGATATGGGTCTCGTCCGAGTACTGCGCCGAGATCTATCGGGGCGCGACCACCAAGCCGGTCACCAATGTCGGCATGTGTTTCGAAGAGCCCCCCGCGATCGAGCGCGCCGAAGCCCGCCGCGCGCTGCACGCCCGCCTCGAACTGCCCGCCTCTGCCTTTACCCTGCTCACAAGCTTCGACAGCTTCTCCTTCCTCCAGCGCAAGAACCCCCTCGGGACGCTGCGCGCCTTCGGCGCGGCCTTCCCCGACGACCCCGAAGCCCGGCTGATCCTCAAGAGCCAGAACCGCGCGAAGGTGCGCGACCCGGCACAAGCCGCGCTCTGGGCGGAAATCGACCGCGAGATCGCCGCCGATCCGCGAGTTCTGCTGCTTGATGAAACGATGGATTATTCCGAGGTCCTGTGCCTGATCGCGGGGGCGGATGGCTATCTCTCTCTGCACCGCTCGGAGGGTTGGGGTTTCGGGATGCTCGAGGCGATGGCGCTCGGCACGCCGGTCCTATGCACCGGATATTCCGGCAATCTCGAGTTTTGCGACCCTCAGACCGCATGGCTCGTTCCGGCCGATCTCGTCGAAGTCGGCCCGCAGGATTACATCTTCGCCCGCCCCGGCCAGCACTGGGGCGAGCCCGACCTTGCCGTCGCAATCGAGCAACTGCGCGCTTTCCGATCTGACCCTGAGCTTCGAAGGAAAAAAGCGGCGCAGGCCCAGATCAGGGTGCGCCGCGATTTCTCGGCCTCCGCCATAGCACGCCGCTACGAGGCGCGCCTACGCGAGATCTTTGCCGAACTCGACGCGCGTTGATCAGACCCAGCGCCCGATCGCCGTGACAGAGACAGTACAGCTGTCGCCCGCAGCGAAACTCGCACCGTTCGCCGCATAGAGCACCCCCCAGGCCCCGGCCGCGCTGCCACCCTCGAAACCGGCAAAGGACACCGCGCCCGCCCCGATAGCGCTGCCCGCCGCGAGACTGTCCGCATCGAGCGCGATGCTCAACGCGGGTGTCGCCACGAAGGCTTGCGGGAACGACCAATAGACCTTGAGCGCCCAGTTCGCGTCATAGGCAAGGCCAAGGCTCTGCGTGCAGATCTGCGTGCCATCGGCGAAACGCACATATTCGCCCGAGGCATTCGTGCCCCGCTCGATCACCGCGCCGCCCGTTTGCGAAACCGTCCCCACGATCGCCGAACCGCTCAGCGCGCCCTCGATCACAGCACCTTGCGCCATTACCGCGCGCCCCGTCGCGGCCTCTACGCGCAGCCCCTCGAACCAGCTCGCGCCATCCGCGCTCGTCTTGATCGCGAAATCGTCACCGCCCGCGATTCCCATCTCGGCGCGACCCGACCAGTTCGACTGGAACAGCAGACTCGCCGTCTCGCCCACCGCTGCCTTGTTCACCTTCAGCTGATGGCCCGCGCCCGCATGGCTCAGCAGTGTCGCATCGGCCGAAACCGCCAGCCTGTTCGTCGCATCATAGCCGGTCGCGATCCCCACACCGTCGAGATTGGTCAGCTCGGGCAGCGGCAGCATGTCCCACGCCCCGCCCGCAAGCACCAGTTCCACCCCCTCGTCGAGCACAAATGCCCGCCAGCCGTCGCGCGGCTCAAGGAATTGCCAGGCCTGCGCCGACCACAGCGCGAGCTTGCCGGCCTGCCCCGCCCAAGCTCCCGTCACGCCAACCGGCAAAAGGTAGCGCGCGCCTTCGGCCGGTGCGAGCGGCGGCTCGGCCTGACTGCGTGAGAGCACCGCGAGCTGCACCAGCGCATCGAGAATTTGCAGCGCTTCATTGTGGGTGACGTGTTTTTGCGCCTGGCTGCCGAGCATATAGGGCAGCGCGAGATTGGCCGAGAGATCAAACATCGAGAACTTCCTGCGCTGAGACGTTACGGGGCAGGACGATAGGCGGACAGGGTTAACAGATTTCGAGCGCGGCGCGCGCTGCCTTGCCCCCGTCTCCACCAACCCCTAGGTTCGGTGCGATCACAGGTTCAGGACTTTCCCGATGGCTCCCAAATTTGGCACCAGTGGCTTGCGCGGTCTCGTGACCGAGCTGACTGCGGATCTCGTCACCGATTACACCCGCGCCTTTCTCGAAGCCTGCCCGACCGGCGGCGCGGTGCATGTGGGCTGGGATCTGCGCCCCTCCTCGCCTGCGATCGCCGAGATGGTGATTGCCGCGATCCGAGCGGCCGGGATCGAGGCGATCCGCGAAGGCGCCCTGCCCACCCCCGCGCTGGCACTGTCCTCGATGGGTACGGGGCACGCCGCGATCATGGTCACCGGAAGTCATATTCCCGCCGACCGCAACGGGCTGAAATTCTACGTTCCCGGGGGCGAAATCACCAAGGAAGACGAACGCGAAATCCTGATGCGTATCGGCCAGGACTGGGAGATTGCGCGCCAACCCGGCGCGCTGACCGAGGGTGCGCAGAGTGCTGCAAATTACATCGCGCGCTATGTCTCAGGTTTCGGGACCGATGCGCTCGCCGGGATGCGCATCGGCATCTACGAGCACAGCTCGGTCGCGCGCGACATCCTGATCGCCGCCATCCAGCAGCTGGGTGCGCAGCCCGTGCCGCTCGCGCGGTCAGACATCTTTATCCCCGTCGATACCGAAGCCGTCGACCCCGCAACCCGCACCCGGCTCGCAACCTGGTGCGCCGAGCACGCACTCGATGCCCTGATTTCCACCGATGGCGATGCCGACCGGCCGATGGTCACCGACGAGACGGGAACGATCGTGCCCGGCGACGTCCTCGGTGCGCTCACCGCGCAGGCGCTCGGCGCGAAGATCCTCTGCACCCCGGTTTCGTCCAACACGATGATCGATGCCATGCCCGAATTCGCGCGGATCGAGCGCACGAAGATCGGCTCTCCCTTCGTCATCGCTGCGATGGAAGCTGCGCTCGACGCAGACCCTCACGCCAGGGTCGTCGGCTTCGAACCCAATGGCGGCTTCCTTCTCGGCTTCACGGCGCAAGGCCCCACTGGCCCGATCCCACCGCTCGCGACCCGCGATTGCCTCCTGCCGATCCTCGCGCCCCTTGTTACGGCGGCCCGCGACGGGGTCCGCCTTTCCGAACTCGTCTCGCGCCTTCCCGCGCGTTTCACCGCCGCCGACCGGCTCGCCGAGATCCCGACCGACCGCTCCGCCGCGCTGATAGATGCGCTCGCCGCCGATCCGGCCGAACGCGCGCGTTTCTTCGACACGCTGGGGCCCACGGAGACGATCGACCGCACCGACGGCCTGCGCCTGCAATTCACCTCGGGCGAGATCGTTCACCTGCGCCCCTCGGGCAATGCCCCGGAGTGCCGCTGCTACGCCGAAGCCGATAGCCCCGCGCGTGCCCGCGCCCTTGTCGAACACCACCTCGCGAAGCTGCGTGACAGTCTGGGCTGAGATCACACATCGACCATCCCGTCGCCGATCCCGCTCAGATCGACATCGACGAATTCGATCGTCACGCCGAGATCACTGAACAGCAGGTCGTCGCCCTGCTCGCTCATATGCGTGCGCACGTCGGCAGCCGAAGTGTAATTGAACCCCTCGAAACTCAGCTTGTCCCAAGGCTCGAGGTCGAGGACTACATGGTGACCGTCCTCGCCCGCGCGGAAGACGAACTGATCGGCCATGATCCCGCCTTGCAGCAAGTTGTAGCCCGCGCCCCCATCGAGGACGTCCTCGAAGTCGAAGGAGCGGAACCAGTCGATCTGCGCCTGCGCACTCTGGGTGATCATTTCGGGGCTCTGTGCGAAAGAAGCCACGACCCGCTCGCGCGTATAAACGCCGCTGTCGAGTTGATCGAGCCACCAGGTCAACCCGCCGCTGTCGGGCGCACGGCCCAGAACGTTTTGATAGAGAAGCGAGATGAACCCCTCATCGTCCAGATTGCCATAGGTACCCAGGAATTCCGGTGAATTGACGAAACCCGAGACCATCTCGAGGAAGTCCATCCCTTCGGCCCGCATCTCGCTCCAATAGACCATGCCGCCCAGGTTCGGCTCACGCCCAAGCGTCGCCTGATAAAGCCGAAACACATCATCGGTGAAATCCGTCTGCGTGCTCACTCGCGACAGGCCCAATGTGTCAATCGCGGTGGCGTCACGAAATTCAGCGCTCTCCGAGAAGCCGACCACGACCTCCTCGCGGCTTTTCGTTCCCGCCTCGAGCTGATCGAGCCACCAGGACAAACCGCCGTTGTCGGGGGGGCGGTCCAGCACGTTCTGATAAAGCAGCGTCAGAAATTCGGTGTCGTTGGTATCCTGATAGAGCGTCTGGAACTCTGCCGAGTTGATGAAACCGTCGGCCACCTGTTGCAGGCTCAACGCGCCCGAGCCCAGAATATCGGTCCAATAGGCGAGCCCATTCGCGTCCGGCGCGCGGTCGAGCGTGGCTTGATAGACCCGGTAGATCTGTGCCGCGAACGGGTCATAGCTGCGGTCGATGCGCCCACCGTTGAGCAGGTCGTCGCCGCCCAGACCTTGCAGGATATCGGGCCCGTCATTGCCCACCAGCGTATCGTTGCCGCCGCGCCCATCGATGAAATCGGCTTGCTGCGTGCCTTCGGTATGAATGTTGCCGATCTCGGGCGGGGTGATCGTGCTGTGCCACATGTCGCGCAGATCGCCGATCGTGAAATCGTCTGCACTCAGACTGCTGCCATCGGCGGACTGCACGAAGACCCGCTCATCCCCGATGCTGATTTCTGCCCCTGTGGCGGTCGATGTGATGTCGAGCGCATCCTTGCTGTAGAACCACGCCATGCCGGAGAGGTCGAGCCGGTCCGTCCCCGGCTCATAATCCATGATCCAGTCAGTCTGCCCGTCGGCATCGAGTACGAAAATATCCGCGCCCGCCCCGCCCCAAAGCGAATCCGCGCCCGCCCCATCTTGAAGGATATCCGCCCCCTCTCCGCCGGTGATCCGGTCATTACCCGAGCCACCCGAGATCAGATCATTCGCAGAGGTTCCCACCGCCTGCCCGCCACCATCCGCCATTCGCAGCGCCAGTCCGGCCGGACCCAACTCGACCCGGAGCTGGGTAATCCCGGTACCCTGATCGCTCAGCGCCGGCGGCACATCCCCCACCACGAAGATATCGAGCCCGGTCGCATCCGCGATCATTTCGGCTGCGCGCGGATCGGCCAGCGCGGTGTCGAGCCCGTCCGCAATCGTACCGATCTGCACCAGCCGCCCGCTCGGCAAGAGCGTCATCAGGCTCACCCCGTCATCGGCTCCGCCGGCGAGTACGTAGCTATGTGCCCCCATCTCGACCGAGTCGAGCGTCGTCACCCCCTGGAAACGGGTCGACAGGTCGTCATTGACCTGATCGGCGACACTCATCGACCCGCCCGGCCCGATTTCGACGACCGAGATCGAACTGGTTCCCGCCGCGCCGAGCAGCGCGAAAGCCTGTCCTCCCACCGTCACCGTTTCAATGGAGTTGGGCGTGTTGATATAAAGCCCGTCGCGCATGTCGATCCGCCCGGCTGGCGACAGCTGCCCGTCCGCGCCCAGAGCGAGACTCGTGAGACTGTTGTCATCGACCGAGGCCGCAAGCAGGAAATGCTCCCCGTTGATCTCGACCGCGCCGAGCGCATGCACGTCATTGCTCTGCCAGAGCGCGCCGGAATTTCCCTGCGCGATTTCCGAGATCTGCCCGCCCGAGCCGATCTCCCACACATGCAGCCCCGGACCTTGACTGAGAGCGCCTACGAGAAATTGCCGCCCCTCGAGCATGAGCGCCTCGATCGACAGGACCGGGCCGGGCGCGACATCTCCCGGCAGGGTGAAGACATCGCTGATCTTGCCGGTCGCTGGCTGCGGGCTCACCGCGCGAAACGCGCCCGAAGACGCCCCGGTGATCAGCAGCGCCGGGCTTCCATCAATGCTGATCTCGGTCAGCGCGCCCGCCGCATCCAGCCCCTCGGTCTCGAACAGATAGGCCGTATCCTTCAGGCTTAGCCCGCGTTCGGGCAGAAGCTGCTGGATGCCGCCGCCGGCGTTGGAAATCGTGTAGAGCTTGAGCCCGTCGGCCTCCTGCACCAGAAGCAGATCGGAAATCGACGCCATGAACCCGTCGGGCCCGTCGATCTTCGTCGCAATCGGCGTGATCTCCACCATGATCCTCTCAGCTCTCCCCGAAAGAGATTTCATCGTCATTTGGTGAAATTCTCTCTGAGCGGATTAAGGAAAGCCTTGCTGAAACCCGGCGGAAATGTGGAAAAACCTTCGCTTTCTATTCAAACCCGACGCAGATAGAACTCGATCAGGCCGAGGCGGTCTGCGTCAGATTGCGTTCGTGACAGGCGATCGCCGCCTCGACATCGTCGAAAAGCTCCAATCGCCCATTTTCGAGCACGGCCGCCGCGTCGCACAGCTCGCGCACCTGGCCCATCGAATGGCTCACCATGATCGCTCCTGCATGGGCCATCCGCGCGCGGAACAGTTCTGCGCTGCGTTCGCGAAACGCACCGTCGCCCACCGCTGTGATCTCATCCACGAGATAGGTGTCGAAGGCGATTCCCATCGAGACCGCGAAAGCCAACCGCGATCGCATCCCCGCCGAATAGGTGCGCAGCGGCATCCGGAGATGGCCGCCGAGGCCCGCGAAGCCCTCGACAAACGCAACCAGCTCGTCGGTATCGACGCCGTAGACCCGCCCGATGAAGCGACAATTCTGTGCGCCCGTCAGATCGTGGTGAAACGAGCCTGCGAAGCCCACCGGGAAAGAGACCGAGCCGCGTGTGATCACCCGGCCGCGATCCGGATTGAGCGTGCCCGCGATCATCTGCAAAAGGGTCGATTTCCCGGCACCATTTCGCCCAAGCAGGGCGACCACGCGGCGGCTGGGGAAACGCGCGCACAGATCGCGCGCGACGATCTTGGTTCCCCCATTGATCCGGTAGGATTTACTCAGATTGTGCAAGCGGATCATCGGCCGTCCTCAGCGCCGGTCGCGAACCGAATAGCCCGCGAGCGTACCGATCGCCCAGAGCAGAAACAGCGTCCCCGCGACCATCACGAACAGTACGAGGCGCCTTGGATATTCCGCGCTCTCGGCCAATGTCGGCTCCATATAAGCCGCGAGATACCGGCTCTTGCGCCGTGCTTCGGCCGCTGCCGCATCGTAATTTGCCAGCGTCGCGGCATAGGCACGCTCGGCAAAGTCGCGCTCCGCCATCAACCGCTCGAACTCACCAACGATATCGGCATAGGCCTGATCACCCTGATCGCCCTGCCCGATGCCGAGCTTTTCACGCTCCGCCCGGATCCGCTCCTCGATCACCGCCAGCCGCCGCTCGGCGTGCTTGAGCCGAGGATCGGAGGCGTTGCGCACCGTGTCGCGCAGCAGGTCGATATCGATCATCACCTGTGCCTGCTGCTCCTCGAGCGTACCAAGCACCCCGGCCTGGCTTTGCAGGTCCATTTCCGGCGAAATCAGTTGGTGGGTGTTGCGAAAGCCGGTCAGCTTCATTCTCGCGGCGCTCAATCGCGCCTCGGCGCGCTCCAGCTCGCCGCGCGCATGGGCAATCGCATCCTCGCGCGCGATCGCACTCAGCTGGTTGATCATGTCCGAGCTGCGCGCCAGAAGCGCCTGCGAGATGCGCTGCGCATCCGTCGGATCGAAGGCGCGCACCTCGATGTCGAGAAGCCCCGCCCCGGCACCATGACTGACCCGCACCATCCGGCCCCAATACTCGGCCAGATCCTCGAGTGCGGCATCGGGGGCGAGACCGAAGACGTAATCACCCCGCGCCCGCGACCAGATCGCGCGCAGGTCAAGCGCGGCATCGAGCTCGGCTACAAGGGTCGAGCTCTGGATGAAGGCATAAAGAATGTCGGTATCGCTCGAACTGCTGCCCGATAGGCTCGATAACCCGCCCAGAAGATCGACCGTTGGCCCCGCCTCCTCGCGCTGCACGGTGAATCCCAGCCGCGAGACGAATTGATCCGCAGCCCGCCCCCAGAGATAGGCTGCGGCGCCCAGTGCCGGGGCCAGCACGAACAGTAGGAAACTGAGTGCGACCACCGTATGACGCAACCGCCAACCTCCGTGCCGCGCTGGATCCGGCAGCGCCTTGACGCCGGGAGCGGAGGGTTCGATCCGACGGGCCGGAACGGGAGGAGACTCGACCGGCGCCACATCCGTGCGGCTCCCGTGCAGAGATTGCACCTTTGCCGTCTCCGCAATCTCGCCATTCTTAGCGTTTTCTTTAGCCAGAGCTCTCAAGATCGCCTCCATATCCGGTCACCCGCCGAACCCTCTGAGGCCATCTAACGGGAGCGGACTTGCATTTTGGTTAAGGAAGCTCAGAGCATGTCATTCAACGCGCCCCCCGCCCAAGCGCCCCGCGCACGCTCCCTGCCGGGGCTGCGCGCGATCTGGGCGCTGATCCTTCGCGAGATGTCTTCGAGCTACGGGCGCTCTCCGGGCGGCTATCTGTGGGCTTTCCTCGAGCCCCTTGGCGGCATTGCGCTTCTGACGCTGGTCTTCTCGTTCACCTTCCACGCGCCACCCCTGGGCTCGAGCTTCGCGCTCTTCTACGCGACGGGCCTCCTGCCCTTCATGCTCTTTTCCGACGTGCAGGCGAAGATCGCCCATGCACTGATCTATTCGCGCGCGCTTCTGGCCTATCCGGCGGTGAGCTTCCTCGACGCGCTGATCGCGCGCTTCCTCCTCAACACGCTGACGAAATTGCTCGTCTCCTACGCCGTGCTTGCAGGATGCCTGCTCCTGCTCGACACCGGCGCTCGTCCTGATCTCGCGCGCATCCTCGAGGCCTACGGGCTGGGCGCGCTGCTCGCACTCGGGGTTGGCGTGCTCAACTGCTATCTCTTCATCCGCTTCCCTGTCTGGGCGCATGGCTGGTCGATCCTGATGCGGCCGATGTTCATCGTATCTGGCGTCTTTTTCCTGATCGACCACCTGCCGGAGCCCGTTGCACGCCTGCTCTGGTTCAACCCGCTCGTGCATGTGATCGGGCGGCTGCGCGAAGGGATCTACGGCGGCTACCGGCCCGACTATCTCTCGCCATCCTATGTTGCAGGCGTCTCGCTGATCTGCCTCGCGCTCGGTCTCGCACTCCTGCGCAAAAGCTATCGCGATCTGCTTGCCCGCTAGGCTGCCATGTCCTCGACCCGGGCGATCCGCGCGTCGAGACGTTGCATCCCTCCCCAGGCCCAGCGCTGCCGGGCACGCCGGTCGAGCGCGATCAAGCGCTGCAACAAACCGGTCGCGACCGCATCCCAGTCCGACAACGGCGCCGCGAGGCGGGGCCGGTCAGGAATTCCCGGCGGGGGGAGCCCATTTGCAAGGCTCGCCCGAGCGCATCCCGCGACGAGAGCCTCGATCAGTTGCGCGAGCTCTGCGCGGTCATCGAGAGGCGTGGGGCCTGTTTCGATTTCGGGAAGATAGGGACAGTCTTCTTGCCAAAGCGGATCACAAAGCAGCTGCCGCGCCACCCCTTCGGGCAGAAAACGCTCAAGCACACCGCGATTTTCGCTCGTGAGTGTTGCGATCCGAGGCAGGTGATGGGGCGCGATCGCCCAGGCACGGCGCGCGGGGCGCGGACACCAACGCTGGATGATGAACTCAAGCGCCGCATCGTGACCCGTACGGCGAAACTGCCGATTGCGGAGCAAAAAACCGACCAGCGCGGGCGATGCAGCCCCGTGGCGCGGCCCCTCCAGCGCGAGATCACTCGCGATCCGCGCCTTGAAATCCTGCAGCACATTGCCGGTCGCCAGATCCAGCGTGACATTCGGGATTTCCGACCAGCGTCGCAAGTTCATGCCGAAACTGTAGGACAGCTGTCGATGGCGCAGCCAATCGTCGAAACACGGGCGCGTCCACACTCCCCATTGCCAGAATGCGGCATTGAGCCAAGGCAAGGGCGGGCGCAAATAGGTAATGACCTGAACCGGTGGAAATCCCATGGCGCCGAGTGCTTGCGCGAAGCGTTCGGGATGGCGGATCCAGCCCTCGCTCGACATGATCGGCAGGTAGCCATCGCGACGACCTTGCGCAATTTCCAAGCCGATCGCATTGAACAGGGCCGAGCCGGACACCTGCCTGCCGAGATCGGGCCAGGATTGGTAGCCATAGGGCGACCAGGCGGCGAGCTGGCGCAGCATCGAACCGTGCAACCGCATCACGCGGCCCCTGATTTCCAGCATGGCGCTGTAGCGCAACGAGCGCCCCTGTGTCCCGGTCAGATCCGGTCGCGCGCTCAGAACCGTCTGCAGCGCCGAACTGCCGCATTTCGGCGCACCGATATGCAAGACCGCAGCTCTGTCCCCGAAAGCACTCATGCCGCATACCGCATATGTCTGGTCCGCGCGACGAGCGGTGAAATATCGATCGCCCCCGGCACGTCGGGCAACGGCAAGACGACACCCTGCGCCCCGGCGGCTCGCACCGCCTCGGCCTGGGCACCAAGGTCGAAACAGGCAACCGGCAGACCTGTCGCAAGCGCCTCGCGCGTGGTGTAGGAAAATGTCTCGGGCCAGATTGACGGGATCAGCCAGGCGGAAATGCCGTAGCGCGCAACCAGACGCGGCAGATCCGAGAGCCGGTACGCACCATGCACGACCGAGGGTGGCGCGAGCCGATATCCGGGATCGAGCGCGCCGATCACCACGAGGCGAATGCCCTGGCGCGCGAGTTCCGTGCTCAGCGCCGCGACTTCGGCTGCACCTTTATGCGCCCCGATATTGCCGAGAACACCGATCACCACGGACCCCTCATGGCCCGAAACCGGGCAATTGCGAAGAGCCGCAAGACGCAGATCCATCTCGTGCGGGCGCAGGACGATCTTGTCGCGCGCCGCCGGAAAAACCTGCATGACCACCGCGCGCGCGGCATGGGAGAAAACCGTCACCTGATCTGCGGCTGCAATCGCGCGTCCCCAGGCTGACTGCCATTCCGCAAGCCCACTCTTACCGCGATGCGCGCAATCTCGGGCAAGCGCATCGCCCGCCACGGGCACTCCGTGATAGCGACCATCGGCGCAAAGCAACGTGTAGGAAGGGCTGATCGGAAAATAGTCATGCATCTCGATCTCGAGCCTCTGCCCGGCGGACAACTCCCTCAGAACGTCCGGCAGCGATAGCGGATCGGGATCGCCTACCCCGCAGGCGTAAATCACCTCTCGCCGCTCGATGTTGGCAAGCAGCTGGATCATTGCCTCGGTATCATCGCTATATCCCCGCATCACCCCTTCGGCTCCGTGAAGCTCGATCCGCCAGCGATGCCGCAACCCCACGCGCAGGACGACCGCCCGCCGCCCCGCTGCGATCTCTGCGGCAAGCCGCCCGTCGAGGTATTGCTCCACCCCGCCGCCCTGAGAGTGGGCGAGCCAGATGCGCAACGGCGACGTCTGGCAGCCCCCGGCATGGGCCAACGCCACCGCGAACCGCGCCGCGCGCAGCGGATCGTCTGCGAGGAAGCGTCGAACCGCCCCCTCGTAACGCGGATAGCGGCGACAGATCTCAAGGTGATTGCGAGACAAGAGCCGCGTCTTCTCGGCCGTGCCGAAGGATGCACCGCCTTGATGTTCCACAAAAAGCGTCGCGATCCCGAGATGCCGCCCACCCAGAGCCGCGACGCGCTGGCACCAATCGGTTTCCTCCCCGTAGCCGCGCCCGAACGCCGGATCGAACCGGGGCAATCGAGCCAGAAACCCAGGCGCCATCGCCATGCAGAACCCGATCCCCGTGGGCAGCTCTGCCGTCGCGAATTCCGGAGCAAGCCGCCGCGCCTGCGCGTCGATCCGGTCCACAGCCCCCGCGGGCAGGTCATTGCGCTGCCCCATCGCCGGGACGGAGAGGATCTCGGCGTCATTCGACATCGGTGTCACGCTCGCGACATCTTGCGCGGCCAGCGGCGCGACCAGCCGCGAGGCCCAGCCCGAAGGCACGAAGACATCCGAATTGAGCAGGATCACCGGGCGGGAGGGCGCATGGGTCCGCACCCAGTCGAAGCCGAGATTGACGCTTGCCACGAAGCCAAGATTGCGCACGTTTTCAAGAAGAGTGACGCGCGTGCGCGCCTCCGCCCAGTCGCGCAGAAAAGGACGCACGCGCGGATCGCTCGATCCGTCCTCGATCAGGAGCAGATGCCAGTCGAGATCGGTATGGGCTTCGACCCGTCGCAACGATTCGGCCAATAGATCGAAGGCGTTGAAGATGGGCATGACGATCACCACCGGCCCCCGCGCTCGCGCCCTTTCAGCGATCACATCCGCCAGAAGCCCCGAAGGCATCTCTCCCGCAGCGGCAGGTACAGCCAAGCCCAGCGCCTCTTTCACGCGCTGACGCGAGCACAGATCCCCATGCTGTTTCCAACGCCAGATTGCAGGCATGTGCCGCAAGAGAATCCACAGGAAACGCACCATCAACATCACGCGGGCCCACGCCATGCGCTGACGCGAAAGCCCCGGCAAGGCGATCTCCTCCACCCCGGCCTCAGTTTGCACGATGAGCGCCGCAGAGCCCGGTTCATAAGGCAGATCGAAGAGGAAATGACCCTTGTCCGGGCCGGGTTCGGCTTGCGGCCGTGCCCAGCTGGTCGCGGCGCCCAGCCGCAAACCGATGCGCAGAGCAGCGATCCAGCCCTCCAGAAGCAGTCGGTTCTGCCACAGTTCGACCCGCGCGATCCGGCCGGGCAACGCCCCCGGATCAGGTGCACGCATATCAATCCGCAGATTCGCCTCGGCGAACCGGTCAAAAATGCGAAGGGTTCTGCCCAGCAAGACGCACTCCGTAACACATAAGCGCGCGGCCCGTAGCGGGGCGCGCCTGAACAGTTACGCGAAGAAGCGTTAATTTACGGGAAACGGCTGGCAGGGGCGGAGGGGCTCGAACCCCCGACCCTCGGTTTTGGAGACCGATGCTCTACCAACTGAGCTACACCCCTAGGCCGTGGCGTGGGTGCTAAGCCAGCGCGCAGGCGAAATCAAGAGCGATTTCGCGATTTTCAAAGAGATTACGCCTCGCCTCCGCTCTGCCGCCCGATCGCGGACGAAAAGACCTCGGAACGCGCCGCGCGCGCCTCTCATTCGTGGCCCAAGGCAAGGCGCTCCCAGCGCCTCAAGCGACACGAAAAAATCCGGCGCATCCATTGCAGCGCGACCTAGTCTCTTGCGTATTTCTTGAGCAGGCGCATGAGCCCCATCACCACCAGTTGCCCCACCACGATCAGCACACAGGTAATCACCAGATAGGTGAAGGCAGAGGCGGAGGTCAGCCCCGGCATGCCCCCGAGATTGACCCCGAACAACCCGGTGAGGAAGCCCAGCGGCAGGAAGATCGCCGAGACCACCGAAAGCACGAAGGTATTTCGGTTGACCCGGTCGGAAAGCTGGCTTGACAGTTCCTCGCGCAAGACCTGCGCCTGATCGCGCAGCTCGTCCATATCTTCCGCGATCCGCGTCATCTTCAGGGTCTCTTCCTCGATCTCGCGCTGGGTCACCTCGTCGATCACCGGGCTTTCCGCCTGCGAGACCCGCAAGAGCGCGTCGCGCTGCGGCAAGATATATCTCCGCGCCGCGATCACCTTCAGCCGCAGTTCGAGCACGTCCTGACGCATGTGATCGGCCTGACCGGAATAAACCTGATCCTCCAGCGTCTCGGCCTGTTCGTCGAGTTCGCGCTGGAAATTCCCGATGCTCGAAACGATGTCCTCGGTCAGCCGCACGAGGAAGGTGCCCGGATCGCTCGGCCCGCCCCCGTCATGCAGGGTCTGGTTCATCCGTTCGATCGCCCGCACCCGCTTGCGCGAGATCGTCAGGATCCGCTCTCTGTCGAGATACATGCGCAGCGAGACCATGTCCTCGGGGTCTTCGCCCTCGTTGAAGTTGATCGCGCGCAGGATCACGAGGATGCCCTCGCCGACCACGCTCATCCGCGGCCGCGTATCCACGTCGAGCAGTGCCTCGACCGCCTGCGGGTCGAGATAATCGAGCTCCTCGCGGATCCAGCGCTGCGCCTGCGGGTGGGTGCCGTCGAGATGCGCCCATGCCAGCCGTTCGTCGCGCAGCGCCGCCACGATATCCGAGGGGCCTTCAGGATCGGGCGCACCGGTCAGGACGTGGGAAAAGAGAATCGGGCTTTGGGTCATCGGATCTCGCGAGGCGTCGGGCTTTGCAAGACCCTAGCGCATGGCGGGCGCGGAACAAGCCCGTGCGTCAAGGCTCGGCCTTTGCGAGCGCCTCCACATCCCCGCCTCAAGCGCGGGAAGCGCCGCGCGGATCGCCTCGATCGGCCAGTCCCACCATGCGAGCGCCAGAAGCGCCTCGATCACCTCGGGCGGGAAACGCCGCCGCACCACCCGCCCGGGATTGCCCGCGACGATCGCAAAGGGCGGCACATCCGTCGCGACAACAGCCCCCGCGGCCACGATCGACCCGGCCCCGATCGTCACACCGGGCATCACCATCGCGTTGAACCCCAGCCAGACATCCGGGCCGACCACGGTGTCTCCGATTGCGGCATTCTCCTCGAGATATTTCCCGGCCGTCTCCATATCGAAGATACGAAACGGATAGGTGGTGAGCCCGCCGATCGGGTGATTGGCCGAAGCGGTGATGAAGCGCACCCCATGCGCGATCTGCGCGAAAGCCCCGATCACCAGCCGCTCGGGGCAACCGGGATAAAGATAAGGCGCCAGCTCTGCCGCCGCATCCGTCACCGGGGCAAGCGGACTGTAATAGGCATAGGGCCCGACCTCGATATTCGGGTGATCGATCACCGCCTGAAGAAACACGGTCGGTTCATGGGGCGTGCCGTCGGGCAGAAGAACGGGATGGCGGGTATCGGGCGCAGGAAAGCGCCGCGGCAGCGGATGGGCGGACATGCAGAGACCTCTCTCGATCAGGGTTTCAGGGAAACGGGATCAGGAAAGGGTCTTGTCCATCGAAGTCTCCATCGCTGTGGCCCCCGTATACCGCAAAGACGGGACTGCCGCCAGATTGTCACGTGCTGCCGTCAGGCCGAACCGGTCGCGGCATATCCCTCTCACGCACGAGAAAAGCTCCGGATCGTGATGCCTTGCCCACCTGCGAACCCTTCGGGTCGCTCCATATTCGGGTCTGCCGCTGCGAACCTGAAAAAATCGCCGTCCAATTCGTAGATGGCGGGTATCGTCTGTCCGGCATCGTCACCGATCGCGTCCATCCAGTCGATACATTTCGGATAGCGGGCCTCATCGAGCCTGAAGCTACCCTCTAGGAGCGTCGCCCCTTCGGGAAGCGCTACATGAAAGGTGCAACCCGACACCTTCATCACCGCGCCCTGCGCTCCATGCGTATCGGGGCGGTCCGCCTCGCCGTCTTCCTCGAAAGACCGTTGAACCCAACGCCCTTGCAGCCGGTCCAAATCAGTTTCCACGAGCTCCTCCCGAACCATAGGCGGCAAATTGGTGAAACGCGCAAAAGAGTGCAAACCAAAAGCAAAAGGGCCGCCCAACCGGGCGGCCCTTCGCAACTCGACAGGATCAGAAGATCACTCGAGGATTTTCGAGACGACGCCGGCGCCGACGGTGCGGCCGCCTTCACGGATGGCGAAGCGCAGGCCGTCTTCCATCGCGATCGGGGCGATCAGCTCGACGGTGAACTTCAGGTTGTCGCCCGGCATAACCATCTCGGTGCCTTCCGGCAGCGTCACGGTCCCGGTCACGTCCGTCGTGCGGAAGTAGAACTGCGGACGGTAGTTCGCGAAGAACGGCGTGTGACGGCCACCTTCCTCTTTCGTGAGGATGTAGGCTTCCGCTTCGAACTTCGTGTGCGGCGTCACCGAACCCGGCTTGCACAGAACCTGACCACGCTCAACGCCATCACGGTCGATGCCGCGCAGCAGCGCGCCGATGTTGTCGCCAGCTTCACCACGGTCGAGCAGCTTGCGGAACATCTCGACGCCCGTGCAGGTCGTCTTCTTGGTGTCGCGGATACCCACGATTTCCAGTTCGTCGCCGACGTTGATCACGCCACGCTCGACGCGGCCGGTCACAACCGTACCACGGCCCGAGATCGAGAACACGTCTTCGATCGGCATCAGGAACGGCTGGTCAACCGCACGCTCCGGCGTCGGGATGTAGGCGTCGACCGCTTCCATCAGCGCACGGATCGAGTTCTCGGCGATCTCCGGGTCGCGGCCTTCGAGAGCGGCCAGGGCCGAGCCCTTAACGATCGGAATATCGTCGCCGGGGTAGTCGTAGGACGACAGCAGTTCGCGGATTTCCATCTCGACGAGCTCGAGAAGCTCCTCGTCGTCGACCTGATCAACCTTGTTCATGTAAACGACCATCGCCGGGATGCCCACCTGACGGCCGAGCAGGATGTGCTCGCGCGTCTGCGGCATCGGGCCGTCGGCCGCGTTCACCACCAGGATCGCGCCGTCCATCTGCGCCGCACCCGTGATCATGTTCTTCACGTAGTCGGCGTGGCCGGGGCAGTCGACGTGCGCGTAGTGACGGTTCTCCGTCTCGTACTCAACGTGCGCCGTCGAGATCGTGATCCCGCGCGCTTTCTCTTCCGGTGCGCCGTCGATCTGGTCATACGCCTTGAAGTCACCAAAGTACTTGGTGATCGCAGCCGTCAGAGTGGTCTTGCCGTGGTCAACGTGGCCAATCGTGCCGATGTTGACGTGCGGCTTGTTACGTTCAAACTTTTCCTTTGCCATCTCGCAGGGCGCCTCTGGTTAGGGGGCCGCTTTGGCGCGGGCCCGAGTCAATATCGCGCGCTACCTATTGCGCCGGCGGGGAAAAATCAAGCCCGGATTGCACGGTTTCGCCCCCCTGCGAACGGTTTCATATTGGCCGTGCGACGGCCCGTGCTACCTTTCGCGGATGCAACGTTCCGCCATCGCCCCGCCCCGGGCCCTGCCTGCCCGCGCGCCGCTCGCCGAGAAACCCCTCGGGATCCTGCCCAGCCTGCGGGCCGCGCGGCGCAATCTGCTTGAAATCATTCCGGAAGTGGCCACTTACGCACCGATCATCTCGGGCAATACAGGGGCGCGCTGGCACATGGTGATGGATCCCGACAGCCTGCGCCACGTGCTCAAGACCCGCGTCGAGGATTATCCGAAGTCGGTGGTGACCAAGCTGATCCTCGGCCCCGCCGTGGGCGAAGGCCTCTTCGTCGCCGAAGGTGCGGAATGGCGCTGGCAGCGCCGGGCCGCAGCACCGGTCTTCGCCGCGCGCAACATGGAAGCCCTCGCCCCGGTGATGCAGGCCGCCGCCGAAGCCTCTGCGCGCCGTATCGCCACCGCCGCCGGAACCGGCCGCGCGATCGACCTGCATCAGGAGATGGTCGCCGCGACCTTCGAGGTGATTTCCGACGTGACCTTCTCGGGCGACGAAGGCTTCGACCGCGCAGCGATTCATGCCGCGATCGACGCCTATATCGCGCAGACCGCGCGCGTCTCGCTACTTGATTTCTTCGCCCTGCCCGGCTGGGTGCCGCGCCCGCATCGTCTCGCCTCGGCCCATGTGTTGCGCGATCTCAAACGTCACGCGGATACCGCGATCACCGCGCGGCACAAGGCGGGCGCGAAAACCGTTCCGGATCTGCTCGACCTGCTCGACGGCGCGCAGGATCCCGAAACGGGCCGCGAGATGAGCCCGGCCGAGCTGCGCGACAACCTTCTGACCTTCATCGTGGCCGGCCACGAGACGACGGCGCTGACGTTGGCCTGGGCGCTCTATCTGTGCGCTTTCGATCCGCAGGTGCAGGAGGCTGCGCGCGCCGAGGCGCAATCCCGGCTCGGCGCGCGCCCCGCCGGTGTCGAGGACTTGCCGCATCTTCCGCGGATTGCGCAGATCGTGAACGAAAGCCTTCGCCTCTACCCGCCTGCCGGGTTCCTCTCGCGCACCGCGCGCCGGCCCGACCGCCTCTTGGGGCGCGAAATCCGCAAGGGCGACACGGTGATGCTGCCGATCTACGCGCTGCACCGCCACCACGCTCTGTGGGAGGACCCCGACGCCTTCCGCCCCGAACGCTTCGCCAATCCGTCCCATGACCGTTTCGCCTTCCTGCCCTTCGGCGCGGGCCCCCGCATCTGCATCGGCGCGGGCTTCGCGCTGCAAGAAGCGCAGATCATCCTCGCGACGCTCCTCGCCCGGTTCCGCTTCACCGCCGTTCCGGGGCGCGAGCCGGTGCCCGAGATGATCCTGACGACCCGCCCGAGGGGTGGCATCTGGCTGACGGCGGAACGCGCCTGATCCGGGGCCAAGGGGGCAACCCCTCGGCTTCGCCTCCGCGGCAGATATGAACCGGGAGGAAGAAAACTCATCTCTTCCTCTTGGCGAAAATATCCCGGGGGTGAATTGCCCGGCAGGGCAAGAGGGGGCAGCGCCCCCTTTGTGGCTCACCCGGGGCAGCCCGGGCGAAACCTCAGGTGAAGGTGTTGCCGCGCGGGAAGCCGCGCGGGGCCATGCGACCGGCCGAGGCGCGCTTGCCGATCCATTCGGCAAGGTCGAGCTCGGTGCGGGTGCGGCCCGCCGGATCCTTCCAGCTCAACCCGTCCGCCAGCAGGAAGGTGGTGGCGTCAGACAGCCCGCCATCCTTGTATTTCTGCAACCTCACGCCCTTGCCGCGTGCCATCTCGGGCAGCTCGTCGAGCGGGAAGACCAGCAGTTTCCGGTTCTGGCCGACACAGGCGACCGTATCGCCCGCGATCTTCGCGCAGACGGTGGTCCTGGCCCCGCCCTTCATGTTGAGCACCTGCTTGCCCGAGCGGGTCTGCGCCACCAGCTCCTCGCCGGGGCAGACGAATCCGTCGCCATCCGACGACGCCAGCAGGTATTTCTCGCCCGCTTTCGGCACCAGAAGATGGGTGACCTCCGCCTCGTTGGGCATGTCGACCATCAGCCGCAGCGGCTCGCCCATGCCGCGCCCGCCAGGCAGGTTCGCTCCCAGCACCGTGAAGGCGCGCCCGTTCGAGCCCATCGCGACGATCCGGTCGGTGGTCTCGGCATGCATGGCGAACATCGGACCGTCGCCATCCTTGAACTTCACCTCGGCATCAAGCGGGTTGTGGCCCTTCATCGCGCGGATCCAGCCCATCTTCGACAGGATCACGGTGATCGGCTCGCGCTCGATCATCGCCTCGATCGGCACTTCCTCGACCTCGCCGGCCTCGGCGAAACCGGTGCGTCGCGCGCCGCCCGGCGCATCCTTGCCGAATTTCTTCGCGATGTCCTTCAGCTCCGAGCCGATCTTCTTCCACTGCAGCTTCTCGGAGCCCAGCAGATCCTCGAGCCCGGCCCGCTCCTCGATCAGCGCATCGCGCTCGCGCTTGAGCTCCATCTCCTCAAGCTTGCGCAAGCTGCGCAGGCGCATGTTGAGGATCGCCTCGGCCTGAACTTCCGACAGCTCGAACTCGGCCATCAGCATCGCTTTCGGCTCGTCCTCGTAGCGGATGATCTCGATCACCCGGTCGAGGTTGAGGAAGGCGATGATGTAACCTTCGAGCACTTCGAGACGCGCGTCGATCTTGTCCATCCGGTGCTGCGAGCGGCGCACCAGCACCTCGCGGCGGTGATCGAGGAAGGCGCGCAGCACTTCCCCCAGCGAACAGACCTTCGGCACGCGCCCGTCGATCAGCACGTTCATGTTGAGCGAGAAGCGGATCTCCAGATCGGAGTTCTTGAACAGCATCCCCATCAGCATCTCGGGCTCGACCGTGCGGGTCTTGGGCTCGAGCACGATGCGGATATCGTCGGCGCTCTCGTCGCGCACATCGGCCAGCGCGGGCACCTTGCGGGTCTGGATGACCTCGGCGAGACGCTCGATCAGCTTCGATTTCTGCACCTGATAGGGGATCTCGGTGACCACGATCTGCCATTGGCCGCGACCGAGATCTTCTTTCTCCCAGCGCGCGCGCAGCCGGAACGCACCGCGCCCGGTGCGGTAGGCCTCGAGGATATTCTCCTTCGGCTCGACGATCACGCCACCGGTGGGGAAATCGGGTCCGGGGATAAGCTCGACAAGTTCCTCTTCGGTGATCGAGGGTTTCGCGATCATCGCGAGACTCGCCTGCACGAGTTCGTCAAGGTTATGCGGCGGGATGTTCGTGGCCATCCCCACCGCGATACCGCTTGCGCCATTGGCCAGCAGATTCGGGAAGGCGGCGGGCAGAACGATGGGCTCTTCGAGCGTGCCGTCATAGTTCGGGCGGTAATCGACCGCGTTCTCGGCCAACCCCTCGAGCAGCGCCTCCGACGGGAAGGCCAGACGCGCCTCGGTGTATCGGCTCGCCGCCGGGTTGTCCCCGTCGATATTGCCGAAGTTGCCCTGCCCGTCGACCAGCGGGTAGCGCATCGCGAAATCCTGCGCGAGACGCGCCATCGCGTCATAGATCGCGGCATCGCCATGCGGGTGATAGTTGCCCATCACGTCGCCCGAGATCTTCGCCGATTTCCGGAAGCCACCGGTCGGCGACAGCTTCAGTTCGCGCATCGCGAAAAGGATGCGCCGGTGCACCGGTTTCAATCCGTCGCGCGCATCGGGCAGCGCCCGGTGCATGATCGTCGAGAGCGCATAGGTCAGGTAGCGCTCGCCGATCGCACGGCTCAACGGTTCGGTGGTCGTGGAGAGGGGGTTTTCGTCGTCACTGCTCATGGATTTTTTCTAAAGCCGCGCCCGGTCACGGTCCAGCGGGAAACGCTTTCGGGGGAAAAACTCGGGAACTTTTCCCCTGTTGGAGGAATTCCCCCAGCGTAAGGAAGAACAAGAGATGATAAACTAAATGTGATCCGAGTCCTTTGCGATCACGGGGGAGCGAAAAGATGGGGAAACTTTTGATTACGACCCTCGCGGGCATCTACGCAGTGATGGCGATCGGCGGACGGGACCTGCCGACAGACCAGACGCAGATGGCTCAGGCCGCGCCCGCTCCACAGGAGCAGGCTGCACCGGAGGAGGTCGCGCAAGCCGCGACCGACCCGCTCTACGATCCGACGAAGATCACCGCCCCGTCCGCCAACGCGGCGATGGTCGAGAAGGCAGCCCTGATCACCCGCGTTACGCCGGTGGCGCGGATGCCCGGTCCGGCGTTGCAACCCTCGCCCGAATATCGCAGCCGCGAGAAAGCCCCCGAGGTCAAGGGCGGCACGCTCTGGGAGGTCACCGCCAATTCGCTCAACGTGCGTTCGGGCCCCTCGACCGGCGACAGCGCGATCGACCGCGTCCTGCGCGGTGAACAGGTGCTCGTCGTGGCCGAAAGGGATGGCTGGGCACATGTTAAGATCGAAGGCGACGGGATCGACGGCTGGGTCGCGAAACGCTACCTGAGCCCGGCGAACTGATCCGCGCTCGACGACTGAACGGATTGATCAGGCGGGCCCGTGAAACGGCCCGCTTTTTTGCCTTTCGCGCAACGCTCCGCGCGGGCGATCTTGCCGTGACACTTGCAAACCTTGCCTTTTCATCGCCCCCTCCATATCCCGCCAAAAGGCAGGGACGCTCCGATGCGCGGCACGGCAAGCGACGACAGACAGGAAGAGGCGGGCAAGAATGGCAAAGACGATCCTGATCACCGGATGCTCCTCGGGCATCGGCTATGACGCGGCGCACGGGCTCAAGGCCGCGGGCTGGAAGGTCTTCGCGACCTGCCGCCGCGAAGAGGATTGCGAGCGCCTGCGCGCCGAGGGGCTGACCTCCTTCCAGCTCGACGTCGCCGATCCCGAGAGCATCGACGCGGGCTTCAACGAAGCCCTAGCGCGCGGACATGGACGTCTCGACGCGCTCTACAACAACGCGGCCTTCGCCTGCCCCGGAGCGGCGGAAGACATTCCCCCCGGCGCGTTGCGCGAGATCTTCGAGACCAATCTCTTCGGCCTGCACGACCTGACCGCCCGCGCGATCAAGGTGATGCGCGCGCAGGGCGACAACGGCGAGGGGCGCATTCTTCAGTGCTCCTCAGTTCTGGGGATGGTCGGCTATCAGTGGCGCGGCGCATATGTCGCGACGAAATTCGCGCTCGAAGGGCTGACCGATGTGCTGCGCCTCGAGATGCGCGACACCGGGATCAAGCTGGTGCTGATCGAGCCCGGACCGATCACCTCGAAATTCCGCAAGAACGCGATCCCGCATTTCGAGAAATGGGTGGACTGGAAGAACTCCGCCCGGCGCGCGCAATATGAAGAGCAACTCCTCGACCAGCTCTACCACCGCGAAGGCCCCGCCAAGTTCGAGCTTCCCGCCTCGGCCGTCACTCAGGTCATCCTGCGCGCGCTCGAAGCCCCCCGCCCGAAGGCGCGCTACATGATCACCACCCCGACGAAGGTGATGGGCGTGGCGCGCCGGATCCTGCCCGACAGGATGCTGGATTGGGTGCTCGCGAACGGGTGAAAAAGCTTTCGCAATTCCGCTCGCTCCGGCTATGTCTTGGTACGAGAGGGAGAGGAAATGCATGCGCAACGACCCGTTGTTCTATGTCGTGGCCGCTGCGAGTTTTGCGGTACTGGTCATTTTGATGATTGGCATCGCCGGGTTCGGACGTGGCGGTGATTTCAACAAGAAACACGCGAACAAGCTGATGCGGCTGCGCATCGCCGCACAGGCAGTCGCGATCGCGCTGATCCTGTTGTTCGTTTATCTGAGAAGAGGTGGCTGATGGTCGTTCTCAATCGCATCTATACGCGCACCGGCGATGCCGGGGAGACGGCGCTGTCGAACGGAACCCGCGTGGCGAAGCATTCCGCCCGCGTGACCGCCTATGGCACGGTCGATGAGCTCAACGCGACGCTCGGCATTGCGCGGCTGCATGCGGGCGAGGTGCTGCAAAAGCAGCTCTCGGTGATCCAGAACGACCTCTTCGATCTGGGCGGCGATCTGGCACGGCCTGACATGGAGCACGATCACGAAGCGGGCTATCCGGTGCTGCGCATGGTCGAGAGTCAGGTGACCCGGCTCGAAACAGAGATCGACGCGATGAACACCAAGCTCGAGCCGCTGCGCAGTTTCATCCTGCCCGGCGGCACGCCTCTGTCCGCGCATCTGCACATGTGTCGCACCGTCGCGCGTCGCGCCGAACGCGAGGCGGTGGCGCTGGCCGCGATCGAAGGCGTGAACGAATGGGCGGTGAAATATCTCAACCGCCTGTCGGACTGGTTCTTCGTCGCCGCCCGGATCGCCAATGACGATGGCAAGGACGACGTGCTCTGGGTGCCGGGAGGCAGCCGGTAAAGCCTCTTTGGGGCGGGGCGACCAGCCCCGGGCCGCGCCCGACCCTCCCCCAGGGAGGGCGCATTGGTGATGAGATCGCGGGTCCGACCGACCTGCGGGCTTTTGAGATAAAGCGCAGGCCACGAGCGTTGCGACGCGCCCACCCGAGGGTCAGGCGCGTCCCTCATCGCTCACTTCACCGCCAGCCCGTCCTTGTCGAAGAACACCAGCCGGTCGGCCTCGAAGGCCAGCCCCGCCACATCGCCGGGACGCAAATGCGTATCTCCCGCCACCCGCACGTTCACCGGCCCCAGCGGCCCGCAATCGAACAGGATGAACGTATCCGCGCCGAGGAATTCGACCACATCGACGCGCCCGTCGCATTGCCCCTCGCCCTCTGCCACGAGCGAAATATGCTCGGGCCGGATACCAAGCTGAGTAGCCGCGCCAGACGCACAGGCCCCGCCGCGCCCGCCTTCAAGGCTGTAGCTTCCGCTCGCCGCCGAACAGGGCATCACGTTCATCTTCGGCGAGCCGATGAACTGCGCCACGAACAGGTTCGCCGGGTTCTCGTAAAGCTCGCGCGGGGTGCCCACCTGCGCGATACGCCCGTATTCCAGCACCACGATCCGATCCGCCAGCGTCATCGCCTCGACCTGATCGTGGGTCACGTAGATCATCGTGCGCTTGAGATTGCGGTGCAGCCGCGCGATCTCCAGCCGCATCTCGACCCGCAAGGCCGCATCGAGGTTCGACAGCGGCTCGTCGAACAGGAACGCCGTCGGGTCGCGCACGATCGAACGTCCGATCGCGACCCGCTGACGCTGCCCACCCGAAAGGTCCTTGGGCCGCCGGTCAAGATAGGGTTCGAGCTTCAGGATATCGGCCGCCGCATCGACCTTGGCGCGCCACTCGGCCTCCTTCACCCCCGCCATCTTCAGCGAGAAACCCATATTCTCGGCCACCGACATATGCGGGTAGAGCGCGTAAGACTGGAACACCATCGTCAGCCCCCGCTTGGAGGGCGGCTGATCGGTGACGTCCTTGCCGTCGATCAGGATCTTGCCGCGCGAGGTATCCTCGAGCCCGCCGATCATCCGCAAAAGCGTGGATTTCCCGCAGCCCGAGGGGCCGACGAAGACGACGAATTCCCCATCCGCGATCTCGAGGTCGATCCCCTTGATGACCTGAACCTCGCCGAACCATTTCTCGACACCCGAGAGTGTAATCGCCCCCATCTCAGCCCTCCTTCCCGGCCCAGGCAAGCCAGACCGCCGCCGTCCAGGTAAACGCCTTGCCGCCCGCGGCCTCGCCGGTCATCGGGTCGAAATATTCGACGAAGCCGTAATTCGCGATGACCTCCTGCGTCCGCTTGCGGACCTCCTCGCCCAGCGCGATCCCGGCCTCGGCGGCGCCCTCGCCGATCATCATGTTCATCATCGCCCAGGTCGGCCCGCGCCAGTAGCGTTTGGCATCGAAGCGCGGATCGAAGGGCGCGAGCGAAGGCACCCCATAGGGAGCGGCATCGAGGACGCGCTGAAGGTGGCGATCCATTTCGGGTGCCGAGACTCCGCCGAACCAGCACAGGAAGGAAGCGTTGGTCAGGGCGTTTGCCCAGATCCCGTTATTGCAATTGTAGCTGTCGAAGAAGCCCATGCCGGGGTTCCAGAGCGCCTTCGCCCCCTCTTCCAGCCCGGCGATCTGGTCCTCCAGACCCTCGGTATCCAGCCCGAGGTGATCGCCCGCGACCAGAAGCTCGCGCAGCCCCCGCAGCAGAATGAAATGCATCGTCGGATCGGCGACGCGGAACGGGTTGCCTTCCGCCATGGCCGCATCGTCCCAGCCCAGCCGCTTGCCGCGCTGCACCAGCCAGATATAGCGGTCGTAATCGTATTTCGTGGGCCGCATCGAGGCATCGACATGCTGGGTGTCGCGGCGCTCGTAATAACCCACGCCCTGCGGGTCCACGCCCTCCATCGCGTTGTCCCAATCCACCGCGTTGTCGCGCCCGGACTCCCAGGGATGGATGACGAAGATCGCCCCCTTCTCGTCGCGCCGCCAGCGCAGGAACCAGTCGGCCCAGGCCCGCATCTTCGGATAGAGCGCGCGGAACCGCTCGGCCCCGAAATCGGGGTCCTGTCGCAGCAGGCGCGGCGCGAAGCTCAGCGCGACGGGCGGCTGGGTGATCCCCGAGGACGCGATCGGCCCGTTGCATCCCCAGACATCGGGCCCCGGGAAATAGCCCGGATCGGGCTTGTGAAACAGGATATGCGGAACCATGCCGCTCTCCCATTGCCCGGTGAAGAGCGTCTCGATTTCCTGCCACGCCCGGTTCAGATCGAACCGCGCGAAGCCAAGCGCGGCAAAGGCGCTGTCCCAGTTCCACTGGTAGGGATAAAGCCCCGCCGTCGGCACGGTATAGCCGCCGCGGTCATTGGCGATCAGGATCGCCTTCGCGGCCTCGTCGCGCTCGGAAAACACCGCCTCGGGCGGCAAGGTATCGGTCATCATCGTCTTATCCTTTCACCGCGCCGGCCGTCAGGCCGCGGGTCATGAAACGTTCCAGCCCGAGGAAGATCGCCATGATCGGCACCGTCGCGATCACGGCCCCCGCCATCAGATGCTGGCGCGGGATCTCGGAGGAGTTGAGCGAGGCAATCCCCCGCGTAAGGGTGAATTTGCTTGGATCGTCGAGCAGCATGAACGCCAGCAGGAACTCGTTCCAGGCGATCATGAAGACGTAAAGGCCAACCGAGGCCAGCGCGGGCAGCGCCAGCGGCAGGGTGATCTTCCAGATCACCTTCAGCCGCGAGAGCCCGTCCATCAGCCCGGCCTCCTCGACCTCGACGGGCAAGCCCCGGAAGTAGCCCTGCAGCATGTAAAGCGCCACGGGAATGGTCGTGACCGGGTAGATCAGCACGATCCCGAGGATCGAGTTGCGCAGCCCCACCATCGAATAGGCGATGTAGATCGGCAGCGCCAAGACGATCATCGGCACCATGTAGATCAGCAAAATCCCGCGCGAGAACACCTTCTGCCCCCGGAACCGCAGCCGCGCCACCGCATAGGCCCCCGGCACGGAAAACAGCAGCGTCAGAGCCACGGTCAGCACCGAGACATAGAAGCTCGTCCACATGTAGCGGCCGAAATTGAACCTCTCGAACAGCTCGTAATAGCTGTCGAAGAGATGCCATCCCTTGCTGAGATCGATGGTGAAATCGAGCGGATTCAGCATCAGCTCCTGCTGCGATTTCATCGAGGTCATCACCATCACGTAGAAGGGAATGATGACGATCGCGGTGAAGAACAGGTAGCCAAAGCCGGTCAGGAAGCGGATCACCGCCTCCTCGAACTCGTGCCGGTTGGCGACCCCGAAGGGCAGCCCCTTCAGGATCGTGCCCAGCGGGATCGCCACGATGCCAGCCAGCACGATGGTCAGCGCGACCCGGCTCGGCATCGCAAAGCCGTCCCCGAATTGCAGCGCACCAAGACCCGTGCCCATCAAGGCCAGTGCCACGACCACCGCGACCCCATCGGTCAGCCAGCGATTGCCGCGCCAGACGCTGACCAGCCCGGTGATCGCGCCAAGGACCAGAGCCCCCCAAAGCGCGGGCCGCGCCGCCTCGCCGCTCGCGAACGAGACCGCGACGCCCAAAGTCACCGCCATCACCAGCGCCCAGAGCGCCCCGATGATCGGCCCGGTCAGATAGCCTTTGTGCAGGAGTTTCATAGCCCTTCCTCCCGGCTGATCATGCGGAAGAAGAAGGCCGAGAAGATCAGCAGGCAGCCGAACACGACCACCGCGACCGCCGCCCCCGCACCGATATTCGACACGGCGAAGGCCTGCTCATAGACGTTCACGGTCAGCGTGCGCGTGCCCGCATTGCCGCCCGTCAGCAGGAAGATGTCGTCGAACTTGTTGAAGGTCCAGATGAAGCGCAGCAGGAACAGGACCGAGAGGATCCCCAGCAGCTGCGGCAGGCTCAGATACCAGAACTTCTGGAACGGAGAGGCCCCGTCCATATCGGCCGCCTCATACATATCCGTGTCGATGCTCTGCATCCGCGCAAGGATGAACAGGAAGGACAGCGGGAAATACCGCCAGACCTCGAACAGCGTCACCATGATCAGCGCCAGAGGCTTCTGACCGAAGAAATTGATCGCACCCTGGCTCACGCCCATCTGCACCAGCAGCGCATTGGCCGAACCCGAGAACGGATCGAAGAGCGTGATCCAGGTGAAGGCCACGGCGATCACCGGGGCCACGTAAGGGAACAGATAGAGGCCCCGCAGGATGCCCTGCCCCTTGAAGCTCTTGTTCAAGAGCATCGCCGCGAACAGCCCCACGACCAGCGCGCCAAGCGTGCCGAAAACCGTGTAGAAGACCGTCACGCCGAAGACCGACCAGAACTCGCCGCTGTCGAAGAGCTTGCGGAAATTCTCCAGCGTGAAGGTGGAATTGGTCAGCACGTTATCGGCGGCGCCACGCACGACAGGCGCACCGTCGCGCACCGCCTGCTCGGCGGCTTTCGGGTCGCCCGCGATCTGCGCGTCGATACGGAATCGTTCGTTGTAACCCGGCGCGAGCGTGCCGAAATCGCAGGTCATGGTCTGACCGCTCAACGCACAGCCCTGCGGCAGTTCGCCGGTCAGCGTCACGCCCTCGGGCAGAGTATCGGTAAAGCCCGCGCCATAGAGTTCTGCCGTGCGCGAGGGGTTCGTCACCCGATATTCCAGTTGCGGCACGTCGCCCCGGTCGCGCAAGGAGACGCGCAGGCGGGTCTCGGCGGGGCGAAGGTCGCCCAGTTTCACCGGCTTCACCGAGATCCAGAAGATCGCAAGAAGCGGGATGATCACCACCAGTGCGACGATCGTGATCGTGGGTAAAAGCAGGCCCCAGGCCAGACGCGCCTCGCGTCGGGCGAGCGCGCCGCGCCCCTTGGGCGGCGAAATCTCGGTCATGACATCCTCCCTGGATCGCCCCCTTGTCCGGCGGGGCGGGGTCGGACAGGGCGCGCGCGCCCTGCCCTGTCACTCAAGCGCGATCAGTTGATCTTCGACAGCTCGTCATTCATCTTCGCGACCGCATCCTCGGCCGAGATGTTGCCGTCGAGATAGTCGCGCACGACGCGGTTGATCGACTGGGTGTTGAGCATCTTCGAGGCCAGCGCCAGCTGACCGTCGCTCACGCCCCAGCGCTGCGCGGTGTCGAGGCCCTTGGTGATCTCGTCGATCACGGCCGGATCGTAGAGATCCTTCAGCGGCGCCTTGCGATCCACGCCGACCGGAAGGGTCGCCCATTCGGTGGTGAACTTGGCCGGGTCCGCATCGGTGCCGCGACGGGTCGGGAACTTGCCCTCCGGCGCGATCGAAAGCGTCTGCCCGTAGCCTTCGTTCATCGAGTAATCCACGAACTGCTCGGCCGCGTTCATGTCGGCATCGGTGGTGATCCCGAAATAGCGCATGTCGGCCCAGCTCGCCCCGTCGGGATTGTCCGGCCCGGCGATCTTGGTCACGACGCCGGTATCCTGCGCGAGCGCCTTCGAGGTGGGATCTCCGTCGATCATCGGCGGCGCGGAATCGCGCAGGCCCGCCAGTTCGTCGAGGATGAAGGGCGACCACATGATCATCGCCGCCTTGCCTGCGAAATACAGTTCGCGCGACTGCTTCCAGTAATTGTCGCCCGGAGGCGAGGCCTCGGCCAGCGTCTTGTAGAATTTCAGCGCGTCGACCGTCTTCTTCTCGTCGAGCGGCTTGAACCCGTCAGGCCCCACCGGCGAGACGCCATTGGCCAGGAAGATCTGTTCGAGCACCTGGCTCATGTAATTGTCGTCGACCTTCGTGGCCGCGACGAAGCCATACATGTTCGGCGGATCGTTGAGCTTCTTCACCGCCGCTTCCATCGCGGCGAAGGTGGTCGGCGGCGCGAGGCCTTCCTTCTCGAAGATGTCCTTGCGGTACAGGATCATCTGCGTCCAGCCATCGACCGGAACGGCGGCATAATCGCCGTCGGTCTCGACCATGTTCAGCGCGCCGGGCGCGAAGGTCTTGGGATCGAGCTTGTCCACGACGTCGGTCGCGGCCCCGCTGTCGAGAATGCCCGCTTCGGTCCAGGGCAGCACGTTTTGCAGCGGCGTGTAGATCACGTCGGGCAGATCGCCGGCGGCGAAGGCGGCGGTGGCGCGGGTGTTGAGGTCGCTCTCGGTGACCGGGATCACCTCCACGTCGATGCCGGTCTTCGCCTTGAAGTCATCGGCCATCTTCTGCTGCTTGGCCAGACGTTCGGGCTGTTCCTCGGTGGTCCAGAACTTGATCGTCTCAGCCTTCACCGCGACCGCGCCGAGCATCAGCGCGGCGGCGGCGGTGCCCAGCAGGGGTGCCAGGCCGGTTCCACGGATAAGTTTCACTTATTTTCCTCCCGATTGGATAAGTTTGGCTTATGGGTTTGCGGGTGGCGGCCCGTCCGAGCCGCCGGGTTCGAGGCGCGCCTGGACCAGCTCTTGCAAACTGGCCGGGTCCGCGCCCCGCAATTGCGCGATGAGCAAAGCGGCGAGTCTTTCGCCCGCATGCCGACTGTCCACCGCGAAACTCGTGAGCGGCGGGTCGACCATCCGCCCCTCGGGAATGCCGTCATAGGAGATCACCGACAGCTCGCGCCCGATCCGCAGCCCGCGTTCGCGCGCCACGTCATAGGCGCCGAGCGCGGTGGCGTCGGTCGCGTAGAGGATGGCGGTCGGCGGATCGGGCAGATCGAGCAGATCACGCGCAGCCCGCGCCCCGCCCGCACGATCGCTGACCTCCATGATCTCGAGCGTGGGATCGAAGCCGATCCCGGCCTCGGCCAGTCCCGCCTGATAGCCCTCACGCCGCAGCACCGCGAAGTTATAGGCCGACGGCGGACCGACGAAACCGATCCGCTTGTGTCCCAACCCGACAAGACGCGCGACGGCGGCGCGCATCGCCGCGGCCCCGTCCACGTCATACCAGCTCAGATCCGGATCGGGCTTGCCGTGACCGACGCGGCCGAACAGCACGAAGGGCACATGCTTGGCGCGCAGGAACGCGACACGAGGATCCTCGACCATGGTGCGCGGCAAAATGAAGCCGTCGACCTTGTGCTCTTGCAGGAGTCGGGTGACGGTCGCCTCCATCTCCTCGCGCGAATTGGATGAGGCGACGGTCAGCGTCCAGCCTTCCAGCGTCGCCTCCTGCGTGATGCCACCGAGGAAATCCGCGAGGAACGGGCCGTAGCGGTCGGGCGCGTCGAGTTCGAGCACGAGACCCAGCGCGCGCACCCGCCCCGTGCGCACGGCCTGCGCGTAGGGCATCGGCGCATAGCCCATCTGCGCCGCCATCTCGGCCACGCGGCGGCGTGTCTCGGGTGCGATATCGGCATAATCGTTGAGCGCACGCGAAACCGTGCTCTTGGTCAGCCCAAGCGCCTCGGCAAGATCGGAGATGCGCACCCTGCGGGCGGCGCCCCTGCCTTGCGAAACCGTGTCGCGAATCTCCTCCATGTCGGAAAGCTACGCGACCGAAACCGGTTTCGTAAAGCCGAAACTGGTTTCGGTGCGACAATTCCCCTCACCATCGCTTGTGCTGCAGCGCCGCAAAAAACACTCCAAAGGGGCGAAAAATGGTGGGACGTATGTCTTTCGACACTAGGTAAAATCCGGCATCTTCGTCATAGAGGTGTCCGCGAGTGTCTTTTGTGGAACGAGTGCTGCCCGATGAACGTCGACCTTCCCGAGGGGGAGAGCCCGCAGCTCTCCAAAGTCGCGGATCCGCAGCGGCTCAACGCCCTGCGACAGACGGGCCTGCTGGAGGCGGCGCCGGTTGCCGCGTTCCAGCGTGCGACGCGACTTGCGACGAAACTGATCGGCGCACCGGTCTCACTGGTCTCGCTCGTCGATGAAAACCGCCAGATCCTTGCCGGGCAGAGCGGCTTGAGCGCCCCCGGCGACGTGCCGCTCCTCGAGACGCCGCTGAGCCATTCCTTCTGCCGCTACGTGGTCGAGCGTGACCGCTCGCTGATCGTGCCCGACGCCCGCAAGGACCCGGAGTTGCGCGACAATGGCGCGGTCGAGGATCTGGGCGTGATCTCCTATCTCGGCGTGCCGCTGCGCACGACCGAGGGACATGTGTTGGGCTCGTTCTGCGTGCTCGGCCATGACCCGCGCGACTGGACCGAGGAGGAGCACGAGCTCGTCGCCGATATCGCAGCCGGAGTGGAGGCGGAAATCCGTCTGCGCCGCCAACACGTCATCTCGCGCCGCGAACAGGAGGTGTTCCGCGCCATTCTCGACCAGATGCCGGTGAGCGTGGCGCTGGCCGAGGTGGGCACGGGCCGCCTGGTCGATGTCAATTCCAGCGCGCGGGCGGTGATGGGCACGCAAAAGCCGAACAGCCCCTTCGCGCCGAAGCTGGAGATCTATGCCAGCGACGGGCGTCGCTACGAGACGCAGGACCTGCCGCTCAGCCGCGCCGCCGTGTCGGGAGAGGTCATCACGGCCGAAGAAATCCGCATCGAACGCAGCGACGCCGCGCCGCGTGACCTCGTCGTTTCCGCACGCCGCATCGACAGCGATCCGCCGCTTGCGGTCTCGACCGCGCTTGACGTGACCGAACTCAACACCGCGCGTCGCGAGGCGGCCGAAAGCGACAAGCGGCTCGCGCATTTCCACGAGGTGACGCGCGACGGCATCGTCGAACTCGACCGCGAGGATCGCGTGCGCTTTGCCAATTCCGTGCTGCGCAAACGTTTCCGCGACACGGTGAGCGAAACGGCGGCGAGCGGCCTTATCGGTTCGGTGCTGTGGGAGAGCGCGCCGCATCTGCGCGGCTCGGCCTTCGAGGCGGCGCTTGAGCGCGCGCGCGCGACGAGTGAGCCGCAAAGCACCGACCAGATGGGGCTCGATGAGCGGGTGCTCGAGGCCCGGATCTATCCCGATGGCGAGACGATGGTCGTCTATCTGCGCGACGTGACCGACGAGCGGATGATGGCGCAGGCGCGCGACACGCTTACCCGGGAACTCAATCACCGCGTCAAGAACGCCTTCGCGATGATGTCAGGCCTGATCGGGATGACCGCGCGCCATGCCGCGAGCCCCGAGGCGATGGCCGCAGGTCTGCGATCCCGGATCACGGCGCTGGCGCGCGCGCATGAGCTGATCAGCCCGACCGCCACGATCGAGCGCGACTTCCGCGGCGCGGCGGATCTCGGCGCATTGATCGCGGTGGTGCTCTCGCCCTTCGTGGAGGCGACCGACAGTCGGCTCGACATCGGCGGGCCCGAGATCGTGCTGAACCATTCGGGCGCCACCAATCTCTCGCTGATTCTGCACGAGCTGGCGACGAATGCGGTGAAGTACGGCGCGCTCTCGCATGACGCGGGGCGGCTTGCGGTCAGCTGGTCGCTGACCCCCGAAGGCCAGCTGGAACTGCGCTGGGAAGAGAGCGGCCATCCGGGCGTTCTCTCACAACCCGGGCATAACGGCTTTGGCTCACGCCTGATCGATCTGACGGTGAACGGACAATTGCGTGGCTCCTATGGAACCGAATGGGCCCCGGAAGGGTTTAGATCCTGCATGACCGTGCCAATGGATCTGATAAAAGGGTGAGGTAAGCCCATGTACATGAGCAGCACGCGGCTGGAAGGCCGCCATGTTCTCGTTGTCGAGGACGAAATCTTCATCGCTTATGACATCGCTTACTCGATCGAGGAAGCGGGTGGAGTGGTGGAAGGACCAGTCGCCTCTCTCAGCCGCGCGCGCGTGTTGCTGGCGGATTCGGATTGCGCGATCGATGGCGCGATTCTCGACATGAACCTTCTCGACGGGCGGGCGGAGAGCCTTGTTCTCGAGCTGCACGAGCGCGACATCCCGCTGGTGGTGAATACCGCCGAGCCGTTGCCGCTCTCGTTCCAGTCGCAATTGCCCGACGTGCCGGTCTTTTCCAAACCGACGATGCCGGAAACGCTCACCGCCGCACTGCACGAGCAGATGACGCGCTGAGTGCGCCGGCGACAGCCCCGGACCTTCACCGATCGCTCGCGCAAGCGTGACCGGGTGCGACATTTCGGGCAGTCGCCGGAGCGGCGGGCGCCTCCCCATAGTTCCCGTCACCTTATGCGCCAAAGGGAGGTGACGCATGACCCGATCCCAGAACGATCCCCGTCCAGCGGGCGCGGCTACCCCGTTTCATACCGTGAACGGAATGCTTGCCGCGATCGGCCTCGTCGTATTCGGCTATGAGTTCGACAGCGGCAAAGGCCCCCGCCCCGAAACGCCACAAGTGGCCGATGCAGCCGATCTCGCGAGCGGTCCCGACCCCGAGAGCGGCAGCGCAGATGCGATGCCCGATCATCTCACGATCCGTGTCTCTGGTGACGAGATGAGCCTGCGCGGCCATATCGCGCCGGGCGATGCGGGGCGTGTCGCGCTCGAGATCGCGGCGCGGCGGCGCGCGGGCAGTCCGGTCGCGCGGGTCACGCTCGACAGTACGGGCGGCTCGCTGCATGACGCGATCCTGATCGGGCGGGTGCTGCGCAGCGCCGGCGTCACGACCGAGGTGCGCGACAACGACATCTGCTTTTCCGCCTGCCCCTATCTGTTCGCCGGTGGCGCGCAGCGGATCGCGCAGGCGAAGGCACGGCTTGGGGTGCATCAAAGCACGGATGCCGAACTCGATCGGGACCGGCAAAACCCGCGCAAGGCGCTGTCGGATCTGCAATCGAGCGAGGCGCGGGTGATCTCCTATCTCGACGAGATGGGCGTGGGTCCGGGCATGTTGCAGCCCGCGCTCGCGACCCCGCCCGACCGGATCCATGTGCTCAGCGCGGAGGAACTCTCGCGCTATCACCTGACCACGGGGCAGACCAGGGGCTGAGCGGCTCAGACCGGCAGGCGATGGGAGGCGATGATCGACCAGATCTCGGCGTTGATCGCCTGCATTTCGGCCAATGCGGTCTCCATCTCGGCCAGCGTCGCACCATCGAGCACGCTTTCCTCTCCGATCCGCAGGCTGGATTTGCGATCGGCGATGCGCATCTGGATCGCGCGCACCGGGCCGCCGCCCGCGTCGAAGGCGTAGAGACAATGGTTGAAATGGTTGCGCAGCCCCGACACCTTCTTCATCCGCGCAGCGACGGCGAGGATGCGCGCCCGCGCGGTTTCAGGCAGCGGGCAAGCTTCACGCTTGGCGAGACGCTCCACGAGATCGAGGCGCGCCCGCGTCGTATTGAGCGTCAGGTGAATGATCACCGCCGCGTCCTTGTCCGTTCCCGCAAGCCCCGCGATCAGGTGGATCAGCAGGCTTTCGGTATTGGTCCAGGCATAATTGATCCGGCCCACCTGCATGAGGAAAGCGTCGAACTCGGGCGGCGGCGCGCCGCCCAAGTGCGCTTCACGCCCCGCCACGGCGGTGATACCAGATCGCTGCTTCGGTCCGGTTCGACACGCCGAGCTTGCCGATGATGCGATGGATATGCAGCTTCACCGTATGCTCGGACAGGCTGAGCTGACCGGCGATGATCTTGTTGGGCTGACCCGAGGCGAGCATACCCAGAACCTCTGCCTCGCGCGGGGTGAGCCCCGAGCGCGCGGCGACCTCGTCAGGATCCATCGTGCCACGGCGCTCGGCGCCCGGCGGCTCTGCCGGACGACAGCGCAGGAGCGCGGGCGGAATGTAGTGCCCGCCCGAGACGATCATGCGCAGGCTGAGAAGCCAGGTCGTCAGGTTGAGGTTCATCGGCAGCAGGCTGATCTGCCGCGCAAGGATCCGCGCGCCGAAGCGATCCATCAGCGTCTCGCCGAAGCGGTCATCCTCGAAGGCGATGATCAGCTTGACCCGGTCGAGCAGCGGCGCGCGCTCCTCGGCCAGTTCCAGCAGCGCCTCGGCATGGGCCTCGTCGGCGACGAGCGTGCACAGCGCCCCCACACCTTCGAAGTGTCCATCCGCCCCCAGCTCGCGCCGGAAGCTCTCGATATCGCCGATACGCAGGCTATGCGCAGGCGAGATCTCGGCCTCGACGGTACGCAGAACTGTATCGGAAAAGATTTGCGATGCGCCGAGAAAACAGATCGCGGCGTCGTCACGTCGACAGGACATGCTCACGCGCGCCCCCTCGGCATCGGTTTTGGATAATGCATTCATGGCGGCCCCCATTCCGACCAGGAATTCCCTCGTTATTTACGGCAGTCCCCACATTTGACCTGCCGATATAGACCCTAACATGGATCGTTTTCCCGGGCGTCATCCATTCGGATTACGCTACGGTAAGGAATCCCGCAGAGACCCATGGAAAGCGTGAAATCGGGGCGAATCGAAGGGAGAGTCGCGATTCGCCGCAATGCTGCATGGGCAGGGATAGCGGTCACGACATTTCACACCACCAGATCTGGAACGGGCCCGGTGCAAAATGCTGCAGGTGCAGCATAGGCGCGCGGCGTGGAGCGCCATCGCCGCACGGTCCGCCGCTGTGGAAAAAACCGCGCCGCTTCAAGTGCCTACAGGTTGGGTGAGGTGATTAGACCCATTTGCTAGCTAGGTCCGACTGGCGGTCGGGCGCAGGATGTTGGTGTCGCAGCTGGGGGCTGTGACGCGCCTTCTCTCGACGAAGCCCGACACGGGTAATCCAGTTTCGAATCAGTGAGATTCGGAGCCCGGGTTCGCTGTGCCGCGCGGTTTGGGAGCGGGTGCAAACCGGGGGCTCGCCCCCCAAGCGCAACGGTTCGACCTACCCGTTTGAAACAGAGTGACGGGCTCGAACCAGACAACTGGGAGAGTAATCATGACCAGCAGACGTCAAACCACCATGGGAATGGATCATCACGACGACCACGATCATCACGACGATGATCACGGCACGCCGCCGACGGCGCCCGATCCGATCGAGACCCAAAGCCAGCAGCAACAGCAGCAGCAACAGCAGCAGGTGAAGAACGACAGCGAAAGCTCGTCTTCGGCCGATGCTGATGCCGGTGCGATCGCGGGCGCTGGCGCCATGGCCGGGGCCGGTGCCTATTCCGAAGGCAGCGACAACAAGAACATGGCCCACAACGACACCGACGTGAAGAACGGCTCGTTTTCGGGCTCGAGCGCGGACAATGAGGTGAACATCTCGATCGACTTCCCCGATGACGGGATTTTCGGCGAGGACAATGACTTCGCCGATTTCGATCTGCACAACTCCTCGGTCGGCGACATGGTCATGGCCAACGGGAATATGAATTATTCCTACGAGTATGACCCGGGCAACGACCTGAAGCTCGACGACATCCTCAATGATGCGCTCGGTGGCGAGGGCAACGATGTCGGGATGGTCAATGCGCTGTCGAACAACCTCGTCGACAACGACACCCTCAACAACCCCACGGTGAGCAACGCTGGCGCCGGGTTCCAGCAGAGCGGCTCGATCACGGGCGGCACTGCCTCGGCTGAAGAGGGCATCTCGGCAAGCGGCGCTGATGGCGGCGAAGGGGCCGATGATGTCGATGCCGCAGGCGGCGGTGCCTTCTCGGGCGGCGGCATCTCGCTGGCCGGTGGCGGCATCTCGATCGCGGCGAGCGAGACCGAGGGCGAAGGCGGCGACGGGGCCGCGGGTCTTGGTCTGGGCGTCGGTCTCGGGCTCGGCCTGTCGGGCGCGGGTGCCGAAGACGGTGATGCTGAAGCCGAAACCGAAGGCGGTGGCGGCGGCGGTGGCTGGGGCTACTCGATGAAGCCGATGGGCCCGCCCTCGATGGATGATGGCGGCGGAAGCTCCATGGCGCATGACGGTGGCGCGGTCGCAAGCTCGCAAGGGCTCGGCCTCGGGCTCGGCATGGGCAAGGGCGTCGGCGGCGATGGCGGCGACGGGTCGGCCTGGTCCTCGACCGGGTCGAGCGCCTCGGGCGGCGGCGCCTGGTCCACGGGCGGCGCCTCGACCGGCGGCGCGGGCGGCTCCGTGAGCGCCATTGGCGGCGCGGGCGGCAACCTCGGCCAGTGGGGCTCGGGCAATGGCGATGACGGCATCGTCACCGGCCAGTCCTATGCCGATGCGAGCGCGGCGATCGACACCACCGCCTTCAACCAGTCGATCGTGATGGGCGCCAACATCCTCGGCAATGCCGTGGATACGACCATCGTCGGCGGGTCGATGTCCTCGACCTATATCGGCGACGACGACATGACGTCGTGACCTGACACTGGCGGCGCGCCTCTCGCGGGGCGCGCCGTCACCTTTTTTGCCCCCAGGTCCGGTCTCGCTCCGCATCCCGACCCGGCAGGCGCCAGACCGCACGCGGTCGCATCATCGGCGGAGCGAGAGACAACCCGGGCGCAGTACCGGGATCCGGGCAACCAGGGGGGTGGCTATGCTCGATCGCCAGACGGAAATCATCGCGCATTTCATCGGGGCCTTTAACCAGACCACCGAGAAGCTCGCAGCCCGACAGGATTACGACGCCTTCCGCGCGGCGCGACTGAGCGAGCCCGACGAGGGCAATTTGCTGAATGTCGAAATCCAGGTGTCCTCGGATTATTCACTGGAAGACTACGGGCCGGGGCTGGCCTTCGATGCTCCCCCGCCCCTGCCGACCGAAGCGCCCTGGCTGCCGGTCGCGCAGATGCCCGAGCGGATCCTGCCCGATCTGGGGCCGTTGCCACCGCCGGGCTATGAGCAATCGCCCGAGATCGACCCGCCGGTGATGACGCTGCCGCCGAATTTCTACATGCTGCTCGATCCGCCCGGTTCGGTGGTCCAGATCACGGTGCAGATCAACACGCTGGTCGATCAGGACGTGTTGGTGAACCGGCCCTTCGAGATGCCGGTCGAACTGCTGGGCGCCTACGGGCCCGAGGCGAGCGCGGCAAAGCTGACGCTTCTGGCCGAGGCGGGTGATGCGCTGAGTGTGGCGACCCCCGAGCTTGGAACGAGTGCGGCGGCTCATGCCGGGATGCTGATCGAGGCGATGGATGCGCTTGATCCGCAGGCGTTCGGGGACGGGGTCGACGTGGCGCTGTTTCGCGCGAGCCCTATCCAGCCGGTGCCGGAGCCCGCATCCGGCGAAGACGCAGAGGCGCCGGAGACAGATCCGGCCCCACCCCTTCTCGGACCCGGTTTCGACGGCAGCCCGGTGATCAACGGCGTACTGGCCGAGTCCATCCCTGAGACGCTCAAGGAACGGCTCGAGGCGCGCGATGCCGAAGGCGAGACGGAAGACGAAACCGAAAACGCGGGCGACATCCCCGGTATCGTGGATGTCGAGGACGAGGCCGCAGGCACGGTCTCGGGCCAGAATGCGGAGCCTGTGCAGCTCGAATTCACACAGAGCCTCGAGACCGGCGACAACCTGGCCCTGAACCAGTATCAGGCGGCGCATGAATGGCTCGACGCCCCGGTGATCGCGGTCGCGGGCAGCGCGCTGTCGCTCAGCCTGATCTCGCAGGTCAACGTGATGCGCGATATGGATTTCGCGAACTCCTCGTCGGCGTCCTTCACAGCCACAGGCGCCCTTTCCTCCGATCCCGCCTCGCAGATGGTGAATGCGGCGAGCTTCACGCAGGAGGCCAATCCCGCGCAGTTTCTCGATCTCGATATTGCGGGCGGAGCGAAGATGGTGGGGCTCGTGCACATCGAGGGCGATGTGACGGTCGACAATCACATAACGCAGGTCAACGCGATATCGGATGGCGATCTGGTGAGCTACGAGTTTGGCCCCTATCAGACCGAGATCACGATGGGCGGCAACTCTGCCGTCAACCTCGAGACGCTGATCGAATATGGCATGAAATTCGACGTGATCCTGATCGGCGGCGATCTGATCGAGATCGCGCAGATCGAACAGATCAACGTGCTGCTCGACGACGATCTGATCCTCAGCGATCCGTCGATGGGGGACACGGCGGGCGGCGGCGCGCTGGTGCAAAGCCATGACAACCTGCTGTGGAACGAAGCTTCGCTGACCAAGATCGGGATCGATGCGCAGATGGAGATGAGCGCGCGCTTTCAGGCCACGCTCGACAAGCTCGCCGGTCTCGCCGAGGGCGAGAGCGGGGCGACCCCGAGCGGGGCGGCCTTCGACGCGGTCAAGGAACTGTTCGACGATCCGCTTCTGGCCGGGCTGGACGCGTTGCGGGTGCTCTGGATCGAGGGCGACCTGATCATTCGCGACACGCTCACCCAGATCAACCTGATCGACGATGCCGATCTCGTGTCGGCGGGCGGCGGCGGGCCGGAGGGGATCGGGGTCGAGACCGGCGACAATATCCTGGGCAATGTCGCGGGGCTGACGGTGGCCGGTGTCGACAGCACGATCATGGCGAGCGACGGGGTCTATTCCGACGCGGTGATCTGGCAGGCGGGGATGCTGGACGAGGGGCCGCCCGGTCTGGGGATCGGCAACGGGCTGGAAAACGGGCTCGGCCATGGCAACGGCAACGGGGCGCTGGCCTCCGAGGCGGTGGTCTTTCTCGCCGACGGCATGATCGAGGCGCAACCGAATTACGACGACGAGGATTTCCAGACGGGTCCGGGGGCCCATGGCGTAGCCCATGGGGCGGGTACGTCGCTGGATGCATTACACGGCGTTCTGGCCTGATCAGGCCGGGCGCATCCGAAACGGGGGAATGACGGATGCAGGACGAGAGGGCGGGGGCAACCCCGAAGGAAAGCGCGCGCGCAGAGCGTGTGACGCAGTTAGAGGATAGGCAAGCGGAGCCCGCCAGCGCGCAGGGCGAGATTGCAACCGAGACCCGGGAGGGGGCGGCGCAATCCGTTACCTCGGCCCGGACGGAGGGTGGTGCGGACACTTTCCAGGAGGCACGTGTCCCCGCGCAAAAAGCCTCTGGCTCCCCACCCGCACCGCCCTCCACTCCACACTTCCACAAACGGCTGGGACCGGCCGATTACACCCGCACGCTGGGCGAGATGAAACGCAGGCTGCGGGCGAACCTCGCCTTCGTGGTGCTGATGACCTGCGCGACGAATATCCTTGTGCTCGCGGTCCCGATCTACCTGTTCCAGATCTCGGACCGGGTCTTCACCTCGCGCTCCACCGATACGCTGGTGATGCTGACGATCGTGATCGGCGGGGCGATCGTGGTGCAGACGCTTCTCGATGCGGTGCGACGCCTGGTGCTGATGCGCTCGGCGGTGGATGTGGCCGCGCGGCTGGGCGCGCCGGTCCTGTCGGCGGCGGCGCAGGCCTCGCTGCATTCCAACGGCCGCGAATATCAGGTGCTGGGCGATCTGGGCGCGCTGCGCAGCTTTCTGGTCTCCGGGACGCTGCTGTCCTTTCTCGACGTGCCGTTCGCACCGATCTTCGTGCTCGCGGTCTTCCTGATCCATCCGCATCTGGGCACCATCGTGGTGGTCACGGCACTGCTGCTGATGGTCTTTGCCTGGATCAACCAGCGCATCACCTCGGACGGGTTCCGGCGCGCCAATATCGCGCAGACCAAGGCGAACCTTCACCTCGAGTCGATGTCGCGCAACAGCCAGATCATCAACGCGATGGCGATGATCCCCGAGGCGGTGGCGATCTGGGGGCGCGACACCGCAGCCTCGCTGCGCGCGCAGACCGAGGCGCAGGATCGCAACGTCGTCACCGCCTCGGCCTCGCGGATGTTCCGGCTCTTCACCCAGATCGGGATGCTCGGCTGGGGCGCCTATCTCGCACTCGACGGGCAGCTGACGGGCGGCATGGTAATCGCGGCCTCGATCGTCGCGGGCCGCGCGCTGGCACCGATCGAAGGGGCGATCGAGGGCTGGAATTCGTTTCTGCTCGCGCGTGGAGCCTATGACCGGGTGGGCCACCTGCTTGCCGGCGCGAAAAGTCGCAACGACAAGCTGCGCCTGCCGAAAGTGGAAGGGCGGCTGGACGTCGAGCGTCTCCTTTATGTGCCCCAAGGTACGAAACATGTGGTGCTCAATGCGCTGACCTTCTCGCTGGCCCCCGGTGATCAGCTCGCGATCATCGGCAATTCCGGGGCGGGCAAGACGACGCTGGGCAAGATGCTGGTGGGCTCGATCCTGCCGACCTCCGGCGCGGTGCGGCTCGACCTGATGGATATTCGCAACTGGGATCCGCGCCAGTTCGGCGAGTGCATCGGCTACCTGCCGCAGGACGTGCAGCTGTTTCCCGGCACGATCAAGCAGAACATCGCCCGGATGCGCGAGGATGCGAGCGATGCCGCAATTCACCGCGCGGCCGCCCTGGCCGATGTGCATGAGATGATCGCGGGGCTGCCGCAGGGCTACGAGACTGTGGTCGCCGCCGATGGCTCGCCGCTGTCTGGCGGACAGAAACAGCGGATCGGCCTGGCGCGCGCCTTCTTTGGCGATCCGAAATTCGTGGTGCTCGACGAGCCGAATTCCAACCTCGACACGGCGGGAGACGCCGCGCTGGTGCGCGCGCTGGGGCATGCGAAAGCGAGCGGGATCACGGTGGTCGTGGTCACGCAAAAACCATCTCTGCTGAGTGCCGTGGACAAGATCATGCTGCTCGCCGACGGCAATATCGCGATGTTCGGCTGGCGCGACCAGATGCTCGCCGAACTGGAGCGGCGCAAGCGCTCGCAGGCGGGACAGGTACAACAGCGGCCCGGTGCCGCGCCCTTGCAAGGAGCCCCGGCATGAGCATGCAGTTGACCAATGACGGCGCGCCCGAGTGGTTTGCCGAAGTGCCGCGCTCGATCCGCGGGCTGGTGCTGACGGGTCTCGCGATCTTCGCGCTGGCCTTCGGAGGGTTCGGCGTCTGGGCCTTCACCGCGCCGCTGGCCGCCGCCGTAATGGCGCCGGGTTCCTTCGTGGCGACGGGCCGCAACAAGATGATCCAGCACCTCGAGGGCGGGATCATCAAGGAAATCCACGTCTCCGAGGGCGATTTCGTCACCGCGGGTCAGCCGCTGATGCGTCTGGACGAGACCTCGGCGCTGGCCAATGAGCGCGCTCTGTTCCTGCGCCGTGCGCGGCTTGAGGCGATGGAGGCGCGGATCCTGGCCGAGTATGACGGCTGGCGCGCGCTGGTCTTTCCCGACTGGCTGAGCGAGGCGCGCCGTGATCCCGAAATCGCCGCGATGATGGACTCGCAACAGCTGTCCTTCGACGTGACGAAAGCGCGGGTGCAAAGCGAGCTCGACCTGCTTTCGCGCAACATCTCGGCGATGGAGAGCCGCGCCGATGGTTACCGTGCCCAGCTGACCGCGACGAAGGCGCAACATGCGCTGCTGAGCGAGGATCACGAGAGCAAGGCCCAGCTTTTCGAAAGCGGGCTGATCCGGCGCACCGAACTCAATGCGCTGCGCCGTGCGCTCGCGGATGCCGAGGGACAGATCGGGCGGCTTCACGCAGAGGTCGCCGAGAGCGAGGAGATGCGCGCGAAATACGAGGCGCAGAAGACCCAGACGATCGAGACCCATCGTCAGGCCGCGCTCGATGAACTGGAAAGCGTGCAGGCCGAACTCGATTCCGTGCGCGAACAGGAGCGCAAGGCGAACTCCGTCCTCAAGCGCGTGGTGATCGACAGCCCCGTTTCGGGCACGGTGGTGCGGCTGAACTATTCGGGCGTCGGCGGCGTGGTCGAGGCAGGCAAGGTGATTGCCGAGATCCTGCCCTCGGAAGCCCCGCTGATCATCGAGACGATGATCGCACGCACCGATATCGACGCGGTGAAAGTGGGTCAGGCGGCCTCGGTGCGGCTTTCGGCGCTCAACCAGCGCACCACGCCGATCCTGACCGGCGAGGTCTATTACATCTCGGCCGATGCCATCGTGGAGCGCTCGGGCGATCAGCCGCGCGAGGTCTATCTCGCCCGGATCCGCCTTCCCGCCTCCGAGCTGCGGCGCGTTCCGGGCTTCGCACCGATGCCCGGGATGCCGGTCGAGGTGATGATCCAGACGGCCTCGCGCAGCTTCGCGCAATACATTGCGAAACCGGTGGTCGACTCGATGAATCGGGCCTTCCGGGAGCATTGAGACTGGGCGTCACGCGAAGTTCTCGAATTTTTTCGCCGGAAACCCGCATTCCGGCGAAAAAACTCATGACCCTCCATAATTCTTATATTTCAGATGGATAGGGCGAAATTTAAACCGCCTCTAAATTCCTGACAAAAATAATCGATCACAAAGGCGTAAAAATACCAGAGTTCATTTGTCAGAGATCAAATTCATGGCTATCTGCGGTGTGTAGAGATCGGGTGAACAGAGTCGTTCCCGCCACCGGAGTTGATGATCATGAAGGCAAGCGCTGAAAAGATCGAAACCTGCAAATGCGCCTACCCGCTTGGCCAGTGCCGACGCGGGTTCAAGGGAACTCTGGTCTCGGTCTGCCCGCTCGCCGGCGAGAACGGTTACGACGCGGACGAGCTGGAACTGCGCCTTCTCGAGCTTGGCTTCATCGAGGGCGCTTCGGTGCACGTGCTGCATGAAGGCCCGTTCGGGCGCGACCCGATCGCGGTTCGCGTCAATGACACCACGGTCGCCCTGCGCCGTAGTGAAGCGATGGCCATCCTCGCGGAATGAGCTCGGCCCCCGCCATAAACCCGCCCCAAGCCAGCCAGCCCGATCCAGACGCCCAGCCCATCGAGGTTGCGCTGGTCGGTGCGCCCAACTGCGGCAAGACGGCGCTGTTCAACGCGATGACCGGCGCGACCGCGAAGGTCGGGAACTATTCCGGCGTGACCGTCGAGCGCAAGGTGGGCATCGCGACCACGCCCGAGGGGCGCAAGTTCTCGGTCATCGACCTGCCCGGCACACATAGCCTGCGCGCCCGCTCCCCGGACGAGGAAGTCACGCGCGATGTGCTTCTGGGTCAGCGCAAGGGCGAGCGCGTGCCCGACATGATCCTCGCGGTGGGCGATGCGACCAACCTGCGCGGCGCCTTGCGTCTGGTCTCCGAACTCAAGAAGGTCGGCCTTCCGATCGTGATGATCCTCAACATGATCGACATTGCGCGCCATCGCGGGCTCCAGATCGACCATGAGGCGCTGAGCGCGGAACTCGGCATTCCCGTCATCCCCGCGACGGCGGTGCGCAAGGGCGGGCTCGACCTGCTGTGGCAGACCGTCGACCCGCTGCTCAAGGCCGGACTGGCCGAGCCGCAACCCAGCAGCTGGGAGGTTCCCAGCACGCATGACATGCGCGTCGCGATGCGCGAGGCCGAGCGGCTGGTGAACGCGCATGTGATCCGCCCGCCCGAGCCCGATACGGTCTCGGCCAAGATCGACCGGGTGGTGCTCAATCCCTTTGCCGGGCCGGTGATCCTGCTCGCGATCCTCTTCGTGATGTTCCAGGCCGTGTTTTCCTGGGCCGCGCCCTTCATGGACGCGATCGACGCGGGCTTTACCTGGCTGGGCGGGATCGTGACCGCCGTGGTTCCCGAGGGGCTGGTGCAGAGCTTCCTTGCCGACGGGATCATCGCCGGGATCGGCTCGGTGATCATCTTCCTGCCGCAGATCCTGTTCACCTTCCTCTTCATCCTGCTGCTGGAAGATTTCGGCTACATGGCACGCGCAGCCTTCCTGATGGATCGGATCATGGGGCGTGCGGGACTGAACGGGCGGGCCTTCATTCCGCTGCTGTCCAGCTTTGCCTGCGCAATCCCCGGCATCATGGCGGCGCGCGTGATCGACAACAAGCACGACCGGCTGACGACGATCCTCGTGGCGCCCTTGATGACCTGCTCGGCGCGCATTCCGGTCTATACGCTCATCATCGCGGCCTTCATCCCGAACCGCACGGTGCTGGGCGGTCTGAGCCTGCAGGGGCTGGTGATGTTCGGGCTTTATGCGGCGGGCGTATTCTCGGTGCTCGCGGTGGCTTTCGTGGCGCGCTACGTATTCGCCCGCGAAGAGCGCCACGCGCCGCTGATGCTGGACCTGCCCGATTACAAGATGCCGATCCTGCGCAATATCGCGCTTGGCCTTTACCAGCGCGCGCGGATCTTCCTGCGCCGCGCAGGCACGGTGATCTTCTGGGCGACGGTGGTGATCTGGGTGCTCTCGACCTTCCCGCTACCGCCCGAAGGCGCCACGGAACCGGCAATCAACTATTCCTTCGCCGCGATGATCGGCAAATTCATCGCCCCCGTTCTGGCGCCGCTTGGCTTCAACTGGCAGATCGCGGTGGCACTGGTGCCCGGCATGGCGGCGCGCGAGGTGATGGTCGCGGGTCTGGCCACCGTCTATGCGGTCGGCGGCGAAAGCGGCCTGGTGCATCTGCTGGCCGACCAGTGGAGCCTTGCGACCGCGCTGGCCGTCCTCGCCTGGTTCATCTTCGCGCCGCAATGCATCTCGACGCTGGCAGTGATCCGGCGCGAGGCGGGGTCGGCGAAATGGATGTGGGTCGCGGTGGGGTACATGTTCGCGCTGGCCTATATCGCGGCCTTCCTGACCTACCGGATCGCGGTGGCGCTCGGCGCGGGCTGATCGACTGCGACGATTTGCGCTTTGGACTGCAACAAATCTGGCGCAGAGGTGAGATGTGGTGAGCTTCCCCCCACCTTGAGATTCGCGTCCGCTTCGCGATGATGCCCGAAGACAGTCACGACAAAGAGAGCCCCGGATGATCAGCCGCCGCCTCGCAGCCCTCGCGGGCCTCCTCGCCCTTCTCGCTCCGCAAATGGCTGCGGCCCATATCACCCAGACCGGCTCGGGCGGGTTCACCGCCGGGTTCGAGCATCCACTCTCGGGCTATGACCATTTCCTCGCGATGTTCTCGGTTGGCCTATGGGGCGCGCAGATGGGTGGACGGCGCGTCTGGTCGCTGCCCGTGACCTTTCCGATGATCATGGTCGTGGGCGGCGTCATCGGCATTCTCGGCCTGCCTCTGCCCGGGATCGAGATCGGCATCGCACTCTCGATCATCGTGCTCGGCCTCGCGATCGCGGCGGCCTGGAAACCCGCCGAATGGGTATCGCTGGCGATCATCGCGGTCTTCGCGCTCTATCACGGCTATGCGCATGGGGCCGAATTGCCGATGGCCGCCGACCCGGCCGATTTCGCCATCGGCTTCGTGCTCGCGACCGGCATGATCCACGTGATCGGCGTGGGCGTCGGGCTGGTGCTGGAGCCGATCCGGCACGGGCAGTTCTCGAAGCTGCTGGGCGTGCTCATCGCCGTGGTGGGACTGGGTTTCCTTGCGCTCGCTCTGGGCTATCTGCAATCGCAACTCGGTTTCCTGCAAGGCGGGCTGTACCTCTTTGGCAAGTGAGCTTTCACATCGCGAGACCACCACGCACGGCTGGCTGCGTCATCTGTGGGTGCTGGCGGGGCTGACGGCGCTGATCGTGCTGGCGCTGATCCCGCCCGCCCAACGCGGCGAAACCGGCGCCTGGCTGATCCGCGACGCGCTCGCGGTCGAGCGGCTCTTCCCGATCTTCGGCTTCGGCATCGCGCTTGCGCTGGTGCCGGTGCGGCGCGCGCAGATCGCGGCGCTTTTGTGGGTGATGGGCATGGGGCTGGGGCTCGCCTTCCGGATCGAGCTGATGGCCGCGCTCCAGCAGATCCCCGGCGCGATCACGCATCACTTCCTGACCCTGCCGATCACCGCGATCACGGTGGGCGCGACACTGGCGCTCGGGCGTGGGCCGCGCCCGGTGCTGATCGTGCCGGCGGGACTGATCCTCGGGATCTTCTACGCGCTCTCGGTGAAGCTGTCGGACCCGAGCTTTGGCGGCAGGCCGTGGATCTTCCTTGCGGGCATGGGGCTTGCGATCTGGCTGATGGGTGCGATCGTACTGATCCTGCGCAGCTGGCAGGCGAGCTGGTTCGAGATCGCGGGCCGGATCATCGGTAGCTGGCTCGTGGCGATCGGCCTTCTCTACGGGGGCGTCGCGCTGATGGGCAACAAGCTCAAACCCAAGACCGCAACCCCGGCCAATGCCGCATCCGAGAACGCCCCCGCTGCGCAAAACGCCGTGCCCGGGGCCGATGAATTCCCCAGTTTCGGCGCCCCGCCCCCGGCCGCCCCGCCCGGCCAGAAAAAACCGGATTTCCAGCCATGATCCGCCCAGTCCTGTTCGCCGCCCTTCTCGCGGCCACGCCGCTCACCTCGAACGCTCACCCCGAGGACGAGATCCTGATCCGCATGCTCGTCGGCATGGACAAGGGCCAGATCACCCATATCGGCGAGAGCTGGACCTTCGACCCCACCGTATCCGACTGGCTGATCCAGAGCTTCGACGCCGATGGCGACGGACAGTTCTCGGGCGATGAACTCGGCGCTTTGCAGGAAGCTGCACGGCAGAACTCGGAGGGGTCCTATTTCTACACCCGGATCTGGAAAGGGACCGAGCAACTGCCCGATCCGCAGATCTACGGCTTTCAGGCGACGGTGAAGAACGGCTCGGTGACGATGGCTTTCGCGCTGGCGCTCGCCGCGCCGGAAGACCCCAACGCCCTGAGAATCGAGATGTATGACCCGGAAAATCTCACCGGTCTCGTGCCGGTGAAGGAGAACCCGGTGGTGATCCGTGGCCTGAAGGATGGCGAGACCTGCGTGCCTGCGGTCGCGGTGAACAAGCCCGATATCCATGGCGGGCCCGATGCGATCCCGATCGCGCTGACGATGGCCTGCAACGGCTGAACCGGCTTCAGTTCGCCGCCACCCGCGCGCGCCAGAGCGTGAAGAGGCCCGCGCTTACCACCACCGCCGCACCGATCACCACATTCATCTCGAGCGCCTCGTGAAAAACGAGCACCCCCAGCGCCGAGGCGAAGACCAGTTGCAGATAGGCGAAAGGTTGGATCGCCGAGGCCTCGGCCACCTCATAGGCCTTGATCAGCAGGAAATGCCCGGTCGCGGCTGTAAAGCACAAGATCCCCATCCAGCCCCAGTCCGAGAGGATCATGTTCTCCCAGTGCCAGATGCCGACCGCAGTCACCACGACCGCCCCCACGACGCCAGTATAGAAGAACGAAACCGAAGCCGGATCGACACGCCCGACATAGCGCGTCATCAGTGAATAGAGCGCGAACAGGAGCGCCGCCGCCAGCGGGATCAGCGCGTAGGGAGAGAACACTCCAAAACCCGGTTGAAGGATGATCAGCACCCCGATGAACCCGACCGCGATCGCGAGCACCCGCCGCCAGCCCACCTTCTCACCCAGAACGGGCCCCGACAGCGCCGCGACCAGCAGCGGATAGCAGGCAAAGACCGCGTGGGAATGCACGAGGCCCAGATAAACGAAGGCCTGCACCATCACGATCACCTCGGTGATCAGGACGATGGACCGGATCAACTGAACCCAGGGCAGGCCCGAGCGCGTCGCCCGTTTGATCCCGCCGGGGCTGCGCGCGGCGATTATCAGCACGAAGCCCGCGAAGAACCAGAACCGCACCATCAGCGCCATGTAGACGTTGTAAGTCTCTGCCAGATGGCGCGAGATCCCGTCCTGCATCGCGAAGATGAAGGTCACCGCGACCATCAGAAGGATGCCCTTGCGGTTCGACTGCTCAACCATGTTTCACCCCGCGCGACATGTGCCTCTTGCGCCCGAAACCGGGCAAACGGCTGACCTCGAACCCGGCCTCTTCCAGCGCCCGGCGCACGAAGCCCGCCGCCGTATAGGTCGCGAATGTGCCATCCGGCGCGGTATGGGCACCGATCTGAGCCATCAGCTCCTCACCCCAAAGCTCGGGGTTCTTAGCGGGTGAAAACCCGTCGAGGAACCACGCATCGACCTTCGCCTCCCATGCGGGCAGCTGCTCGCGCGCGTCGCCTTCGAGGATTTCGACGGCGACCGGGCCAAGTTGAAACTGACGCTGCCCGGCGGCCCAAGCGTCTAGATAAGGCCCCGCCACCGGAGCAACCTCGGGAAAGGCCTCCAGCGCGCGGGCGATTTCCTCGACCTCCATCGGATAGGCCTCGAAGGAGGTGAAGCGGATCGGGCACTCCTCCGGACAAGCCAGCCGCAAAGCCAGCAGGTTCAGCCCCGTGCCAAATCCCAGTTCGGCCACCCGAAATCCCGGACGCAGCCGCGCGGGCAGATCATTGCCCGCGAGAAAGACATGGCGCGTCTCGGCCAAGCCTCCGGCGAGGCTGAAATAGGGATCGTCGAAACGGCGCGAGACCGGCACGAGGCCGTCGCGCCAATCGAGATCGGCTTTGCTCTGGTCAGGGGCGGTCATCGGGGATAGTCCAAGCTCACCGACCCAGCCTTGAAGCAGGAAGCGCGAAATGACAAGCGGCAGACCCGACTTAACGGTGCGCGGCGGCGGCATCTTCGGCCTCGCCATCGCGTTTGAAGCCTCGAAGCGCGGCGCAAAGGTCCGGCTGATCGAGCGGACCTGCATCGGCGCTGGCAGTTCGGGCGGCCATGTCGGCGCGCTCGCCCCGCATGTCCCCGAGAACTGGAACCCGAAGAAACAGTTCCAGCTCGAAAGCCTGATGATGGCGGAAGCGTTCTGGGCCGAGGTGCAGCGCATCGGCGGAAAAGATCCGGGCTATGCGCGACTCGGTCGGATCCAGCCGCTGGCCGATGACGTTCAGGTCGCGCGGGCGAATGAACGTGCCGCAGGCGCCGCCGAACTCTGGAAAGGCTTCGCCACCTGGCGCCTCACCGAGGCCGCCGAATTCGCCCCCTTCGTGCCGCCCTCCCCCACCGGCCTCGTGATCCACGACACACTCTCGGCCCGCGCCAATCCCCGCGCGGCCGGGGCGGCACTCGTCGCGGCCCTAGAGACGATGGGCGCCGAGATCATCATCGGTGAGGCCGAGGAGATCGGCCCCGTGATCCACGCGACCGGCGCGCCGGGTTTGGCAGAACTGAACGTCGCTTTCGGCAAGACCGTCGGCACCGGCGTGAAAGGGCAATCGGCCCTTTTCCAATATGCCGCGGGCGCGGCCCCTCAACTCTATGCCGAGAGCCTGCACATCATCCCCCATGCCGACGGCACCGTCGCGATCGGCTCAACCTCGGAGCGGGACTTCGACGCCCCCGACACGACCGACGCCCAACTCGACACGCTGATCGAGAAAGCCCGCGCGTTGTGCCCGCCGCTCGCCGAGGCCCCGGTGATCGACCGCTGGGCCGGCGTGCGCCCGCGCGCCAAATCCCGCGCGCCGATGCTGGGCGGCTGGCCGGAGCGTCCCGGCCATTTCATCGCCAATGGCGGGTTCAAGATCGGCTTTGGGATGGCGCCGAAAGCGGCGCAGGTGATGACGGATTTGGTGCTCGACGAGCATGACGCGATCCCCGAGGGGTTTCGTGTGACGGATAACCTGTGAAAGGGGGCGCTGCCCCCCCTGGCCTGCGGCCATTCACCCCTGGGATATTTCGACCAAGAGGAAGTTAAACGCTCTTTAACCAGAATCGCGTGAATCTGGAGTCGCGGAACAGGCGGGGACGCCGATGGCCGCCCAAGGGGAAGCGCCCGGCCAGCCACCCGAAGACGGTTCGGGCCGGGCGTTTTTTCTTCCTTTTTGTCGAAATATCCCGGGGGGCGCGCGTCAGCGTGCGGGGACAGCGCCCCCTCCGACGAGGCCTGCCCGCGCGACCTCCCGATCCGTGATCCCGAAGCGCGGCGCGAATTTCTCGCGTGCGGCAATCAGGCGTGGATCGTCGGGGCGCAGGCCGAGGGTGCGGATGAACTCGACTCGGCTTTGGGTTTTCAGCTCATCGCGCGAGATCGCGGTGCCCATGAGACGGTCGATCACCTCGCCGCCTGCGGTGACGTGGAACCATTTCGAGAAGTCGCGGAAATGGTGCTGGTTGTGCAAGGTCGAGACATGGCGCTCGATCGCGGTTTTCTTCACCGTGACATGTGCGGTGGTGTGGAACCACTCATAGGCGAGGAAGGTCGCTGCGCCGCCAAGCGGGACGATTGCGACGGCGATGTCGAACGCGTGAGGCATCCCGAGCAGCGACAGGATCCCCCAGAGAAGCGCGGTATTGCCGACCAGCACCGGCACGATCACCGAGAGCGGCGCGAAGAGAAGCGGCCAGCAGGTCGGGAATTCATGATGGCCGTAATGCACCCGGTAGAGCCAGTTGAAGGCCCATTGCCGTTTCGGGGGCGCCATGTGGAAGATGTAGCGGTGCAGCCCGTATTCATTGAGCATCTGCGCCGGAATACCCAGGAGCGCCACGGCCCAGAGCCAGGCGGGCCCTTGCGCGATCCACCACGCCGCCGCCGCGACGACCACGATCATCACCCAGATCGACAGATGGGACAGCATCAGCCGCAGCCGCATCACGAAACCTCCCCGAAATCTCCTCCGGGGTCAGCGTGACACGGCGCGGGCCATGCTCAAAGCGTTTCGCGACGTCAGTCGGCCTTGTCCGCGGCTTCGGTCTCGCGCTCGACCGCCAGTTCGCCCTCCGAGGTGTCGGCATCGGCGGTGTGCACCGCCCAGTCGCCCTCGCCCGCGGGTTTGGGCAGTTTCTCGGCTGGCCAGTCGCGGAAGATATTCGCCTTCGAGATGAAATGCGCGGTGATCGGCGCGGTGAGGAAGATGAACACCGTCACCATCAACTCGTGCAGCGTCAGGTGGCCCTGCTTTACCGCGAACCAGACCATCGAGGCGATCAGGATCGAGCCCACGCCCAGCGTCGCGGCCTTGGTGGGCGCGTGCAGGCGCGTCATCGGGTCGGGCAGTTTCACCAGGCCGAAGCTGCCGACGAGACCGAAGACGCCGCCGATCACGAGCAGCGCGGAAATCACGATATCCCAGAACATCTCCATCACGCCCTCACTCGATAATGTCGCCGCGCAGGATGAATTTCGCGAAGGCCACCGTCGCCACGAAACCGGTCATCGCGTAGAGGATCGAGGCCTCGAAGAAGAGCGCGGTGCCCTCCCAGATCCCGAAGAGCACGATCATCGCGATCGCGTTCACCGCCATCGTGTCGAGCGCCAGAACCCGATCCGTCACCCCGGGCGCTTTCACGACCCGGTAGAGATTGAACAGAAGCGCCAGCGAATAGCAGGCGATGGCGAAGATCAGGGCATAGGTGATCATTCGAAAATCTCCTTCAGGCGGGCCTCGTAGCGGGTCTTGATCTCGTCGCGCACAGCATCGGCGTCCGGCGCGTGCAGGCAGTGGACCAGCAGCGAATGGCCGTCGGCGGCCAGCTCCGCCGTGAGCGTGCCGGGCGTCATGGTGATCGTACCGGCGAGCACCGTGATCGCCTCGGGTTCGACGATGTCGAGCGGCACCGAGACCCAGGCCGGGTGCAGCTTGGAATTGGGCATGAAGAGCACGATCTTCGCCACGGTGATATTGGCGACGATGATGTCCCAGAACACCACGAGGATATATTCGAGGATCTTCACCGGATTGCCGATGCGCGGCCGCGCGGGCCAGTAAGGCGCGGTCAGCCACGGGATCGCGAGCCCCACGAGGATCGCGAAGACCAGCGAGTTGATCGTGTAGGCATTCGCCAGGAGCAGCCAGACGATCGTCAGCGTCAGCGTCAGATAGGGGTGCGGCAGGATCTTGCGGATCATCTTGGTCCCTCCCCTCAATGCGCCGCGGCCGGGGCGTCATGCCCGGCCTCGGTCTGGGTGTCGGTTGCGTGGCCATCCGTTGCGGCGCCGTCCGTCGCGTGACCGTCTTCGCTGCGCATTTCCTCGATCACCTCCATATGGCCGTGATCCTGGGCGCCGATCCGGGCGGCCTCTTGCGCGCGCGCCTCAGCCCCAGCCAGAACCGCATCGGTATATTGCGCGGGCGTGAAGAGCTGGGCGGCGGTGCCTTGCAGCCAGTTGCTTGCAGGGCCGGCCAGAACCGTCAGCGCGACCGAACCCGCCAGCAGGATGCCGGTGGCGGTGAAGGCCAGCGCCGGAGAGCTTGCATCTTTCGAGGGTTGCGGGCGTTCGTCCTCTTCGGCCTCGACCGCATAGGAGCGCCAGAACACCTGGCTGCCCGCGCGCCCGAAGCCGACGATGGCGATGAGCGAGGTGATCAGCACAGCCGCCCAAAGCCCCCATTGTCCGCGCGTGGCGTCGAGGATCATCAACTTGCCGAGGAAGCCCGACAGCGGCGGCATCCCCGCCATCGCGATCGCGCCCGCGAAGAACAGCGCCGCGATCAGCCCGTGCTGGGCGATCTTCGGCGCATCGCTCAGCGACAGCCCCCAGCGGCCCCGGCGCTCGCGCACCAGATCGGCGATCAGGAACAGCGCGGCGGCGACCAGCGTGGAATGGACCATGTAGTAGAGCCCCGCCGAGGTCGCGCCCTGGGTGAATTGCGAGAAGGCCAGCATCATCGTGCCGACCGAGCCGATCACCGAATAGGCGACCACCCGCCCCAGCGACCGCGCGCCGAGAATACCGACCATGCCGATCACCAGCGTCACCATCGCCGCGGGCAGCAGGATGTCATGGGCGAGCGTCCCGGTCGTGCCGGAGATCGGGAAGATCAGCGTGTAGACCCGCACGATCGCATAGACGCCGACCTTGGTCATGATCGCGAACAGCGCCGCCACCGGACCGGGCGCGTTGGTATAGGTCGCGGGGAGCCAGAACTGGAACGGCACCAGCGCGGCTTTCACCGCGAAGACCAGCATCAGGAGCGCCGCGCCCACCTTGATCAGCGCGGTCTCATCGGCCGGCATCTGCGCCACTTTCACCGCCAGATCGGCCATGTTGAGCGTGCCCGCCACCGAGTAGATCGTGCCGAGCGCGAACAGGAACAGCGTCGAGCCCGCGAGGTTGTAGACCACATATTGCACGCCGGACTTCAGCCGCGCGCGCCCGCCTCCGTGGATCATCAGACCATAGGAGGCGATCAGCAGCACCTCGAAGAAGACGAAGAGGTTGAAGGCGTCGCCGGTGAGGAAGGCGCCGTTGATCCCCATCATCTGGAACTGCATCAGCGAGTGGAAGTGCCAGCCGCGCTTGTCCCAGCCAGAGCCGATCGCATAGAGCACGATCACGAGGCCGAGGATCGAGGTCAGCAGCAGCATCAGCGCCGAGAGCCGGTCGAGAACGAGAACGATCCCGTAGGGCGGCTCCCAATCGCCGAGGCGGTAGACTTCGGGCGGATGGGTCGAGGCCGACACCATCAGCACGATCGCCAGCACCAGGAGCGCCGACATGCCAAGGATCGAGGCCACGCGCTGCGTGACCAGATCGTAGCGCATCCACAGCACGATCAGCGGCGCGAGCATTGCCGGGATGACGACCGGCGCGATGATCCAGTGGTCCATCATTGGCCGTCCTCCTCGGTCTCGAGGTCGATCCGGTCATTGCCCGCTTCGATGAAGGCGCCGAGCGCCAGCATCACCACCACAGCGGTCATCCCGAAGGAGATCACGATCGCGGTCAGCACCAGCGCCTGCGGGATCGGGTCGGTATAGGAAGTCACGCCGTCGCGCAGGATCGGCGGCTGGTTGATCACCAGACGACCCGTGGCGAACAGGAAGACGTTGACCGCGTAGGACAAGAGCGACATGCCCACGACCACGGGGAAGCTGCGCAAACGCAGGATCATGTAGATACCGGCGGCGGTGAGCACGCCGATGGCGGAAGCGACAAGCAGTTCCATCAGTGATCGCCTCCGTGGTCTTTCTTGTTCTCGTGGATGGTGTCACGTTCGGCCTGGGTCGCCTCTTGTGCGGCGCGGGCGGTCTTCCACCAGCGGCGGGGCACCTTGGCCTCGGGCGGGTATGGCCCGGCCGCGAGTGGCGCAAGCACCCGTGCCTCGGGTTTCTCGGCCACGATATGCGCGCCGTCCTCGCCCCCCTGCTCGCCCATAGCCGCGCGCCGCGCGAGGCGGCTCAGACCGCCAAGCGCCAGCATGACCGAGCCGACGACGCCAAGGAACACGCCGAGGTCGAAGCCTGCGGCGGTTGCCAGTTCGAACTTCTCGAGGCCCGGCAGTTTCACATAGCCGAAATCGGAGGTCAGGAAGGGCATGTCGTTGAAGAACGCCCCCGCCCCGGTCACGCCTGCGACCAGCACGCCCGCCGCGATCAGCACGTGGTAATAGACCTTCTGGCGCGCCTGGGTCCAGGCGAAGCCCGAGGCCATGTATTGCGTCACCAGTGCGATCGCCACGACCAGGCCGGCGATGAAACCGCCGCCCGGCTGGTTATGCCCGCGCAGGAAGATATAGAGCCCGACCACCAGTGCGATTGGCATCATCACGCGGGTCACGATCAGCAGCATCAGCGGGTGCTTGTCGCCGCCGCGCGCCACATCGGGCCGCCAGGCGATCAGCTTGCGCGAGGACGCGCCCTGCAGCAGCGCCTCGGTCAGCGCGAAGATCACAAGGGCCGCGATGCCAAGCACCGTGACCTCGCCGTAGGTATCGTAGCCCCGGAAGTCGACGAGGATCACGTTCACCACGTTGTCGCCGCCCGCGAGGTTATAGCTGTTGTCGAGCATGTAGCCCGACATCGTCGGGAAGGCGAAATCGCGCGTCATCAGCGCATAGATCAGCCCGGTCACCGCCACGCCCGCGACAATGGCGAGCCCCGCGTCGAAGCCGAGCTTCATCCGGCTCGATTCTGTCTTCGTGACCTTGGGCAGGAAGTTGAGCGCCAAGAGCATCAGGACAGCCGTGACCACCTCGACCGAGATCTGCGTCAGCGCGAGGTCCGGCGCCGAAAGGAAGATGAAAGAGATCGAGACGATGAGCCCGACGATCCCGATCATCACCAGCGCGAGGATGCGGTTGTGATGGAAGGCCACGATCGACAGGGTCGCCGTGAGCAGCAGGATCCAGGCCGCGATCGCTGCGCCATTGACCGGGGTGAGGTCGCGCGTCGGCGCCCCGATCGTGCCGGTCGAGAAGGCGTAAAGCCCCGCCGCGACCGAGGCCACGGTGAACAGCATCAGGTAGCGCGCCATCGAGCCGGTATGCAGACCCTGCGTGATGAGAACCGCCAGAGCGTGCGCCTTGTCGATGATCCAGTCGAAGATCGCCTTCGCCTCGGGGCGCGGGGTCCTGTCCCAGATCTTTTGCAGCGGAGCATGGGCGCCGAGGAAGATGATACCGCCGATCACCGCGATGGCCGACATGATCAGCGCCGGGGTCACGCCGTGCCAGATCTTGAGCGTGTGCATGTGATAGCCGCCGCCCACGACCGCATTGGTCGCCATCTGGACGTAAGGCCCGGCAACCGCCATCGGGAACAGACCGATCGCGACCACGAGGACCACAAGGAAACCGGGGCTCAGCCACATGCCGAAATTCGGGTCATGCGGTTTCTTCGGCAGATCTTCGGAGACCGGGCCAAAGAAGGCGTGGGTGATGAAGCGGAAGGCGTAGGTGGCCGAGAACAGCGCTGCGACCGTCGCCATCGCCGGGATCAGCCAGTCGTTCTTGAGCCAGCTCGTATGGGCAGCCGCCTCCAGCATCATTTCTTTCGAGAGGAACCCGTTGAAGAGCGGGATCCCCGCCATCGACAGCGCCGCAATCGTCGCAATGGTGAAGGTGATCGGCATCAGCTTGCGCAGCCCCGAAATCCGGGTGAGATCGCGCGTGCCCGCCTCGTGATCGACGATGCCCGCGCTCATGAACAGCGCCGCCTTGAAGGTCGCGTGGTTGATGATGTGGAACACCGCGGCCAGCGCGCCCGCCTCGGTGCCGAGGCCCAGCATGAAGGTGATCAGCCCCAGATGCGAGACTGTCGAAAACGCGAGCAACGCCTTCATGTCATGCTTGAAGATCGCGATCAGCGCCGCGATGAACATCGTGAACAGCCCGACCGAAGCCACGATATAGAACCATTCCGGCGTGCCCGAGAGCACTGGCCACATCCGCGCCATCAGGAAGAGCCCCGCCTTCACCATCGTCGCCGAGTGCAGGTAAGCCGAGACGGGCGTGGGTGCCGCCATCGCGTGCGGCAGCCAGAAATGAAACGGGAATTGCGCGGATTTCGTGAATGCGCCCCCGAGGATCAGCAGCAGCGCCGGGATGTAGTAGGGGCTCGCCTGGATCGCGTCCTTGTGCTTGAGGATCTCCGAGATGTCGTAGCTGCCCGCGATATGGCCGAGTATCAGCATCCCCGCGATCATCGACAGCCCTCCCATGCCGGTCACGGTCAGCGCCATACGCGCGCCCTGGCGGCCCTCGGGCAGGTGCTTCCAATAGCCGATGAGCAGGAAGGACGAGAGCGAGGTCAGCTCCCAGAAGATCAGCAAAAGCAGGATGTTGTCGGACAGAACAATGCCCACCATCGCGCCCTGGAACAGCAGCAGATAGGTGTAGAACTGACCGACCGGGTCGCGGTTCGACAGGTAGTAGCGCGCATAAAGGATGATCAGCAGGCCGATCCCGAGGATCAGCGTCGCGAACAGCATCCCCAGACCGTCGATCCAGAAATTCACGTTCAGGCCCAGCCAGGGCAGCCAGTCGATCTTGGTCTCGACCACGCCACCGGCCAGCACCGTCGGCAGGTTCAGCAAGAGCCCCAGCAGCGCGAGCCCGGTAAAGAGCGCGGCGACCGCGGCGGCATTATTGCGTCCGGTGCGGATCAGGATCGACGGCAGGGCAGCGCCAAGGAAGGGCAAGGCGGCGATCAGGGCAGGCGACATTTTCTCTCCGGTCCGTTCTTTGGCGGGCCTTGGGGCGAAAGATGCGCGCGCATTGCTCCCCCCCGCGCAAGCTACCCTCTACCTGCGCATGAGGGTCTCGCCTGTCAAGCGCCGCCGGGCGGAATCAGGGCCAGAATCGAGCCGGTTTCGACCGTTAGCGCCCATAATACCCGGTCACCCGCCCCCCGACGGCTTTTCGCAGTTGCAGCGAGCTGTGATCGGAAAAGCGCACCATCGGCGGGAAACCGCGCTTTTCGACGCATGGATGGGCAGGGTTATGCAAATTTCGCATAGCTTGGCCCGTCCGGCAGGCCCGAGACCGCAAGAGCTCTTGCAAGTTTCGCAACCCTGTGGCTATGCAAATCCCGATCCGTGCCTATCTATGGGCACGAAGCGACTGTTATCGCAGGGAAACCAATGCCTCATTCCCGCACCTTGCCAGTGTCCCGTCTTTCTCGCCGACAGCTTCTGCGCGTTGGCTCCGCAATGGGCTGCCTTGCCGCGGCCGGTCTCGTACCGAGCCCGCTTATGGCGCAGGATGCTCAACCTGCGGGCGATGCCACCCCCGCCCCGGCACCTTCTGCCGCACCGCAGCAAACGCCCTTCTCCTTCGACGCGCTTGCCGCCGAGATGCAGCAGGCCGCGAAAAGCGACCCGGTTGCGCCTGCGACCAGCTCGGCGGAGTTCCTGAGCAAGCTGAACTATGACAGCTACCGCCTGATCCGTTTCGACCCCGCGAAATCGCGTTTCGCCGATATCGAGGATACGCGGTTCGAGCTTCAGGCCTTCCATCTGGGCTGGCTTTTCAAGGAGCCGGTGCAGCTCTTCACCGTCGAGGCCGACCAGTCGCGCCCGATGGAATTCAACACCGACGATTTCATCTACGAGCGCGAGGCGCGCGAGATCGTTCCCGAACACGTGGCCCTTCCGGGTGTCGCGGGCTTCCGCCTGCACAGCCCGATCAACCGTCCCGACATCATGGACGAGCTGATCGCCTTCCAGGGCGCTTCCTATTTCCGTGCGCTCGGGCGTCGCTCGGCCTATGGGCTTTCCGCACGCGGGCTGGCGGTGAATACCGGCCTGTCGGTCGCCGAAGAGTTCCCGCGCTTCACGCGGTTCTGGATCGAGACCCCGCAACCGGGCTCGGACACGATCACCGTCTTTGCCGCGATGAACTCGCAATCGCTGACCGGCGCCTATCGCTTCGTCATCACCCCCGGCGAGGCCACGGTGATGGATGTGACCGCGCGCCTCTTCATTCGCGCCGATATTCAGCAACTCGGCGTCGCGCCGCTGACCTCGATGTTCCTTTACGGGCCGCGCAACCGCTCGGATTTCGACGATTACCGCCCGAAGGTACATGACAGCGACGGGTTGGCGATCGAGCAGGCCGACGGCGACAGGATCTGGCGCCCGCTTCAGAACCCCGGCGCGCTCGCCTCGTCCTATTTCTCCGAGACCGCTCCGAAAAGCTTTGGGCTCTATCAGCGCGATCGCGATTTCGACCATTATCAGGATGCCTCGGCCCATTACGAACGCCGCCCCTCGGTGCGCGTCACGCCTCTGGGCGACTGGGGCAAGGGGATGGTCCGCCTCGTCGAGATCCCGTCGAAACTCGAGGTGAACGACAATATCGTTGCCTTCTGGGTGCCCGAAGCGCCCGCGAAAGCCGGCGATGCGCTGGAATTCGCCTATCGTCTCGAATGGGGCGATCTGCCCCCCGATCCGGCCGACACCCGAGCCCATGTCGAAGAGACGCGGGCGGGAGAAGGCGGCGTCTCGGGCGTCGAGAACACCAAGGGCACCCGGAAATTCGTCATTGATTTCAAGGGTGGAGAGATTTCGCGCCTGCCGGGATCGGCGGCGGACAAGATCAAAGCGGTCACCCATGCGAACAAGGGAAAGATCGTTACCGAGACGCTGTCGAAGGTCGAGCAGGACGGCGTGTGGCGGCTTGTGCTGGATGTTTCTGCCGATAGCGATGCTCCGGTGGAACTTTCCGCGCACCTTTCGGGTTTTGGACGGAACCTGTCCGAAACCTGGCTATACCAGTGGAATAAATCATGATGTCCCATCTCGACCTGCCCGCCGTCCCCGCGATGACCGAGCAAGCCCGTCCCGTGCGCGTCGTCTCCCCCGAGGCGCTGATCGCGGGCCCTTGCGCGCTGCCCGCCGCCCCGATGGCGATGCCGCCGCAACAGATCGAGCCTGATTTGAGCCTGAGCACCCGCCTCGCGCGGCTGTTCACTCGCCGCCCTGTTGGGGAAGGCACCTGACATGACCGCGCTGTCGCGTCCTCGCGGCGCCACCTTGATCGCCCTGCGCAGTATCGCGCTGGGGCTTTCGGCGCTGGCCGGTATCGGGGCCTTCGTGCTGTTCTTGCAATTCGGTCAGGCCGACGGGTTGCAGACGCTCGATATCGTGCGCGCGGTGCTGATCCTGATTTCGACGCTCTGGCTTGCATGGGGCGCGGTGCAGGCGCTGATCGGTTTGAGCTCGCGCGCCGAGGCGCCCGCCTATGATCCGGCGGCCCCGATCCGCGGACGCACCGTCGTTCTGGTCCCCGTCTATAACGAAGACCCGGTTGCGACCTTTTCGCGTGTGGCCGCGATGGATGCCTCGCTGGCCGCGACTCAGGACCCTGCCGAGGTCCACTTCGCGATCCTGTCGGACACCCGCAAGGAAGAGATCTCGGCCCGTGAAGCGCGCGTCTTCGCCCATCTCGTTGACGAGCGCGACGGGCTCGGACGGTTCTTCTACCGCCGCCGGATCAACAATATCGGCAAGAAGGCGGGCAATATCGAGGATTTCATCACCCGGTCGGGCGCGGCGTATGACTACGCGCTGATCCTCGATGCCGACAGCCTGATGGAAGGCGAGACGATCCTGCAGATGATCCGCCGGATCGAGGCCGAGCCGCGTCTGGGCCTTCTCCAGACGCTGCCCAAGGTGATCCGGGGCCGCTCGCGCTTCGCCCGCGCGATGCAGTTCTCGGCCAGCTTCTTCTCCCCTGTCTTCGCGCGTGGTCTCGCGATGCTGCAAGGCAAGACCGGTCCCTTCTGGGGGCATAACGCCATCGTGCGCACCCGTGCCTTCGCCGAAAGCTGCGGTCTGCCCGCACTGAAGGGCAAACCGCCCTTCGGCGGCCATGTGATGAGCCACGATTATGTCGAGGCGGCCCTTCTGGCGCGCAGCGGCTGGCTGGTACGGCTCGATGACGATCTGGAAGGCTCCTACGAGGAAGGCCCCGAGAATATCGTCGATCATGCCAAGCGTGACCGCCGCTGGTGTCAGGGCAACCTGCAACATTCGCGCATCATCGGCGCACCGGGCCTGCGCGGTTGGTCTCGCTTTGTCTTTGCGCAAGGGATCATGGCCTATATCGCGCCGCTATTCTGGCTTGGATTTCTCGTGGCCTCGATCGCGGCGCCCCTGTTTGTTCCGCCGCCGGATTACTTCCCCGAACCTTACTGGCCTTTCCCCTATTTCCCGCCCTCCGAGGCCTCGAAGGCAATCGGCCTCGCCATCGGTATCTTCGGGCTTCTGCTGGTGCCGAAGCTCCTGATCGCGGCGCGCGCGGCGCTTGTGGGGACTGCAAGCGGTTTCGGAGGCGCCGCGATGGGATTTGCCTCGACTCTGGCCGAGCTTCTGTTTTCCTCGCTCACCGCGCCGGTGCTGCTGGCCTTCGCGACGCGCTCTGTGTTTCAGGTGCTGATGGGGCGTGACGGCGGCTGGCCGACGAACAATCGCGGCGACGGTCGGATGAGCCTTTCCGAGGGGTTCGCCGCCTCGTGGTGGATCGTCGCGATCGGCCTTGGCGGGCTGGTCCTGACCGATCTGCTCGCGCCGGGGCTGCTGCTGTGGCTGCTGCCGGTCGGGCTGCCGATGATCGCGGCTCCCTGGTTGATTTCCTGGTCTTCGCAGCCCTCTCGCTCGCGGTTGATGCTGGTGCCGAGCGAGGTGTCGACCCCGCGCGTCGTTCGCCTGCACGATGCGATTTTCACCCGCTGGGAAAATGCTTTCCCGGCCCCCGATCCCGCACAGCCCGCTCCGGTGAGCGCGGCCCCCCGGAGCCCCGCCCATGCATGAGCGTTCCGCCCCCTTGCCGGTAAAGGCCGGGCGCGACCTGCGGATCGACCTGTTCCGCGGCCTCGCGCTGATCATGATCTTCATCGATCATATCCCCGGCAATCTCTATGAGAACTTCACCTCGCGAAACCTCGGTTTCTCGGATGCGGCGGAAGGCTTCGTCTTCATGTCGGGCCTTGCGGCGGCGCTGGCTTACGGCCCCGCGCTGGCGAAGGGGTTGAGCTGGGAGGGCACCTCACGGCTCTGGGGCCGCGCTTGGCTTCTCTACCTCGTTCATATCCTCACGGCGGTCTGGGCGATCGCCATCGTCTCGGCAGCCGTGCAGTTCTGGGGCAACGAGGCGATGCTCGCGAAGAACGCCTTCAAGACCTATGGCACCGATCCGTTCGGCTTCCTTATCGGGATCGCGACCCTCGGGCACCAGCTCGGCTATGTGAACATCCTGCCGATGTATATGGCGCTGCTGCTGATGGCGCCCGCGCTGATCCGGATCGGGCAGCGCAGCAAATGGGCGCTCTTGGCGACCTCGGTCGGGCTTTGGGCGCTGACGGGGCTGTTCCGGCTGAATCTGCCGAACTACCCGATGCAAGGCGGATGGTTCTTCAACCCGCTCGCCTGGCAGCTGGTGTTCAGTCTCGGCATCCTGACCGGCCTCGCGATCCGCGAGGGCAAGCGGCTGGTGCCGGTGAAAGGCTGGATCGTGGCGCTCGCGGCAGGTTGGCTGGTGCTGACCTTCGCCTGGGTCCATACCGAGTGGATGCTCGAAACCTTTGGTCACGGTACCTGGCAATTGCGCCAATGGGGTGTGCCCTTCTTCATCGCGGGTTTCGACAAGACCTTCGTCTCGCTGCCCCGGCTGACGCACCTTCTGGCACTCGCCTATATCCTGTCGCTTCCAGGCATCGTGCCGCGCATCGCCGCATCGCGGGCAGTGGCGCCGATCCGGTTGCTGGGCCGACATTCGTTGCCGATATTCGCGCTCGGGACGATCCTCGCCATTGCCGCACAGGCGATCAAGCAGATCCACCCCGGCGGGCTTGGGCAGGACACGCTGATCATCGGGACGGGCCTGGCGCTGCAATTGGGCTTTGCCTTCGCCCGCGACCGGCTGGGGCCGAAAGCGATCGCAAAGCGCAAACGTCATCGCGAGACATCGGGGCCGCAGCTGGCCTTCGGCCCGACCGTCGTGCTTGCGGCAGGCAACAGCCCCGTGCCGGTGCCTCCGCGCCCGAGCCGGTCGGCGGCGCGCTGACGCCAGCCGATCAGGCTGCGACCAGCCCCTCGGAGAGCCGCGCCTGTTCCTTGATCGCCTTCACGGCGGCCTGCACTTTCGGCGTGCGGTGCAGATCGACATGGGTCACCACCCAGAGCTCGGTATCCCAGCTCTCATAAGGTTTCATCACCTCTTCAAGCGTCGGATCCCCCCGCCCCATCGGCACTGTCAGGAAGCCCAGGCCAAGCCCCGCCTTGATCGCATCGACCTGGCTTTCATGCTCGTTGGCCCGGAAAACCACCTGCTCATCCGGGACGTTCTCGCGCAGCCAACGATAGAAGGGCGCGCGACTGTCGCGATTGTCGATCGAGACGAAGCGATGTTGTGCAAGCTCTTCCTTCGAGCGCGGGATGCCGTAGCGCTCGACATATGCGTGACTGGCATAAAGTGCATTCTGCATCCGGCCCAGCGATTGCACCACGTTATCGGGTTCGGTCGGACGATTGCCGGCGCGGATCGCGACATGGGCCTCGCCATATTCCAGCCGGAACACACGCTGATCGGTCAGGTAGCGCAGCCGGAGCCCGGGATATTCGCCAAGCAGTTTCTCCATTGCGGGCAGCACCAGCACCGAGACAGCCGTCAGCGAGGTCACGATCAGCTCCCCCGTCACCTCTTCGCCCGCGCCTGCAATCCGGGCGGCGAGCTGGCTGAACTGGTCTTCGGTCGCCTGCCCCACCGAGAGCAGTTGCTGCCCCGCCTCGGTCGGCGTGTAGCCGCGCGGATGACGCTGGAACAGCTTCGTTCCAAGCTTCTCCTCCAGCGCATCGACATGGCGGATCACTGTCGCATGGTGAACGCCCAGAACCTCCGCAGCCCCCGAAACGGTACCGATCCGAGCGACCTGAAAGGCCGTGCGAATTTCGTCCCAACTGTCAAAACTCATTTTGTGCACCCATGAACATTACATGCTCGATCATGCCCGTTGAGTTCCTAAATGCAATAGCCATCCTATAGGCCGTCAACATTGTGAACGGAGCCCTCCCCCATGACCAAGATTCTCCGCATCGACAGCTCGATCAAAGGCGATGCGTCGATCAGCAAACGTCTCACGGACAAGATCGTCGACACCCTCGGCGGCGATGTCACCAGCCGCGACGCGACCAAGATCCCCGCCATCGACGGCGCGTGGATCGGCGCGGTCTACACCCCGGCCGACCAGCGCAGCGACGAGCAGAAAGCCCTGCTCACGCTCTCCGACGAGCTGATCGCGGAACTGAAAGCGGCCGATACCGTCGTGATCGGTTGCGGCGTCTATAACTTCGGCGTCACTGGCCCGCTGAAAGCATGGATCGACCAGATCTGCCGCGTCGGCGAAACCTTCCGCTACTCCGAAGCAGGCCCCGAAGGCCTCGCCGGCCCCAAGCGGGTGATCATCGCCTACTCGTCGGGCGGCGTCCCGGTCGGCTCGGCCTTCGATTTCGCGACCCCCTATATCAAGCAGGTGCTCGGTTTCATCGGCATCACCGACGTGACCGTGGTCGCGGCCGAGGGTGTGAACATCGACGAGGCGGCGGCGATCGCCAAGGCTGAAGAGCAGATCATTCATCTCGCAGCCTGATCCACGCCCCTTCCTCTTCCTCCCGACTGGCCCCGAGGTTGACTCCGCGGGGCCTTTGTCTTAATTCACGCGAGATTTCCCCGGAGGACGAATCCCTCCGGTCCCGGCATGCGGTCGGGATCGCCACCAGTCAGCGCGTTGCGCCCACTGGTGCGCTTGTCGTTTGTCCCGGCCCCAAACCTAGGAGGGTGGCCCATGTTCGAAAGTCTTTCCGAACGCCTTGGCGGCGTGTTCGACCGGCTGACCAAACAAGGCGCGCTCTCTGCCGAGGACGTGAAAACCGCATTGCGCGAAGTGCGCGTGGCGCTTCTCGAGGCCGACGTTTCGCTGCCCGTGGCACGCCAGTTCATCAAGGCGGTCGAAGGCAAGGCGACAGGCGCTTCCGTGACCAAATCGGTCACGCCGGGCCAGCAGGTCGTGAAGATCGTCCATGACGAACTGATCGCGATGCTCTCGGGCGACGGTCCGGCCGATGCGCTCAAGATCGACAACCCGCCCGCGCCGATCCTGATGGTCGGCCTTCAGGGCTCGGGCAAGACCACCACCACTGCGAAACTGGCCAAGCGCCTCAAGGACCGCGAAGGCAAGCGGGTGCTGATGGCCTCGCTCGACACCAACCGCCCGGCGGCGATGGAGCAGCTCGCGATCCTCGGCACGCAGATCGGCGTCGACACGCTGCCGATCGTGAAGGGCGAAAACGCGGTGCAGATCGCCAAGCGCGCCAAGCAACAGGCAACCTTCGGCGGTTATGACGTCTACATGCTCGACACCGCGGGCCGTCTGCATATCGACGAAGTGCTGATGGACGAGGTGCAGGCGGTGCGCGACGTGGCGCAGCCGCGTGAAACCCTGCTCGTGGTCGATGGCCTGACCGGTCAGGACGCCGTCAACGTCGCAACCGAGTTCGACGAGAAGGTCGGCGTCTCGGGCGTGGTGCTGACCCGGATGGATGGCGACGGCCGTGGCGGTGCGGCGCTCTCGATGCGCGCGGTCACCGGCAAGCCGATCCGCTTCGTCGGTCTGGGCGAGAAGATGGATGCGCTCGAGACCTTCGAGGCCGAGCGTATCGCGGGCCGCATCCTCGGCATGGGCGATATCGTCGCCCTGGTGGAGCGCGCGCAGGAAACGCTGGAGAAGGAACAGGCGGAGCGCATGGCCAAGCGTTTCCAGAAGGGCCTGTTCAACATGAACGACATGCGTGGCCAGCTCGAGCAGATGCTCAAGATGGGCGGCATGCAGGGCGTCATGGGCATGATGCCGGGCATGGCGAAATATGCCAAGCAGGCCGAAGAGGCGGGCCTCAACGACAAGACAATCCAGCACCAGATCGCGCTGATCAACTCGATGACCAAGCAGGAACGCGCCAACCCGCAGCTTCTGCAGGCGAGCCGCAAGAAGCGTATCGCTGCGGGTGCAGGCCTTGAGGTTTCCGAGCTCAACAAGCTGCTGAAGATGCACCGTCAGATGGCCGACTCGATGAAGAAGATGGCCAAGATGGGCAAGGGCGGCATGCTCAAGCAGGCGATGAAGATGATGGGCGGCAAGGGCGGCATGCCGGATCTGGCCAATATGGACCCTGCCGAGGTCGAGGCCGCGGCGAAGGCGATGGGCGGCAAGCTGCCCCCGGGCGGCCTTGGCGGTCTGGGCGGCGCGCTGCCGCCGGGCCTGTCGGGCTTCGGCAAGAAGAAGTGATCCGATGACCGTCGCGCTCTCCCCCACCCCGACCCTCGAGACCGAGCGTCTCGTGCTCCGCGCCCCGCAGGCGCGGGACTGGGAGGCATGGCGCGACTTCTATCTCTCCGAACGCGGCCACTGGTTCCGTCCGGTGAAGAACCCCACCCCCGAGGATGCGTGGCGCAGCTTCGCCGCGATCACCGGCCATTGGGTTCTGCGCGGCTGGGGCATGTTCATCATGACCGAGCGTGGCTCGGATCAGGGCTTCGGCGCGCTCGGTCCCTGGATGCCCGAGAGCTGGCCCGAGGCGGAAATCGCCTGGTCGGTCTGGTCGCAGGACGCCGAGGGCAAAGGCTATGTCGCCGAGGCCGCGCGCGCGGTGATCGCCCATGCGTTCGGGGACCTGAACTGGTCCACCGCCGTCAGCTATATCGACCCGAACAACACCCGCTCGGCCGCATTGGCCGAGCGTCTGGGCGCCCGCCCCGACCCGGGTGCCGCCCATCCGGGCGAGCCGCCGATCGTGGTCTGGCGCCACCCCCAACCGCAGGAGGCCATGGCATGAGCGACGCAACCATCCGTGCCGCAGAGCTTCTGAAGGAACATCGCGACAGCATCGACCGGCTCGATGCGGTCCTGATCTGGACGCTGGCCGAACGCTTTGCCCAGACCAAGGCCGTGGGCAAGCTCAAGGCCGAGCACGCGCTCCCGCCCTCCGATCCCGCGCGCGAAGAACAACAGATCGCGCGGCTCGAGAAACTGGCGCTCGATTCCGGCCTCGACCCGGAATTCGCCAAGAAATTCCTGAACTTCGTGATTTCGGAAGTTATCCGTCACCACGAGAAATTCCAGAAATGACGGGCCAGACGGCCCGCTCACCAGCCATCCAAAGGAGATAACTGTCATGGCTATGAAGATCCGCCTCGCCCGTGGGGGCTCCAAGAAGCGTCCGTTCTACTCGATCGTCGCCTCCGACTCGCGCATGCCGCGTGACGGCCGCTTCATCGAGAAGCTGGGCACCTACAACCCGCTGCTGCCGAAAGACAGCGAAGAGCGCGTGAAGATGAACATGGAGCGCGTGAAGTACTGGCTGAGCCAGGGCGCCCAGCCGACCGACCGTATCGCCCGCTTCCTCGAAGCCGCTGGCGAGATGGACAAGCAGGAACGCGCCAACATGAAGAAAGCCGTCCCGGGCAAGAAAGCTCAGGAACGCGCCGAAGAGAAGGCCGCGAAAGCTGCCGAGGCCGCCGAAGCGGCTGCCGCTCCGGCTGAGGCTGCCGCGGAAGAATAATCCGCCAGTACGGTGGATGGCTGGCGGGCCGGGCGCTTTTGCGTCCGGCCCCTGCCCCTTTCAGGACCGCCTTTCTCAGGATCAGGAGTATCGCATGACCCTTCCCGACCGTGTCTGTGTCGGCGCCATCGCCGGAGCGTTCGGTGTGCAGGGCGAGGTGCGCCTGAAAAGCTTCTGCGCCGAGCCCGAGGATATCGTGGATTACGCGCCGCTTTACACCGAGGATGGCAGCCGCAGTTTCGATGTTACGCTGACCCGCCCGCTCAAGAACGGGCTGGGCGTGCGCCTTTCGGGCGTCGCGACCAAGGAACAGGCCGATGCGCTGCGCGGCGTGACGCTCTGGACCGCGCGGGAGAACCTGCCCTCGCTGCCCGATGACGAATTCTATCACGCCGATCTGATCGGCCTCGAAGTGGTCGACACCGGAGGCGCAAGGCTCGGTACGGTGCGCGCGGTGCACAATCACGGCGCGGGTGACATCCTCGAGATCTTCGCCCCGGGCCGCAAGCAGGCACTGCTGCTTCCCTTCACCAAGGCCGCCGTGCCAACTGTCGACCTCGCCGCGGGCCGCATCGTCGCCGACCCGCCCGAGGAGATGCAATGACGCGGATCCTGCTGCATCTTGGCTTTCACAAATGCGCCACGAGCAGCGCGCAGGCTTTCCTGCACGAGAACCGCGAACGGATCTGGCCGACCTGTGCCCTCGCCCTGCCCTACCGGCTCCGCCCCATCGCCAACAAGGTGTTCTGGTATCGCTTCGAGCGCGACGAGGCGGCGCTGGCCGATCTGCACGCAAGCATGCGCGCCTTCATCAGAGATCTGAACCTCACGCCCAACCGCAATCTCATCCTGAGCAGCGAGAACCTGTTGGGACAGATGCCGCTGGGCACGCTCGACGAGCCCTACCCGATCGCGGTGCCGGTCGTGCGCGCATTGACCTCCGCTTTCGAGGCGATCGCCTGGCCCTGCGAATTGACTGTCTATTTCTCGACCCGCGCGCACGATGACTGGGTACGCAGTGTCTGGGGGCATCAGGCACGCAAGCGGCGCAACGTACGGATTACCGACGATCTGGAGACCTTCCGCGCCCGGCTCTCGAAGGTCAGCTTGCACGATCAGCTCGCCCGGATCCGCGCCGCACTTCCGGATCTGCATATCGTGAGCGAAGATATCGACGCGCTCGCGGGCGCCCCTTTCGGAGTGGCCCAGCCGTTTGTCGATTTTCTGCGTCTGCCGCCTGCGAAGCTTGCCGAATTCACCCCGCCGCCCCGCGCCAATCAGGGACCGGGGCTTGCGCTCGCCGAGCAGCTGATCGAGCTGAACCGAAGCGATCTGGATCCCGACGCGCTGCATGCGGCGAAGGACGCGCTGATCGGCGCGCATTTCGGCTCTGCTCAAGAGCTGGACGATGACGAGGAAGAGCAGGTTTCAAGATGAGTGACGACAAACCCACCGTCGCGACGAAATCCCACGGTCGGCTGAGCATTTCCGCCTCGCGCAAGCCGCGCACTCTGATGGAGGAACCCGCGCGGGTGAAGGGCGCGTGGACGGCGAAGATCGTCACCCTCTTTCCCGATGCCTTCCCCGGCACGCTGGGGCTGAGCCTTCTGGGCCGCGCGCGCGATCTGGGGCTCTGGGCGCTGGAAACCATCGACCTGCGCCCCTTCGGTATCGGCAAGCACCGCAATGTCGACGACACCCCCGCAGGCGGCGGCGCGGGCATGGTGCTGCGCGCCGACGTGGTGGGCGCGGCACTGAGCGAGGCCGCAATCGGCACACCCGAGGACCGCGCTCGCTGGCCGGTCATCTATCTCTCCCCGCGCGGCAAGCCCTTCGATCAGACGATGGCGCGCCGCTTCGCCGAGGCCGAGGGCATGACGCTTCTTTGCGGGCGGTTCGAGGGCGTGGACGAGCGCGTGCTGGAACATTTCGGCGTCGAGGAAGTCTCGATCGGCGATTTCGTCCTGACGGGGGGCGAAGTGGCCGCTCAGGTGCTGATCGACGCCACCGTGCGGCTGATCCCGGGCGTGTTGGGCAATGCCGAGAGCGCCGTGGAGGAAAGCCATTCCAGCGGCCTTCTGGAGCACCCCCAATACACCCGCCCCGCCGAATGGGAGGGCCGTGCTATCCCCGAAGTGCTGACCTCGGGCAACCACAAGAAGATCGAACAGTGGCGCCGCGAGATGAGCGAAAAGCTGACACAGGAGCGGCGGCCGGATCTGTGGGAGAGGCACGCAGCGAATAAAGAATAGGCGTTCCCAACTGCCGGTCCCGCGCTAAGATGACTTCAATTTCATCATAGGCAGTTCGCGATGTGGCTTTTTTACGACCTCGCGGACAACGCAGAGTTCGTTCATGAATTTCAAAAGTTGGAAGACCCAATTTATCTTTGAGGAGGCGTTTTCGATCGCTGTCACCGTTTTTGGCTATTTGATCGACTACAAGCTCTTTTTCTTTCTGGGGCTAATGAATATCTTCGGCATCGTGCCCAGACGCGCTTTCCTTCGGTTCATTCAAGAGGTGCAAGAGCGCACGGAAACTCCGACGACGACCCCAAACAAGACCGAGAAATAGCGCCGTCGCTTAAACCCCTCGAAATCGTCAAGCACACAAGGGCCGAGCCGCTACTTCCCCCTTGATCCACACCCCATTTCCCCTTAATACGCGCGGGTCCGGACCGGAATCGGCCCTCGGACCCTTCTGCTGTTGCCCGGCGATGCCTTCTTCGGCCCGCCATCAGGCCCGGCAAAGGGCGCAAAAGCGAAAGACGACCTGAACCCTCCCGCGGGCGCGACCCTGAAAAGGCGACCGGACCCGGCGAAGACGCGGAGCTCTGAGGCGGCGAAACCTTCACGGAAAAAACCGTGAGCATCGAAAGGAAAAGCGATGAACCTGATCGCACAGATCGAGGCGGAGCAGATCGCCAGCCTCGGCAAGACCATCCCGGATTTCAAAGCCGGCGACACCATCCGCGTTGGCTACAAAGTCACCGAAGGCACCCGTTCGCGCGTGCAGGCCTATGAAGGCGTCTGCATCGCCCGCAAGGGCGGCGACACGCTGGCGGCGTCGTTCACCGTGCGCAAGATCTCCTTCGGCGAAGGCGTGGAGCGTGTGTTCCCGCTCTACTCGACCAACATCGACTCGATCGAAGTGGTCCGCCGTGGCCGCGTGCGTCGCGCGAAGCTGTACTACCTGCGTTCGCGTCGCGGCAAGTCGGCCCGTATCGCCGAAGACACCACCTACAAACCCAAAGCCGACGCGTAAGGAGCGGGACTATGAAAGCGGAAATCCATCCCGACTACCACATGATCACCGTCAAGATGACCGACGGCACCGAGTACCAGACCCGTTCGACCTGGGGCAAGGAAGGCGACACGATGACGCTCGACATCGACCCGACCTCGCACCCGGCCTGGACCGGCGGTTCGTCGCGCCTGATGGACACCGGCGGCCGTGTGTCGAAGTTCAAGAACAAATATGCGGGTCTCGGCTTCTGAGCCTGAGCAGCATGACCGTTACGGAAAAGGGCGCCTTTCGGGGCGCCCTTTTTCATTGCGCGCCTTGCCGTGCGGTGCGCTGATCCCCGGCGCCTCAATGCCGCGCGGGCGCACGCCAGCATATACTGGTCGCGCCCCCTAGCCCTCCCCTCGATTCCCTAGTAAACCCGCGCCCAAACCGCTTACACGCAAGAGGGTCTTCATGGCGCGCCATCTCATCACCTCGGCCATTCCCTATATCAACGGCATCAAGCACCTCGGCAATCTCGTGGGCTCGCAGCTGCCGGCCGATCTCTTCGCCCGCTATCAGCGCGCGCGCGGCAACGAGGTGATGTTCATCTGCGCCACCGACGAGCACGGCACGCCCGCCGAACTGGCCGCCGCCAAGGCCGGCAAGCCGGTCGCCGACTACTGCGCCGAGATGCATGACGTTCAGGCGAAGATCGCGGAAGGCTTCCGCCTCAGCTTCGATCACTTCGGCCGCTCCTCGAGCCCACAGAACCATCGCCTGACGCAGCATTTCGCGGTGAAACTGGCCGAGGCCGGTCTGATCCGCGAAGTCTCCGAGAAACAGATGTATTCCAAGGCCGATGGCCGCTTCCTGCCCGATCGCTATATCGAGGGCACCTGCCCGAATTGCGGCTTCGAGAGCGCGCGCGGCGATCAGTGCGACAACTGTACCAAGCAGCTTGACCCGGTGGATCTGATCAACCCCCATTCGGTGATTTCCGGCTCGACCGACCTAGAGATGCGCGAGACCAAGCACCTGTTCCTGCGCCAGTCCGCGATGAAGGACCAGCTCGACGCCTGGATCGATAGCAAGACCGACTGGCCGGTGCTGACGACCTCGATCGCGAAGAAATGGCTACATGACGGCGACGGGTTGCAGGATCGCGGCATCACCCGCGATCTCAGCTGGGGCGTCCCCGCCCAGTTCGAAGGCGCGCCGTGGGAGGGCATGGAAGGCAAGGTCTTCTACGTCTGGTTCGACGCCCCCATCGAATATATCGGCGCGACACAGGAGTGGTCGGCCGAGACCGGCGGCGACTGGGAGCGCTGGTGGCGCACCGACAAGGGCGCCGACGACGTGACCTACACCCAGTTCATGGGCAAGGATAACGTCCCCTTCCACACGCTCGGCTTCCCGACCACGATCCTCGGCTCGGGCGAGCCTTGGAAGCTCGTCGATTACATCAAATCGTTCAACTACCTGAACTACGATGGCGGGCAGTTCTCGACCTCGCGCGGGCGCGGCGTCTTCATGGATCAGGCGCTGGAAATCCTGCCCGCCGATTACTGGCGCTGGTGGCTTCTGAGCCACGCGCCCGAGAGCGCGGATGCAGAATTCACCTGGGAAAATTTCCAGACCTCGGTGAACAAGGACCTTGCCGACGTGCTGGGCAATTTCGTCAGCCGGATCACCAAGTTCACCCGCTCGAAATTCGGCGAGGCGATCCCCGAGGGCGGTGCTTGGGGCGATCAGGAGGCGGCGCTCATCGAAGAGCTGACCACCCGCATCCGCGCCTACGAGGCGCATATGGAAGAAAAAGACATCCGCAAGGCCGCGGGCGAGCTGCGCGCGATCTGGGTGGCGGGCAATGAGTACCTGCAAGCCGCGGCCCCTTGGTCGGTCTTCAAGACCGATCCCGATCAGGCCGCCGCCATCGCGCGGCTCGCGTTGAACCTGATCCCGCTCTACGCGGTCCTTTCGGCACCGTTCATCCCCGATGCGGCCGATGTGATGCTGGGCGCGATGCAGACCGAGGATCGCAGCTGGCCCGAGGATGTGAAAGCCGCGCTCACCGCGCTACCTGCAGGTCATGCCTTCACCACGCCGGAGGTGCTCTTCCGCAAGATTTCGGATGAGGAGCGCGAGGCCTGGCAGGAGCGCTTTGCCGGCACGCGGGACTGAGCCACAAGAGGGGGCGCTGCCCCCTCTGGCCTTCGGCCATTCACCCCCGAGATATTTGGGTCAAGAAGAAGGGTCAGATTCTTTTAACCAGAATCGGGCAAGGATGGCTGTGCGGTACAGGCGGAGACGCCGATGACCGCTCAAGGAGAAACGCCCGGCCTGCTGCCCGACGAGGGCTCGAGCCGGGCGAATTTGCTTCTTCTTGATAAAAATATCTCGGGGGTGAGGCGCCAAGGCGCCGAGGGGGCAGCGCCCCCTTAGCCCACATCCGTCCGGCCCCGCCGGTCGGATCGGAGATTGGAATACAAGACGTGATTGCGCCAACGTCCATTGATCTGAAGATAACTCTGCGCGACCCCTTCGTACTTGAAGCCCGATTTCTCCAGGACGCCGCGCGAAGGGCCGTTCTCGGGCAGGCAGGCCGCTTCGATCCGGCTCAGGTCGAGTTTCGTGAAGGCGTGATGCACGAGCGCCTCGATCGCCTCGCGCATGTAACCCTGCCGCGCGTAGCGTTGCCCGATCCAATATCCGAGCGTGCCTGATTGCGCGGGTCCGCGCCGGATGTTGTCCAGCGTGATCGCCCCGAGCAACTTGTCATCGGCGCGCGAGATCAGAAAGACCGGAAGGGCCGTGCCGCTGGCGATCGCGCGCGCCGCCCAATAGACCCGGTTGGAGAACGCCTTCCGACTGAGATGGTCGGGCGACCAGCTTGGCTCCCATGGGAGCAGGAAGGTCCGGCTCTCCTCGCGCAGGCTTGCCCAAGGTCGGTAGTCGCCATGCTGCGGCGGGCGCAGAACCATCCGCTCCGTATCGATCCGAAGCTGACGACGGCGCGCGAACATCAGGCGGCAAGCCTCTCGCGCAACTCCCCGAGTTCGGGCGCGTCCTTCACCGGGCCGTAAAGCGCCAGTGCCGCGCGCCCGCCAGTCGCGAGCCGTTCGGCGAAATCGCGCACCGCGTCGCGGGTCACGCCGTCGATTCGGGCGGAGGCCTCGTCGATGCCCGGCACACGGCCCCAGATATTGAGGCTGCGCGCCATGCGCTCGGCCCGAGCAGAGGCGCTTTCCAACCCCATCAGAAGGCCTGCCTTGATCTGGGCGCGGGCGCGGGCGATCTCGGCCTCGCTCATGTCTTCTGCCGCGCGCTTGAGTTCGTCCACGGTCAGTTCGGCCAGCCCGCGGATCTCTTCTCCGGATGTGCCCGCATAGATGGTGAACATACCCGTGTCTTCATAGGCGCCTGCCTGCGAGAAGATCGTGTAGCACAGCCCGCGTTCTTCGCGGATCTTCTGGAACAGGCGCGAGGACATGCCCCCGCCCATCGCGGTCGAATAGACCTGCGCGGTGTAGAGATCTGCGTCGCGATAGCTCGGCCCCTCGATGCCAAGCGCGAAATGCGCCTGTTCGAGCTGCTTGATCTCGCGGCGTTCATTGCCCGTCCAGCTGGCGGGATGCGGCGCGGGGTTCAGCGCGGGGCGCAGGTCACCGAAGATATCCTCGGCGCGCTTGACGATTTCGGCGTGGTCGACTGCTCCGGCCGCCGAAAGGATCATCTGATCGGGACCGTAATGTTCGGCCACGAAGCGCGAAAGATCTTCACGCGCGAAGGCACGCACGCGCTCTGCCGGGCCAAGGATGGTGCGGCCCATCGGCTGATCCGGGTAGGCCGCCTCTTGCAGCCAGTCGAAGATCACGTCGTCGGGCGTGTCGAGCGATTGGCCGATTTCTTGCAGGATCACGCCACGCTCGACCTCGATCTCGCGCTGGTCGAAGACCGGGTTCAGCAGGATATCCGAGATCACGTCGAGAGCGAGCGGCACATCCTCGGCCAGCACGCGGGCGTAATAGGCGGTCATCTCGCGCGAGGTATAGGCGTTGATATAGCCGCCCACATCCTCGACCGCCTCGGCGATCTGCAGCGCGGAGCGGGTCTTCGTGCCCTTGAACGCCATATGTTCGAGGAAATGCGCGATGCCGTTCTGCTCGGGGCGCTCATGGCGGCCACCGGCCGTCACCCAGATCCCGATCGAGGCCGAGGCAAGGCCCGGCATCTTCTCGGTGATGATGCGCAGGCCGTTCTTCAGGGTCGTGAATTCGATCATTTGCGGCGACGCTCCCGGATCAGCGCTTCGAGCGCGTCGAGATCGTTGGGCACGCGGGTCACACGCTCGTCGCGGGTGAACAGATCGGCCATGCGCGGCGGCAGGCCGGGGCGGATGCCCGTCGCCTCTTCCACCGCATCGGGGAATTTCGCCGGATGCGCGGTGGCGAGCGTGATCATCGGCGTGGCCGGATCGCGGGCGACGGCCTGCTTGCCCACGTTCACGCCCACGGCCGAATGCGGGCAGAGCAACTCTCCAGTCTCCTTCAGCGTGTCGCCGATCTCTTCGAGCGTGCGCGCCTCGCCGACCGAACCGCTGTCATAGATGTCGCGCAGCGCGCCGATGGCGTTTTCCGAGACGGTGAAGGAGCCCTCGGTCTTCAGCTCCTCCATCAGCTTCTCGATCGCGGCCCCGTCCTTGCCATAGGCCCAGAACAGTGCGCGTTCGAAGTTCGAGCTCACCTCGATATCCATCGAGGGCGAGATCGAGGGCGTCACGCCCTGCTTGGTGTAATCACCCTTCGAGAGGCAGCGATGCAGAATGTCGTTCTGGTTCGTCGCGATCACCAGACGCTCGATCGGCAGGCCCATTTCCTTCGCAAGGAAGCCCGCGAAGATATCCCCGAAATTGCCGGTCGGCACGGTGAAGGAGACCTTGCGATGCGGCGCGCCAAGTGCCACGGCGGCCGAGAAATAATAGACTATCTGCGCCAGCACGCGGGCGAAGTTGATCGAGTTCACGCCCGCAAGGCCAACCTCGTCGCGGAAGGTGAAATCGTTGAACATGTCCTTCAGCTTGCCCTGGCAATCGTCGAAATCACCGTCGAGCGCGAGCGCGTGAACATTGCCTTCGACCGGGGTCGTCATCTGGCGGCGCTGCACCTCGGACACCCGGCCATGCGGGAAGAGGATGAACACGTCCACATTGTCGAGCCCGCGGAAGGCCTCGATCGCGGCCGAGCCGGTATCGCCCGAAGTGGCGCCGACGATGGTGATCTTCTGGTTGCGCTTCTCCAGTTCGATCTGGAAGAGCTGGCCGATCACCTGCATCGCGAAATCCTTGAACGCGAGGGTGGGGCCGTGGAACAGCTCCAGCAGGAAGTGGTTCGGCGCAAGCTGCACCATCGGCGCGCGGGCGACATGGCCGAAGCCTGCGTAGGCGCGGGTGATAGCGCCGCGCAGTTCCTCGTCCGAGAAGGTCTCGGAGACGAAGGGCTTCATCACGCGGAAGGCCGTCTCTTCATACGAGAGCCCGGCAAGCGCCGCGATCTCGCCTTCGGAGAACTGCGGCACGGTCTCGGGCACGTAAAGCCCGCCATCGCGGGCAAGCCCCGTGAGCATCGCGTCGCCGAAATTCAGAACCGGGGCTTTTCCCCGCGTGGAAACATAACGCATCGTCAATCCTTCAGGCCGATTGCCGCCTGATACGCCAGAGAAGAAAGATTGTCATCCCGGCCCAGACGATTGCGAGCAAAAACCAGGTGATTGCGTATTGCTTGTGATCGTTGGGAATGCCGGTGATCGTGATCGGCTGCGGCGCGATGCCCTGAGTGTCGCCCTCGACACGGGCCGCGACGACGAGCACCGGCTCGGTCCCGAGCCTGACGGCCATCGCGGGCACGTCACGGGCAAACCAGAGCCCGGTCTTTTCGTCGGGCTTGGGCGTGTAGCTGTCGGTCTCTTCGGGCCAGTGGAGATTACCCGTGATCGTGAGGTCGACCGCCAGACGGGACACGCCCTTGTCAGCCTCGCGCAGGAAGCCCCGGTCGAGCAGAATGCGGCGTCCGGCGTCGGTTTCGAAAGCGTCGATCACGCGGTAGCCTGCCCCGATGCCCTTCTGCCCCGAAAGCACGAGGATCTCCTGGCCCGTCGTGCGCCCGCTCACCGTCACCGGCTGGTATTTCAGCGGTTTGGTGTCAGTGCCTTCTGGCGGCAGTTCCTGCGGCGCACCGCCGATCTTGGCGGAGATCTCGGCCAGCATTGCCTCTTTCCATTGCAGCCGTTGCAACTGCCAGACCCCGAGCGAGATCAGGATCGCACAGCCGACGATGCCGAGCAGAAATGGAAAGATGTAGCGTTTCATCGGTCCTCCAAGCGAACGGCGCGAGGGTCGCCCCCCGCGCCGCCATGCGCGTTTCCTCGCACGAGGGTCAGGGGCGCTTACGCACCGCCCCAGATATAGATCGACGCGAAGAGGAAGAGCCAGACCACGTCGACGAAGTGCCAGTACCAGGCGGCGGCTTCGAAGCCGACATGTTCGTTCTGGGTCATCTGGCCCTTGATGATGCGGATCAGGCAGACCAGCAGGAAGATCGTGCCGATGATCACATGCAGACCGTGGAAACCCGTCGCCATGAAGAAGTTCGCGCCGTAGATATTGCCAGAGAGGCCAAAGGCCGCGTGGCTGTATTCATAGGCCTGAAGCACGGTGAAGGAGGCACCGAGCAGCACGGTCAGGATCAGACCCTGCTTGACCTGCTTGCGGTCGTTCTCGTGCACGAGCGCGTGGTGCGCCCAGGTCAGCGTTACGCCCGAGAGCAGCAGGATCACCGTGTTGATCAGCGGCAGGTGCCACGGATCGAAGGTCTGGATGCCCGCGGGGGGCCAGACGCCATCCTGAAGGGGGCTCATCGGGCCCATCGGATACATGGCGTGCTTGAAGAAGCTCCAGAACCAGGCCGCGAAGAACATCACTTCGGACATGATGAAGAGGATGAAGCCGTAGCGCAGGCCGATCCGCACCACCGGCGTGTGATCGCCGACCTCGCCCTCGTGGACCACGTCGGACCACCAGCCATACATCGTGTAGAGCACGATGAGCAGGCCCGCGAAGAACATGTAATGGGTGATGTCCCGCATCCACAGGACTGCCCCGAAGAGCATGACGAACCCGCCCACCGCGCCGAGGAACGGCCAGATCGAGGGTGGAAGGATATGGTAGTCGTGGTTCTTTGCGTGCGCCATGCGTCTCCCTCCGATGGCTTAGTTGACCGTCTCCGCCGCTTTCGGGCGGACCGAGGCAGTTTTCTCGGGAAGGTCGGTTTCGTAGAAAGTGTAACTCAACGTGATCGAGTGGATCCGCTTCGCATCCGCATCCTCGACGATCTCGGGATCGACGAAGAAGCTCACCGGCATCTGAACCCTCTCCCCGGGTTGCAGCACCTGTTCGGTGAAGCAGAAACACTGAATCTTGTCGAAATAGTAGCCCGCCACATCGGGCGAGACATTGTAGCTCGCCGTCCCGGCGATGGGCCGGTCAGTCGGGTTGTAGGCCTCGTAGAAGGCAAGCCCGTTCTGACCGATCTTGAGCTTCATCTCGGTCTGCACGGGCTTGAACTCCCAAGGCATGCCGCGCGAGACATTGGCGTCGAAACGGACCGTGATCTCGCGGTCGAGCACGTGATCGGGAAGCTTCTCGGCCACGTTGGTCGTGCCGCCGTACCCCGTCGTCTTGCAAAACCAGTTGTAGAACGGAACTGCCGCCCAGGCACCCGCCCCCATCACGACGATCACCGCGAGCAGCATCAGCAGCACGCGGGTGTTCGACTTGTTCGGGGCGACGGGCTCGTTCACTTCTGCGCTCCCTCCGCCGGAAGCAGCGAGGTGCGCGGCTGGTGGTCGTAAGCCTCCATCGTCGAGCCACGCTCGACCTTGACCACGGTCAGGCCGAAGACGATGGCCACGAACCCGAGAAGCACCACGCCCAGCCCCGCATTGCGCGAGAACCGGCGGGTATGAAGATCACTGTCCCGGGTGATTGCCATCGCTTACCAGACTCCCAAACCGATATGGCTCAGCCCCTCTTCGGCCAGCAAGGCTGCGAAATGCGCGAAGAGATAGACGAGCGAGAAATAGAAGAACCGCTTTTCAACGGCGTATTTGTCGGCCTCGGCCTGAACCTCGGTCCGGCCGTGGATCTCGATCGCGCCCTTGATGAAGAGCGCGTTCATCACGATCGCGGTCGCGAGATAGAGCGGCCCGCCGATCGAGGTGAAGCCGGTCCCGACCGCAAGCGGCGCGAGGATCAGCGTGTAGACGAGGATGTTCTTGCGGGTGTGCTCGCGACCATGGGTGACCGTGAGCATCGGCACTTTCGCCTCGTGGTAGTCCGACTTCATGAACAGCGCGAGCGACCAGAAATGCGGCGGCGTCCAGAGGAACACGAGCAGGAACATGGCGATCGATTCGATCGAGATGCCACCCGTCGCCACCGCCCAGCCGATCATCGGCGGGAAGGCGCCCGCCGCGCCGCCGATCACGATGTTCTGCGGCGTCGCGCGCTTCAGCCACATCGTATAGATCACCACGTAGAAGAAGATGGTGAAGGCAAGGAACAGGCCCGAGAAGATATTCGTGGCCAGAGCCAGCATCACGCATGAGATACCCGAGAGCGCCAGGCCGAAGCCAAGCGCCTCGCGCTCGCTCACCTTTCCTGCGGGGATCGGGCGCGAGCGGGTGCGGCGCATGATCCGGTCGATATCGGCGTCATACCACATGTTGAGCGCACCCGACGCCCCCCCGCCCAGAGCGATGAACAGGATCGCCACGAACCCCACGAAAGGGTGAACGGGATTGGGCGCGACCACGAGCCCCACGAAGGCCGTGAACACCACGAGCGACATCACCCTCGGCTTCAGAAGCGCGATGTAATCGCTGAAGCGCGCCTCGTTGTCCTGTTGCTGGATATAGCTGATATCGCTCATGAAATTGTCCCTCGGGTGTCTCGCGCTGGCATTCAGTTCTGCGCGACCCGAACCGGCTTCTCGGCCTCGACCGAAGCGAAGTCATTCTTCGCGCGCTCAAGCCAGTTAGCGTAAACCTCCGGTGAGACAACTTTGACCACGATGGGCATATAGGCGTGGTTGGTGCCGCACAGCTCCGAACATTGGCCGAAGTACACGCCCTCGTTATCGGCCTTAAACCACAATTGCGCGATCCGGCCCGGCACGGCGTCCTGCTTCACGGCAAAGGCGGGCACGGTCCAGCTGTGGATCACGTCGGCGCCGGTGACCTGCACCACGATCGTCTTGCCTGCCGGCACGACCATCGCGTTGTCGGCCGCGAGAAGGTATTCGTCGGGCGCGTAACCGTGATCTTCCAGCTCGTCCTTGGTGAGCATGATCGAATCGAAGACGATCCCCTCATCGGGGTATTCATAGCCCCAGTACCACTGATAACCGGTCACCTTCACGGTGATGTCGCCCTCGGGGATCTCCTGCTGGTTCCACAGCGCGGGAAGCGAGAAGGCACCGATCGCCACGAGGATCAGGATCGGAACGAAGGTCCAGGTGATCTCGAGCGGGGTGTTGTGGGTGAAACGGCGCGGATTGGGATTCGCGCGGCTGTTGAAGCGCAGCAGCGAATAGATGATCAGCGCGAAGACGAAAACGCAGATCGCGGCGATGATCACGAGAAGCATGTGATCGAGCCATTGCTGGTCTTCGGCAAGGTTCGAAGAGGCTGGCTGGAACCCCGTTCCGCCCAGATGCGGCTTACCGATCACCGGCAGCCCCTTGATCATGTCCTGAGCCGCGGCTTGCCCGGCGATAAACATCGTCAGCGAAGCCGACGTGACAGCGGCCGCGAAACCGCGGCTGGTGCTTGCTTTAAGCATTCTTGTCTCCCTCTTGCGGCTCTCCCAGCCGCCAACGCGGGGTTTCGGCTCTCCCAAACCGGTGCCCCCGTTGTGTATTTCCGATTAAAGATCATATTTGTGGGGCGCCGCAAGCAAAAGCTGCGACATTCTGTCACTTTTATATCCGCCGATTGGAGAGCCGATGAGCCAGACCGACCGTTTTGCCCCTTTCGAGGAGAAGCTCGATCAGGAGCGCGCCCTGCATTTGCTGCGCGAGGCGACGGCCGGAGCGGAGGATGGCGAGCTTTTTCTCGAACAGCGCCGCTCGGAGGCGCTGGTCTTCGATGACGGTCGGGTCAAGACGGCCTCCTATGATGCGTCCGAGGGATTCGGGCTGCGCGCGGTAAAGGGGGAGGTCGCGGGCTATGCCCATTCGACCGACATTTCCGAAGCGGCCCTGAAGCGCGCGGTCGATACGGCGCGGCTTGCCGTGGGCGATGGTGGCGGCATGATGGCGCCTCCGCCTCAGGGCACGAACCGACATCTATATAGTGATGCCGATCCGGTCTCTGACACGCCCTTCGCCGCGAAGATCGACATTCTGCGCGAAATCGACGCCTTCACCCGCGATCTCGATCCGCGCGTCGTGCAGGTCTCGGCGTCGATGGCGGCGAGTCTGCAGGAGGTTTTCATCCTGCGCCCCGAGGGCGGGCTGGTCTCGGATATTCGTCCGATGGCGCGGGTGAATATCTCGGTGATCGTCGAGGAGAACGGTCGTCGCGAATCGGGCGGGCATGGCGGCGGCGGGCGCTTCGGTCTCGCCGGGCTGATCGATCCCGACCATTGGAAGCCCGTTGCGCGCGAGGCGCTGCGCATCGCACTGGTGAACCTGCGCGCCGAACCTGCGCCTGCGGGCGTGATGGATGTGGTATTGGGCCCGGGCTGGCCGGGTGTCTTGCTGCACGAGGCTGTGGGTCACGGGCTCGAGGGCGACTTCAATCGCAAGAAATCCTCGGCCTTCGCGGGACTGATGGGGCAACAGGTGGCCGCCAAAGGCGTGACCGTGCTGGATGACGGCACGATCCCCGATCGGCGGGGCTCGATCACCATCGACGATGAGGGCACGCCGTCCGGGAAGAACGTGCTGATCGAGGACGGGATTCTCGTGGGCTACATGCAGGACCGCCAGAACGCGCGCCTGATGGGGGTGACGCCTACCGGCAACGGGCGGCGCGAGAGCTTTGCCCATGCGCCGATGCCCCGCATGACCAACACCTACATGCTGGGCGGCGATGCCGAGCCCGAGGCAATCCTCGCCGATCTGAAAGACGGCATCTATGCCGTCGGTTTCGGCGGCGGTCAGGTCGACATCACCAACGGCAAGTTCGTCTTCAACTGCACCGAGGCGTATCGCGTGAAGAACGGCGTCGTGGGCGCACCCGTGAAGGGCGCGACCCTGATCGGCGACGGGCCAACGGCGATGCGCCAGATCCGTGCGATCGGCAATGACATGGCGCTCGATCCCGGTATCGGCAATTGCGGCAAGGCAGGCCAGTGGGTGCCGGTCGGCGTGGGTCAACCGACATTGATGATCGGCGGGCTGACTGTCGGGGGCTCAGCCGCGCGCTGAGCCTCACGGCACGCCAGTAATCGCAATTGAAAGATTTTTTCTCCAAAACCGCGAAAATTTTCCCAAAAACGCGCACAACCCGAGGTTTAGTAACCTCTTGTTAACACTAATGGGCGCATAAAGGTCTCGCGATTGAGGCGGAGGGCTGGATGGAAACAGATTTGTTTTCTTACCCCACCCCCTTCACCCCACCCACCACGGAAGAAGATGAACTGTCGGTTCTCCGTCTCATTCGCTCGCGTCGCGTGGGGCCGACGACTTTCCACCGATTGATTGGCGAACATGGGTCGGCCCGGGCCGCTCTCGAGGCCTTGCCCGAGGTTGCGCGTGCCGCCGGCGTGTCCGATTACGCAACCTGTACCGAGGCGCAGGCACGAGCCGAGCTGAAAGCGGGGAAGCGGGCAGGCGCGCGGCTGATCTGTTTCGGCGCAGCGGATTATCCCGAGAACCTTTCAGGCATCGACGACGCGCCCCCGGTTCTCTGGGCGCTTGGCCGGACCGAGCTTCTCACCCGGCCGATGGTGGCGATCGTGGGCGCGCGCAACGCCTCATCGCTGGGTCTGCGCATGGCCCGCAAACTGGCCGAGGGTTTGGGCGAGGCGGGCATCTGCGTGGTCTCGGGACTTGCACGCGGGATCGACGCCGCCGCGCATGAGGCGGCGCTGGCCAGCGGCACGATCGGGGTGCAGGCGGGCGGCATCGACGTGATCTACCCGCCGGAAAACACCGATCTCGCCCGCCAGATGGCCGAAACCGGGCTGCGGCTGAGCGAGGCATCTCCCGGCATACAGCCGCAAGCGCGTCATTTTCCGGCGCGCAACCGGATCATTTCGGGGCTCTCGGCGGGCGTGGTCGTCGTGGAAGCGGCACCGAAATCAGGCAGCCTGATCACCGCGCGCGATGCGCTCGATCAGGGACGCGAGGTGATGGCCGTGCCCGGTCACCCGATGGACGGACGCGCGGGCGGGTGCAACCTGCTGATCCGGGACGGCGCGGTTCTGGTGCGCGGGGCCGAGGATGTGCTTGCCGCGCTCGATGCCGTTCGGATGCCCGAAAAAGAGAAACCTGCCTCCGGCTGCATGCCCCCCGAACCACTCCCGCGCTCTGCTCCTTCCGAGGCAGCACTGGCTGCGAAAATCCTTGACCGGCTCGGCCCCTCCCCCACCGCCGAGGACCAGGTGATCCGCGATCTCGGGCTTGGGGCGGCGGCGTTTTCGCGCGCCCTGACCGCGCTCGAGATCGAGGGGCGGATCGAACGTCATCGCGGCGGGATGATCTCGCGCCTCGCCTGATTCCGGTGGTTTCCCTCAGGGTCAGCACGCATTGACAATCCCCCCCAAACCCCCACATGTTCCGCGCCCAGACCCTTTGACTGTTGAATTGTGAGGACCTTATGGCCGTTGTCGTCGTCGAATCCCCTGCCAAGGCAAAGACGATCAACAAGTATCTGGGGTCCGATTACACGGTTCTCGCCTCCTTCGGCCACGTCCGCGACCTGCCTCCGAAAGACGGATCGGTCGATCCCGAGCACGATTTCGCGATGAAATGGGAAGTCGCGAGCGACTCGAAAAAGCACATCAAGGCGATCACCGACGCGCTCAAGGATGACGACACGCTGATCCTCGCCACCGACCCCGATCGCGAGGGCGAAGCGATCTCGTGGCACCTGCAGGAAGCGCTGGAGAAGAAGCTCAAGGGCAAGAACGTCTCCCGCGTGACTTTCAACGCGATCACCAAATCCGCGATCCTCGAAGCGATGAAGCATCCGCGCGAGGTCGATGCCCCGCTGGTGGAGGCCTACCTGGCCCGCCGCGCGCTGGATTACCTCGTGGGCTTCAACCTCTCGCCGGTGCTGTGGCGCAAGCTGCCCGGCGCGAAATCCGCCGGCCGCGTGCAGTCGGTCTGCCTGCGCCTCATCGTCGAGCGCGAGATGGAGATCGAGGCCTTCAAGGCGCGCGAATATTGGTCGGTGACGGCCGTGCTGACGACCCCGCGCGGGCAGGAATATGAAGCCCGCCTTTCGGTGCTCGGCGGCAAGAAGCTCGAAAAATACGATATCCCGGACGCGACCACCGCCGAGATGGCGGTGCAGGCGGTGACCTCGCGCGATCTGACCGTCACCTCGGTCGAGGCGAAACCCGCCTCGCGCAATCCCTACCCGCCCTTCATGACCTCGACGCTGCAACAGGAAGCAAGCCGCAAGTTCGGCTTTGGCGCGCGGGCCACGATGTCGGCGGCGCAGCGGCTCTACGAGGCCGGGCACATCACCTATATGCGGACCGATGGCATCGACATGGCCCCCGAGGCGGTGATGTCGGCGCGCGATGCGATCAAGGACAAATTCGGCGAGCAATACCTGCCCAAGTCCCCGCGCATGTACAAGAACAAGGCCAAGAACGCTCAGGAAGCGCACGAATGTATCCGCCCCACGGATATGTCGAAATCGCCCGACCGGCTGAAACTGCCCGACGATCAGTGGAAACTCTACGATCTGATCTGGAAGCGCACGATCGCGTCCCAGATGGAAGCGGCGCGCTTCGAGCGCACGACCGTTCTCGTGGGCTCCGCCGATGAACAGGTCGAACTGCGCGCGACCGGTTCGGTCGTGACCTTCGATGGCTTCCTCAAGGTCTATGACCAGGGCCGCGACGACGACGAGGGCGAGGACAGCAACCGCCTGCCCCAGATCATGGAAGGCGAAGAGGCCAAGAAGGGCCAGATCACGCCCGAGCAGCACTTCACCCAGCCGCCGCCGCGCTACACCGAAGCGACGCTGGTCAAGCGGATGGAAGAGCTCGGCATCGGGCGGCCCTCGACCTATGCCTCGATCGTCACGACGATTCAGGATCGCGGCTATGTGCGCAAAGACAAGAACCGCCTGATCCCGGAAGATACCGGGCGGCTGGTGACGGCGTTCCTGTCGAACTACTTCAAGCGCTATGTCGAATACGATTTCACCGCCGATCTCGAAGACCAGCTCGACGACATCTCGGCGGGCGATCGCGACTACAAGGAAGTGCTCAAGCGGTTCTGGCGCGATTTCTCGGCGGCACTGGAAGAGACCTCGGAACTGCGCATCACCGAGGTGCTCGACAAGATCGATGAAGTGCTCGCGCCGCATCTTTACCCGCCGCGCCCGGACGGCTCGGACCCGCGCATCTGCCCGCTTTGCGGCAACGGCAAGCTGCATCTGAAAACGGCGCGCTCGGGCGGGGCGTTCATTGGTTGCGGCAATTACCCTGAATGCCGTTTCACCCGGCCTCTGTCGGCGCCCGATGGCGATGACGAGGTGCAGGCGCTCGACGGCAAGGTGCTGGGCTATGACGAAGGTCAGGCGATCACCCTGCGCGTGGGCCGCTTCGGGCCTTATGTGCAAAAGGGCGAGCCCACCGAGGACCAACCCAAACCCCCGCGCGCCTCGCTGCCCAAGGGGTGGAAACCCGAAGAGATCGATCTCGAGAAGGCGCTGATGCTCCTGAGCTTGCCGCGCGAGATCGGCCCGCACCCTGACGATGGCGAGTTGGTCGAAGCCGGAATCGGCCGCTACGGCCCCTATGTGAAGCACGGCCGCATCTACGCGAACCTGCCGGAAGTCGATGAGGTCTTCACCATCGGCATGAACCGTGCGGTCGAGGTGATCGCCCAGAAAGCCGCCAAGGGCGCCGGGCGCGGCGCTGCCGCGAAACCGCTCAAGGAGCTCGGCGAGCATCCCGAGGGCGGCCCCGTGCAGGTCATGCCGGGGCGTTACGGGCCTTATGTCAAATGGGGCAAGGTCAACGCGACCCTGCCCAAGGACATGGAACCCGAAGCGGTCACGATGGAAGACGCACTTCCGCTGATCGAGGCGAAGGCGGCGAAGAAGGGCGGGGCAAAGAAGAAGGCCGCGCCGAAGAAGGCGGCCGCAAAGAAACCTGCGGCCAAGAAGACCGCCGCGAAGAAGGCACCCGCCAGGAAAACCACCAAGAAGACCGACGAAGAATAGGGCGCCCGCGCCCCTCTTCCTCTTGGAAAGAAATATCCCGGGGGGCTCGCATCGCGAGCGGGGGCAGAGCCCCCTGTTCGGCCATCATTCTTCACCCTACGGCGACGGGGCAGAGCCACACTCTATTTGTCGCCCTCCTTCGACGGGGGCAGCGCCCCCTCCCCAGCGTGAAGTTTGCCCCCGCGATCCGCTCTCGCCGCATTGCAGCAATTGACTCCCCTCGCCCCGCGCGCCATCCTCGCGCGCATCTGAGCGGAGGACATTCATGAACAAGGTTTACGGTTCTGCGAAAGAGGCTCTTGACGGGCTTCTGTTCGACGGAATGCTGATCGCGGCCGGGGGCTTCGGGCTTTGCGGCATCCCTGAGCTTTGCATCGACGCGCTCGTCGAAAGCGGAGTGAAAGACATCACCATCGCGTCCAACAACTGTGGTGTGGACGGGTTCGGTCTGGGCAAGCTGCTCGACACGAAGCAGATCAAGAAGATGATGAGCTCCTATGTGGGCGAGAACGCGGAATTCATGCGCCAGTACCTTTCGGGCGAACTGGAGCTGGAATTCAACCCGCAGGGCACGCTGGCCGAGCGCATGCGCGCCGCCGGTCACGGCATCCCGGGCTTCTACACCAAGACCGGCGTGGGCACCGTGATCGCCGAGGGCAAGGAACATAAAGAGTTCAACGGCGAGACCTATATCCTCGAGGAAGGGATCTTCGCCGATGTCTCGATCGTCAAGGCGTGGAAAGCCGACGAGAGCGGCAACGCGATCTTCCGCAAGACCGCGCGCAACTTCAACCCGCCCGCGGCCATGTGCGGCAAGGTCTGCGTGATGGAGGTCGAGGAAATCGTACCGACCGGGTCGCTCGATCCCGACTGCATCCACCTGCCGGGCATCTATGTCCACCGTCTGATCCAGGGCGAGCACGAGAAGCGCATCGAACAGCGCACCGTGCGCCCGCGCAGCGATCACAGCAACACGCCTGCGGGCACGGGGGAGGAAGTCTGATGGCCTGGGACCGCAACCAGATGGCGGCACGCGCCGCCAAGGAACTTCAGGACGGCACCTATGTGAACCTCGGGATCGGTATCCCGACGCTCGTGCCGAACTTCATCCCCGAGGGCGTCACCGTGACGCTGCAATCGGAGAACGGCATGCTCGGCATGGGCCCCTTCCCCTATGAGGGCGAGGAAGACCCCGACCTGATCAACGCTGGCAAGCAGACGATCACCGAACTGCCCCAGACCGCCTATTTCGACAGCGCGACCAGCTTCGGCATGATCCGCGGCGGCAAGATCGCGATGGCGATCCTGGGCGCGATGGAAGTGGCCGAGAATGGCGATCTGGCGAACTGGATGATCCCCGGCAAGCTCGTGAAGGGCATGGGCGGCGCGATGGATCTCGTGGCCGGTGTCGGCCGCGTCGTCGTCGTGATGGATCACACCAACAAGCATGGCGAGAGCAAGGTTCTCAAGGCCTGCACACTGCCGCTGACCGGCACAGGCGTCGTCAACCGCATCATCACCAATCTCGGTGTGCTCGATGTGGTCGAGGGCGGGCTGAAGCTCGTCGAACTGGCCGATGGCGTCACTGAGGAAGACCTGCGCGCCGCGACCGAGGCGACGATCGTCAACTGATCGACCCGGTTTCAGAATTGCGAAGGGCGGCTCTCGGGCCGCCCTTTTTCATCCCTTGATGCGGAACACGCAGCCATCCGTCATCAGCTGTGGTGGCGTCACACAGAGCCCGCGCGCCACGTTCCATGCGGCCAGAACCTTCGGCACGTAATCGCGGGTCTCGGCGAAGGGCGGTACGCCGTCGTTCTTCTTCACCGCGTTCTCGCCCGAGTTATAGGCCGCGATCACCATCAGCGGATCGCGATTGAATTCCTTCATCAGCCAGTCGAGATAGGTCACCCCGCCTGCGATGTTCTGTGCCGGATCCTTGCTGTCGGCGACATCGAAGCGCTCGGCCGTCGCCGGGATCAGCTGCATCAGCCCGACCGCGCCGGCATGGCTGACGGCATCATGGCGACCGCCGGATTCGACCGAGATCATGGCGAGCACCAGCGCGGGCGAAACCTCGGTGCCGATCGTCGACCTGAGAATATCCGTGCCATGCACCTTCGCGATCTTCGCCAGCGTCTCTAGCCGCGGTGCGCCCACCTGCGTGCCCTTCGGCCCTTGGGTGAGGGCTGCCAGAGCGAGGTCAAGCCGTCCTGCGCGATCTTCCAGACGCGGTGACACCTTGTTCCAATACCAAGCGTAATGCGCCGAGCGCACCGGCTTGTCCGCCCCCGCCGATCCTGTCGCAGCAGGTTTGCGCGTAACGGGCTGCCAGGGCTCCTTGGCCATGGCGGCAAGTTCACGCTTCTGCTCTTCGGGATCGATCTGGATGGTGATGAAGCGCTTCGTCCCCGGCGCGGGCGGTTTGATCGTCTTGGGCTTGAAAGTCGATGGCTCCGGCGCGGCGATCTCCGCCCAGCCCGGCGCGGCCAATCCGGCCGACAATAGCGTCACGATGACTGCCCGTCTCAAGCGCATCCGCGCCACCTGCTCACTGCCTCTTGCGGTTCTGTCGTCCGCTTTGACGCCTTTATCCCCGAAATTCGTGCGATTTTCCAGAAAATCCGTGCGGGAATCCTCCGCGATTCGGGAATTGATTCGTATTTCTCGGTGGAAAAAGCGAAATCGAGCGTCGCCGGTTGATTTTTATATTTTTTATTTTCAATGATTTAGGTGGAAGGCATCAGGCCTTGGCAATTTTCCTGAAATCGCCGCGCGCCTGCCCAAATCGCGCCACGATCCGGGGGCCTTATATGCTCATACCGCGAGACGGAGAACGGCAGTCAACGCCAACCAGAGACGCGGGGCAGAGAACCGAACCCAAGGAGAGACACCATGATGAAATTCTTCAAAATCAAGAAGTTCCACGACGAAGAAGACGGCGCTGTGACCGTTGACTGGGTTGTGCTGACCGCTGCTGTTGTTGGCCTCGGCGCCGCTGCGCTGGCTCTGGTCCGCACCAACACCAAGGTCCTCGTGGACAAAATCGGCGGCTACCTGTCGACCGCCAAAGTCGAAACGACCTTCGACAGCGGCTCGACGACCCCCGACACGCCGTAATCTGGCACGTGTTGTGAATGCAAGCGGGGCCGCACGTGAATGTGCGGCCCTTGCTCTTTTTCAGGACACCAGCCGATCGAAGCGACGGGCTCTCCAGGGAACGTGATGGGCGCCACTAGCCCGAACGTTTCCCTTAACCAAGCCCGCAATCCGTTCGCGAAACTGTCAAAGTTTGGCCATTTTGATGGGCTACGTCTTTGAGAAATTGGGTCTGTATCAAATTGAGAGAGGACGCGAGACCATGATCAAATTCCTGCAGGCACTGCGCAACATGCGCAAGGATGAAGACGGCGCTGTGACCGTCGACTGGGTCGTTCTGACCGCAGCCGTCGTTTCGTTCGGAATGCTCGTCGGTGCTGTTATCTGGGGCCAGACAGGTGGCCTCTCCAAAACCATCGCCGACTATCTCGGCACGACAGAGGTCGCGACGACCTTCGCTGCGGGCGAAAGCCTCTAAACGGAAACAATTTCCCCCACGACGCCATTTTATTGCCCTTTTTGCCTGCGATAGAGCATGTCACCCGCCGGCATTGTGTCCGGAATGAAAACGGAAGGAAAAGACGATGCGACTGATGTTCGCCCTGTTTCTCGTCGCCGGGATCGGCCTTGCCGTGGTGGCCGTGATCATGGCGCAAGGCCAGATCGCGCAGTTCCAGGCAGAGCGCGACCATCTTGTGGCGATGCAGAAGAACGCACCGCGCCTCGCCAATGTCGTCGTCGTCAAGAAGCCTCTCAAATACGGAGAGCGGTTCACCGCGCAGGATCTCGCGGTGATCAAGGTTCAGGCAAGTGCGCTGCCGCAAGGCACCTACTCGCAGATCGTTGCCAAAGCGGGCACGCCGGAAGCCGAAAAGGCGGTTTTCGTCGAGGGTGAAGCCCGCCCGCGCGCCACCATGCGGTCGCTTTCGGCCAATGAATATGTGCTGAGCTCGCGCGTGACCAAGCCCGGTACCGATGCCGGCATCCTTGCGAGCCTGCAACCCAACCGCCGTGCCTTCACCATCCAGGTAAACGTCGCCAGCGGCGTCTCGGGCTTCCTGCGCCCCGGCGATATGGTCGACGTCTACTGGTCGGGAGCGATCAATGACGAGCCGGTGACGAAGCTGATCGAAGCGAACCTGAAACTCATCGCAATTGACCAGAATGCCGATCCCGACCGCTCCGCCGAGACCCAGATCGCGCGCACCGTCACCGCCGAAGTCAGCCCCGAGCAGGTCGCGGCCCTGACGCTCGCGCAGAACACGGGACGCCTGACTCTCTCTCTCGTGGGCGCCCATGATACCGACCAGGTCGGCGCGATCGAGATCGACCGCAACCAGCTCCTCGGGATCCAGAGAGAGCAGGTTCGGCAGGTCGAAAAAGCCAAGGTCTGCACGATCAAGACCCGCAGAGGCAGCGAGATCATCGAAACACCGATCCCCTGCACAAACTAAGCAAATGACACATTTTCAACTATTTGCACGGGGCCTCACGGGGCCCCGTTGCTCGTTTGCGACAGGTTTTCCACATCAGAAACTCTCGCCAATCCATTGATTATTGCAAAAAAACCGGTCTTGGGGCATGCTCCGCAAAACAATGGACGCAATCTGTCCCATAAGCAGGCAAAAAGACCTGTGGCGAGGCGTGATCGGAGAGGCAGGGTCACAATGAGACTGAAATCTATCGTAGGGGCCTGCCTTCTTGGCATGGCACTGAGCACCACAATATTCGCGCCGGGGCACGCGGAAACGCTTCGAATAATGTCGGGCACCGCGCAGGCTCCCCTGCATGTTCCGATGAACCGCGCCGTCGTGGTGGAAAGCGACACGCCCTTTGCGGAGCTTTCGATCGCCAACCCCGGCATCGCGGACATCCAGACGCTTTCGGACCGCTCGATCTACGTGCTGGGCAAACTGCCCGGCCGCACGACGCTGACGATCCTCGGAGCGGACGGCAAGCTGATCTCGAACGTCGACGTGCAGGTCACGCCCGACGTGGCTGAGTTCAAGGAACGTCTCAAGCAAATCCTTCCGGGCGAGAATATCGACGTGCGGACCGCCAATGACGGGATCGTCCTTTCTGGCACCGTTTCCTCGGCACAAAAGCTCGATCGCGCGCTCGATCTGGCGAACCGCTACGCACCCGACCGGGTCTCGAACCTGATGATGGTCGCGGGAACCCAGCAGGTGATGCTGAAAGTGCGCTTCGCGGAAATGCAGCGCTCTGTCGCCAAGAGCCTCGCCTCCTCGCTCGCCGTTCGCGGCGCTGGCGGCAATCTCAATGGCGTCGGCGCAACCGGCAACTTCACCGCAAACGGTGCGGTTGAGAACGCCTTCGACTCTACGGGAAGCACCTACCCGATCGCAGGCGACAAGGGCGCGATCGGTCTGGGCTTCACCGCGGGCAACCTTCAATTCGCAGTGCTTCTGGAAGCCCTGGAATCGAAAGGCGTCGTGCGCACACTGGCCGAGCCGAACCTGACCGCGCTTTCCGGCCAGCAGGCGGATTTCCTCGCCGGTGGCGAATACCCGATCCCGGTGCTCAAGGACAACTCGGTCTCGATCCAGTACAAGCCCTTCGGCGTGGAACTGGCCTTCACCCCGCGCGTCGTGGATGGCGACGTGATCAACCTCGAGATCGCGGCTGCGGTCTCGGCGATCGACACCACCGTCTCGATGAGCCAGGGCGGCTTCACGGTCAACGCCTTCAAGAAACGCTCGACCTCGACCACCGTCGAGATGCGTGACGGCGAGAGCTTCGCGATCGCGGGCCTTCTGCAGGACGACTTCACCGATCTCAACGATCAGATCCCGTGGCTCGGCGATGTGCCGGTGCTCGGTGCGCTCTTCCGCTCTGCCGATTACCAGCGCAAGCAATCGGAGCTCGTGATCATCGTGACCCCGCATCTTGTGTCGCCGGTCAAGGGCGAGGCGCTTGCCCTGCCGACCGATCGTCTGAAACTGCCCACCGAGTCCGAACTCTTCCTCTATGGCAAGACCGCCGGAGGCCTGAGCGCACCGACCAAGCCCACGAGGGGCCCGGCCGCCGAGGTCGCCAAGCAGGACTTCTCGGGCTCCTATGGCTACGTGATGGAGTGAGAGAGATGATGGGTCAGGCGAACAAGCTGCGCAGCTCGGCAATCCTTCTTACTGCGGCACTGGCGTTGGCCGGTTGCTCGGAAGGTGCCAAGATCCTCCATTCCGAAGCGGGCTCCAACATGGACGGCACCGCGAATTTCGGAGCCACCATCGCGCACAACACCGCGCTGATGAGCGGGGATGAGAGCTTCGCGATCAACATGACGCGCAAATTCGCGGCGGATGTGCCGAACACGGTCCATTTCGCTTTCAACTCCTCGGTGCTCGATGCTCAGGCGCAGCGCGTGCTGATGCTGCAAGCCGACTGGATCAGGCAATTCCCCGAGGTACGGTTCCGCGTCTACGGCCACACCGACCTCGTGGGCAGCAATGCCTATAACAAGGCCCTTGGCCTGCGTCGCGCCCGTACAGTGGTGAACTTCCTCGTCGCCCAGGGCATCTCGCGCTCGCGCCTCGAGGCGGTCGTTTCCTACGGCGAAACGCAGCCCCTGGTCTACACCCAGGCGCCGAACGAGCAGAATCGCCGGACGGTGACCGAGGTGTCCGGGATCGTGCGCGGTGGCAAAGCGATCCCGCTCGACGGAAAATATGCCCGCGTCGTCTATCGCGAGTATGTGCGCTCCGCCTCGGTGATGCCGCTGACGACGGTGAACGAAGGCACACCGGGCGGCTAAGTCCCGAACGAGTGATCGCGGTTTCGCGACAATCGACATTAACAAACGGCGGGCTTGATAAACAAAGCCCGCCGTTTCTCTTTATCGTCGCTCAAAACCTCACAATTGAAACAGTCTGGCCCCAATCTCGCCCAGATTCCTGCCCAGATTGATCCCCGGCAGAAAAGGTGTGACGCCGAGTCATACTTGACCTGCGGCGCATGAGAGGGCGCGATCCCCGGCGACCGTGGGCCCAGGAAACGAAGGACAGAGGCTAATGAGTGCAGCAGCAATGATGACGACAGAGCCGGCGCCAATCCAGGCCTGCACGGTTTCGCGCGACGTCTCGAATTTCGATCTGCTGATCGAGGATATGGAAACCGAGCTCGGCGAAAGCTGGGGGGACCTCACCTTTGACGAGGCTGTGATCTTTCTCGGACAACCCGACGCCTCGAAACTCGAATTCATCGCGATCGCCGTGGATGGTGAGGACGAGGACGAGCTCACCAAGATCTCGGGCATCATCACCGAGGCGAAGGAGCGCAATATCCGCGTCATCCTGATCGCCGAGGAAGTCAGCCCGATCGCCCTGCACCAGCTGCTGCGTCTCGGCGCGGATGATTTCGTGCCCTATCCGCTGCCCGAAGGCGCGCTGCACGATGCGATCGAGCGTCTGGGCCAGGCGGCGGTTCCCGACCTTCCGGTGCGCAGCCACGCGCCGGTGATGACCAATACCGGTGGCCGCGACGGTGTCGTGCTCGCAGTTCACGGGCTCTCGGGCGGCGTGGGCGCCACGACTTTCGCGGTCAACCTCGCTTGGGAACTCGCGACGGCCCATGACGGCAAGAAGAAGGAAACGCGCCCCTCCCCGCGCGTCTGCCTGCTCGATCTCGACCTGCAATTCGGCAGCACCGCCACCTATCTCGATCTGCCGCGCCGCGAATTGATCTACGAACTGCTCAGCGACACCGAGCACATGGATGGCGAAAGCTTCAAGCAGGCACTCCTGAGCTTCAACGACAAGGTGGACGTGCTCACCGCCCCCGCCGACATGCTTCCCCTCGACCTGATCTCGGGAGAAGACGTAGAGCGCCTGATCGACATGGCGCGGTCGCATTTCGACTTCGTCGTGATCGACATGCCCTCGACCGTCGTGAGCTGGACCGAGACCGTGCTCAACAAGGCACAGCTCTATTTCGGGCTTCTCGAAATGGACATGCGCTCGGCTCAGAACGTGTTGCGTCTGGTGCGGGCGCTCAAGGCCGAGGGCCTGCCGACCGAGAAGCTTCGCTACGTGCTCAACCGCGCGCCGAAATTTACCGACCTCAACGGAAAGGCTCGCGTGAAGCGCCTCGCCGAGAGCCTCGACATCTCGATCGAACTGATGATGTCGGATGGCGGCAAGCTCATCACCCAGGCGAATGACCATGGCCTGCCGCTGGCGCTGTCATCGCCGAAAATTCCGCTGCGCAAGGAAATCCAGAAACTCGCCGGCTCTCTCGTCGAACTTGGCGAGTCGATCGAAGTCGCGGCCTGAGCCGAAAGGACCCCGGACTGATGTTTTCGCGCTACAAGAAACAGCCCGCCAAACCCGGAAACGGCGCGGTCAGCACAGCCGCCGCGCCCGCAGCCCCGCCGCCGATCGACGCCGCGCCGAAGACGGCAGTGCATCGGAAGCCCTTGCCGCAAAAGGCTCCGGCTGACGCTGCCGCCGCCGACAAGGAGCGTAAGCGCAAGGAGCGGATGCAGGAACTCAAGGTCGAGCTGCACAAGCGCCTCCTTGAGAATCTCAACCTCGCCGCGCTCGAACATGCGTCCGAGAAAGAGCTGAAGACCGAGATCGCCGATATCACCGCCGAGGCGATGTCGGAGATGGCGGTTGCGCTCAACAGCCAGGACCGGCAGGCGCTGCATCAGGAACTCTATGACGAAGTGATGGGGCTCGGGCCTCTCGAGCCGCTTCTGAAGGACGAGACCGTGAACGATATTCTCGTGAACGGCCCCAACCAGATCTTCGTGGAACGCGCCGGCAAACTGCAACTGAGCGACATCACCTTCAAGGATGAGCGCCACCTGCTGCGCATCATCGACAAGATCGTGTCGGCCGTGGGTCGTCGCGTCGACGAATCGAACCCCTATGTCGACGCCCGTCTGGCCGATGGCTCTCGTTTCAACGCGATGGTGCCGCCAATCGCGGTCGATGGCTCGCTCGTCTCGATTCGTAAATTCAAGAAGGACAAGCTCGGGATCGACGATCTCGTGCAGTTCGGGGCCTTCACCGAGGAAATGGCCGCCTATCTTCAGGCCGCCGTCGCCACCCGCCTCAACGTGATCGTCTCGGGCGGGACGGGCTCGGGTAAGACGACGACGCTCAACGCGCTGTCGAGCTTCATCGACAACTCCGAACGCATCCTGACGATCGAGGACACAGCGGAACTTCAGCTTCAGCAGACCCATGTGGGCCGGATGGAAAGCCGCCCGCCGAACGTCGAAGGCAAGGGAGCGGTCACTCAGCGCGACTGTCTTCGCAACGCGCTGCGGATGCGTCCCGACCGTATCATCGTCGGCGAAACGCGCGGCGAGGAAGTCATCGACATGCTTCAGGCCATGAACACCGGCCACGACGGCTCGATGACCACCATTCACGCGAACTCCGCGCGCGACGGTATCGCACGTCTGGAGAACATGATCTCGATGGCCGGGATCGAAATGCCGATGAAGGCGATGCGCTCGCAGATCGCCTCGGCTGTGAACCTGATCGTGCAGGCCTCGCGTCTGCAGGACGGCTCGCGCCGCATGGTCTCGATCACCGAGATCACCGGCATGGAAGGCGACGTGATCTCGATGCAGGAAGTGTTCCGCTACGAGCGTCTGGGCCTTGCCCCTGACGGAAAGATCATCGGTCGCTTCACCGCGACCGGCGTGCGCTCGCATTATTCCGATCGCTTCCGCCAGTGGGGCTATGACCTGCCGGCCTCGATCTACGAACCCGTGCAGGACTAAGGAGACACCAAATGGCGACGCCCGTCATCTACCTGCTGATCTTCATCGCAGTCCTGCTGCTGGTCGAGGGCATGTACTTGCTCTTCTTCGGCAAGTCGATCTCGCTCAACAAGCGCGTGAACCGCCGCCTCGAAATGCTCAACAAGGGCGAGCGACGCGAGGAAGTGCTCGAACGCCTCCGCAAGGAAGCGACGCAGCACACCGAGGCCCGGACCATCCCTCTTTATTCGCTGCTCGCGACCAAGGCTCAGAAAGCCAATATCGCCTTCTCGCCCATCGCGCTGATCGCGATCATGGCGTTTGCCAGCTTCGTCGCCTTCGTGGCGCTCAGCCTGACCTCGGAGGCAGGCATCTATATCCGCATCGCGCTCGCGCTCGGAATGGGTGTCGGCGGTGTCTATTTCTGGGTGAACAACAAGGCCAAGAAGCGCATGGCGCTGATGGAAGAGCAACTGCCCGATGCGGTGGAACTGATGGTGCGCAGCTTGCGCGTCGGTCACCCGCTGGCGTCCGCGATCCAGGCTGTTGCGCGCGAGATCCCCGATCCGCTGGGCTCCGAATTCGGCATCATCGCCGACGAGGCCGCCTATGGCCGTAACGTCTCCGAGGCGATCTCGGAAATGGCCGAGCGCCTCGATATGCAGGACATGCGCTTCCTCGCGGTGTCGGTCTCGATCCAGCAGACCTCGGGCGGCAACCTCGCAGAGGTGCTCGATGGCCTCTCGAAGGTGATCCGGTCGCGCTTCCGCCTGTTCCGCCGGGTGAGCGCCATCACTGCAGAACCGCGCTGGTCGGGCATCTTCCTGTCGGCCTTCCCGATTGCGGTGCTCGTGATCATCCAGGTCATCTCGCCGCATTATTACGACGACGTGAAAGAAACGACGGCTTTCATTCCCGCCGCCATCGTCGTCTTCGCCCTGCTCGGCGCGAACATGATCTTCATGAAGGTCATGACAACCATCAAGGTTTGAGGAGTCTTTCATGGATCTCTCCGCCATCAACACCCTGCTGATCGATACGCTTGGGCCGATGGGTCCGATGATCGCGCTCGCCGGTCTGGGCTTTCTGTTCGTGCTGGCCGCGCTTCCGGCGCTGCTGAAAAAGCGCGCCGACCCGCTTGAGCGTCTGCGCGGGGGCGCGCCGCGTCACCACCAGCAAAGTCAGGCGAAGAACGAAGGGAACCGCCAGAAACTGCGCGATGGCAGTTCGGACAAGCTCGAGAAATATGCCGCCTTCCTCGAGCCCAAGAATGCCGACGAGATGTCGGAATCGAAGAAATGGCTCCAGAGCGCCGGCTATCGCGGAACCAACGCCGTGCGAACCTTCCACGCGATCCAGTTCGCGATGGGGCTGGGGCTGCTCACGCTGGGTTCGCTCTATGTGGTGATCACCAACACGACCGCCCCCGAGGGTCAGCAAATGGGCACGATCGGGACGATCATGGCCGTGCTGCTGCCCGGCGCGATCGGTTACTACGCTCCGAAATACTGGGTCAACAAGCGCGTCAAGGCGCGCACCGCCGAGATCCAGAACGGCTTTCCCGACGCGCTCGACATGCTGCTCGTCTGCGTGGAAGCCGGTCAGTCGCTCGACCAGGGGATCATCCGAGTCTCCAAGGAACTGCACAATTCCTACCCCTCGCTGGCCGAGGAATTCGCGATGGTCGCCCATGAGATCAAGGCCGGCCTGAACAAATCCGACGTGCTGCGTCGCTTCGGCGAGCGTTCGGGGGTGGCCGATGTCGCGAGCTTCGTGACCGTGATGATCCAGTCGCAGCAATTCGGCACCTCGATCGCCGAGGCGCTGCGCCTCTATGCCGCCGACATGCGCGACAAGCGGATCATGCGCGCCGAAGAGGCCGCCAACAAGATCCCGACCAAGATGACGCTCGGCACGATGATGTTCACGGTGCCGCCTCTCCTGATCATCCTTGTCGGCCCCTCGATCCATGATATGCTTGAGAACTTCAAGAATATGGGCATGTAACCCGATGATCCGACCGCGACGCGGCCATCTCTGGGCCGCTCTGCTCCTGCTGAGCCAGGCCGCTTGTTCCACAGGCGGCCTTTCGGCTGAGAAAGGCGGTCTATTCGCACCCGGCGCCAAGCCGGATGCAAAGGCTGTCGACGGGCTTCTCGTCGGCCATCGTCTGATGGAAGCGGGCGAGTACGAGCTTGCCCTCGAAGCCTATTACCGGGCCGCGGCCGAACATGGCGCGACGGCGGAAGTGCTGTCGGGGATCGGTTCGGCCGATCTGAAACTGGGCCGTCTCAACCAGGCCGAACAGATGCTGCGCCGCGCGATCGAACAGGACGAAACCTTCGTTCCCGCGTGGAACAATCTCGGCGTGGTGCTGATGGAGCGCGGTAAATATGCCGAGGCCTCGCGCGTCTTCCAGACCGCCTTCGCGCTTGACAGTGGCCAATCGGACTCGATCCGGCAAAACCTGCGACTGGCGCTCGCAAAATTGGAAAAACCGGGTTACTCTGCTCCGCAGGACAGTCAGTTCAAGCTCGTCAGGAAGGGTGCCGGTGAATACCTGCTTCTGACGCAGCACTGAGGCTCGAGCAAAAAGGACGCAGCAATATGCGCCACCCGATCTTTCTGGCAGCCCTCGCGGGCTGTGCGATGACTCTCTCCGGCTGCATGGGCAACAGCAGCGATGCCGAGGTCGCCCGCGCGATGAAAAGCGTGAACGCGGTCGACGAGTCGAACCTTTCCGACATCATGCTGACCGTGGGCGATCCTGACGAAGCCGTCGCCTATTTCCAGCGCACCGCCGCCGAGAACCCCGATCGGATCGACATCCGCCGCGGCCTTGCGAAGTCTCTGGTGCGCGCCGACAAGCCGGTACAGGCAGTGAAGGCATGGGAACAGGTACTCGCCCTGCCGGGCGCGACGAATGATGATCGGGTCTCGATGGCCGATGCCCAGATCCGCGCCAATGACTGGGCCGGGGCGAAGAAGACACTCAGTTCGATCCCGCCAACGCACGAAACCTACGACCGCTACCGCCTCGAGGCTATGGTCGCCGACAGCGAGAAACAATGGAACAAGGCCGACAGCTTCTATGAGACCGCCTCCGGTCTGACCACCAAACCTTCGGGCATCTACAACAATTGGGGCTTCTCGAAGCTGACGCGCGGCGATGCCGCCGGGGCAGAAAAGCTCTTCAAGGAAGCGCTGACCTACGATCCGCATCGCTTCACCACGAAGAACAACCTCGTGCTCGCCCGCGCAAGCCAGGGCAAATACGAGCTGCCGGTGATCGAGATGACCCAGGCGGAACGCGCGCAGCTGCTCTACACGGCGGCGCTCGCGGCGATCAAGCGTGGCGACGTCACCATGGGCAAGTCGCTGCTTCAGGATGCAATCGACACCAACCCGCAATATTTCGCCGAGGCGGACCGCGCCCTCAAGGCGCTTGATGCCGGGCCCGGGGCGACGGTGAAAGGCTGACGCAATGCTCGGTCTTTCCCCGCAGCTTGCGGCACTGGTTTTCTTGGTGCTGATCACCCCGGTCTGTGCCTGGGTGGTCTTTACCGATCTGAAATTCATGAAGATCCGCAACAAGGCGGTGATGGCGCTTCTGGTCATCTTCGCGCTGGCGGGTCCGCTGCTGCTGCCGCTCGATGTCTACGCCTGGCGGTGGAGCCATGCGGTCGTCGTCTTTCTCGTGGGTTTCATCCTGAACCAGATCGCACATTTCGGCGCGGGAGACGCGAAATTCGCGGCCGCAGCCGCCCCCTATTTCGCCCATGACGCCTTCCATATCGAACTGACGATGCTGCTCTTGTGCGCCTTCCTGCTCTCGGCCTTCACCGCACATCGCATCATGCGGGCGATTCCGGCGGTGGTGAACGCGACGCCTGACTGGGTCAGCTGGAAGCGCAAGGATTTCCCGATGGGCCTCGCGCTGGTCGGCACGCTCTGGGCCTATCTGCTGATCGTCGCTCTGTCCTGACTTCCGCAACAATTGTTCTCAGGTCGGTGCGCGCTTCGCGCCGATTGCGCTGTTTTTCCCATTTTTGGCCACAATCCGGGGCCATATTGGTGGGGACCACGTCTTCAGGCCCCGGTTTTTTCCAGTCCGGGACGAGCAGCCAAGAGGAAACCGCCCGATGAATATGATGGCCGCGAACGTCATCGCTCCGCCGCTTCCCCGGTCGCTGGACGATACGGGGATCAACCTCGTCATGATGCGGGATATCCTGCTCAAGACGATGTTCCGGACCAATACGGACACGGCCTCGGCGCTGTCGAAACTGATCTGTATTCCGATCACGCTGACGCAGGAACTGATCGACATCTGCCGCAAGCAGGGTCTTGTCGAAGCAATGGGCACGCTTCATGCGAACTCGGGCGGCGAGATGGGCTTCCAACTCTCGGATACCGGAAAGGCGCGCGCGCTCGATGCGCTCAGCCAGTCGGAATATTACGGCGCGATGCCGGTGCCGCTGACCGTCTATCGCGAGCAGGTGAAGCGGCAGTCGATCCGCAACATCCAGCTGACCCGCCAGCAGCTTCTGGGCGCGATGGGGCACCTCATCCTGCCGCCCACGCTGATCGACCAGCTTGGTCCGGCGGTCTCCTCGGGGCGCTCGATCCTGATGTACGGCCCGCCCGGCAACGGGAAATCCTCGATCTCGAACGGCATCCGCGACGCGATCGGCGACAACATCTATATCCCCCGCGCGATCGAATATGCCGGTCAGGTCATCACCGTCTTCGACCCGATCGTTCACACCCCCGCGCCGCTGCCCGAGGAAGATCCGACCGCACTGCGCAAGCGCGGCGTGCAGTTCGACACCCGCTATGTCTATTGCGAGCGCCCGACCGTGATCACCGGTGGTGAATTGTCGCTCGACATGCTCGACCTGAAATACAACAAGACCGCGCGCACCTATACCGCCCCTCTCCAGCTGAAAAGCTCGGGCGGCGTGTTCATCGTGGACGACCTTGGCCGTCAGGCAGAACCGCCGCAGAAACTGGTGAACCGCTGGATCGTTCCGCTCGAGGAAAACCGCGACATTCTCTCGCTGCAATCGGGGGAAAAATTCGAGGTCCCCTTCGACACGCTGGTGATCTTCTCGACCAACTTCCACCCGAACGAAATCTTCGATAAGGCGGCGCTGCGTCGTATCTTCTTCAAGATCAAGATCGACGGTCCCGATCAGGCGGGCTTTCTCAAGATCTTCCAGATGGTCGCGAAGAAGCGCCAGATGCCGCTCGACGAAAAGGCGCTGCTGCATCTGCTCAAGGTGAAATACCCGACGATCGACAATATCTATGCGAACTATCAGCCGATCTTCCTGATCGACCAGATGATCTCGATCTGCGAGTTCGAGGGAATTCCCTACCAGATGACTCCCGAACTGGTGGACCGCGCATGGATGAACATGTTCGTGAAGGACGAGGCGATCGTCCACTAAGCCTTACTGGGCCGCGATGCTTTCGTCGGAGGCGGGGAAATTCTCCGCCTCGACCTGTGCCTGATAGGTGCGCGAAACGGGCACCTCTTCTCCGTCGGCCATCACCAGGAACGTCTTGCCCCGCGCGCGACGGATCGCGCGCACGCCCGTCTGCGCCACCCAATGCGAGCGATGCACCTGCAGACCGGGGGTTCCCTCCGTCTCGGCGATCGCATCGGCGAGGCGCATCAGAAGGCTCGCCTGTCCGGCCTCGGTCACCACATCCACGTAGTGATCGCAGACCGAGAGCCGGATCAGCGGCGCACGAAGCGCCGGCTCGACCCGATCAAGGAGGCGCGGAGCGGGGTCGGGCTCGGGCGGCCGAGCGGGGATGACGCGTTCAACCGCTTTGCGACGCGACCGCCCGTGCAACGGCGCCATCCGCCGCCGCAGGACCGAATTCGCCATCGACAATCCGAAGATATAGCCCAACATGTGGAGCACCCCGAGGTCCGGCAACTCGGGGTCATTCGCGAGCCAAGCGGTGATCTGGAAAATCGGTCCGGCAAGCACGAGTGCCGCAAGCGATGCGACCACCAGAGCCTCTAGCCAGAAAACCCGCAACCTGAACCTGCGCCGCACGAAAATGCGAATTGCGGTACCGATCAGGATCGCCATCCCTACCACGAGCGGCCAGTAGAGAAGACGTCCGCCGAAGCTCATCCCCTCAAGCGAGCCGAAGGGTCCAGCGATGACGCCGAAGGCGGACGCAACGAGCCAGATCACCGGCAATGCCGGGATCTTCAATGCCCGCAAGTAAATCCGCCAGAATTCGGACATGCCGACTTCCCTGAAATCCCGTTACGAAAGAGGTAGCGCAAGGCACCGCTTCGACGCAACGAAAAGGGTCGCGGATTTCTCCTAACGTAAGGGAAACCTTACCTAATTTTAAATCAGGCGGTCAGACCTTCGGGCTCTGGAAGGTTATTCGCACGGCAGCAGGCGGTCACAGTGTTTGCCAGAAGGCATGCGATCGTCATCGGACCGACCCCTCCGGGCACCGGGGTGATCGCGCCCGCGACCTGCGCCGCGCTGTCAAACTCCACATCGCCGACGAGTCGCGTCTTGCCCTCGCCCTTCTCGGGGGCGGGGATGCGGTTGATGCCGACGTCGATCACGGTCGCACCGGGCTTGACCCAGTCGCCGGGGATCATCTGCGGACGGCCCACCGCGGCGACGAGGATGTCTGCGCGGCGGCAGACATCGGCGAGATCCTTGGTGCGGCTATGCGCGATGGTGACCGTGCAGCTGTCGCGCAGCAGAAGTTGCGCCATGGGCTTGCCGACGATATTCGAGCGGCCCACGACCACCGCGTTCAGCCCCGAGAGCGAACCGTGATGGTCGCGCAGCATCATCAGGCAGCCGAGCGGCGTACAGGGCACCATCGCCTTCTGCCCGGTGCCGAGAAGGCCGACATTGAGGATATGGAACCCATCCACGTCCTTGTCAGGGGTGATCGCGTTGATCACCTTTTCCTCGTCGATATGTTGGGGCAGCGGCAGCTGCACGAGAATGCCGTGCACCGCCGGATCGGCGTTGAGTTGCTTTACCAGCGCCAGGAGATCGGCCTCGGGCGTATCCTCGGGCAGCTTGTGCTCGTAGGAGTTCATCCCCGCTTCCAGCGTCTGTTTGCCCTTGTTGCGGACATAGACTTCGGAGGCCGGATCGTCGCCCACCAGCACCACGGCGAGGCCCGGGGTGATGCCATGAACTTCCTTCAGGCGGCTGACATGGCCCGCCACCTTCTCGCGCACCTCGGCTGCGAAGGCTTTCCCGTCGATGATCTTGGCGCTCATGCCTGATCTCCCTTGCCCAGAACTTTCTCTTCCTGCGCGATGAAATGCTCGATCATCTCACGCCACAGACGCTCGGCGAGCCCGGTGTCGAGACCGGCGACCTCCGCCTTGGCGACCACTTTCGCGACGACGTCCTCGACCCGGTCGGGAATGCGCGCGGGCCAGCCATTGCCCTGCTTGAGCTCTGCCGCGCGGTCGATCAGTCGCGCGCGCGCCGCGAGCATCTCGACCAGTTCGCGGTCGAGCGCGTCTATCTCGACGCGCAGCTCCTCCATCGTGTGCAGCTCGGATGGGGCTTTCATCGGCAAGGCTCCTGAGAAACTTGCGCCCCCTATCGCAGCTTGCGCGCTCAAGCTCAAGGCCACCCGCTCAGAACAGCCCTGTGATGCGACCATCCGCATCAAGCCCGATCTTTTCCGCCGCCGGATGGCGTGGCAAGCCGGGCATGGTCATGATCTCACCGCAGATCACCACCACAAACCCGGCGCCCGCCGAAAGCCGCACCTCGCGGATCGGCAAGATGTGGCCCTCAGGCGCCCCGATCAGTGTCGGATCGGAGCTGAAGGAATATTGGGTCTTGGCCATGCAGATCGGCAGCTCTCGATAGCCTGCGGCCTCCCAGTCGCGCAGCTGGTCGAGGATCTTCTTGTCCGCGACCACTTCGCCCGCGTGATAGATCCGCTTCGCGATGACCTCGATCTTGTCGAAGAGGCCCATGTCGTCAGGATAGAGCGGCGCGAAATGCGAGGGGCTTTCCGTCAGCTCAACGATCTTTTCTGCGAGCGCCTCGGCCCCTGCCCCGCCATCCGCCCAATGGGTGCACAGCACCGCCTCGACACCCTGCGCCTCGGCCGCGGCCCGGACTGCCGCGATCTCGGCCTCGGTATCGGCGGTGAAATGGTTGATCGCCACGACGACGGGCACGCCGAACCCCTTGGTGTTGGCGATATGGCGCGCGAGGTTGGCACAGCCCTTCTCGACCGCCGCGACATTCTCGGCGCCAAGATCGGCCTTCGCCACCCCGCCATTCATCTTTAGCGCACGCACCGTAGCCACGACCACCGCAGCACTCGGCGTCAGCCCCGCCTTGCGGCACTTGATGTTGAAGAACTTCTCGGCCCCCAGATCAGCGCCGAATCCCGCTTCGGTCACCACGTAATCGGCCAGCTTCAGGGCCGATTGCGTCGCGATTACCGAATTGCAGCCATGCGCGATATTTGCGAACGGCCCGCCATGCACGAAGGCCGGCGTGCCCTCCAGAGACTGTACGAGGTTCGGCTGCATCGCGTCTTTCAACAACACCACCATCGCGCCATCAGCCCCGATATCCGCGCAGGTGATGGGCGAGTGGTCGCGGCGATAGGCGACTACGATCCGTCCCAGACGCTCCTGCAACTCGTCCAGATCACGGCTCAGGCACAGGCAGGCCATGACCTCGGAGGCCACGGTGATGTCGAAGCCGGTCTGGCGCGGGAAGCCGTTCGACACGCCGCCAAGCGAAACGACGATATCGCGGAGCGCTCGGTCGTTCATATCCACGACGCGTTTCCAACTTACCCGGCGCTCGTCGATCTCGAGGGTGTTCCCCCAGTAGATATGATTGTCGATCATCGCCGCGAGTAGGTTATGCGCCGCCCCGATCGCGTGGAAATCCCCCGTAAAATGGAGGTTCATCGACTCCATCGGCACGACCTGCGCGTAACCACCGCCAGCCGCCCCGCCCTTCATCCCGAAATTCGGGCCGAGCGATGCCTCGCGGATGCAGATGGCGGAGCGCTTGCCGATCCGGGCGAGCCCGTCCCCCAAACCCACCGTCGTCGTCGTCTTGCCCTCGCCTGCGGGCGTCGGCGAGATCGCGGTGACGAGGATCAACTTGCCGCTCTCGCGCCCCTCCAACTCTGCGATGAAGCCCGCGTCGAGTTTCGCTTTATCCCGGCCGTAGGGAATCAGCGCCTCTTCGGGGATGTCGAGTTTCGCGGCAATTTCGGGCATCGGGCGCAGCGACGCTGCGCGCGCGATTTCGATATCGGTGGTCATGATCGTCCTCCTCCAGGGCAAGGATAACCATCTGATTGGGAAGGAAAAGGGAAGGAAGCGACAGACCGCTGGTCTAAATCGTCTCAGCGGACCTCGTCCATCAACTCCCAAGGGCGTTGATCGGGAATGTGCAGGCGCAGCGTGTCACCAATCACGAGCCGGCCCGGACGCTCGACCCAAGCGGTGACGCCCCGACGGCCCTGGGCCGCGGGTTTGTAGCGCTTGCCTTTCTCGGGGTAGATTTCCTCGATCACCTTCCCCGGCAGAACGCAGGCGCGGTTCTCCATGTCGATCACCAGCGTCAGGCCGGTCTCGTTCTGAAGCCGCGACGAGGGCGGGAGGTGGGTCAGGTCCGGCAGGCCGCGCAGAACGATCGAAGCTCCGACCCATGTGGGGTCAAGCTCGGGGATACCCATGGCGAAGGCGGTTTCGGCCAGTTCCTCCGCCGAGAGGATCGTCATCTGCCGGACATTGGCGATCTCGGTGTCGCGCTCATGCTGATCCGTCACACGCGAGCACGACGCCCGGGTCCGTCCCGCATGCAGTTCGCCCACAGGGCCATCGAACGTGAATTCCAATGCTTCGACGGGGGTGGACACCAATTCCCCTTCGGTCGTGACGCGGCCAAGCCAGACGACTTCACCTTGGTATTGCGTCGGTTTGAGCGCGGCCATCAGCCCCCCAGTGTCAACACGATGAACAAGCGCCGGAACGGGAAAAGAACGCTCCCATCGGCCCTCGAAGGATAGACTTTCTCGAGCGCGCTTTCATAGCGTTCGATAAGCACTTGCGCCTCGGTGTCACCCAGTTGCGTCAGGAAAGGACGCATCGCCGTCGACTCGGTGAAGCGGCGCACCGGATGGGCGCCGGGGGTGGGCGCAAGCTGCTGCAGATATTCCGTGCTCCAGATGTCGAACGCGCCGAAGGACGAGAGCATTTTCGCGTACTCCACCGGTGAGGCCACAGGCGGCACCCATCCGGTGAAATCGAAGCGGTCGGGGAACATTTCCTGCGCCAGATCGCGCAGGATACGATGCGACGGAGCGCTTTGCTGCGCGGGCATCTGGACCGCAAGCACACCGCCCTCACGCATCGACCCGGCAAGGCGCGGGAAAAGCTCGGCGTGATCGGGCAGCCAATGCAGCGCAGCGTTCGAGAAGATCATCGCGGGCGGTTTGTTCGGAGTCCACTGCGCGATATCGGCCAGATCGCAGCGGTGATAGGCGCCGGTCGCGGCGGCCCGTTGCAGCATCGGCTCGGAGTTGTCGACACCGACCAGCTTGCGCTTGGGATAGTGGTGGCTGAGCGCCTCGGCCACTGCGCCATTGCCGCAGCCGAGGTCGATGATCTTGCCGCGTTCAGGCAAGGTCGGGATACGCGCGATCAGATCGAGCGCCGGACGCAGCCGCAAATCGCGAAACCGGCTATAGGCATCGGGATCCCAGTCCCGCGCGCCCGTTCCGGCGATCGTGCCCTCGCCCATCGGTCCCTTCCTCCCCGTCAGGCCGAGGGCTCGGGCGAGGTTTCCGCCCCGCCATCGCCCTTGTCCTTTTTCTTCGCGGTCTTGGGAAGCGCGGTCACCGAGGGCAGGCTGCCCGAAGACCCATCATCGCTATCCCCGCCAAGCGGATCCCCCGCGAGCACCTTCTTGATTTCGTCGCCGGTCAGGGTCTCGTATTCGAGCAGGCCCTGAGCCAGACGCTCCCAGTCGTCGTGACGTTCGTGGAGGATGCGGCGGGCTTCCTGGTAGCCCTCTTCGATCAGCGCGCGCACCTCTTCCTCGATCAGCTCTTTCGTCTTGGTCGAGACCGAGAAGCCGGCGGTGTTGCCCTGATAGCCCTCATGCGCCTCGGCATAGTCGATATTGCCGACCTTGTCGGACATACCCCAGCGCATCACCATCGCACGTGCAATGGCAGACGCCTGCTGAATGTCGCCCGCCGGGCCGTTCGAAACATGCTCTTCGCCCCATTTCAGGATCTCGGCCGCCTTGCCCGCCATGGTCATGGCGATCTTCTGCTTGGCCTCGTCCTTGTGGTAATTGAGCTTGTCCATCTCCGGCAGCGACACGACCATACCAAGCGCCTGACCGCGCGGGATGATCGTCGCCTTGTAGACCGGATCGCATTTGGGCAGCGACAGGCCGACGATGGCGTGACCGGCCTCGTGATAGGCGGTCATTTCCTTCTGCTCGGGCGTGAGCACCATCGAACGGCGCTCGACACCCAGCATCACCTTGTCCTTGGCATTCTCGAAATCTTCCATCGAGACGAAGCGACGGCCCACACGGGCAGCCATCAGCGCCGCCTCGTTGACGAGGTTCATCAGGTCCGCCCCCGAGAAGCCCGGCGTGCCGCGCGCGATGGTGCGCAGATCGACATCGGGCCCAACGGGAACCTTGCGAGCATGGACGGTGAGGATCTTCTCGCGGCCTTTGATATCGGGGTTCGGCACGTGGATCTGACGGTCGAAACGGCCCGGACGCAGCAGCGCGGGGTCAAGCACATCTTTGCGGTTGGTCGCCGCGATGATGATGATGCCTTCATTCGCCTCGAAGCCGTCCATCTCGACGAGGAGCTGGTTGAGGGTCTGTTCGCGTTCGTCATTGCCGCCACCGATGCCGACGCCGCGTGCGCGGCCGACCGCGTCGATCTCGTCGATGAAGACGATGCAGGGCGCGTTCTTCTTGGCCTGCTCGAACATGTCGCGCACGCGGCTTGCGCCGACGCCCACGAACATCTCGACGAAGTCGGAGCCCGAGATGGTGAAGAAGGGAACACCCGCCTCACCAGCGATGGCGCGCGCGAGAAGCGTCTTACCGGTGCCCGGAGGGCCCACGAGCAGCGCGCCTTTCGGGATCTTGCCGCCAAGACGCGAGAATTTTTGCGGGTTGCGCAGGAATTCGACGATCTCTTCAAGCTCTTCCTTGGCTTCGTCGATGCCGGCCACGTCGTCGAAGGTCACGCGGCCATGCTTTTCGGTCAGCAGCTTCGCCTTGGACTTGCCGAAGCCCATCGCGCCGCCTTTGCCGCCGCCCTGCATCCGGTTCATGAAGAAGATCCAGATCCCGATCAGCACGAGGAAGGGAAGCCAGACACCCAGCAGGGACATGAAGCCCGATTGCTGTTGTTTGACGACGCGCACCGAAACGCCCTTGCCGATCAGCTTTTCGGCGATCGGATCTTCGATCGGCTTGATCGTGGTGAAGGTCGTGCCGTCGGCGAGCTGGTAGCGCACCTCTTCACCGTCGAGCTGGACGGTCTTCACCTCGCCCTTGTCCACGGCGTCCATGAATTCCGAGTAGGTCGCCTGGGTCGAGTTCATCGAAGATTGCCCGTCACCGAAAAGGTTGAACAGGGCCAAAATCAGCAGGAACAGCACCGCCCAGAAGGCCAGATTGCGCGCATTGCCCAAAGGATATCCTCCAATCGTACCGGGCAACTGACCACCGGTCGCCGCCTCTGTCCTGTGAAAATAGGCATTACGCGCCCGGGTTCAACGTCCAAATAGCCAAGCGGCGAATGCGCCGCGGGAAATCCGCGCGGTCCACCCTTCCGCGAGCCCCGCAAGCGGCGCGGCGACAAGGCGTTCGCCTGCCCAGATCGCAGGGCTTGCCAACAGTGATGCGCGCGGCAGACCGGTCTCGCGCCAGTCGGGGCATTGACGCAAACCCTCCGCGCCCAGCACCGCGATCTCAAGTCCCTCGCCTTCAGGGCCGACGACGTCCCAGCGATCCCAGTTTTCCCCGACAGGAACGCGCAAATCGCGGACGGCACGCGCCTCGCGGGTGATGCGGATTTCGCTTTCGTTCACGGTGATGCGGCAGCCATGCAGCGTGCGATCGCGCTTCTCCCGCCAGTTGGTCAGGAAGGTTTCGACCTTCGTCGCGCGCGGCGCGTAATCGGCGCCCGACACCCAGCGCAGCGCCGCGACGATCAACCGGCGCTGCATCTCGGGGTCGATTTCACGGAGAAAGGCTTGCGCGTCAATCAACAGATCCCCCGCGACCTCACGAACATGTGCGCCCACCAGCCGTCCCAGCGCGAAGCCGAGCGCGCTTTCGGCCATCTCCAGGTGATGCATCGACGCCGCGATCTTTTCCGCCGTGATCCCGAGCGGGCGCAGCGCGGCGAGGGCCTTGCGCGCCTTCACTCGGTCAAAGCGCTCGTTCTCGTTGCTCGGGTCCTCGATCCAGACGATGTCGTGGCGGCTCAGGTAGCTGCGCAGCTCGGCGCGGCTCTGCGTCAGGAACGGCCGCGCCCAAAGCACGCCCTCGGCGGTGAACCTCCGCCGCATGCCCGAAAGCCCTTCCAGCCCCGCCTCGCGTGAAAGCCGCATCAGGAACGTCTCGGCCTGATCGTCGCGGGTATGGCCAAGCGCCACGATGCCGATCCCGCGCTCGCGTGCCCAAGCCCCGATCAGCGACAGCCGCGCCCGGCGCGCAGCATCCATCAAGTTGCCTTCGGCGGCGTGCCCATCCCAATGCAGGATCCGATGAGGAATGCCTCGTCCCGCGCAGAAGCGGGCCACGAAAGCCGCCTCGTCCGCGGCCTCCGGACGCAGGCCGTGATCGACGGTCACCGCCTCGACCTCGTGAAACTGCGCCAGAAGCGTCAGCGTCGCCATCGAATCCGAACCTCCCGAGACGGCGACGCCGATCCGGGTGCGGATGTTTTCGGGAAAGGTGTGAAAAGCACTGTCGGCCCAGTGGTGGAGCCAGGCGTCTTCGGGAGAGATCTCGCCCCGCCCGACCGCCTCCATCCGGGCGGCCGCGCGGGTCGTGAAATCGTCGTTTACGGGCATCCCAGCGATTGCCGCGCGGTTTGCGCCTCGCTGGCCGCCGAGGAGCCGGGGAACCGCACGCCGACCTGACCGAGCGTCGTGCAGGCCTCGTTGGTCTGACCGAGCTGTCCCAGTGCTTTGCCGAGCGAAAGCAGGTTGTCGCCCGCTCGCGCGCCACTCGGATCGGCGGAGAACCCGTCGAGCCAGGAGCGCGCCGCCGCCCCTGTATCGCCCTGCTGCTGAAGCGCGAGACCGCGATAATACATCGCGTCCCCGGTCAGGGGCGAACCAGGATAGGTTTGCTTGAAGGTATTGAATAGATCGGCCGCCGAAGCGTAATCTCCCGCGTCATAGGCCTTCTTGCCAGCGTCGTAATCGGCTTTTTCGTTGATCGCGAGATCCGGGCCAGTCGAGGCATCTGGCGCGGGCGCGGTCACCGAGGGCGCGCTGCCCGCAGCCCCGCCGCCCAGCGGCTTGGTGGCCCCGAGGGTGGAGATGTCGCAGTTGTCCTCCATCTCGCAAACCCGATATTCGAGATCGCCCACACGGTTCGTGCCATCGGCGACGACCCGGTTGATGCGGTTCTCGAGCCCTTCGACGCGGTCGGTCAGATGGCTCAGCGAGAGCTCCATCGAATCCATCCGTTGAAGCGCCGAGGCACCGCCGGCCTTTTGCAGGCCAGCCGCGCCCGAGGCCTTCAGCTCCTGGCGGAGGCTGTCGATCTCGGACTGAAGCTGACCCAGCTCGGTCTTGATGTCAGCCAGCGTCTGGGCGCGGTTCGCGTCCTGCGCCAGCACCGGCGCGGCAGACAAAACCGCCGCGCTCAGAAGCAAAGCCCGCAGCATCGGCCGTTAGCTCCCGACCGCCGATTGCGAGATCACGGTGACCGCGCGACGGTTCTTCGAGTAGCATTCCTCGGTCGAGCAGATCGCGAGCGGACGCTCCTTGCCGTAGGACACCGTGCGCAGACGGTTGGCGGTGACACCCTGGCTGATCAGGTATTCCTGCACGGCCGAGGCACGACGCGCACCAAGTGCGAGGTTGTATTCACGGGTGCCCTGCTCGTCGGCATGGCCTTCGATGATCGCGGTGTAGGTCGGGTGGCTCACGAGCCAGCTCGCCTGCTGCGTCAGGATCGAGCGCGCGGTGTCCGTCAGGGTCGACTGGTCAACCTGGAAATGGACCATATCGCCGATCGTCTGGGCGAAATAGGCCGGCGAGTTCGGGTCGTTGATGCTGCCCTGGGTGATGCCGCCCGCACCGCCCGGACCGAGCGTGCCGCCCGGCCCCGTCGCGCCCGAGCCGTATTTGTCGGGGTTCGAACAGGCCGCGAGGCCGAGGATCGAGATGGCCAGAACGGCCTTCACTGCAAATTTCATTGGTTTCGCCTTTGTTGATCTGCCCTTTGCGGGCGAGCCTAGCAGTTTCCGTAACGATTGTTAATCCGCCCTCAGGGCAGAAGCGGCGACCAGGCCGGGTCCGAAGCGGGCCCGGGCGTGGGAACTTTCTTGAGGTTGCGACCCGAGATATCGACCGAATAGAGCGAGGCTTGCCCCTCGGCGCCGGGGCTCTCACGGGTGAACATGATCACGCGGCCATTGGGCGACCAGGTCGGGCCTTCGTCGAGGAAGGACGAGGTCAGAAGACGCTCTTCCGAACCGTCCGTTCGCATCACGCCGATATGGAAGCGGCCCTGGTTCTGCTTGGTGAAGGCGATCATGTCCCCGCGCGGCGACCAGACGGGCGTCGAATAGCGGCCGTCGCCAAAGCTGATCCGGGTCGCATCACCGCCCTGCACCGGCATGATATAGAGTTGCTGCGTGCCCGAGCGGTCGGATTCGAACACGATCCGCGAGCCGTCCGGCGAGAAGCTCGGGGAGGTTTCGATCGAGGGCGAGGTGGTCAGGCGCTGGGTCTGCCCCGAAGCCACATCCATCATCCACAGGTCGGTATTGCCGTTCTGCTCCAGCGAATAGACGATCTTTGTCCCGTCCGGCGAGAAACGCGGCGCGAAGGTCATCGTGCCCGGCACCTCGGGTAGCAGCCGCGCCGAGGCGGTCGCAACGTCGAGCATCTTGATGCGCGGGAAGCCGGTCTCGAAGGTGGTATAGAGCACCTTGGTGCCGTCGCGCGAGAAGCGCGGCGCAAGCACGATCGTCGAGGCATCGGTGAGGTAGGTCACGTTCGCCCCGTCGTAATCCATCACCGCGAGGCGCTTCTGGCGGGCGTCCTTCGGGCCGCTCTCCGAGACGAACACGACGCGGCTGTCGAAATAGGGGCCCTCACCGGTGATGCGCGAATAGATCACGTCAGCGACCTTGTGCGCCAGACGCCGCCAGCTGGCGGGAGACGCAGCAAGCTGCTGCCCGTCGCCCATCTGCTGGCCGGAGAAGACGTCGAAGAGGCGGAACTTCACCACCACTTTGCCGCCCTGCATCGCGACCGAGCCCACGACCAGCGCCTGCGCATTGATCGCCTGCCAGTCGGAGTATTTCACCGGAGTCTCGAAACTGGTGATGTTCTGGATATAGGCCGAGCTCGGGATTTCGCGGAACAGGCCCGTGCCCGTCAGATCTCCCGAGATCACCTGGCTGATCTGCGTCGCCAGCTCACCGGCGTCACCCGTTTCGGGGATGAAACCCGCGATCGCGAAGGGCAGCGGCTCGATCACCCCGTCGGTGATCGTGATATGCAGCGGCTCCTGATCCTGCGCGAGTGCCGCGACCGGCCCCAGCAAGAGCGCCACAAGCATGCTCAGAACGAAACGCATCATTTCAAACTCCCTTTCCGGGCCTTGCCCGGTTTGTAACGCGTAAAGGCCCGATCGCACATAACAACCCCATGACAGCGCGCGGAATTTTGCCGATGAGTGATCATTTCATCCTCATCTTCTCGGGGTTGAAATCGATTTCGATCGTCTTCCAGCGGCCGTATTTCTCGGGCGGCAGCGGGAAGCCATCCGAGCCGCAACGCACGATCGCGCGCTTGCCGGCCTCGAAGGCCTGATCCACCGCAGCGCCCGATCCGCCCGACGAGCCCACGAGCCTGATCGAGGAAATGATCGGGTGGCCATCGGGCTGCATATCGACCGAGAGCGTCACCGTCGTGCGCAGCGCATCCGAACTCAGCGCGCCCACGTTCCAGCAGCGCTTAACGTCGACGATGAGCGCGTCCTTCTCACCCGCGGTGATCGGCGGACCGACCGGCGCGTCGCCCGTGCCGCCGGTCCCGGCCCCACCGAGCGCTGCGGCCAAGGCGTCGTTCACCGAAGCGGTATCGACCGGCTTCGCGGGCGTGTCGGGTTTGGGCGCCGCAGGCTTGGAAGCTTCGGGCTTGGAGGCTGCGGCCGTCTCGGTGGGTTTGGGCGCAGGCGGCTTGGGCTTGCCGGAGGGGCGCGGCGAACTCATCGGGGCCGAACTCTCCTGCTTGTCCACGGTCTCGGTCGCCTCGGTCACGATCTCGGTCGTGGCTTCGGGCGGCGCGGCCGCATCCTTGGGCTGCTCCACGACCTTGTCGGCAGGCGCGGTCTCGTCAGGCGTCTCCTGCGGCTGCGCCTGATCGGAGATCTTCGCTTCCGGCGGCGGCTCGGGCGCAGGCGTCGGCGCCACGCGCGGCGCGGGTTTCGGTTTGGGCTTGGCCGAGATCTCGGGCGTCACCGTCTCGGAAGGTTGCTCGACCGGCGGCAGCATTTCGGGCGGCACTTCGGTCACCTCGGTCGGCGCGGGCGGCGCCTGAAGCGCCGCGACATCGGGCTGCGCATCGGGCTCGGGCGCAGGATCGGGCAGCTCCTGGGGCTTCGGCTCGGGCGTCGCTTGTGTCTCGGGCGCGGGCGCTTCCGGCGCAGGCGTCTCGGGCGGCGTTGCCGGGGCCGTGGGCGCGACAGGCTCGGGCGACGGTTGCGGGGCATCCTTAGGCGCCGAGGCCATCAGCGCATTGAAATCCTGCTCCGACATCACCGCGACCTGGCTGATCACCACAGGCTCGCTTTTCTTGGGAAAGAACCATTGACCGCCCGTGACGATCCAGAGGATCGCCCCCACGTGGAGCGCCCCCGATACGCCGTAACCGATCTTGTCCGCGCGGTTCATGCGAGTGTCGCCCCCTGGGCTCAGTTCCCCGCCGGAGCCGTCAGCTGCGGCCCCCCGGTATCGGTGACCAGCGTGATGTTTGCAAAGCCCGCCCCGTTGAGCGCGCCCATCACCTGCACCACCTGCGCATAGGAAATCTTGCCGTCAGCGCGCAGGAAGACCTTGTCGCTTTCCCGCTCTGACGCGATCGCCTTGAGGCGCGCGACCAGCTCGCCTTCGGGCACTTCCGAATTCATCAGCGAGATCTTCCCGTCCGCCTGGATCGAGATCGTGAGCGGCACTTCCTGCTCGGCCGGCACGGCCTTGGCGGCGGTCTTGGGCAGCTCGAGCGGCACACCCACCGTCATCATCGGCGCAGCCACCATGAAGATCACCAGCAGAACCAGCATCACATCGACCATCGGCGTGACGTTGATCTCGGCCATCGCGGCATGGCCGCCGCGCCCGCCGCGACGCCGCCGCGTCCCGCCCGAAGTGCGTTTAACCACCCCCGCGCCCATGTCAGCCGTCCAACTGGCGCGAGAGAATGGTCGAGAACTCGTCGGCAAAGGCCTCGTAATTGCCCGCGATGCGATCGGCATCCGACGAGAGCTTGTTGTAGAAGATCACCGCAGGGATCGCCGCGAGCAGGCCAAGCGCAGTCGCGACCAGCGCCTCGGAGATGCCCGGCGCCACGACCGCGAGCGAGGTGTTTTGCGAAATCGCGATCTCCTCGAAGGCCACCTTGATCCCCCAGACCGTGCCGAACAGGCCCACGAAGGGCGAGATCGAGCCCACGGTCGCGAGGAAGGTCAGCCCGTAATTGAGGTTTTCGGTGACTTTCTGGATCGCGACATCCATCGATCGCTCGATGCGCGCCTGCGCCCCCGCGATCAGCTCCCCATCCTGGCGGTGCGAGCGTCGCCACTCCAACATCCCGGCCGCGAAGATCTGCTGGCTGGCGCCCTCCGGCGTCGGCCCGATCTGGTCGAACAACTCGTCGAGCGGCTCACCCGACCAGAAGGCGCGGTCGAACTGCTCGGCCTCGGCACGCGCGGCACGATAAGCGATGAACTTGCGGATGATGATCGCCCAAGACCAGAAGCTGGCCACGACGAGAATGATCATCACGAGTTTGACGGTGAGCGAGGCGCGCAGAAAGAGCGCAAGCAGGGAGAAGTCGATCTCCTGCGCCATCGCAAGCGAAGTTTGGTCCATGAATACTGCTCGCCGGTTGAGGCCACGTTATCGAGGCTCTGATTGGCAGCGATTCTACCTCAGCGGCAAGAGGAACGCCATAACAACAATGTCACCGCCAGCCGCAAAACCGGCGATTCAATGCAGTTTTCGCGCGAGTTTGCGACGAATATCGGCAGGAAGCCGCTGAGGCGCACCCGCCTCGTTCATGCAGACGATCACGACATTGGCGGAAAAGAGCACCTCTCCGTCACGCTCGACCGTCTGATCCATCATGATCCGCGCCCCGGTCTCGGCGGTGATCTCGGTCGTCACGATCAGTTCGTCATCGTATTTGGCCGAGCGCAGATAGTCCGCCTCGACCCGGCGCACCGCGAAGACAAGCCCGTGATCGGCCTTCAGCGCGGCCTGATCGATGCCGAGCGCGCGGATCAGCTCCGACCGCCCGCGCTCGATGAATTTCAGATAATTGGCGTAAAAGACGATACCCGCGAGATCGGTGTCCTCGTAATAGACCCGGATCGGGAATTCATGCGCCATCCTTGTCCTCCAGATCGGCCTCGCCGACTTCGCGGCTCAGATCGCGCACCACCTGCGCGGCCTCTTCGTGCCGCAGACCGGCCCGCGCGGCAAGGCGCAGAGCATGCGACGGATCGTCCGCGACCGCGGGCATGACCGGATCATAGGCCGCAGCGATCACCGCGGCGATCTCGGGCCGCAGCACCGTGACCCCGCGCGCGACCGCAAGCGGCGAATGCTCGTTAAAGGCGGTGTCCGACCACAGAAGGATCATCTGTACCGCCTGGCTGAGCGCGATCACCTCGGCGGGCACCTCATCCAGCGCCGCATCCATCCGTACGAAGGCGAAACAAGCGCGGATCGCGCCGTCCTTGTCGAAGCGGAAGACCCGGTACTGGTTCGCGCCCTGATCGTCGAGCCGCGCCACGAGGTCCTGCAGCCCGTCGATCAGGTGATCGAGATTGGGTACCTCCAGCAGCTCCTGCCAGTCGCGGAAGAAAAAGATCATCAGGTTGGCGCCCAGCTCGGGATCGGTCTCGGCCATCTTGTGACCGGCCAGCGCCACCACCGCCTCGACGGCCCCCTTCACCGTCGCCAGCGTCTGCGCCTCGACCCCGAAGACGACCGGCACCACGGGCCGCCCCCAGCGCGCGAAAAGATACTCGCCCGAGGCGCGGCGGAAGAGCCCCTCCACCATCTCGCCCGTGATCTGTGCCTGTTCCGACATGTCGCCTCCTCGCTTGCCTGCCCAACCTAGGAGATCGCGGCAAGAGGCGAAAGGGGTCAGCCCCTCGACGCTCACGCACCTCACCTGCGGGATATTTCGATCGAGAAGAAGGAATGATTGCTCTTCCTCTTGGCGAAAACATCCCGGGGGTGAGCCCGCCAGGGCGAGGGGGCGGCGCCCCCTGATCTGCGCTTGCCGCGCTTGCACCTCGCGCCTATAAGGGCGGCATGTTCTTGCTGGCTGCATATCCGCGAATTACTTGCCCGGCGCTCTGACGCGTCAGGGTAGCCGGGATATTGCGCCAAGCCCCGAGGCGTGCCGCGCGCACGCCCTTTCCCTTCCCAAGGACGACTTATCCATGAGTTCCGACCAGACCACCGAGACGACCGCCCCCGATTACCGCGGCACCGTCTTCCTGCCGAAAACCGATTTCCCGATGCGCGCGGGCCTGCCCATGCGCGAGCCCGACTGGCTGGCGCGCTGGGAGAAGATCGGCGTCTATGATCGCCTGCGCGAGAAGGCCGCGAAGGAGAACCGCCCGAGCTTCGTGCTCCATGACGGCCCTCCCTACGCCAACGGCCACCTGCATATCGGCCACGCGCTCAACAAGATCCTGAAGGATTTCATCACGCGCTCGCAGCAGATGATGGGCCGCGATGCGCGCTATGTGCCGGGCTGGGACTGTCACGGGCTGCCGATCGAGTGGAAGATCGAGGAACAGTATCGCGCCAAGGGTCTCGACAAGGACGACGTGGACGTGGTGGCCTTCCGCCGCGAATGCCGCGCCTTTGCCGAAAGCTGGGTCGATATCCAGCGCGAGGAGTTCAAGCGCCTGGGCGTCTATGGCAACTGGGCCGATCCGTACCTCACGATGAACTACCATGCCGAGGCGGTGATCGCCGACGAGTTCATGAAGTTCCTTATGAACGGCACGCTCTATCAGGGTTCCAAGCCCGTGATGTGGTCGCCGGTCGAGAAGACCGCGCTGGCCGAGGCCGAGGTCGAATATCACGACCACACCAGCCACACGATCTGGGTGCGGTTCAAGCCGAAATCGGGCCTTGAGGGCGCCTCGGTCGTGATCTGGACCACGACCCCCTGGACGATCCCGCAGAACCGCGCGGTGGCGTTCAATCCGGGCATCGCTTACGGGCTCTATCGCGTCGATACGCTGGGCGAGAAATCGACCGCCGAGGAAGGCGAACTTCTCGTGTTGGCCGATGCGCTGGCACAATCGGTGATGGATCAGGCGAAGGTCGAGAGCTTCACGCGCGTTCGCGATGTAGAGGCCTCCGAGTTCGAGGGCGTGATCCTGTCGCACCCCTATGCCGGGGTCGAGGGTGCCAATGGCGAGTGGGATTTCGACGTGCCGCTCCTGCCGGGCGATCACGTCACCGACGAGGCGGGGACGGGCTTTGTGCATACCGCGCCCTCGCACGGGGATGACGACTATCAGCTTGGCCTGAAATTCGGCCTGCCGATGACCTATAATGTCGAGCCCGATGGCAGTTACCGCAAGGATCTGCCGCTGTTCGGCGGCGAGGCGATCATCGAGGCCGACGGCAAGGACGGCCCGGCCAATGTCTCCAACATCAAGCAACTGGCCTGGGCCGGAGCGCTTCTGGCCAAGGGCAAGATCAAGCACTCCTACCCGCATAGCTGGCGCTCGAAAGCACCGCTGATCTATCGCAACACGCCGCAATGGTTCGCCGCGATCGACCATACGCTCGACGATGGCATGGGCACCTATGGCGACACGATCCGCAAACGCGCGCTGACCTCGATCGAGGAACTGGTGACCTTTACCCCCGAGAAGGGCAAGAACCGGCTGCACTCGATGATCGAGAACCGCCCGGACTGGGTGCTCAGCCGCCAGCGCGCCTGGGGCGTGCCGCTGACCTGCTTCGTCAAGAAAGGCGCCAAGCCGACCGACGAAGACTTTCTGCTGCGCAATGCCGAGGCGAATGCCCGCATCAAGGCCGCCTTCGAGACCGAGGGCGCGGATGCCTGGTACGAGGACGGGTTCAAGGCGAAGGTTCTCGGCAACCTCGTGAATCCCGACGATTACGAGCAAGTCTTCGACGTGCTCGACGTGTGGTTCGATAGTGGCTCGACCCATGCTTTCGTGCTGCGTGACCGCGCGGACGGGACCGAGGACGGCATCGCCGATGTCTACCTCGAGGGCACCGACCAGCACCGCGGCTGGTTCCATTCCTCGCTGCTGCAGGCCTGCGCCACCAAAGGCCGCGCGCCCTATCGCAACGTGGTGACGCACGGGTTCACGCTCGACGAGAAGGGCATGAAGATGTCCAAGTCGCTCGGCAACACGATCGTGCCCGAGGAAGTCATCAAGCAATACGGCGCGGATATCCTACGCCTCTGGGTGGCGCAGACCGACTTCACCGAGGATCAGCGCATCGGCCCCGAGATCCTGAAAGGGGTCGCGGACAGCTACCGCCGTCTGCGCAACACGCTGCGCTTCATGCTGGGCAACCTTGATGGTTTCACCGAAGCCGAGCGCGTCGATCCGGCGGAGATGCCGGAGCTGGAGCGTTGGGTGCTGCATCGTCTCGCGCAACTCGATGTGGAGGTTCGCAAGGGCTATGACGCGTTCGACTTCCAGGGCGTGTTCCAGCAGCTCTTCAACTTCTGCACGGTGGACCTGTCGGCCTTCTATTTCGACATCCGCAAGGACGCGCTCTATTGCGATGCCGAGGATAGCGACCGCCGCCGCGCGGCCCGTACCGTGCTCGACCTGCTGTTCCACCGCCTGACGACCTGGCTTGCGCCGATCCTCGTCTTCACGATGGAAGACGTGTGGCTGTCGCGCTTCCCCGGTGACGACGTGTCGGTGCACCTGCAGGATATCCCCGAGACGCCCGCCACTTGGGCCGACGAGAGCCTCGCCGCGAAATGGGATGGCATCCGCCGGGCCCGCCGTGTGGTGACGGCGGCGCTGGAAGTGCAGCGCACGGCGAAGGTGATCGGCGCTTCGCTCGAGGCCGCACCGGTGGTGCATGTCGAGGAAGCGGACGTTCTGGGCGCGCTGAAATCGGTGCCCTTCGAGGATCTCTGCATCACCTCGGATATCGCGCTGACCGCCGATCCGGCCCCGCAAGAGGCCTTCCGCCTGCCGGAAGTCGCGGGCATCGCGGTCGTCTTCGAGAAAGCCGAGGGCGAGAAATGCGAGCGCTGCTGGAAGATCCTGCCCGATGTCGGCAGCCACGCCCATCCGGGCACCTGCAAGCGCTGCGACGCCGCGCTGGACTGACGCCAGAGGCCGTTCGAGACCAGAAGGAGGGCATCCCCAAGCGGGATGCCCTTTTCATGTCAGCCAAGGGCGATCAGGACGCGGGCGGCGGCGGCGGGCCAAAGCGGTTCGCGCCCTCGGAACCACGCTGCACCGCGAAATAGATCAGCACCAGCGTACCGATCAGCGGGATCAGCCCGATCAGCACCCACCAGCCCGATTTGTCGTAATCGTGCAGCCTCCGCACCATGACGGCCAGCGAGGGCAGGAAGACCGCCAGCGAGAACAGTGCGCCAAGAAAGGAAATCTCCCGCCCATTCGCGATCGGCGCGAAGAAGATCCGATCGAGCACGCCGAAAGCGAAATTCCCGAGGAAAGTGAAGAGAACGAACCACCAGAATTCCGGGCGCGCCGCGCGGCCCGAGAAGGTGACGTAATTCGAGAAACATTTGCGGATCGCGTCCGTGAAGCTCATCGGGTTGCCTCGTTTGTCAGATCTGCGGTGCGACCAGTCTAAGCCGGGAGAGGCAATCACGTCACTGCGAATATCCGCATGGCCGCATGGCGCGAAATGAGAAAGGGCGCGTATCGCCTGTCGCGACACGCGCCCCGGATCGGTTGGTCTCGGACCGTCTGGCCCGGCTGGCTCAGATCAGACCGGCATGCGCCATCGCGGCGTCGATCGCGGCCTTCGTTTCGGGCAGCAGTTCGGTCAGCGGCAGGCGCACCTCGGCCGAGCAAAGGCCCAGCTTCGACATTGCGTATTTCGCCCCGGCCACGCCCGGTTCGAGGAAGATCGCCATATGCAGCGGCATCAGCTTGTCCTGATAGGTGAGCGCCTTGGCGTAATCGCCCGCCAGCGTCGCCTCCTGGAACTCGGCGCAGAGCTTCGGCGCCACGTTCGCGGTGACCGAGATGCAGCCCACGCCGCCATGCGCGTTGAAACCGAGCGCGGTCGCGTCCTCGCCCGAGAGCTGGATGAAATCGGCACCGCAGGTCATGCGCTGCATCGAAACGCGCTCGAGCTTTCCGGTCGCGTCCTTCACACCGATGATGCGCGGCAGTTTCGCCAGCTCGCCCATCGTCTCGGGGATCATGTCGATCACCGAACGGCCCGGAATGTTGTAGATCACGATCGGCAGTTCGCAGGCATCGTGCAGCGCGGTGTAATGCGCGATCATGCCGCGTTGGGTCGGCTTGTTGTAATAAGGCGTGACCACGAGCGCGGCATCGGCGCCGGTCTTGGCCGCGTGCTGGATCAGCTCCACACCCTCGGCGGTCGAATTCGACCCCGCACCGGCGATGACCGGGATACGGCCCTTCGCGGCCTTCACGACCTCGGTGATCACGGTCATGTGTTCGTCATGGCTGACCGTCGGGCTCTCGCCCGTGGTGCCGACCGGCACGAGGCCGTGGCTGCCCTGATCGATATGCCACTCGACGAGTTTCTTGAGCGTGTCCAGATCCAGCGCGCCGTCCTTGAACGGCGTGATGAGTGCGGGAAGAGACCCTTTGAACATGACACGCTCCTTGGTTTGTTGGGGCCGGGCATTGAGTCGTCCCGGCGGAAATCGGCCGGGTTATAGGCGGTTGCGCGACGCTTGCCAACTTGTGAATCATCCCCATCTGTGAGAGGCCGGTCGCAAAGGGGAAAACCCCGCAAAGACGAGCAGAGATGATGAAACGACGCCACTTCCTCACGGCGCTCGCCGCCACCGGGTTCGCCCTCACGCCCGCCGCCCTGCGCGCGGCCACCGGCGCGCTGGCCGAGGCGCTCGCGGCGGCGAAATCGGGCAACTGGGATACGGCGGAAAATCTTGCACGCCGCGCGGGGCCGCTCGGCTTCGATGTCCTCGAATGGCAGCGTCTCCGGGCGGGCGAAGGCAGCTTCACCGATTACCGCGATTTCGCGACGCGGCGCAGCGATTGGCCCGGCATGCCCTACCTGCGCGAGAAGGGAGAAGCGACGCTCGCCGGCATCCCACCCGAACAGGTGATCACCTATTTCAAGCTCGGCCCACCGCAAACCGGCACCGGCGCGCTGGCCCTGATCGCGGCGCATCTAGCGCTTGGTCAGAAAACGGAGGCCGCAAAGACCGCCGGGCAGGTCTGGCGCGAGTTGCCTCTGAGCGCGGATGAGCAGGCACAGTTCCTCGCCGATTACCCGGAACTGGTCGCCCCCCATCACGGCGGTCGGATGCAAGTGATGCTCGATCGCGGCCGTCTGGCCGATGCGCGCCGCATGCTGTCTCTGGTCACGCCCGGCACCGAGTCCGTCGCGCGCGCCCGGATCGCCCTGCAGGCCCGCCAAGGCGGGGTCGACGACCTTATCGCGAAAGTGCCCGAATACATGGTCGCGCGCTCGGCGGGGCTTGCCCGCGATCGCGCGTGGTGGCGCTGGCGCGAGGGGCTGGAAGATGGCGCGGCCGAGCTGATCCTGGAGCGTTCCGCGAGCGCAGCCGATCTCGAGGATCCCGCGCTCTGGGCCGATCTGCGTGCGGCCCAGGCGCGCTGGGATCTGCGCAACGGCAATGTCGAACGCGCCTACAAGCTCGCGGTCGCGCACCATCTCGAGCCCGGCGGCGCGGATTATGCCGATCTCGAATGGGTGGCGGGGTTCGCGGCTCTCAAGCTTGGTGATGCAGCGACCGCGCAGACCCACTTCCACAATCTCGAAAAGGCGGTGGATGGACCGATCTCCTCGGCCCGCGCCTATTATTGGCAGGGTCGTGCGCTCGAGCGGATGGGCAAGACCGATGAAGCTAAGGCCGCATGGGCAAACGGGGCGATCCTGCAAGATGCCTATTACGGGCTGCTCTCGGCCGAACGTCTCGGCAAACCCCTGCCCCCAGATTTCGCGAAAGGGCCAGAGCTGCCCGACTGGAACGAATACAAGTTCCGGCATAGTTCGGTCTTTCAGGCCGCCCAGCTGCTCTACGATGCCGACGAAAAGGATCTCGCCGCGCGGTTCGTATTGCATCTCGAGGAAAGCCTCGGCCCGGGTAATTTCGGGGCGCTCGCGAAATATGCGCTCGAACAGAATGACGACTATCTCGCCCTGATCATCGGCAAGCGCGCGGCGCTGAAAGGTGAGATCATCGCTGAGGCGCTGTGGCCCATTCCGGGGCTGACGAGCCATGAACTGGGCGTTCCCGAGGAGTTGGTTCTGGCCGTGGCCCGGCGCGAAAGCCAGTTCGCGATCGGGGTCGGCAGCCATGTCGGCGCGCAAGGCCTGATGCAGCTGATGCCCGGCACGGCAAAGATGATGGCGACGAAGACCGGCCTGCCCTACAACTATGCTCGGCTGACGACGGACGCGACCTATAACCTCAGGCTCGGCGGGGCCTATCTGGCCCAACTGCGCGACGAGTTCGGTCCCTCGGCGGTGCTGGTCGCGACGGGCTACAATGCCGGACCGGGCCGCCCGCGCCGCTGGATCGAGGAGTTGGGCGATCCGCGCATCGGTACTGTCGACGTGGTCGACTGGGTCGAGATGATCCCCTTCACCGAGACCCGCAATTACGCAATGCGGGTGGCCGAGGCGATCCCGCCCTACCGCGCACGACTGGGCAAACCGGAGGTGAAATTCACCGATATCCTGCGCGGGTTGGCGGGCTGAGCTAGCCCGCCTCTCCCAGTTTCGGCGCGGGTCTCGGATCGGCAAGCGGCGTCTCCGAAAAGCGGATCGGCGTGCGGATGCCGGGGATGCCCTCGGCCTCGATCCGCATCCCGCGCGCCTGAACCTGCGGATCGGCGAAGACCTGATCGACGGAGTTGATCGGGCCAGCGGGGACGGTCGCTTGCTCCAGCGCGGCGAGCAGATCGGCACGCGGCCATTGCGCGAGCGCGGGCAGGAGGTCGGCGCGCAGGGCCTCGCGATTGGCCACGCGAGCTTCATTCGTCGCGAAATCGGGGTTGGTGGCAAGGTCGAGGCCCAGCACCTCGCAAAGCCGCTGGAACTGACCGTCATTGCCGACCGCAAGGATCAGATCGCCATCCTTGGCGCTGACCACCTCGTAGGGCGCGATATTGGGATGGGCATTGCCGAGGCGTCGCGGCGCGTTCCCGGTTGCAAGGAAGTTCATCCCCTGATTGGCGAGCACGCCCACCGCACAGTCGAGCAGCGCCATATCGACGAGCTGGCCGCGCTCGGTGCGCGCCCGCGCCGCCAGCGCCGCCTGAATCCCGATCACCGCATAGAGGCCGGTGAAGAGATCGGCGAAGGCCACGCCCACCTTCTGCGGCTGGCCGTCGGGATCGCCGGTCAGGTCCATCCAGCCCGCCATCCCCTGGATCAGGAAGTCATAGCCCGCGCGGGGCGCATAGGGCCCGTCCTGACCGAAGCCGGTGATCGAGCAATAGACGAGGCGGGGATTGATCGCAGAGAGGCTCTCGTAATCGAGGCCGTATTTCTTGAGCCCTCCGAGCTTGAAATTCTCGATCACCACATCGGCGTCTTTCACCAGATCACGCACGATCTGCTGGCCTTCCTCGGTGCGAAAGTCGGCAATGACCGAGCGCTTGCCGCGATTGGTGGCGTGGAAATAGGCGGCCGACCGGCCCTCCGGCCCGTCGCCCTCGCGGGCGATGAAGGGTGGGCCCCAGCGGCGGGTATCGTCGCCTTCGGGGGCCTCGACCTTGATCACCTCTGCGCCGAGATCGGCGAGCACCTGACCGGCCCAGGGACCAGCCAGAATCCGCGCCAGCTCGACGACCTTCACACCTTCGAGCGGGGCCATCAGAAGAAGGCCTGCAGGCCCGTTTGCGCGCGGCCCAGGATCAGCGCGTGGACGTCATGGGTACCCTCGTAGGTGTTGACCGTCTCGAGGTTGACCATGTGGCGGATCACCTGAAACTCGCCCGAGATGCCGTTGCCGCCATGCATGTCGCGGGACATCCGCGCGATATCCAGCGCCTTGCCACAATTGTTGCGCTTGATGAGCGAGATCATCTCGGGGGCGGCATCGGCTGCGTCCATCAGGCGGCCGACTTGCAGTGCCGCCTGCAGGCCCAGCGTGATCTCGGTCTGCATATCGGCGAGCTTCTTCTGGAACAGCTGCGTCTGCGCGAGCGGCTTGTCGAACTGCTTGCGGTCGAGCCCGTATTGGCGCGCTGCGTGCCAGCAGAACTCGGCCGAACCCAGCACTCCCCAGGCGATGCCGTAGCGGGCGCGGTTGAGGCAGCCGAACGGGCCCTTGAGCCCTTCGACATGCGGAAGCAGCGCGTCTTCCCCGACCTCAACGCCCTCCATCACGATCTCGCCGGTGATCGAGGCGCGCAAGGACAGCTTGTTGCCGATCTTCGGCGCGCTCAGCCCCTTCATGCCCTTCTCCAGCACGAAGCCACGGATCTTGCCGCCATGGGCTTCGGATTTCGCCCAGACCACGAAGACATCCGCGATCGGCGAGTTGGTGATCCACATCTTCGAGCCGATGAGGCGATAGCCGGTCGCGGTCTTCTCGGCGCGGGTCTTCATGCCCGCCGGGTCCGAGCCCGCATCGGGTTCGGTCAGGCCGAAACAGCCGATCCATTCACCGGTCGACAGCTTGGGCAGGTATTTCCGGCGCTGCTCTTTCGAGCCATAGGCGTAGATCGGATACATCACGAGGCTGGATTGCACCGACATCATCGAGCGGTAGCCGCTATCGACCCGCTCGATCTCGCGCGCGATCAGGCCGTAGGAGACATAGCCCGCGCCGAGCCCGCCATATTCCTCGGGGATCGTCGCGCCCAAGAGGCCCATCTCGCCCATCTCGCGGAAGATCGCGGGGTCGGTGCTTTCCTCGGCATAGGCGTCGATCACGCGCGGCTGGAGCTTGTCCTGCGCATAGGCGCGGGCCGCATCGCGCAGCATCCGCTCGTCTTCGGTGAGCTGGCTTTCCAGACGCAGCGCGTCATCCCAGGTGAATTTGCCCAGATCGGGGGCGTCCTTGGCTTTGATGGTCGGGCGGTCAGTCATGGCGATCCTCGGGCGTTGAAACTCTTTGGCGGGACTTTAGGGATCGGGGCGCACCGCGCAAACGATTAAATTTGCGATATTGATGAGTTTTGCGCATGTTATTGACTGAGACCAGACGGATAATCCCAGACCATGCGCAAGAACTACACCCCCACGATCAACGAGTTGCAGGCCTTCGCCGCCTGCGCGCGGCTCGGCACGACGACACGGGCTGCGGCAGAGCTGAACCTGACGCAATCGGCGGTGTCGCGCTCGCTCGGGACGCTCGAGGAACGGCTGGGCGTGGCGCTGTTCGACCGGGTCCGCAAGCGACTGGTGCTTTCGCCTGCGGGTCAGGTTTTCCTGGCGCAAGCCGAGGATATTCTGGGCCGGATCGACACGGCGGCGATGGGGGCGATGGCCTTCGGTGGCGCGCAGGCGGTGCTGCGGATGGCGGTGCTGCCGAGCTTTGCGCGCAGCTGGCTGATCCCGCGGCTCGCGGGCTTCGAGGCGGCGCAGCCGCAGGTAAGCCTCGATCTGAGCGCGCGCCTGCTGCCCGTCGATTTCGAGCGTGACCCGTTCGACCTCGCGATCATGCGTTCAAAGCATGAACAGGTTGGCGCGGAGATCGAAAGTCTCGTCGCCGAGGAACTGATCGTGGTGGCCGCGCCGCAGTTGATGGCGGGGCGCGCGGCGCTGGATGACGACGCCGTTCTGGACCTACCGCTGTTGCAGCAATCGACGCGGCCGACGCTCTGGCTCGACTGGTTTCGTGAAAGCGGCCGGGACGCGCGGCGCATCCTGCGCGGGGCGCGCTTCGATCATTTCGACATGATCCTCGATGCGGCGAGCGCGGGGATGGGGCTCGGGCTGGTGCCCGCGATTATCGCGCAAGGGGCGCTGGCCTCGGGGCGGCTGGTGCAGGCCACGCCACGCCGGTTCGCGACCGGCGAAAGCTACGCGCTGATCCTGCCCGAGCGCGCGCGGGAGGCGCCGCATGTGAGCGCCTTCCGCGATTGGCTGCGCGCCGAGATCGGCGCCTAGTCGAAGATGACGACCTGCCGGATCGCCTCGCCCGCTGCGAGCCGCTCGAAGCCCTCGTTGATTTCTTCGAGCTTCAGACGATGGGTCATCAGTTCCGGGATCGGAAGCTGCCCCTGCACCATCATCTGCGCGAAACGCGGAATGTCGCGGACCGGCACACAAGACCCCATGTAAGAGCCCTTCAGCGCGTGCTCGTTCGCAGTGAGCGACACGGCCGGGATCTTGAATTCGGCCTGCGGGTTCGGCAGGCCCGCCGTGACGGTCGTGCCGCCCCGCCGTGTGATCGCATAGGCGAATTGCAGCGCCGGGACCGCACCAGCCAGTTCCACCGCAAGATCGACGCCACCGCCGGTGAGGTCGCGCAGTTTTTGCACCGCACCCTCTTCGGTCGGGTTGATGGCATGGGTCGCGCCAAGTTTCAGAGCGAGGTCGCGCTTGTCCTTGGCCAGATCGACGGCAACCACCGTGCGCGCTCCCGCTGCGATCGCGCCCAAGAGCCCCGCCAGGCCCACACCGCCCAGCCCCACGACCGCGCAGCTTTGCCCGGTCTTGAGCCCACCCGAGTTCAGCACAGCACCAACCCCCGTCAGCACCGCGCAACCCAGAAGGGCGGCCTGATCAAGCGGGATGGATTTGTCGATCTTCACGCAGGAGGCCTCGGACACCACGGCGTAATCGGAAAAGGCCGAGACGCCGATATGGTGGTTCACAGGATTGCCCCCGACCGAGATGCGTTTCGATCCTGTGATGAGCGCGCCTTTACCGGCGGCGACGGCGGCAGGCTCGCACAGCGCGGGGCGGCCTTCAGCGCAGGGTACGCAATGGCCGCAGGAGGGTGCGAAAACCAGAACGACGTGATCGCCGGGCGCGAAACGGGTGACATAGGGGCCGACCGCCTCGACCACGCCTGCCGCCTCATGGCCCAACGCCACGGGCATGTCGCGCGGGCGATCACCGTTGATCACCGAGAGGTCGGAATGGCACAGGCCCGCCGCGGCCATCTTGATCAGCAGCTCGCCCGGACCGGGATCGTCCAATTCGGCCTCCACGATTTCCAGCGGCTTGCTGTCGGTATAGGGGCGCGCCTTGCCCATCTCGCGCAAGAGTGCGATCCGCGTCTTCATCTCCGGCTCCTCCCAAAGCGGTTTCGCGCAGCTTGGGAAAGTTCGCCGGAAGTGTCCATGCCTCCTGTCGGAGAGAGTCAGCCGATCACGGTAAAGGGATCGGTGAGCGGGTATTCCTCGAGGTTCGCGGTGTCCCCGATCCGGTCGATGACGGCGAAGAGGCCGGGTGCGACCAGCGGGGTCAGTACACCGTGCCATGTGCCGCGATGCAGGTTGATCGCCTGCGCTCCATTGGTGAGAAAGGCCCGAGGCTGCCCCGGTTTGCCGTCCTCATCGGGGGCGACAATGACGAGAAACGGATCGGCGCTCATCGGGATGAAGGCCTGAGAGCCCTCGGGATGGCGCTCGAGCAGATCGCAGAGATAGGGCAGCGCGCGAGGCTCGGCCTTGAAGATCGAGATCCCGGCGCGGCCCCCGGTCTCAGGGCCGAAATCGAGGCACGCCCGGTCGTGGTAACGCCCACAGAGCCCGGCATTGATGATCTTGTCGGGCGCACCGGTTGCGTCGAGCACATCGCCGAAGGGGGCGAAGGCCTGAGGCGTGAGGGGGTCTACTTTGATCTGCATCGCGTGCCTTCGGTTTCGGGCGGGGCAAGGGGGGCGCTGCCCCCTCGGGCTTGCGCCCTCACCCCCGGGATATTTGGGCCAACTCGAAGGGGAGGCTCAGCCCGGGAAGGGCGAGCCGAGCTTCGGATGGCGGTTCACATCCTTGTAAAGCAGGTAGCGGAACGGCCGGCGGCCTGCGGCGTAGCAGGCTTGCGGGCAAAACGCGCGCAGCCACATGAAATCGCCCTCTTCGACCTCGATCCAGTCCTGGTTGAGCAGGTAGACGCCGCGGCCTTGCAGCACGTAGATGCCGTGTTCCATCACGTGGGTTTCCGCGAAGGGGATCGTGCCGCCCGGCATGAAGGTGACGATATTCACATGCATGTCGTGGCGCAGATCATCGGGATCGACGAAGCGCGAGGTCGACCAGTAGCCCGAGGTATTGGGCATTTCCTGCGGCGGCTTCTCATGATCGGCGGTGACGAAGCTGTCGGGCGCGTCGATACCCGCCACGCGCTCGTAGCGCTTGCGGACCCAGATGAAGGTCGCGGGGGTGTCATGGTCATTTGCGACCGACCATTTCGCACCGGGCGCGAGATAGGCGTATCCGCCCGGCTCCAACTCGTTGCCGATGCCATTGATCACGAGGCGCATGTGGCCTGCAAGCAGCAAGATCACGCCCTCGCCGTCCGGATCGGGTTCGGGATCCTCCGAACCGCCGCCCGGAGCGACCTCAACGATCAGCTCGGCGAAGGTCTCGGCAAATCCCGACAGCGGGCGGGCAAGCACCCAGGCGCGGGTCTTCTCCCAGCCGGGCAACAGCGAGATGGTGATATCGGAGAGAACCCCGCGCGGAATCACCGCATAGGAGGTGTTGAACTGGGCGCGCTCACGGGCACGCTGGTTCTGGTCGGGCAGGCCTCCGGTGGGAGCGTAATATGTGTATTCCATCAAAGATCCATGGCGTTCAGGCGATGCCACGCGATCCGCTCGACCTGGCGACAGGCCTCGGCGAATTCCGTGTCGCGGTCCTGATCCAGACGGCGGCGGAAGGCGTGGAGGATTGATGCCTTCGTATTGTCTTTTACCGCGATGATGAAGGGGAAACCGAATTTTTCGGTGTAGGCCGTGTTGAGACCCTCGAAGGTGGCCCGTTCTTCATCGGTCAGCGCATCGAGCCCCGCGCTCGCCTGCTCGGCGGTGCTCTCGGCGGTGAGGCGTTTTGCCTGCGCGAGCTTGCCCGCGAGATCAGGGTGGGCGGAAAGCACGCCGAGGCGTTCGGCCTCGCTGGCCGAGCGGAAGACGCGCGCGAGCGCGGAGGCCATGCCCTCGACCGCGTCATGGGCCAGGCCGAGCTCGAGATCGAAGGCGCGCTGAGCGATCCACGGAGAGTGCTCGTAGATTGACCCGAAGACCTCGACGAAACGGTCGCGGCTCATCTGGCTCGGACGTTCGCGCCGCCTGTGGGGATGGGTCGCGGCCCAATGCGCGGCGATCTCGCCACGGGTCGCGAACCAGACGCCTTCATGCGAAAGAGCGTAATCGAGGAAGCGTTTCAGTCCTGCAACCTTGCCGGGCCGTCCGATCAGGCGATTATGCAGGCCGACCGAGAACATCTTCGGCGCGCCTTCCAACCCCTCGGCATAGAGTGTGTCGAAGCTGTCCTTGAGATAAGTGAAGAACTGCTCGCCCTCGATATAGCCCGGTGCCGTGGCGAAACGCATGTCGTTGGCTTCGAGCGTGTAGGGGATCACCAGCTGGTCGCGATCGCCGACTTCGAGCCAGTAGGGAAGATCGTCATCATAGGTGTCCGAGATCCAGTCGAACCCGCCCTCTTCGGCGGTCAGGCGCACGGTGTTGGCAGAACAACGACCGGTGTACCAGCCGCGTGGTCGCTCACCGACGACCTCGGTGTGCAGGCGGATCGCCTCGACGATCTGGCGGCGCTCGTCCTCTTCGGCCATGTCCTTATGCTCGACCCATTTGAGGCCGTGAGACGCGATCTCCCAGCCCGCCTCCTTCATGGCCGCGACCTGTTCGGGGGCGCGGGCGAGCGCGGTGGCGACGCCATAGATGGTCAGCGGTACGTTCAGCCCGGTGAAGAGCCGGTGCAGCCGCCAGAACCCGGCGCGCGCGCCGTATTCGTAAATCGATTCCATGTTCCAGTGGCGCTGGCCGGGCCATTGCGCCGCGCCCGCAATATCCGACAGGAACGCCTCCGAGGCGGCATCCCCGTGCAGGACGCAATTCTCGCCGCCCTCTTCGAAATTGAGCACCATCGAGATCGCGACACGTGCACCGCCGGGCCATCGCGGATCGGGAGTGGTGCGGCCATAGCCGCGCAGATCGCGGGGGTAGCGGGTCATCGGGAGGCTCCAATTCTGTCGAACATCGACAGGAAAGAGCAAAATTCAGGAAAGGGAAAGGGGGACTGACCTATCCGGCCTCTCTCAAACCGCGGCAATAGTCGCCTGTACCGCCTTCTGCCACGCACCGTAACGCGCTTCACGCGCGGCCTCCTCCATCTGCGGGGTGAAGTTACGGTCGAGCGCCCAGGAGGTCGCGAACTCGTCGGGTTCGGGGCAGAGACCCGCCTTGTAGCCCGCGAGCCAGGCCGCGCCGAGCGCCGTTGTCTCGAGAACCTTCGGGCGATCCACGGGCGCACCGAGAATATCCGACAGGAACTGCATCGCCCAGTCCGACGCCGTCATGCCGCCATCGACACGCAAGGTTGGCCGCGCATCGTCGGACCAGTCGGCCTGCATCGCCTCCAGCAAATCGCGGGTCTGGAAACCGACCGATTCAAGCGCTGCACGGGCAAACTCGGCGGGGCCGGAATTGCGGGTCAGGCCGAAGACCGCTCCACGGCAATCGGGGTTCCAATAAGGCGCGCCGAGGCCGGTAAAGGCGGGCACGATGATCACCTCCTGCTCGGGGTCGGCGGCTTCCGCGAGGCTTTGCGTGTCGCCCGCCGACTCGATGATCTTCAGCCCGTCGCGCAACCATTGCACCACCGCGCCCGCAATGAAGATCGAGCCTTCGAGCGCGTAGGTGACCTTGCCGTCGAGCTGATAGGCGATGGTCGTCAGAAGCCGGTTTTCCGAGCGCACCATCTGATCGCCCGTGTTGAGCAGTGCGAAACAGCCCGTGCCATAGGTCGATTTCAGCATCCCCGGCTTGAAACAGGCCTGCCCCACGGTCGCGGCCTGCTGATCGCCCGCGACGCCGAGGATCGGGATTTCGACGCCGAAGTGGCCGGGGTCGGTCACACCGAACTCGGCGGCGCAGTCCTTGACCTCGGGCAGCATCCCAATCGGCACGCCGAGCTTTTCCGCGATGGTCGTCGACCAGCGCCCCTTGGCGATGTCGTAAAGCATCGTGCGTGCGGCGTTGGTGGCGTCGGTCGCATGTGCCTTGCCGCCGGTTAGCTTCCAGATCAGCCAGCTGTCGATCGTGCCGAAGGCGAGCTTGCCCGCCTCGGCGGCCTCACGCGCGCCCTCGACGTTTTCCAGAAGCCAGCGCAGCTTGGTGGCCGAGAAATAGGGATCGACCAGAAGGCCGGTGCGAGATGTGACCACCTCTTCGAATCCGTCTTCGCGCAGGTCGCGACAATAGTTGGCGGTGCGTCGATCCTGCCAGACGATGGCGTTATGGATCGGCTGGCCCGTCTCGCGGTCCCAGACGACGGTCGTCTCGCGCTGATTGGTGATGCCGATCCCGGCGATATCGGACGCCGCGATCCCGGCCGTCTCGATTGCCTCGCGCGAGGTCGCCAGCACGCTCTCCCAGATCTCGGTCGCGTCGTGTTCGACCCAACCGGAATGCGGGAAATGCTGTGTGAATTCCTGTTGCGCGGAGGCGAGAGGCGTCAGAGCGGCATCAAACACGATCGCGCGCGAGGACGTGGTGCCCTGATCGATTGCCAGAATATACCCCATGCGCTCCTCCCCCTTGCCGTGTCAGCCCGCGTGCTCCTCCAGCCACGCGGAGACAGAGTTGACCTGATCGGCGTCAAGCCGCAAGCCCAGCTTCGTGCGCCGCCAGATCACGTCCTCGACCTTACGCGCCCATTCCTCGTCCACCAGCCAGCGCAGCTCGGTCTCGGTCAGCGTCGCGCCGAAATCTCGGCCCAGATCGTCACGGGTCTTGGCCGCACCAAGGATAGCCCAAGCATCGGTGCCGTAATGGCGGATCATTCGCTCCGCCCATTTGCGATCCACGAAGGGGTAGTCCTGCGAAAGCTTGGCGATCTTCGCGCCGACCTCCTCGGGCGCGAAATCGCCGCCCGGCAGATGCGCGTCTTTCGTCCACGGTCCGCCCATTCCCGGCAGGTGCGGACGGAGCTTGGCCAGCGCATCCTCGGCCAGACGCCGATAGGTCGTGATCTTGCCGCCGAAGACATGCAGCGCCGCGGGCTGACCTGCGGGCGCGTCGAGCGAAAGCACATATTCGCGCGTCGCCGCCGTGGCCGAACTCGCCCCGTCTTCATAGAGCGGGCGCACGCCGGAATAGGTCCAGACGACATCGTCGGCCGTGACCTCTTCCTTGAAATATTGCGAGGCGAAATCGCACAGGTAATCGCGTTCTTCTTCGGTGCATTCGGCAGTCAGCGGCGAGCCCTCATGCGCGGCCTCGGTCGTGCCGATCAGGGTGAAGTCCTGCTCGTAGGGAATGGCAAAGATGATCCGCCCGTCCGAGCCCTGGAAGAAATAGCATTTGTCGTGATCGTAGAGCTTGCGGGTCACGATGTGGCTGCCGCGCACGAGGCGGACATGCTCACGGCTGGCGCTGCCCATCGTACCTTTCAAAATCTGCTCGACCCAGGGGCCGCCCGCATTGACCACCGCGCGGGCGAGATGCTCCTCGCGCCCGTTCGGGCCTTCGGTTGTGACGATCCAGTGGCCGCCGTCGCGGCGAGCCTCGATCACCTTGGTGCGCACCCGAATATCGGCACCGCGCGCCTCGGCATCGCGCGCGTTTAGCACCACAAGCCGCGCATCCTGCACCCAGCCATCCGAATATTCGAACGCATGCACGAACTCGTCCTTGAGCGGCGCGCCCTCGGGGCTGCCCCGCAGATCAAGCCGTTTCGTTCCCGGCAGCAGGTGCTGCCCGCCCAAGTGATCGTAGAGAAACAGGCCCGAGCGGATCATCCAGGACGGGCGCTTGCCCTTCATCCAGGGCATCACGGTCGAAAGCATCTTGGATACGGGTGTATCGCTCTCGAAGCGCATATTGGCGCTGTAGGGCAAAACGAAACGCATCGGCCAGGAGATATGCGGCATTGCGCGGATCAGCACCTCGCGCTCGCTGAGCGCCTCGCGTACAAGGTTGATCTCGAGATATTCGAGATAACGCAGCCCACCGTGGAAAAGCTTGGTCGAGGCCGAGGACGTCGCCTGCGCCAGATCGCCCATCTCGGCCAGCCTCACCCGCAAGCCGCGGCCCGCCGCGTCGCGCGCGATCCCGCAACCGTTCACGCCCCCGCCGATCACGAAGAGGTCCACCGCGTCCGTTCTTGCCGTCATCTTTCCGTCTCCTGCATGCCCTAGCAAAGGGATGCGACTCGTTCGTCAATGTTCGCTTTCTCTAATATAGAAAATTTTCGCGCATTTTCGAGCGAATTTCGCGCAACGTTTCGATGACAGTCACGCGACGAAAACGACCGCCATACCCTTGGCGGCCGTTCGTCTCGACGCTGGAGCCGGAGAGGTCGCGCGTCAAGCGCGCGAGGCCTTCATCATCCAGATTTCCTTCTCGTGCCATTCCAGCCGATCGGTGAGTACGCCCGCCGAGACCTCGTCGCCCGCCTCCTGCGCGGTGGTGATCGCGTCGCGCAACTTCGCGGCCAGCGCGCCATGCGCCGAGATCAGCGCATCGACCATCGCCTCGGCCGATTGGGCACGCGCGGGGGCATCCCCGGCCAGCGTCGTCAGCTCCGAGAGCGTGCCCGGCGCATAGGCCCCGAGGCAGCGGATCCGCTCGGCAATCTCGTCGAGCGCTTCCCAGAGATTTTGATATTGCTCTTCAAAGAGCGTGTGGAACTGGCGGAATTGCGGCCCCTCGACATTCCAGTGATAGCCGTGGGTCTGGACATAAAGGCCGAAGGTCTGGCCCAGAATATTGGTCATGCTGTCGATATTGGCTTGCTGGCTCATGGCGTGCTTCTCCTTGGGCGGACTAGACCCCGGCGGCGTACCGCCGGGGTGTTCGGATCAGATCTGACGGGTCGAAAAGTACCAGTCGACCGTGTTGTAGCCCTCACCGGCGCGGGCTTGCGCGGCTTCCGGCGTGGCCGGCGTCGGGACGATCACTTCGTCACCCGGCTTCCAGTTCTCCGGCATCGCGCATTTGTGCTCTTCGGCAGTCTGGAGCGCGACCAGGAGACGGTAGATCTCGTCGATCGAACGGCCCGCGACCATCGGGTAGTAGACCATGGCGCGCAGCACGCCGTTGGGGTCGATGATGAAGGTTGCGCGCACCGCCGAGGTGTCCGACGCGCCCGGCTGGATCATGCCGTAAGCCTGCGCCACGGTCATCGAGAGGTCGGCGATGATCGGGAATTTGATCTCGGTCCCGAACTTCTCCTTGATGTTGAGCATCCAGGCGATGTGCGAGTAGTGGCTGTCGATCGAGAGCCCCAGCAGCTCGGTATTGCGCGCTTCGAATTCGTCCTGCTTCTTCGCGAAGGCGATGAATTCGGTGGTGCAGACCGGCGTGAAGTCGGCCGGGTGCGAGAACAGGATCAGCCACTTGCCCTTGTAGTCCTCGAGGGTCTTCTGGCCATGGGTCGTGGGCGCGTCGAAAGCCGGTGCGGGGGCATTCAGCTGCGGCATTTTGGGTTGGGTCACTTCGGTCATGTTCGTCTCCATCTGTCTTGCGCGTTTCGTGTTCGCTGTTTCGATGAGAGAGATTTAGAGCATGGCCAGTGATAGCTGAAATTGATTATAATGATCTCTGTTATAGAGGTTTTCGATAATGCTTCCGCTCCTCACTCTGCGCCAGCTGCGCTTTCTCACGGCCATCGCCGACGAGCTGAATTTCTCCCGTGCCGCCGAAAGCTGCTTCGTGACCCAGCCCACTTTGTCGGCCGGGCTCAAGGAGCTTGAAGACCGGTTGGGCGTGCAGCTGGCCGAGCGCACCAAGCGGTCGGTCCTCCTGACGCCGATCGGGGCCGAGATTGCCGAACGGGCGCGCGCTGTGCTGCTCGCCGCGCGCGAGATCGAGGATCTGGCAGCAACACAACGCGCGCCCGAAGGCGGCGATCTGCGGCTCGGAGCGATCCCGACGATCGGGCCTTACCTCATCCCGCGGGCGCTCCCCGAGATCCGCCAGCGCTTCCCCGATCTGCGGCTCCTTCTACGCGAAGAGATGACCGAGACCCTGCTTGACGGGCTGCAAACCGGACGACTCGATCTGATCCTCTTCGCAAAACCCTTCGACATCCCCGGCATCGAGGTGATGGAGCTGTTCGACGACGGCTATCACCTCGCCGCGCCACCCGGCAGCTTCGGCCCCTCACCCGTCAGCGGCGATCAGCTTGACGGTGCGCGGCTGATGCTGCTCGAGAAGGGGCACTGTCTGCAACGCCACGCGCTCTCGGCCTTTCCCGATCGCGACATCGAGCAGGATGACAGTTTCTCCGCGACCTCGCTTGCCACGCTGATCTCGATGGTGAGCGAGGGGCTGGGCATCACGCTGCTGCCCAATCTCGCGCTCGATGCGGGAGTCATCGGCGGGCAGGAGATCGCCATTGCGCCCCTGACCGATGCCTGCCCGCGCCGGGTCGTGCTCGGATGGCGCGGCACCTCGGCCAGGGCGCCTCTCTTTCGCGAGCTGGGCGATCTGCTGCGCCGTACCCGCGCGGGGATGTGATCAGGGAATGACACGGGGTTGAAACCGGCCCGGAAACCTCCAGCGAAGGGGTGGATTTCCGCCCACCGGTCGCGATCGAGAAACGCCGCAAACCGGCATCGTTCAGAAGAAGGGGGGGCCGAATCGATCCAGCCCGCGGCAGAGGAAATCCGTCCGATTCTCCCCTCGCTCGCCCCGGTTCTCTCTCGACTCGGCAAGCGCCCTGCAATCAGGTCGAACCAGAAAAGCTCGTTTCGAGCCGGATGCCATGTCGGGATTTTCAAATATAAAACCAAAGACTTGTCGAAAAGCCTCGCGGCCATCGTCTGTCGACAGCCTCAAAAAATCCTTCAGCGAAATGTGCCGCGCGAGCCGAAAAAGCTGCGCGTAGCTTCGCGCTCATGTCATGCTGGCCCCGCACCAATCACGTCCTTGTGACTTTCGGGGGAACGGGAATGATCATCGATGACGCGACGATGCTGTGCATCGGCCTGCCCACCGGTGTTCGCGCGGAGATCCTTCCTTATGGCGCGACACTGCACAGCCTCAAAGTGCCCGATAGAGCGGGCACGCTGAAAAATGTGCTCGTCGGCCTGCCCAATCCCGCCGCATATCAGCGACAGCGCAGCTTTCGTGGTGCAACGATCGGACGTTTCGCCAATCGCATAACCGGAGCGCGTTTCACGCTCGACGGTGAGCACTACGAGTTGAGTGCAAACGAGTCCTCCAACTGTCTGCATGGCGGCGCAGACGGATTCGACCGCCGCAAGTGGGAAGTTGTCGCGCATTGGATGAGCGCGCTCACGCTTCGGCTTGAAAGCCCCGACGGCGATCAGGGCTTTCCGGGTGAATTGAGCATCGAGGCCGATTTCGCGCTAACCCCGCCGGCGACACTGAGCATCACCTATCGTGCGACGGTGACGCGCGCCTGCCCGGTCTCGATCACTTCGCATGGGTTCTACAACCTCGCGGACGGAGGGCAGATCGGCGATCACCTGCTGCAAATTTCTGCGCAGCATTATTTGCCGGTCGACGACGCACGACTTCCCGAAAGCACACCGCAAACAGTCTCGGGAACAGAGTTCGATTTTCGCGAAGAGCGCCCTTTGCTGCACGGCGAGAGGACCGGTTACGATCATTGCTTCTGCCTTGAGCCGAGCGAGAGCCTGCGCGAAGTCGCGGTGCTATACGCTCCGGAAACCGGGCGCGAGATGAGGGTGTCGAGCGATCAACCCGGCTTGCAGCTCTACACCGATGCGCAATCCGGCATGCCGTCCGGTGTTTGCCTCGAACCGCAATCCTGGCCTGACGCGCCGAACCATCCGGATTTCCCGAATGCGATCCTTCGCCCCGGGGAGGCCTATTTGAACCGGATGAGGTTCGCGTTTTCGACGCGCGAAAAGTAATCGCCTATTTTCTGAATTTTCCTGAAAAAGGAAAAACAACCTGCGTGGGGCGGGTGATCAGAGGCTCGTCCAGCTTTCTCCCGGGCTGGGACGTCGGCTCTGGCCACGGAGCGCGAATGACACGGCCATCTGGATGCGCTTGCTGGCCCTGCTGGCACTTGCGCTCTACATGGCGCGCAAGGCCAACCACATGGCCGACAGATCAATCCCGGAGGAGCCCATGCCGCAGATCACTCTCAACCGTCGTTCTCTGGGCATTGGCCCCGAGGTCTCCGAGTTGTGCCTCGGGACGATGATGTTCGGCGCGCAAACCGAGCCCGCGATGGCCGAAGACATGATCGCGCGCTTCGCCGAGGCCGGCGGCCGTTTCATCGACACCGCCGATGTGTATGCCGACGGGCGCAGTGAAGAAATCGTCGGGCGTGCCATCGCTGCCCGACGCGACGATTGGTTCCTTGCGACCAAGGTGGGCAACAAGCTGGCCGGGCAGCCCGATAGCGGCGGGCTGTCGGGGCGCTGGATCGCCGAGGGGCTCAAGCGCAGCCTCGACCGGCTCGGCACAGAGACGATCGACCTCTACTATCTGCATCGCGACGACGAGACGACACCGCTCGAAGAGGTGATCGAGGCGCTGGGGCTGGCGCTCGAAGACGGCAAGATCCGTCACTGGGGCTTTTCCAATTTCCGCGCGTGGAAAATCGCCGAGATGATCCGCATCGCCGACCGGCTGGGCGTGGCGCGTCCGCTCGCGGCGCAGCCCTATTATCATGCGCTCTATCGTCTGGCCGAGATCGACTACCTGCCCGCCTGTGCGCATTTCGGCATCGGCGTCGTACCCTATTCGCCGCTCGCGCGAGGGGTGCTGACCGGCAAATATGTCGGCGGCGTTCCCGAAGGCTCGCGCGCGGCCCGCGGGGATCGGCGCATCACCGAGACAGAGTTCCGCCCCGACCTTCTCGCCGCCGCCGAGCGCGTCGATGCCCATGCCCGCGCGAGCGGCCGCCGCACCGCCGATCTCGCGGTCCGCTGGGTTCTGGAAAACCGGATCGTGTCGAGCGTGCTGATCGGGCCGAAGTCGCCCGAGCAGCTTGAAGGCTATCTGAGCGGGCCCGGCACCGACTACACCGCCGAGGACGAAACTTTCATCGAGGGCATCGTGCCTGTGGGGGCGGTGGTGGGGAATTATGCCGACCCGGCCTATCCGTTCCGCGGAAGAGTCACGCCGTTGCGCGACGCTTGAACCCGCTCAGTCGCGCGGGGCCGCGGCACGCCGCAGACGATCGTTGATGGCGCGGCCCAATCCGGTTTCGGGGATCGGCGCGAAGGCCAGCGTGGCCGCCCCGCGCCTGCGCGCCAGCGCATCGCCCTCGCGCAGCATCGCGAAGAGGTTGGACGCCGCCTCGGTCAGGTCGCCGGCGGGCGAGAGATTCAGGTCGGCCCCCGCGCAATCCGCGCCAAAGCCGATCCAGATCTCGTCCGGGCGTGGCTGCACTGCCTCCAATCGCACCGCCGCCCCGGGCGCGTAATGGGATTTCAGCTGCCCCGGCGCGTTGGGCTTCGACGCATCGCCGCCGATCGGCAAGGGCGCGCCCAGCACCGCTTCCAGCTCCTCCGCCGCAATTCCGCCGGGCCGCAGCAGCGCGGGCGGATCGAGCGAGAGGATCGTCGATTCGACGCCTACCTCGCAGGGCCCGCCATCGAGCACCGCCGCGATCTTGCCCGACAACCCGTCGAGCACATGCTGCGCCGTGGTCGGGCTGATCTTGCCGGACGGGTTCGCCGAGGGCGCCGCAATCGGCCCGCCGAACGCCTTCAGGAGCGCGCGCGCGACCGGATGCGCGGGCAGACGGATCGCCACCGTGTCATGACCGGCCGTCACCAGCTCCGAGAGGCCCGAATCCGCGCGCAACGGCAGCACCAGGGTCAACGGCCCCGGCCAGAACCGCTCCGCGATCGCGCGCGCGGCGTCCGAGACGACCGCGATCTCCTCGACCGCCTCAAGCGAGGGGAGATGCACGATCAACGGATTGAAGCGCGGCCGACCCTTCGCGGCAAAGATCTCGGCAACGGCGCGATCGTTGCGCGCATCGCCTGCAAGCCCGTAAACCGTCTCTGTCGGCATTGCGACAAGCGCGCCTGCGCGCAGCAGCTCCGCGGCCCTGGCGAAGCCCGTCGTATCGGGGGCAAGGAGAAGGGTTTCGGTGCTCATGCAGTCGTGACGCAGCGTTGGAGTTGAAGGGGGCTGCCCTTGCGGTAGGGTAAAATCAACCTGACAGGACATAGACGCGTCGGCTGCAATTGCCAAGCCGCCCGGAGGAGACCCATGAGCTACCGTTCCCCCGTTAACGACATCCGTTTCATTCTCGATCATGTCGTCCCGCTCGCCCCCGTGGCCGAGACCGAAATGTTCGCCGAGGCGACCCCCGACATGGTCGAGGCGATCCTGACCGAGGGCGGCAAGCTCTGCGACGAGGTGATCGCGCCCACGAACCGTGGCGGCGACCTGACGCCGACGAAGCTCGAGAATGGTGTCGTGCGCTCGGCGCCAGGCTTCAAGGAAGCCCTTCAGGCGCTGGCCGAGGGTGGCTGGGTCGGCATCGCGGCCGATCCCGAATATGGCGGGATGGGCCTGCCGCAGGCGATCAACGTGGGCTTCAACGACATGCTTTCGGGCGCGAACCTGTCGCTCCAGCTCAACCCGCTGCTGACGCAGGGCCAGATCGAGGCGCTCGAGCATCACGCCTCCGACGAGATCAAGGCGCTCTACCTGCCCAAGCTGATCTCGGGCGAATGGTCGGGCACGATGAACCTGACCGAGCCGCAGGCGGGCTCGGATGTGGGCGCGCTGCGCACCAAAGCCGAACCCAATGGCGACGGCACCTATGCGATCACCGGGCAGAAAATTTTCATCACCTGGGGCGATTCCGATGTGGTGAGCAATGTCTGCCATCTGGTGCTCGCGCGCCTGCCCGATGCGGCACCGGGCACGAAGGGGATCAGCCTCTTCATGGTGCCGAAGTTCCTTCCCGACGAGAACGGCAATCCGGGCGTCGCGAACTCGCTCAAGGTGGTCTCGCTCGAGCACAAGCTGGGCATCCACGGCTCGCCCACCTGCGTGATGAGCTATGAGGGCGCGACCGGCTGGATGGTCGGCGGCGAGCACAAGGGCATGGCAGCGATGTTCACGATGATGAACAATGCGCGGCTGAACGTGGGCGCACAGGGGATCGGCGTGGCCGAGGCCGCTTATCAGAAGGCGCTCGAATACGCCAAGGACCGCGTGCAGTTCACCCCGATCGTCGAACATGCCGACGTGCGCCGGATGTTGACCGAGATGAAGGCCGAGATCTTCGCGGCGCGCTCGATCGCGCTGGCCTGCGGCGTGGCGATCGACATGGGTCGGGCAACCGGCAAGGAGAGCTGGCAGGCGCGCGCCGCCCTTCTGACCCCGATCGCGAAGGCCTATGGCACCGATATGGGCATCCGGGTGACCAACACCGGCGTCCAGATCCACGGCGGCATGGGCTATATCGAGGAAACGGGCGCGGCCCAGTTCGCCCGCGATGTGCGCATCACCGCGATCTACGAAGGCACGAACGGCATCCAGGCGATGGATCTCGTGGGCCGCAAGATGATGGATGACGGCGCGGCGGCCTTCCGCCTCCTGCAAGAGATCGAGGACGAGGCGCGCGGCGCGCGCGAGGCCTTCCCCGTTCTGGCCGAGGATGTCTGGCAGGCGGCCGAGGCGCTGCGCGAGCATACCGAATGGTTGATCGGCCAAGGCATGCAGGACCGCTTCGCGGGCGCCGTGCCCTATCTCGACGCCTTCGCGCGCGTGCTGGGGGGCTATTACCACCTCCGCGCGGCGATGGCCGAGGGCCGCAATTCCGCGCGCGGCCATCTCGCGGCCGTTTACATCCGCCGCCTGATGCCGATCTACGCGGCCTCGCTTGCCGAGGCGAAGGAAGGGGCCGAGGGGCTCTACGCGCTGTCGGTCGAAGACCTCGAGGCATGAGGGGCGAGAGCGCCGGCATTCGCTACCCCTGGGCGGACCCGCCCGGGACCGGCGAGGCGATCGAGGTGGCACCGGGCGTACTCTGGCTGCGCCTGCCGCTGCCGATGGCGCTCGATCACGTCAATTGCTTCGCGCTTGAGGAGGGCGATGGCTGGACGCTGGTCGATCCCGGCATCGACACGCGCAAATGCCGCGCGGCGCTGCAAAGCGCGATGGACGGGCCGCTTGCGGGCAAGCCCGTCACCCGCGTTCTGGTGACGCATTACCATCCCGACCATATCGGGCTTGCGGGCTGGCTTCAGTCCCAGGGTGCGGAGTTGATCACGACCCGCACCTCTTGGCTGTTCGCGCGGATGCTGCAACTCGACCCGCAGGATCAGCCCGTGGCGGAAACGCTCGCCTATTATCGCGCGGCGGGGATGGACCCTGCACTGCTGGAGAAGCGCGCCAATGAGCGCCCTTTCAACTTCGCCGATTGCGTGCACCCGCTGCCGCTCGGCTTCACCCGGATCAGCGAGGGCGACGAGATCACGCTGGGCGGGCGGCGCTGGGTCGTGCGCATGGGCGACGGGCACGCGCCGGAACACGCGACGCTGTGGAGTCTCGATGACGATCTCGTTCTGGGTGGCGATCAGCTCCTGCCCTCGATCTCGGCCAATCTGGGTGTCTATGCGACCGAACCCGAGGCCGATCCGCTGAGCGACTGGCTGACTTCCTGCGCGCGCTTCGCCGAGCTCGCGGAGGATCGCCACCTCGTCCTGCCGGGCCACAAATTGCCCTTCACAGGGCTGCCCTTGCGACTGCGCCAGATGATCGAGAACCACGAGGGCGCGCTCAAACGCCTGCGCAAGCATCTCGCGGCACCGCGCACCGCTTGCGACTGCTTCCCGCCGCTTTTCAAGCGCCAGATCGACGAGGGGACGTATGGCCTCGCGATGGTCGAGGCGATGGCGCATCTCAATCATCTTTGGCACAAAGGAGAGATCAGCCGCACTCTGCGTGAGGACGGCGCCTGGATCTGGAGCCTGAGATGACCGAGATACGCACCACCGCCGAAGCGCAGGAAGAAGCCGCCCTGCCGCGTGCGAAAGTGGTGCATACGGCGGCCGATGCGCCCGAGACGGCCGAGGTCAAACCCCTTCCGCCCGAACTCACCCGCGAGCCGCCCGAAGACAAGAGCCCTGCGCAATGGGCCTATGAGCGCGTGTTGCTCTATATTCAGAACTTCGAGGAGCAGCTCAAGGAAGACGAGGAAGTCGTGCTCGGCCTGACCGGCGGCGAGGCCGGGGTGCTCCAGATCGAGGGGATCGGCTTTTTCGATCCCGACATCCTGACCTTCTACGGCACCGACGAATATGGCGCGCGCACGCAGCTCATCCAGCATGTGAACCAGCTCAACGTGATGCTGATTGCCCAACCGAAACTGCCCGAGGACGAGGCTCCGCGCCGGATCGGCTTCCGTCTCGCACGTGCTTTGGAAGAAGAAGGGCCTTCAGGCAAACAGGACAGGTGACAGGCGCGCAAGGCTCGGCTAGGTTTTCGTCAGGGAGAATGGCGCAACAGGGAGTACGCGCGATGGCCGACTACAAGCCGGGCAATATGGATATCCGTGTCCAGGAAAGAACATTCGCAGGATTTGTGCGCTTCGTCACAGTCGCGGTTATTGTGATCCTCTGCTTTCTGGTGTTTCTCGCTCTTGTGAACGGCTGACGCAACCGGCGCAGCTGGAAAGAGACACGCTCAGAACGGGAGATCGGGCAGATGATGCGCCTGCTTCTCGTCTGCCTGATGCTGCCGCTTCTGCTGGCCGGCTGTGGTGCAGACGACATTTATGCCTCGGATGCCGAGGTAGCCAAGTTTCGCTACGTTTCCGAAGAGCCGCCCTCGCTGACGCTTTACACGGTGATCAGCACCAATACGGGTGCGGGTGGCCATTCGGCGCTCATGATCAACGGGCGCGAACGGATCATCTTCGATCCGGCCGGCACGTGGAATCACCCCTGGGCGCCCGAGCGCAACGACGTGCATTTCGGCATCACCGAGAAGATGCGGAAATTCTATATCGACTACCACGCCCGCGAGAGCTGGTATGTGCGCGCCCAGACGATCCCTCTGACCATGGCCGAGGCCGATCAGCTGATGGCGCGGGTCGAGCGCAACGGCTCGGTCAACAAGATGATGTGCGCGGATTCGGTCTCGAGTGCGCTGCGCGACATGCCGTGGCTGCACGACAAGATCCCCTTCACCTTCTCGCCGATCAAGCTGTCGAAAGCCTTCGGAGAACTGCCCGGCGCGGTGACGAAGGATCACTACGACAATGACCCGGACGACAATTCGGGCGTGCTTTTGATCCAGCAAGAGCCCTATCGCCACGGCGAGACGGCGTTCAACCAGTGATCTGAGCCTCAGCGGGCCCGCAATTGCCTGCGCGACAGCGCACGCGCAAGGGCGGGCCCGGCAATCAACACCAGCAGGAACCGCGCGATCTGCATCGCCATGACGAAGGGTACATCGACCTGCGTGCCCGCCGCGATGATCGCCACCGAATCCGCGCCTCCGGGACTGGTGGCGAGATAGGCGGTGACGGGTTCGATCCCGGCGAAATGAACCAGCGCCATCGCGAAGCCCGCGCAGAGCGCGATCAGCGCAAGGATCGACCCGACGATAAGCGGCAACAGCCGCGCCGTATGCCGCAGCACCTCGCGGGAAAAGCGCATCCCGATCCCCCAGCCGACAATCGCATAGCTGAGCGCGAGCACCGTCTGCGGAAGCGTGATCTCGACGAAGCCCAGCGCGCCGAAGATCAGCCCGCCCGCCATCGGGAGCAGGAGCCCGCCGCCGGGGATCTTCAGTTTCAGCCCGAGAAAGGCCATGCCGATTCCCAGCGCGAGGCTCTTGGCGACCTCGATCATCGCGCCCGCCTCGGGTTGGGCGCTAATTGCGGCAACGCTTCCGGGCTGTGCCACGCCGAAGAGCCGCACCACGGCGGTTGCGGCAATCGCGCAGCAGGCGACGCGGGTATATTGCATCACCGCCACCAGCCGCATATCGGCGCCGAAATCGTCCGACATCAGCGTCATCACGGTCGCGGCTCCCGGCGACGAACCCCAGATCGCGGTCGTCCCCGGCAGACTGCCCGAGCGCGCCATGGCCCAGCCCAGCGCCGAAGCGCCGAGCACGGTCGAGAGTGTTCCGACCAGGAAGATCGGCCAGTCACGGACAATCTCGGGCAGGATGGAGGCGGGCAGCTTCGAGGCGATCATCACGCCGACCACCCCTTGCGCCGCCACGAATGCGGCCCGCGGAAGCTTCACGGAACCGCCGCTCGAGGCGAGCGCGATCGCCACCGCCATCGGACCAAGCAGAAAGGCGGCGGAAAGATGGACCGCACCCAGAAGCGCGGCGAGAAACACGGATCCTGCAAGCAACACCGCCCAGCGCAGCGTTTGCGGCCAGCGCGCGGGATCAAGGGCGAAGGGTCTGGGATCGGGCATGCTGGCTCGCGCAGGCGGAATTTCTGCATCGTCACGAGCAGATCGCGCCCGCGCCGTCAAGCATCCGCACCGCGCAGATGGGTGTGCAAGCGCCCGCCCGTCCACAAGCCTTTGCAACCGCACAACCGCCCCTATTCGCAATTGACGCCTCTTCCTGCGCCATCCGCGCCCGAGAACCCCGACGAGAATGCAGGTTTTCTTGTCTCGGGGCCGTGAATTGAATTGAACTATCCGGTAAAATGGCCACCTTGAGCACAGTCCCGCCGCCACGAGCGGGCAAGTTACATGGGAGGAACGGATGTTTCACAACATCAAGCTCGGCGCGCTGGTCGCCGGGGCCATCGCTTTCAGCGCACCTGTCGCTCACGCAGAGAACTTCATCAACATCCTGACCGGGGGCACCTCGGGCGTCTACTATCCGCTCGGCGTCGCGATTTCGGAAGTCTACGGTCAGAACATGGAAGGCGCGCGCGTTCAGGTGCAGTCGACCAAGGCGTCGGTCGAGAACCTCAACCTGCTCCAGCAGGGCCGGGGCGAGCTGGCCTTCGCGCTGGGGGATTCGGTGAAGGACGCATGGGAAGGCAACCCCGAAGCGGGCTTCAAGGCACCGCTGGGCAAGCTGCGCGCGATCGCGGCGATCTATCCGAACTTCATCCAGATCGCGGCGCTGAAGGATGCCGAAGCCACCACGATCACCGATCTGAAGGGCAAGAGCCTGTCGGTCGGCGCGGCGAAGTCGGGCACCGAACTCAACGCCCGCAAGATCTTTGCCGCCGCGGGCATGAGCTATGACGATATGGGCAAGGTCGAATACCTGCCCTTCTCGGAATCGGTCGAACTGATGAAGAACCGCCAACTCGACGCGACCTTCCAGTCCTCGGGTCTGGGCAATGCGGCGCTGAAGGATCTTTCGACCACGCAGGCCGTGACCTTCGTCGCGATCCCCGCCGATATCGCCGAGAAACTGGGCGCGCCCTACAAGGCTGGCGTGATCCCCGCGGGCACCTATCCGAACCAGGATGCCGATGTGCCCACGGTGGCGATCACCAATATCCTCGTCACCCGCGAGGGCGTCTCGGACGAAGAAGCCTACCAGATGACGAAGTTGATCTTCGAACATCTCGACACCCTCAAGGCGGCCCATTCGGCGGCCGGTGGCATCTCGCTTGAGGATGCGGTGAAGGGTCTGCCGATCCCGCTGCATCCGGGCGCGGAGCGCTACTACAAGGAAATGGGCGTTCTGCAATAAGCCCGCGTAAAGACGGGACCGGGGCGACGCGCAACGACGGGTCGCCCCTTGATATTTGAGGGAGAAGAAAATGACCGACATGAGCAAGGAGGCAGAGGTCGATGCCGTCATGCACGACCCGCTGGCCGATGGTTTCCCCCATAGCCGCGAGGGGCGCGTTCTGTTCTGGCTCGCCGTGGCGTTCTCGGTCTGGCAGATCGCCTTCGCCGCCCATGTGATCAGCCCCTCGAGCCAGATCGCCCGCGCGGTCCATGTGGGCTTCCTGCTGGCCCTCGGTTTTCCGCTTCTCTCCATAGCGAAGGGCTTCGGCCCGCTCGGGCGCACGTTCGCCTACCTTCTCGCTGCGGGCGGCGTCGCCGTCGCGGCCTATCAATGGATCGAATACACGCCGCTTCTGCTGCGCGCGGGCGATCCGAACACGCTCGATCTGGTCATGGGCGTGCTGCTGCTGATCACCGTCTTCACCGCCGCATGGATGCTGATGGGCCCGGCTCTGCCGATCATCGCGGGGACGTTCTTCCTCTACGCAATGTTCGGCCAATACCTGCCCTCTCCGCTCAACCATCGCGGCTATGCCTTCGAGCAGGTAATCGAGCAGATGAGCTATGGCACGGAAGGGATCTACGGCATCCCGACCTATGTGTCGGCAACCTATATCTTTCTCTTCATCCTGTTCGGCGCCTTCCTCGAGAAGGCCGGGATGATCAAGCTGTTCACCGATGTCTCGCTTGGCATGGTCGGCCACAAGATGGGCGGGGCGGCGAAGGTCTCGGTCCTCTCTTCGGGGCTGATGGGGACGATCTCGGGCTCGGGCGTGGCGAATGTCGTCACCACCGGACAATTCACCATCCCGCTGATGAAGAGCTTCGGCTACCGTCCGGCCTTCGCGGGCGGGGTCGAGGCTACCGCCTCGATGGGCGGACAGATCATGCCGCCGGTCATGGGGGCCGTTGCCTTCATCATGGCCGAGACGCTGGGCGTCGATTACGTCGAGGTGGTGAAAGCCGCGCTGATCCCGGCGATCCTATATTTCGCGGGCGCCTTCTGGATGGTCCATCTCGAGGCGGGCAAGCGCAACCTGCGCGGCCTTGCCAAATCCGAGCTGCCCAGCCCGCGCAAGGCGCTCAAGGAGGGCTGGTATCTGCTGCTGCCGCTCGCGGTACTCGTGTTCCTTCTGTTCTCGGGCTACACGCCTCTTTTCGCGGGAACGGTCGGCCTGTCGCTGACGGGCCTGTTGATCCTCGGTGGTTCGGTCGCGCTGGGGCTGCCCAACACCGTGATCCGTTCGATCTTCTGGATCATTCTCGCTCTGGTCGCCGCGGCGTTCTTCGAGGTCGGGATATGGGCCGTGCTCGCCGCGCTGGCCGTGCTGGTCGCGATCAATGCCTTCTCCAAGGGCGGCCGCGAAACGCTGGCGATCTGCCGTGACAGCCTTGCCGATGGCGCGCGCACCGCACTGCCCGTGGGGATCGCCTGCGCGCTGGTCGGCGTGATCATCGGCGTGATGACCCTGACGGGTGCCGCCACGACCTTCGGCCAGTTCATCGTGGGCGTCGGCAAATCGAGCCTTTTCCTGTCGCTGATCCTGACGATGATCACCTGTATCGTGCTGGGGATGGGGATCCCGACGATCCCGAACTACATCATCACCTCCTCGATCGCGGGGCCTGCGCTTCTCGATCTCGGCGTGCCGCTGATCGTGAGCCACATGTTCGTCTTCTACTTCGGCATCCTTGCGGATCTGACACCACCCGTCGCGCTTGCCTGTTTCGCCGCCGCCCCGATTGCCAAGGAGAGCGGCCTGAAAATCAGCTTCGAGGCAATCAAGGTCGCCGCGGCCGGGTTCGTGGTGCCGTTCATGGCCGTCTATACGCCTGCGCTGATGTTGCAGGATGGCGGGCCGCTCGCGGGTTCGATCGGCTACTGGCCAGCGGTGGCCTATGTCGTGATCAAGGCGCTGCTCGCGCTCTCGCTCTGGGGCGTGGCGGTGATCGGCTGGCTCGGGCGCCCGCTGGCGCTTTGGGAACGTGCGCTCGGCATGATCGCAGGCTTCACCCTGATCGCGGCGCTGCCGCTTACCGATGAAATCGGCTTCGCGCTGGTCGCGCTCTTCGCCGTGACGCTCTGGCTGCGGCGCGAGAAGGCGGCGGCGTGAGCGCGAGCTGCCTCATGGTCGGCGCGGTGATGATCGCGCTGGCCCCAAGCGGCCAGTTCTCCCTTGAATGGACCCATTCGGTCGAGAAGGAGGGCTGGCGCGAGCATTGGCAGGTCACCGATCACGGCACGCTGCGGCTCGTCGGGGCAGCGGTGAAGGGATCGGGCGCGGGGATGGAGCCCGGCCCGGGCGGTCATTTCGAGAACGGCTGGTGGGTCTGGAAAGCCGACGGCCCCGAAGTGCCCGAGTTGGAACTCGCAGCTTCCGGCGCGACCGTCTCGGGCTGGACACTTTGTGCGAAGGATTGTCAGACGCTCGGCGTGACGCCAGAGGCGCCGATCCGCATCGCGCCCTGCCCCACGAGTGGCAACTGACGTCTCTCAGAAGGTGGGTGGGGTCGCGGCGCTGACGATCACGCAGCGCGTTTGCGCCACGTTGCGAAACCTATGCGGTAAGCGGCTGTCGAAGAGATAGGCGTCGCCTGCCCGCAACAGCTCTGTCGTCTCGCCCACGGTCAGCAGCATCTCGCCCTCTATGACGAACCCGCCCTCCTCACCCTCGTGGCTATAGGCTTCCTCGCCCGTATCGGCCCCGGGCTCATAGGTCTCGTAAAGCAACAGCAGGTTCGTCTGCCCCTGCTTCCCCCATCGTTTGAGCGAGAGCGCCTTGAGCGCCTCCGCCCCCGCAGAGCGGTAGATGCGGCCAGGGTTGATTTCGGTCAGCTCACCGTGGCGGAATACGAATTTCCCCGGCTCCGGGGGCGCACCGCTGTCGAAGAACTCTGCCAGCGTCATGCCGAGAATCTCGAGGATCTTGCGCAGCGAGGTGATCGAGGGCGAAGTCTTGTTGCGCTCGATCAGCGACACCAGACCGTTCGTCACGCCTGCCCGCTGCGCCAGTTCGCGCTGCGAAAGGCCGCTCTCCTCGCGGATCGTCTTCAATCGGGAGCCGACATCGAAATCACTCAAATCACAATCCTCTCGCGCCCTTGTTCTACGGGCGTGCGCATGTGCTGACAATGACCCTAGCCTGTTTAACGCCGTTTAACAAACTAAACGTTGCGAGGTCAGATATTAAACGCTAGCGTGCGGCGCATATCCTGATTCTCCGCCAACATGCGAGGCTCCCCATGACCACGAATACCGAGCTCGAAACCCGCCGCGCCGCGGCCCTGGCCCGTGGGGTCGGCGTGCAAACCCAGAATTTTGCGGTCTCGGCCGAGAACGCGACGGTCACGGATGCCGATGGCAACGAACTGATCGACTTCGCCGCCGGGATCGCGGTGGTGAACACCGGCCACCGCCATCCGAAAGTTATCGAGGCGGTCAAGGCACAGCTCGACGCCTTCACCCACACCTGCCATCAGGTTCTCCCCTATGAGCCCTATGTGCGCCTCGCCGAGCGTCTCAATGAGAAGACGCCGGGCGATTTCGCGAAGAAGTCGATCTTCGTGACCACCGGCGCCGAGTCGGTCGAGAACGCGATCAAGATCGCGCGCGCCTATACCGGCCGCAACGCGGTCATCGCCTTTGGCGGCGCCTTCCACGGCCGGACCTTCATGACGATGACGCTCACCGGCAAGGTCGCGCCCTACAAGGCTGGTTTCGGCCAGATGATGCCCGACATCTACCACGTCCCCTTCCCGAACGCGCTGCATGGCGTGTCGACCGATGACAGCTTCGCCGCGATGGAGAGCCTGTTCAAAACCGATCTCGACCCTTCGCGCCTCGCCGCGGTGATCTTCGAGCCGGTGCAGGGCGAAGGCGGCTTCAACCCCGCCCCGCATGATTTCGTCAAGCGCCTGCGCGCCTTCTGCGACGAGCATGGCATCGTGATGATCGCCGACGAGGTGCAGACCGGTTTCGCGCGCACCGGCACCCTCTTCGCAATGCACGCCTATGGCGTAGCGGCGGACATCACCACGATGGCGAAAGGTCTGGGCGGCGGTCTGCCGATCGCGGCCGTGACCGGCAAGGCCGAGGTCATGGACGCGGCCAACCCGGGCGGTCTGGGCGGCACCTATGGCGGCAACCCGCTGGGCGTCGCGGCCGGGAACGCGGTGCTCGACGTGATCGAGGAAGAGGACCTGTGTTCGCGCGCCAACGAGCTCGGCTCGCGCCTCAAGCAACGCCTGGAAGCGATCCGCGCCACCATGCCCGAGATCGCCGAGATCCGCGGCCCTGGCTTCATGGTCGCGATCGAGCTGATGTCGGACGGCAAGCCTGATGCGGCCCTCACCCAGCGCATCCGCGTCGAGGCGCTCAACCGCGGCCTGCTGCTCCTGACCTGCGGCGTCTATGGCAACGTGATCCGCTTCCTCGCACCGATCACCATCCCCGACGAGCAGATGGCCAAGGCGCTCGACATTCTCGAAGAGGCGATGGCGGCGGCGAAGGAGGCCTGAGAATGTTGAAGCTGAAAGACCCGAGCCTTCTGGAGACGCGCGCCTATGTGAATGGCGCGTGGATCGAGACCGGCAAGACTTTCGACGTGAACGATCCGGCCACCGGGGAACTGGTGGCCAAGGTCACCGATCTGGGCGTGGATGAGACCCGCGCCGCGATCGAGGCGGCCTATGCGGCGAAACCCGCCTGGGCCGCGCTGACCGGCAAGGAGCGCGCGGGCTACCTGCGCAAATGGTTCGACTTGATGATGGCGAACCAGGACGACCTCGCCGCGATCCTGACCGCCGAGATGGGCAAGCCGCTGGCCGAGGCCAAGGGCGAGATCGCCTATGGCGCCTCCTTCATCGAGTGGTTCGCCGAAGAGGCCAAGCGCGTTTACGGCGACGTGATCCCCGGCCACCAGCGCGACAAGCGCATCATCGTGCTCAAGCAGCCGGTGGGCGTCGTGGGCTCGATCACGCCGTGGAACTTCCCCAACGCGATGATCGCGCGCAAGGTCGCCCCGGCGCTGGCCGTGGGCTGCACTTTCGTCGGGCGCCCGTCGGAATTCACGCCGCTCTCGGCGCTCGCGATGGCGGTTCTGGCCGAACGCGCGGGCATCCCGGCAGGCGTGGTGAACATCATCCCGGGCCTCGATGCGGCGGGCATGGGCGAGGAGCTTTGCGCCAACCCCAAGGTCGCGAAGATCACCTTCACCGGCTCCACCCGCGTCGGCAAACTGCTGATGAAGCAGGGCTCCGAGACGGTGAAGAAGATCAGCCTCGAGCTTGGCGGCAACGCGCCCTTCATCGTCTTTGACGATGCCGATCTCGATGCCGCCGTCGAAGGTGCGCTGATCGCGAAGTTCCGCAATAACGGGCAGACCTGCGTTTGCGCGAACCGGATCTACGTGCAGGCGGGCGTCTATGACGCTTTCGCAGAAAAGCTGGCGGCGAAGCTCGGCACGCTGAAACTCGGCAACGGGTTCGACGAGGGCGTCACCACCGGCCCGCTGATCAACGCCGCGGCGCTGGCAAAGGTCGAGGATCATATCGCGGACGCCACCGAAAAAGGCGCCGAGATCGCGACGGGCGGGCACCGTTCGAACCTCGGGCGCACCTTCTTCGAGCCGACGATCCTCACCGGCGTCACGCAGGCGATGAAGGTCGCGCGCGAGGAAACCTTCGGGCCGCTCGCGCCGCTGGTGAAGTTCGAGCACGAGGCCGATGCGGTCGCGATGGCGAATGACACCGAGTTCGGTCTGGCAGGCTATTTCTACTCGCGTGATCTCGCCCGCGTCTGGCGCGTGGCCGAGGCGATGGAAACCGGCATCGTCGGCGTGAACACCGGCATCATCTCGACCGAGGTCGCCCCGTTTGGCGGCATCAAGCAATCGGGGCTCGGCCGCGAAGGCTCGAAATACGGCGCCGACGATTTCCTCGAGATCAAATACATGTGCCTCGGCGGGATCGAGTGATCGATCCGCTGGATTGAAGGCTTGGGAGGGGCTGGCGATTGCCGGCCCTTTTCATTTCGGGAACAGCGGCGGCCCTTCGCGCCTTACCCGCGCGCAATCGTCAGGGTCACGCGCAGCCCCCGCGCGCCTTGCGCAAAACTCAGGCTGCCCCCATGCGCCTCGGCCACGGTCGCGGCAATGGTCAGGCCCAACCCATGGCCAGAGACCTGCGCCTCCTGCGGACCACGCTCGAACGGTGCGGTCAGCGCGGCCATCACCTCGGGGCGCGTTTCGCCGCCCTCGTCTTCCACCACGATCTGCGCGCGCTGCGCATCCGCCTCTAGGCTGACATGCGCGCGCCGTCCGTATTTCAGCGCATTGTCGATCAGGTTCGAGATCGCGCGCTGCAAGGCCATCGGGCGCGCGGTTACGAGGATCTGCCGCTCGGACAGCTCCCCATGGCCCACCCGCGAGGAAAACAGCGAACGCGCGCCTTCCGTGCGCACCGGTTCGATCGGGCGCAGCTCGACCGGCTGCCCCGCGTCGCGGTAGTCATCGACGAGGGCCTCGACCAGCGCAGTGAGGCTCAGTTTGCGGGGCGTCTCGACGTTCAGCTCGGAGCGGGTATAGGCCAGCACCCCGTCGATCATCTCGGTCATGCGCTCGATATCGGCGGCAAAACGGTTGCGCAGCACCTCGTCTTCGATCAGCGCCGCCCGCAAGCGCAGGCGCGTCGCTGGCGATCCCAGATCGTGGCTCACCCCGGAGAGCACCATCAGCCGCTTTGACAGCCGCTGGCGCTCGCGGTCGAGATACAGGTTCACCGCCTCGACGATGGCGGCAAGCTCGGCCGGACCCTCGCGTTCGTAAGCATCGGGCCCGCCGCGCAACTGGCGATCGTGCAATTGGCTCGCGAAATCGCTGAAGCGATGCGCGATGCGGCTGGCGCTCGCCAGCAGCGCGAGCAACGCAAACCCGCCCAGCGCCATCGCCGCGATGCGCCTGTCGCGCGGCACCGCCTGACAGCTCCAGAGCGCCGAGCCGTCAAGCCGATACCATGTCCCCCCAGAGCTGCGCAGCACCACCAGCGGATCGCCGCAATAGGTCGAGAGAAGCCGGACGATCTGGCCCAACATCTCCTGCGCGGCCATCTCGGGTCCGGTCGTCAAACGCCCCACCGGATAGCTCAGATCGGAGGAAACCGCCTCGATCACCAGCTGCGGCATGTTGGTGCCGCTCGGATGCAGCCCCGTGACCGGAATATGGGTCAGCAGGGCGGGCCGCGGCGCGTCGGACAAAGAGATGAACTGCGCTTTTTCGGCCAGCTCGGCATCGGGCTTCGTCAGAGGGTAGGCTTGCAAGTCCTTCGGCATCGTCGAGCCGGTCTCGATTGCGGCATACAAGAGCTGCCCGTCGCGATCGGCGTGCAAGAGATGTTCGCGCCAGGCGCCCTGGCTGTCGAACCAGAGCCATGCCGCCGCCACACCGGCGAGAAAGGCTGCCGCGATCCAGAAGGCCGCCATCGCGCGCAGGCTGGGATGGGGCAGCGCCCTCATGTCTCCTCGCGCGTCACGTCGCAGGCAAAGACATATCCTGTGCCGCGTTCGGTGCGTAGCATCTGCGGCGCTTTCGGATTGCGTTCGATCTTCGAGCGCAGCCGCCCCACAAGTACGTCGATCGCCCGTCCGCTAGCGTCGGTCTCGGGGTGATCGCTCAGAGCTGCGGCAATCTCTTCGCGGGTGAGCGGGATATGGGGATTGGCCAGCAACACTTTCAGGAGCGCCGTCTCCCGGCTCGAGAGCATCACCTGATAGCCGTCCGGCGCGATCACCTCGTCGCGCTTGCCGTCATAGCGCCACCCGCCGAAATGCCAGACGCTCGTGGCGCGGCGATAGCTCAGCGAAGGCGACCGGCGCACCCGGCGCAGCACCGCCTTGACCCGCGCGATCAGAAGTTCGGGGTTGAAGGGTTTAGCGATGTAATCATCGGCGCCGACCTCGTAGCCCGCCATGCGCTGATGATCGGCCGAGAGCGCCGAGACAAGGATGATCGGCACATCTTCCTCCGAGCGCAGCCGCGCGCAGATCTCGATCCCGTTCTCATCGGCAAGCATCACGTCGAGCAGGATCAGATCGACGCGGTTCTCCGCCAGATGGGCGTTGATCTCTGCCTCGCTCGTGGCCGGATGCGCGATGAAACCGTGGCGTTGAAAATAGGTCACCATCATCATGCGCATCTCGGAATCGTCATCGACGATCAGGAGCCGGGGAATCGTCATTCCTGTCCCTTCCTTGCGCGCAGCCCGGAATGGCGCCGCCGAAAAACCCGGAATTGGTAACAGCTTGTAACAAACCCGACAAGAATCTCATGCCGCAGCGCAGAGACCTGGCGGTAACGGGATTGCGACCGGAAAATCGTTTTGCAGAATGTCCGCGTTACCGCGCCTCTGGAGGGAGGCGCAGACATCGGGAGGAAAATCGATGACCAAGATGACTGCATTCGCAGCCCTGTCCGCATTTGCGCTGACCGCGGGCAGCGCGTTCGCCGAACCGAAGGCGGAGGTTCTGCACTGGTGGACTTCGGGCGGCGAAGCGAAAGCCGTGGCCGTGCTCCAGCAGGAATTCGCCCAGCGCGGCGGCACCTGGACCGACATGCCGGTCGCCGGGGGCGGTGGCGATGCCGCGATGAGCGCCCTGCGCGCCCGCGTTCTGTCGGGCAACGCCCCGACCGCGGTTCAGCTCAAGGGCCCAGCGATTCAGGAGTGGTATGAAGAAGGCGTCCTCGCCGATATCTCGGATGTCGCCGAAGAACAGCACTGGGCCGACGTTCTGCCCGCGCGTATCGCCGATCACATGAAATGCGACGGCCATTGGTGCGCGGCACCCGTCAACGTGCACCGCGTGAACTGGGTCTGGGCAAACAAGGCGATCCTCGACGCCAACGGCATCGAGATGCCCAAGACCTGGGAAGAGTTCAACGCCGCCGCCGAGAAGCTGAAAGCTGCTGGCATCACACCGCTCGCGCATGGCGGTCAGGCCTGGCAGGACGCGACCGTGTTCGAGACCGTCGTGCTCGGGCTCGGCGGGCCGGAATTCTACCACAAGGCACTGGTCGAGCTCGATCAGGACGCGCTGAAATCGGACACGATGAAAGCGGTCTTCGACGAGATGCGCACGCTGCGCGGCTATGTCGATGACAACTTCTCGGGCCGTGACTGGAACCTCGCGACCGCGATGGTGATGAATGGCGAGGCCGCGTTCCAGATCATGGGCGACTGGGCGAAAGGCGAATTCCTCGCCGCGGGCAAGACCCCGGGCGCCGATTTCGTCTGCGCGCCGACCCCGGGCGATGCCGGCTTCCTTTACAACGTGGACAGCTTCGCGATGTTCAAGGTCGATGGCGCCGGCAAACAGGAAGGCCAGAAGATCCTGGCCGAGCTGATCGTCGGTCCCTCCTTCCAGGAGACCTTCAACCTGAACAAGGGCTCGATCCCGGTGCGTACCGACGTGTCGCTCGACAAGTTCGACGACTGCGCGAAGATGTCGGCTGCCGACATGAAGGCTGATGGCGAGAACGGCTCGCTGTTGCCGTCCTACGCCCATGGCATGGCGCTGCGTGGCGCTCAGGCCGGTGCGATTACCGATGTCGTCACCGCGCATTTCAACTCGGACATGTCGTCGGAAGAGGCCGTGCAGCAGCTGGCCACCGCCGTCGCCAACTCGATGTAATCGCCTGATTACGCCCTTCCGCCCGGTCTCTGCACCCGCAGGGCCGGGCGGTCCCCATCTAGGACAAATCCCATGACCGACTGGCTTTCCCGCCATGTCCCAAAGATCGTATTGGCGCCGACCTTCGTGGCCGTGCTCCTCTTCGTCTACGGTTTCATCGCCTGGACGGCCTGGGTTTCGTTGACGCGCTCCAAGCTTTTGCCGCGCTACGAAATCGACGGGCTGATCCAATACGAGCGGCTGTTCGCCAGCCCGCGCTGGGACACCGCACTTTCCAATCTCTTCGTCTTCGGCGCGCTCTTCATCGGGATCTCGATGATCCTCGGGCTGATGCTGGCGATCTTCCTCGATCAGAAGATCCGCATCGAGGGCGCGCTGCGTACGATCTACCTCTACCCGATGGCGCTCTCGATGATCGTCACCGGCACCGCCTGGAAATGGATCCTGAACCCCGGGCTCGGCATTCAAGCGATGGTGCGGGGCTGGGGCTTCGAGAGCTTCACCTTCGACTGGCTGATCAATCCCGACATGGCGCTCTATGCGATCGTGATGGCCGCGGTCTGGCAGGCCTCGGGCTTCGTGATGGCGCTGTTTCTTGCGGGGCTGCGCTCGGTCGATGGAGAAATCATCAAGGCCGCGCAGGTGGACGGCATCCCAACCTGGCGCGTCTATACCGCGATCATCATTCCCTCGATGGCGCCGATTTTCCTGTCGGCCTTCATCGTGCTCGCCCATCTCGCGATCAAGAGCTTCGACCTCGTCATCGCGCTGACCGGCGGCGGTCCGGGCTACGCGACCGACCTGCCCGCGACCTACATGTATGCGATGGCGTTCTCGCGCGGGGATCTGGGCCAGGCGGCCTCCTCGGCGATGATCATGATGCTCGTCGTCTTCACGATCGTGGTTCCCTATCTCTACTCCGAATTGAGGGCGAAGAATGACTGACGCGACCCTGACCCAAACCGGGCGCGAGCCACGGTCGGCCGGCGCGCTGATCGGCCGCCGCCTGCTGCGCTGGGGGCTCTATGCGCTCCTGTGCCTCTTCGCGCTCTATTACCTGCTGCCGCTTTTCGTGATGCTGACCACCTCGCTCAAATCGCTCGAGGAGATCCGCACCGGAAGCCTCGTGGCCTTACCGCGCGAGGTCACCTTCGACGCCTGGGGCAAGGCTTGGAGCGGCGCCTGCACCGGCATCCAGTGCGAGGGGCTGCGCCCGTTCTTCTGGAACTCAGTGATGATGGCGGTGCCGGGCGTGCTGCTCTCGACGCTGATCGGCGCATTGAACGGCTATATCTTCGCGCAATGGCGGTTCCGCGGCGCGAACCTGTTCTTCGCGTTCCTGCTCTTTGGCTGCTTCATCCCCTTCCAGGTGGTGCTGCTGCCGATGGCGCGGATGCTGGGGATCTTCGGACTTGCGGGGACCATCCCGGGGTTGATCTTCGTGCACACGATCTACGGGCTCGGCTTCACCACGCTGTTCTTCCGCAACTACTACGTGACGATCCCGCATGAGCTGGTGCGCGCGGCCAAGATCGACGGGGCGGGCTTTTTCCGCATCTTCTGGTCGATCTTTCTGCCGCTCTCGCTGCCGATCGCGGTTGTCACGATCATCTGGCAATTCACCCAGATCTGGAACGACTTCCTCTTCGGCGTCTCGTTCAGCTCGGCCGGATCGCAACCGATCACCGTCGCGCTCAACAACATCGTCAACTCGACCACCGGCGTGAAGGAATACAACGTCGACATGGCCGCAGCGATCATCGCGGGCCTGCCGACGCTCTTCGTCTACATCGTCGCCGGGAAATACTTCATCCGCGGGCTGACCGCCGGTTCCGTGAAAGGCTGATCTCATGGCACCCATTCTCGACATCAAGCATCTCTACAAGAACTACGGTTCGACCGAGATCCTGAAGGATATCAACGTCACCATCGAAAAGGGCGATTTCCTCGTTCTGGTCGGCCCTTCGGGCTGCGGGAAATCGACCCTGCTCAACTGCATTGCGGGGCTTGAGGAAATCACCTCGGGCAGCATCGAGATCGACGGGCGCGACATGACCCATGTCAGCCCGAAGGATCGCGACATCGCGATGGTGTTCCAGTCCTACGCACTCTATCCGACGATGTCGGTGGCTAGGAACATCACCTTCGGGATGAAGGTGCGTGGCATCCCGCAAGAGGAACAGGATCGCAAACTCTCCGAGGTTGCCAAGCAATTGCAGATCGAGCAGCTCCTCAAGCGCCGCCCCGGCCAGCTCTCGGGCGGGCAGCGCCAGCGCGTCGCGATGGGGCGTGCTCTGGTCCGCGATCCGGCGCTGTTCCTGTTCGACGAACCGCTCTCGAACCTCGACGCAAAGCTGCGCGTCGAGATGCGCTCGGAAATCAAGAAACTCCATCACCGGCTTGGCGCCTCGATGGTCTATGTGACCCATGACCAGATCGAGGCGATGACGCTGGCGACGAAAATCGTGGTGATGAAGGGCGGCGTGATCCAGCAGATCGGCACGCCCTCGGAGATCTACAATCACCCAGCGAATACCTTCGTCGCGGATTTCATGGGCAGCCCGCCGATGAACCTGATCCCGGCGCGCGCGCATAGCGAGGGCAATGGCACCAAGCTCGAGATCGACCGCGAAGGTCTCGAGCCGATCTTCCTCAACGTGCCGCGCAAGGATCTTCCGGGTGAGGTCGTAGTGGGCGTGCGCCCCGAGGATCTGGCCGAGGCCGGGTATCGTTCGGGCGACACCGTGCAGCGCGCAGCGATCCGGGTGGACATGGTCGAGCCCGCCGGCGCCGATACGTTCGTGACGACCCATATGGGTGGCAAGATGATCACCGCGCGGCTTCACGCCGAGACCGTCGCCCATCCCGGAGAGATGCTCGATCTCGAGTTCGATCTCGAGAAGGTCACCTTCTTCGAACCCGCCTCCGGTCAGCGCATCTGAGCGTATAAACGACATGAAACGGCCGGACCCGCGAGGGCCCGGCCGTTTTTCTTTGCGCGGATCGACGTCGCGGCTGTCCCGCTCAGAGCTTTGCCGTGGTCACATAACGAAGGGCACGGGCGACTTGCTCGGGCGTGCGAGCCACCGCGCTGGCGGCCGCGTCGACCTCCTTGAGCGCGTGGTCGTGTTCAGGCGGTTGCAGCACGATGATCGGCTTGCCCAGCGCGGCCGCATAGCCCGCATCGAAGGCGGCGTTCCATTGCTTGTATTTCTCGCCGAAGCAAACCACGAGAACGTCGCAGCGCTCAATGCCGGTACGGATGCGGATCGCGTTGAGCGACGCCCCCTTGCGGTCGTGCCAGAACTTGTTTTCCTCGGCGCCGAAAATCTCGACCCCGCAATCATCCGAGGCCGCGTGATCGGTGACCGGGCCGGACCAGTCGATCTCAAGCCCCTCACAGGCCGCAATCACGGCCTCGCGCCAATCGGTGTGAATCTCGCCTGCGAGGTAAACACTCAGTCTCATCTCAACTCCCTTGTTTCGGCCAGCTCGGGATCGGGCAGCGCACAAGTGACGCCACGGCCAGCCATGTCGAGGCCGGAGTCTCGACCATGGAGCTGGCCTTTGCAAGTTGCACCGCGCGCCCCGCGTCCCGGTTCAGCCGATCCGGGTGATCCGCGCGGGCAGCCCCTGACGCACCGCCGTACCCGAGACCGGATCGACCCAGACGCCCGCTTTCTCGCGGGTGGGATCGACGAGGCCCAGATCGTTGAGCAACACACCCGCCGCAAGGCGCGGATCACCGGGCACGGTCGTCGCGTCGATTGTGATGTCGCGCGCACCGAAGCCGCGATGGCCAAAGCCATGCTCGATCGCCACGGTGTCGGGCGCGAGCCCGTCGCGCACCACGGCCACGCTTTCGAGCGTGCCGCCCGGCGTCGTCAGCCGCACCATGTCGCCGGTCGAGATCCCATGCGCCTCGGCCAAGGCTCGCCCCACCGCGACGGGGTTCGAGGCCACGATGCGCAGCAGTGCCGTCGCGCCCACCGAATAGGAATTCTGAAGCGGCGACTTGTAGCTGATCACCTTCACCGGCCAATCGGCATCGGGGTAATGATCGGCCACTTTCGAGCCATCCGCGAACTGCGCCTCGCGCCAGGCGGGCGTGCCGGGCATGTGCTTGCCGGTGGTCGACTGGCGGAAGCTGCCGAGCCCTTCGTTCCAGATCAGCATCGGCTCGGAGAAGGCATAGGTCGCGCGATCGCCATCATAGCTGCGCTCGATCGGCTCGTAGCGCCCGCCCTTGGCGAAGATGGTCGCAGCCTTGCGCCATTCATCAGGTTTCAGAACGGCTTGCAGATCTTCGACGATCCGGGCGACGTTCGACAGCGCGATATCCTCGTCGCTCGCATCCGCGACCGGCGTCTTGCCGATCATTGCGACATTGGCCGCCCCGCGCAGATACCAGTCCTCGGCACGGTTGAGCGGGTGCAGATTGCCCTCGGAATCCGGGATCGCGTGATCGCCGAAACCGGGCAGGCCCATTGCCTTGGCGGTCGCGATCAGGAAGGTCTCCAGCCCGACGCGCTCCCCTTCGGCATTCTTCTCCATCTTCGGCTCGATCACCGGCCAGCGCGCGCAGGTCGCCTTGGTGGCCACGCCGCCCCAGGGTTTGGTGAAGCCCCAGGTCTCGTACATCACCGAATCCGGCACGATGTAATCCGCGATCGCCGAGCTTTCATTGATGAACGGGTCGATCGAGATGATCAGCGGCACGACCTGCGGATCTTTCAGCTTCTCGACCAGGGGGGCGATGCCGGGGATCCCGTAGATCGGGTTGGTATTGCGCAAGATCAGCGCCTCGGCGCCGTAGGGGTAATGATTGACGATCGAGCTGATCCACTCGGTCGCGAGCCCCGGCGCGTTGGGATACCAGGGCGCATCCGCCGGGAAGGGCTTGCCTGCCGCTTTCTTGGCCTTGAACTCGCTGGTTTTCACATAAGGAACGTTGCGCCCGATCGGCAGGCCCTTGGCCTGCACCGCCCCCGGGAAAGACGCTAGATCATAGGCGGGCCCCTTGTTGTCGGGGAACCAACCGCCCGCGATCATCGTGCCACCCTTCCAGTTCAGGTTGCCGATCAGCGTGTTGAGCATGGTGAGCGCATAGGCGTTGTAGAAGCCCGAGCCGGTCATCATCCCGCCATGGCTGTTCACCGCCGCCTTGCGGCCATGGCTGGTGAACTCGCGCGCAAGACCCACGATGGTCTCGACCGGGATGCCGCAGGCTTCTGAATAGGCCTCGATGCTTTGCGAATAGGCTTCGTCGCGCAACGCACTCAGCGCAGTCTTGACCGCGACCGGCCCGCCGGAGGTCTCGACCACGCCGTCGAAATAGAGCGGCGCGGCCGAGGCGCCGGCCGGGATAGGACCGGCCTCGGACGCGACGAGGAAAGGATCGGCCTCCGAATAGGGTCCGTCCTCGACAGCCAACCCGATATCAGAGCCGCGCAGCGTGCGGCCGAAACGGGGATGGACCTCGTCCACGATCACCAGGTGGGTGGCGTTGGTCCAGTTTGCCTCGCCCGCGGCGTCGGCGGCGGCCTGACTGGGCTGGGCGAGATAGGCGGCGTTGATCCGGTCGTTCTCGAACATCCAGCGCATCATCGCCATCGCCAGCGCGCCATCGGTGCCCGGCTTGATCGGCACCCAGCGCGACCGCTCGCCCGAAGGGCCGTTCTGCGCGTTGTTGAGCACCGGATCGACGACGACATAGCTCAGATCGCCATCCGAGCGGGCCTTGGCAACCAGCGTCCCGATCCGCTTGAACGGGTTGCCCGCATTGCCCGGCGCGGTGCCTGCGAAGATGATGAACTCGGCATTCGAGAAGTCGGGCTTGGCATGGGGCATTTTCTTGAAATCGCCAAAGAGCGCCCCCGAGCCCGACCGATACGCCCCGCCGCAATAAGAGCCGTGCCGGGTGAAGTTGTTCGACCCGAAGCTCTGCTTGAGCCAGCGCAGCACCAGATTGTCGCGCCCGTCATCGACGCAGTTCATCAGCGCCAGCCCGTTGGCGCGGGGACCAAGCTCGGGCGCGCATTCCTTGATCGGCGTCTCGAGATCGCGGATCTCGCGCAGACCCGCCACGCGCCCTTCGCCGAAGAGATCTCCTCCCTCGACGACCTCGGCCACGAGTTGCTCGAAGCTGATCGTCTGCCATTGGCCAGAGCCACGCGGCCCGAGCCTCTTGAGCGGCTTGAGCACCCGGCGCGGATTGTCGACCTGCTGCAGCACCGCGTTGCCCCGCCCGCAGGCGGTGGAGCGACTGGTGAGCCCCTGTCCCTTGCCTGCCTGCGCCATCGCCGCGAAGCTCTCGGCGACCGAGGCCGAATAGGGAATGAAGGGATCGGTCGACATCGGCGAATAGGGGTTGCCCGCGACGCGCAGAACCTTGTTGGCCTTCTTGTCCACCCGCACCCGCACCCCGCACATCGTCGTGCAGCCGATGCACATCGTGTAGCTGATCGCCTGATCGGGATTGAGCTCGACATCGCCGGTCTCGGGATCGACGCGGTATTCGGCGGGGATCGAATTTCCGGTCAGATGCTCGTTGCGCGGCACCTCGCCGGCCCATTTCCCCTTTGTGATCTTCTTCACCGTTTCGGCATAGCCCGCGCCGAAGGTGGCGAGCCCCGCGGTCGCGGCGGCTCCTTTGAGGATATTGCGACGGTTGGTCATGATTGAAACTCCTCAGACAGAACGGGCCGGACGGGGGGCGCCATGGCTGCGCTCGGGCAGCCCGGCCTCGGTCCAGGGAAGGAAGGTCGTGTAGACGACGAGCAGGAAGACCCAGAGCCCGAAGGTGCCGATCACCCCCATCAGCCCCGCGACCCCGGTGGGCAGCAGCGCGTCGTAGAGACCCGAACCGACTTTCGGCACCGCCTGTCCGCCCATGAAGACGGTCCAGCGGAACATCCAGGCCGCATGGATCGCGATCAGCCCCGTCGCCCAGCCGGTATGGCGCGGAGCGATCAGGCCGAGCAGGAGCGGCACCGCGATCGCCGCTGCGCCCCAGAACGCGATCTCTTGCCAGATCGTGAAGCCCGCTACCGAGGCGAGAGCCTGCGAATGGGCGGGCGAAAGCCCCGATTTCGCGACCGTGAGCCAGATCGCGCCAAGGCTCGCCACCACGCAGAGGGCGACGACAAGCCGGCGGTTGAGTGCGGCCTCGAGCGCGCCGTCGCGGCTCAACATCCGCTCGAGCACCAGCATCACACCCAGCGCGCCGACGAACCCGGTTGCCGCGAACTGCAGCGGTAGAAGCGGCGTATTCCACAAGGGGCGGGCGCGCACGACCATCACCTCGACCCCGGTATAGGTCAGGATCCCGAGCGCGGCGACGCCGGCAAGCCCGCCCAGCAAAGGCGCGAAACCGTTCGACGGGCCGCCAAGGCTCAGCCAACGGAAGAGCCAAGCGAAGCGCCAGTTTTCCTGGCCCATCGCGAAGAAGGCGGGACGATGCAGCGCCCAGGCGAAGCCCAGCGTGAAGACGACATAGGAGGGAACGATCCAGGCGCCCCAGGCCATCCACGAACTGGTGTGGGTGTAGACGAAGAACTCCCAGAAGCGTGCGGGCTGGTGCAGGTCGGCCAGAAGCGCGATCGGCGCGGTGATCCCGGTCGTGACCGCTGTCATCAGCGCCAGCCGCGCGCGCGGCAGGGCCTCTGCGCGCCCGAAGGCAAAGCCCGGCAGCGCCATCAGGAGCGCAGTCGCCGAGATCGCGATCAGGAAGAAATATTGCACGGCCCAAGGCAGCCAAGCCGCCTCATGCACCGCTCCGACGAGTTCATGAACTTGCACGTCCATCTCAGTGAGCCTCCCCGTGGTCGGCCATTTCGGGATGATAGGCAGCCTCGCCCGCAACCCGACCTTCGAGAACCTCGTCGAGGCCGATGTAATAGACATTGGGATTGGTATGCATCTCGGGGCGCAGCACCGAGACCTCGTTTTCCGCGAGCATCTTCGAGACTTCGCTTTCCGGGTCGTTCAGATCCCCGAAATTGCGTGCCCCGCCGACGCAGGTTTCCACACAGGCCGGCAACAGCCCCGCCTGGGTTCGGTGGAAGCAGAAGGTGCATTTATCCGCGACCTGCGTTTCGTGGTTGATGAAGCGCGCGTCGTAGGGGCAGGCCTGCACGCAATAGGCACAGCCGACACATTTCGACGCATCGACCAGAACCTCGCCGTTCTCGGCCTTGAAGGTCGCCTCGACCGGACAGACCGGCAGACAGGGTGGGTCGTCGCAATGGTTGCAAAGACGCGGCAACATCACCATCGCCGGATCCTGCCCGTCCTTGACGAGTTCGTAGACCGAAACATGGGTGCGGAAAGCGTCCTCGGGGACGGCGTTTTCCATGATGCAGGCGACGGTGCAGGCCTGGCAGCCGATGCATTTGCGCAGGTCGACCACCATGCCCCAATGCGCTACATGGCCTTCTGCAGTTGCGGCCTCGGCGGCGCCTGCGGCACCGGCCACGGAGGCCGCGGCACCGATGGTCACCTTGCCGATGGCGCTCAGAAAGCCGCGGCGGGTCGTATCCATTGGGCTGATCCTTTCTGATTGGCTCAACCCGGATCTTACGCCCGCCGCCCTCGCGCGCGGTATCGGAGGAAACCCCGCCCCCCTGGGGGTTAACCCCTAGGTTTCAGCCCATCCCGCCGCGACAAGCAGTCGCACCAGATCGGCCGCGCTGCCCGCACCCATCTTGTCCATGACGTTGTGGCGATGGTTCTCGACGGTCTTCAGGCTGATCCCCAGATCCGCCGCGATCTGCTTGTTCTGCCGCCCCGCGAGCACGGCGCGTGCCACCTCGGCCTCGCGTGCGGTCAGACTGGCGACCCGACTGACGAGCTGCGCGCGTTCGCGCCCGGTTGCGGCGCGCTCACGGCTGAGCGCAAGCGCTTCGTTGATCCGTTCGACCAGAGCCATGCCGTTCACGGGTTTCTGGAAGAAATCCATCGCGCCCGCGCGCATCGCCCGTACTGCCATCGGGACATCGCCATGACCGGTGATCATGATGACCGGAAGCGGGCAGTCACGCCGACCCAGCTCATCGAGCAGTTCGAGCCCGGTCATGCCCGGCATTCTGACATCGGCCAGGATGCAGCCCACCACCTGCCCGTCCAGATGCCCGAGCAGATCGGCTGCGCTGGCATGACCCCGGGTCTCGAGACCGAGCGAAGAGAGCAGAAAGCCCAGGCCCTCGCGGGCCGCCCGGTCGTCATCGACGATATGGATGATCGCATCCCCGCTCATTCCAGTTCCTCTACCGGCAGCCAGATCGCCACGCGCAGCCCGATGCCATCCTCGGGCGTCTGGGCACGCATCGTGCCGCCATGCGCCTCGACGATCGAGTGACTCAAGGCGAGCCCCAGCCCGATCCCTTCGCTCTTTGTGGTATAGAAGGCCTCGGCGAAGTGGTCCATCGCGGCCCCGGACATCCCGTGACCGTGATCGCGCACCGACACGCAGACACCCTCGCCTTCGGACGGATCGCGCGCAGGTTCGGCACGGATCGTGATGCGGCGCGCCTCGGGAGCGGTTTCGGACATCGCGTCGATGGCGTTCTGGATGAGATTCAGCACCACCTGGGTCAACTGCACCTTGTCGCCCGAGATCACCGTCAGATCCGGCGGGCAGTGCAGATCGACGACGACGCCTGCGCGATGCACTGCCGCATCGAAGAGTGCTGCGCACTCGTCCAGCAAGTCGCAGATCTCGACCGGAGCACGCTGGCTTTCGCGCTTGCGTACGAAGGCGCGGATCCGCTGGATCACGGTCGCTGCACGATTGGCTTGCGCGGCGATTTCGCTCGAGGCGGTCTCCATGTCGCTGGTCGTGAAATTCCCCGTCTTGAGCCGCAACAGGCAACCTTGCGCGTAGTTGGAAATCGCGCTGAGGGGCTGGTTGAGCTCGTGGGCGATCGAGGAGGCCATCTCGCCGAGGATCGACAGCCGCGCGACGTGGTCGAGCTCACGCCGGTGTTGCCGGTCAGCTTCCTCGGCGCGCTGGCGTTCGGCCATCTCGAGCTTGAGCTGGGCATTGGCCTGATCGAGCGCCCGAGTGCGCCGCCGCACCAGCGTCTCGATCCGCACGGAATAGAGAGCCCAGAACGCCAGAGCCGCCGCGAGTGCAATCAGCCAGTCGCGATAATCGGCGATGAATTCGCGAATGGAAACCGGGCCGGTGCGAACATAGGGGCCGATCTGGAGCTTGCGCATCAACTCGTGAACCGGCTGGTAATCGAGCGGAACGGTCCACAGGTTTCCCTGCCGGATCTGCAAAAGCGCCACGGCGACCTGCTTGGCCAGCTCTGGCGAAGTCGCGCGCGTCTTCGCGAAGGGCCAGCCCGGATAGACGGGGCTCGAGACCGCGCAATCGGTGCCCTCCACACTGCGCTGCGCGAATGCATGAAGTGCACCGTAGCGGGCGCGATCCTCGGCCTGCAATTCCTCGAGCATGCAGGCGCGCAGCACCGCCGCGTCCGCGGTCCCATCCAGCACAGCCTGCGCCGCGCGCTGCATCGGATACCCCGTCACCACAAGTTCCACCTTGCCCGGCAAACCGCGATCCGTGTCGGCCATCTCCGACCAGATCAGCTGGAAGCCGCCAAAGGCTTCGGGAGCCACGATCGCGAGCCGCTTCCCCGCAAGATCGCCGATCCCCGTCATGTCCTCGCGCGCCACCAGCGTCGAGGCCACAGGCTGGTCCCCTTCGGCAGTCGCGACCCGGCTGATGTGATGGCGATATTCCAGCTCGGCATAGTTGCCCGGATTGGTGATCACGAAATCGAGATCCCCCGCGGCGAGCGCCGCATCGAGCTGGTGAATGTCGAGCGCGACGAGGCGCACCTCGTGATCGGGCAACGCCGCAGCAAGCGCCTTTTCGGTTGGCGCCCAATGCGCAAGCGAATGCTCCGAACCGAGGTAGTCGAGCACGCCGACTCGCAACGGCGTCTCGGCCAAAGCCTCGTCGGCCACCAAGAGAAGGCCGAGAACCAACGCCATCCAGCGAAAGATGAGCGGCCCGCGAAAGCGGACGCGCGCGGTATTATGCACTCAGCCACCCCGCGAGCCGGTCGGGATCAGGCAAGCCACCCGCATGCACTAGCTTGCCATCGACGGAAATCCCCGGCGTCGACATCACGCCCGCAAGCGCGATCGCCTTCGGATCGGAAACCTTTTCGACCTCGACGTCGATACCCAGCGTCGCAGCCGCCTGCTTCACCATCTCGGCGGTCGTCTCGCAACGCTTGCAGCCCGGGCCATAGACTTTGACGGTTTTCATTTCGCGTTCCTTTCAGAACATAAGGTTGAACAGGTAGCCGACAGCGAGAATGCCGCTTGCGACCACGCCGATGAACACCGCAATGAGGCGCAAGGTCAGCACCTGCTTGAGGATGATCATCTCGGGGAGGCTAAGTGCGATCACACTCATCATGAAGGCAAGCACCGTGCCGAGCGCCGCGCCCTTGCCGAGAAGCGCCTCGACGATCGGGATCACGCCTGCGGCATTGGTGTACATCGGGACGCCCATCAGGACCGCGGCCGGAACGGACCACCAGGCATCGGCCCCCATGATCCGCACCATCAGGTCTTGCGGCACGTAGCCGTGGATCAGCGCGCCCATCGCGATCCCGAGCACGATCCAGATCCAGACCTTCGCGAAAATTTCTCGGACAGCCTGGATCCCCAGCCGATAGCGGTCGACCATGCTCAGGCGCTCGTCTTCGAGGCCTTCAGGCACCTGGGCACCGGAGTGAATGTCACGCACCCAATCCTGCAACCAACCCTCAAGGCGCAACTTCCCGATCACGAAACCTGCAATGATCGCGATCGCGAGACCGAAGACGAGATAGGTCAGCGCAACTTGCCACCCCACCAGCCCGAAGAGGAGCACCAGCGCGACCTCGTTCACCATCGGCGCCGCGATCAGGAAGGAGAAAGTCACGCCAAGAGGCACGCCTGCGGAGATGAAACCGATGAACAGCGGGACGGCCGAGCAGGAACAAAACGGCGTCAAGACGCCGAGCCCCGCCGAGAGGATATTGCCGACACCCTCGCGCTTGCCCGAGAGCAAGGCACGGGTTTTCTCGGGGGAGAAGAAACTGCGCACGATCCCCATCGCAAAGACGATGAGCGTCAGCAGCATCATCACCTTTGGAACGTCGTACAAGAAAAACGCGATCGCCTCTCCCGCATGGCTATGGCGGGCGACCGGCATAAGCGAGGTGAGCCAGTCCGACAGCGCGAGCAACTGATGATAGAGCCACCACCAGGACGCGACGAACGCCGCGACGCCGATATGCCAAAGCCAGTTCCCGCGCAGAGGTGCCTGCGGATGATCCGTCATTCCCGTGCTCATGCCGCACTCCTGTCATTTGCGGGGCCGACCGAGAGGACGGCCGCCAAAACCACCCGAATATCTGCAGGCATCTCGTCATTAAGCCGGTAGCGCACCCATTGCCGGTCGCGGCGATCGGTGACCAATCCGGCGTCCTTGAGAACCCGCATATGTCGCGACATCCGGCTTTGCGTCGCCCCGATCCTCTCCATCAACTCGCAAACGCAATGCTCGCGTTCATCAAGAAGCAACCGCATCGCCTCGAGACGGGTCGGTTCGGCCAGAGCAGAGAGAACGGATAACAACATGCCACCACCCTTCCGGATCACGCAGCTCGAATATGCGCATAACCGCATATCCCAGGCCGGTGTGCTTTGATCCAAATCATCGGATGGATGAAAATGGTGGAAAAACCCTCGTTCTCAGGCGGAGCTTACAGATGTCGAATTCGGGATAGTGTGAGGAGGGAATCTTCGCTGAATCGGCACCTCTTCATCGCCTACCTCTTTTGATGGAGGACAGCGTGATTTCAAATCGAGGATGTTTCCGAGGATCAGGTCAGACCAAATGCAAGCGTGTCAATTCCGCGCCGCGTGCTTCCAGCGGAGGAATCCGAATGCAAAAAGCGCCCCTTGGGGCGCCATCGAACTGTATTTCAAAAGATTTGGTTG